>JAHHHM010000013.1 GCA_019359355.1 Microcoleus vaginatus WJT46-NPBG5 | reverse complement strand
CAACTTCCCGCTTGATTTGGCTGCCGGTTCTCAAGCTCCTGTTGCTTTGACTGCTCCTGCTATCAATGGCTAAGTTTTAGTCCGCAATTAAAAAAAGCGCCTTCAGAAATGGGGGCGCTTTTTTGTTTGAACCGGCAACACGCCAAGTTCGCCACTCCTAAATTGGGAAAAGGGTTTTGGGCGCAAATATCTTGGCATTACTCAGCCATTTCACCGGCGATAATAAAGGTTGTTGTCCTTGGTTGCCACTACATCTGCCCACCACAAGGTACAGTTACGCGGAGTGCTTCCTAAGGGTGATAGTTTGCCTTCGACAATGTTAGGAGAACGCAGAACGCCCTCGAACTTCATTGTCGCACCCCTACAACACCAGCCGGTGTACAAAACTGTCCAGTTTACTTTGTTACCCTCAACGGTTCCAGATATGGAAGTTTCTTTGCAGGCGTTGGGATTGGTTTTCACAAATTGGCCGGATAAATCGGAACCTGTTTGCTTAAAGTCCGCGAAGATTTGGTAATTGCTTTTAGAGCCGCTTCCCGTCTGGTCTCTTACTGCGATGTCTAGTTTCCAACGACTCTGAAGCGGAGGAGCGCCGGCTTGAGCAATCTGAACAGTTTGCTGATCGCTAAGCACTTTTTCCCCGGCATTTTCCGCGCCGGCACCAAAGATAGTTCCGAGGAATAGGGTTGCCAAAAGTGAGGGAAAAAATATGAGTCCGAAGTTTCTCAATTGCATAAATGCGCTCCCAGATTGCTGTGGTTGACATTCCCTCAACATAAATCAGCGTTCTAGGAGCAGAAAATTTTTGTACCTGATTTCAATTTTTGTTAAATTATTTTGATTGTTACGTTCAACTACGATATAATCCACCGGCTTTGGAAGCAAAAACCTTCTTTCCTTTATTCCAGGCGAAACCGCCAACCTTGAGGCTAGCCCGCACTCCAATCTTGCAATAGTCCACAAGTGATCGGTTAAAATTCATCAATTTCTTCCTAAGTGAGGGGTCACGCAGCGCGACAAACTGGCAAACAAACAAAGTCATTCCCAACCAGGAAAACCCCAATTTATCCCAACGAATGTTAGTTTTTAGCTTCTCCACTTCAGTAGATTTAAGCTGTGGATAAGTTTCATCGGCATTGACTTGCTCAATATTTTTCCTTAACTGTTTTGTGGCTTCTCTCCACTTCTTGACAGGAATCTCAAAATAGGGTTCTAAACACCACGCAAAGCTGCCATCCACTTCTTCTTTCAAAGTTTGCGTAAATAAATCGAAAGCTGATTGAAAAGGATAGGTGGGTTCAAAGTTATCGCGTAAAGCTTTATCCCCTCCAAGAGGTAAGAAACGTTTAGCTAAATTATTTTTAATTAAAGATTGAATGCTCCGCTTATCAATAAACTGATGCCACTGCTCTACATACTTATTGGCTTCCTGCATCAGTTCCCACTGATGCTTGTAAAGAATTACTCTCTGCTTAATCATGTCGTGTTTGTCCTTGGAAATTTCTTGCCTATCCAAGGCATTGCCGATTGGATCGCCTTGGCACAGAATAAACTCAGCTTGCCAGCAGTCAGCAATCAAAAGCTGAGTGTTTCGCAAGTTATGCCATTCATTAATTTGCTCTTCTGTCTGGCATTTTTCCAGTAAGGAATCGCTTGGCAGAGTGGCAATCAGTTGAGCGATTTGCTCCAATTTACTTTCCGTGAGTTCGTTCATTTTCGTCCTCTCATAGCCCTTATTGTTATCCTAGAATATCCAAATTACAGACCCTTTAATTCTTCTGCCAAAATGCTCGGAATTAGAGATGTGTTTTCCCCTCCCAATCTCACATTTCAGGGGGTTAGTATGTGGATATGTAGAAGCTAACGCCCCCACAAGTTGATTTTGCCAAAAATTAAAATAGAAAGAGCGGTTTAAATTCAAGGTAATGTTATACCGGCTTTTAATTTATAGCAAAAAAAATAGGGGCAATTTATGAATTACCCCTACTTTTTTACTCTAGTGAGTCAAATTTGAGAACTAAGTTCTAGTAGCCTCTGGTGTTCGGCTTGTGTACGATGAAGCTGAGGACTTGGCACTGCTTGATGTTGTCAAAACCGACAACACGCACGAAGCAGTTGGAGTATTCAGACCGGCAGCCTTGAACTTCACTCAGAACTTCTTGGACGCTTCTGGCGTTGAACAAAGGCAACTTCCACAGTGTCCAGTAGAATGTCGTTGGTTCAGACACTTCATTGAACTCGATGGCAGGAATATAACCTTGATCGAGGATGTACTGAACTTGTTTGGCGATCTGCGCGTCGCTGAGTGGCGGCAGATAGGACAGGGTCTCGTAACGACGCTCTTTGGGTAGGGTTTTCATGTCTTCCTTAGTGTCTTTCTGGTGTAGCTGCAATTCTTGGCTAATTGCGATGAAGCGATTAGCCATTAACTGGATAAATTATCCAAATTAGGCTCTGAAGAGGTTTCCATTTCTGACTGGGGGGCGGTGTCAGGTATGCTTAGTTGCGTCATGCGCTCCAAATGCCGCCGGCGATGTTCCATATTTGCTTGACTGATGCCAGTGCAAACCATCTCAGGTAAAAACTCTGACACTTCCTGGGCCAGATGTTCTCGCACTGTCATTAGTCGAAACGCTAATTCTGGCTTTTCCTGAAGTAATTCCCGCAGGTAGGCTTCACCATCTTGGATTTTGCCACTGGAGGAAAAGCTTTGCAACCAGAGCGCCAAGGGAGGATTTGTTTCACTGAGCTGAGCAAAAACAGTTCGCATCGCTTGATAAGTCAGGTAGCTAGTCAGCACCTTCGCAGTATCTTTGGCGATTTGTTTTATATCCATACTGATGTGAATTTTGAGAGGGTCAGTTATCTTTTACTAAAATCTTTAGTAAAAGCTGATTGCTGCAACCTTTACTGGGTACAACACCATACCCGCTCTCCCTTGCCAAAACAGCATTGGAAAATACCTAAGACTCACATCCACAGGATTTCGCCTTCAACTTGCCATCTTGTGGATAGCCACCGCGTTTTTAATACCCAACTCCAGCCCAGTCAGTCCTGAATCCTAAGTTCTGAGTGGAGATTATTCACCTCGCACTCAGGACTTTTCATCAGACCGTATCCATTGCCTCGAACTCGAACTTGATTTCTTTCCAGAGTTCGCAAGCTGCGGCCAATTCAGGAGACCACTTACAGGCTTCGCGGATCACGTCGTTGCCTTCGCGGGCAAGTGACCGGCCTTCGTTACGTGCTTGGACGCAAGCTTCGAGGGCAACGCGGTTGGCTGTTGCGCCTGGAGCATTACCCCAGGGGTGGCCCAAGGTGCCGCCGCCGAATTGCAGGACGGAGTCATCGCCGAAGATTTCCACGAGTGCCGGCATGTGCCATACGTGAATACCACCGGAAGCAACTGCCATCACACCAGGCATAGATGCCCAGTCTTGCGTGAAATAAATACCGCGAGACAAGTCTTGCTCGACATAGTTTTCACGCAGCAAATCAACGAAGCCCATCGTGATTCCGCGTTCGCCTTCCAACTTGCCGACGACGGTGCCGGTGTGGATGTGGTCACCACCAGACATCCGCAGACACTTGGCCAAGACACGGAAGTGAATCCCGTGGTTCTTTTGCCGGTCAATCACAGCGTGCATAGCGCGGTGAATGTGTAGCAAGATACCGTTGGCGCGGCACCAGTGAGCTAAAGTTGTGTTAGCTGTGAACCCTGCAGTCAGGTAGTCGTGCATGATGATGGGCATTTTGAGTTCTTTGGCGAACTCGGCGCGCTCCAACATTTGTTCACAGGTAGGGGCGGTGACGTTCAGGTAGTGACCCTTGATTTCACCTGTTTCAGCCTGGGCTTTGTGGATAGCTTCTGCTACGAACAGGAAGCGATCACGCCAGCGCTGGAATGGGGCTGAGTTGATGTTTTCGTCGTCTTTGGTGAAGTCCAGACCGCCGCGTAGGCACTCATAGACTGCCCGACCGTAGTTTTTAGCCGACAAACCCAATTTGGGTTTGATGGTGCAACCGAGTAGGGGACGACCGTACTTGTTGATTTTGTCGCGCTCTACTTGGATACCGTGGGGAGGCCCTTGGAAAGTCTTCAGGTAGGCAACGGGAATCCGCAGGTCTTCCAGACGCAGCGCCCGCAAGGCTTTGAAACCAAATACGTTCCCCACGATGGAGGTCAACATATTGGTGACAGAACCTTCTTCAAACAGATCCAGTGGATAAGCAACGTAGCAAATAAACTGGTTATCTTCACCGGGGACTGGGGTGATGTCGTAGCAACGACCTTTATAGCGATCCAAGTCCGTCAGCAAGTCGGTCCACACGGTTGTCCAAGTGCCGGTGGAAGACTCTGCCGCCACAGCAGCACCCGCTTCTTCAGGGGGAACTCCAGGCTGAGGGGTAACGCGGAAAGCCGCGAGGATATCAGTGTCTTTCGGTGTGTAATCGGGGGTGTAATAAGTCAGTCTGTAGTCTTTTACACCGGCTTTGTAGCCTGTTTTTGTTTGTGTTTGGCTTGAAGCGTAAGTCATAATCCCCCTTCCTAGGAATCATGGAATGAGCAGGCAGCTTTAGTAAGCTCTTAAACAATATACCAGGGATCAAATAAGTTAAACTTCAAATCTTGTTTAGTAAGCTATAATCTCGGTTTATATTTTATGACAAAATATTAATTTTTTGTTACAAACATTGTGCCAAATTCTAAAGTACGCTAGCAAGCCAGGGCCGGCGATGCTTTGCGAGTCCCAGAACTCAAGAAGTTAGGGAAAGGAAGCCGTGAAAATCCCGTCTAGTCTCACCGGCAAATGTAAAATAAGCGAGCAGTCGTGAATAAAAACTAGAGGGAAGACAGAGAGAGGGGGAGAGGGGCAGAGAGGGAGAACAGCCTAATCCCATCGCTTTGCACCCAGCAAGCTACGTCTATAGAGAATTACCAAAGACTCGCGATCCCCAATACCCCATTCCCCATTAACCACTTTCGACTCTTGATCCCTCGTCTAGCGAATTACCACAGACTCGCGATCCCCAATACCCCATTTCCTATTGACCACTTCCGACTCTTGATTCCTCGTCTGTGGTGAATAAACCTAGACTTGCCTCATGCCCCATTCCCCAAATTACGGTTGTGCCTCAGTCTTTATATACCCACTGCATTAATCCAGACTGCACCGGCCCTTACCCTCAGGCTTGGGGCAACAAGTTTTGTCTGAGTTGCGGGGCACCCTTAGAATTTAAAGGGCGCTATATTCCCTTACAGCAGCTTGGCACCGGCGGCTTTGCCGTTATTTACACAGTCTGGGATCTCAAATCTCAGAGAGAGCGAGTTCTGAAAGTGTTGGTAGTAACTTCTCCCAAGGGACTCGAACTTTTTAAGCAAGAAGCCGCCGTTTTAGCACGCCTGCGCCATCCCGGAGTCCCCAGAGTCGAGCCAGATAGCTATTTCGAGGTGCGTCTGGCCCACCCGAAACCCCGGCATCTGCCCTGTCTGGTGATGGAAAAAATTAATGGCCCAACTTTAGAGGATATTCTCGACCAGTATCCGCAGGGATATCCAGAAGCCCTGGTTTTAGACTGGCTTTCTCAGGCAATCGATATTTTGCAGGTATTACACCGGCGTCAAATTGTTCATCGTGACATCAAACCCAGCAACCTGATGTTGCGCCAGGAAACTTACCAACTTGTGGCGATTGATTTTGGTGGGGCAAAGCAAATTCGGGCCGGCAGCGCCCCTCAGGTGAGTTCTACGCGCTTAGTGTCTCCGGGTTACAGTCCGCCCGAACAGATTGCCGGCGGAGTGGTGGGACCGGCAGCCGATTTTTACGCCCTGGGGCGGACATTCATTCACTTACTCACTGGCCGGTATCCGGGAGATATAGAAGATCCCGTGACAGGCGAGTGCCGGTGGCGTCAGTATGCCAAAGTTAGTCCTGCTTTAGCCGATCTGCTGGATGAGATGGTGCGCCCAGTCGTGACTCAACGACCGGCAAACGCCGCAGAAATTCAGTCACGTTTGGCCCGCCTTTCTCGACGCAGAAGAAGGGCAGCGAGGGCACTGTTCAGTTTTGATCGCCTCAGAGCGATAGTGGAAGGCATTTTTGGCCTTGTGGGCAACCCAGTGGCAGCGGTCGCCATTTTCCTCTACTGGCTCGTTATGGGTGGGGTGAAAACCTGCGTGGCGCTTGTGAGATGGTTCTTGCGCGCCTGTTCAGACACATTTTTAGGAATGGTACTGGGCGGCATAGGGGGGAGTATCGGTGCGGGGATCGGGTTTTGGTTGGCTTATTGGTCGCCTGTGGGTGATCAGATAGCCCAGATGCTTTCGGAACAGCTGAGCCGGTTGAGTCCGGACACGCAGTTAGCCATTGAGCCGATAATTTTACTATTTGCCTGGGCGGGGTTAGGCACTGCCCTAGGATTGACAGAAGCCGGCAGTTTTGGGCAATTGCGGCGATTTTGGCCGGCTGCCGTGATGGGAATCTTTGGCTATCTTTTGGGGTGGTGGGGTTTGCACACCATCGTTTCAACGCCGGCGAAAGTAGTAGATGGGTTAATGGGATTTAGTGCCATTGCCATTGCTTGTGTCACCCTCGGGTTAGGTTTACCCAGACATCACCTGCTGCACGCCTCCTTTGCCGCAATGGGAACAGCCGCCATTATTGCCCATCTCATTTATTTATCCCCTTATTCTTTCAACTTCATTTTCCTTTCTAGCAAGCTCTCCACCGGCATCGGTTGGCCAGAATTTTGGCTGAGTATTGGCTTTTTTGGGCTTTTAGGCAGTGCCGGTGCCCTTTGTCTGGGCGCGATTTACTACATCCTCATTCCCTTCTTGCGTTTCTTAGGTTTCCGGTGAAGGAAACGGAAAACCAGATCAGCAGCTACGCATTTAGTTTTTGGGGTCGAATTGAGAGCCAGATCCGGGTTTAGGGATGCAAGACTCTTTCACTCCCTGCCCAAAATAAAATTAGTGATAGCCGGTAGTTCTTTCCGCCCCTCTTCTCTAGCCCCTAGCTCTTAATGCCCGCTATCCCTGTTAAGGTAAGTTGATAAGCTTATTTTCCCAGAGGGCGTCAAATGCGCGATCCTAAGAAGAATGAGATCAATATTGATGCGGCAACTGTTCTTTTAATTGTCTCTGCATTAATCCTTTTGCCGCTTCTGTTCACTGGTTTCTTTGCCCAATAAGTAATTGTTTGACACGCAACAACGTCATGGCTAGCTACTTTCGCCCTAGTGTTGAGAGGATGACCGGCTATACTCCCGGCGAACAACCGAAACCCGGTACAAATATTATCAAGCTCAATACCAACGAAAATCCTTATCCACCTTCACCGGCAGCAATCTCAGTTCTGCGGAATCTTGATAGTGAATGGTTGCGGCGCTACCCAGATCCTTATGCCAACGAATTTCGCAAGGCGATTTCTGAGGTATTGGAGGTGCCGGTTGAGTGGATTATTGTCAGCAATGGTAGCGATGAATTGCTCAATGTTGTGGTGCGTGCTTGTGCGGAATTGGGACGCAAAGTGGTTTATCCCATGCCGACGTATGTGTTGTATCGCACGCTAACCGATATGCAGCCGGCGGATCGGGTGGAAATTCCATACAGCAAGGACTATCGCTTACCCATTGAGGAATTAGTAGCAGAAAATGGTGCGGTAACGTTTATTGCATCCCCTAATAGTCCATCGGGACATACCGTTCCCATTGACAAGATTCGGCAATTGGCAGCGAGGTTATCGGGTGTTTTAGTCGTTGATGAAGCTTATGTTGACTTTGCGGAAGAAACGGCGTTGCCCTTAGTCAAAGAATTTGAAAATGTTATTATAATTCGCACGTTATCCAAAGGTTATTCTTTGGCAGGATTACGGTTGGGGTTTGGCATTGCTAATCCAAAACTTTTGAGTGGATTATTTAAGGTTAAAGATAGCTACAATATTGACGCGATTGCTTGTTTAGTTGGGGCGGCGGCGATGCGAGATCAAGCGCATAAAAATGAATGTGCGGAAAAGGTAAAAGCATCACGGGTAAAATTGGCAGCGGATCTTAAACAATTAGGCTGCCGGTTGTGGGATTCCCAAGCGAATTTCTTTTTGACGCAACCACCTAAAGGTAATGCTGAGCAAATTTATTTAGCGCTGAAGGAACGGGGAATTTTAGTGCGCTATTTCAAGCAGGCCGGTTTAGAGGATAAGCTTCGCATTACGGTGGGAACTGATGAGCAAAATCAGATACTCATTGAGGCGTTGATTCATCTAGTGTAGCCGGCTAATTTGCCGATGGGTTAAGCTCTGCTCAGACTTTAGAGACGCTCAATAACTGAGAATAACTATCAGTATCAGTATGTTCGATCAGCGAGAATTTTATGCTTTGGAAGAAGGGCAGCCCTTACGATTGGTCATTGACTGGGGCTTCTTGAGCCGAGAAATTATAATTTCCTTGGATAGTAAGGAAATTGGCAGAATCCCTAGGGCTAAACTGACCAAACCTCATGAATTTATTCTGAGCGATGGCTGCCGGTTAAAAATTCAGCAGTTCCCAAGTTTCAAAATTTTAGGAATGGGGTTTCAGCCATACCTGCACATAAGCTTGGATGGACGGGATTTACCAGGAGTTATCGTTAGTCCCCAACAACTGGTATCGGCGGCTAATGGATCTATTTTTCTGATTGCCTCGGCAAAGCTGGTTCTAGCGATATTTATGTCGGTTAAAACGCTCACACTTCCGCCGGCACTACAATTTCGGGAGATTGTGGAGTGGCAGCAAAGTTTTACCGGCTCTATTTTCACCGGCTTAATTCTGCTGGGGCTTTTTCTCATGCCTCAGCGTTTCACTAGGCTAAGGTTGACTGCTGCACTGATCATTATTCTAGGAAACTTTCTGCTAGAGTTTTCCTGTCTGTGGGTTTGCAAATCTGCTCATATTAGCTCTCTAGCAGCAATTGAGGGACTTGCTGCTATGTCAATTTATCAAGGTTTAAGAACAAAAAGTCGTTCTCGTCGTTGAAGATCAAAGGATAATTCTGATGCTGCTTGCTGTCCCAGTTTCAATCTTGAGTAATGGCACCATTCAGCCTCCACATCCCTTGGTGTGAGCAGTATTAACTAAAATCAAGACGTTGCCATCAGTTCAGCAATAATATCATCAGACATAAACTGCTTGAAATCTAAAATCTCAATCAGCACTAACTTTCCGTTCAGGAGAAGTGGGTTGGTTATTATGCCAAG
The DNA here is from genome assembly GCA_019359355.1 of Microcoleus vaginatus WJT46-NPBG5. Taxonomy (GTDB): domain Bacteria; phylum Cyanobacteriota; class Cyanobacteriia; order Cyanobacteriales; family Oscillatoriaceae; genus FACHB-68. The sequence goes on along the minus strand of JAHHHM010000013.1, from coordinate 175,277 downwards.
GCCGGCATAAGCTGTACCATTCATGAACACAGACACGCACAGGCGACCGAACTGGTTAATGAAGGAGTCAGTCTCAATACTATCTGCAAGCGTCTCGGCTATCCTTAAATGAATATTAGAAAAAATACTAGCCTGTTGGCTGCGATGCTAGTTGTTGGAGCGAGAAAATCAGTAGGGTCAGACAAGTCAATTTTAAGAAGCCTTGAGTCTTGTCAACAGACCTTGATTATCTAGCGAGAGATTAAAGACCGCTAAGGTGAGGGGGCAGCATTGGGTAATCTGCGAAATGTTTACACTTCCCTGGGCAACTCGGTCAAGGCGATCGAGTACCATCAGCAGTCGTTGACCATCGCCCGTAACGTTCATAACTGCCAAAAATGGAGAGCCAAACATGATTAGATTCCCGGGAATTAAAGTTTTAGCCCAAATCTATGAAAGTGACAATTCTGTTGTCTATCGAGGAATTCGAGAACAAGACCACAAAGCAGTAATTCTCAAAGTTCTGAAACAAGACTATCCCACCCCCTCTGAACTAACTCGATATAAGCAGGAATATGAAATCACTTGCAATCTGAACATAGAGGGTGTGGTTAAAACTTATGCCTTAGAAACTTATCAAAGAACTCTGGTCATTATCTTAGAGGATTTTGGCGCATCATCCTTAAGGCAATTATTCAAGAACTCTGTAGATACAGGGCATATCTTATCTCTAGCAAAATTCCTCAAGTTAGCCATCCAAACCGCAGAGATATTGGGCGAGATTCACGCTGCCAATATTATTCATAAAGATATTAATCCGGCCAACCTTGTCTTTAACCCAGAAACAGAAATTATCAAAATCATCGACTTTGGTATCTCCACTCAATTAACCCGCGAAAATCCTACGCTGAAAAATCCCCATGTTTTAGAAGGCACATTAGCCTATATGTCACCGGAGCAAACGGGACGAATGAATCGTTCTTTAGATTACCGCACTGACTTTTACTCTCTCGGCGTTACCTTTTACGCACTACTGACGGGACAGTTACCTTTTGAAAGTACCGATGCGTTGGAACTGGTGCATTATCATATCGCCAAACAGCCAATACCCCCTCATCTTTTAGGAGGAAGAGAGGAGGAGAGAGGCAGAGGGGGAGAACCTTGTCCTAAAGCCGTTTCGGATATTGTCATGAAGCTGATGGCGAAAACGGCAGAGGAACGATATCAAAGTGCCTGGGGACTCAAAGCTGATTTAGAAGAATGTCTCTTTCAGTTACAAGCTAATGGGACTATAGCAGATTTCCCTCTCGGTTCTAAGGATATTTCCGACAAGTTTCAAATTCCCCAAAAGCTTTACGGACGAGAGTCAGAAGTTAAAACCTTCCTAACAGCATTTGACCGAGTGAGTCAAGGCACAACTGAAATGATGCTAGTGGCCGGTTATTCCGGCATCGGTAAATCAGTGTTGGTGGCAGAAGTTCATAAACCCATCACTCAAAAGCGCGGCTATTTCATCTCCGGAAAATTTGACCAATTTCAGCGCAATATTCCCTACTTAGCTGTTGTCAGTGCCTTTCAGGGATTGATGCGTCAACTGTTAACCGAAAGCGAAGCACAACTAAACCTTTGGCGAGAAAAACTCCTGGCTGCTTTTGGTTCCAATGGACAAGTGATTATTGAAGTGATTCCGGAAGTGGAACTGATTATAGGCAAGCAACCACCCGTGCCAGAATTAAGCCCCGCTGAGTCCCAGAATCGCTTTAATCTGGTTTTCCAAAACTTCATTCGGGCATTTTGTGCAAAAGAGCATCCTTTAGTTATTTTTCTTGACGATTTGCAGTGGGCAGACTCCGCAACGCTCAAGTTAATCGAACTGATGATGACGGATACGGATACAGAATACCTATTTCTAATTGGGGCGTATCGGGATAACGAAGTCAACCCCACTCATCCGTTGATGATAACTCTTGAGGGGCTACGGAATCAGGGGGCAACTGTCAACTTTATTACCTTAACTCCCTTAAATAGCCAGCATATTAACCAGTTAATTGCCGATACTTTGCACAGGGATACATCTTCAGTAAAACCCTTGGCGGAGTTGGTAGTGCATAAAACTGGAGGCAATCCTTTCTTTGTCTATGAGTTTCTCAAAACCCTATATGCCGAAAACCTGATCACTTTTTATTTTGAACGTCACGGCTGGCAGTGGGATATTTCAACCATTGAAGCTCAGGGCATTACTGACAATGTGGTGGAGTTGATGATTGGCAAGTTAAAGAAACTGCCTCTGGTTACACAGCAAGTTTTACAATTAGCAGCTTGTGTAGGTGCTGATTTCGATTTAAACATCCTTTCTATCATCAGTGAAAAATCTACAGCGGAAGTTTTTAAGGATCTAACAGCAGCAGTTCAATCCGGGTTAATCTGGCCCACATCCGAGTTAGATGAAGAACTGTTAATTCAAGATTATAAATTCTTGCATGACCGGGTGCAGCAAGCTGCTTATTCTTTAATTGACGAAAAACATAAACAAGAAATCCATTTAAAAATTGGTCGCCTTCTGTTGAATAAGTTTGAAAAACATGAGTTAGAAGAACGAATCTTTGATATAGTCAATCACCTGAACACAGGACAATCATTGCTCAATGATAAATGGGAAAAAGAACAATTAGCTAGATTGAATCTAATCGCTGGAAGAAAAGCTAAATTATCTTCAGCCTATCAACCCGCCTTAATATATATAACGAACGGGATAAAATTTTTACCCCCTAATAGCTGGGAGGAAGACTATCACCAGACATTTTCATATTACCTGGAAAAAGGTGAAATAGAATATTTAACGGCTAGTTGGGACGAAGCTTTATCAACTTTTGATGAAGCCCTTGAGCATATCGATAGTTTGTTGGATCGGTGTAAAGTCAATGAATATAAAGTGACGTTATATCGAATGAAAAATGATTTGGAATCCTCCTTATATCTGGGAGTACAGACCCTCGAACTATTGGGAATCAATTTGAAAGCTTTTCCTGAAGAAGATGAACTTATCGCCGAAGTGAATCAGGCTAATGAGACAATCGCTGCCCGGAAAATTGAAAATTTTATAGACCTTCCTGAAATGCAAGACCCTGAAAAACTTGCTGCTATGGTACTCCTCAGAGAATGTGTACCTCCAGCTTACTTTTTAGGGTCTAGATTGCTGTTCATCCTAGGCATAAAAATGATTGAGCTATCGCTCACCTATGGGAACAGCCCCCACTCTTCAGTTGGATATATCTATTATTCGTTAACACTGGCCTTTGTAGCACAAGATTTTGAAACCGCCTATAAATTTGGAAATTTAGCCTTGAGATTGAACGATGACAAGTATCAAATGAAGCGTTATGAAGCATTAATTTTGAATATGTGGGGAGGATTTGTTTCCCATTACACTGAACCTCTCGATCGCTCTAAAGAGCATTTAATGAGAGGTTATTATAGCGGCGTAGAAAACGGTGCCTATCAATGGGCAGGATATTGTGCAATCAACTTTTTGTTCATGTGTTTTTGGGGGACTGATTCGTTAAAAGAATTATCAGAAAAAATTGATAAGATTATCCCCGGTTTGAAAAAAGTCGATCCAAACATGGTGCAATATTATTATGCGGTTAAAGCGACTATTTATAATTTGATTGAACCCGTTGAAGATTGGAGTGTTCTTGATGAATCCTTATGGCCGAATGCCAAGGAGATCATTAAGTCTTGCCTTGAAAAAAATGATTTATTTACGGTATTTATAGAAATAGCCTGTAAATTGTCTTTAGCCAACTGGTATTCAGATTCTGAGAAAGCGATAGACTATGCTAACTCTGCCGAAAAATATTTGATAGGCGCGACGGGGATTTTTATTAATCCGGCTTTCCATTTTCATCAATGTCTAGCCTTATCAGTTGGGTATGACGATGCTGATGGTGAAAAACAAGCACAGTATGTGGAGAAGATTAAATCAAATCTTGAGAAATTCAAACTCTGGAGTCAACATTCTCCGAGTACCTACCTTCATCAACGTCTGCTAATCGAAGCTGAGTTGGCGCGAATTACAGGCCATGTTCTCGAAGCGCAGGATTTGTATGACCAAGCGATCGAGTCAGCCCGAGAAAATAAGTTTTTGCAGAATGAAGCCCTAGCGTCGGAACTAGCAGCCAAGTTTTGGTTAGGGAAAGGTAAAGAGAAGATTGCTAAAGTCTACATGAGTGAAGCCCACTATGGCTACCAACGCTGGGGTGCTCAACGCAAAGTGGAGGATTTAGAAGCCAAGTACCCGCAGTTACGTCTTAAATCATCTGCCACCAAAAGCATTACTTCCACGCACACGACAACTACTAATTCCACAAGTGGTAGTCAGTCAGGGGAAGTTTTGGATCTAGCCACTGTGATGAAAGCCTCTCAAGCCATTTCCGGCGAAATTGTACTGGATAAATTACTCACCTCCTTGATGAGGATTATTATTGAAAATGCCGGAGCGCAATGTGGCTATTTGATTTTAGAAACTGAGGGAGAACTGCGGATTAAAGCGTCAGGTTCTGTAAGTTCTGATACCATTACGGTGTTGCAATCAACCCCCATTGAATCTGTAGGGGCACAAGACGTTACCCCCCTACCCTTGTCCATCATCAACTATGTCGCTCGCACTGGTAAAAATGTAGTCTTGAATGATGCTACTCATGAGGGCAACTTTACTAACGAACCCTACATCAAAAAGCATCACCCTAAATCAATTTTATGCTTTTCTCTCCAACATCAAGGTAAACTGGCAGGAATTGTTTATTTAGAAAATAATCTAATCACAGAGGCTTTTACTTCCGATCGCGTAGAACTCTTAAATCTGCTTTCCTCTCAGGCAGCAATTTCTATTGAAAATGCCCGTCTCTACAATAATCTCACCGAACTCAATCAGGCTTTTGAGCGCTTTGTCCCCCGTCAATTCCTCCAAATTTTGGATAAAAAGAGCATTATTGATGTTAAATTAGGCGACCAAGTTCAACAGGAAATGTCGGTACTATTTTCCGATATTCGCGACTTCACAACTTTATCGGAAAGTATGAACCCTCAAGACAATTTCAAATTTATTAATTCCTATTTGTCTCACATGGAGCCAGCTATTACTGAAAACCAAGGATTTATTGATAAATATATTGGTGATGCAATTATGGCTCTATTTAGTGGTGAGGCAGATAATGCAGTTAAAGCAGGAATTGATATGCTGCATCGTCTTACCGAATATAATCAACATCGCACCGCTTCGGGATACGTGCCGATTAAGATTGGCATTGGCATCAATACAGGTTCTTTAATACTCGGTACGGTGGGGGGAAAAAACCGGATGGATAGCACGGTGATTAGCGATGCAGTGAATTTGGCTTCGCGGATAGAAAGCTTGACTAAGCAATATGGGATTTCGATGTTAATTAGTCACCAAACTTTCCAGTCTTTGCCAGATTCTAACCAGTTTGCTATCCGTCTTATTGATCGCGTAAAAGTTAAGGGAAAATCAAAAGCGGTATCGATGTTTGAAGTTTTCGATGCCGATCCGCCTGAGACTTATGAGGGCAAGGTAGCCACGAGAACGCTATTTGAAGAAGCTTTGTTACTCTACCATTGGCAAAAGCTTAGAGATGCTGAGCGATTATTTGCTGAGTGCCTGCGCCGCAATCCTACAGATAAAGTAGCTCAAATTTATCAACAGCGCTGCACTCAACTCGATCGGGACTAAGGAAAGGATGCGTTAGCTCAAATTTCCCCTCACCCGTCGTCCTCTATACCAATCTGCCTGCATCAGCGCATAGGGGTTGTGTGTGTTGTCAAATACCCTATCGAGTCGAATATCGCCGTGAGAAGGCTTAAACTAAGCGTATCGTTGAATGACTTGCTTTACAATATCCCGCTCTCTCGTGGTGGTATCCATTGCTTCACCTCTACCGGCTCTACTTCTAGAATAAGCAATAGAGGTCATCAGCTAACTCGCTAGCTTTGGGTAAGCTACGCGCTCACAAGCTTAAAGACAAACAAAGAGCAATCACACTCAATTGATTGGAAATTTTACATCCGCTACACCAGAACTCGCCATGCTTTCTAACTGCGAAATCTGCCTATTTTGCTCCTCTGGGCCTTATAGCACGGATTTTGGTTGTGCAGTCAATCCTGGTTATTGGGCAATGTGGAAGCGGCTCCAATCATTTTCTGCATAGGTGATCGCGTCATCCGATAGCTCAATCAGAAGTGCCTCGACATCTTTGCTATATCTAATTTTTTTCATACCGGCTCCTCCTGCCTGGATACAGTGTAATCACTAGAATGACAGCGAATCACTAACGACGGATTGAATGTTACTTATAATTACTGGAGTGTTGGGGATGAATTACTTGATCGCCATTGACTTTCTTAAGGATTCCGACCCTGTTTTAGGACAACTTATTGACCAAATTGGTGCGTGTCAACTGAATCAGCAGGAGTTGGAGGGAGACTTGTTTTTTTGCCTATGCCGGTCAATTCTTCACCAACAACTTTCTACCAAGGTGGCTAAAGTTATCCACGAAAGGTTTCTCCAGCTTTACCCAGACAGTCAGTTTCCTTCGGCACAAGATGTGCTCGACACGCCCGATGAAGTCCTCCGCAGTGTGGGGATTTCGCGCCCTAAAATCTCTTACCTCAAAGACTTGGCACGTCATGCGATTGCTGGATTGCCTACGCTTGAGGAGTTGGAAGTCATGGATGATGAGGCAATTATCAAGACTCTGACACGGGTGAAAGGTGTCGGACGCTGGACTGTGCAAATGCTGCTGATTTTTCGTCTCAAGCGGTGGGATGTCTTGCCGGTGGATGATTTGGGTGTACGTGCCGGCATTCGGAAACTCTACAATCTGGAGGCACTTCCTGACCGCAAGACTACAGAACGTTTTGGAGAAAAGTGGAAGCCTTATTGCAGTATTGCTTCGTGGTACTTGTGGCGTAGTTTGGAAATCAAGCCGGTTTGAGGACTGCTGCGAAAAGGGGGAAGAGGCGATCTCTCCTATCGTTCATTCTCTACATCCAGAGTGTGTGATCGCACTATTGCTCCATGCCTGCCTCGCTTTAGACGGCATAAAATTAGAGATAAGTCTGTTACTGCTTGGGTTTCCTCACGTCAATCGAAAATCGAACCTACAGCGAAGGGCGGTCACACTGGAGTAAGCGTGGAGATTGTGCAAGCCTTTCTAACCTCACGTTCTTAAGGGATTCAATAGTTAATTCTTCGCCGTTAAAAATAACTGTGCGAGAGGGATTTTCACCTTGTTTTTGAAGATACTCTGTAATATTCATCCAATATATTTTTTCATCACTATCGCGAATCACGATATAAACAGGGTATCGCTGAGATTGCCAGTACTCGATGTGCCTTTCATCTTTAATATAGAAAGTGCGAATTCCATCTTTACGAGTCTTAAGGTAAGAGTCACCTGATTTTAGTTGTAGATAAATACGTTCACCAGAAGCTTGCTGCCTCTTGTTTCTAAATTCAACCTCTCCATCAATTCCCCAATCATCATTGGTAATAGGTCGCCATATTTGCTTAGCTTTACCAACAAGAGCTAATATCTCACCTTCTAAAATCATTCGCTTACTCGCATTGTCGAGACTCTCATTAATCTGGTCATCTAATTCACGAACTTTAGCTTGAAATTCATCATTTTTACCAAATGTTTCTTCTATTAAGTCGATGAGAGGAATACTCTCATAGCAGTATTGACAAAGAATTGTAGAACGACCTTGTTCGAGATGAAATTTAATTGCTCTCCTACTTTCAACCTCATTTTGACATTCCAGACAGCGGTAGATACGCTCTCTCTCAACGTTTCCATTTAACGACTTACGACGCAGATGTTCATGAATATACTTCAAAAATAAAATCTTGGTTGCATCTGGTACGTCTGCTCCAAAAAATACAGTTATTAATCCAGTTCCTTCATCAACTTCCTTTAGAATGAAGCCGCATCTGTTTGTCTCTCCAGTTAATCCATAAGGTAAAAATAAAGCGGCATTTTTCCACAGAGGCTGCATAGTGAATGCATCGCTGTAATAGAGGCGAACAACAAGTGTTGCATAAGCATTCAAAATTGTCCCCTCAAACTTGTATTCGACGATGATACCTTTTGGTTCTGGATGCTCAGGTAGTTCTCGGTTCAACTGAGATGGAAAAATAAGTTTTCCTTCCTCGCTGACCGCTAATTCTTTAGTAATAAATAGTTCAATCACTGATTGTAAGATGATACGTTCTTCATCTGCTTTAATACGTTTCAGTGAACCAAAATCAAATTTTCCTTCTCGTGCTACTTGATCTTCAAGAAATCCCAGACCATCAGGCTGCTTTCGGGCAGCACTCGCCATTGCTGAGGCATAGTTATCTAATAATTCAGACTGAAGAAGAACATAATTACCAAATGAGAGAATCTTAATTAAATCATGATATTCAACTTGCTTAATGGCAGATAAAAATTCTGCATCTTCAAAATTAGACTTAGAGATGATTTTGTAATGCCGTATAAGCTCTTTTATAGTCTTTAGTGTCTGACCATTCTGTCTCTGGTCAACAATAAAATCCTTCATCTTTTTAAAGAGATTTTCAGAGACAGTCAAAGGTAGCTTCTCCCAATCGATAGACTTTTCAATCTGCCGAATTAATTCCTTAATACCTTCACCAGTTTTAGCTGAGGTGCAGAAAACCCCATGAAATCCTGCTTCTAAAGCATAGGCTTTCATCCTTTCCAAAGTTACAGTTGGTATACAAACATCTGCCCTTGCTGCAATGAGATACTTAATCAAATTATCATTTCCTTTAGCTTGGCGTAGTGCCTTATTCCAAAATGCAACGCCTCTAAAAGGGTCATTTGAATCGGAAGCATCAAAAAGGAGAAGAGCAATATTCGTCTGATCAAGGGATAACTGGTGAATAAGCCTGAACTCTGGTTGACCAGCCAAATCCCAGATTAAAGTTTCGCGAATTTCTTCAAGTCCACCTTTGAGTTTATGGTTTTTCATCGACAAGCTCAATACTTGTCGTCCATGAGTTGCATCGGTTGCCTTAAATTCTTGTCCTGCTAAAACCATTCCCAGTCCTGATTTACCAACGGTTTGATCTCCAATTAGTACGACTTTCGCATTCCGATAGCGAACTGATTCTCCTCCCAAAAATCTGTTTAGTAGAGCGTTAATATCAAGATCCCAAACGCTAACTACGTTGTCTTGTTCGCTGACCGTTGCCAAAATAGGCAATCTTGGATGAAATGCTATGTGATGAGAGCATAAGTTGATTGTTTGCTCATGTAACGCTGCAACTGTATCCCAAGTATCACAACGCCAAAGTCTAATCATTCCATCTTTAGATCTGGAAGCAAGAATGTGACCATCAGCAGAGAAGGCAATGTCGGTAACCTTTTCAGCATGCCCTTCAAGTCTACTAATAATTGGCTTATCTGCGCTTCTAAATAAGACTAGGAAATCACTCCCCCAAGCAAGAAGTTTGCCGTCAGGAGATAGCGCCATGCTTGAACTTGAGCTGTCTTTTTGAAAAATTCCTTGTATTTCTGCGCCTGTATCTGTATCCCAAACAAGAGATCTTCCATGAGACGATGCAGCAAGTCTTTTTCCATCCAAAAACCAAAAAAGGCTGGGATTCAATGCCAGAAATTCTATAGATGATTGAAGCACCCTTTCGCATTTGCTGCTTTTCATATCCCATAGTCGTATGGTCTGATCACGAGAACTAGAAGCGAGGGTGTTGCCATCTGGAGACCATGACACTTTGCAAACCCAATCAGCATGTCCCTTGAGTTGTCGGCGGCGCTTTCCTGTCTTTATGTTCCACAGCCAAATAGTTGTATCGCAGCAGCCTGATGCCAGAGTTTGTCCATCAGGTGACCATGCTATGCTGTTAATTTGGCTTGATGATCCACTGAGTACCCATATAGTTTTCCCATCTTCTATATCGCAAATCTGAATTGTGTTGTTGAGGAAGGCAATAGCCAACATCCGCCCATCAGGTGCCCACGCTATATCCTTTATGCAGCCTTCCTCCTCTTGAAATTTATGACGTAGTTTGAAACCGATAGGAATCGTCTGTTGCTTACTTTTAGTTGTTTTGGATTTTTCTTTCATGGTTTGTTTGCAAAGGTCAATGAAGAGAGCAACGTTCGTATAGGTGAGTTCTGGCTGTACGTAAACATTAATACCAACGCCTATTTTCAAAGTTGCTATTGATATAGTGTAAAGCGTTTCAACTAATCGTCCATCCTAGGCGATTAAATCTTTGGTGATTCCCTGTTCCATCCCGTCATATTCCACCCAAACCTTGCCCTCAGTTAGAGTCACATAAATCAAATTCCCCCTCACCAGTCGTCCTCTATCCCAACCTACTTGCATCAGCGCATAGCGGTTTTGCGTATCGTCAAATACCGTGTCGAGCCGAATATCGCCGTGAGAAGGCTTAAACTGAGCGTATCGTTGAATGACTTGCTTTACAATGTCCCGCTCTCTTGTGGTATCCATCGTTTCACCTCTACCGGCTCTACATCTAGAATAAGCAATAGGGTTCATTAACTAAACCGCTAGCTTTGGAGAAGCTACGCGCTCACAAGCTTAAAGACAAACAAAGAGTAATCACGCTTAATACGTTGCAAATTTTACATCCGCTACACCAGAACTCGCCATGCTTTCTAACTGCGAAACCTGCCAATTTTGCTCCTCTGGGCCTAATAGCACAAATTTGGGTTGTGCGGTCAATCCTGGCTATTGGGCAATGTGGAACCGGCTTCAATCATTATCAGAGGGAGTGACTGGACAATTGCCGATTGAAGAATGTCGGGATTATGAAAAGCAACGTCCTCCAATGTCTACAGCCGAGAAACTGGTTGGTATTTGGAATTATCAAGTCAGTTTTGTACAAACCTGTTATCAAATTGAGATTGTGAATCGCGAGGAACAAGTCATTGGACACTACGTTGTTCCTCATGACAATGACAGTCTGTTTGAGATCGCTATTTATGAATCTTCACAGAGGGGTAGACCTCTGCTTACGATTGCACAAATTGCTCAAGCAATCCCGAACTCTAACTATCGTGCTGTTCTGATTGGCCGGCTGGACAGCGATGATTCAATTAGTGGCAGTTTTTTGGATTTGGAGAGCAGGCGTGGCACGTTTACAATGGTGAGACAGAAAGGTTGAAATTAAACGTAGGCACCAGTGCGCTCGCCTATTCACTAGAGCAAACCGCTATAAAATACGCTTTCATTCTGGTTTACCGGCAACGAATGCGACACGAGCTTGAGGCAAAGTGTATTGTCCGTAACTCCGCATTGTTTGAACCTGAAAACCGGCTTGAGAAAGTTCTGTAACAAGCTCTGCAACTTTATATAATCGCTGCCGATGGACTTCGTCATCCCGTCTGTAATATTCTCCAATTTTGCGAAAGGTAATAATCTTGCGGGTTAAAATTGCTTGCTCGTGGTCTTCGTCTTTTTCTACTAGCACAATCCAATCTTCTCCTTCCTTAAATCCCTTTCTTGTTTCCACCGGCACCTCGCCCAATTCAATAATATCGAAGACAAAAACACCCCCAGGAATTAAGGCGTTATAAATGCGGCGGAAGAGTTGATTTAAGGTTTCGCGTTCGTTATCTGGATCGAACAAATAGTTAAGGCATTCACCAATAGCGGTGACAGCATTGCAGGGTGGGATGCCGGTTTTGAATAAAGACTCAACCCGAAACTCCGCATTGGGGACTCTGGTTCGCGCAATAGCGATGGCAGCTTCCGAGATATCAACTCCCAGAACTTGATAGCCGGCTTTTGCAAGTTCTTGCGTCCATAAGCCGGTTCCGCAACCCAAATCGACGACTAAACCTGAGTGGATATTGCGCTGATGCAGAATTTCTAAGATGCCGGCAGCAGATTTAAGCGCGTAGTCACTGAAACCAACGTCATGAATAAATGCGAGGTCTTCTTTGTACCACTCTGTCATATTCCAACCTCTGCGCGAAGGGATTTTGCTATCCTGGCAAGAGTGCAATTTTACCCTCAATTTATATGAGCGTCACCATCCAGCAATTAATTCAATGGAAACAACAAGGGCGTCCAATCGTGGCGCTGACGGCATGGGATTATCCTATGGCGCAACTGCTGGATGAGGCCGGTGTTGATTTAATTTTGGTCGGGGACTCGCTGGCGATGGTGGCGCTAGGCTACGAAACGACGCTGCCGGTGACGCTGGAGGAGATGATGCACCATGCCAAGGCGGTACGGCGGGGCGTAAAAAAAGCCTTAGTGGTGGTGGATCTACCGTTTTTGACGTACCAAGAAAGCCCTCAGCAAGCAATGCACTCTGCCGGCAGAATCCTCAAGGAAACGGGGGCGAATGCGGTGAAGTTGGAGGGGGGATATGATGCGATCGCCCAAACGGTTTATCGCTTAGTGCAAGCCGGCATCCCAGTTATGGGTCATGTGGGATTAACGCCGCAGTCTGTGCATCAACTTGGCTACCGGCAGCAGGGTAAGACTCCAGAAGATAGTGAGCGGATTTTGTCAGAAGCGATCGCACTGGAACACGCCGGTGCCTTTGCAATTGTCTTAGAGCATATCCCAGCCGAGTTAGCTGCCCAGATATCGCAACGGCTGGTGATTCCCACGATTGGCATTGGTGCAGGGCCAGATTGCGATGGCCAAGTCCTTGTGACAGCGGATTTGTTGGGACTTTCTAGCCGGCAACCCCCGTTTGCCAAGTCTTATGCAAATCTCCGGCAAACGATCGGGCACGCTGTCCGAGATTTTTCCACTGAAGTCCGAGATCGCCAATTTCCAGAGTCTGGACACTAAAGACAGAGAATTCACAACAAACCCTCTTCCCATGCCCAATGCCCCATGCCCTATGCCCTATGCCCCATGCCCCCCTTTCAGATTCTTCCCTTAGACTTATGCCGAATTCAGGTAAAAGCAGGCAAGATCGATAAAGTGAGTGCGTAAAATTAGCGACTCATCAATCAAAGATGGTGTTGCAAAAATCTGAAAGATGCGAAGTCAATTACTAACATCAGAGCTTGACGGTACAGCCTCGGAAACTTCTCGCCCGATTCAGTGGTGGGCAAAATTAAGTGCTTTAATCGCACTTTTTAACCTCGCTTTAGTGCTGTTTAATATCACTTATATTCCATTACGAGATTTTTATTTGCGGCAGCTACCAGGTGTTGTTGCTGTCTACGATCCCGTTAAAGGAATTGAACCACATCCGGTGACGGTAAAATATCTGAATACAGTTGATCAATTATCGGCTCAACTGCCTCAAGCTGGACTGCCAGAGGCTCAGACTCAGCAATTGCTAGAAGATTTACGCAATCAAAGCGCGACGATTATTGATGAAAATCCTTTTTTAGTGCCGGCTAAAGTGGGGACGTTTGCCCAAATTAAACGGCGAATGGCAGAACATCTCGGTACAAATTCTGCTAAAGGAGCATTTCAGAAATTTTGGAGTGCGGAGTATTTAAGTCAGGCCGGCAGCCAATCGCAACTTGTTTTTTTTAACAATCAAATTCGCCCTTTAATGGAAGCGAATTATTTTCGCCAAGTAGACAGCTACGGTCGATTTATCGATAATTTTTGGCGAATTGACCTTGTTTTTATCACATTTTTTGGCGCAGAGTACCTGAGTCGTACTTTTTTGCTAAGCCGCCGGTTTCCCCGTCTGAGTTGGGGGGATTGTATGGTGAGGCGCTGGTATGATATTTTTCTGTTTTTGCCATTTTTTCGACCTTTACGGGCAATGCCGGTTCTGTTGCGACTGCATCAATCAGGCGTGATAAATTTTGATCGGGCAATCGTACAGATTACTTATGAACCGATGGCAAATTTAGCCAATCAGGTAACAAATTTTGTCATCGTTCGGATTATCACGCAAACGCAAAATGCGATTAAAAATGGCGATGCTGCCGGTTTTTTATTGAACACGCAACCCTATATTACTGTCAATAATATTGATGAAGTGGAAGCGATTAGTGATCGCTTGCTGCATTTAACGGTTAATCGGGTTTTGCCGAAAGTTCAGCCTGGGTTAGAAAATTTAATGCACCACAGTTTGGAAAATTCTTTTAAGCACTCTGATTTTTATCAAGGCTTGAAGAGAATCCCTGGGCTTGGTTTGCTGCCGACAGATGTGATAGAGCAGTTAGCCAATTATCTAGCCGGTGCGGCTGTGGATGTTGTGTCTAGTTCATATTCGGATACAAAAGGCCGGCAAATTTTAGATCAGCTTACAAACGATTTTAAGGAGGCATTACGGCAAGAATTACAAGATAAAGAAACGCTTACTGAATTGCAATCCCTACTCAATGATTGGTTAGAAGAATTGAAGTTAAATTACGTTGTTCGCTCCACAAAAAATGAAGCGGAGGAAACGCTAGCAGAAATGGAAATTCTCCGCCAAGTTGCAGAACGTTCTGAAGAATCTCCGCAAGCCCTAGGAGAAAACCCGGCGATAGCGGCAGCAGATCGCACGCTAGCAGAGACAGAAAAGGAAGTGACAAGACAAAGGCAGGAGAAGTAATTGAACGCAAAACTTCTGTTCTAAATTTATTCGTGAGAAGGTAAAATAAATTTCATGTCTACCTTCTTACCTCCTGAATTTAAAAACCTCACTGAACCCTCCTCGATTGCTCTGGCGCAGAGCATTGAGCGTCAGGAAATTGCCACTCCCTTGAGTGAGCAATCGATCCCCACAAGTTTTATCCGTCAGGGTGCCGGTGGGACGCCTATTTTGTTGTTGCACGGCTTTGATAGCTCTGTATTTGAGTTTCGCCGGCTGCTACCTTTACTGGCTGAAAAACACGAAACCTGGGCGGTTGATTTGTTGGGTTTTGGCTTTACAGATCGATTAGCCGGCATTTCAGTTTCTCCAACGGCTATTAAAACCCATCTCTATTATTTTTGGAAAACTTTAATCGAGCAACCCGTCATTTTAGTAGGCGTTTCGATGGGAGGAGCTGCTGCCATTGATTTTACCCTTTCTTATCCAGAGACGGTTAAAAAGTTAATTTTAATTGACAGTGCCGGTTTTGCAAATGGCCCAAAAGGGGGGAAATATTTAATTCCTCCTTTGGGTTATTTAGCCACAGAATTTTTGCGAAATCCTAAAGTGCGGCAGCGCATTAGTCGCACGGCTTACTTTGATGAAACCTTGGCTTCTGTGGATGCGGCACTTTGTGCGGCTTTGCATCTAAAAATGCCCCGCTGGAATCAAGGACTGATTGCTTTTACAAAAAGTGGCGGCTACAGTTCTTTTCGGGATAAACTCGAACACATTAGGCAGCAAACGCTGATTTTGTGGGGAGAAAATGACCGAATTTTAGGCACAACTGATGCAGAAAAGTTTAAGCAATCGATTCCAAACAGTGAGTTAATTTGGATTAAAAATTGCGGTCATGTTCCTCACCTTGAACAGCCACAAATTACTGCTCAGCACATTTTTGAATATGTCGAAAAGTCTGAGTGATCAAAAGATAAGCTTCAATGGGACTTTAACTAAGCTAAGATTACTGAAAGCTTTTCATCCCCTTTTAGCACTTAATTTGCTCACTCATCCGTTGTTCCAACCGCTTTATTAAGGTATCAACATCGGCTGCCACTTGTTCAAAACATTCCGGGGGTGTCGGCTCTACTTCAAACTGAATAAGCTTAATTTGATCGCTGCCAATTCCAATGATCAGCACTTCTTTTTCAGGATTGTGATTATCAACAATTCCTAAAACTTCTCGAAGGTTGTTCTCAACGTTGCGATTTAAGGTTTCTATCGCCTCTCTAGGGCAATAGACAAAATGCGGTTCTGGCTTGAGATCAATTCCCAGCGTATCGTCACTTTCTCCCTTTTCCAGAAATAGCCCCCACGCCAAGGCTGCTAATTCATGCTGATTGGCTTTCACAAATTCAGCCAGTTGCCGTCTCCAGCTATTTTTTTCGTCATGGGGTAGGGGATTACCGAGTTGAATCATGCTCTGCTTTCCAATCTTGTTAATATCATCTTAAACCCATTTGCACACGCCAGAGACTTGCATAAATTCCCTGTTGATCGAGCAGTTGTTCATGCCGGCCCCACTCTATTAATTTGCCATGCTCCATGACATAAATGCAATCGGCATTGCGGACGGTGGAAAGGCGATGGGCGATTGCAATTGTTGTGCGATTTTGGGTAATGCGTTCGAGTGAGCGTTGAATCGCCGCTTCTGTTTCATTATCCACTGCCGAGGTCGCTTCATCAAGGATGAGAATCGGTGGATTTTTGAGAATGGCGCGGGCGATGGCAAGCCGCTGTCGTTGTCCGCCGGATAATTTCTGCCCTCGTTCCCCTACAATTGTTTCATAACCTTGGGGAAGTTGCGTAATAAATTCGTGGGCTTCTGCAACTTTTGCGGCTTCTATAATTTCTGCCGGCATTGCTTCAAAGGTGCCATAAGCAATATTTTCTGCAACGGTTCCATGAAATAAAAATACATCCTGGCTGACTAAACCGATAGCTTGGCGCAAATCTTTTAGGTTCAGTTCGCTTAATTCAATGCCATCCAGGGTAATGGTTCCCGATTCAATTTCATACAGCCGCAACAGCAGTTTTACTAAAGTGCTTTTACCTGAGCCGGTGGAACCAACAATTGCAATGGTTTTGCCGGCAGGAATATGGAGAGAAAGATTTTTAATAACAGGTGAGCGATCACGGTAAGCAAATGTCACATTTCGCAACTCCAATTCACCCCGAACTAAAGCAGCCGGCAAGGGTTTGTCACCGGGATGAATTGCAATCGGAGTGTCAAGCAAATTCAGCACTCGTGTCGTTGAAGCCATTGCTCTTTGGTATTGATCAAACGTCTCTCCCAAGCGTGTTAACGGCCATAATAATCGCTGGATTAGAAAGACTAACACACTGTATGAACCCACAGACATTTTGCCGGCAACTGCTTCCATCCCGCCATAAAGCAGCAAAGCAGTAAATCCAACTAAAATGATCATCCGAATTAACGGAACAAATGCCGCAGAAAGTGTGATCGCGCGACGGTTACTTTGGCGATAAGCTTCACTTTCTCGTTCAATACGTTTTGCTTCATATTGTTCGGCAGTAAAGCTTTTAATGGTTGTGATGCCGGATAAATTATTTGAGAGTTGTCCGTTCAGCAAGCTCACTTTTTCCCGTACTTCAGCATAGCGAGGCGCGAGAAGGCGTTGAAACGCAACGGAACCCCAAAGGATAAACGGCATGGGCAACATCGCCATCCAAGCGACACTCGGCGCGACGAAAAAGAATACACTGCCAATAACGATAACTGTTGTGGTGACTTGGAGAATTTCGTTGGCTCCAAAATCAAGAAAGCGCTCTAGCTGGTTGATATCATCACTTAAAATAGACATCAAGCCGCCGGTGCTGCGATCTTCAAAATAAGCGATATCTAATTCTTGGATGTGGCTGTAGGCATCAAGGCGCAACTCGTGCTGAATTGTCTGACCTAAATTCCGCCAAAGTCGAGCATAAGCATATTCAAAAACTGATTCCAATATCCAAATGATGACGGTAAGAATAGAAAGAATTAAAAATTGTCCAAAGATATCTTTCATTCCCCATTGAGCTAGCAGGGAATCCTCTTTTTTGACGACAACATCAACGGCTACACCGATGAGGACGGGGGGTGCTAAGTCAAAAAATTTGTTAAGAATTGAGCAAGTTGTTGCTAGCCAGATTTGCTGCCGGTGTGGGTGTCCGTAGTGTAGCAGACGTTTCAGGGGATGCACCGTTTTGGGTAGTTTACGTCTTGAGTTGGATGCCATTTGCTAGTTTAGATGTTAGTTTTTTATCAACTGATTGATAGTATTTGTAAAAGCCTTTGGTTTAAGGCGATCTTGTTATGAGAAGAGTCTTTGGAGTTTATCAGAATATTATATAGGTTGAGGAACCAGATTTTTTATACAAATCAGATTTCTTCGTTTTCAAAAGTGATTTAGGCTGGCTACTGGGATCTAGTTATTCCATGAAAATGTAGTCGGTGGTTCTTTAAATCCTGTTTCTATTTAAGCCTCAGGTTCCACGCCCAATGCCCGTAATTGCGCTGCCAATTGTTCAGCCCGTTGCTGCGCTTGCATTGCCGCCTCTTCTGGTGTGGGCACTAACTCGCCTTCCGGAGTAAAATAGCGCAGTTTTCCATCTAAAATGCCTAAATAAAGATTGAGACTTTCGCTCCAAAGCCATCCCGCTTCATTTGAGGTAATTTCCACGTATCTCTGACCAAATAATCGGAAGCCGGCAAATTCTAAAGTTTCGGGAGAAAACCAAAAGTATTCAGGGGTGCGGAATTCGTTTTGATAAAGGTTTTTCTTAAATTCCCTGTCAACAGTTGCGGTGGAATCGGAAAGCAATTCTATAATTAAATCCGGATATTTACCATTTTCTTCCCAAACCACCCAAGATTTACGGGGTCGCTTCTCGGTTTTTGTAACCAAGAAAAAGTCTGGGCCTCTAAAGTCTCGATTTTTTAACTGTTGCCGGCTAAAATATATGGTGAGATTCGCACCGATAAAGTAATCATTTCTGTCACGCCATAGCCATTCAAGACAGGAAACCAAGAGCGCTAGCTGAACATAGTGCAATGTACTTTCCATTTCTGGTTCATCACTCTCTAGTTGGGTAGCATCGGGCATCAAGAATTCTAATTGCTGTGGGGTTAAGGACATAAAATTTTTATTTCTATCTGAATAACTCTAATTCTAGCATTTAATTTTAAATCAACTTATTTGAATATTAACAAAAAATTTCATACCAGACTTTAAGGAAATTTAGTATATTTGTAGTATTTTCCAATAACTCGGAGAAAATCGATTATGTGCTTTTCAGCAACCGCAAGTTTTACAGCAGGAGTAACCCTTTCTGCATTAGGGATTGCAAATTATCAGAAAATTCAATCTAGCGACTATCGATTATTGGGCATCTTTCCTTTCTTATTTGCAACTCAGCAATTCCTTGAAGGAATTGTTTGGTTAACCATTGGAAATTCCTCGCTTTCCTCCCTCAATCTTGTTGTTAGGGATGGTTTTTTATTGTTTGCTACCGGCATCTGGCCTATCTTATGCCCTCTTGCCGTTTATTTAGGGGAGAAAAACAGTTTAAAAAGAAAAGTTATATTCGGACTGATTATTATAGGAGCAGGTTTGGGAATCTATCTATTTGGATTTGTCATAACCCAAGGCGTGCATCTTGAAAAATTCTCAGGGAACTTACTTTATGATTTGACAGTTATCCCTTTATTCGCGCCCTTAAAATACTTGTACCTAATCGTAACAAGTCTTCCCTTTGTCCTTTCAGATCGACATCCCATGAAGCTTTTTGGCCTTGCCGCAATCGCTTCTTTTGGCTTAGCCAATCTATTATATAACCTGACATTTGTATCAGTTTGGTGCTTTTTTGCCGCTGTTCTTAGCGGCGCACTTTATTTGATTCTGGATAATTCTCAATCCCAAATTACATAAGACTGATGAATAATTAAGTGAAAAACCTACAGTTGCAGCACATCATGAAAGTGCGAATAGTCGATAATACGCTGACCGTTTGATGTCTTCGATAAAATATCTACAAAACGCATATTCCACAGAATCTCTGAAGAAACAAACGAGTGACGGGTGTGAATAGTCTGCGAAACCGATTCATCAATGCCCGTGAGGGTAATTACGAGTTCAGTTTCCGCCTCGGCTAACGATTCCGCTGTGGTTTTGTAGAGAGGACTCGTCTCATTAATGGGATGCATTACTGTCCAAGTCAGTGCAAAAATGGGTGTCTCGCTGCGAACAAGTTGCAAATCGTAAAACCGGCGCATGAAATGCCCTTCTTTCGTAACTTCATTGCGAACCAACGTTACCCGCACCTGTCCTTCTAAAATAAAGTTATTACGTTGGTTTGCTGTGCGAAACATTAGCGTTGGCACCCCATCATAAGGTGCGATCACCGCCACACGACTGAAAAGCACTCGCGCCGTGGGCAGAGAGAACCGCGCAAACATCATGCCGGTGGCCATTGCGAACCCCAACAGACCGACAAGTGCTTCGAGCGCAACCAAGCCATGTGCGTAGTTGGTGCGTGGGTACATCGACCCGTAACCGATGGTTGCCATCGTCTGAATGCTAAAGAAAAAGGTATCTCGAAAAGAGCCTGGTTGGGCATTCTCAATGCAATCACCCCCCGCCACATAAGCCAGAGCAAACAGAGTGTTAATAGCCAGATAAGACAAACCAATTAGAGCAAAAAATCTGGGCCAAGAAAGGGTGACCAGGAAATGGTACAGGTCGCTTCCGCAGAAATGCGAGACACCCCGACGGATGACATTGAACTGTCCAAACCGGCTTACAAAACTCATCCGTTGGGGGACTCGGTGCTTTTTGGGCATAGATTCTGGCTCCTGGTGAGGTTTATCCTAAGGCTGGCTATAATCTAGCACCGCGAATTTTTAAGTATGTGCGCTGTTCATTTGTCAGTCCAGTGGCGGCTCCAAACTCGCATCCATCTACTAACGCATCTAACCAGATTGTTTCATTAAGCGTGGCTCCAGTTAAATCAGCATTTCTTAAATCTGCTTGAGTAAAATTTGCAAATAAAAGATCCGCATTGATTAAACAACTTCCTCTCAAGTTTGCTCCCGTTAAATCTCCTCGAATGAAATTTACCCCATCAAGAACTAACCCTGATAGCTCGGCTCCTTTTAGATTGGGAAATTTCACGCGCTGCCGGTTTCCCAGAAACCGCATCACACAAGTTATATTAGCCTCAGTCATGGGCATTTTTGTCAAAAAATCGTAACGCGCAAGCCCTGTTTCCTTAAGCGCCTGTAAACGTTGCTTTGGGTCTTGTTCTAAAAAATGGATACAGGTGCGGTAAAGGTCTTGAGTTTGGGAATATAGCATTACTTTAAAGTGAAGTGATTATTTTGAATTTAAATATTTTTGCAAAAGTTAATTCAGAGGAGAACCGTAATTTTTTTGAAAATTTGTTTCAGAGACGCGCTCGCAGAAAGGCGAACGCCCTCTGAAATCAAACCAATCCTAAACTATTTCTCAATTTTGACGGAAAGAATTTTGTCACCCTTGCGAATGGCATTGACAACATCCATATCTTCGGTTTTTCCAAAGGTGGTGTGCATTCCATCTAAATGAGGTTGAGGGGAATGGCAAATAAAGAATTGGCTTCCTCCCGTATCGCGACCGGCATGAGCCATTGAGAGGGTGCCGGCGAGATGTTTATTCTTGTTAATTTCACACTTAATTTTATAGCCAGGGCCACCTGTTCCAGTCCCTTGAGGACAGCCACCTTGGATCATAAAATCATTGATGACTCGGTGGAAAATAAGGCCGTCGTAAAAACCTTTTTCAGAGAGTTCTACAAAATTTTTGACCGTATTTGGGGCATCTTGATCAAATAATTCCAAGTTGATCGTGCCTTTGTCGGTTTCCATTATCGCGCGGGTCATAAATTTTCCTTACTCATTTGATGATTGACAGTTTTTGTGGTAATAGAGAACCTGTAAGTTCTCACCCACTGCTAAACTATATTAAAGCAAAAACACGCTTGAGCGACTTTAGCCAAAAGGCTCTCAAAATTACTGAGCGCAATCGCGTTTTTGACTTCTACAGATGTGTCTTCTCGCCAGAAAGCCCCATTAATTCTGCAATCACCGCCACATTCATTGCCGATTTCGGAGATAATAACTAGACCATGAATCACTACTTTGCCACGGTCGCTCGCGGTCTAGAACCCATTGCCGCCCAAGAACTAGAGCGCTTGGGTGCCTTAGAAGTTCGCCCAGACTTCACAGGGGTGCATTTTGCTGGAGATAAAGCTTTGCTTTACAAAGTGAATCTATGGGCGAGGACAATTTTCCGGGTGCTAGTGCCCATTCGAGAATTTCGTTGTCTTCACGGCGATATGCTCTATCGTGAAGTGCAAAAAATCTCCTGGGATGACTATCTGCACCCCGATAATACCCTAGCGGTGAACTGCACCGGCGGCAATGCATTACTTAACCACACCCACTTCACAGCACTACAGGTTAAAAATGCCATAGTAGACCAACAGCGCAGCAAAT
Organism: Microcoleus vaginatus WJT46-NPBG5; assembly: GCA_019359355.1. Lineage (GTDB taxonomy): Bacteria > Cyanobacteriota > Cyanobacteriia > Cyanobacteriales > Oscillatoriaceae > FACHB-68. The sequence continues at coordinate 153,144 of JAHHHM010000013.1, read as the reverse complement.
TTGGTAAAAGGTCTAATGTCGATCCACACAATCCCGATTTAGAGATAGATGTTCACATTCATGAAGATCGTTGCATCCTTAGTTTAAACAGTTCCGGTTCAAGTTTACACCGGCGCGGATACAGGCCGGCAATGGGAAAAGCCCCTCTGAAAGAAACTTTAGCCGCCGCCATTCTTGACATGGCAGAATATACGCCTGAGCTACCTTTTTTAGATCCCCTTTGTGGATCTGGAACTTTGCCGTTAGAAGCGGGTTTAAAAGCTTTAAATATTGCCCCCGGATTGTTTAGAGAAAACTTTGGTTTTATGGGCTGGCGTGATTTTGATAATTCCCTGTGGCAGGAATTACTGGAGGAAGCCAAAACTCGTCAGTTAGACGAACTAAAGGCTCCGATTTATGCGAGTGATCGCGACGGTGATATTCTTAAGCAAGCGCGTAGTAATGCCGCAGAATGTGGCCTGACAAAATATATTAAATTCGCCCAAACAGAATTATATTTTTTGGAAGCGCCGGCAGATAGTGGAATTTTAATTTGCAACCCTCCTTACGGAGAACGTTTAGGAGATGCTCAGGAATTAGGCGACTTTTACAAATTGCTGGGTGATGTGTTTAAACAGCGTTTTAAAGGTTGGACGGCTTATATTTTAACCGGCAATAAAGAGTTGGCAAAAAGAGTGGGCTTGAAAACTTCTCGCCGGCTGCCGGTTTATAATGGTTCCTTAGCTTGTACTTTACTAAAATATGAGCTTTATTAAAGTTGCTATCTGACCTAAACAAAGTTGATAATTTGTGTTTGCTTTCTCCATTCTAGCCAAATTAGAGTCGGGTTTTAAAGGTTAGAAAAGATTGGTTGCAAATTCAATTCAAACCCCAATAATACCTCCTCTCCTGACAACGTTTTAGGGGCCTGTAAGATTTCCACTTCTTGTCCCGAACGATAGATTTCAACCTGTTGTCTCTGGGGTTCTATTAGCCAACCTAATTGTGTGCCATTATCGAGATATTCTTGCATTTTTGCTTGTAACTTTGTTAGGGAATCAGTTTCAGAACGTAATTCCACGACAAAATCAGGGGACAAAGGCAGAAATCGGCGTTTTTGCTCTGCACTCAAGGCTTCCCAGCGCTCACGGCGCACCCAACTGGCATCAGGAGAACGTTCTGCACCGTTGGGCAATTTGAAGCCGGTGGAAGAATCGAACGCTATTCCCAAATTATTTGTATCCGACCAATTTAGCAGTTGTTGATTGATTCGCGAATTCCGATGACCCGTTTCCCCTCCTGTTGGTGGCATAATAATTAATTCTCCTTCATTCGTGCGTTCCAATCTTAAATCAGCATTTGCCTGACACAGCTGATAAAATTGCTCATCCGTTAATGCCAAAATTGAGGGGAAATTCAGGGTAATCGCAGTCATATCTTTACTTTCACTCCAGCGAAATCATCATCAAGAATCTATCTCAGCTAACTCCATCCACCGTTCCGTCGCCGCTTCAATTGCCTCAGCTAAAGCTCCTACCTTTTCATGCAATTCTTGTACCTTAGATACCGTACCCGGAGGGGCATTGTAAAGGGCTTTCTCCGCTTCAGCTTTTTCCGCTTCTAATTGAGCAATTTTGCCTTCTAATGTCTCATACTCGCGCCGTTCTTTGGATGAAAGCTTGCGTTGCCCTTTGCTATCATAAGACTGCCGGTCTGTTTTCCAAGATTTTGTTTTTTCTTCCTTCTTCTCTTTAGAATTTGTATTCTGACGCGCCGCTTCTTCCTCTTCTGCCTGCTTGAATTCTAAGTAAACCGAATAATTTCCCGGATACTGACGAAGAGTGCCTCCTTCTTCAAAGGCAAAAATTGTTTCGACTGTACGATCAAGGAAATAGCGATCGTGGGAAACTGCTATTACACAGCCGTTGAAATCTTCGAGATAGTCTTCTAGCACCGCTAATGTTTGCACATCCAAGTCATTCGTCGGTTCATCTAAAATCAAGACATTGGGCGCACCCATTAAAACCCGTAGCAAAAATAGACGGCGTTTTTCACCCCCGGAAAGTTTATGAATTGGCGCGTATTGCTGATTTCCAGGAAATAAGAAACGCTCCAACATTTGAGAGGCACTTATCTGAGTTCCGTCAGCAATTTTAACAAACTCCCCCTCTTCCTTGATATAATCAATTACACGCTGTTCTTCATTCAAAGCGGCGAGTAATTCTTCAGAATGTTGGTCAAAATAACCGATGTGAATGGTTGTGCCAATATCAACCTTTCCTGAATCAGGCTGAACGCGTCCCGTAATCATATCCATCAACGTTGATTTACCGGCACCGTTTCCCCCGATAATCCCAATGCGATCTTCCGGGCTAAATTTGTAAGTGAAGTTGTTGATTAAAGTGCGCTCACCGTAACCCTTACAAACATTTTCCAGCTCAATTACTTTCTTACCAATCCGCCGTCCTGGCGTGGCAATATCAACTTTCCCTTGAACCTGTTTAAACTCAGTTGTCTGCATATCCCGAATCCGATCAATGCGGGCTTTTTGTTTCGTACTCCGAGCTTTTGGCCCTCTTTTCAGCCATTCCAACTCCCGACGCAATACGCCCTGATGTTTGCGTTGAGAACTAATTGCCGATTCTTCAGCAAGGGCTTTTTTCTCCAGATAATAAGAATAGTTGCCGGCATAACTATAGAGATCGCCCCGGTCAATTTCGACGATCCGATTGGTGACGCGATCTAGAAAATAGCGGTCGTGAGTAATTAGCAAAATTGCCCCGCGAAAGCGGTTTAAATAACTTTGCAACCATTCAACAGACAGCGCATCCAGATGGTTTGTTGGTTCATCCATCAACAACACATCAGGTTCCGAAAGCAACGCGGCAGCTAGGGCAATTCGTTTGCGATAACCGCCCGATAAAGACCCGATCCGAGCCTCAAAATCTTCGATTCCTAACTTGGTAAGAATGATTTTTGCATTGGTTTCTAATTCCCAAGCATTGGCTGTCTCCATCTTCTGCATCACAGCAGACAAACGAGACATTAATTGGCTATCTTCCGGGGCGTGAGCGAGTTTTTTTGACACTTCCTCATACTCGCGCACCAGCGCCATTTGTTCGCCACTATCGGCAAACACTTGCTCTAATACGGTGTGATTTTCATCCAAGTCTGGCTGCTGGGGCAAATAGACAATTCTGACGCCAGAATTAACTAAAATTTGACCCTCATCAATGGGTTCTAAACCGGCAATCATTTTTAATAGCGTTGACTTGCCAGAACCATTGGTGCCAATTAAGCCCACCTTATCCGTGGCATCTAGACTAAAGCTTGCATCCTTGAGGATTTCCTTAATCCCAAAATCTTTTTTAACCGATTGTAGTGTAAAGATACTCATTCCGTTTTTCTGCGCCACAGACTCTAAATGTATTATCGCGCAGTGCCGGCAGAAGGATTGCCGGTTATAGAATTAAAAATCGGCAGCGCTGGGGAAGGCGCAGTTTCCCAAAGGATGCCGGCTCATTCTAGCTGCCTGCGGCTTACGGGGAGATGAATTTAAGCCTTTGGGGTTGGGCGTAAGGGCGGCATTTACCTTAGTTGGCTCGGCAAAATGAACCTGTCAGACTATCCTAGTTAAATGCCTAATGCCCAATGCCCAATCCCCTTCCTTAAACTATGACTACCCCAGAATGGACTCCTGAAGCTGAAAGCCGGCTCAAAGAAATTCCGTTTTTCGTTCGTCCCGCTGCCCGCAAAAAAATCGAGAAGTTTGCTCAAGATGCGGGAATTGGGCAAATTACTGTAGAAATTTACGAGCAAGCGAAGCAGAAGTTTAACTCTAAGTGAATTATCTTCTCTTAGAACTCGTGCGTTATTACTTAGTAGTGGGAGGCAGTGCGCCCTCCCCGTTTTTCCGTTTTTTTCTCTGATTTAATTGCCCTAGATTCAAGCGTAAACTCTGGAATTTCTCGCAGTTCAGTTTCACTCAAGCTGTACTGCTCACAGACAAGACTCAGGCGAGTTCCAGGCGTTTTAACTTCATTCACTGAATGCGTGAGATTGCCCTGAAAATAAACCAAAGTGTTGAATTGAGGGCGAATTTGCCCGACTTGGCGTTTATGGTTACGCAACACGAGTTCTCCGCCTTCGAGTGCCGGTGGTACTTGCACATAAAGGACGCTGACAACGGCTGGCGGCTCAATTGTTTTGCAATAGGAACGCAGGCTACGGTCAATATGGGGATCTACACGGGAGCCATTTTTTAGTAATAAGGGATTGAGATAAAAAGCATTACAATTTGGCTGCAATGCTATTTTTAAATAAGCTTTGAAGAAAGGAAACTTTTGTTCAACTTCAGTTAACCCAGAGCCATGAAAGACGAGTGAAAATCCTTTCGTTCCGATAAAGTCGCGGTTGAGATTGTTGACTGCAAAATAGGGACTGGCTAAAATTTCTCCCTGCAATTTGCTGAGGTAGTCAAGCTCAAAGACATTGTGCTGTTGTTGATAGTAGCTCAAGTTAAAGAGGGCATGGGGGATTGGGGATTGGGCATGGGGAAGAGATAGGATGCCGACGATAACTTTTACACCGGCATCCATATTAAGATCAGATTGAACGAGAACAAAACCTGCCCCTAAAGTCAGACTAAATAACCGGCTATTCCTGGGGATTACTCAGGTTAAACAGGAAGGGAACACTGCTATTCGATTTCCCATCCATCACGAGAACTCTTGGCATCTGAGCGCCGCCGCTTCGCCATGCTTCAATCGCTTCTTTCTGGAGCACTAATTGACCCCCTTGAGCTTTCAGCGTTTCTGCCAAAAGTCTTTGAGCTTCAGCTCTACCTTGAGCGCGATTGATATCTGCTTGAGCGTCTTGTTCAGCTTCTTGCGCCACATACACCGCTCTTTGCGCCCGCTGTTCAGCGATTTGTTTATCCTCAACAGCCTTGGCAAACTCTGGTGAGAAATTCAGGTCAACGACACTGGTATCGAGGACGATGATTCCGTATTTATCTAACCGCTCACCCAAGGCAGTATCAAAGTCTTGCTTCAGTTCATTTCTTTTAGTAATCGCTTCTTCAACCGTTCTTTTTGCGGCTGCGATTTTAAAGGATTCTTGAGTTTGGGGAGCAATAATTTTTGAGACGATATTCTCTAATGTTCCTTGTTTCCGTCTCACCTCAACAACTTGCAACGGATCGAGGCGAAAGTTAATGGCAAAGCGAGCTGATAAATCTTGAAGATCCTTGGTTGAACTCTGCGCCGGCACTTCAAATTTTTGCACGGTCAGATCGTATAAATCAACTTTAGAAACCAAAGGGGGTTTGAGGTGAATTCCTTCTAGTACCGCGCCATCTCTGGCTTTTCCTAAAATACTAATTACACCGGCCTCACCGGGGTTGATAATGACAAAAGAATTAATGCCGATCAGAAGGGCTACTGCCGCGATGATTCCGAACACTATTGCTTGCCAATTATTAGAATATTGACTTTTCAAAACTCGATCTCCTTTGCTTGCAGTAGTGACTGGACTTTGACAACAACAGGCGTGTGCTGTGCTGAAAACAGAACAATCCCTACTTTCACTTTATATCTTCGCGCAGAACTCCTTCAATTTCCATGATCAAATCTGCGCCATAGACTAAGGAGGGCGTTTGGAAGCCGGCTTTCACTTGTCCCGCCAGCACTTTTTCAACAACTGCCAAGGCGGTTAATGCAGTCAGGGTATAGCCTTCAGGACACTGCAACCGGCTCACACATTTGTTGCCAGAACTGTTTTCCACCTCTCCCCACAGCAAACTGATTCCTTGTTTTCGTTCTTCCTCGCTGGGACCTGCCGGCATTTTCTGAATCAGGCTTTTTTGGAAATCTTGAACCGCCGGCAAGCCGAGAAGCCAACCCAGATAACGGGTCGCTACTGCCGCCCAGCGCATCGATTCTCCCAAAGCTGCATACACTTCGATATTGGGGATGCCGGTGCTGTAATAGGCGGTGGACACGTCTCCCCAAGGAATCGTGGTTGCTTCTGCCGCACCGCGTCCGAAGTCGATGGTGCGCGTTTTCCAGCCGGCGGGAACTGGGGAAATTGCCCCGCCCCGTCTGATAAATCCGCCTTTTGCCTGTCCTTCGACCATTGTGGTTGCGGTTCCCCGTGAAGGCCGGCTCAGCAGTTGAATCGCTAACGCCAGATGGGTTGCATCGGGTAGGCGTTGCTTCAGGTGCGCCGCGAGGCAGTCGGAGGGGACGACATCGAACCCCACACCGGGAAGCAGCATCACACCGGCTGCCTTCGCTTCCGCGTTTTGTGCCGCCGCCGCCTCGAACACTGCAATTTCGCCGGTGATATCTAAGTAATGTGTGTTTGTCCGGAGACAACTCGCGCTCATGGGCTGGTAAGTTTTGGAGAACGGGCCTGCACAGTTCAGCACGACTGCCATATCCGTTAAAGCAGTATCGAGAGCGGTTTCATCTTCGAGGGAAAAGGCGCGATGCTCTAAGCCTAAATCTGCTGCTAGTTGCTTGACTTTTTCGCCAGTGCGTGAAGCTACAATGGGTCGCAGTCCGCGCTCAACTGCTAATCGAGCGATGAGGGTGCCGGTGTAGCCGGTTGCACCGTAGATGATAAAGTTTGATGAATCTGTCATGAATGGCAGGGGATAATGGGTTGGTTAAAAAGGTTTGGGGAGTTTTTTAACCACAGATGGACACAGATAAACACAGATAGTTTTGATGGATAAATGATAAGAACGGATGAGTTTGATGGATAGATAGATGATGAAAGGTTTGATGTTATTGATTGTTTTCTACATCGGTGAGTCGAGCGTCAATTCCATCAATGCGTTCTTTGAGTTCAATGACTAAGGTTGCAAGCCTGCTAAACATTGGGTCTGGGACGGCACGGGGCGGAATATATTCAGGTTCAGGTTCAATCTCTCGTGTGGTTGAGGTCGTTCCGGAGGAACCGGCCCGGTTATTTAGGCGATAAACTTGGGATTCCAGCCGGCTAATTTGCGCTCTCAGATTATAAACTTCGGACTCTAGGCGAGAAACGCGGGCATCGTCACCAGATTGAGCTTGAGCCGGCTTAAATGTTTGCAGGATAACCAATCCCAACAACAACGCCAATCCCATCGCTACAAATTTCTTAAGCCTCTCAGGAATTTTGAGCATGGCGAGTGCAACTTTTCTCTACACTGCCATGATAGCGATTTTGATCGGGGTGCCGGTGTCAACATAAGACGTTTAAATATTTTCTAACGGCCACCCCGCCCGCCAGAGATTTGCTTGTAGAATGGTTCCGTAGAATTCAGACATTCTTGGAGATCCTCATCTAAGTCTCTAGGAAACTCGTAATCCGCAGGATACTTGAGCAAGCGATTGATAGGGCCAATGAGTAACGTGTCAATATCTTGCTGCGTTAAAACAGTATTATCCAGTCCGTTAATAATATAAAAATCAGGACGCTCAGGATCGGGTTCAACAGAAGCGATAGTTGCCCCCCTCATTGAAAATCCTCTGAAGCAAATTCGCTCATTTTGTTGGGCGATCTGAATATATCTAGATCCAACTCTGTAAACACCATCTTGTAAGGGGAAAGCACTTGCAGCTTTTCCTCTTGAGAAGCTTGCTAAACACAGCGCCATCACTCCCAAACTTACCCAAGTCTTTTTCATCGTTTCCTTCAGGGGCTGAAATTGAGGTTTATTCTAGCACTAGCAATTAGAATGCTAAATGGCTATTACAAATCTTTTCAAAGGCCCCCAAGTTGGTAAACTTATCCGCATAAAGCGGCGGCGTGATGGCGGATGTGATCTTCAATAAAACTGGCGACAAAGTAATAACCGTGATTGTAGCCTTCTTGCATCCGCAACGTCACAGGTTGACCGGCTTCTTTGCAAGCTTGCTCAAATATTTGGGGTAGCAACTGTCCTGCTAAATATGGATCGGCAGTGCCTTGATCGATAAGAATAGGGCTATGAAAACCGGCTTTTTTTACCAGTTGCGTGGCATCATAGGCAAGCCAGCTTTCTCTCTCATTACCGAGGTAATGGGTAAAAACTTTTTGTCCCCACTCAGAGTTTATGGGTGCGGCAATTGGCGCAAGGGCTGAAACTGATTTGTAGAGATTAGGGTTTCTTAAGGCGCAAACTAACGCCCCATGCCCGCCCATTGAATGACCAAAAATGCCTTGCTTATCTTGTTTTATCGGGAAATTTTCCGCAATAAGTGCCGGCAATTCACGAACAACATAACTATACATTTGGTAGCGTGCTCGCCAGGGTTCGGCAGTCGCATCGAGATAAAAGCCAGCGCCGCTGCCTAAATCATATTGATCGTCTTCTCCGGGGATGCCGGTGTTGCGTGGGCTGGTATCCGGGACAACCAACATTAAACCGTGTTCGGCTGCGTATTTCTGTGCGCCGGCTTTTGCCATAAAATTTTCTTCTGTACAGGTTAAACCTGATAGAAAATAAAGCACCGGCACCGACTTTAATTTAGCTTGCGGTGGCAAATAAATTGAAAATCGCATTTCACCTTTACAGCATTCTGATTCGTGGCTATAAAAGTTAACGCTTCCACCGAAACACAGGTTTTCGCTGATCAAATTAAGAGATGCAGACATTCGATTTTAGAGGTTAAATTATTTGAGCGTTTAGACAAAATCCTGATTTAAATCAGGGCAATTTTCATTCTCGCCCTTGGGAAAGAATTGTAGCATTGTCTGGCAAGACTTCCAATTGCTGCAAGAAACCCAGGCTAACCACAAGTGTCTGATTTAAGGCAATCTTTCCATCCTTGATTCGCTGATTTCAAAGTTCGTCAATAAACCGGCGAGCGAGTTCAATATTAGCTTGACTTGACATTCTAGCCTTCCTGCTTAACTAGGAAAAAGTCACAACGCTGCGAATTGATTCACCTTTGTGCATTAATTCAAAGCCTTCATTAATTTTATCAACCGGCATCACATGAGTAATCAAGTCATCAATATTAATTTTGCCTTCCATGTACCAATCAACAATTTTAGGCACATCTGTGCGACCTCTGGCACCGCCAAAAGCCGAACCTTTCCAAACGCGCCCGGTGACTAACTGAAAGGGACGAGTGCTAATTTCTTGGCCGGCACCGGCAACGCCAATAATCACACTCACGCCCCAACCTTTATGGCAGCATTCCAAAGCTTGACGCATGACTTTAACATTACCAATACACTCAAATGTGTAATCCGCACCGCCTTTGGTTAAATCGACTAAATAGGGAACTAAATCCCCCTCAACTTCTTTGGGATTGACAAAGTGAGTCATGCCGAATTTTTCAGCAATTGCGCGTTTTTCAGGATTGAGATCAACGCCCACAATCATATCAGCACCCACCATTTTTGCTCCCTGAATGACATTTAAACCAATGCCACCCAAGCCAAAAACAATTACCTTCGATCCCGGTTCTACTTTGGCTGTATAAATAACTGCACCAATGCCGGTTGTGACACCGCAGCCAATATAACAAACCTTTTCAAAAGGCGCGTCTTCTCGAATTTTTGCAACAGCAATTTCTGGCAAAACCGTATAGTTTGCAAACGTTGATGTTCCCATGTAGTGATGCAACATCTGTCCGTCTAGAGAAAACCGGCTGCTGCCATCCGGCATTAACCCTTTGCCTTGGGTTAAACGAATCGCTTGACAAAGATTTGTTTTTTTACTCAAACAATATTCGCATTGCCGGCACTCTGGGGTATAGAGGGGAATGACGTGATCCCCCGGTTTAAGGCTGGTGACATCTTTCCCAACTTCCACCACAACTCCCGCACCCTCATGCCCCAAAATCGCCGGAAATAGCCCTTCAGGATCAGCCCCGGAGAGGGTGTAGGCGTCCGTGTGGCAGATGCCGCTGGCTTTGATTTCAACCAGCACTTCCCCAGCTTTGGGAGGTTCTAGTTTAACGGTTTCCAAGCTTAAAGGTTTGCCGGCTTCAAAGGCGACTGCTGCTTTGACATCCATAGTTAACTCCGAGGGCGATTCAATAGAATTCTGGGATTAGGAAGACTGAAGTTAATTTGAAACAATTATGACTTCACAAATGTCCATTCTAAAGTTTTAATTGGAGCTGTTTGCAAGGCTTCTTTGAGTTCTTCGTTACTCTCAAATTTTATTTGAGTGAGGGAAGACGCTTCAACGTTTACCGTAAATTTTTCTGCATCAAAAGGCCAAGGTTCCACGGTAACGAGTCCATCACTTCTTTCCAAAATATCGTAACGCGTCCCGTCTGGGCCTTTACTAATTTCTAGAAATCGCTGGCCGGCTGGTAAGTTGCCCATACACAAAATTAGGGACAGGCGATCACACCATTGAAAAAAGGCATAAGCTTCTTCAGCTTCTTTTTTGGTGATTTTTAACTCTTTTCGCCATTTTTTTTGATGTTCGAGTTGTTCGTCTAGAAATTCATCAAGTTCTTTTGATTCGCCGCGTTTGCCTTCATTTAAAAAGCTGGTGTGCATAGAAATTAGCATGGCCACCCACCGTCCCCGATATCGGGAATTTGTCGTGAGTTCTCTCAGTTTTGGAAGAGAAGTTTTTTTATCGAGGGTAAAGTCTAAAGGTGCACCGGCTTCGGTAAGTTGGTTGCCTTCCCATTCGCGTTCAAGATCGTCATGATGGGAAATAGCGGCAATTGTTTCGTACAAGCGAAGGGGAGATTCGGATTTTTTCCACTGTCCCGCTAATTGAGCGGCTAACAAAGCGTGGGCGCGATGGTAAATGACTTCCCAACCATTTTCAACAAGATTAACGATCACGACTTATTCTTCTCTCCTTCTTGGGTTTGTTTAATTTTTAACGCTCATAGTAAACGGACAAAAAACAACACGAGGGGCGGAGTTTTTTGTCCGTTTATTATGATAAACCGAAACTTGAGTATTTGCGCTGATGCCGGCACCTGCTTGAGGCGGTGTTGTATAAGCAAGATGAAGAATGAAATTTTAACCTTCATCCTTCAACAGCGACTTTTAATTCAAAAAAATCAGACCGCTTTCTTCTACCCTTAAGGCGCTTTTGTCAGTCCCTAAATTGGTGGTTGAATCTAAAGTGATTTCCAGCACACCCGGTTCAGAAGCAACTTCTGGCATCACTTGGATGAGCGCCCCATTTGGGCGTTGGAAGGTAAGGGTGACAGGTGCTTTTAAATCGCTAAGGGTAATTTCAGACTGGCTGGAGAGCACTCGCTGTTGGGTATCTCCAATCACCTGATAAGTCACGGGATCTCCTGTGACATTCATCAGTTTAATCTTGACTTGACCATTCACCGGCTCGATCCGGGCCATTGGGGATCTTTGCTGCTCTGGTAGTGGCACTGTCGTTTGCTGCGGCTGCACTACCGGCAATTCGGCAGGAGCCATCTGAGGATTCATCTCAGGGTTGCGCTGCCGATTTCTAAATTGCGGTTCATTAAAAATACTGGGGTTGGGATTGAGGGGCGAGGTTCGCTGTGCCACACTCGCCGTAGGAAGCGCTGCAATGCTCAGCATCACGCCGGCACAAACTGCTCCCACTAAACCAATATTTTTTTTGAACGATTGTTTGTGGTAATTCATCATTACCTCCTTTTAAAATTGCTTTTTTCGCTTCTATAAGCTTTATCTAATTTAATTGTTAATTTGTTGGGGACTGAGAGCCATCAGCCCAGAGAAAGAGAAACAAAAAAGAATTAACCCATAAATTTCACCTAAAATGGGCGGTATAGCTACCGCCCATTCTTCACCCTTTGCCACTCCTCCTTTCAATTAGGAGTGATGTTCCCGACTCTTTCCAATCACACCAATTTTGTGTCGGAAAGTCAGTTCTCCGCCAAACCAGCCGCTAATGCCCAACAATGTTGCCACAACCACTGAAATCCCCAGACCCCAAGGGACAATTGGACTAACTGGATCGCCCATACGCAGCACCAAGCTAACGAGCGATAACGCCATAACTACCACGTTGCAGGCCATGTGAATCCAGCCGGCGCTGCGATCCCGAACTCTTTTAATTTTAAAGAAGTCTAAAAAGCCGGTGATTGCTGCTACAACGCCACTGACAAGGCCAACAATAAGTAGCCAAACAGAAGCTCTTGCCCAGAAGGGGTCATTTGTTAACCAGTAACCCAGATCGCTTCCCAGCACCCCAACGAGAAACGCTATCGGGAAGAGAACAATAGCGGGATGGAGCGGATGGCCAACAATCGCAACCGTACTGGGAATGCCACTGTCATTATATTCGCTATCATGCGTTTCAATGACGGGTGGAATATTGGGATAAGGGGCTGTATTGCGTTCTGAAGTTTCCATGATTTCTACCAATAAAAGCCAGACAAAAAGTGATTTAGCAAAATTCAGAAGCTTACGCAAACTGAATAAGCTAGAATGGAGATTGTTGAAAACAATCTTAATAAATTTAGAAAAAAAGGTCTATCTGTATTCCATCCCTAATAGAGATAAGTCATTAAGCTATCTCTATTAGAAGGGAAGGGATCTCGGAGGTTAATCACCAAACTCGATTGCCGTTTTCATCAACACGAGCTTGCCGAATTACATCAGAAATTTCTTCAGCATCTTTGACGTGATGAAGTGCTTTCTCTTCTCCGTCCGGCTCTTCTACGATAAAGTAAGTGGGCACTTCAATATGGTCGCCGGTGATATCAGGAGAGTCTACGGCTAATTGCTGTTTCTTTTCTTCAAGAGATTTCGAGTCATCAATGCGATCACCTGGATTTGCACTGCGGTGAGTATCTTGTTTGTTGTGTTCAGACATAACAGCCTCTAAAACTTGTTAATTTCAAAATTACGCAATCCTGGGCAATTAGCCATTAGTGAGTGAACTAACAGCTAATAGCTTCTGGAGTTATTTAAGCTTGATCCCACATTTGCCGGATCTCACCGGGTAAAATGTTGGCAATTTCTTGAATTCTTTCGGCTGATAATTCGTCTTTTGTTGCAGAAAAGACAGCCTTGATTGCGGTTTCGGGTGCTACGTCACCTTGCAAGCCACCTTCTTCACGAATGCGACGGATAAAAGTCTCTGGTTTGATTTCTAGTGCAGGGCGTACTCGGCTGAGGAAGGCGACAATTGGGTTGGTATCTTTCCAGAGGTCAGCGACTTCATTGTGCAACGCCCTATCTGGACTCGGCTGCGCCTCGTCGTGCAGTTCACTGGCGACGCGATCTGAGGCTTCGGTTGTCATCATGTCGCGCATGGTTCGGAACACAATTTCCGTAATGTCTCTGGCATCAAAGATATCTTCAAGACCAGCCCCAGCCATTACTTTTTCTAGGAAGGATTGATGTTCTGCCGGCACATCGGCTTTTGTCTCGTGCCGTGTCGTTTTTTGCGGATCGGTCGTCAATTTGTCGCTCATGTTTTCTCCTTTTTCTGTGAATTTGTTTTTAAATGCCATTAAAGCCGGCAGCGGTTCAAGACTTGAGTAAAGCTCATCTGTTAACTCAGTCTTAATTTCATGTTTTGATTAAGCTCAGTTAAATTAGCTCACCTTGTTTCTTTACTAAGCGGCTTGCTAGCCAACTCCCCAGCGTGGTGGCGCATTTCCTGGCTTCACAGAGATTTCCTGAGTGGAGCTTTTCAATCCGCAGATACGTCAGAAGTGCCGCGATCGCCGCCGTCTTTCCCCTGTGTGGGTCTAGCTGGCTACAGCTAAGCGCTGATTTCGTTTTAGCTGAGCCTGTACTTAATTTTTACCAACGATTCCCAAATGATGAATCCGTCCAGGGAAGTAACCCCGAACTGTCGAAAGGATATTTATCAAACAAAAATTTCTACCTCCCCTCAATTTCAACAACACGCCAAGAGAGGGAAGAAAAATGGCAGCGATTGCGCCGATGCCGGTTATACAAGTCTTTTTTTCACAAAATCAGCATGATGCCGATTACTCAGATAGCATACTTCGTAGCATCCAAGCATTTTTTTCATGGACTTGCATTCGTTTCGTTAGCAAGTCAAGGGTGGATTCATCATCGCCGCGTTCCACCATCGCTACAGCGGAGCGGGCTGTACGGACAACGGCTTCATTCCCTTCTAGCAATTCGCGCATCATGTGTTCCGCAGAAGGGACGCCTTCGGTGGCTGGGATCATACTGAGGCGGGCAAATTCCCGATAAGTTCCAGGCACCGGAAAGCCCAAGGCGCGAATTCGGCAGGCAATTTCATCGACAGATGTGGCCAGTTCGCTATATTGCATCTCGAACATCTGAAGCAAGGGGGGCGACATCGGCCCTGTGACGTTCCAGTAAAAGTTATGGGTTTTTAGATAAAGGGTGTAGGTGTCTGCTAAAACACGTGATAAGCCGGCGGCAATTTCTTGGCGGCTTTCAGGGTTAATTCCGATGTTAATATCAAGATTTGGTTGGGGCGTATTCCTCAGCTTAGAAAACACGGGTTAACCTCCTTTGAGCTTTTGTTGTTATGAAACGGAAAACATTACATGACCTTGTTGTTAGCTATTATCTCTTAGCTATTAAGCAATAAAATAGCTGAGAATAAAACCTTTCTTTTGGCTTATAACTCAAGAGAGAAAGTCAACAAGCGAATCGTGGTTATCCGTTCACAGAAGAGGAGATATGAGGGGGTTTACCGGCAACCTTAAAAAACTTAAAATCTTAGGCGATTTCAATTAAGATTGCTAAGGATTGGCTGGCAACTGCGCCGGCTAAAGCAACCACCATAGAACCGATCAGGCTGTAGGACGATAACCCTAGTAAATCGAATATCAGGCGGCCCACAACGGCCCCCCACACACCTAAAGCGATGTTGGCCGGTAAACCAAATTTGTGTGCTTTTGTAAAATAGCTAGGGAGCCAGCCGGCAGCGATTCCAATAATCGGTAATAAAAGTAACATCATACGTTTAATGACCTGTGGATGTGTTAGGGGATTAACGCTGTGAAGTTTGGCTAAATGCAGCAGCCGGCACCTCACTGAAATTATTTGCAGTTTATCTTATCAGGTGAATCAATAATTTTTAAGAGGAGGAAAACTCACCCGCGCATCTGCACCTTGCTCTACTGACGCATTGAAATTGAATATTTTTGGCGTTTGGCAGCTCCAGTTTTATCGTTGAGCCGGCTCTGATCTGAGTTTATTTGCTCAGTGTTTTAGAGCCGGTTTAACTTCCATTAAATTTTTTATAAGTAATTTAAAAAACCTTTGACTGGCAGCAGACAAACAAGTATAAGCAAAAAAAATTTTAACCGCGCTCTGCTGGATTTTGATTACCCTCAAAAAAATTTAGCTTCAGACTTTTTTAGCCAATCAGTTATCTACTATTACAGTGAAAAAATAGGGGGATTGAAATCCCTCTTGAGGCGGAAGTGACGGACAGGGCTTCTCAAAAGTCTATCATCCTGCGGGGGGATCGCGTGCCGGAATGCCAGAAGCTTACCCCTTCAGTTATAATCAGGAGAATTCAGGTATTTTGTTGCTACAATGTAAGGTGAATTATTAAACCAAGGGGGCACCCCCCCTCAGGGGAAAGCCGTACTTGACGCTTGTTTCAAGAATCTAAAGTTAAGGTAAAATTTAAAAGTACCCTCTAACTAGCTTGAACGGTTCTTTCTTCGATTCCAACTTCAACGTCAGAAAGGACTATCACCCTAGTGAGGTAGAAAACGAGCCAATCTGTAACAAGTGCCATTTAGCCGCTTGGGGAATGCCTCGTCCTGGAAATCTTGAAAGGATGGCCTGGTTCGTCTATGATTTTCCCGCAAAAGACTATGGTATTAGAATCTGCCGGTACAAATACTCAACAACTACTAGGCACGCGCCCATTAGTTTTGGCGGTGGATGACGACGAAGACAACTTGCTGCTAATGAGTCAAATTATTGAGCTGTTCAATTGCGCTTTCCTGGGTGCAGAGAACGCTGCCACGGGTATGGCTTTAGCGACCACTCACCTTCCTGATATGATTTTACTGGATATGCTACTGCCAGATGCAGATGGCATCGAGTTTGTTTCTCAACTTAAAGCCAATCAACCCACAAAAAATATTCCAATTATTGCCGTCACTGCGTTAGCCAGAGAAGAAGATCGCCAGCGCTTTTTAGCAGCCGGCTGCACGGACTATCTCAGCAAGCCTTTTATGCTGGATGCCTTAGAAGAAATGTTGTGCCGGCACATCTCGATGGTTGTTCTTTCTTAATCGGCTGATCGGGCAGATGCGGGAGAGCGAAATTGGGGCGCTGATGCCAGCAAAGCAATGGTTCCACTGCGTCCCGTTTCTACTTTGGCATTGCTCAGTAAGTCGAGTACAGAAATTTTTAAAACTTCTTCTATTAAAGCTTTAAGCAGCGGTAAAATTACCTCATCTAACTCCGCACGTACCTGCTCGGCTAATTCCTCCTGACCGTTTTCAGCCAACAGTTTTTCAGTTTTGGTTAAAGAATCATTTAAAACAATAATAATTTTGTCTTCACAAATTTGACAGTCAATTTTACTGGGCTTATGTTCCAAGTGAGTTCGGTACAGAGCTTGAATGCGCTGTGAAAGAAGGCGTTCTAACTGTCCTCGTGTCGGAGGTTGGGTGTCGTCAGGCATAGGTGGATCAGAAAGGCGGAAGCTGTGCTGCTGATACTTTGATTTCATGACAATACTGATATACAGATTACAACAAGATGCCACTTAAGGTGGTGTCACCTTGAGTGGCAAGATTGGTATGGATAGGTTAAACGCTGCCGGCGTAAAGGGAGAAGGATTTAGGAATCGAGGAGTGAAGATCCAGGTGTACGCTTTAAGGGTTCGCGACTCATTCCAGCCCTTGACTCCTCACTCGCAATACTCCCTTTACGCTTGACATTTTTAACCGGCAACCGCTAAAGCGCCGGCACCTGCCGAGGCAGCCGCAGAAATGAGGGCAGTGAAAAACAGCCACCAAGACGCTGTTTCAGCAGCTTTGCGGGTTTCTTCCGCTTGCCGTTGCGCCTGACGCTTCACGTCCTCCAAGCGACGCTGAGTTTCCATCTGGATACCTTCAGCCCGTTGCAGCACGTTATTTCGCGCCCCTTCAATCTGGTCAATAAGCCGGTTGGCATCAGCTTCAGAAATATCCTCACGGGAACTGAGAATTGCCACTAAGGTATCCCGATTGAAGTGACCGAGGCGATCGCGCAAGGCATCAAACCCCGCTTCCGGGTCATAAAACAACTTGCGAACGTCCCGCCGGATGCCCTCATAGTTGAGTTCAGGCCGGTTGAGAGAATTCAGATAATCCCGAACTCGATTCAAGATGCTGTCAACAACACCTTGGATGCTATCTTGGATTTTCTGAATTTGCTGCATAAACTGCTCGCGCACCGAGAAGATTTGATCCACAATGCGGTTGGCTTCGGCCTCGGAAATATCAGGCCGCTGGGCCAGAAGTGCCACAATCGTAGAACGGTCAAACTGGGAGAGGCGTTCGCCGAGACTGTAGGCACCCACTTTGGGGTCGTGCAGCAACAGTTGGAGGTCGCGCTTGATGGCTTCCGGGTTGAGTTCTTCCTTGCCGGTGTTCCGCAGGTAATCTTCCAGAGTGCCCTGAAAATTTTGTGCTTGTTGCTGAACTCGCGTAGCCACCCGGCGGGGTGCACGCAGAACGTTACGAACGGTATTTTGAACACTGTCAATCACTTGATTGACTTGCTCTTCGCTCAAGTCTTGGCGCTGAGACAGCAGCTTGACGAGGGTGTCGCGATCCATCTGGGCCAAGCGTTCACGCAAGGCCGTTGCACCGGCTTTGGGATCATTGAGCAGTTTATTGATATCCCGCTGAATGCCTTCGGGGTTGAGTTCTGACTTGCCGGTGCTACGCAGGTACTCTGCAATCGCATGGGTGGCTTGGTCGTACTGTTCCTTAGCTTTACCGGCAAGCGCCTTGGGTGCGTAGACGACGCTATTCCAATTCGATTCCACCTGATCGATGACGCGGTTCACTTCATCCTCGTTGAGGTCTTGGCGCTGGGAAAGCAACTGCACCAAAGTGTCGCGGTCAAAGTGAGATAGGCGTGCACGCAGTGCCCACAGCCCCGCCTGGGGGTTCTCCAGTAGGGTTTGCAGATCCCGCTTGATGCCTTCCGGGTTGAGTTCTTCTTTGCCGGTGGAACGCAGGTAAGACTCAAGGTTTTGCCGCACTTCCACTAATTGGGCGTTGGCTTGCTCAGCTATTTCTTGAGCGTTGGTGAGGGAACGATCGCGGGTGGCTTCGAGTTGCAGGAGAATTTGCTCGGCTTCTTCCCGGTTGAGGTCTTGACGCTTGATCAGCATTTGCACAAAGGCTTTGCGATCAAGGCGCTTGAAGCGTTCGCTTAACTGTTCAACAGAAGCATCCGAATCTTCCAGGACTGCTTTAAAGTCTCGCTCAATTCCAGCAGCTGTTAGGTTTTCTTTGGTGGCGAAGCGCACGTAATCTTCGACTCGCTGCACCAACTTTTCGGTTTGTTCTCGCTCTTCAGAGGCGGCGACTTCTTGCAGAATGCTAACCCGAACGGCTTCGAGTTCGTTGGCCAGTTCTTGGATTTTAGCTTGGGTAAATACGCCCCTGTTGGAGAGCATTTCTACAAAATAAGGCCGGTTCAAGCGTTCTAATTCCCGGCGAACGGTTGCCGGATCGGCGTCTGGATCATACAGCACGTCCCTGAAGTCGCGCTGAATGGTTTGCGGGTTCATTTGCCAGGAGTAGGTGTTGAGGAGGTAGTTTTCCGCGTCTGCCCGGATCGTGCTGTAGGGGACGAGTGGGGTTTGCTCTTTCACCTGCGTGGCAACTTTACCCGCTTGATCGCTGACTTTTTCTTGGGCGGATTTGAGTTTATTTAAGATGCTTTGGGCATCCAAGTCGGAAAGGTCTGTTCGCCCTAAAATCACTCCCATCAGACTGTTCAAGCCCAAGGTTAGCGCTTGATTGGCCATGCTGGGGTTTTCCGCTTGCCGGCCCTTGCGAAGTTCGCCGAGTAGTCCATCAAGTCTTTGAGCAAGTTTATCGGAGATCAGCTCCGCTGGGTTAGCAGATTTGAGGTAGTCAACCAGATCGGCGATGCCGTTTGACGGTTGTTGCACTTGGCCGGCGACTTGCTTCCAAGCGTTTTCTAACTGATCGACGATGCGGTTAACATCGCGTTTCGATAAGTCGCTGCGAGAACTGACGAGATCGACAAATTTCTGCCGGTCAATGTTGGGAACTCCGCCAGTGCTGCTAGCGAGTTCTCTCAGTTGCGGATCGTTGAGCAGTTTTTCAAATTCCTGCCGCATTGATGCAATGTCGAGATCCGGTGGCTTCAGTGCACCGAGATAGTCTTCTACGGTTTCTCGGAGTGAGGTGGGATCAAAGGCGGAACCAAACTCGCGACGCACGGCAGAAGCCGCAGCTTCGGCGGTGGAGACGATTTGATTGCTGGTGGCTTTGGCACCAAAGGCGGCAGCGGCGGTTCCTACAATGGCTTGAAAGCCAGAGGTTGCGGTATTAACAATTGAGCCAATTAAAGAACCGACGGTGGTAGAACTGACCCAGACAAGCAGGGAGAAGTAGGTGCCCCAGATGACTAAGCCAACGATCGCTCCTAAGCCGGCGCTACTGATCAGGCTGAGTTTGACTGCCAGCAAGCAGGCAAAAAATAGAGCAATGGTGACGGTGATTAGGGTAATAAGCCCTAGGGTTTTGCCAATTTTGTTAATGGTGCCGCCCAGACTGTCAGATTCCCGGTTATTAGAATCGTCTGAGTCGGATTGATGGCCTAAATAGGAGATGCCGGCGGCGACTGTTAAATTTGTGAACAGCAATTGGAAGGCAAAGGCAAGCACCACTCCTGAAACTAATGCCACAAAAAATTGCGGCCCTGAAAACAAAAGTGATGCTTCTTCTGGTGTGTCAACTGTCCGATCTACCGGCACTTGAGCTAGCCAAAATTGCCATTTGGCTAACCCCAGCATTATTTCTTTACTTTCAAACATGATCTTTTCCTCGCTCCAAGAACCTGTATTCCTCGCTTCTGATAAACGCACCCGTTAAACTGCGGGATTTAGCCAGAAAACGACGCTTCCTTTCCCTGATGCTGCCGGCTTATACGTCCCTGCATTCTTCAGTGTTTGCAGATGCCTTAACCACTGGCTGAACATCTAGAAATTTCTGGATTGCTGCCTGACTTTGTCTGGCTGGCTGATTATAAATATAAAGCTCAGCACTTCTAACTTTACCAAAATTTTATGTATTTTTGGTGCTAATTTTTTGAAGCCGGCTTACTCTTAAAATTTGCCGACTTTCCTCTTCTTCATTTGCCACATAATCATGAATATTTAGCGACAAGCTCGCCTTTATTTTTTAAATAAATAAATATTTTATCTGCGGCTGCTTACCTCCCATTAACTGACTGATCAAGCCCAGTCTGATTTTATTTTTAAGTGTTATCTTCTAAAATTTATAAGTTTAACTATTCCATAATCTTTTCCTCAGCGATGCGTTTTTTACAGTTTCTTTTCTTTCTAAGGAATCGCTGCGATGGTGGGACGTGAAGCGGTTTGAATTGAAACCGGCTGTAGAGAAACTGAATGTTCAGTTAAGGATGTGTTGGGATTGCTTTGATCTTTGATCGCTGTGAAGTTTTTCTAAGCCAAATAATCTTTTTAACCCACCCATCAGTTTCTCCCCTACACTTTGCCTTAGGTTAATTAAAGGTTTTGTGCTGAGGCCGCACATCTGCCTGTGGGCAGAAATTAAGCGGACTATTCAACCAGATTGCTCTCTAGAGGGTCTGAGGCGAGGTGATCAGCGTTTTTAGCGGCATCAAGGACGCTGAGAGTGTGACATCTGGAAGGGGAAACTTGACAGCCTGTGATGGGCGTGGACTGTAAGCCGGCTGGAATTGAGGTAAATTAGGCTGCCGGCTGTGTCGAGGGTGGCAGCCGCAGGACAACAATTGTGCGATCGCACTTCAGTCGGCCCAAGGTTTGCGGCAAGGATCGGAGGTTTAGGAGTGTGCCGGTGTGGAGAAGCCGGTTTTGGGGTGCCGGCAGGTTCCGGGCGATCCCTTCAGCAATATGGGATGTGGGAAATCGAGAGTTTTCAGTTTTATATTTTAGATTGAATTGCTTTAAAGCTATGGGAATGTCAGCACAAAATCGGATTAAGTCTTATATGATTGACTAGACAACTTTTCAGATAGGCTTTATGTCAATCAAGAAAATTATTTCTTACGTCCTGTTAATCTTCGTGCCGGTTTCAATTGCAGCGGAATATTTACACTGGGGAACGCTCACAGTCTTCATCACCTCAGCGATAGCAATCGTTCCCCTAGCGATATGGCTAAGCACAGCCACTGAAGAAGTCGCAGTTGTTACCGGCCCTTCGATTGGTGGTTTGTTAAATGCAGTTTTTGGGAACGCCACTGAGCTAATTATTGCCTTAGTTGCCCTTAAAGCCGGCTTGATTGACATTGTTAAAGCTAGCATTACGGGAACGATTATCAGTAATTTGCTTTTAGTCATGGGACTTTCCATGCTATTGGGAGGTTTGCGCTTTAAGGAACAGGAATTTCAACCCATTGTGGCGCGAGTTAGTGGTTCTTCTATGACGCTAGCCGTCACGGCCATTGTGTTGCCCACAACGGTGATTTATACTTCGTCTGGTGTCGGAGAAGGAGCAATTCGCAATCTCTCAATTACCGTGGCGATCGTGTTAATTGCGGTTTACGCTTTAACCTTGCTATTTTCATTAAAAACTCACAGCTATCTTTACGATGTGGGAGTCGCTGAATTAGAGGGAGAAACGCCAAGCCATTCTGAAGAAGAGGCAGCTACTCACAAGCCTAATTTGTGGCTTTGGGTTGGGGTTTTAGTGATTTCTACAGTAGCAGTTGCTTTCGAGTCAGAAATTTTTGTTGGAGTGGTGGAAGAAGCAACAAAAGGACTGGGATTAACCCCTCTTTTCACCGGCGTGATTCTTTTGCCTCTGGTTGGCGGCGCGGCAGAATATGTTACAGCCGTAAGCGTTGCCATCAAAAATAACATGGATCTCTCGGTTTCTGTGGCAATGGGATCGAGTTTGCTGGTTGCTTTATTTGTCGCTCCGCTTTTAGTGTTAATTGGCATTGCGATTGGTCAACCAATGGATTTAAATTTCAATCCGTTTGAGGTTGTCGCTGTCGCGATTGCCGTTGCCATTGCTAATTTAATTAGTCTAGATGGACGCTCTAATTGGTTGGAGGGGGCACTGTTATTGGCGACCTACATTGTTTTAGGGGCAGCGTTCTATTTTCATCCCGCTTAATAGAGAGCCGGTGAGATAGTAAAAATAGCGGCTGATTAAGCTATCCTTGCCAAAGGAAGAAAGCCAGTAGAATCGATGTAGGGTAAATAAGGATGAAGCTGGGAGACATCGTTAGCCGTGCGATGATCTCCTCTGTAGTTGATGTTTTAAATAGACGAAAAATAGGGTAGATTAATCGATTAACCTACCCTATGAAGCTACCTGTTAGGAAACTTAAGGCCACCAAGTAACTTCAAGCAAAGTTATTTGGGTCTTTTCGATTTTTTGTGGTTGATGTTCTTGGGGGGAATCTCACGCGCTAAACGTTCCCGACCTATCGGTTCGTCAGCTTCCAGAATGTTGTCGATTTCGACTTCTTTGCGAATATTTAGGGAATCCCGATCGGCAGCCGGCTCAGGTATTACAGGCGTACTCGCAGAGAGTTTGGTGTCGCTAGGACGCATGGGGGGCACTGGAGGCTTTACATAGAGCGGATGATCCACTATGTGCTCTTGAACGGGCGGCAATCCCATTCCCACTTCACTGGTTACGATGGGCGGAACCGCAGGCGCACGTCGCTCATCATGCAACTTCACCGTGTCAGTCTCAGACTGCTTGATGCGATCAGCGGCTTCGTGCGTGGAGGACTGAACATCCTTCGCGGCACCTTGAATGGCGTTGCCTGTGCCTTTGACAGAAGACTTCACATCTTCTGCAGTACCTTTAACGGTATCAACAACCGAGGGTTTGACTTGTTCTGCTGTATCTGTGACGGAGTGCGCCACACCTTTGACAGAAGACTTCACCTCTTCAGCGCTACCTTTAACGGCATCGACAACAGAGGGTTTGACTTCTTCAGCGGCATTTTGTACAGAGTTCGCCACACCTTGAACTGAAGATTTGACACTGTTAGCGCTACCTTTAACGGCATCGACAACAGAGGGTTTGACTTCTTCAGCGGCATTTTGCACAGATTGGCCCACACCTCTAACAGAAGAACTGACACCGGCAGCACTATCCTTAACAGCGTCTACCAAAGAGGGCTTAACCTCATCTACCGCACTGCTGACAGATTGAGCGGTATTGATCACAGAAGGTTTGACCTCTGCAACCGCGTCCCTCATGGTGTTTGCTGCGTCTGCAACAGCCGGTCTGACATCCTCAACGGTATGCTGAACTGAATCGGCAATACCTTTAACAGAGGGTCTGACATCTTCAACCGTATGCTGAACCGAGTCGGCAATACCTTTGACAGAAGGTCTGACATCTTCAACCGTATGCTGAACAGATTCTGCAATGTTTTTAACAGAGGGCTTGACTTCCTCAATCACACCTTTTGCGGCACCCCCAATATCTTCAACCTGGTGGGTGACACCTTGAGCAACGTCTTTAACGACGTCTACAACTTCTTCAACGGTGTGGCTCAAACCTTCGGCTGCTTCATTGCCTGCGAGTCCACCGGCAACAGCGCCGGCAATCGCACCAAGCGCGGCACCGGCTCTACCACCGACTAAACGGCCAATGGTTGCACCGGCTACTCCGCCGGCAGTCGCGCCAATGGTTGCGCCGACTGTATTAATTCCGCGCCCACTCTGGGGTTGATCGGTTTCGTTCTGCTGGTTAGAAATCTCTCCTTCGTTGTTCTGCTGGTTAGAAATCTCTTTGCTTTCGCTCAAAACAATAATCTCATCACTTCTTTGAGCTTCAGGTTGCAAGATCATCGGATCAGTAATGTCGGTATCAAAAGGATTGTTGTTCTCACTCATAACACTAGGTTCCTGTCTAAATTGATTTGTGGCTCTTAGAAGCTTATATTTCAAATCCCTTTTAAAGAGATTGATTTTTCTGACTTCAGATCATTTGCTAGGGAAGATGGGAATTTGTAGTTTGCTTGATAAATGACTTCTTGCAAAATGACGGAAGTGGCAAAATTTATCAATCCGCTGTCGTTAATTTTTTCTCACACCCTTCCTAACATCTGAAGCCAATTTACTGCGATGTACAGCTATAATCTCCAGTGGGACAGCACCAATCGGGTGTTGCTTTTTCTAAGGTAACAATTGCCGGTGAAGAGGCGCACCGCTCTTGAGAGAGAGATCCCTTTGCACCGACTTAGCCTGTAGTCGTAAATCTAAGGTTGAGTGAACGGATGGGCTAGGAGCCGGTTTATAATATTCCTGCCACGCTACTTTTTTGGGAAGGCTTGCTCAATCATTTGAATGTAAGCTAGCGCACATCAATTTCGTTATTGCCGGCATTTGGGGAAACCCCCTCAATTTTTGCGCTCCCTTGCTTTTCTATCATTTACCGGCAACAACCAAAATGTTATAAATTGTGAAGCGGTTAATTTCCTTAGAAGCCGCAAATTTGTAGCAAGAGAGCAACGGACTTAATAGGACGGGTGTCATAAAAAGTTTGTACATAGTCCAAACGAAATAGTGTTTGCTCAGCCTTACCATTTCTGAGAGTGAGAGATTCCCAAAGATGACCCAGAACCTTGCCGGTAACCACTTCACGGCTGATGAGACAGAAGTCAATACCGATCAAGAAGAAGTCTTTGTTTTTCCAGCATCCTTTGCTCAGCAGCGACTGTGGTTTCTGCACCGGCTCGTTCCTGGCAACCCTTTTTATAATGTGGGATGTGCGCTTCGTCTCACCGGCACTCTTGATTTCGTAGCGCTACAGCAGACTTTTAACGAAATTGTGCGCCGGCATGAAACTTTACGCACAACGTTTATTGCTATTGAGGGGCAACCCATGCAAGCGATCGCCCCTTGCTTGAACGTATCAATCGCGATCACATCGTTACTGCATTTGCCGGCAACCGAACGCGAAACAGCAGCGCAGCGACGGGTAAACGCAGAGTTTGAGCGCCCGTTTAATTTAAAAGTCGGCCCTTTGATGCGCGTGACGCTGCTACAAATGGATGCCGCAGAATACTTGCTGCTGCTGAATTTACATCACATTGTTGCCGATGGTTGGTCAATGGGGGTGCTGATTCGAGAAATCGGGGCGCTTTATTCAGCTTTTGCGGGTAAAGACGGAAAATTGAGCAATTCACCCCCTTTACCAGAACTTCCCATTCAGTATGCCGATTTTGCGGAGTGGCAGCGCGAATGGTTGCGCGACTCTGTACAGGAAACCCAGCTAGCTTACTGGCGGAAGCAGCTAGAGGGGATAGAAGTGCTGAATTTACCCACAGATCGACCAAGGCCGGCAGTTCCCACTTACCGTGGGGCAAAACAATTGTGGGTGCTACCACCCGCATTGAGTGAGGCGCTAGAGGCATTGAGCAGCCGGCAAGGCGTAACCTTATTCATCACCTTGCTTGCTGCATTTCAAACGTTGTTGTACCGTTACACCGGCACCGAAGATATTGCGATTGGATCACCGATTGCCGGTCGTAACCGCAGCGAAATTGAGTCACTCATTGGTTTTTTTGTCAATAGTTTAGTATTGCGAACGAATCTCTCAGGAAATCCAACGTTTATAGAATTACTCAGTCGAGTTAAAGAGGTTGCACTCGGAGCCTACGCCCATCAAGATTTGCCCTTTGAAAAATTAGTTGAAGAACTACATCCAGAGCGGGATTTAAGCCGAAATCCTTTGTTTCAAATTGCTTTTTCCCTGCAAAATACTCCAGTAGAAGCGCTGGAATTACCCGGATTAACTCTAAAATTATTTGAATTTGACCCAGGCACCGCAAAATTAGATTTAGAATTCCACCTCTGGCAAGATTTAGAAGGCTTGAAAGGCCAAGTGGTGTACAGCACGGATTTATTCGAGGCAGCAACCATTGGCCGAATGCTGGAACATTTCCAAGTTCTTTTAGAACATATTATTATTGATCCCGAACAGCGTATCGGTTACTTGCCAATTTTAACCGAGGCAGAGCGGCATAAATTATTGGGAAAATTTAACTCAGCTGTCTCTCAAGATAGGCGCTGTTTCCATCACTTATTTGAAGCGCAAGTAGAACGATCCCCGGAGGCGGTGGCGGTTGCTTTTGAGAACGAAAAATTAACTTATCGAGAACTGAACGACCGCGCAAATCAACTTGCCCATTACTTGCAAAAAATTGGGGTAAAGCCAGAGGTTTTAGTTGGCATTTGCCTAGAACGTTCTATAGAAATGATAGTTGCGTTGCTGGGGATCTTTAAAGCCGGTGGCGCTTACCTGCCGTTAGATCCCTGTTATCCTCAAGCACGCTTGAATTTCATGTTAGAAGATGCCCAAGTATCCTTCTTGGTAACTGAGTCGGGGTTAAACCCTATTTTAATTAAAAATGAGGCAAGCCGACAGCATGAATTTTCTATTATTTATCTGGATAAAGACAAAAATAATATTTCCCGACAAAGCAAAGAAAACCCATCAAGCAGCGTCACAACCGGCAACCTGGCTTATGTAATTTATACCTCTGGATCGACGGGAAAACCCAAAGGTGTTTTAGTCGAACATCGGGGACTGTGCAACATGGCAGAATCTCAAATGGATGCATTTAATTTAAAGGCAAGTCACCGCGTTTTGCAATTTGCCTCTTTGAGTTTTGATGCCTCAATTTTTGAGATTGTCATGGCGCTGCAAGCCGGCGCAACTTTATATCTAGCAAAAAAAGAATCACTTTTACCCGGACAACCTTTAATTCAGCTATTACAAAAACAAGCAATAACCCACGTTACTCTGCCACCGGCAGCGTTATCCGTGTTGCCGGCAGAAAAACTTCCCGCCTTGCAAACAATTATCTGCGCCGGCGAATCTTGCTCTCAAAATATTGTAAAGCGTTGGGCTGCCGGTCGCCGATTTTTTAATGCTTATGGGCCAACTGAAACCACGGTTTGGGCAACGCTTGCAGAAATTAGCGATGAGCGCAAAAAGCCGTCTATTGGTCGTCCAATTCTGAACACGCAAGTTTATATATTAGATCGAAATTTACAGCCGGCACCGATTGGGATTACCGGCGAATTGTACATTGCCGGTGAGGGGTTGGCGCGAGGCTACCTTTGCCGGCCTGAATTAACGGCAGAACGGTTTATTCCTAATCCTTTTGACGCTAAAAAAATTTCATCACTTCAACCTTCTCGGCTGTATAAAACAGGTGATTTAGGGCGTTATTTACCGAATGGCAAGATTGAATTTTTAGGCCGCATTGATCAACAAGTAAAAATACGTGGGTTTCGCATAGAATTGGGGGAAATTGAAGCTGTTATTAATCAATATTCAGCAATTAAAAAAGCAGTTGTAATTGCCTTAGCGGATATTTCTATTAATCAGCGAATCGTGGCTTATCTCGTGCCGGCTCACCGAATTCCTGAACCCTCATCCCTGATCCCTACTCTACGGCAATTTATCAAGGGTAAATTACCAGAATATATGGTGCCTTCCGAGTTTGTCATCCTAGATTCTCTGCCTACAACCCCCAGTGGTAAGGTGGATCGTCGTGCTTTGCCGGCACCCCATACTTTAACTCGCCTTCAACGACAAAAAACCTTTATTTCTCCGCGCAACCCAACCGAGTCAGCATTAGTAAAAATTTGGGCTGAAGTTCTTAATCTTGAGCGGGTGAGTGTTAGTGATAGCTTCTTCGACTTGGGAGGAGATTCACTGCTAGCGATTCGCCTCATGGAGCAAATTCAAAAACAATTTGCTCGCGAATTGCCCTTATCTTCCCTCTTTTTATCCCCCACAATAGAAAGTTTAGCCAATACTTTATTTGCGGAAAAAAAATCTATAAAATGGTCGCCCTTAGTTCCGATTCAGCCCAAGGGTTCTAATTCGCCTTTTTTCTGCGTTCATCCCATCTTTGGCGTCGTGTTTCCTTATTATGAATTAGCTTATTATTTAGGAGAAGATCAACCATTCTACGGACTACAACCCCTGGGAATTGATGGCGAACAATCTCCTTTAACTCGCATCGAAGAAATGGCGGCTTACTACATCAAAGCATTACGTGCGGTGCAGCCAAATGGCCCTTATTTTTTAGGAGGTTGGTCTTTTGGCGGGTTGGTTGCGTTTGAGATGGCGCAGCAGTTACAAAAAGCGGGAGAGGAAGTGGGGTTACTCGCTTTGCTAGACACGGCTGCACCTGTTGCCGGTAACAAATTTTCTTTCTGGAATGGTTGCAAATTTCTTTTTAACACAGTCAGGCGCTCTATTTGGCCCTTTCTTCTGGATTACTTGTACTTAACCAGCGTTTCTGAGAAGCAAAAAACTCAGTTAAGTAAGATTTTTCAACTCAAAAATCGTGGCTCATGGAAGTTGATGTTAAAAAGGGCCGTAATGATTAATTTAATGCCGCAAGAAGCTAAACTAAAAAGGCTAAATCAACTCACCATTCGCTCAATGTTTCGCGTTTTTCAGGCTAACAGCCAAGCCACGCTCAGCTATACTCCCAAAACTTACCCTAACCGAATTACCCTTTTTAAAAGTTGCGAACCGGGAAATGTAGACAGTCAAGATCCAACGATGGGATGGAGTGAGCTAACTGAGTCGGGAACAGACATTCATTTAGTTGCCGGCAACCATCTAGAAATGATGAAAACCCCCAATGTTCAGATGTTAGCAGAACAAATTGGGGGTTACTTTAAGAAATAACTAAAAACTTTCCTTTACCTTCGTCAGATTCCGCTTACCGGCGATTTTTGTTGATTCCCAGCAACTTCGTCCCGCTGCGATAAGCACCAATCATCACACTGAGGGCAATCGCTGCCGGGTGTGGAGGCTTTTTCTTCACCGGCTGATATTCAGGCGTCTCATCAGCCTCTTGTGTGGAAACTCGGTTGTCGCCGGCAACTCGGTTTTTATGGGCAGCTTGCTTTTCATCGTCCTGGGCAGAAGCTACTTCCATATAACTTGTGCGCGGAATTCCTTCGCCGGCTCTAGCCTTTTCCGTAAGGGGCAAAGCATTTTTATTCGGCACAATTCTGGAGCCATATTTATTTGCATAAACCTGCGTAAATTCAGCCCCAAAAAACAGAATTTGCGCGGAATAATTCACCCATAGCAGCAGCACAACGAACGAGCCGGCAGCCCCATAAGTTGATCCCACGCTGCTATTTCCTAAATACAACCCAATTAAAGATTTACCTATCGTAAATAGCAGAGAAGTAATTGCTGCCCCAATCCAAACATCACTCCAGGCAATTTTAGCGTCTGGCAAAATTCTGTAAATCATCGCAAACAGCAGTGTGATGACGCCGAAGGAAAACAGAAAGTTAACCACTCGCCACACAACACTGAGGCCGGGTACAAGATGACCTAAATAATTGCTCACAGCCGTAAGTCCGGCGCTGACAACCAGTGAAACCAGTAATAAAAATCCAATTCCAAGAACCATTGCGAAGGATGGAAAACGGTCTTTTATCGCACCTTTAACGCCTCGCCCTGGCTTCGGTGCAACTTCCCAAATCGTGTTGAGAGATTCCTGTAATTGGTTGAAAACGTTAGTGGCACCGAATAACAGAATAGCCACACTGATAATCGTGGCAATTGTGCCTTCAGCCGGCTTACGGGAATTTTCAATCATGGTTTGGATCGCTTTTGCACCGTCGTCGCCAACCAAACCTCGAATTTGTCCAACAATTTCGCCTTCCGCGGCATCTTGGCCAAAGACCAAAGCGACAATCGCAATTACGATAATCAATAGCGGCGCAAGGGAAAATGCGGTGTAATAAGACAGCGCTGCTGCTAGCCGAGATGCTTTATCTTCTTGCCACTCTACAAAGGTTTGTTTGAGCAGCCCGATTATGTCTTTAACTTTCACGGCATTTTGCTCCTTTAGATGGATGAATTTTATCTTTTTGACGGGTTAGGTTTCTTCTAACTAAAGGAAGAAAAAATATATGCAACTCACAGATAAAGTTGCGCTGATTACCGGCGCAGGCTCTGGAATTGGGGAAGCCGCTGCCAAATTGCTCGCCAAAGAAGGCGCGAAGGTAGCAGCGCTGGGACGCACAGAGGATGAATTGAAAGAAGTGGTTGAGCAGATTCAGCAAGCCGGCGGTGAAGCAATGCCGGTGATTGCTGATATTTCAGAAGCCGATAAGATGCAACAAGCTTATCAACAAGTTGTGGATAAGTGGGGCCGGCTCGATATTGTTTTTGCCAACGCCGGCATTAATGGGGTTTGGGCACCCATTGAAGAATTAAAACCTGAAGAGTGGGAAAAAACGATTAAAGTCAACCTCACCGGCACATTTTTTACAGTTAAATATGCGGTGCCTTATTTGAAAAAACAAGGCGGTTCAGTGATCATCACTTCTTCAATTAATGGCACTCGCGTCTTTAGCAACACCGGCGCAACTGCTTATTCCTCCACCAAAGCCGGTCAAGTCGCTTTCGCCAAAATGGTTGCACTAGAACTTGCTGAGTCCCGAATTCGCGTCAATGTGATTTGTCCCGGTGCCATTACCACCAATATCGATCAAAACACAGAGCAGCGTAATATTGACTCCGTCAAGGAGCCGGTAGAGTTTCCAGAAGGTCAAATTCCCCTAACGGATGGCAAACCCGGAACCTCAGAACAAGTCGCACAATTAGTGCTATTCTTAGCCTCCGAAGCTTCCAGCCACATCACCGGCACTGAAATGTGGATCGATGGCGGCCAATCTTTGCTCCTAGGCTAAGAAATCGTTTTAAAACTATCTTTTCTTCTGATGCACAACGCTATTTTGGCTGGCGCTGTCAATGTCAGTGGCGTAGAGATCATTAACATCTACCCATTCATCGGGTTGGACAGAGGCACTCTTGGGCTGAACTCGGAATTTGTAGTGATAAATGCTATCTTTCAGCTCAACCTGTGTCCGAAAGTAGCCATCGTCACCTTTTTTCATTGGGATTTTTTTCCAGTCGGAGAATGACCCAATTAACTCCGCTGCTTTATTGTTGGGAGCGAATAACTTAAATTCAATTGAGCAAGTCATCAAACGTTCAACTTTGTTTCCGAAAGGATGAATCCACCTATTTTGAGGGATTCACTGAGGCCGGTCATCATTCTGTGGAAATATAAAAATCTCTTCACAATTTGTAATATTAGCTACGGAACCGGGGTTTTTCCTGCTTGTGGATTATGAAAAAACCTAATTTTGTAGCTTTAGAAACATTTTTTTATTGAAAATAGATAAAGCTTTAGACAGAGGTGATTGGAAACTTTAATGACGAGAATGGGGTCATAGGTAGAAAGCCAGCGGGTACAAAAAAACTATCTATATATTACCCGAATGGATAACCTTTCTCTAGTTTCTACCAGAGCTTTGGGTTGCTCATAATCACTTATAAGTTGGTAGCAATTGCAGTCTGGGCCGATTGACTAGGGAACTTGTCTGACTCCAAAATTCACCTTATTTATAATATTGAGGAGTTTCCCATGCTTAGAGAAATGTGCTGGTTACCCACGCTCGGATCGACTGGAGAAAAAATCTTGCATTTGCGAACCGCAGCGAGTGAACCGTGGCGACCCTACAAGGCTTTTCCACAATTTGCCGTCCCAGACTATCAAGTTCCTGGAGGATCTAAGGGCTGGGCAACCTATCAAAAACTCATGAGTGCCGGCTGGAACTTAGTGCCTAGCTCTCAGGCGCAGTCGTCTTCTGCCGGCGAACAGTTAAAAAGTGCTTAAACTTATCAAATGCGCTCGTTCTTAACGCTATCAAACGTTAGATCAAACAATCCTAACGAACGCACCTACAAAGAACTTTTAAACTGCTGGTTTTTTGGGAATGGGCGAGAGATTCGGGCAAATTAATCCCGGCTCTTGCCCATTTTTTCAGTTTTATACCCTTTCTTTTTTGAGGCACTACTGGGCGGTTTATGCCATCGGCGCAGCAACTCTTTCAAGAACCGGCTTTCGGGTTTTTAAGTTAAAGCGATATCCATGTGGCAGAATGTGAAGCTTAGCGCCGCAAACGGCTAAAGCCTCATCTTTCAAGAGTCCATCGATGTTGTCATGGGTTTTTTCGGTTTCATCGATGACTGTCACCGCGCCTTCGCCCACAACTTCAAACTCGTCACCGTTGACAATAATTGCTGTGTTCTCGTCGATTCCTAATCCCAAAACTGCCGGCTGCTGTACCAGTGCGGAAATTAAGCGCCCCAAGCGTCCACGCTGTGCGAAATGCTGATCCACTACAATCCCCGGCAGGAAGCCCATACCGGGACCCATTGCCACCACATCCACGCGAGGATTTGTCTCAGAGTCTCCCTCAATAATCATTTCGTCGGGCATCATTGCCGCGCCGGCACTTGTCCCCCCTACCACGATTCCTTCAGCGTAGCGTTTGTGAATTGCAGCATCAAGTTCAGTGCCTTTTAACAACTCGGTAATGCGGGCTTGATCGCCGCCGGTGAAAAACACGGCGGTGCAATTTTCAATGACTTCTAAGTAGCTGGAGTCAGTTGCATCTTCCCGGCGTTCGGTGTTAACCACTCGAACATCTTCAGCCCCCAACCGCTCAAACACTCTAACATAGTTATCACCAACTTCTCTAGGCAGGCTGGTTGCTGCGGTCATTACGGCAATTTTAGCTTTAACGCCGCCGGCGCGTCGCACGAATTCACGAAGGATTTTGCATTCTCCTTCCTTATCTTCTGCCCCACCAATAATGACTAATTGCCCACGGGTTTGATTTTCTGACATAGTGCCTCTAATGCTGAGTAAGTTAACTATTAATAAACCATGACAATCTCTACCCTTAACACATCCTCTGGGTATAGATTGAGACAGAAAACTAAAGATGAATTGGGAACCTTTCTCACCGCTTCCTTGCCGACTGCCACCCGCACCAATGATTAACTTTTTTTAAAGTTTGGTGAGCCGGTAGAAATGCGGCAAAACTGGGCATTTCAGCCCACGGGGCCGGCACTCTAAAAAAGTTGGGCTTTAGGACAGACCAAGCTGGCCTCCTTAAACTCTTGTGTGCCGGTTTTGCGTCGCGAAGCTTTTCACTCGCGATAAACAGCCTTCTAGATAAGGACAGTCTTCACATTTGATCGCTGTCCCCGGATTAGAACAGCCACAGGGCAAATTTAAAAGGCATTCAGAAGGTTCTTTAGATATTAAAGGTTGCCTGAGTACAAACCGGCAAGCTGTTTCGCGAAACAGAAAAATCAGATCTTGAGAAATCATAGTTTTTCTCCTTAGTTGCCTAGTATGGGTGATATCTACCGTAGGGGAACCGCACCGACTCCCCTAATAAGCCTAAACTTATCAAAGCAACTCAGGATTATTTGAGCTAAAGGTTTTCGGGTCTGCTAAACAAGCATTATTTTCTGGCGCTTCATTCAGTCAATTATGAGTTTGGCAGACAAAAAATCAGAAGATTTCAACAAAATATTAATACAATTTGTGAAAAGTGATTATTTAGCTTAAAACCTTTTAGCTGCTTCAAACTATCTTCTCCAAATCAAATAAAATCCTGAGTTCGACAGTCTAGAAAGTTTGCTCGGTGAATTCTACTCTAACAACTGTGATAGCAGAATAGCTTCATCCTCACAGAGGATTTTGATATAACTTAAGGAGTATTTTAAGGTTAAGTTTTTGGGTAAGCAGGAATACGGACTGAAGCAAACTTTCTCTAGCTCACCTTTTTAAGCCGGCTTTCAGTTATCTCTTACGCAGCAGATAAACAAGCCCCTGCCAGCTCTGAACTGAGTATTTCTCTCTAATAGCCATCCTAAACAGGGAATTTTTAATCTCTAATCTTAACTTTTTTAATTTGATACTGATTAGGTAAGTCTTTGCCGCCGGCAATAGAGATTTGATGCGCGGCGCAAACTGGCGCTCACCCAATTCATCCTCAGCCGATGGTTTAAGTAAGCAACCCTCAAAAATTTCCCATACGAAACACAAAAACGCCGCGTGCTTTTGCTGCTGATACAATGGGCTAAAATTCCCTCGATCTTGGCTAGGTTCTACTTGAAACTTGCAGCCAATCTGCACCAATAACGGTGAAGACTATCAAAACTCGCAACGGCAAGGGCGCAAAAGTAAAACCCAACAGGCAGCAAAGAATTACCGCCCCTAAAGCAACAAGCGTGAATAGGGCATTCGTTGTGTGCAGGAGTGTCCAAACTGCTGCCCCAGCAGCCACTAGAGTAATTACACAGACGGGAGAGAGGATCATAGCTTCTTATTACTTTCTAAATCTGCTTTTCTACGGCTCACTACCTGGTGAGTGCTGAGTTCCAAGTTTTTAAGCTGTTTGACAAGGTTTTATAATTGTTAATATAATAATGAATTGCACTCGCCGCTTCATCCACCAAAGGTAGAGTTCTTGCCCAGCTAAAAGGCAGATAGGGCCGGCACTAACTTTGGAGGTTTTTTAATTGACGTATGATAAGAGCGAGAGATAGCCGGAAACTGTTATCGCTTTAAATAATTCTTAAAATTGACAATGTTAATTTAAAATTAGAAAGCTTAAATATATTTCTGCTTTATCCAAAATGATTAATTTTTCACTAACACAACTGATATTTTACAGATAAAATTAACGTGCCAAAAAAAGACCCCCCATTCAGAGGGTTTTGGGGGATTGCTAAAGTCACAGCAGATGGAAGTCTGGGGAAGCTGCCTGAGAAATTAGGTTACTGTTTTATGCCGACAGCACCGGGCAGAACAAATATTGTGCCGGTTTATCCAGTTACACACGCGACGGGTTTGTTAAATTGAGTAATAAATAGCGAGCGTGCTCAAGGGAGAAATGCCTGGGTTTGCCCTCGTATACGATTTGGTATTCATTGCGGTTTGCCCCATCGCCATAGCCAGAAATGAGTTTGCGATGGAAAGCTTCCTCAGCTAGTTTGTGAACTTCATCTCTGAGATCAGCCTGTGTAGCATTCATATCTTGCTGTCTCCTTAGTGTTTTCTTATACATTCTATTTTTCAATATTGTGGGGGTCATTACACCTACCAAAAGTTATATATTCCCCTTAATGGAATCCGGCCTTAGTTAATTTTAGGTAAAATTACTTAGGTATAAGCTTCGGAACAGCCTTTTTTACTCTCTTACAATTTTTATAAAATTATATTTAAATTGCATATAAATAAATAAGAAAACAGTTCATTACCAACCTTCAAGAATTTTTTGGTGCAATTTAATAATAAAACTGAATAGCCGGCTGTAGGTGGCAAAACCTTAGAGTTTCTCTCAATCTTGACTGGACTATGCCTTTGGGTAGCTGAAAATCCAACAGAAATAGCGTTACGCTCTAGCTGAGCTAGATGGCAAAATGCGTTTCGCCTAGCCCAGGCTTTCATCCGGCTGAGAAAGCCCAACACGCTTAACTAATTCATCGGTTGTGCCGTCACCGGCAATCAAAAGCCCCCTGAGATATCAAGCGGGCTGGGGTAGAGGCGAGCAAGTGTCTAGATTTATATCGGGTGTTTAGCCAAACGGAGGTAATCAATGATTCAAGAGACTCTCATCGATAAATATCGCGTCAATGCCAGAAAGAGCGACGCTTTCGACATTTTCAACCTCAAATATTACATCGGGCCGAATCCTTACTTAGACAGGGCGGCGCTGGTTTTCGATTTTGCCCTCACCGGCCATCTGCATCCCTTAAGCCTCGAGGATTATGTCTCGATTATTGGGGATCGCTACCCCCACCTCCGCGAGGAGAATTACGAATCCTACGCTCATCTGTTTGCCCGCACCGTCTCAGAAGTTGGCAAACTAGACATGGGTTTGCATCTTGATCGCTGGAGTCTCAAACCTTTAGCAAATAGTGTGACAATCGGGGTGCAAGCACTGCACGCCCGTACCAATCGGGCGGTTGTTTACTGCGTTTGGGATTGGTTTGAAGCCATCACTCAAGGTGAGAAGTTAGACTTAGACAGTCAAATCAAAACCTTTCAAAATCTTTTTCGACACTCGGTTTACGGCGGACCAACAGTCTACACGCTGTGGCGAACAGCCAATGACAAAGGAATTCCCACATTTTATTTGTGGGATGAAGGACTTGTGCAATACGGCTACGGCAAAAAACTAATTCGTGGCATCGCCACCACCTTTGACTGCGACAGCCATATTGATTCAGATTTCACCACTCGCAAGGATGACTGTAAAGCGTTTCTGCAAACCTTGGGGTTCCCGGTTCCGGCGGGAGATATCGTCCGCTCCCGTGAGGAAGCCGTCTCAGCAGCTAGAAAAATTGGCTACCCAGTTGCCGTTAAGCCGGTGATCGGGCACAAAGGCATCGGTGTGACGGCTGATGTGGGAGACAGGGAAGAACTGATCTTTGCGTTTAACAGGGCAGTCGAGGCGATTCCAGAGGGCCAATCGACAGATATTATTGTTGAAAAGAGCATTTCTGGGGCAGATTTTCGTTTGCTGTGCGTCAACGGCAGATTTGTTGCCGCCACAGAACGCCGGCCCGCATCTGTGATCGGGGACGGAAAATCAACCATTGGCGAATTAATTGACCGGCAAAACCGGACGGCGGCCCGTTTAGACACACCCACCTCTCCCTTAAGCAAAATTAAGTGCGACGAGTCGATGGAAATGTACTTGGAAGAACAGCGCTTATCAATTGATAGCGTCATTGATAAAGATCGCACTGTGTTTCTTCGCAAAGTTGCCAACCTCTCTGCCGGCGGGGTCAGCATTGATGCAACGCACACTGTTCACCCAGACAACATCATCCTGGCGCAAGACATTGCACAGCACTTCCGTCTCACCTGTTTGGGGATTGATGTCATCGCAAAAAATCTCTCGACATCTTGGAAAGATGGCAATTTTGGCATCCTCGAAATCAATTCAGCACCAGGCATCTTCATGCACCTGAACCCTGCAATCGGTGATAGCGTTGATGTGCCGGCATTTATTTTGGAAACGTTCTTTAAAACAGGCGCAGATGCGAGAATCCCGATCATCACCTTCAACCGGATTTCAATTAAAGAACTCCAAGAAATAATTGACCATATTCTTTTGCAGCACCCCGACTGGATAATCGGCGCTGTCTGCCGTGAGGGCGTCTTTATCAATCGCTCAGAAAAGAACCTGCACAAAGATTACAACACCAACATTCAAAACCTCGTGCGTCATCCCAAGCTTGACCTGCTGATTGCGGAATACTGCGAAGACATTCTGGAAACGCATGGAATGTTTTACCAGTACAGCAACATGGTGGTTCTGGATAATCCTACAGAAACCGAAATGATACTCACACACAACGCTTTGGAGGATTCTACGATCATTATTAATGAGTCAGATAACATCTCGATCCGACGCCAAGGCTTGATCGAACAGTATCGACTCGGAGATGGTGAACCCCTAGTGCGCGTCTATCTCAAGGAACTTGGAACTGTTTTGTGAGCTAAAATCTGTTTGCCGGTTTTAGGCAAAAGATTTTTAAAGGCGCAGAGGTAAACACGAAAGAACGCAGAGTGATTTCACTCTGCGTTCTCTATTACTTAAAGGCAAATTATTTAATGCCAGACAAAGACTTTGGCTTCGTATTCTGGCAAGTCAATCATCATGCTGTGATCGCCGGCTTCCACGTCATAGTTGCCGGTCCATTCGTGCCAAGTTCCATTTTCCGGGAAATTCGGAACCGTATAACCACCCAGATAGTTGTCTGAGAAATTAGCCACAACCACCACACGCGAACCTTCATCATTCCAGCGCGTGTAGGCTAACACCTTTGAGTCTGCATCTTCATGGAAAAAGTCAATATTGGCTGTATACAGCGCGTGAGTGCTTTTACGCAGAAAAATCAAGCCTTTCATAAACTCAAACAAACCCCGATTGTCGTCTTGTCCTAAGAGTGTCCAATCGATTTTTGCTTGTTCTTGGGTTTTGTATTTATATTCCCCAAATTCTTCCCCCATCCACAGCAGGGGAACCCCAACTGCAGTCATGGTAATGACAGCGCCTAACCTTCTCCGCTTAAACGCCGCTTCACCCAAAATGCCGCGCTCACCTAATTCTGCTAAAACATGATTGTGGTCGTGATTGGTTGTGTAATTGATAACATTCGTGGCTCCCATGAAGCCTTGGCGTTTGCAATCGATCACATCTTTGAGGCGTTCTAAATCAAAGATATCGCCACAGATATGTTCTAAAACACAGTGATAGAAACTGTCGTGCCAGCAGGCATCCATCGGCCCGTCAAAGTTCGTGATGCTGGACGTTTCTGGAATGTGTTCGGCGATATTATAAAATGGCTTCGGCCCAGCAGCGTGCTTTGCTTCCTTAGCAATCCAGTGCATGAAATCGTAGTTAGCAATTTGTCTGGCAGCATCGTAGCGAATGCCATCAATGTGATATTCTTGAACCCAAAAACGAACGGTGTCACCAGTAAACTTCCAAGCCGGCTTGATATCTAGGTTTTCGTCGTAATGTTCGTAATTAAACTCTGGTCCCCAGTTATTATCAGGGTCGCGTGGTGAGTGATGATACCAGTAATCGTGATCGATTTGAGTCAGCGGACTTTCGGCTTCTGAGTGGTTATAAATCCCGTCCATAATCACTCGAATGCCGCGTCCGTGACACTCATCAATTAATTCCTTCAATTCTTCTGTGGTGCCATAACTCGATTCGGTTGCAAAGAAGTGTCGCGGGTTATAACCCCAGCTATAATCGCCGGGATATTCTTTCACCGGCATCAGCTCAATGGCATTAATCCCCAATTCACAAAGGTGATCTAATTTTTCAATAACGTGCTTATACTGTCCGCGTGCATAAGGGTCATCTTCACCGCCGGAAAAATCTCCAACGTGCATTTCATAAATGACTAATTCACTGTCTGCCGGCAACGGTTTATCGTCATGTTTCCAGACGTAGGTATCAATAATTCGCTGACCCTCTTTAATTCGCACCACGCCATTCTGGGTGGGATTATCAATATCTGTTGCGTAAGGATCAACAACCTCTACCCATTGATCTGGTTCAAAAAACCATGATTTAGATTGAACCCGGAATTTATATTGATAAACACCATCTTCCAACTCAACTTGGGTGCGAAAATAACCATCTTCGCCTTTTTCCATTGGGATATCTTCCCAATTAGAAAAAGACCCAATTAAAGCCGCTCCTTTGTTATAAGGAGCAAATAAATTGAATTCAATGGAGCTGGCCATGTAAATTTAACCCGTAAAAGTAGTTATCTGTAGTGTTTCAGATATAAGCAAGCTCTGGCATCATTCCGGAGATATAACGTTTCTCAAACCTGTCTGAGAAAAACTTGGCATAAAATAAGCGGGTTTAGAATCGTGAATGAATCTAAACCCGCTTTAAACAGTGTTTTCTCTTGTCCCGCTTGAGCTTGAGCTTGTTTTTACACTTTTATCGAGCTTCTGCGTTATCCGATTGAGCGTCGGCTTTTTTGTCAATCATTTTTTTGGGCAGTGCCGGCCAAATTCAGGGCGATTACCGAGCTATGTTGGTATTGCCTGTCACATTCCTTGAGGTTTTTTTTATCTACAACTGTTTG
Source organism: Microcoleus vaginatus WJT46-NPBG5 (assembly GCA_019359355.1). GTDB lineage: Bacteria > Cyanobacteriota > Cyanobacteriia > Cyanobacteriales > Oscillatoriaceae > FACHB-68. Next base: position 113,491 of record JAHHHM010000013.1, on the reverse strand, counting down.
CCGGCTCTCGGAACGCCTGATTTTCAAGCTCTACCCAAATAGATGTTGACAAAAGTAAGAGTTAGTCCATTTTGGGTACTTTCCGCTCAAAACGTTTATCCCACCAATCCAGAACGCAGCGCCAACACTGCAGCCTGGGTGCGATCATCCGCAGACAGCTTGTTCAAAATATTGCGGACGTGGGTTTTAACCGTTCCGACGGTGATGTAGAGCTTTTCGGCAATAGCGGCATTGCTGAAACCCTGTACAATCAGCTCCAAAACTTCCAACTCCCGTTCAGTTAACGGATAAGCTTCTATCAGCTGGCTGTATTCAGGATCGGCAGCGTGGATAGAGACGGTGGTATTGGCATTCACCTCCTCAGCGCCATTGGACGGTGTGGTTCGCGCTTGGCGCAACACAATACCGGCAATTGCGGGATCGATCCAGGAGTTACCCTCATAGGTTGAGCGGATGGCTTCGAGCAGCTGCTCAAACCGAATATCCTTCATGCAGTAGGAGTCTGCGCCGGCAGCAAAAGCGGCCAGAACCTCCTGTTCGCTATCCTGAAACGTCAGGATCAGCACCTTTGTTTGGGGATCTGACCCTGCGATCATCGACTCCTTAAAGCGCTGTGTCAGCTCAATGCCGTCCATATCCGGTAAGCCGATATCGACAATTGCAATATCGGGTTTATGCGCTTTCAGCAGTTTTAGCCCTTCTATGGCATTGGCAGCATCTCCAACGACTTTAATGCCCTCACGCTGTTGTAAAGCTGTCCGGATACCGATCCGAGTCAGGTCGTGGTCTTCAATCAGAACAACGCGAATTTCGCTCATATTCACCTAGCCAAATGTACAAGGGTTTTACTGTAAAAAAAATTATTTATCAACCACTCAACTTTTTTGCAAGAAATACACCCATCGGTAGCTGTGAGTAGCTATGCGAAAGGGATAGATTTAGATTATAAAATCTTTCGCTCTCGCTTTAGCTGGCCATTTTTCACTCTATTGCCGGCCCGCCAGGAAGTAGTTTTAGCTGAGTGACGAGTGGTTGAAATGAAAAAACGCTATGAATAATATTAATCTTCAACAGCCATTAGAAACGAGCTGCCATCCTAAAACACTAGAAGAACTTCAAGCCCAAGTCGAAAGCTTACAGCAGCGCCTCGTCAGTAGCGAATCCCGGCAACATCGGCTGTTAGACGCCATCCCCCAGATTGCTTGGCGGGCTAAAGCAGATGGCTTAATTAGCTATTGGAATCGCCGGTGGCAGGAATACACAGGCGTGGAACCAGGACGAGCCTTGGGCTTGGGATTTACCAGAGCAATTCATCCAGAAGATCATGATCGTGTCCTTTCATTCCACCGGCAGGTTTTAGCGAAAGCTCATTTAACTGCCAACTGCTCTAGCTGCTTTTATGAAACTGAACTGCGCCTTTTGCGGGCGGATGGCACCTATCACTGGTTTATCGCCAAAGCAGAGCCGGTGTTTGGGGAAAATAGCCAAATCTTAGAATGGGTGGGCACCTATACAGACATTGACAGTACCAAGCTTTCACAAGAGGCTCTGGGCAAAAGTGAAAAGCGCTATCAGTTAATGGCTGAAAACTGTACTGACCTGATCTCTAGGCATACGCCAGCCGGTGTTTACCTCTACGCTTCCCCAGCCAGCCACACTTTGCTCGGCTATGAGCCTGATGAGCTGATCGGACGGGATGTACATGAGTTTTTCCACCCGGAAGATAAGGCAGCGCTCAAAAGAACGCAAACAGACGGTCTGAATCAGCCCTCTACTTACACTTTATGCTACCGCATCCGTCGCAAGGATGGGAATTACATTTGGTTTGAGACGAGCAGCCGGTGTGTACGCCACCCAGATCGGGGGACAGTCGAAGAAATTATATCCGTTTCGCGAGACATCACCGAGCGCAAACGAGCCGAGGCAGAAATTTACACCCTCAACCGAGAACTCGATCAACTGGTTCGCAAACAAAGTGTGCAACTTGATGCCGCCAAACAATTGAAAGAGGAACTGATCGGTCGCGAACAAGTGGCCCGATCTCAGGTGGTTGCCGCACAAGAACGATTTGCCATCGAGCAAAAGCGGACTGAATCGGCCCTGTATTTCCTGATTGAAGCCAGTACCCTGCTAGCGGCATCGCTTGATTATGAAACAACGTTAGAAAATTTGGCTGAACTGGTTGTGCCTTATTTGGGTGACTGGTGCGCGATTAATATCATTGACGCTGATGAATCTTGTCGCTGTGTGGCAGTTGCTCACAAAGATCCGTCTCGTGAACCCTTGGTGCGGGAGTTGCAGCGCCGTTACCCGGCAGATTCTGATGGCACTTACAGCTACCTCAAGCGGTTGCGCTGTGGCGAGACAGATCAGCCTTGGCAAATTTCTGTCGGGTTTGATATTTGTGACACCAAAATGGAGGCGATTGCCAACGATGCGGAACACTTGGAACTGTTGCAAGCGTTGAATTTTAGATCCTATATGTGCTTGCCGATTCGCTTTGGTAAGCAAACATTTGGCTCGATTTTGCTTGTTTTGTCCGACAGGGTGCGGCGTTATACGCAAGCGGATATGACTTTAGCTGAAGATTTAGGCCGACGCGCGGCTTTGGCTTTAGATAAGGCGCAGCTTTACCGGCAGGCGCAGGAAACCAGCAAGAACCTATCTCAAGTGATTTTAGTTCTTGATGAACAGCAGCAACAGCTGCGAACATTGCAACGGCTAACGAATTTAGTCAACCAGCGTCTTGCCGATTTGCCTGGTTTGCTGCAAGTCATGGTTGATGCGGTTTGCGACTCGATTCCCGGCGCACAGTTTTGCCTGATTGTGTTGAATAACCCCAGCACCGGCCAACTAGAACTGACTGCCACAGCCGGCATGGGAACGGAAAATCTGCCGATGGGAAAACCCTTAGCGACAGAGGACGGTTTGCTCAGTCAAGTTTTTTCCACCGGCAAGTGTCAATTAATTCGGCAAGAGAACCACTCGCCAACAGGCTGGCAAGAACGGCAAGGGACTTGGCAAAATCCCAAACATCTCCACACCCTCGCCAAACCGGCTGCTGTTTATGCAGTGGCGATTGAATCAGCGCAAGCGGGCCGGTTGGGTGTAATGGCCACCGGCAGTTGGGACGATAGCGGTGCGTTTGATTTAGAAATGTGGCAGAACTTATTAGTTGCCGTGGGAGAACAGGCAGCCATTGCGATTAATAATGCCCAACTGATAAATATTTTGGAGGAACGCGAAGAAGTGGTGGCGGTTCAAAATCATATCTTGGCCCGTCAAAACCAGGAACTCGCAACTCAGCGCGAACAAATTCAATTGCAAAACTTGCAGCTTCTGGAAGCAGCGCGGCTGAAATCGCAATTTTTAGCCACCATGTCTCATGAACTGCGGACTCCGCTGAATGTAATTATTGGTTTCGCTCAACTGCTGTTGCGTCAGCGCCCCGATCCGCTGACTTCTAGCCAAACAAAGATGGCTGATCGCATTCTCGACAATGGCAAAAATTTGCTGATGCTGATTGATGATATTCTTGCCCTTTCGCACATTGAGGCCGGTCTTCGAGGTATCAAACGGGAAATGTTTGATGTCGTCCAGTTAGCCAGAATCACCGTCGAACAATTTAATAAGCTGGCATCTGACAAAAACTTGACGTTGGATGTTTACATCGATATGCAAAACCGTAATTTGTTCAATGATCGAGCGTGTCTGCGGCAGGTTTTAATCAATCTTGTCTCTAATGCGATTAAGTTTACCGAGTCTGGAAGTGTGCGGGTTGAGGTGTGCGAACAGCCAGATGATCGGGTAATCATTACAGTTGAAGATACCGGAATCGGCATTGCTGAGACAGAGATGGCTCACATTTTTGAAGCCTTCCGCCAAGTGGATCAGACGCTTGCCCGCAAATATCCGGGTACGGGTTTGGGGCTAGCAATTACTGACTCGCTGGTGCGCTTGATGAACGGCACAATTACTGTTACAAGCCGGTTAGGAGAGGGTTCTACTTTCCAAGTTGAGTTGCCTCGCAAAATATAAGTTTAAAATTATGATTTGAAATGGATTCGCTGAGCGAAAATATCAGAGATTCGTTTTTCCGCTGAGTTAAGTAACCCGAAGAAGGTTTTTTCAGAGGTTGATTTTTAGGGCATCCACTCTAAAACCACACCGACGCGGCTATCTTTATCTTCCCTAGCATTCTGCTTTTGAATGTCGGTGGAGATGCGTAAATTTTGAGTGACGGCATATCCCACAGAAAAAGTTGTTAAACCGACATCTTCACCCGTTCCGGGTTTAACCCAAGTTTGCGTTAATGAGATATCTGCCGCACCCCCCCGCGACAACGCTAACATTAGCTTTGCACCGAGTTCGATGCCACTGGTGGAGTAAGCATTTGTTTCCAAGTGCCGGTAGCCGACAACCGGCGCAATATTGACATAGCTGCCTAAAGGAAGGGCATAATAACGTACGTTAACTCCTCCTGCGGTGCGCTCACCGTTGAAAGACGCCTGATAATCTCCGCTAACGGTGAAGCCGGTGCGCCCAATAAACACATCTTCCACGCCGGCATTCCACCCACCGGCACCCTGATCAGAGGGAAAATGGGAATAACCCAGCCGCACTCGTGTCTTGAAGCTGGGATCGTTCTGAATATCTTCTAAAACATCTGGCACTTCACGCAACCAACGCTGCAAAACAGGACTGTTTTCAATCAGTTGGGGATCTAAATCCACCTCGTTAGGTTGAGATGTTGGGGTTTGTGATAGCTCAGTGGGATTTAAGCTTTCTAAAGGCATGGCAAAGCAACTGAATGCCGGTGTGAGGAACACGCTAACTACCGCTAGCAAGCAGGCTAAATCTCTTGGCTTTAGCCCTTGTAATCCATCCCATTTAAATCTCACAATTAGCCGGCTCCCAACCCCACAATTTTATATTTCCGTGTCAAATTAGTTGTTACTCAGATAGCCCTAAAACTTTGATTTTCAGATGTAAAAAACTTCAAACTTGTTTAGCCGGCTTGGCGCTCAATTTTGCACCATTGGGTTAAAAAACAAGGACATTTACAGATAATAATAATTGATTTAATTGTCCTAACGTTCACCAAAAAAAAACGGCTCTACTTGATGCAGAACCGCTATCCAAACTAACAGAGGAGCGAAACCGGAAACCTAACGAACTACCTCCATCATGGGAGCAGTCTCAATCGGCTTCATAAAGTAAAGCCGTACCAACTGCCAAGCATTGGAGAGGTAGTGAGGCAGTTTTTGGCAAAACTTCACAATCTTAGGCGCGTCCGATTTAGCAATTTCTGACAGTTTAGCATTATTCTGTATGCAAATATCAAGACGCTGGTAAAATTCTGGATTATCTACATCCAAAATCACTGGAAATACGCGTGCTGAGGTTTCGTTGGTCTTTTGGATGACATGGATATCATACTCACGAGCGTCTAAACCCAGTGCGGCGTAGAAGTCACCCCGCTGGATGTCGTTGAGATACATTGTTGCAAACACTGACAACAGGAAGAACCGGCACCATAGCTTGGCTTTCCAATCATTCAAAATGTGGGGTTGAGAGCGCATGATGGCATCAAAGAAATCTCCGTGCCGGTTTTCATCTTGGCACCAGTTTTCAAAGAAGCGGAAAATCGGATAAATCCGGTGTTCTGGATGTGCTTCTAAATGACGGAAAATGGTGATGTAGCGCCAGTAACCGATTTTCTCAGACAGATAGGTGGCGTAGAAGATGAACTTTGGTTTGAAGAAGGTGTAGGCGTGATTTTTGGTGAGGAAACCTAAATCCAGCGACAAGTTAAAGTCTGACATCGCTTTGTTGAGGAAGCCGGCGTGACGCGCTTCATCTCGCGACATTAAATTAAAGCACTCTGCCAAAAGTGGGTTTTTGTCCTTTAAACGGCGTCCCAATTCTTTATAGAGCAGGAACCCAGAAAACTCAGCCGTGCAAGAACGCTCTAAGAATTCGATAAATAATTGGCGAGTCTCACCATCAATGTGATCCCAAGACTGTTCAAACTCCGCATCCCGCACAAAATGATGGCGATTGTAATCGGTGCGAAATTCTTCGAGGATCGCAAGAAGTTCATCTTCATTGGGTGAGATGTCCATCTTGGCCATCTCTTCAAAGTCTGTGGTGTAGAACCGGGGCGTCAGGATTGTTTCCTTGGAGGGCACTTTCACCCCAGGCCGGAGTTCTTCAAAGGCTGGTTTTTTGAGGGAGTCTACCATAAGTCTGTTTACGCTCTTGTTAAGGATTTTTGCCTTAGGAGTGGTCTATTCGGCGGCGTCCAATAATTCTACGATAATCGTTGCATTTGCTACGCACTCCAGTCTAGCAGCCGCATGGCGGGGTCAAAAATGCAATCAGGTTAAGAGTTACAACGACGTATCAACTTTTGTAAATTACGCTCTAGGCCGGTCGAAAAATGAGTGTTAAGATGAAAGGTTACATTAAAACCTTCATCCGCAAGAAGGCTAAAAAAAGCTAGAAATTAATTTTTTTCACTCTGGACGTGCGATTTCTCAGATACACACCTCAAAACGCGACAACTGAGCAATTTGTCCTCTTCAGAGGGTTCAGCAAGAGCGACGGTCAAGGCTTTCGTGTGCAACTATGAAAGAGAGAGAATCCGAGTCGCGCCTTGCTTGTATGAGCTATTGCCTCAATCCCAACTGCCAGCAGCCGCAGAATCCTGCTCTGGCGACGTTTTGCCAAAGTTGTGGGTCAAAGTTACTTTTGGGAGATCGCTACCGGGCAATTAAACCGATTGACACCGGCGGCTTTGGCAGAACTTTCTTAGGGGTGGATGAGTACAAGCCTTCCAAACCCCGCTGTGTGATTAAGCAGTTTCGCCCCCAAGATCAAAGCACTCGCAATGCCGAGAAAGCTGCTGAACTATTTCGTCAAGAAGCAGTACAGCTAGAGCAATTGGGCAAACACCCGCAAATTCCAGAACTGCTGGCCGATTTTCAGCAAGAGGGCCGGCAGTATTTAGTGCAGGAATATATTGACGGGCCGAACTTAGCCCAAGAATTAAACGAGGAAGGTGCGTTTAATGAAACGCAGATTCGCCGGCTGCTGAACGATCTGCTGCCGGTGTTGCAATTTGTCCACGAGCACCGGGTGATTCACCGCGATATCAAACCTGAGAATATTATTCGCCGGCAAACCTCCCAGCAGAAAGGGGGAAAGGGGGATCTGGTACTCGTTGATTTTGGGGCGGCCAAATCCGCCACCAGCACTTCCCTAGGGCGCGCCGGCACAGTTATTGGGTCAGCCGGCTACGCAGCCCCAGAACAAGCCCTAGGACGGGCGGTTTTTGCCAGTGACTTATACAGTTTGGGTGTCACCTGTATTCATCTGTTAACTCAAATTCCTTCCTTCGACTTATTTGACAGCCGAGAGGGGAGTTGGGTGTGGCGGCATTACTTAGTCGATAATCCTGTCAGCCCTCAATTAGGGCAAGTGCTGGACAAACTGCTAGAAAATGCCATTAGCCGGCGCTATCAGTCCGCAGCAGAGGTGTTGAAAGATTTGAATGCAAAATCAATGCCGGCAGTTCCCTCCATCCCATCTATCGAAAATTGGGGGACACAAAAGCTGCAAACCCTCAAAGATGACCCGACTCAAAGACGGCTCGGCATCAGCTATGCACTTTGGGCAGCCGGGCTTTGTGGGTTGGGAGGACTCCACCGATTCTACAATGGCAAGATTGTCACGGGTTTGTTGTGGTTTGGCACCGGCAACCTATTTGGCCTGGGCCTAGTCTTGGATTTATTCTTAATTCCGGGAATGGTAGACCAGCAAGAGGCAAAACTAAGAGCAAAATTAGGTGTCTCTGCTGCCGGTGTCCCGCTGACTCAACCCGCCGCCATTGAGCGGATGATGTTCTCCAGCAAACGCAGCCAGACACTTGTTAAGCTGCTGCAAGCTGCCCAAGCAAGGGGCGGTAAACTTTCTGTTACTCAAGCTGTGATGGACACCGGCATTGACTTTGCTGAGGTGGAAGCCGTTTTAAAAGAAATGGCAAATGCCGGCTACGTGAGCGTTGCGAATGATAAAGGGGTTGTGACTTATTGTTTTGATGAATTATAGGATGGGGCATGGGGCATTGGGCATTGGGCATGGCAACCTAAAGGTACGGGCAAGGCTTCGCCAACCTAAAGATACGGGAATAGAGAATGATTAATAAATAATCGGGAATAATCTCCCACTCTCTTCATGCCCAATGCCCCATGCCCAATCCCCAATGCCCAATCCCCTTAATTCAGCAATAGCCACTTTTGAGCGTTGAGGCGCTGGACGACTCCAAACACCAATAGATCCAGCGTGATCTTGCGCTCATCAATTAAGAATGGCTCGATTGTGCTTGCCTTTGTGCCACTGTCAGCACAGGAAAACGCTCTTGGGCCTTGAATATCGGCTTTGGGGAAATAAACGTTAAACTGACGCTTGCCACCCTTCCACCGGCCAATCAATTGCCAGCACTCTTCCGTTGATCCCAAGCCAGAAACCGGCAATTTTTGCTTTTCTAAACTCAGCTCAACATCTGATATCCCCTGTTTATTCAGGGCGTTTTTCATCGCCGGCAAACAGTCTTGATGCATGAAATCAGCAAACGGCTTATCTTCAACTGCCGGTGCCTTTTCCTTCTTAGCTGCCTTGGCTGGAGCTTCATCTCCATCCGCTTTTTCAGCGGCTTTTTTTCCGGCTGCCGGTTTGTCTGCTGCCTTGGCTTTGGGGGGTTTTTCTAGGGTTTCCCCTTTCGGAGTCGGCTGAGTTACTTCTGTTTCACCCTTGGCCGGTTTTTGCTCTGTTTGCACGGCTTTGGCATCCGGCATATTTGCACTCGGAAGATCCGTTGCCTGCTCTTCAGAAGTGCTGGGAGCGTGTTCTTCAGAAACGCTGGGAGCTTGCTGTTCTACGGTGCTAGGCGGCTGCTCACCGGCTTCTTTGTAATTCGTTTCTTCTGCCATTGTTCTGAGTGAGTTTTTTATCCTATCTTGCCGATCCTAACAAGGGATTAGCCGCCGGCGACAGCTGGCACAATGCTCACTTCATCCCCATCTTGCAGCGGCGTACTCGTGCCATCCAAGAAGCGGATGTCTTCACTATTAACGTAAAAATTCAAAAACCGACGCGGTTCCCCGTTATCGTCACACAGACGCGCTTTGATCCCAGGACAGTTTTGCTCTAAAGATTCAAGCAGTTCAGCAACCGTAGTGCCGGTGCAGTCCAAGGTGGATTGATCGTTGGTGAATTTTTGCAGCGGGGTGGGAATTAAAACTTTGACGGACATAGTTTGTGGTCTGCTCTCTGATTGTCTGTGATCTGCCGATCTTAAATTTTAGACCTTAGACATCACATCTAAGGTCTAAAACCTAAATTCCAATATTCAAAATTAAACCAACACTTGTTGCCATTCCAGGCGATCCAGGGTGTGAGAGCGCTCTAGAGCACGCTCGAAGCTGTCAAGTTTTGGCTCAATGGTGAAGGGTTCGCCGATGTAACCCTGCATGGCTTCCTGAGTTTTCAGTCCGTTGCCGGTGATATAAACTACGGTGGTTTCATCGGGATCGATCTTACCGGCTTCTACCAATTTCTTCAGTACGGCAATCGTGGTGCCGCCGGCAGTTTCGGTGAAGATGCCTTCAGTTTCAGCCAGCAGTTTGATGCCTTCAATAATTTCAGGATCGCTGACGGATTCAATATTGCCGCCGGTTTTCTTGGCGACTTCGATTGCGTAAATTCCATCAGCCGGGTTGCCAATTGCAATCGATTTAGCAATGGTGTTGGGTTTGACCGGCTTCACAAAGTCGCGTCCTTCCCGGAAAGCTTGGGCGATTGGCGAGCACCCGTCTGCCTGCGCCCCACTGAAGCGGACTGTCTTGTCTTCCACCAGTCCAACTTTGATGAATTCTTGGAAGCCTTTATAGATTTTAGTGAACAGTGAGCCAGAGGCCAGAGGGGCAACAATGTGGTCAGGCAGTTTCCACCCTAGCTGTTCAGCAACTTCAAAGCCGAGGGTTTTTGAGCCTTCGGAATAATAGGGACGCAAATTGATATTGACAAATCCCCAGCCATGTGTATTCGCAACTTCACAGCAGAGCCGATTGACTTGATCGTAGTTGCCCTGAACCGCCATCACGGTTGGGCTGTAAATCAAAGTTCCTAAGACTTTACCGGCTTCGAGATCGGCGGGAATAAATACACAGCAATCTAAACCGGCATGGGCGGCAATTGCAGCAGTAGAGTTTGCTAAGTTGCCGGTGCTAGCGCAAGACACAGTAGAGAAGCCCAACTCTTTGGCGCGGGTGAGGGCGACTGAAACCACCCGATCCTTGAAGCTGAGGGTGGGCATATTCACCGCATCGTTTTTAATATAAAGATTTTTGATGCCCAGCCGGCGAGCCAAACGATTTGCTTTGACCAGAGGAGTCATGCCGGTGCCCACATCAATGGGGTTATCCGTCATCACCGGCAGAAAGGGACGATAGCGCCAAATCGAATTCGGCCCAGCAGCGATACTTTCGCGAGTGACCTGCCGGCGCAGCGCGTCGTAGTCATAGCTCACTTCCAACGGGCCAAAACACACTTCACAGACGTGTGTCGCTTTGGCTTCATATTCTGCGCCACATTCTTTACATTGCAGGTTCTTGAAAGTGGCAGAAGTTGATTGGGTGTGCTGTTCAGTCGCTAGGGTCATCGGTCAAACCTCTCTGTGTCTCGCTCGGCTGTGGGCTGGTTAGTCTTTTTTTGATTAACCGCTCGATACTAGCACAGGGAAAAATACCCGTCAAACATACCCGACTATTTTTGTCGGGTATAAGAAGCAGGGAAGCCGGATTGGAAGATGAGGGCATTAAGTCTTTTTAAGGACTCACCTGTGATTTACCCGCCGCTGACGGGCGGAATAAGTGCGACTTCGTCGCCACTTTGCAGAATGGTGTCTGGTTCGACGAATTGCAGGTTAACGCCAAAGCGGGTGATGTTGCGCCACTGTTGGAGTTGTGGATGCTCGTTGATGAGGTGATCCAAGACAGCGCTGACAGGGGTGCCAGGAGGAAAGTCCAGCACCAAGTCTGTCACTCCATAAGCTTCTTGATAGGCAGCAAACAGTTTGACGGTGACAGTGATTGAAGGTTCAGGCATAAAAATTCAAAAAAAGAATTAACTTTTGCAGCAATTTCAGCCTATTTTAAGGTTCCTGCCGTCCCAAAAATCGGGTAAAAAGTTATAAGGGTTGAAAAAATATTAAAAACTTAAGGGAATGCCCTTTAGGAGAATTTAGCTTCTTTACAGCTTATAAAACAATGAGATATCCCCAAGGCAAGCCCAAAATCTCCCTTACTCATCGGTTTCATAAAATTACTGCACTGCTAATCTTAGGCATTTTAATTGCACTTGTTAGTTTTATTCCGCTGCGATTAGCGATAACTCTCACGCGCGTTCCCCAACCTCAAGCGATCTTGGCATTGGGAGGTGCCTTTGAACGGATACAAGTTGCCGCTAGAGTCTGGAAAACCCAACCAAATTTAGAGATTTGGATTTCAGATTTTCGCTCTAACTATGAGCCTTTCAGAAAAATATTTCAAAAAGTAGGAGTTCCTGAAGACCAATTTCATTATGCTTCGGCAACGGATACGGTGACAAACTTCACCGACAGCGTTCAAGATTTAGTTAATCGGAAAATCTGGCATTTATATTTGGTTACCTCAGATTACCACATGGCGCGGTCGCGGGCTATTGCTACCCTCGTTTTGGGAAGTCGTGGGATTGTTGTCACACCGATTTCTGTTCCTTCAACCACTAAACACCAAGAGTCAATTTGGCGAATTTTGCGGGACTGCTTTCGCTGCTTGATTTGGATGGTGACTGGCCGCACCGGCGCAAGTTTACATCCCAACCTCTACTCATAAAATCTGGGAGAATTTTAAGGAGTTGATTGAGTGATTTTATGGATTTGCTAGATTACAACCGGCTGTTTAACACAATTGAAGAATTGGTGCTGCATCATTCTCCCAGCGGAGTTGAGGCAGAAATTGACCAGCTTTTGCTGAGTCGATTTGCAGAAGCGGGAGTGGAAGTTTGGCAAGATGCCGCCGGCAATGTAATCGCTAAAATTACCGGCAGCGATCCCAACCGCGCCATCGCGATCACCGGCCATAAAGATGAAATTGGTGCAATTGTTAAAACAGTCAAATCTCACGGACAGGTAGAAGTTCGGCGGCTGGGGGGTTCCTTCCCTTGGGTTTATGGCGAAGGCGTTGTCGATTTATTGGGCGATCACGAAACCATTGCCGGCATTCTCAGTTTTGGTTCCCGCCACGTTTCCCACGAGTCTCCCCAAAAAGCCCAGCAGGAAAAAGAGCCGTTAACTTGGGAAAATGCTTGGGTAGAAACGAAACGCACATCGGATGAGCTAGAATCTGCCGGCATTCGTCCGGGAACGCGAGTCGTGGTGGGCAAGCACCGCAAAAAGCCCATCAGACTCAAAGATTATATTGGCAGCTACACCCTCGATAATAAGGCGTCTGTGGCGATTTTGCTGGCCCTGGCAGAGATGGTGAAGCAGCCGGCAGTGGATATTTACCTGGTGGCTTCGGCAAAGGAGGAAGTCGGGGCAATTGGGGCGCTTTACTTTAGCCAGCGCCAAAAATTAGAGGCGTTGATAGCCCTGGAAATTTGCCCCTTAGCGCCGGAATATCCGATAGAAGAGGGTGAAGTGCCGGTGTTGCTGTCTCAAGACGGCTATGGCATCTACGACGAAGGTTTAAACGCCGAATTAAAACAGGCTGCAGAGGTTGCCCGCGTGCCGATGCAGTGGGCCGCGATTAGTGGGTTTGGCAGCGACGCCTCCATTGCCATGAAGTTTGGCCATGTGGCCCGCGCGGCTTGTTTGGGATTCCCCACCCAGAACACACACGGCTTTGAAATCGCCCATTTGGGGGCAATTGCCAACTGCATTCGCATCCTGCAAGCCTACTGCCAACAGGCGGGAAATGAGTGAAAAATTTTTTTTGAAAAAGGTGTTGACAGATCGGGGCAGATTGGTTATCGTAATAAAGGTGCGAACGACAAAGGCGCGAACGACACGCCCCCATCGTCTAGAGGCCTAGGACACCTCCCTTTCACGGAGGCGACGGGGATTCGAATTCCCCTGGGGGTATCGTAAATGTAAGGCTCAATGAGCCATTTAGGCAACAGAAGCAGCCGGTGAAGCGGTCAAAACTTGAAGCCTGATGACATCAAATAGAAAATTAATAAAGACGTTGTATGAAGAGAAATCTTAGGCAACGTCTTTATTTTATAGGCACCTCAGAACTCAGGACTCAGGCGTGGCTAGCCGCATCTTTGCCTGCTTTTCAAACCAGGCAACTACTTGCCGAACGGTTAAATCTTCAACCGGCACCCCAGTTTCCAGAGAAATTTGCTTTAAGGGCTTTAAAGAAGAAATCACTAAATTTGTAAAAAAGCTGGCAAAGCCGGTGTCAATTTCGATTTGTTGCCGAATTGCCTCATCTTTTTCTATCCAATTTTTCACCTGTTGAGGCGTCACTTCTTCAACCTTCAAAGCTGTCTCTCCAGCGATTTGCTTAAGCACTCTCAACGCATAAATTGCCAACCGCGTCGAAAATTTCTCGCGCGTAGACAGCAGCGCCGTGTCTACCTCAGCGCACTCTTCTAAAGTTAAAAATTGTAGATCAGATTGCTGTTGTTCAGCCATGTCAAACTCTCACCTTCAGGCTAATCGATGTACAGGGAAACATCGTATTTAATTAAAAATTATCCTTAACTGATTATCCGTTACTTGTTCAGCTAAAGCGCATTTAATTCGTTATTGTATGGCAGACTGCTAAATTTTCCCTTCCGCTTTCTCGCCCTAGAGGCAGAAAAATTAAGTGGAGTGCCGGCTTACCCCTGCCTCGTCTCCGATCACCGGCTTTTAATCAAATAACCGCATTGATGCTGACCATCAATAATCCAATGGGTTCGTTCTACTGTGCAATCTTCCAGCGCCGTTGCAAACATTTCTAACTCGTGATCGCACACATTGGGAAAAGACTCCGCAATGTGGGAAATCGCACAGTGATGTTCACTGATCATAAACCCGCCCTCGGTTTGGGCTGTACCCTGTGCCGGTTCAACAGAATGCCACTCCGCCATGTAACCCTCGGCACGGCGCAGTTCCACCAATTTAGCAACCCGTTCTTGCAGAGAACCCTTGCCCAGACTGTTTCGGTATACAATTGCCTTGCGCTGCCACTGTTTGCGTAAAATCGAACTAACCTGCTCTTGGCCAACTGTTTCCGTCAGTGTGTCCAGCAGGGAAATGGCAAATTTATCGTATTGATCTGGAAAGCGATGTCGCCCCTCACGGGTAAGCTCATATAAATGCTGTGGCCGGCCCATTCCTGCGTGAACTGACTGGTAGTGAATTAACCCTTCCGCCTCTAAATCCTTGAGATGGCGGCGAATTGCTTGGGGACTGATATCTAACGATTCTGCTAGTTCATGAGCGGTTGCTTGACCTTGCTTGAGTAAATATTGCAGGATGTCTTGTTTAGTGGTGGTTTCGTGAGTGGTGGCCATCGTCTTCCGAGAACTCTACGCCTAAAACCGCACTGAAAAAAGCCTTTGTGGACTTTGACAACATGAGTGTTGCTAAAGTACCCTAAAATAGAATTAAGCAACAACTCCGTTGTTTAATTCATTATAGACGCAATTTAATTCGCTCCTATATATCGGTACGCAATGAATCCAGCAAACAACCCCAACCAGGCAACGGATAAAAACCTCGAAGCGATGCGGCACTTTTCGGAAACCTACGCGAAGCGCACCGACACCTACTTCTGCTCGGATCTGAGCATAACAGCGGTTGTCATCGAAGGACTCGCCAAGCACAAAGAAGAACTCGGTTCACCTTTGTGCCCCTGCCGGCACTACGACGACAAACAAGCCGAAGTCGCTGCAGCTTTCTGGAACTGCCCCTGCGTGCCGATGCGGGAGCGCAAAGAATGCCACTGTATGCTGTTTCTGACGCCTGACAACGACTTTGCCGGCGACAAACAAGAAATAACATTTGAAGAAATTCGCGCGACAACAAATCAATACTAAAAAATTGCAGCACAGTGGGGTGGGCAGCGCCCACTAAGAGAGAGAGAATAGGTGGGCAACGCTCACCCTCCGACGAACGAACTTCCGATTCTGAGAGATTAGAGAGAACACACTGACGATGAGTGCTACAGTCAAAACCTTAGTTAACCAACCCTACAAATACGGGTTTGTCACCGACATTGAATCCGACACTATCCCTCGTGGGTTAAGTGAAGATGTCGTCCGCCTCATTTCGGCCAAGAAAAACGAGCCGGAGTTCATGTTGGAATTCCGCCTAAAAGCTTACCGGCAGTGGCTCAAAATGACCGAGCCAACGTGGCCTCATGTTACTTATCCGCAGATTAATTATCAAGACATTATTTATTACTCTGCGCCCAAACAACAGCCCAAGAAGCTTAATAGTTTGGAAGAAGTTGATCCGACTTTGCTAGAAACATTTGAAAAATTAGGAATTCCGCTTTCTGAACAAAAGCGACTTTCTAATGTTGCCGTTGATGCGGTATTTGATAGTGTTTCTATCGCCACAACATTTAGAGAAAAACTTGCTAAAGAAGGCGTAATTTTCTGCTCGATTTCCGAGGCTGTTAAAGACTATCCGGAATTGATCAAGAAATACCTAGGCAGCGTCGTGCCGGTGGGCGATAATTTCTTCGCTGCGCTCAACTCAGCCGTGTTTAGCGATGGCTCCTTTGTGTATATCCCCAAAGGCGTCAAATGCCCGATGGATCTGTCTACCTACTTCCGGATTAACAACGGCGATTCGGGTCAGTTTGAACGTACCTTAATTGTTGCCGAAGAAGGCAGTTCTGTCACCTATTTGGAAGGCTGCACCGCCCCCATGTTTGACACCAATCAGTTACACGCTGCCGTCGTGGAATTGGTGACGATGGATAATGCTGAAATTAAATATTCCACGGTGCAAAACTGGTATGCCGGCGACGAAAACGGCAAAGGCGGAATTTACAACTTTGTCACCAAACGGGGTTTGTGCCAAGGCGTCAATTCCAAAATATCTTGGACACAAGTTGAAACCGGCTCGGCAATTACTTGGAAATATCCCAGTTGTGTATTAGTGGGTGATAATTCTGTTGGGGAATTTTACTCAGTTGCCCTAACCAATCACAAACAGCAAGCTGACACCGGCACCAAAATGGTGCATATCGGCAAAAACACCCGCAGCACGATTATTTCCAAAGGAATTTCTGCCGGCAACTCCAAAAATAGCTATCGCGGCTTAGTGAAAATGGGGCCAAAAGCAACCGGCGCACGGAATTATTCTCAGTGCGATTCTATGCTGATTGGGGATAATGCCCAAGCCAATACCTTCCCCTACATTCAAGTTCAAAACAACACCGCCAAAGTCGAACACGAAGCATCAACCTCCAAAATTGGAGAAGATCAGCTATTCTTCTTCGCACAACGAGGTATTTCACCTGAAGATGCCATTTCCATGATGATTAGTGGTTTCTGCAAACAAGTGTTTAATGAACTGCCAATGGAATTTGCCGTAGAAGCTGATCGGCTGTTGAGCTTAAAACTAGAAGGAACCGTTGGTTAAAAAACTGCAGATAAACACAGAGGGACACAGATATTATCTGCGTTTATCTGTGGACGCAGGTAGAACTTGAATGACGAGTGCAGCACATTCAAGTTTCACCTGCGGAATCTGCGGTTAAAAAAAATTACCGATTGCCGGCGTAGAGGACGCAACAAAACAGACAGATGATTATTGACAATAGTGAAGTGGTGCTATCAGTTCGGGATTTAAAAGCAGAAGTTGATGGCATTGAAATCCTAAAAGGTTTGAACTTAGAAATGAAGGCAGGAGAAATCCATGCCATCATGGGGCCAAATGGCTCTGGAAAAAGTACCTTTTCTAAAGTGTTAGCTGGCCATCCAGACTACACCGTAACAGGCGGAGAAGTCATCTTTCTCGGACAGAATTTGCTAGATTTAGAACCCGAAGATCGGGCGAGAGCCGGTGTTTTCCTGGCGTTTCAATATCCCCTAGAAATTCCCGGTGTCAGCAATCTGGACTTTTTGCGTGTGGCTTACAACTCTCACCAAAAACAGAAGGGTTTAGAAGAATTAGACGTATTTGATTTTGATGACTTAATCAAAGAAAAACTGGAAGTTGTCAAAATGAATCCAGCCTTCTTAAGTCGCAGCGTCAATGAAGGATTTTCTGGCGGCGAAAAGAAGCGGAATGAAATTTTGCAAATGGCACTGCTTGAACCAAAATTAGCCATTTTGGATGAGACAGATTCAGGACTCGATATTGATGCATTGAAGATCGTATCCAATGGCGTCAATACAATTGCCAACGCTCAAAATACAATGCTGGTGATTACGCACTATCAGCGGTTGCTGACTTACATTGTGCCTGATTTTGTTCATGTCATGGAAGCGGGGCGAATTGTTACCACCGGCACCAAAGATTTGGCTTTGGAATTAGAAAGTCGCGGCTATGACTGGGTGACAGAAGACGAGGAAGCTGAGGTGGCGGCGCGATGAGCAATCAAGTTGCGGTTAAGCCAGAAGTGACTTATTTAGATCAGTTGCTGCATGAGGCGCGTGGGGGCGCTTCGCGAATCGTTCCTCCGGAGTTTGCACTAGACGCTCAAACCGCTGCTTGGTTGCAGCAGGTGCGGGATAATGCGGCGACTTGGGTGCGCGAGTTGGCAATTCCCACAAAACGGGATGAAGAATGGCGGTTTACGGATCTTTCCAAACTGTTAGAGGTGAATTTTGCCGGCGCATTGCCTGAACCCCCCGAACCGGCAGATGTACCGATTGATTTGCTGATGTTGCCGGAAGCCTCTGACAGCCGGCTCGTTTTTGTCAACGGCGTTTTCGCCCCCAAGCTGTCTTCCCTTACCGGCTTGCCAGAAGGCGTGTTTGTGGGAAATTTAGGCCAATTGCCGCCCAATGAGCGCCAACGCATCGGTGAGTATCTGGCGAAGCAACCGGGAGCACAGGAAGTGTTCACCGCGCTGAATACTGCCGGTTTGACAGATGCGGCAGTGGTGTGGGTGGCAAAAAATCAAGCTGTTGAAGTGCCGGTTCACCTGCTGTTTATCTCGGTTACAGGTGAAGTGCCGGTGTTTGTGCAGCCGCGCTGTCTGGTAGTCGCTGAGGCAGGAAGTGCGGTAACGCTGGTTGAGCATTACGCAACTGCGGCGCAGGGATGTCCCGATGTCTCAACTGCTCACCCTTATTTTACGAATGCAGTCACAGAAATTTGGGCGCAGGAAAATGCCTCGGTTGTCCATCTTCGCATTCAGCGAGACGGGGCTGATGCGTTTCACATTGGCAAAACAGCGGTTTCACAAGCCCGAAACAGTCGCTATGCCTGTCATGCAGTGAGTTTGGGCGGAAAGCTGTCGCGGCACAATTTAGAGGTTTTCCAAACCGGCGAGGCGACAGATACCTCACTCTATGGTTTAACTATGCTTGCCGGTGAACAGTTGGGAGACACTCACAGTACCATTGCACTCAACCACCCGCACGGCACAACGAATCAACTGCATAAATGTATTGTGGATGATCGCGCTCATGCAGTGTTCAACGGGAAAGTGTTTGTTCCCAAGCCGGCGCAGTTGACGAATGCCGCGCAGTTGAATCGCAATTTGCTGCTATCTCCGAAAGCGCGTGTGGATACAAAGCCGCAGTTAGAAATTACGGCTGATAATGTCAAGTGTTCCCACGGCGCGACGGTTAGCCAATTGGAGGCTGATGAAGTATTTTATCTGCAAAGTCGCGGCTTGGATAGAGAAGCTAGTTGCAATTTGCTGATGGATGCGTTTGCCGGCGAAATTATCCAGCAACTGCCGGTGGTTTCTTTGCGAAAAATGCTTTCTCAGTGTGTTGCTTGTAGATCCTAACTTCGATTAAGTCGGGGATTTAAATCCCCGGCTAATCGCGAAAGTCCGGTTTAACGGATTGTTAAAAATGAGCCTATACATTCATATTGAATACTGCTTTACTCGCTATTCCAGAGTCGGATCTATTTAAATTTGCGAGTAACTCGGTAAGTACCAATCCTTCTTAATAAAGCTCGCTCCTCCAGCCTTTCAAATGTAAAATTTAAAACTCAGAAGTATTGGATTACAAGCAAGATACACTGTCTCACTTCATTCTTTATCCTTCAATGCCATGACTCTTATTCAAGAAAAAACGCTCGCTAGTAGAGTTCGCCCGGACTTCACAATTTTGCTGCAAGAAGTCAACGGACATCGTTTAGTTTATTTGGATAATGCCGCAACGTCTCAAAAGCCTTTGCAGGTGATTGAAACGTTAAAAATGTACTACGATCAGTACAATTCTAACGTTCATAGAGGCGTTCATACCCTTAGTGCCAGGGCAACGGAAGCCTATGAAGCGGCGCGGGAAAAAGTTGCTAAGTTTGTGAATGCGGCATCACATCAAGAGATTATTTATACTCGTAATGCCAGTGAAGCAATTAATTTAGTTGCCTACGCCTGGGGTTTGAGTACGTTACAGAAGGGAGATGAAATTATTCTCTCGGTAATGGAACACCACAGCAATTTAGTTCCCTGGCAAATAGTCGCTCAGAAAACCGGCGCGGTGCTGAAGTTTGTTGAACTAACTGAAACCCAAGAGTTTGACATGGAACAGTTTAAGACACTGATTTCAGATAAAACGAAGTTGGTGTCTGTGGTTCATGTTTCTAATACCTTGGGCTGCATCAACCCAGTGCAAGAAATTGCTGCAATTGCCCACAAATACGGCGCAAAAGTATTAATTGATGCTTGCCAAAGTGCGCCTCACATGGCAATTGATGTTCAGGCGCTTGACTGTGATTGGTTAGTGGCTTCTGGACATAAAATGTGCGCTCCCACCGGCATCGGTTTTCTGTATGGGAAATTAGGTGTTTTACGCTCAATGCCACCGTTTTTGGGCGGCGGTGAAATGATTGCAGATGTGTTTCTAGATCACTCGACTTATGCAGATGTGCCGGCAAAATTTGAAGCGGGAACGCCGGCAATAGCCGAAGCGATTGCATTAGGTGCGGCAGTCGATTACCTCATGAGTGTGGGAATGCACAATATTGAGGCTTATGAGCATGAATTGACGGGTTATTTGTTCGAGCAATTGCGACAAATTCCTGAACTCACACTATATGGTCCCCAGCCGAAAGCAGATGGCAGTGGCAGGGCGGCGCTGGCTGCGTTTACTGCCGGTGATGTTCATCCCCACGATCTCTCGACAATTTTAGATCAAGCTGGGGTTGCGATTCGTGCCGGTCATCATTGCACGCAACCTTTACACCGCTATTTAAAGGCTCAATCTACTGCACGGGCAAGTTTATATTTCTACAACACTCGTGAGGAAATTGATATTTTCGTCGGTTCTTTAAAAGAAGCGATTGAGTTTTTTGGCGGAATTTTTGGTTAAGATGCCGGGGTGGGAATTACCCACCCTACTAAGCAAATAAAATGAGTATTTTAGAGCAATTAGGAATTTCCGAACGTTAGTTAAAAAGTGAAGAAACACGATGAATGGTTGGCGGATATCTCTGGTATGCCTTGGATTTTACTTTTTGATTGCTTCTTTAGTTGCAGTTAAAAATGGAAGATATACGATGAACGATTGGATAATATTGATTACAGTTTTTTCAAGTTTATTGTTGATTTTTTTAGCTGCAAAGAGGGCTGCAAATTCATTAGAGGAAATGAAAAACTCTGGAAGCAATTATAGAGGTACTTTTCGAGATAATGATTTGAATAATAGTTATTGTAGTATAAGTGATAGTTTCGGTGGAGGGAGTTGGGGTGATAGCGATGGCGGTGGCGGGGGTGATAGTGGTGGAGATAGTGGGTGTGATAGCGGTAGTGATGGTGGGTGTGGTAGCGGTGGTGATTGACAATTTCTCTTGCCGGCTGAGCAACGCTTAACTTATGTACTTTAAAATTTACCGACTCTTGTATTGTCGCAGCGATCGCGTTTGCTGAAGCGCTTCCTCTGTGGGTCAGCTCAAAATGTGGACTGTGGATTCATTATTTTATACCCTATTTTTATTCTTAGTCTTAATGTCTCAAACTAAAGAAGAACTTTTGGTAACTTGATAATAAAGCTTGTCCCTTTGCCCTCTCCACTTTCAACTTCCAGCGTCCCTTGATGCGCTTCAGTAATACTCTTTGCTAAAAATAATCCTAATCCCCAGCCGGTTTGCTCCTCGGCAGCGATAGTGCGACGAAATTGTTGAAATAGGATGGATTGAGCGTCTAGGGTGATCGGCTCGCCTTCATTATGGATAGTAAGGCTGATCTGCCTTTCAGTTGGCTGGAGTGTGAGTGTAATCGGCCTACTAGGCGCACCATATTTCACAGCGTTAATTGCTAAATTTTCAATCACCCGCCGTAGTTCTTTACAACTGCAATAAATCCTGATCTCAGCATCACAGACGATAACGAACCGCTCTCCATAAGCGAAGCTCAAATCTTCTACTACCTCTTGGACTAGCACCTCTAAATCGCATTCTTCAAATTCCATCTTTAAGCTCTGTCCGGCCCGCAGCCGACTCGCATCAAGCAGATTTTGAATCATCGAATCTAGCCGATTGACCGCACTGATCATCCTAGTCGCCACATCTATGTGGGTGTCTCCTCGTTCAAGCCGCCGCAGAGTTAGGTGAGCTCCCATTTTTACAACATTAAGAGGCCCTCTGAGGTCGTGAGTTAGCGTCACCATAAATAGCTCTTGAATATCTCGCAGCGTTTCGGAGAATTGAGTAGCAGCGTCATTAACGGCTTGCTCAATAGAGCCGATAATAATGTCTCTATCCTGCACTTCCAAAGGTGCTTCTTCTTCTAAAACTTGAAAGATTACTTGACGGAGGATGTGATACTCGAAAATGAGGTGACTCATGGAGTAGTCCGCATACCCCGCCCGTTCATGCCCATGCAGCTTGCCAATCCGCGTACTTTCTACCTCGTCGGCTGTGATTCGGGCAGATGTCCTGAGAATTCTGTTTGAGAGTTCATCTACCAGTTGGTTTAAGTACAGAGGTAGGGAATCTTGCAAAACAAGAGAATCTTGATGCGTTGATGCGCTGACTTCATCACGCGCCCGCTTCTCCCACATCCCCATAATTTTTTCAGCATTTTGTTTAAGACGGTCAGACGCTTGGTTGGACATCGTTTCTGAGTTTCGGGATGAGTCGCTGTTGAGAGAGCATTATAATTCAATACGGTTTAGTTAGGGCTTGCTGAATGAGTTGGAAAAGTAAACACTCATTGCTATTACTTTTTTAGTAATGAACCTTTCTACCTGGTTAAGATGGGTTCTTTATGTGTTTTTATTTGGAAACTGCGTTTGTACCTCACCTGTGTTGGAACTGCTATAATTTTGAGATGATTACTACCTCAACTCCAGCAGAACAGCGAACCCTCCTTAAAAATATTAGCTGGCCAACTTTTGAAGCCATACTGAGGGACACAGGTGAGGATCGAGGTTGGCGATTTGCTTACGATCAGGGTACGTTAAAAATTATCGCTCCACTGTTC
This sequence comes from Microcoleus vaginatus WJT46-NPBG5, assembly GCA_019359355.1. Lineage (GTDB taxonomy): Bacteria > Cyanobacteriota > Cyanobacteriia > Cyanobacteriales > Oscillatoriaceae > FACHB-68. Next base: position 90,827 of record JAHHHM010000013.1, on the reverse strand, counting down.
GAGCCTGAAAACTACAAAAGCAATCTCGGTAATTTTATTATGGCTTTAGGAGAAGAATTAAATATAGAAGTTAAAAGCGCCGGCTGCGATGACGCTGAAGCAAGAAGATTTAAAGAAAGGCATAGAACGGGATAATTGTTATGATATTCAAAATGAACGGGCAGTGAGAGGCCGGCAAACACTTGATTTACAAACCGATACGCCTCCTGATTTAGGCATTGAAATTGATATTACCAGCAGTTCCGTTAACAAGTTCGGGATTTATTCAGCACTCGGCATTCCGGAATTTTGGAAATATAACGGGCGAGTTTTAAAGTTTTATCAGCTTCTAGAGGGAAATTATGTTGAGTGTGAATTTAGTATGGCATTTCCTCTAGTATCTGTAACAGAAATAGCTGAATTTGTATAGCAAAGTAAAACTGCTGGCGAAATTGCTTTGTTAAAATTATTTCGAGCTTGGGTTAAGAATAAAGTATAAATGAATGCTAAGCGGTAGCTGCTGTAATTTTATTTACGAACAGGATTCGAGCAACCTTAGCGATGCCAAAGTGGAATGGCCCTTAGAAAAAGCTACAGAGTATCATTGCATCATTAGCCGACGTAAAACAGTAAAATAGCATTTTTGACCGGCTGCGCTCGCTTTCTTATGGGGAAATGATGCCCCAGGATCTGCGAACCTACAATTTGATCTACAGCGACTTCCGTAAATAGCAGCGCCACGGTTGCTGTCAGTAAAGACTACAAGGTTTTGTCCCAAGCCAAGGAATCGGTTTTTAATGCCGGCATCATCTTTTTGATGTTGCGCCGGTTCCTCAGATATCGCTCACTCCAAAAATATTCTCAATAAACCACATCTATTGATTTTAAATTAGACACTTCTCCGTCCCTTGAAGTGCTTCCTTAAGTTTAATTGAATAAGCTATGATTAAGCACTATTAGCCTTCAAAATATAGGGCATAGATCACTACGATAGAGTCGGCTTTGTATGGCCAAGAGTTCGCAACAGTTGTTATCAAAACTATTTCAACACTAAAACGACTCCGCCATGACCCTAAATACAACCGAGCCTAAAATTGCAGCAAAAAGCCCCCCAAAAATCCCTCTGCGCCTCGTTTTAGTCGTTCCCTTCGTCCTGCAAATTTTTGTCGCTGTGGGACTGACTGGGTGGTTTTCGCTACGCAACGGAACGACTGCCGTCAACAATGTTACCAGCCAATTACGAATGGAGGTACTTGGCCGCATCAAGCAGCAACTTTACACTTACTTAGAAACGCCTCATTTGCTTAATGCCATTAATGTTGATGCCATTCGTCGCTTCGATTTATGGAATCCAAACAACATGATTCCAATGAGAAGTTACTTTTTTTGGCAACTACAGCAATTTCCCACTGTGAACTACATTAGTTTCGGAGGAGAACGTAAAGAATATGCGGGTGCCGGTTATAAGGATGATGGCACCGTTGTTATTGAAATAACAGATAAATCTACGAATTTTATTAATACAATCATTCAGGCAGATAAGAAGGGCAATCCGACTGAGTTTAAAGAAATACACCCAGCCTACGATCCCCGCGTTCGACCTTGGTATAAGGCCGCAAAAGCTGCCGGCAAATCTCAATGGAATAAAATTTATCAATATTATATTCAACCCAGTCTGGGAATCTCGGCTAGCCAGCCATTTTACGACAAAAATGGCACCTTTCGGGGAGTCGTCAGTACGGATTTGTTTTTGTCAGAAATTGGTGACTTCCTGCAAAGTTTAAAAATAGGAAAATCGGGAAAAACCTTTATTATAGAAAGGTCGGGTCTGCTAGTGGCTTCTTCCACACCTGAGAAGCCATTTCTCAAAAGCAATGATGGCAAGGAAACCCAAAGATTAAAAGCGATTGATAGTAGTGAACCCTTGATCAAAGAGACAACGCTGCATTTAATAAAGCACTTTGGGGATTTCAGCAAAATTGACAGCAACCAGCAATTAGAATTCCTACAAAATGGTCAGCGGGAATTCGTGCAAGTATCCCCATTCCAAGATGGTCGAGGTCTTGATTGGCTGATTGTTGTAGTCGTACCCGAAGCCGACTTCATGGAGCAAATCAATGCCGGCACTCGTAGCACTATCTTACTGTGTCTTTTGGCATTAGTGCTAGCGACCTTATTAGGAATCCTCGCCTCCCACTGGATTACCCATCCTATTTTTCGTTTGAGTCAAGCAAGTCGAGCAATTGCCAGTGGTCAACTAGACCAAAAAGTAGAGGTGAATAGCATAGATGAACTGGAATTTTTAGCCCAATCTTTTAACCAAATGGCCCAGCAGCTACGTGAATCTTTTGCCGCACTCGAAAAAATCAACTCAGAACTAGAAATTCGAGTAGAAGAACGGACAAGTGAGCTAAAGGAAGCCAAAGTTGCCGCTGATAGTGCCAACCAAGCTAAAAGCGAATTCTTAGCCAATATGAGCCACGAACTTCGCACCCCCCTCAACGGGATTTTGGGATACGCTCAAATTATGGAACGCGATAAAAGTACCACTTCAAAACAAAAAGATGCTGTTCAAATTATTTATAAATGTGGAACACATTTACTGACTTTAATTAATGATATTTTAGATTTATCTAAAATAGAAGCACGAAAAATGGAAATTTTAAATTCAAATATTCATTTGACTTCTTTTTTAAATCAGGTTGTGGAAATCTGCCGGAACCGAGCAGAAGAAAAAAGAATTACGTTTAATTATCAAGCCTTAAATCAACTTCCTTCTGCTGTCCATACTGATGAAAAAAGGCTGCGGCAAGTTTTAATTAATCTTTTGGGCAATGCTATAAAATTTACCGAAAAAGGAGGGGTTACTTTTAAGGTAGCCATAATCAGTCAGGGGGAAGACTCTGATAAATCAACGATTGCCAAAATTCGTTTTCAAATTGAAGATACTGGTGTCGGCATAGCACCAGAGGAGTTAGAAAAAATATTTTTACCCTTTGAGCAAGTGGGAGATAGCCAGCAGAAGGTAGAAGGCACCGGCTTAGGACTAGCAATCTCATATAAAATTGTTCAAATGATGGGAGGCGAATTAAGAGTCGAGAGTGTTCTTGGTAAAGGCAGCAGTTTTTATCTTGACCTAGAAATGCCTCAACTTTTTCAAGAGATTGAGTTAGATTCAAGGAATCTTTCTAATAAAATAAGCGGCTTTAAAGGAGAAGCATATAAAATTTTGCTTGTAGATGATCGACCTGAAAATATAAATATTCTTAAAGATATGCTAGAGCCACTTGGTTTTCAAATCATGGAAGCGTGTAATGGACAAGAGGGGTTAGATCAAGCTGCTTATTTTAAACCAGATTTAATAATTACAGACTTAGTGATGCCAGTCATGGATGGATTGGAAATGTCGCGACGCTTACGACAGTCATCAGAGTTTAAAAATGTAATATTAATAGCATCTAGTGCCAGCGTGTTTAACTTTGACCGGCAGAATAGTCAAGCAGCCGGTTGTAACGACTTTTTGCCAAAGCCTATCCAAATTGATGAGTTGCTAGAACTCTTAAAAATTTACTTGCAAGTAGAATGGATTTACGACCGGCCTGATGAAGTTGTCAAGGAACAGCAGGAAGAGTTCGGTAATATATCAAATGTTGAAAGTGATGAGCTAACGATCCCACCATCCACAGAACTTGTAGCGCTATTTCACGCCGCTCGTATCGGTGACATTGAAGGTGTTGAACGGGAAGCTAATCGACTCAAAAAAATAGACAATCGCTATCTTCCATTTGCGAATAGACTTTTGAAATTAGCTGAAACTTTTGCAGAAAAAGAAATAATCAAGTTTGTAAAAACATATTTTTTGGATGAGTAATATGCACAGTCACAACGAATTAACCATTTTGATTGTTGATGATAACTTTATTAATCTTAAAGTTTTATTCAGCTTTTTACGAGAGTCAGGATTCAAAGTTCTTGTGGCTAAAGATGGGGAAAGCGCCATTGAAAAGCTAAAAGAAGTTTCGCCAGATATCATATTGTTGGACGTAATGATGCCGGGAATAGATGGTTTTGAAACCTGCTACCGCTTAAAAGCATCGGCGGCAACAAAAGATATCCCTGTAATTTTTATGTCAGCGCTAACTGATCGGGTAGATAAGGTTAGAGGACTCTCGATGGGGGCGGTGGATTATATTACCAAACCCTTTCAGCAAGAGGAAGTCCTTGCCCGTGTGCAGCTACACCTGAGACTGCGAAATTTGACGAAGATTTTAGAAGACCAAAATGTGCTGCTCAAGCAGGAAATTGAAGCGCGAAAAGAGGCGGAAGCGGCGTTGCAAAAGCTCACGGCTGAATTAGAAGAACGGGTAGCTTCTCAAACGGCTGAACTCACACAAGCTTTGCATAATCTTCAACTAACTCAAACTCAGTTATTGCAGAGAGAAGAACAACTAGGACATGATGCTTTTCATGACGCGCTAACCGAGTTACCTAACCGCTCTTGGTTTATGAACCGGCTACAACTGGCAATCAATAAGGCGCATACACATCAAAATTACTTATATGCGGTACTATTTATTGACCTAGATCGCTTTAAAGTGGTTAATGATAGCCTCGGACACTTGGTTGGCGATGAATTACTAAAAAGTGTAGCCGTCCAACTACAAGCTTCTTTACGCCAAAAAGATGCAGTTGCGCGTTTTGGAGGAGATGAATTTGTTATTTTGCTAGAAGATATTAAAGATTTAGAAGAGGCTATTAGGGTCGCTGAACGCATTCAAAAGCAATTAAGATTACCCTTCAATTTGAGTAATTATGAAGTGTTTACTGAGATCAGCATTGGCATTATCCAGAGCACAATGGGTTACGATCGCCCAGAAGACGTCCTCAGGGATGCGGATCTTGCAATGTATTATGCTAAAGCTCAAGGCAGAGGGCGTTACGAAGTTTTTGATCCAGCCATGCAAACGGTGGCGATGGCACGATTGCAGATGGAAAACGACTTGAGAAGGGCAATTGTCCTGCAAGAATTTTGCCTTGATTACCAGCCAATTGTCGCCCTTGCTACGGGGAAACTGAGCGGCTTTGAAGCTTTGGTGCGTTGGCATCACTCCTCCGGTGTTACCTACCCGCCTGCCGAGTTTATTCCTGTGGCTGAAGAAACTGGATTAATCAACGATCTGGGGTGGTGGGTTTTGCAGAAAGCTTGTCACCAAATAAGTTTGTGGCAGCAACAGTTTCCCCAAATTTTTCCCTTAACAATTAGTGTCAATCTTTCAGCCGTGCAGCTCAAGCAACCGAACTTGCTAAGTCGAATCGAGGCAATCTTGCAGGATACTGGCATTCCCAGAGATTCACTCAAGCTAGAGATTACTGAAAGTTGCATTTTAGAAACATTATCTTGGGAAGAAAAGATGTTAAAGCAGTTAAAAACCCTAGGTATTCAGTTGTGTATTGATGACTTTGGCACCGGGTACTCTTCTTTAAGCCGCTTACACGAGTTTCCAATTGATACTTTAAAGATTGATCGCTCTTTTGTCAGCCGTATCGGGCCTGATAATAGTGGCGTAGAAATTGTTCAGACGATTGTAACGCTAGCTCGTAGCCGAGGGATGGATATTGTGGCAGAAGGCATCGAAACACCGGCACAGCTAGAGAAACTACGAGAGTTGGGGTGCGAGTTGGGGCAAGGATATTTATTTTCTAAGCCGATAAATAGGGAGAAGGCAACCGAACTTATTGGGTTAATGCTTGGGAATCAGACTCCTGATTCCAACTAAAAAGATAAAGTCCAGACGTTTTTTGAATTATAACCTTTAGTGCGTTTCTATTTTTTAAAAGAATGTCTGATTGTTATCAGTTTACCCAACAATAGCGATTTTAATCATAAATTTTCCCAGTAGTAAAAGTTAAAACCGGCACTCAATGAAATAAAAAAATGACTTGAATCAAGATATACCCGCAGGGGAGCCGGCTTATAAACCGGCTTCTCCTGAGAAGACATCATTAATGCCGCTTTGTTTGGTAAACTTGCACAGGCCGGTCAATTCCTTTAAACCGAAATTCTTCCATGACTTTAAAGCCTTGCGGGTCTTTTAGTAACTGATAGGTTGCCTCACTGATCACGCATTCACCAGGGGGACAAATGCCTTCCATCCGAGACGCTAAATTAATCGTTGCGCCTAAGACTGTATAATCCACTCTTTGCGAACTCCCCACATCTCCAACAACGGCTTTGCCGCTGTTAATCGCAATTCGCAATTGTAAAGGTTCACGTAATGCTTGATTAGCATTCAAACGTTCCAGCCTCGCCAGCATTCCCTGTGCTGCCGTCACCGCTCTTTCGGCATGATCTGGCTGAACTTCTGGAGCGCCAAAAAATGCCATAATGCAATCTCCGATAAATTTATCGAGAGTTCCACCAACGGCAAAAACTTCCTGCAACATTTCCTCAAAAAATGCATTGAGCAATTCTGCAATTTGTGCGGGACTTAACCGTTCTGAAAGTGCAGTAAAGCCAACAATATCGGCAAAAAGAATGCTAATATCGTCCTCTTTCGGCATCAGACGACCGACCTCTAATGCTCCTTCAACCATCATTTGTTGCACCACTGCCGGCGAATGATAGCGTTCTAATCTGTGCCGAATTTTTTCTTCACTTCGCAATTTGCGTGCCAGCAGCCAGCGTTGCACACTGGAAGCAACAAGATTGGCTAACGTTGAAAAAAAGCTGAGGTCTTCTTCTCCTCCCTTCGTCCAATGACTAAAGGAAAGATTAGCGTCGGCATAAAGAACCCCAACAACTTTATTTTCATCCCATAAGGGCACAGCCATTGCGCTACGAATATCGTTAGCAATAATACTGAACTCATCCTCAAAACGTTTATCCATCTGGGCATCAGCCGTTTGAATAGCAACTTTATCGGCAAACACCTTTTGGCAAATACTGCGGCTAATCCAACTTCCATCTGGGGCTAGATTTTGGTGTTTAGAGGCATTTCTAGTGGCAGAATTGAGTAATTCAAGTTTTCCCAAGCCGCTAACATCTATCAATAAAGCTAAGCGGTCAATACTGCTAAGCTCGCGAAAAACAACACGTTGCACCTGTGAAAAAATAGCTTCTATAGATTCAGCATAATTCAGACATTTAGCGATATCCACTAAATCTTTTAAACGAGCAATCGCTTTTTCTTTGTTAGTATTGTCGTCTCCTTGGTTATCAACTTGTATCCATTGCTGTTGCAGCTCTGTGACATTACGCAGAATGGTCATTCCCTGTGTGATGGGATTTTTTGGTGCGCTGACTTTGGGTGGAATGCTTGCTGTCACAGCCGGCTGAGATGAAACCGGCTCATTAAAAAGTAATGTCAGGCAAACATGGCCGATCTGCACAGTATCACCATGTTTAACCTTGACAGGAGCTATCACCAAATTGTCATTTAAGCGCGTTCCGTTTTTGCTCCCTAAATCTTCAATTTTCCACACGCCTTCACCTGCTTTTATAAAGCGGGCGTGGCATCTAGAAATAGCGCTAGAAGGTAAATGTAAATTGCAATCTGGAGCGCGGCCCATTGTAAATTGATCTTGATTCACCGTAATGGTTTGTTCAAGATTTCCCTCAATTTGTACGCGCAGCTTAAACTCAGCCATGACTTCCAAACCTCATTAAACGCTGGCGAATAAGGCGTGCAAGAACTCCTGGGACGATCGAAGGGTAGAATCTCACCCCCCAAGGCTATGGCGTTCTGCCGGCAATTCTTGGGACTATATTAACGCTGACAAAAATCCTTTAGTAAAGGATCGGCTGTGTTGAGAGTTTCAGCAACTCTAAGGGTCGTGCACCCAATATACCCTTGTGAACATCATTTTATCGCTGCCGGGCTATTGCATGGAATCTACCTTTGAAGCTTACAACCGATTGCCGGCACTTTTGCGCTACTCAGACTTGCTGCAGCCAACGATTTTAAATTTGTGATTTTAAATTTAGGTTTAAATCGCTTAAAGCTATTACAGATAAAGCGTCCGGGTGGCGCAGCGCAGGTAAGGTTCCAGCAACTTTAACGCAAAATACTTGTGAGAATTCTCTTTCTCGATTACCAAAGTCAGATCGGGGAAGGTTTGAGATCCCTTAGCTTGTTGCCGGCATCAGATTTCCCATACCCGTTATTTTTTCTCCCCCTCTCCCCTCTAGGTTACACCGGCGGCGGCAACTCCAAGGGAATCTGTCCTAACAAACCTTTGCGAAAATCCGTCAGTAACTGACGCGCCGTTCGCTCTACATCGCCTTTATATCGCAACTTTGCCAGTGCTTGTAGATACTCATCCCCCTCTATCGAAATCGGGTTTAATTCATAACGCGACTGCAATAAATTTAATGAGACAATCCCCTCACTCGTTGCTTCCAGATAAGTGAGTAAATCTACCAGCTTCGCTGCTACTAAATAATTGTCGTAAGATGCTTCGCCAATATCGTCACAAATTGCCAACTTGAAGGCATTTTCCTCATCCTCAATCCTGGCGGGGATCACCCCAGGCGCATCTAGCAACTCAATTTCCTCAGAAATCCGCACCCAGCGCAGCTGGCGTGTGACTCCCGCACGTGCCGCACTTTCCACCACGCGCCGGTTTAGCAGCCGGTTAATCAGCGCTGATTTACCCACATTGGGAAACCCAATCACGACTGCACGGACAGGACGTGGTAACATCCCGCGTTCCCGTCGTCTTTCATTCATCTGTGCACCGGCATCCTGCGTTGCTAGAGAGATAGCCTTGACACCTTTGCCATGTTGTGCGTCCGTGTAATACGGCGTTTCCCCCTGCATTCGGAACCATTCTTCCCACCGTTGCCGCGCTGCCGGTGTAATCATATCCAGGCGATTGATTACCAAAACCCGCCCCTTCGCGCCCACCCATTGCGCTGTTTGGGGATGATGGGTTGCTAGAGGGATGCGGGCATCGCGCACCTCTAATACCACATCCACACGCTTTAACTGTTCCTTGAGTGCCCGTTCCGCCTTGGCAATGTGACCGGGATACCACTGAATGCTGCTCATTTGTCCTTTGTCCTCTGTCCCCTGTCATGGGCCAATTGCGATGGGTGAACTGTCATTTGCCAAGAACCCAGGACAAATGACAATTGACTAGGGAACAATTAGCACCGGGCAGGGAGATAAATTGATCACTCGGTTACTGACACTGTCAGCAGCCCCTTCCTCAGTCAGACCAATGCCACGACAGCCCATAATAATCAGATCAGCGCCAATTTCATCAGCGACATCACAGATCATAAACGCGGGCCGGCCTTCGCGCTCAACGGTTTGAGCTTCGATGCCTTGCTGAGAAAACATTGCTTGGGCAGTCTTGAGCAGTTCCGCAACCGTCTCTGGCGATGTCATCCGATCTGCAGGTGCAGGGGGCGATTCCTCCCCTTCTGCCGGCACTTCCAGCACCGACACGATCACCAAGCGACTGCCGTAGGTTTTCACAATATTAACAACCGTATCAGCCGCTTCGCGGGACTCTCTGGTTTGATCAATGGGAAATAAAACAGTCTTAAACATACACCCCTCTCCAGGACACACTCTCAGATAAAATGTTTACGGCGAACCACCCGGTAGATTTCGATCCATCCGTGCAGTTATTTGGGCCTTGATTCAGGGCAGCAGTGTGAGCATCGATCTTCGCACGGATGCGATGGAAATTCAACAAAAGTAACGCAATTGGAGGTTTTATCTGTGCCCAAGAAAACTGTAGCAAATTTATCGGAGTCAGACTTAGCGGGTAAGCGTGTATTAGTGCGGGCCGATTTTAACGTCCCCCTGGATGACGCCGGCAACATCACAGATGATACCCGTATCCGCGCTGCCTTACCGACCATCCAATACTTAGCCGGCAACGGTGCTAAGGTGATCCTCTGCTCCCACTTTGGTCGTCCCAAGGGCGTTGATGACAAGCTGCGCCTAACGCCGGTGGCCAATCGCCTCTCGGAATTGCTGGGCAAATCTGTTGTCAAATGCAATGACTGCATTGGCGACGAAGTCACTCAGGCAATTTCTCAAATGCAAAACGGGGACGTGGCGCTGCTGGAAAACGTCCGCTTCTACCCAGAAGAAGAAAAAAACGACCCTGAATTTGCCAAAAAGCTGGCCTCAAATGCCGATTTGTACGTCAATGATGCCTTTGGCACAGCTCACCGCGCCCACGCTTCCACGGAGGGGGTGACTCACTACCTGAGTCCTTCTGTTGCCGGCTATCTGATTGAAAAAGAGCTGCAATACCTGCAAGCGACCATTGAAAACCCCCAGCGTCCCTTAGCGGCGATCATTGGCGGTTCCAAGGTTTCCAGCAAAATCGGGGTCATTGAAACTTTGCTGGAAAAGTGCGACAAGCTGCTGATTGGCGGCGGCATGGTTTTCACCTTCTACAAAGCACGTGGCTTGAGTGTTGGCAAATCTCTCGTTGAAGAAGACAAGCTAGAACTAGCTAAGTCTTTAGAAGCGAAAGCCAAAGAAAGAGGCGTTGAGTTTCTCTTGCCTACCGATGTCGTGGTGGCGGATAAATTCGATAAGGATGCAAATGCCCAAACCGTCAGCGTTGAAAGCATCCCCGATGGCTGGATGGGTTTAGATATTGGCCCTGACTCGATCAAAGTGTTCCAAGATGCGCTTGCAGATTGCAAAGCGGTGATTTGGAATGGGCCGATGGGCGTGTTTGAGTTCGACAAATTTGCCGTAGGTACTGATGCGATCGCTCGGACTTTGGCGGATCTCACCCCCAAAGGCACGGCTACCATTATCGGTGGCGGTGACTCTGTGGCGGCTGTAGAAAAAGCCGGTTTGGCTGAGCAAATGAGCCATATCTCCACCGGCGGCGGCGCTAGCTTAGAACTTCTCGAAGGCAAGGAATTGCCTGGAATCGCGGCGCTAGACGAAGCCTAGAGATCTGAAGATTTACGCAGTTCAACCCTGAATAGGATGGAGGGGGCGGGGGTTCTCCCCCTCTCTAACTGCTTTGATTGGTTGCGTAATATTCTAGTGGGGTGCGTAATTCACGCACCCGACTGAAGTTCAAGGTTGCCATAGAGGGAGACACGCTTTAATTTGGGTTCTCCTGGGTCGGAATTTCTATGACAAACTTTGCACCTTGTCCGGGATCAGAAAAACATTGTAAATTCCCGCCGTGTTTTTCTACGATAATTTGGTGCGAAATCGATAAGCCTAAGCCAGTTCCTTTACCCACCGGCTTGGTTGTAAAGAAGGGTTCAAAGAGTTTAGATTGTATCGCTTCTGTCATTCCCGGCCCGTTATCTTGAATTTGGATGGCTATGCGGTTATTCTCTACCAGTTCTGTGCGAATCCGAATTTCTTTTTCGCTGGTGAGTCTGGCTTCTTGCATCGCATCAATGGCATTGGCAAGCAGATTCATAAACACTTGATTGAGTTGGCCGGCATAGCATTCAACTAAAGGTAATTCTCCGTATTCCTTCACCACCACAATCGCTTTTTGTTCTCCTTTAGCTTTGAGCCGGTGTTGCAAAATCATCAGAGTGCTATCAATGCCGGCATGAATATCTGTCGGCTTTTTCTCGGCAGTATCGACCCGCGAAAAGTTGCGTAACGACTGCATAATCTCTTTGATGCGATCTGTGCCGACTTGCATAGAAGACAGCATTTTTGGCAAGTCTTCCATCAAAAATTCCAAATCAATCTCCTCGGCATCCTCTAGAATTTCATTGGGAACAGCCGGTAAATATTTTTGATACAGTTGCAAATGCTTCAGCAAATCTTTGACGTACTGAGTTGCGTGATGCAAGTTGCCATTGATAAAACTCACAGGGTTATTCACTTCATGAGCAACACCGGCAACCAGTTGCCCTAAGCTGGATATTTTTTCGGTTTGAACCAGTTGGGATTGAGTCTGTTGCAGTTTGTACAGAGATTGTTCAAGTTGTTGAGATTTTTCTCGCTCTCTTTCATACAACCGAGCGTTTTCTATGGAAATAGAAATTTGGGCTGTTAAGAGATTTAAAACTTTCAGCCGATCTGGGGTAAAAGCTCCCTTTGTCAAGTTATTTTCTAAGTAAAGAATGCCGGTCAGTTTTCCAGAATGAATGAGGGGTGAGCATAAAATAGATTTAGGTTGATTGCCGGCAATATAAGGATCTGCTGCAAAAGTGCCGGTATTGGACGCGTCGTCTAAAACGAGATTTTCCCTGGTTCTTTCCACATAATTAAGTACGGAAATTGGCAATTTTTCTGTAGCGTCAATAGAAATCGATTGTGTGACTGTCACATCATCTTTACTGGCTAATCCCTCGGCTTCTATAACCCATTGATTTTCGTGCTTAGTCAGGAACAAGCCTTTTTGAGCGCCAGCGTTTTCGATGACAACTTTCATCAATTTATCTAGCAGGTTACTCAGAACAATTTCACCTGACAGCACAAGAGATGATTTGAGAACTGTGGCTAAATCGAGAATTTGAGCGTTTTTGCCAATTGAGGAAGTTGTCTGAGTAATATCAAGGCCTAGGCTTGCTTGCTGAGGCGTTCGGAAAATTAACTGGGGATATCTTTCATCCAAGTCTTTAACTTTAGCCGTTGCTCCCCAGCGAATGTAGCCGTAGTAAGCTTCTGTCATGTAAGTTTTGGCTACTTTTTCTCTGCCACAAGCAAGGTAAAATTCTGCTGCTAGTTCATTGCCAAGCGCTTCTTCTTGGATATATCCTTGTTCTTTCGCTCCTTGAATGGCGCAGTCGTAAAGCTTCATTGCTTTAATTTCTTGCCCCAAAATTCGGGCTTTTTCTGCTTCAACTAGGAGATATTTATGCTGGTAATTGTCTGGCCCTTCAACAGCCCATTGCTTCAGTTTTGTTTGATTTAAATTGACTTGCTTCAACGTTTGTTGCTGAATTTTATTGTTTTTTTGGTGATCGCAGCTTGAGCAGAAGCCTAGAAGCGCAAGTGAATAGTAAAAATTGTGTTCTGAGAAGAGCAAAAATCCAGAAACGCCGACTGCATAGGGTTCTGCTAAAGATGCATTTTCTATGGCTCCTTTGTAGTCTTTAAATAAGTACGCGAGCATTAATTTATAAAAATAGGTCGTAAAAAGAGACGGGAGAATATTTGCCTCTTTAAAAACCGGCAGCATTTCATTTTCATTAAAGCTTTCCCCTATCAAGCTGCATCGATCTTCCGATAGGTTCAGTAAATTTAAGACAGCTTGCCGGCCTATGCTAACCGAATGAATGACATACTCTTGTTTCAGCTTTCGCATTAAATCAATGTATTGACGCTGATGGGAGTTGACTTTTGACAAGTCTTCACCCAATAGAAAAAGATAGTTACAGTAATTGATTGTGCTGTAGCCTGTATATTCTATATTTCCAGTTTCTAAGCTAATTTGAAGGGCTTCAACAAAAGGCTGAATTGTTTCCCTGACATGATCTTTCCAGTGGCGAATAAAGGCATTAAAGATATTAATGACTTTACATTTTATATCTCTGGCGTCAAATTGCTCCAACAGCCTGATGCCAAGCTGGCCAAATTTATATCCTGAATTGATGTCCCCAAGCGCCCCACATAACAGCCAGCCATAGAGTGTGTAGCCGTAAGCAGACAGGGGAGAATTTCCATACCGGACAGCAAGATTGACCATTTTAAAGGTCACAAGTGGAAATAAATTTGGAGCAGTTAGAAAAGCAGGAACAAGGACAGCTATCAAGATCCGCATTGCCGCAAGTTTATAAGGATCGGTCATTTCTGGCAACTGAGCCAGATCCTCAATTTGCTTAACGGTTAGAGTAAGTTTTGTGCGAAGCACTCCGACTAAAATGTTGATTTTGTTAGGATTTTTTGGAATGAATACACCCAGCATTTTCAAAACTTCTAAAGCTGTGTTAATCGCTTCCTCCATTAAGTTTTGAGCAATGTAAAACTGGATTTTTATTTCATAAACCTTGACTTTGTCCAGTAAAGATTCTGCTTCTCTCAGAACAATTTCAGCAAGCTGTTTTGCTTGCTCGTAGTTAGTGTTTAAATATTCTACTTCCACGGCTTCGACATGGAGATCCCGCGTTAATTCGTAGTGATTTTGCCACCCTGATGCTGGGAGAAGTCCCAAACCAACATTCGCGTACCGGACAGCCGCTTCATAGGCATTTGCTGCCTTGGCTTTCCGTACTGCAATTAAATTCAGTTTGGCAAGTTCCTCTTTTTCTGAGGGATTTGTGATCAATTCCAACCCGATATTTAGCTGGTTGACAATATCAAAGATATTTTCTTCTAAAGCAGATTTAGCTGTTTTTTGCAACAGCAATTGACCAATTTTCAGGTGAACAGCTTTTTTCTGGTCTTCAGGAATTAAAGAATACGCTGCCTGCTGCACGCGATCATGTAAAAACTTGTAGCCAATCCTTACATTCTCTACCAGCAAATCTCCCTGTTGTTCCTTATCAAAAAATAGGGGAATTTTGTAGGCGTTGCTCAGTGGCAAAATCAAGCCGGCTTGTAGCGCCTCCCACAGCTCATTGGCGGTGGTTAACATCGATTTCTCATTAACAATTGCCAAAACATCTAAGTTAAAAGAGTTACCGATGCAGGCAGCTAATTTTAAAACCTCCTGTGTCTCTAGTTGCAATTTTTGAATATTTCTAGCAACCAGTTCAACAACATTAAAATCTGTAATGCCGATGGCTTGAATTTTTTCCATATCCCACAGCCAACGACCTTCCACAAAGTCGAAATTCAGCAACCTTTCTGCGTGTAGCGTCTGCAATAATTGGGTTAAGAAAAAAGGATTTCCGCCGGTTTTGCTGAAAAGCAACTCAGCAAGAGTTGTTGTTCGGGTTTCTGAATGAAGAGTGTCTGAAACTAATTGATTGACATTTTCAAAGCCTAAAGGTTTGAGGACAATATGATTAACCGCAGCACCGGCTTTTTGAATTTCTTCTAAAGTCAGTATTAACGGATGAGTTGGGCTGACTTCATTATCCCGATATGCCCCGAGCACCAACAAATACCGGCTTTCTGTATCAGTTATCAACAGTTGAATTAACTTTAAAGACGCACTATCCGCCCACTGCAAATCATCTAAAAACAGAACGAGGGGGTGTTCTTTGGTGGTAAAAACATGAATGAATTGTTTAAACAGCCGGTTGAAGCGATTTTGAGATTCTGCCGGCCCTAAGTTGGGAACTTCGGGTTGCACCCCAACAATTAGTTCAACTTCAGGAATCACATCCGTAATGACTCGCCCATTCTGAGCAAAAGCAGCGTCTAATTTTTCTTTCCAAACGGCGATTTTTTCAGGATTTTCTGTTAAAAGTTGCCGAATCAATGATTGAAATGCTTGAATGATGGCGGCATAGGGGATATTTCGCTTGAACTGGTCAAACTTGCCGGCAATAAAATATCCTCGTGCTTTGACGATGGGCTTATAAATTTCGTTAACAACACTGGTTTTTCCAATGCCGGAATATCCAGAAACCAGCATCATTTCAGCTTTGCCTTTTAGGGGCAAGTTTTGCTCTAATTTGCCTTTTAGGGGCAAGTTTTGCTCTAAAATTATTTGTTTTTCCGAAGAGTTATCATCTGAACTCACTCCTACGCGAACGAATGATTCTAACAAAGTTGCTACATCGGCATCACGTCCGTAAAGTTTTTGTGGAATGAGAAATTGACCCGATTTATCTAATTTTCCCGGAATCAATCCCTCGATTTTTCCAGTGGTTTGCAGCTGCCTCAAGCATTCTTCTAAATCTGTTTTGAGTCCCCAAGCACTTTGATATCTGTCTTCAGCGGTTTTGGCAACTAATTTCATTACGATATCCGAAACCGCTGGCGGAACTTCTCTATTAAGATGGTGAGGAGGAACCGGCACTTTAGCAATATGACAGTGAATCAATTCCATTGCATCGGTGGAATTAAAAGGCAACTGACCTGTTAGCATTTCATAAAAAGTGATTCCCAGAGAATAAAAATCAGTGCGGTAGTCTAAAGAACGATTCATCCTGCCGGTTTGTTCGGGTGACATATAGGCGAGGGTGCCTTCTAGCAAGTTGGGATTGCTAAGGCTTGGGGTTTCTTTAGATAGACGCGATGAAATGCTAAAGTCAATAATTTTTATTTGCCCTGTCTTGGGGTTTATAAGGATATTATTTGGCTTGATATCTTTGTGAAGAATGTGAGATAAATGCAAATGTCCTAGCGTCTGAGCTAGGTTTATTGCCACCTCAAGAAAATCCAATAAAGACAGTTTTTGAGGGCTGATTGATTCTTTAAGAGACAAGCCGGTAAAATCTTCTAAAATTAGAGCATAACTGTGCTGACAATTTTCGAGTGCGTAAGTTTTGATAACTCCTTCTATATATAAAGGCTGGATGATTTTATATTCATGTCTTAAACGGGTAATTTCTTCAATCGTCGGATACTCAGATTTCAGGGTTTTGATAATAACCGAGCAGTTATCTAATTCTCTTACCCCCCGGTAAATAACTGTATTGGCACCTTCATGAAGGGTTTCGAGGATCTGGTAACCGTTCAGAAAAATGGTTATTTCTTCGGTTGATTTAATTGTTTGAGTAGGGTATAATTGCATTCAATCCAGTCTCCTTGGAAAATAAAAAATCAAAAAAATGTGGTTGCAAAATTACTATCTCTCAAAATTGCTAAATGCCTTGAGAAATAGTCAAGCTGACCTCTCATAAAAGATGGAGGTTTTTGAGGGCATTCGTCGCATCTATAGAACTGGCAGACGATGCCCATGTAAAGAAATTATTATGTATCTATAACTACTTTAAGGGGTAAATTTAAAAACAATTAAAACTTAATAAATCTTAAGGATAGAGTGTATTGACTAGATTGATAGAATAAGTAGTTGGTTACAAAAAAGAAAAAAGCTGGTGGAGTTTTACGCGAAATTCACCTTCAAGGGTACCTGGTTGCAAGAATTCATTGAAAAGCTTCTCCTCGGGCGGAGACTTGCCCCCTGGGCTGCTAGCCCTTAAGTAACAGGTAATTCAAGGGTGAAATAAGTCCGACCTTCACCACTTTCAACCCAAAGTCTACCGCCTAAATGTTCTGCTAGTTTCTTTGCTAGCGCTAATCCCAATCCAGTCCCGCCCTGCTTCCAGGGATCAGCACTGGGAATGCGATAAAATTTATCAAAAATATGGGTAAACTCACTCGCAGGAATCTCGATGCCGGTGTTACTCACCCCTAACTGAAGCATTCCTGATTCAACCCTGGCTGTAACGGTAATTTCTCCCTGGGGTGGAGTGTATTTACAAGCATTATTTAATAGTTCTGACAGGATACGCCCCAAAGCCGACATATCGGAAACAAGGGGAGGCAAATCGGAAGCAATTTCAACGTGCAAGATTTGCTGCTGTTTGCGAAACTGCTGTTCAAAAGGCTCGATGACATGAGAAATCCAATTTTGTAAGTGAATCGTCGTCAGCATCAAAGGTTGAGTGCCGGCATCGAGTTGCTGCAAAGCCAGCAGATCGTTAATTAAACTAATTTCTCTTTCCGATTCATCTTGTAATATCTTGAAATAGCGGAACGTAGGGGTAGTTGCTGCCTGGGCTTTACTCGTTTCTCCCTCCACCATTTTTTGCTGATTCATGGAAATTTCTAACATCTGCATAGCCATTTTTATGTTAGACATCGGCGTTCGCAATTCGTGAGAAATAGTATTTAAAAAGTCATCCTTGAGCCGATTGAGTTTTTCCAGTTCCTCCACTTGTGCTTGAGCAGCTTGGAAAAGTCGCGCTTGACGAATCGCAATCGCGCATTGATTTGCTACTTGCTGCACCAACCGAATTTCCAGCTCATTAAAACCATCATCCTGCTGCTTGAATAACCACATATCACCCAGCACCACTTTGTTATCGAAAATAGGACACGCCAGAATCGAAAGCGGTTCGCGGAGGCTGGGTGAGAGTTCGCAAAACTGGAAATATTGACCTTGCAGCAGCTGGCGGTAGCCTTCTGGAAAGTCCGCCATTCGGATGATGCGCCCTTTAGCAGGGGACACGCGGGGGGTGTACTCATAGCTAATCATCGCTGTGGCGCGGGTGGGATCATACAAAGCTGTATCGCAGCCTTCAGTGTCCAGCACTTCAGTTAAGTCCCGCACTGCTGTTTGCAAAATCTGGCTTTCGTCCAGACTGTCGCGGACATGATCTGTGACTCGTTTGAGCATGGATTCAAAATTCAGCGCCTGTTGCAGCTGGTGGGTGCGTTCCTGCACTTGGTTTTCCAAATCAACGTTGAGCAACTGCACTTGCTGGTAGAGTTCTGATTGCTGAATGGCGATCCCCACCTGGGTTGCAAGTTGCTTGATCAGATCGATTTCCAGCCTCTGCCATTGCCGGGGTGCACAACAATGATTGACAACCAGTAGCCCCCACAACTGATTTCCTTGCAAGACGGGGACGACTAAGGTTGCCCTTATTTGAAGCTTCGCCAGTAAATCGATGTGGCATTCGGAAAAACCGGCTGCATAAATATCATCGGTTGCCTGAATTCGACCATTCCGGTATGGTTCAACATAAGTTTCTGCAAAATAGCAGTCTTTGATTTTCGTCCCCAAAACCGGCGTCCAGTCCGAACCGACAGATTCTACGACGATTACCCCACTCCAGTCTGGCTCAAAGCGGTAGATGAACACCCGGTCAGTCTCCAGAAATTCTCGCACTTCTGCAGCCGTGGTATTGAGAATTTCATTTAAGTTCAAAGACTGGCGGATGCGCTGGGAAATCAGCCCGATGAGTTTCTCCCGCTCAGTTTGCTGCCTCAGGGCGATTTCCGCCCGTTTGCGCTCGGTGATATCGGTATGCACACCGATTAACCCGATAATATTGTTTTTGTCATCTTTAATCGCGTCGGCACGAAGAAGAATCAGCACAGGGCAGCTGGTGCGGGTATGCATTTGTACCTCACCATTCCAAGAATTGCCACGGGTTATGGCATCGAAGACTTCCCGTGCCACATTTGGATTTGAGTAGATTGCCGGTGGCCCGCCGGCTGCGTTCAGTTCGTCTACGGTGTACTCAAACAAGTTGAGAAAAGCCCGGTTGTGATAGATGGAGGTGCCGGTGACATCCGCCATGCCAATAGCATCACTGGCACTTTCAACGGCTTTGCTGATGCGGATGAGATGTTCCTCAGCCCGCTTGCGTTCGGTGATATCGCGCTGGACTGTGGCAAGGCAAAGTTTTTCGCCGGTTTGCGGATGCTTGACGACAAAACAACTTCTATGCACATCAATGAGTTGGCCCGTCTTGAAGTGACGAAGTTGGCCCTCTGCTTCCCAATGGCCGGTTGTCAGGACTGCCGGCAACGTAACTTCACAAAACTGCGCCCAGCCTTCCTCAGAAAAGTAGTCAGACATTGGTTTAGCAAGCGCTGCTTCTAAATTGTCTAAACCCACCATTTTTTGGCCGGCTTCATTAAGGAAAATAATTTTTCCTTCTAGGGATGACATCGCAATAAAATCCATGCTGTTTTCCACCAGTGAAGCCAGCTTTTGCCGTTCTTCTTCTGCCCGCCGGCGTTCCGCAATTTCTTGTTTTAAAAGTGTATTAGCTAGAGTAAGTTCGGCTGTGCGTTCCTCAACGCGTCTTTCTAATTCGTCGTGAGCTTTTTGTAGCGCTGCTTCTGCCTGTTTGCGCTCGGTAATATCTTTCATGAAGCAGTGATGGCCGATGAATTGATTCTGGCTATCAAAGGCAGTAACCATCACTAACTGTTTGTAAAAAACTGAGCCATCTTTCCGCACACCCTTAGCTTCAACTTTTACCTTGCCGTCAATCAACATTTGCTGGTAGGCAAGCATCATCTTTTCTTGATCTTCAGGATGTACCGTCGGATACCATTCCCTGCCGATCATTTCTTCAGGTGTGTAACCAAGAGTGCCGGCATAAGCTCTATTAACAGCAATGTAACGCCCTTGTTCGTCTAGCCGCGAAATACCTTCGACTGCGTATTCCAGGACGGCTTTGGTTGAGCGAAGTTCGTTTTCTACTTGCTGGCGCTGGGTGATATCTTCGCAGATGAGCATGAGCTGATTGGGTTCAACTTCTGGCACCGCACGGGCAGTTGCTTTCATCCATAAAATGTTGCCGGCTTTGCCGATTTGACGCAATTCCCAATCGCAACTTTCTAGGGGATTTTCAAAGATAGCTGTTAAGTTTGCTTGCAGTTTTTCTCGATCTTCAGGATGAGTAATATTAAAAATCGATTGTTCCCTTAGTTCCTCCGCACAGTAGCCTAAACGAGCTAACGCAAATGAATTAACCGTCAGAATAATTCCTTCTGAGCTTAGGGTAAAGTACCCGACGGGAAGATTTTCGTCTAGGGTTCGGTATCGCTGTAATTCTGCTTTTAACCGGCCCAGTTCTTCTGACTCAGACAACTCTAAATTTAAATCTTGGTTTGGAAGTTTGAAAGAAGGTTGATCTTGAGAATCTTTCATCCATTTCAGATCCTGAAAAAAAATCATTTCTAAAACTTGCTGTCTTTGATAAAAGTGGGCATTTATTATTTTGCCTTTAGGTTTTAAAATTTCTACACAAATGAATGCGTTGCCATTTTTCTTGCAAACCTAAAAATATCCTATCGCTGTTGCTCTAGGCTCTAGTTATTCCAGTTTATAAAAAATTGGTTAATATAGCATCCCCTACAACTGGTTTCAGTCAAATCTTTAAGTTTATCGAGAAAAATAAGAAAATCTCTACCCCGGCTTATACCATTCCCCCATAAGCCGGCTACCAATATTCGCCAAAAACTCTCCCGCTCAATCGCAGATATGTAGCCAAAAAAGACGGTAAGTGTAATTACCTTATAGGAGGTAAGCAACATAATCTAACTCAGCCGGCACAAGCGCGAGCTGAAATCAAAAGTTTGCTGCGCCGCATTGGTTAAACAATGCTGAAAATTGGCTAAAACAGACTCGGAGAAAACCGGCTTTACAATTATTCTTCGTAATATTCATCAGGTTCAGCTCGCTTGCGTCGCTTAGGCGGCAAGTAAGTTGATCGATCATTGATGGGGTGAATCAGTTGCACAGTCCGAGAAGAACGCTGCTGTTGTGAGAGCAATGTTAGCACCGATGCTAGCACAATGCCACCCATCACCGTCACGATTGCGCCACCTAACGCCCAGAGGATGCCAGCAAGCATGGGATTTGTCGGCTGCTCAGTGGAAACTATCCCCTGAGTTTGGTAATTTTGGGAACTCAAGGCATTGACTTTCGCCTGCGCCGATAGCGTTTGGATCAGCATTTGCTGATTCTGGATTTGAGCTTTGAGCTGTTCGATGTCAGTCTTTTGCTGTTCCATCTGAGCCTTCAGCCGTTCCATGTCGTAGCGCTGCTGTTCTGTATTAGAGCTTGTCGGTGCCGGCAACAGTGGGGGCGGCGGTAGAAGCGTATTGCTCGAAGACAGGGCAGGGGGCGGCGGCGGAAGAGAATTGACTGGGTAAGTTGGGGCTGGCGTTCCTCCTCCTTTCAGCAATAGCAAAGCCGCAATCCCAGCGAAGGCTGTCCCTGCCAGAAATGCCATACTATCACTCATCGCCCTTACCTTTGAATCACGACGAAACCACATCCAGCTGATGCACTCTAACTCTCATCAATTTAACCTTAAGCAGCCACCAAAAAATATATTTCTGATTTTTTAACAGTCTGTGAGTCGATTTCCACAAATTCTTACCGCTTCCGATTGATTGCTTTTAACTATAGTTTAAGCAGGAATTAAAACTTCAGAAAAAAACTAAGATTAAATAATGAGCGATTAAACGAATTCTACATCCCCTATAAGATGTGCTACCGGCTCGGTACTCTGACGTTTAAGACTGCATCCATTTCGTCAAGTACCCGGACAAGTTTAACGTTTTTTCAACAACACAGCCGGCAAGCGAGATAGAAGCCAGCCTACTTCACCCCGCCGGACTTAGGAACGGGACGGGTGGAAGCAGCCCCAACTTCAGCGCTGGCAACTTCTCTGGTGATGAAACCGGCCATCTCGGCTGCCTTTGATTTATCCAGAAATGCAGCTACCTCAATATACGATCCTTCGCCAGACGATTTCTGTGTCACAGAGGCATTGGGACAGTAGGACAGAATTTGAATGTAATGCTCCTTGGTATATTCCACTAAAACTGGATACCAAGTCTGAGTGCCACCGGGATCGCGATCACTACAAGAACTTTTCGCACTACCGGCTGCCGGTTCCCCAACGGTTCCACTGCCAACTTCGCGGTTCATCAAATCGGCAAACGCTTGAGCTTTGGCTTGATCCCCAAAAGAAGCCACCAGGATAGAGGGGTTGCCGGCTGATGCTTTGGGTGTGATAAAGGTATCCCGGCAGAAATCAGATTGCACCCGTTGCAGTGCATCGGGGCTGTATTCAATAAAAACTGGATACCAACTCTGAACGCCCTCGGCATCAGGTTGTTGACATAATTTTCTGGGAAAATAGCCGGTTAAATTAATGTCTAGCTTGTACGGTTTGGGTTCACTGCCAGGGACAGGGTTGAGCTGAAGGTAATAGTCTCCAGCCGAGAAAAGCAAGCCTTCCCAGCGTTCCACCGGCTTCACCGGCTGATTCAACGGTTGTCGATCCCGATTTAGGACGCTCATCAAAACACCTGTGCCGGTGAGCGAGGCGCTTAAGAGCTGCCATTGTTGGGCAGGAATCAGGTAGGTGAGGGTTTGATTGGGCCTAAGGGTGCCTTCAACCGTGGTTGTTTTGTCGGGCACCACGTTGAGCGGTTGAGGCGTTGCGTTCGGTTGTGGGGAGGATGGGGGGTTGGTAGAAGTTGCGGGTGTTTGGATGAGGGTTGCCGGCACCAGGGGACGTTCCATCAAGGATCGGATCGCTGCCCAAGAACCAAGGCCGGCAGTTAAAACCAGGCCGGCGCTGATCACATACGCCCAAGGATTGCCCCAAATCGAGGGCTGAGGAGCCGGGCGCTTGGGTTGAGGGGTGGGTGCCAGTCGGGTATTAGGAGCGGGGAAACTCAGCAATAAAAGAGCGGCGGCAACTTCACGCGCCGACTGGTAACGATTTTCGGGGCTGTCACTCAACATCCGATTTAAGAGGCGGGCGAACTGGGGACTTGCCGGCACGAAAGACTGCCAATCTTCAATCAGTTTCGTGTTATCAAATAATTCTTGTGGCTTTCGCCCGGTGAGCAGTACAACGGCTGTCACTGCCAAAGCATAAAGGTCGCCACTGGTCGCATTTTTATCGACTGGGGGAGTTTCTGCCTCTGCCGGTTGCCCTCCTGCTGTTGCTAACTGTTTCAACCGGCTCATCATTTCATGTACCACACCGAGATCAATCAGCACCGGCAGGGGTGTTTCTGGTGTCAGTGTGTCGTTGTCCGCTGGCAAAATGGCGCGGCTATCGGTTGCCGGTAAAATAATATTTTCTGGAGAAATTCGCCCGTGGGTGATTCCCATGCCGTGCAGATATTCTAAGGCCGGCAGCAGTTGCAGCAGCAGTTGCAACACTTCTTCTTCAGAAAAGGCACCCCCAAAGGGCAGCGTCTCCTCATTCGTTGTGCCGGTAAGCGCCGAAGAACGGGGTGCTTTGCGCTCTTTTAGTAGCGTTGCGTAGCTTTTCCCCTCTATGTAGTCTTGAACGAGAAACAGACGGTTGTCCTGCTCAAAGGTCGTACGGAACTGGGGAATTTGCGGGTGGCGAATGCGAAATAAGGCAAAGACTTGCTCTCGGAAGCGTTCGTAAAATTCGGATTGGTCGGCAACCCCTTCGGGAATCAATTCTTTGAGCGCACACAACTGGCTGTCGCGTTCTAGGTCTTTGGCCAAATACGTGCGGCCAAATCCCCTATGACCGAGAAGGTCGATTAAGTAGTAGCGATTTTGCAAAACAGTCCCAAGGGGTATGGGTAAATGCATGACAACTCAGGTGGCTTAAGGGCAAATGCCGGTGACAACAATTCTACCGGATCGAGTCTAGAACACATTTCAACCCCGTAGCTCAGACGTTGCAAAAATGTAGGGCATGGGGCATGGGGGATTGGGCATGGGGCACTCAAAACTCGCCTTCCTTTCCCTATCTTGCGTGGTTTTTGAAACGGATAACATAGATTAACTGCTCATTTTTGCAGGTATTTTATGAAAAGAGGTGCTTATCGGTGATGAGCGGAGGCCACCGAAGCCATCTTACAGAGCGTTCGAGGGTGTGACATACCTCTTTTGTCAGCTCAAAGCCACTCTTCTTTGTCACCTTAACAGCGCTAGATTGAAGGCTCTGGCTATAACTGAAATTATTTATATATTTCCCAGCCAAACCCTGTAAACCGATTTACAATTAGAAAAAATAGATTTTTTAAGGTAGTAAACAAACTTGAAAATCAAACTACCCACACTGGAACAGATTTCCGCAGGTCTAATCCAGACTTCTCAGCGGCAGGGGAGGCTTTATCCTTACCCTCTAGACCTGCAACTGGGTTACGACAAGGTTGTTTTGGCGTTTTTAGTGGTAGACAAGCCACAATCTGCCCCAGCGAGCGTGCCGGAGTTTTACCAGGATTGGTGCGAAAAGCCTTTTGAAGAATGGGGAGTAGAAGTTGACGAAGAGATTGATAGCTCAGATACGTTGCTGTTCTTGGGGGAACCGACTGAGCTAACCATCGAGTTGGCAGAAGCCTTTGGTGGAAGCACTCTTTCTCAAGAGCAGTCCAGAATAGCAACTATCTTGCTGCAACGATGCCAAGCGCATCCACAAGGGGCACAAATTTATACGAAGTTCCGTAGGTTTATTGTCGAGCATCCCGTTTTGTCCAATCATGAGTTAGTAGAAGCCAAGGGCTACTTTGGATTGGGAATTGGGCTGTCCGATTTGCTAGAGGAGTGCTACGAAATAGCGCCAAGTTGCTACCAATTGGGGGGAAACTTCTATGCCTGCCCCTACTGTCACGCACTAGCCGCAGTAGATCGAGAACAGGCGATCGCCAATCCAAACTGTAATCGTTGCCCACGTGGACGGCGGCTCAAGAAAAAAGTTAAGCTTTCCAACGATTCTCTTAAGCTCAAACGCGGTATTGAACGCTTTTGGTTTTACCCCGGACGGTCAGAAATTCGACTGTACGAGAAGTTAACAGAACTAGGGCTACAGGTTGAGCTTTACCCAGAGAGAGATCGCTACGACTTGCGGGTGAGGTTTCCTGACGGCAAAGTTTGGGCGTTGGATCTCAAGGATTACTCTAAGCCCTACCTATTATTAAAGCGTCTGGGCGACGAACCCATTCCCAAAGATCCGCCTTGGGATGAAGCTTATATTGTCGTTCCCAACGAACGCAAGAAAGAGCGCCCTGCCTATCTCAAAGAACTTAAATCGCGCTGGCGTTGGCAGGATGTAAGACCCGTTTTTGATGATGCTATTTTCGCCTTAGCCAAAAAGAAATTAGAGGAATTTCCCGTGCAACGGACGACTCAAGCGCCGGATGGTGCAGGTGAGGGTAGCACGTCCTCCTCAAAAATGACCTCTCGCACTAAAAGAAGGAAGAGAGAAAATGAGAGAAACTAGGTCTTGGAAATCGAAAGCAAGCGCTACGCTACAAGAGTCAGCTAATCTCCCCAGAGACCAGATTGAAGCCTTACTCGATGTAGAATTAGCTCTGTTTGCCATTGAAAAGCTCGGACTTCAATCCGAACTCGATACAGCTACTTCTGTTTGGTTGCTCATCTCCAGTCGATTTTATTTGTTTCGGCCTTTGATAGCTTTAGTAGAGACGGCAGAAGCAAAAAGAACACTGTTCAATTTGAGGCAACTCCTGCACTACTTATCAAACGAAGATACTGTAGAGCAGTCAGTCAGAGCATACAGACAGATTCCTTCCAAGTATCGTGCTTATGAGATTGATGATGCTTATCGGTTCTCTCGTAAATCTATGCCTGCCGTCTGGGGCAACCGTTTCGAGCGCTTTGAAGACTTACTGAGCAATAAACTGAAGTATCGCACTCGAACCGTTAAATATGCCGAACCAGGTAAGGAATATTCGTTTCGGTCTCAAGAATCTGCTTACAGTGTCAGAATTCCCCAAGATTTTCCCCGCTATCAGGGAAAGACTATCTCCTTGCATCGCGAACACACTCCCGCGATCGCCATCACGAGAGCAGAAATGGAAGAAGCAGCAGAGCTTTTAGACCAAAACAGCGAAGATAAATACAGAAAGGAACAATTACAAAAAATCATTCTCGAACACTTTCAAGAAATGGGGTTTGCTGCCACCGATTCGATTGTATTTGATGGAGTAAAACACTTAGTTGGGCTGCTGAATGCTGGGAAATCTACACTCATTGAAATCTTGACTATTGCACTAATCAAAAAAGGACATAGAGTAGGCGTAGTCTTTAACGAAGTTGTTACCTGTTTGAGAATGGCGACACTCTTAAAAAAAGCTGGAGTGCGAGTGTCAGTTGTCATCGGTCAAAGAAATCGAAAAGTTCATTTAGAAAACTGGCATAGTGTCAGTGGCGGATTAGATGGTTTTGAACACTTATCAACAGCTTGTCCTTTAAGCAGTTACTTTCAACCTTCAGTTCCTCCATCACCTCCTTGCTTTGAGTTGAGACAAATTCGAGCAGATGATGATAGTAATAATACAGAAAGTGAGAGAATCTGTCCTTTAATTGGGCAATGTCCTAGACATCGAGATGCTAATCAACTAGCAGATGCTCAGGTGATTTTGACTACGGTAGCTGCCGCTATTTTCACTCGTCCATTACCTCACGTCAGTCCGCAATCAATTAATTATTACGAATTGATGTATCGCACTTGCAGCGTTGTATTTTTTGACGAGTGCGATAAAATTCAAGCTAATCTAGACTCGACTTTTCTACCAGCTATCAAACTGATTGAGCGGGGAAGTAATGGCTTTCTCGACCAAATTGTAACTTGGACGCGCTCGCAGAAACTCCGCAATTCTCGAAATGACTTGCGACAAGTAATTTTTGGACAATTCAATCATGCTATCCAAAATGCCGATACTCTAGTTGATAACATCTGCACCCAGTTACAACTCTCACCTGATGAGAGCGAATGGTTAGCCAAGCGGCAGTTTTTTACTTGCTCGTCTCTGGCCAGAGATTTTGTGTTAGAAATAGCTTCTTCTCAAGGTATCGATACTGAATCAAGCACGTTTATTCTTGATAAAAATCCGGTTTATCAAGAATTAGCTGAGTTTCTTCGGGGTGATTGGAAAAGTTCTTGGTTAGCTGAATATGCTATGAGGCTGGCTAAAGAAAACTATCAAGAACAGCAGGTCACACTCTCCCTGATCCAGAAAAAACTTACCGACAAAGGTTGGTTAAAAACAGTAAAAGATCGATGGGGATTTAGCTGTCGATTCGCCTTGTTTCTCAAACTGGTACTTTTCGTCTGGTTTTTTCAGCAGGCGGTGACAACAGCTTATGGACTGGGCGAACAAGTCGATAGCGCTCAGGAGGTTGTTTTCTTTAATCGCATTCCCCGCGATTTTTACGGATTAGTACCAGGATTAGCATCTGGTTTAGTTTGTGGATTCAAACTGGAACGACAAACAAATCAATTGACTCTTTGGTATTTTCAAGCTTTAGGACAGGGACGTTGGCTTTTAGAAAATTTTTCCCAGGTGTTTGCTAATGAAGGAACTTTTGGCGCACACGCTTTGCTACTGTCCGGTACAAGTGTAGCTCCTCAAAGCCCTGTAGATCATATTAATTGCCCAGTAGATTACCTCCTCCGTCCGAAAGAACGTAGTGCCACAGAAGCAATTTCTCAAAGTAGTTTCTACTTTTCTCCCTGTTACTGGGCTGATGGGAAATCCGTTCGCGTTTCTGGGGTAGATTCTAAAGAAGAATCACTGTTACAAATTGTGCGCTCGCTGCTGCGTCAAACTGACGTTTTGCAACGGGATTTTGATGCTCTGCCTGAAGGTCGAAAGCGTCTGATTTGGTATGTCAACAGTTACGAGCAAGTTGAGTTTGTTTACAATGCAATTTTATCAATTGATACCCTTGGAGAATGGAACAAGCGCGTTGCAGCTTTAACAGCTAGATCGCCCCTTGAGGAAATAGATGAATCTTTGATTCCGCGCGGTAACGTGGAAAACTTTGCTCAGACGAATCGAGCTATCCTAATTGCACCAATAGCAGCTATTGGGCGGGGTAAAAATATTCTCAATGAGCAAAGATTGAGTGCCTTTGGTGGAGCTTACTTTCTAGTTCGTCCCCATCCTGCACCTGACGACCTCGATTACAAATTTCGGTTGGCATTGTGCAGAGAAAGAAAGGCTCTGACCCAAGAGAGAGAAGGGAAGTTGCGTGAAACTGCTGGAGATTGGAAAATTGAAGGCTATCGTCTGTTTCTCAAAAGTCTCGACACTGTGTTGCAGTATTCCCACAAAGGGTTAGAAAAAGATGTCCGAGAAGGACTGATTTGGAGCCAGATGGTACTGACGTGGCAGGCGATCGCCCGTACCATTCGCGGCAATCAACCGACGCTAGTTCGGTTTATCGATTCAGCCTGGGCCCCCAACCTGGCTGAAAAGAAACCGGAAACTGAGCAAGACTCCTTACTTAAAGGATTTGAGTACGTCCTTCGTCCCTACTTTGGCAAGACAAGGACAGCTTTTGACACGCGGGAACTCGCTCTCGTGCGATCGCTCTACGAACCTTTTTATCGTGCATTGGAGAAAATAGATGGCATCAAAGTCTAGCACAATTCAACTGTTTGCATTGCAAGTCCCAACCCAAATCTCGTCCCCTGAAAAATTGTATGCACTGACTGTTCCCGACCACTGGAAAGAACTCTTTAATCGGTTACAACAGCACAAACTGGGTAAAAATTATGTCTTGCCACCCGTTGAATGCCTCAACCAAGTCCTTCAACTGTTGGTAGACGGCATTTTGTTCTCTTCCCCAAATGCGTTCCGACTAAAATCTTCTGCTAAATGGCTCTATTTCAACACTGACAAGATAGACACTGCCTATATTGCTACTGCTGTAAAAACCTGGCTGAACGTCTCCTTTGAAAACTGCAATTCTTTAACAGACGATGACATTGCTAAAATTCAGGCTATCTCTGGTAGTGATTTGCAAGTCGAAAAAGTGCAACTTACCCAGCCAGTATGGGACATTAAAGATGGAAAACTAAATCTTGACGATTTGTACTATGATTTAATTCCTTATCTTTTAGCAAATGCAGTAGCAGCCCGTCCACTCTATTTAGTTAATCCTAAAACTAATGAAGCTGAAATCGTAAAATTTCACGAAATTGTTTCGGCTAAATCTGCCGCTAAAGAAGTCATTAGCTGGCCTCCAATGCAAGCAGTTAAAACCAGAAAAAAACAAGGCAGCGAAGAAAAGGAGACAACAACACATTACTACTCATACTGCTTGACATTCGCTCTCCATTACACTACAGGTGGAGAACCATATATCGTTTGCGAGCATGGTATTAAGCGGTGGGTGAGTTGGGAACTTAAATATCTGCCTTCAGGCGCAACAGTCTGTATCAAACCTACGAACTCTACAAGATTTGCTGCCTGTAAATTGAAGTATATGGGTAAGCAGAAAGGTATAGATTTTGAAAGCAATCTTGCCCGTTTAGTCAAGGAACTTAACTTCCGAGATAAGTTTAATGCTCAAGATGTAGTTCAAACCCCTTGTAAAAAAGATGAACTTGCTTGGGCAGTAACTTACAGCAATACTATGTCACCATCCCATAATACAGATGTTGGCTTTTTCCCTATAGACCATGAAATTTTTCTACAAGCCTGTATGGAACGATTTAAAGAGATTTTTGGTGACAAGTTCCCTCTTGTAGAAATTTATTCCCATTGTGCTAACAATAAAGCATTAAGAAAATCAGTTTCCCATTACAAAAAGGTAACTGAATTTATAAAATCTCACTTTGCCGAGCAAACTAATGCTCCTCCATTTTATATTCCACCCAATCTGAAGTTGGTGTTGTTAGCCCAAAGCAAAGAAGCTGAGGATTTGATACCACTTCTGGCGACGAAGTATAATATTAACGATGTAATTGTGCAACAACTTGGAACTCTGGGTGCAGAATTATCAGGGGAAAAATGGGAGACAGAGTGTAAAAATAGAATTAGACAATTTCAAAGTCATCAAGAATTAAGAAAAATTCTTTCCTCAGATAACCAGGCAGTAACATTAACTTTGATTGAAATATTACCCAAGGATAATTTTTGGAAAAATCCTGACAAAGATCCAAAACCTTGTTTCCGTCCGGCTTTAGCAATGATGGGTAGTGTTACAGATCACTTTGTACCAAAGGACGAAAATGATGACGAAGATTCGCTCGAAATAGAAGATTTGAATGATAAAATTGCTCAGAAAGAAGCAGAAAAAGAGGTAGCGAAAAACGAAGGCAAACCCTATAAATCAAAGTCCCTAAAAAGTGAGTTTGCTCATCGCGTGGAAAATACGCTACTGAGTGGTCTATCAATGGCTGGGGCTTATGTTTATCCTACTTTTGAAGCCGAAAAATTCCCCTCAGATGTTGCTAGCGTAGGTGTATATCTTATCCGTTACTACATTGGTGAAAAAACTCAATATCTGCCTGTGGCAGTTCGTATGGATAAGGAAGGTATTACAGCCAAAGCCTATGGACTTAACGACTGGCTTAACTTTCATACTTTTCAAGTAAAAATGGCATCAGGAGCAAAGGAATTTAAGGCTATTGATTTCAATAAAAGTAACATTCAATCTTGGGTATTTAATAATCTGTTCCAAGAAACTAAACAGCCAACGCTGTTCTGCTTTGATGCTGCCAATCTACGCACTTGTGGTTTAATATTTCTCCAGAAGCAGTTTTGGCAAAAGCACTCTCTCGCTTTTGATACAGGTGAAAATATTACCTTCCCTTCCATTTCAGAATACCCTAACGTTCGCGTAGCCTCTATTATTACGCCTAATACATTAGAGGTTCCTATCTATCGCGTTTGCGATGAAGAGGGGGAATTAGCAGGACACACCGCAGGTGTTTTTTATCCCTTGTCTCAAAACGCTGAATGTGGATACTACTACTTGAGTAATCAGCGTCCTGAGTCTCGCAGTGGTGGTATTCTTCAGGAGAGTAAATTAATACCGATGGCAAAAACAAGAGGTGAAAAAAAAGGAGAACTGAAGAAGCCGAAGCCCTATGCACAAGGTTATAATCCCCGTGGCGTTTTCCTCAACCTTACTCTTCAAGAAGGGGATTGCTTTAGTGACTGGGCAAGTTTCGTTCAATGTTTGCGACTTTACGGATTAATCCATTATCTCGGTGCTACAACATTGCCGGCTCCACTTCACCTTGCTGCTGGGCTTGATGATTATCGACCAATTCATGCGATCCGCGAACCCTAACCCTATAACTAGGGATAGAAATAGTTAGCGGTCAAATATGGCAACCTCCAGTTCTACCCTAACTATTTCTGAATTTATCAAGCTGCTTTTTCTTCAAAAAACTTTAGCTATTTTAACCTCTCTTGCCAGTAGTCGAGAGATCTTTACGATTTAAAGTCAAAGTTTATCAGATTTTAAATAAAAAACATCTCAGTCCTGATAAATAAAAAATGATATTGCCGACTAAGCAATATTTAGGCTTAAATTTATGCAAATCGGCTCTCCTCTCCCTCATACCATTGATAGAAATTGGCTAAGCTTTTTTAGCCCACAACTATCTTGAGAAAGAAGCTTTGCAACTCTCAAAAGCCCGGAATTATGTTGAATAAAATTTCAACATAATTCGCTCTTTGGATCGCTCACCCTGATAGCAATCATCAAGTTTCCCGCTTCCCCTAAAGCAAAGAAAACCGATAGATTCAACCCCAAATTTAAAGTGTTAAAAAAAACCTAAATCTTAAAAAATCCCCTCTGCCGGCAGAGAGCAAGTGTGCCTCACGATATAAAGCTCTTTATAGTGCATGACTTATACTGCTTAATCACAGGTTAATGTAAGGGAAAAAAAAGCTCGTGGTAGAACAACCATTGATTGGTAAGCTAGTTCGGGAACTACGGCAGGAAATGGGGCTGACGCAGGAGAAGTTTGCAGCCAAAATAGGCGTGACATTTCCCACAATTAATCGCTGGGAGAACGGGCGGGCCAAACCTTCACCCCTGGCAATGGAGAAAATTATGGCCATGCTCCACACCCTAGGTGATCGGGGCAAAGCATTGCTATCCAAATACTTTGCAGAAAAGGAGCTGAGGTTGTGACGACAGAAGTGAAAGCAACTCAGTCTGAAGATATATTTAGCGATGGCAGAGAAATTGCCTCTGTGATGCGCTCTATAAACTGGTCAGACACAGCCATTGGTTCAATCGAGCATTGGCCGCAGAGTTTACGCACAGCCGTGAGTATTTGCTTGGCGTCCCGCTTCCCCATGATGATCCTTTGGGGTGCCGAACTCGTGCAAATCTACAACGACGGCTACGCAACGATTCTCGGTACACAGCAGCCAACCGCAATGGGCCAGCCGGCACGCGAATGCAGCGCCCAAGAGTGGCAGATCCACGCGCCGATTTATGAAGCTGTGTTTTCCTCCGCACAAGTAACGTACTTAGAAAACCAGCAGTTTCTCATTGAACGCACCGGCTATTTACAAGAAAGCTATTTCACACTCTGCTATAGCCCGATCCGCGATGAAAGCGGCGGCGTTGGCGGCATTTTAATCACTTTTTTAGAAACCACCGGCTCTGTCATCGATCAACGACGTTCGCAAACCCTACACGAATTAGCATCCCACAGCGCCGAGGCGAGAAGTGCCGGCGAAGCCTGTAATCTGGCAGCACGCAGTCTTGCCGGCAACCCCGCAGATATTCCCTTTGCCCTGTTCTACCTGCTAGACACTCAGGGGACAAGTGCGCGTCTGGTTGCCACCGCAGGACTAGAAGCCGGCACACCGGCAAGTCCCCGATTTGTCAACTTCGCAGAATCCTCCGAAACCTGGCCCCTAGCCGCCGTGGCGCGGACTGTTCACAGCCAACAAGTGGATAACTTAGAAGCGCAATTTGGCTCGCTGCCGGGAGGAATTTGGCCGGAATCACCCCGCACAGCACTGATTTTGCCCATTGCATCACCGGCATCCGAACATCCTGCCGGCCTGCTCGTTGCCGGAATTAGCCCCAGGCTTTCCCCGGACAGCAGCTACCGGCGTTTTTTAGAGTTAGTTGCCGGTGAAGTGGCAACCGCCGTTAGCAGTGGACTCCACTGGGAAGAAAACCGCAAATTGTCTGAGTTAGCCCTGCCGGCTCGAACAGAGTCCGCACATAACCAGATCGTTCATATCCTCGAAAGCCTCAGCGATGCCTTTATCGCCTTAGATAACCAGTGGCGAATTGCTTACGTCAACAAAGAGGTGGTCAAACTGACCGACAAACAGCCAGCGGACTTGATTGGCAAAACACTTTGGGAGGTATGTTCCTGGTCAACGGGTACTTTCGTTGAGCAACAATACCGCCGCGCCGTTGCCGATCAAGTGGCAGTCCATTTTGAGTTTTTCTGCGAACCCAAAGATCAATGGCTAGAGATCCACGCTTACCCATCCGCTGAGGGTCTCGGTATTTGTTACCGGGATATCACGGAACGCAAACTCACAGAAGAGGTACTGCGAACCACCGACGAGCGATTTCGCCTACTCGCCGAATCGATCCCGCAAATTGTCTGGATGGCTCACCCCAACGGCAAGGCAGAATACTTTAATCAATGCTGGTTTGAATACACAGGACTGGAACCGGGTCAAGGTTGGGCATCTGAGTTAGTGCTGCACCCGGAAGACTTGCCCCGGTGTCTTGAAGTTTGGAAAGCCGCCTGGAAAGCCGGTGAATCCTACACAATCGAGTACCGCTTAAGACGTGCAAGTGATGGCACGTATCGTTGGCACTTGGGTCGAGCCTTACCCCAGCGAGACTCGGAAGGTCGAATTATCAAATGGTATGGAACCATTACAGATATTGATGACCAAAAGCAGGCAGAGAAATCTTTCCGCTTTTTAACAGAACTGGATGAACGAATGCGTCGCCTCTCAGATCCAGAAGAAATAATTTCCACTGTAGTGAATGCGGTTGGGGAGTTTCTTCAGGTCGCCCGCTGTACTTACGGTGAGTGGGATACCGAAAACAATATCGTGTGTGTCTATAGCGATTACTGTCAGGGCGTTTCCAGCATTGCCGGCACCTATCCCCTCCAAGAATTTGGCGCTGACATCATTGAGGATCTCAAAGCCGAGCGTACCATTGTCAATCGAGATGTGAAAACCGATCCTCGGACTGCCGGCACCCTCTATCAAGCGATTTGCGAGTCGGTTGGCGTTCGCGCCTATGTGTTTGTTCCCTTAGTAAAAGACGAACAATGTGTTTGCCATTTGGCTGTCCAGACTTCTGGTGCTCCCCGTATGTGGACATCCGAAGAAGTATCAGTTTTGCAGAAAGTGACTGAACGCATCTGGTTAATGGTTGAAAATGCCCGACTCAATCGCGCCACCACAGAAGCCTTGAGGCGATCGCAGCAGCACGCCGACCAGTTGCACGGGTTAACGGAGGCTGCATTAGCAATTAATTCTGCACTTTCGATTGAACAAGTGCTGCAAAAGATCACGCAACAGGCACGTTCAATTATTGGGGCGCACCAGTCTGTGACGAGCATGAGTGTCAACCAAAACTGGGCGCAATCGATCAACACTGTTTCGCTCTCAGACAAGTATGCAGCGTGGCGAGATTATGATGCCGTGACCGATGGTTCGGGCATTTACACCTGTGTCTGCCATCAAAATCGGCCCATGCGGCTGACTCAGGCAGAACTGGAAGCCCATCCCAAATGGCGGGGATTTGGCAAGGAAGCCCAAAATCACCCTCCCATGCGCGGTTGGTTAGCCGCACCGCTTGTCGGCTCAGATGGGCGCAATATCGGCTTGATTCAGTTATCAGATAAGTACGAAGGTGAATTTACAGAAGAAGATGAAGCGATTATTGTGCAATTGGCGCAGATGGCTTCTGTTGCAGTGGAAAACACCCGACTTTATGAAGCCGAACAGTGTGCTCGCACCCAGGCGGAAGCAGCGAATCGGATTAAAGATGAATTTCTGGCGGTACTTTCTCATGAATTGCGATCTCCGCTAAACCCGATTTTGGGCTGGTCAAAGCTTCTTCGCAGCCGCAATTTACCGCCGGCAAAAGTTGCTTATGCGATTGAAACGATTGAGCGAAATGCACTGTTGCAGTCGCAACTGATTGAGGATCTGCTAGATGTTTCTCGCATTCTCCGGGGCAAGCTGAGTTTAAATATCTACCCCGTTGACTTGGCGAGTGTAATTGAGGCAGCTTTAGAAACGGTGCGCTTGGCGGCTGAAGCGAAGTCTATTGAGATCAAAACAGTATTTGATGCGAATGTGGGAAAAGTTTCTGGCGATCCCAATCGTTTACAGCAAGTGATTTGGAATTTGCTATCAAATGCGGTTAAGTTTACACCGGCAGGCGGTCGGGTACAGGTGCAATTGCAAAGTGCCGGCACTTATGCTCAAATCCAAGTCAGCGATACGGGGCAAGGAATTAACCCGGAGTTTCTGCCCTTTGTGTTTGATTACTTCCGCCAAGAGGATAGCACGACCACCCGAAGTTTTGGGGGGTTAGGGTTAGGGTTAGCGATTGTGCGTCATTTAGTAGAACTGCACGGCGGGACGGTGCAAGCAACCAGTTTTGGCGAGAATCAAGGGGCAACTTTTACGATTCAGGTACCTTTAATGAGGGTTGAGCCGGCTATTCCTGAAGCCGATGTTTTGCCCCCAGACGCGTTAAATTTGGCAGGCATTCGCATACTGGTTGTAGAAGATGATGCGGATAGCCGGTCGTTGTTAGTCTTTTTACTTGAAGAGTATGGCGCTTCTGTGCAGGCTGTGAGTTCTGCGTTTGAGGCACTAGAGGTGATTTCCCAAAAGGGAGAGTTTGCCAACGCCCAAGAGCAACCCGATATCCTGGTGAGCGATATTGGGATGGCGCACATGGATGGTTATATGCTGATTCGTGAAATTCGAGCGATGCCGGCAGATCAAGGCGGGCAGATCCCAGCGATCGCCCTGACGGCTTATGCCGGAGAAACCGATCAGCAGCAGATCCTGGAGGCGGGATTTCAAAAACATATCACCAAGCCGGTGGAACCTGCTTTTTTAGCCGGTGAGATTGCCCAATTACTCGCTTCGCGTACACAGAATAATCAGCCTAGTGCCGGCGCGAATCCTAACTGGGAAGTGTAGGGGCGTCTTTCTCTCGCTGCCGCTTTTGTAAATATCTTTTAAATAAGGAAGCGTATCCGTAATTCCACGTAAGGGAGTTTCGATGCAGTGTCAAAATTGGGGAATGAGGGGACTAAGAAGCTGCCGGGAATTTCTGATTTTTGGCAACCAGCCGGCGAAGGGGGGGTTCTACACTGGTTGGCTGGGAATTCTCAGTTTTAAGCGAGCATTGAGGATAGGTAAAGGTGTTTTGATACTTAGAGAGTTCTCTGCTAGGAATTGCGGGTTGTTGCGCCGGCAGATTGATATTTTTATTTTCTGACCACAGCGTCAAAAATCCTTCATTTTCTATGATCAAACACACAATATCTGCTCTGAGGTACTTATTACAACTCGTGATCGCAGCTTGACGCTCATCGGTCGGGAAGGATGGGCCTTTAGTAAATCGTGTGTTTTGATAAGCGAGTTGAGAGGCTGCCTGGAACACAATTCCCAGAAGCCCTAATTCTTCGGCTTGCAGAAGGAACACAATTCTACTCCTTGAACTCCGTACTTTACCAGTTGTTTACGATACTACCGAAGTTCACGGGAAATTGTATCAGTGAAATCACATATTGTTGAAGCCGGCTTTGTGAAGGAACGTCTGGGAAAGCGGCAAGGCACTTATCGCGCTTCACACAAATTCTGCCGGCAACTCTCTAACCGATATCCAATACAGCACCAACTGCCGGCTGCGTATAAAGTTTGAGATGCCGTTGGCCATCTTTTAATTACGCATTCATCAACCCGAACTAAAAACTTTCAAGCGATATCTGTGTTTATCTGTGGTTCAAATATCTTAATTAAATTACCACCACAGAAAAATGTTAAGAAAAATCCCTTCAAAATATAAATCAACTCATCATCAAAGCTGTTATCTAAGAAAAAAATCGGGCAATCTAAATGCTAGAATCCCTTAAAAAAATTGCTAATGCCCTTCAAAAAAATTCATTTATTCACCGGCATCCAAATCACCCTCTTCCTGACGCTCTGCCTGATCACCGGCAACCTCGCCTTCACCCCCAAAGAAGCCTTTGGTTATCCCGGAAGTTGCCCAAATTGGCCGGCTTCCACCCTCACCTTCCTGGGAACCGCCGCCAACCCTACCTCAAAAGTTTGGTTCACCGGCTTCAATGGAATTCTCACAGAAATCTTCTATCCCTCCGCCGACAAACCGGCAACCGTAGACTGGCAATTTTTAATCGGAGATGCGGATAAAACTTGGGTAGATCAAGAAAAAAAAGACACCACCCATCAAGTAAGTTTAAATCACCCCCACTCCCTCGCTTGGAACCTCACCAACACCGCTAAAAATAATAAATATAAAATTCAAAAAACCATCTTCACCGATCCCACCCGCAATACCTTAATTCAGCAAATCACCTTCACCGCCTTAACCGGCACCTTAAAAAATTACAACCTTTACACCTTATATCATCCCGCCATCTCTAATAATAGCAAAGCCACCACAGGTTCCAGCACAACAGCCAACGGCAAACAACTATTAATTGCTCAAAATGCTAATAGCAAAGAAACCTCAGCCTTAGCAAGTTCCTTAAATTTTATACCCCAGACAATTTCTGCCGGTTTTGTTGGCAACAGTGACGGCTGGCAAGACTTAAAAGGTGGCACAGCGGATCATACTCTTAACTGGAAATTTGACACCGCCACGAATGGAAATATCGCGCAAATCGCCCAATTCGATCTCAGCCATTATGCCGATAAAAAATCCATCACCTTTTACTTAGTTCTCGGCTTTGGTAACAATCAAACCAGCGCCAAAGCCGCAGCAATCGGCACCCTTGGAGATAATCTTTCCACCCTCCTCTCCACCTACAATAGCCAATGGAATGATTACACGGCTCATCTCAACTCCTTTGACAATACAGCCGATCAACAATACTACGTTGCCGCAATGGTATTAAAAGCCTCCCAAGACAAATCCTCCGGCGCAATGGTTGCCGGTTTAGGAAATCCTTGGGGAGAATCAAATTACTCGATTTGCACACCCTCTGGCGTGGAAATGCAAGGCGGCTATCACCTAATTTGGCCGCGAGATTTATATAAATTTGCCAGCGCTTTAATCGCTGCCGGTGACTTAGAAACCGCCAATTCTGCCTTAAATTGGTTATTCAATAAAAGCCAACAACCAGATGGACATTTCCTGCAAAATGCCTTTGCCGATGGCACCCCTTATTGGAATAGCATCCAAATGGACGAAACCGCCTTTCCCCTCATTCTTGCTTGGAAATTAGGCCGAACCGATCCCGAAACTTATCTCAAACATATCAAACCGGCTGCTGATTTTATCGTAAAAAATGGCCCTTGGACCCAACAAGAACGCTGGGAAGAAAATGCCGGCTACTCTCCCGCCACCATCGCCGCCGAAATAGCCGGTTTAGTGTGTGCCGCAGACATCGCCAAACTCAACGGAGATCCCCCCACCCAGCAACACTATTTAGCCACCGCAGATTATTGGCAAAGCCTGGTAGAAACCTGGACATTTACCACCACAGGTTCAATTGGCAACGGCAACTATTACGAACGAATTGATGATAACGGCAACCCCAACGACGGACATCCTTTAAACATCAGTAACGGCGGCGGTTCCTACGACGAACGCACTATCGTTGACACCAGCTTTTTAGAATTAGTTCGTCACGGCGTAAAAGCTTGGAATAATCCCTATATTTTATCCTCAATTCCCGCCATCGATTCCACCATTAAACAAACGATTCCCAACAAAGGCGAAGCCTGGTTTCGCTACAATCACGACGGCTACGGCGAAATAGCAGCCGGCGCAGATTATACAGGTGCCGGCATCGGGCGTTTGTGGCCAATCTTCTCTGGCGAACGCGGTCATTTTGCCATTGCCGGTAAACAAAAAGCCGACACTTACTTAGCCACCCTAAGAGCATTTAGCAACAATTCTTATATGATTCCCGAACAAGTTTGGGATCTCAAAGCCCCCTCCCAATTTACCCCAGGAACCCCCACAAAATCCATGACACCCCTTTCCTGGTCAATGGGAGAATACATCACCTTGCTAGCCTCAAATCATGCCGGTAAAGTCATAGATATGCCGGCTATTGTTTATCAACGTTATGTTACCGATGCTTACAAACCCCAAGAAAGAAATTCCGTAGATTATTCTAAAGATTCCTTAACCCAAGGTAAAGCCCTAACCATTTATTACAAAGGTTCCTTAGCCAACGCCTCACAAGTAACATTACATTGGGGCTACAACAATTGGCAATCCACGACAGATAAACCCCTGATCAAACGAACCGATGGATTTTGGGAAACAACCATTTCATTACCCATCACAGGACCCACTTTAAATTTTGCCTTTACCGATGGTAAAACCTGGGATAATAATGGAGGAAAAAATTGGAATCCCTCCATTGCAACCGGCACCTTTCAAGCAACCAACACACCCATCGATATTTGGCCAAATCCCATCATATCCGGACAACCGCTTAAAATTTATTACAAAGGTTCACTTGCCCATAGTGCAACTGCAATCACCCTGCACTGGGGTAAAGATGGATTTAAAAACCCAACAGACGTAACCATGAAAAAAGAAGCCGGTGATTACTGGACAGCAACAATAAACGTACCAGAAAGCAGCACATTAAACCTCACCTTCTTCAACCAATCCCAAACCTGGGATAACAACAACCTAAACAATTACAATTACCCAACCTCGCAACGCTAATCTTATCCACATCCATCTAATACCCAACGACAAACTCTCGCATATGCCTAACGGCACGCTGCGCTATCATCTGCGTTCATCTGCGTTCATCTGCGGTTAAAATTAAAAAACTGCCGGCACCCACCAGCAAATCATCCTTTTCATCTGCGTTCATCTGCGTTCATCTGCGGTAAAAAATCCTCGAAATCTTCATCCCTCTTAACCATCCGACAAACCAAATAACGAAAACGCCAAGTTAAAATACCACTCGCAAAAGCCAACCCCAAAGCCAAACCACCCCATAAACCCACCCCGCCCCAACCCAGATAAAAACCCATAATATACCCACTAAAAAAGCCCACTATCCAGTAAGCAAAAACCCCAATCAACATTGGAAACTTAGTATCCTTTAATCCCCGTAAAGAGCCGGCAGCAATCACTTGAATCCCATCAAATATCTGAAACATCGCGGCAACTCCTAAAAGAGAAACCGCAAGTTGAACAACCTTTAAATTTTCTGGATTTTTTACATCTAGATAAATCGCCACGATTCTCTCAGGAAACATCCAAAACATCAGTGCCATCATTCCCATAAAAATCGCACCCAGAGCAATACCTACAAATCCCGCTAGTTGAGCGCCCTTCGGATCATTTTTCCCAATATTTTGCCCCACCCTAATCGTCGTAGCGTAGGAAATCCCAACCGGCACCATAAACGTCATGGCAGCAGTCTGCAAAGCGATTTGATGTGCAGCTAGAGTAACCGTTCCTAAATATCCCATCAAAAAAGTCGTCGCCGCAAACAATCCTGCCTCAAATGTAAATAACACGCCAATTGGCCAGCCGATGTGAAATATTTCCCAAAATGTTCGAGAATTAAACTGATAAAAATAAGGAAAAATTTGGTATTTTTTGAAATGTTCATTAACACTCACAAAACCGGCTGCTGCCGCAAACATCGCCCAATAAGTTAGCGTGCTTCCCCACCCAATACCCGCTAAACCGAGAGCCGGTAAACCGAATAAACCGAACATCAGGACATAATTTGCTGCAATATTTAAAAACACCCCGGCTACCATAATCACCATCACAACTCTAGGCCGGTTAAGCGCAGAAACCACATTTTTTAAGACAGCAAATCCCATACTTGCAGGAAAACCCCAAACAATGGCGCGGAGATAACTTTCTGCTAAAATAACATTGTTAGGTTCTTGACCAAACTGCTGCAAAATCGGCCCCATATTCCAAATTAGCAGCATAAAAGGAATCGATAAGACAATTGAGAGCCAAAGCCCCTGTACGGTAACACAGGTTACTCGGTTTGATTCGCCGGCACCCTCCGCAACTGCCGCCAGAATCCCAACCGATGAAACAATGCCGGTGCTAATTAACATCAATGCAGAAAAAGTGACTGCCCCCAAAGCACCGGCAGCTAAACTTTGACTTCCTAGTAAACCCATCATGACGGTGTCGAAAAAATTCGTGCCGGCTTGTGCGAGTTGTGCCGCCGCTAAAGGAATTGCCAGCAATAGACACGCTTTAGCTTCAGCTAAGACTTTTGACATGAACCTAAGGTTTCTAAAGCTTCGTTTCTGGAAAAACATAGATCAAATTAGACAAAAACCTTCAAAGCAATTTTAAATTATTACTCAAATTAAGTTGATCTGTGTCTACCTGTCGGCAGACTATCCTCAACATTTTGGGTTAACCAAAAATCAAAATTTAAAAAATTAGTTCAACAAATTGATAGTTTTTAATCAACAACCGTCGTCAATCATCATTTATTTTTAGATGTATGTTAAAATATTTAACCTAACTTATTAACTTTAATAAAAAGTAGTCAGAACCTCTGCAATCGAGTGCCGGCAGAAAAGTTATAGTAGAAAAACCCACAGTGAACATAGCTCAAGATGAGTGCATTTGCTCCCGCTTACATTCTTGCCCTAGACCTCGGAACCACCGGCAACCGCGCTATCCTGTTTAATCGGGAAGGAACCGTGGTTAGTTCTGCTTACAAAGAATTAACACAATATTACCCACAGCCCGGTTGGTTAGAACACGATCCGAGAGAAATTTGGCGAGATACCTGCTGGGCAATGCAAACAGCTTTACAGAAAGCGGGAGTTTCTGCAAAAGATGTTGCAGCAATTGGGCTAAGCGTACAGCGAGAAACCTGTCTTTTGTGGGATAAAACAACGGGGCGACCGTTGTATAATGCCATCGTTTGGCAAGATCGGCGCACTGCACCCTTATGTCAACAATTAACCGAGCAAGGTCATGCAGCAGAAATTTATGAGCGCACCGGCTTATTTATTGACGCCTATTTTTCCGCCACAAAAATAGCTTGGTTACTCGAACATATTAAACAAGAATATCCGCCAGTTGATCCCAATACAATCATTGCCGGCACGATTGATACTTGGATTCTCTGGAATTTAACCGGCGGCAAAATTCACGCTACCGATCACAGCAATGCCAGCCGCACAATGCTGATGAATTTATCAGAGCAGCAATGGGATAAAAACTTATTAAAACTGTTTGAAATCCCTCCGAATTTAATGCCAGAAATTCAAACATCCCTCGGAATTTTCGGACACACTCAAGCAGAATTACTAGGTACGGAAATTCCCATAACAGCCATTTTAGGAGATCAGCAAGCCTCACTCTTCGCCCACGGTTGTGATCGTCCAGGTTTGTCAAAATGTACCTACGGAACCGGCTGCTTTTTCGTCGCTCATACCGGCAACAAAGTCCCCCGTTCTCGCCACCAACTGCTCTCAACAGTCGCCTGGACACAGATAGGAACCGATCAAAAAATTCAAACCGGCTATGCTTTAGAAGGCAGTATGTTTACCACCGGCGCTTGCGTACAGTGGTTGCGAGATGGCATTAAACTGATTACAGCAGCGGCTGATACTGAAATGATGGCGCAGCGAGTCACGGATAACGGCGGCGTTTACTTTGTGCCGGCACTCAGCGGTTTAGGCGCACCCCACTGGGATATGAACGCCAGAGGCGCATTTTTTGGCATCACCGGCGGCGTACAGCGAGAACATCTCGTGCGTTCCGTCGTCGAGGCAATTGCTTTCCAAGTTAAAGAAGTTGTCCAGGCAATTAATCAAGATAGCGGCACAGATATCACAACTTTAAAAGTAGACGGAGGGGCGTGTCAAAATAACTTTTTAATGCAATTTCAAGCCGATGTTTTAGGCATACCCGTCGAACGCCCTGCCATACTGGATGCTTCTGCACAAGGTGCTGCGTTTGCTGCCGGCATCGCTGTTGGTTTCTGGAAAGATTACGCCGCCTTAACAAATTCTCGTCAAATTGATCAAACCTTTTATCCGGGTGCAGGAATGATGCCGGCGCAGGAAAGTTTCAGCAAGTGGTGCGAAGCCGTTGACAGATCGAAATCCTGGGTTAAATAACAAATTAAAATAGCCGACTTAAAAGATTGAAAAGTAAAAGTTATCGCACTTATTATGATGTGATGGTGATGTGATGGATGAGTTAGAGCAATCGTATAGAATTCTCGGTCTTGAGCCTGGTGCTTCTGTTGAAGAAGTCAATCAAGCCTATAAAGATTTGGTGTTTGTTTGGCATCCTGATCGCATTCCTAAAGATAATCCCAGGCTGCAACAAAAAGCTGAAGAAAAATTAAAAGAAATTAACCATGCGCGGGATAAATTGCGCTCAGCTAGGCG
Organism: Microcoleus vaginatus WJT46-NPBG5; assembly: GCA_019359355.1. Taxonomy (GTDB): domain Bacteria; phylum Cyanobacteriota; class Cyanobacteriia; order Cyanobacteriales; family Oscillatoriaceae; genus FACHB-68. Next base: position 47,160 of record JAHHHM010000013.1, on the reverse strand, counting down.
AGAAGGTAAAACTCAAAAAAGCCAATCCCAGCCAAAAAAATCGCAAGAACCTTCACGTTCTTATTATTCCCGAAGAGAAACACAAAATTCTTCTCAATCTTACTCCAAAAGAGAAACGCAAAACCAGTCGCAGTCTTCTTCCCAATCTCAATATCAGGAAAGAAAGCAAAGTTCTGATCTCAGCGGGGCTGATTTCAGGGGAGCGAACTTGAAAGAAAGGGATCTTTCAGGAAGAAATCTTAGTGAAGCCAATTTAAGTGAAGCAAATCTAACTGATGCTTTTATGCACAAAGTAAATTTGAATGGAGCAAATTTAGAAAGAGCGAATTTATTTCGAGCAAATTTGTTGCAAGCTTCTCTCAAAAATGCAAATTTACGAGAAACTAATTTAGTCGGAGCAGATTTTAGTGGAGCCGATCTCAGTGGAGCTGATCTCAGAGGTGCTATAGTCGGAACGAGAGATCGAGTTTTGGTAAAATTAACAGGAGCAAAGTTAACCGGAGCAATTCTCCCTGATGGGACAATTTACGTCTAATTCAAAGCAACTCATTTTTAGATAATTCATAAGAGAGGCAAAAATAGTTAGTTGTTTCTTTAGGAATTGATAGGCTAGAAAATTTTTGCTCAAAGAATACAAGTTACTTTTAAAATATATGGGCAACTTGTTATAGCTAAACCAAGTTCTCTTAAAGCTAAATAAGTGCCCCATTCCCCATGCCCTCCCCTAACACTATGAATCGCCGGCGCTGGTTTTTGCTACTTGTAAGCTTTGTGTTGATCGTGCTTTCCTGGTGGGGAATTGCGGCAGCGCGGAATGGGCTAGTGGTGCGATCGCTCGAACGGGACGGAATGCCCCTGCTTTACATCGCACCCCAGGAGGCGCAGAAAGCACCGGCAGTCTTAGTGGCGCATGGGTATGCCGGCTCAAAACAGTTGATGCTAGGCTACGCCCACGTTTTGGCCCACAGTGGCTATGCTGTGATGCTATGGGATTTTGGAGGTCATGCAGCCAACCCAGCACCTTTAGAAAATGGTTCATTGCAACGGGATCTCGATAGCGCAACCGCCGCACTTTTAGAACAGCCAGAAGTCGATCCGGCACGTTTAGCGCTGTTGGGACATTCAATGGGTAGCGGCGCAGTCATGACTGCCGGCATCACAAACGTCAACCGCTTTGCCGCAACCATCGCAGTTTCACCCACCGGCGCAAATGTCACACCGGCAGCGCCGCGCAACCTCCAACTACAAGCCGGCAGCGGCGAAGGCCGGTTTGTTGAGAATGCACAGCGGATGTTAAGAGATGCCGGTGGCGAAAATGGTAATTTTGCTCAAGGAAGGGCGCGATCGCTTCAAATCATCCCGAATGTAGAACACATCACCATTCTTTTCAGCAATGCCAGTCATCAAGCTGCCAAAACATGGCTCAATGCCACCTTCAATTTGCCCAACACCGGCAACTATATTGATCGGCGCATGATTTGGTATGCCTTGCACTTGGGGGCATGGTTACTTTTGCTGAGCGCAATTTCGCCAAGATTAGCAGATCGAACTGTTGCGGCGAGGGCAAAAGTGCGTCCTCTCAAAAGCTGGGGCGGATTGCTTTTAGCCCCTGTGGCGGCAATAGGTGTACTAACATTAGCCAGTCGTGCCGGCAACCTTGAAAACCTAGGAGGCTTGCTAGTAGGCGGTGCTGTCGCCCTGTGGTTTCTAGTTGCCGGCATCGTTTGGCTGGCGCTCCTCGGTCGTTTGCCGCGTCCCACACTCCGAAGTACCCTTTTAGGTGTGGCACTGTTTGCCCTGCTTTGGGTGGCATTTGGAGCAATGGCACAGGTGGTTTGGTTGCAGTGGTGGCTAATTCCAGCACGGTTAAAATTATGGCCGATTTTATCCTTGGCTTGTTTCCCTTGGTTTTTGGCTGCCGGTTTATCGCAACAAGATACTAGAGTCGGAAACCGAATTTTATGGTGGCTGGGGCAAAGTGTTGTACTGGTAGGAGGTTTCTTTTTAACCGTTTACCTCGTGCCTCAACTTGGTTTTATGTTTTTATTGCTGCCGGTTTTTCCAGTGATCATTGCCATTCTTTCATTGGCTGCTGCCCAAGTTAATGAAGCGTGGAGTTATGGAATTGGGAGTGCGCTTTTTTTTGGCTGGATTTTAGCAGCCGGTTTCCCTTTAGCCGGTTAATTAATATCCTGCCGGCGAACTTATCCTGAATAAAACCTGGCTTCTTCGTAGAGCGCGTGATTCACGCACCCGACTCATGCTATTTCTTTTTGGCTAAATTTAGGATGCCCTACTAAATTTGGCTCTCATTTTTTTGGATAATAATTGTTTAAATCTTAATTTTAATGGTAATGATTTTACGTTTTTATATAAAACAAAAATTAGATTTTTAAAACTATTTTTTCGATAAGAAACTTTTAGATACTGCAAGCTCAAAGAACATAAAACTTTTCTTCACTACAGCGGAGACCGTCTGCTAAGATTGGTTCTAGTTGATGAGAACATATTTTTGAATAGTTTCAAGTTTCCCGGCAGCCACGTCAGGCAGTTTATAATTTAAACTCCATTGTCATCATTCAATAAATTTGTTAAAATCTCGAAAAAGAAAACAATTACCTACAATATTTTAATGCCACCTTTTCGCTTTATATCACCTTTAAATGCCACTAATAGTGGATTGCGTGAGGTTTATCAAAGTGAGTATGGCATCCTCTATCAGGGGGACTGTCTCAACTTCTTGCGCCTTCTTCCTAATTCCTCTGTAGATATTGTGTTTGCCGATCCTCCTTTCAACCTAGGTAAGCATTATGATAAGCGGGTTAATGATCAGATGCAATCTGAAGATTATCTTGCCTGGTCGAAACAATGGCTTAGTGAGAGTATTCGAGTTCTAAAGATAGGTGGGAGCTTGTTTGTTTTCAATTTGCCTAAATGGTGTATTGAATACGGTGCTTATTTAAACCAGCAAGGAATGCTTTTTCGTCACTGGATCGCTTGCAGGATGCCTAAAGCTTTTCCTCGTGGTCAGAGAATGTCTCCGGCTCATTATGGATTACTTTACTACACAAAAGGAGAACCTGGAGTGTTTAATAAAGTTTACACCCCGATTCAGCTTTGCCGGCATTGCGGCGGAGAAATTCGAGATTATGGTGGACACCGTAAAAAATTAAATGCTAATGGAATCAATCTCATGGATGTTTGGGATACTCCTGAAGAGGTTTGGGAAAATCCGGATTCTAATGACACAGAGGAAATTTTGTGGTCGCTTGCTGAGGAAATGTGGGCTGATATCCCGCCAGTACGACATCGTCAACATAAGAAAAGAGTGGCAAACGAACTAGCTCCTATTATGCTTGAACGTATCATTGCAATGGCATCAAATCCAGGGCAAGTTGTGATCGATCCCTTTGGAGGTTCTGGCACTACATTCTACGCCGCAGAGAAACTCAAGCGTTACTGGCTAGGTACAGAAATCGGTGACTTAGAACCGGCAGTGAAACGGCTAAGTGACCTAGCGAATGGACAGGTGGAAGAATGGGAATCAGCAAGAGGAAAGAAAAAGGTTAAAAATCGACAGAATAATTCTACACAACTAGAATTATTTTCCTGAATGTCTGTTTCACTTTAGTGAATTTAGTATAGCTAAATTAAACCCCGGCCATCAGTTCCTTTTGTCATGGTTGGCACGCTGCTATCTACGGCATCATGTTCAATCACAAATATGGCGAGAAAACCTTCCACTATCTTAATAGCCCGCCAGACATCAAAGTAAGGTTCTAGTTCTTCATAATTTCCAATTCTGTCCGTTAGATAAGGGTACAGCTTGCGGCTAGGAATCACTAAAGCTGTACCCAAAAAAACACCGCGTAAAAGGCCAAGAACCATTTTGTTAATCGCACGATGACTAGATGAAATATTTCCAGTTTCCCATTCAAGCGCAAACAAATGCTTATCTAAAGTTTTTGTTGCATCTACTTTTCCCGGCGCTCTAGTTGTTGCGTATGTTATTTTAGTATCAAGATGCCATCCAAAATCCTCCTTAAGAGCAGCCATACAAGCATCTTTGATAGGTTTGACTCCGTTACCATGCCGAATTGGATTGATGGTAAAATTTGATGTTCCAGGAGGCCAAACAATTAAATCAATAGCATTGCGTATCTCATTTTGAATAATTGCCCAATCCCCAGATTCCTCAAAGCTACCCTTACTGATCAGTGATATTTCCTGAACAATTTTCACAATGTCATTAGCTCCTTGCATAGCCTTAAAATAGTGATTCAGGACTCAGCAATAAGGATAACTTCTAACTCCAACCAGCGTTCGCGCAACACACCGGCAAGCGCCCTTAAGCCCCATTCCTCACACCGGCGATGACCGGCTGCAACCACCGCAATGCCGGTTTCCTGCACAGCTGATAAAGCCGGCTTCCGCAACTGGCCGGTGATGTAAAGATCCGCACCCCGCAATGCTGCCTCGCGCACCAGCGCATCCGTCATTGCTCCCACCACAGCCACCCGACACAGGTTAGACTGGCTGCCGGCATAAATTTCCTCAGAACCTCCAAAAACTTCATTTAAACGCTCGCAAAAAATAGAAAATTTCGTTATAGAAATTTCCCCAATCATTCCAATCGGTCGTCCTTCTTTTTCGCCCAATACTTCCAACTGCGACATTCCCAAAACTTCAGCTAGACGGGGATTAAAACCGAGCGTTAGGCATTCATCAAAAGCCAAATGATAGCCCACAATGCCGATATCAGATGCAACTTGCCCCGCTTCAAGTTTCCAAGGCCGGTGTAAAAACAATGCATCTAATTGTTGTTCTTTCGCCCATTCTTTTAACTGCATCCCCGGCTCTAATGCTAACCCAACCCGGCAAATTGGCCTTGAGGAGTGGTGATAGATTCCCCCTCTTTCTTCCTCTCCAAAGCGATTAACAGCAAAAAAACTGTCTAAAAACTGTGCTATATTTTCTAAAACAATCATCAAAAGCTGCCGGTAATATTTAAAACGCTAAATCTAAACCGCACAACTTAAATATAAACTACCAGAGCGGCGAGAATAAAAGGAACAAAAACTATGAAAAGTGAAACCATCGAGCTTTTATCCAGTCGTGAGTTAGACAAAATGCGAACGGCTGGGCGTTTGGCTGCCGAACTCCTGTGCCATCTTGAACCGCTAGTCAAACCCGGAGTCAGCACCCTAGAACTCAACGACGAAGCCGAACGCTGGACAAAAGCACAGGGAGCTAAAAGCGCTCCGCTCGGTTACAAAGGGTTTCCCAAGTCTATTTGTACCAGCATTAACGAAGTCGTTTGCCACGGCATTCCCAACGCTAAACAAATTCTGAAAGACGGTGACATCATTAATATCGATGTCACCCCGATTGTTGATGGCTATTACGGCGACACCTCGAAAACATTCTTCGTTGGAACGCCTTCCCCTTTGGCGAAAAAGCTTGTCGAAGTAACGCACGAGTGCCTGAAAAGAGGGATTGCTGAAGTTAAGCCAAACGCTCGCATTGGGGATATTGGTGCGGCAATTCAAGAGTATGCTGAGGCGCAGGGCTTTTCCGTCGTACGAAACTTTGTCGGGCACGGCGTTCACCGCGTTTTTCACACCGCCCCTGAGATTCCCCACTACGGGCAACGGGGCACCGGCAAGCGGATGAGAGCCGGCATGGTGTTCACAATTGAGCCAATGATTAATGAAGGCACTTGGGAAGTTGATGTGCTAGAGGATGGTTGGACTGCGGTGACGCAAGATCGCAAGCTTTCGGCCCAGTTTGAGCATACTGTGACGGTTACGGCTGACGGGGTCGAGATTCTCACGCTACCTCCTAGGGGTTAGGGGCATGGGGCATGGGAAGAGGGGAGGGGGCGAGTGTTCTAGACATCCGCCCCTACAGTCGCAGCAGAGAAAGCGTTTCATCCTTCTCTAAGCCATCACTGGCGTCCCTTGTTTTTGCTGGGCCAATTCTAGAAGCCGGCGAATGCGTTCTTCTGTTGGTGGGTGAGTCAGGAAGAGGGACTGCAACCCTTTTTTAGATGTGGGATTGACAATTAGCAGCGACGACATCGTTGGGTTGCCGTTCATGGGGATTTGGTGGCCCATTTCCTCAAGCTTTTGTAGCGCACTAACCAGTCCTAGGGGGTTGCCGGTGATTTCAGCGGCACCCAAGTCAGCGGCATACTCCCGCGTCCGAGAAATCGCCATCTGAATTAAACCGGCAGCAACGGGCGCTAACACAATTAAAAATAGCGTACCGAGTGCGTTTCCACCCCGCCGATCATCCCGCGTTACCGGCCCGTAAAGCGCCCCAAATGTCAGAATCCGCCCTGCAAATGTCAGCGCACCGGCAATCGTGCCGGCAACTGCCCCAGTTAGGGTGTCGCGGTTGCGGATGTGCGTCAGTTCGTGGGCTAAAACGGCTTCAAGTTCCTCACGGGAAAGTAATTCTAAAATTCCTTCTGTAACGGCTACTGCCGCGTGTTCCGGATCTCTGCCGGTGGCAAAGGCATTCGGGGATTTTGTGGGTACGATAAATAATTTTGGCATCGGAATATCGGCACGTTCGCTCAAAGAAGCGACCAGATCGTATAGTTCCGGTGCTTGTTGGCGCTCAAGTGGCTGAGCGCGATAGGCCATTAAAGCAGCTTGATCCGAATAATACCAAGAGCTAATACTGCTGAAGGCGGCAAAAGCTAGACCCAGATAAAGTCCCTGCTCATTACCCACTAAATAATAGCCACCGAGAACCAAAAGACCGCTCAGCAGTCCCAGCAGCGCCGCTGTTTTGATTTGATTGATTCCACGCATAATTTTTCGTTTGCAATTGTTAAGATTTTTTTCCTGATTGCTTTTAAGTTCTCAGATTTCGGTGGGATTGCGTCTCTACCTCATGAATGAAATGCCTCTGCGACTGCCGGCAGAGAAACTGCGGTGCAAGTTAAAACAAAGAATACAAGGCAACATCTAAAATCTACGATCCAAACGTTCATCGCAGATCGGCTGCCGTGTCTTTATCTTCCGATTTTCCGGGTAACTGCTGAGAAAGGGTCAATACATAAAAACTGTGTGCCTTGCGTTCGCACATTTTAGACAAAACTCATTGCCGGCAATCTTTACCCAGGCAATTGTAATTTTTTATGACCTTACCCTTTTTTGGACTAAATTTCTTCTTCGTTGCCCTTATACATGGGTTGTTTATTCACCTGACTTTTGCCAGCTCTACAGTACAACCTTGGCTACATGGTGCCTTCCTAATCGCCGTTGCTTGCTACTTGCTTTTTTTTTCCTTCTTCAGACGCAAAATCAAGTCTGTGAGGCAAATTTTGAGTGCTTTAATCATCGCCGGCACTCTTTTTTATTGGGTCTGGAGTGTTGGAATTATCGTTGCTACAATTATTGTCGCCAAGCCGACTGCCTCACACGTACATTTTCTTTACGGTACGTCTTCAGTACAGTTTTTAGAATACGATAATCATACAGCTTCTTTCTTTTTAATTGCTTTTATACCCCTATTTCTCTTAAGTATAATAATTAACCTTGCTTTGAAAAAATGGATTTTTCCAAAAAAACGAAGATATAAATAAATCAATATTTCGCTCAATAATAGCCAATTATGCCATTTTTCAATCAAATAATTTAGATTTAATAAAGCTGTCTTAACCATAGATGATGGCTGTGGAGGTCACGCCGGCATTTCCAGAGGATTTGACGGTTGGTGTTAGAAACTTCCGAGGTATTAAAACTTTTATTAAGCGTTGTGTGCAGGGGCTATTTGCTACGGTTAAACCAGAAACAGCTAAACCGGCCTGAACTGCATAGATTGACATTTGATGCTAAACACAGTTCAGTTTTTGTTAACTCAACAAATCAAGGGCGTCCGCAAATTCACTCTTTAGTTAGTTGACAAAGTTTTTACGAATTTTAGGGAATAGGGTAGAGGTAAAATCTGCCTAAAATTACTCCTAACTTACGAGAAGCAATTACGCTAACAGTGATAATCCAACCCGTGAGGCAATATGTTCATCACCTTAATTGCAGACTACGGCACTGGCGATCCAGCCTTTGCAGAAGTTACACAGCGTCTTTTAATGGCACTACCGGCATCCCAAATCCACTGCCTGTCAGTGCCGGCGTTCAGTACCTTGGCAACCGGCTTCTGGGTGGCCCAACTCGGCCTTAACCCTGGACCCGAAGAACGTTTGATTTATCACAACTGCGCCCCCCGCAAAGACGATCCAGAAGCACGGCAGAATAATGAAGGAGAGGGTTTAACCTACGCCTTGCTGCCAAATGGGGTGAAAGTCGTGGGAGTCTTTGCCGGCTACACGTTTTCCTTCATCAAAGACCACGCACAAGAAATTCATAATATCAAGGTTTCCAGAGGCGGTTCTCAGTTTCGTTCACGAGATGTTTTTCCCACGGCGGCTGCCGGTATTGCCAAAGGAGATACCAGCTTTTTGGGAGAGCGTTTAAAATCCGACCAAATCGTCTCAGCACCCAGCGATCGCATCGCCTGGATCGATGGCTACGGCAATATCAAAACCACCATTCCCGCCTATACTCTCGACCTGAAACCGGAAACCAAGGTTGTGATTCGCGTCGGAGATGTGGTCAGTGATGCCATTTATACGGATGGCACCTTCGATGTACCAGAAGGGACTCTGGCTTTCGCACCCGGCAGCTCTGGTTGGGACGCTGCCGATGGAGGGCAACCGATTCGCTGGATGGAGCTGTTTTTGCGAGGCGGTAGTGCCTGGAATCGCTTCGGCAGACCCCGTGTGAACCAGTTGGTGACTTGCCTCGGTTAAAGTTTGGCAGTCGATATGAGCTGGTGTCAGAGGGTAGCTACACTTCCCCAGACTCACCACCTATCAGAATTCCAAAGACAGCACAGGCGGCATTGAGGGGATCTGTCTCACCCCTCATCCACTCAGCACTCTTGCTCTCCCTGAATGAGGCGGCTTATACCCCATTGCCTAATACGGCTCTCCTCACTGCCGACAGTCCCCGTAGAGCGGTACATTAAATCAAGAACTAAACAAAATGTTACAGGGTTAGATTTTGAGAGTCTCCCGCCTGCTCCAAACAGCGCATTTGGGCCGTAGCTCCAAAAATTTGAGAGGAATTAGCCATGTTTGAACGCTTCACAGAAAAAGCTATTCGGGTGATTTTGCTGGCCCAAGAGGAAGCACGTCGCCTAAAACACAACTTTGTCGGAACAGAGCAAATCCTCTTGGGTATTATTGGCGAAGGAACCAGTAATGCCGTAAAAGTGCTGAAAGAGCAGGGCGTTAACCTCAAAGATGCACGAGTTGAGGTAGAAAGAATTATTGGTCGGGGTGCCGGCTTTGTGCCCTCAGAAATTCCCCTGACGCCTCGCGCCAAGAGCATTTTTGACACTTCTTTGAAAGAAGCGAATTTGTTGGGGCATAACCACATCGCCCCTGAACACATTCTGCTGGCGTTGCTTCAAGAGTCTAAAGGTGTGGCAGGCAAAGTCCTGGAAAACTTGGGCGTTGACATGACGCAGTTGCAAGCGCAATTAATTGAAGAACTCTCAGACGTGCCGGCATCAGCCCCCACCGCCGCCGGCAGCAAGAATAGCAGCAGCCGCACCAAAACCCCCACCTTGGAAGAGTTTGGCACTAACCTCACCAAACGGGCAGCCGAAGGCAAACTCGACCCGGTTGTGGGACGCGAAGCAGAAATTGAGCGGGTGATTCAAATTCTCGGTCGTCGCACGAAGAATAATCCCGTCTTAATTGGCGAACCGGGAGTCGGCAAAACCGCCATTGCCGAAGGCATGGCGCAACGCATTCTCAGCAAGAACGTCCCCGACATTCTGGAAGACAAAGAAGTGATCATGCTGGATATGGGTTCTCTCCTAGCCGGCACTCGTTTCCGAGGCGAGTTTGAAGAACGCCTCAAGACGATTATGGAAGAGGTTCGCACCGCCGGCAATATTATCCTGGTGATTGATGAAATCCACACGCTGATTGGTGCCGGTGGATCTGAAGGCGGCATTGATGCTGCCAATATCCTCAAGCCGGCATTAGCACGCGGTGAATTGCAGTGCATTGGCGCAACCACCTTGGATGAGTACCGCAAGCATATTGAGCGCGATGCCGCCTTAGAACGCCGCTTCCAGCCGGTGAAAGTGGGGGAACCCAGCGTTGAGGAAACCATTGAAATTCTCTTCGGGTTGCGCTCAACTTATGAGGAACACCACAAACTGACCATCTCTGATGAAGCGATAGATGCTGCTGCCAAGCTTTCAGATCGCTACATCAGCGATCGCTTCTTGCCGGATAAAGCCATCGACTTGATTGATGAAGCCGGCTCAAGAGTTCACCTAATGAACGCTCAGGTATCACCGGCAATGAAGGCACTCAAGCAAGAACTGCCGAAAGTGACGAAAGAAAAAGAAGCGGCGGTGCGGGATCAAGACTTTGATAAAGCGGGACAGCTGCGAGATCGCGAACTAGAACTGCAAGCTGAAATTAAAGCTGCTGGCAATAGCAAACCCGAAGTCACAGAAAAGCCAATTGTCACGGAAGAAGACATCGCCCAGATTGTCGCCAGCTGGACAGGCGTGCCGGTGAGCAAACTTACCGAGTCTGAATCTGAAAAGCTGCTGCACATGGAAGACACCCTGCATCAGCGTCTCATCGGCCAAGAAGAAGCTGTCAGCGCCGTTTCTCGCGCCATTCGTCGCGCACGAGTTGGCTTGAAAAACCCTGATCGGCCTATCGCCAGCTTTATCTTCTCCGGGCCAACCGGCGTCGGGAAAACCGAGCTAACCAAAGCCTTGGCTGCCTATTTCTTCGGGTCAGAAGAAGCGATGATCCGGCTTGATATGTCGGAATTCATGGAACGCCACACCGTCTCCAAACTCATCGGTTCCCCTCCCGGATACGTGGGTTATGACGAAGGTGGCCAGCTCACCGAAGCCGTGCGCCGGCGTCCTTACACCGTGGTGCTATTTGACGAAATCGAAAAAGCGCACCCCGATGTCTTCAATATGATGCTGCAAATCCTTGAAGACGGACGCTTAACCGATGCCAAAGGTCGCGTTGTAGACTTCAAAAACACCCTGCTGATCATGACCTCCAATATCGGGTCTAAAGTGATTTCCAAAGGCGGCGGTGGTTTAGGTTTCGAGTTTGCAGAAAGCCAAACAGACGCGCAGTACAACCGCATTCGTACTCTGGTGAATGAAGAACTCAAGCAGTATTTCCGGCCTGAGTTTATCAACCGGCTTGATGAAATTATCGTCTTCCGTCAGTTAAGCAAGGATGAAGTCAAGCAAATCGCAGATATCCTGCTGCGCGATGTCTTTAGCCGGCTATCTGAACAAGGGATAATTTTAGACGTGACCGAACGCTTTAAAGACCGCTTAGTTGAGGAAGGTTACGACCCCAACTATGGTGCCAGACCCCTGCGCCGTGCGATTATGCGTCTGTTAGAAGACGTTCTTGCCGAAGAACTCCTTGCCAGCCACATTAAAGAAGGCGATAACGCCATCGTTGATGTGGATGAAAACGGTCAAGTTAAGGTGGTGCCGGCTGACTCCCACGAACAGTTGCCACAATTAGCCTTAACGCGTTAAGCAGTCTGATTTCGATGTAGAGGCGTTGCCCTTAACGTCTCTACAAACCTTAATTAAAACACCTTAAATAAACGCAGATGAATTGCTTCCATCTGCGTTTATCTTCGTTTATCTGCGGTTAAACAAGATGCCGATTGCTCACAAACAGTATAAGCGACGAGAATTCAAGAGCCGGCTAACCGGCACTGTTAACCCGAAACCAGCGATAGCCGTAGGGTTCTAATGGGAGAGAATTTAAATCTCCATCTAGCGGTTCATACTCGTGATCGGCTAGCACTTCAATGGGGTGTTTCATTTGACAACCATTCGATGTAAGCGTGACAGTGCAGGCTTGATCTGCCAGATTGTGTATGGCAATAATAGCCCGATTCTTCCACTCGCAGCAGTGTGCGAACACGCTAGGCTGATCGGTTTCTAAGATCTGCCAGTTTCCTTTACCGAATTCTGGATACTGCTTGCGTGTGCGAATTAACCGTTCCATCCAGTTCAGCAATGAATTTGGATCACGCTGCTGAGCAGTGACATTGACTCGTTGATACCCGTACTCGCCTTCGCAAATGATGGGTTGCGCGAGTGCCTCCTGGGGCGCTGTTGAGAAACCGCCATTTTCTTCGCCCGACCATTGCATCACTGTACGGACGCTAGTACGCCCCTCTAGCGAGAGATCGTCTCCCATGCCAATTTCATCTCCGTAACGCAATAAGGGCGTTCCCGGCAGACTAAACAGCAAGCTATAGACCAGTTCAACATGATGCCGGTTGCCTCCTAGCATCGGTGGCAGGCGACGACGGATGCCCCGCCCGTAAATTTGCATATTCTCATCGGGTGCAAAAGCGGCAAAGATTTCTTTTCGTTCCTCTTCGCTGAGTTGATCGAGGGTGAGTTCGTCGTGGTGGCGCACAAAGTTTAACCACTCGCCGGTGTGCGGAATTTCTGGTAAGAGTTTCAATCCCTCGCTAATAGAAGCTGCCTCTTTTCTTGCGAGTCCGAGGAACAAATGCTGGTTTAGCAAAAAGCTAAATAGCATTTGCATTCTGTCCCCATTTCCAAAGTAGATGGGGATTTTATCGGGCGCGACATTTGCCTCAGCTAGCAAAATGCCATCCCCGCGTCGCTGCGAAACAAACTCTCGCATCTGTGGCAAAAAGCTGCAAAGTTCTTTCATATCCGGGTTGTCTATCCCGAATGCTTCGATTAGGTAAGGGGCGGCGTCTACGCGGAAACCAGACACGCCAAGTTCTAACCAGAAGCCCATAATTTTCCAAATTTCTTCACGAACTTCTGGGTTGCTAATATTTAATTCTGGCTGTTCTTTATAAAAGTGGTGCAGGTAGTATGCGCCGGCTTGTTTGTCGTACTCCCAAACGCTATCTTGCTCGCCGGGAAAAATAAGTTCTGCTTTGGGCTTTTCAGGAGGGTTATCTGACCATACATAGTAGTCGCGATATGGCGAGTTTTTGTCAGCTCGGGCAGATTGAAACCAGGGATGCTGATCTGAGGTGTGGTTTACAACAAGGTCAATAATTACACGAATGCCGCGCTCTTTTGCCTCGTGCATGAATTCCACGAAGTCTCCCAGGTTTCCTAGGCGGGGATCGACGTTATAGTAATCCATTACGTCGTAGCCGTTATCTCGATTTGGGGAGGGATAAAACGGCAGCAACCACAGGCAGGTTATTCCTAAACCAGATAGGTAATCTAAACGGTTAGTGAGGCCGGTGAAGTCACCGACGCCATCGCCGTTGGAGTCCATAAAGGTTTCAACATCCAGGGAGTAAATGATTGCGTTTTTATACCAGAGGTATTTCATAAGATTGAAATTGACTACTTTGTGCAGGCTAACAACTTAAATAAATTAGCTATTTTTTAAGTTTTATGAATACTTTTTAAAAACAAAATATTTGCACATTACCTCTATTTTCTGACTTGTAACTTAAAGATTAAATGCGCTTTAAACTTTAGAAAAATGGGCATTGCGTTGTTTTTGGTTGCTTTTTATTAACATCGAAAGATAAACCCGATGCAGCGGCAAACATCAGAATTTTATACTGTTAACTATTCTTATAGCCTCCTAAGTTTGTAATTGATAGGGTTTTTATTCATCTATCTTTAGTCTGATATCCTTGTTTCACCGTATCTTTCCAACAAGCGCTTACAGAGCAAAATACCGGACGATTGAAATTGCTGGTGCAACATTCCGCTAATGGGGCGACACAAACTAAGTCTACATACGCGGACTTTAATAACTTACGCAGTCCTGTTGAGTTTGTACTCTATTGTCTGTGGATGCCTGCTGCACGCTATGTTATCATCACTGGATGCAGGTGGAACTTAAATAACGAGTTAGGTAGGTTCAAGTTTCGCCGGCGACATCAGCGGTTGAAAAAAGATATCGGGGTTCACAAAAAGCCCAGCCCAAACTAGAAGCCATTGAGTAGCCGGTGCGATTTACCCGCCTCAATAATCTTTCTCGGAAATCGCTTAAAAATTGTAGTAATGCCGGCAATAATGGCAACGACTTGGCCTATAAGGCTCAGAAAAGCAATTCCGTCACTGACTTTTTAGCCCTTTAATATAAATGTTCACTCTTTTTTGTGTACAACTGTTGAAATTATAAGTTTTTAATAAAAAAATACAAAGCGTTACTTAAAAAATAAAATTCTTCCGAAAAACGCTGGTAGGATTTAATAGACAATATCCAACATTAAATACTCTCTTGCTATCTTGAATACTTGTAATGCCGGCAGCAGAGCGAGTCTTTGAGGCGCGGATGTCATTGGGTTATCTTATCTAAGGCTGTAGCTTGTGAAACGCAGTTTTTTCAAAGCACTCAAAATTATTAGCATTGCGCTCTTATTACTGATTCTCCTATCAACAGGGGCAACAACCTACATAATTCGGCAGTCGTGGCCGCAAGAAACTGGGATTGTCCAATTAGCCGGCTTAAAAGATCGCGTTGAAGTCGCGCGTGACAAGTGGGGAATCCCACATATTTATGCTAATAATCAGCATGATCTCTTCATGGCACAAGGTTATATTCACGCGCAAGATCGCTTCTGGCAAATGGATTTTTGGCGGCATATTGGATCGGGTCGTTTAGCGGAAATGTTTGGTCAATCTCAGCTTGAAACAGATCGATTTCTTCGCACCCTTGGATGGGCGCGAGTCGCGCAACAAGAGATCGATCAAATTTCGCCAGAGATGAATGATATTTTGCAAGCTTATGCCGGCGGCGTAAATGCTTATCTGAATGAACGCAAAGGTAGTGCGCTTAGCTTAGAATATGCCGTGCTAAAACTGCTCAATCCTAATTACCAGCCTGAACCCTGGAAACCACTACATAGCCTCACTTGGGGAAAAGCAATGGCTTGGGATTTGGGATACAATATGGAGCATGAAATTGAACGCTCAGTTTTGCGAAAAACTTTGAGTTTAACGCAAGTTAATGAGTTGTTTCCGCCTTATCCAAAAGAGCATCCTGTTATTGTTCCTCAGTCCAATTCTACGCTGAGTGAAGTTAATGAAGTTGAGCCAGTTAATGATGCCTTAATAGCCGATATTTCTCCGGCGCTGCAGTTGCTTAATCAACCGTTAGAGGCAATGCACCGGCTTTTAGGGCCGGCAGGAAGTGGTCTAGGTTCAAATAACTGGGTAATTTCAGGTCACCGCACAGCAACTAGCAAGCCTATCTTAGCAAATGACCCTCATTTAGGCGTGCAAATGCCTTCTATTTGGTATGAAATGGGTTTGCATTGCACCGCCAAAAGTTTAGATTGTCCTTATGATGTCACCGGCTTTTCTTTTGCCGGTATGCTGGGCATCATTATCGGTCACAATGACCGCATTGCTTGGGGTGTTACCAATGTTGGCCCCGATGTCATGGATTTGTATATCGAGAAGGTTAATCCAAAGAATCCTAATCAATACGAAGTGAATGGGAAATGGGTGGATATGCAACTGCTGACTGAGACAATTCAGGTTGCAGGGGGTAAGCCGATTTCTCAAACCGTCCGCTACACTCGTCACGGGCCGGTGATTTCCGATACTTACAAACCGCTTAAAGATTTTCCAACAACCGGCAATATTAATTTACCTAAAAATTATGCGATTGCTTTGCGTTGGACAGCCTTAGAGCCTTCCAACTTATTATATGCAATTCCTCAAATCAATCGAGCTAAAAACTGGCAGGAGTTTCGCACGGCTGTTTTTAATTTTGACGGGCCGGCTCAAAATTTTGTTTATGCAGACATTGAAGGCAATATCGGATATCAGATGCCGGGTAAAATTCCAATTCGGAATCAGGGAGATGGGCGCTATCCTGTTCCGGGTTGGACAAACGAGTTTGAGTGGAAAGGATACATTCCTTTTGAAAAGTTGCCATCTAGTTTTAATCCTCCCCAAGGTTATATTGCAACGGCGAATAATGCTGTGACGGGTGTGAATTATCCCTATTTGATTACCAAGGATTGGAATTACGGCCAGCGGGCAGAGCGAATTGTTGAGATGATTGAAGGGAAAAAAGATCCTTTCACTTTGGCTGATGTTCAGCAAATGCTAGGAGATAGTAAAAGTCTGAATGCGATGGAATTAGTGCCGATATTACAACAAATTGATTTAAAAGATCAGCGATTGGAACGCGCACGCGAGTTGTTGAAAAGTTGGGATTTTCAGGAATCAATGGATGAGCCGGCAGCCGCACTTTTTGAAGTATTTTGGAAGCACCTTTTAGCCGGCACCTTTCACGACAACTTGCCTAAAAATTATTGGCCGCATGGGGGGGATCGCTGGATTGAAGTTGTCAAGCAGTTGATCAAGCAACCGAATAGTTTGTGGTGGGATAATAAGAACACGTCTTCTGTAGAAACCCGCGATCAAATCTTCCGTAAAGCTTTTACAGACGCAGTTGATGAACTAGAAAGTATCAATAAAGATCCGAATCGCTGGCGTTGGGGAAATTTACACACGATTACGTTCCGCAACCTCACGTTAGGTAAATCAGGAATTTCTACACTTGAAGCACTGTTTAATCGTGGCCCTTTTTCTAGTTCAGGCGGGACGGCAATTGTGAATGCAACACAATGGGATGCGTCTACAGATTCTTACCAAGTAATTTGGTTGCCTTCAATGCGAATGATTATAGATTTGAAAGAATTAGATCATTCAATTAGTATCAACAGCACCGGCCAGTCTGGTCATGCTTTTCATCCCCATTATGATGATATGATTGACCCGTGGCGCAAAATTGAATACCACCCGATGCTTTTAGGGAAAAAAGTAGTGAAGTCAAACACTTCCACCAACCTAACTTTGAAGCCGCCGGCATAACTGAGAATCCTCTCAAAAATCCACTAAATTATTTGTGCATAGCTGCCGGCACCCTACACTCTCATCTGTGCAGAGTTGCCGGCACACCACTATCATCTGTGTTTATCTGTGGAATCTGTGGTTAAAAATCTCTTACAAAATTAATTAACCAAACACCCGACAATCGGCAATTTCTATTTTAAGGTTTTCACCGTTAATACCTGCGGCGGCGTAGAATCGGGTGGATAAATTAAATCCACTTGCACATTATTGCGACTATTTGCCGGCATTGCCAAAGTTAACAGCGGGTCTAAAACTTGACCTGTTTTATGCCACAAATGCACGTAACGAGTCACCGGCTTCCCTGCTTCATCCCTATAACGCAAGCGCACCGTTCCTCGGAAAAAAGGGAAATCTTGGGAAGGTTTACGGAAACGCAAACCGGCTTTTGAAAGACGCTCTTCTTTAATGGGAGTTTCTAAGGTTAAAGTGACGGTTTTTTGTTGATTTGTGGGATTATAAAGTGGTAAAGTTAGGTTATATTCCACCGCATAATTTCCATGCGCTTCATAGGCAGTATCAGGATAGCGCACCAGCATTTTTGCGGTTTGATTTTGGCCGGTGCCTAATTGTCCGCCACGTAAACTGCTAATGGGATAAGAAATCGGTTTTTCTGGCTGAGGAAGCGTTAAATCTTTGCTGCCGGCACTATCAGTTATTTGCGCTTTCCATGCAGAACCCGATGCCACACCGGCAACGCGTCCATAAATTAATTGCCCGCCTTTTTGATCCGGAGGGGTTGGGGCTTTATCGCGGGGCATGGCTAAGCCACTCGTATTTAAAAGAGTTTGCCATTCTTCTAAGGTTGGGGCGCGATCATTTCCCTGTGCATTTTTGGGGGCAAACATCGTTAAACTGGCGGCATAAACTTTACCACTACTTTGCAATCGAATAATAGCAGACCGGCCATTAATCGGTTTTTCTAAATTCCGCACCGGCGTGGGAAGATTCATCAGCATTCGGCTGGAATTGGGGGGAATAACAATTTTGTCTGGAAAATTCGCGTGTCTTTTGCCTTGCAATACATCTGTGCCGGCACGATCTCCAGGGCCGGCATATACAGTATTATTCGGATTTTCTACATAAGTGGGTAATTTAATATAGGGGGCATCTTGGGTTAAATAAGAAGCTGCCTGCAACACATTTACCGTGACAGGCGTTGAATTCGGGTTGTGGAGAATCACGCCGAGATAGAAGGTTTGTAAATCTTTAGGCGTGTGGGTTTGATGGTGAACAAATACGTCAAATCTGCCTTGGAAAGGAAAGTTTAAATGAGCAGAGGCGACTTTTTTACCTTCACCGGGAAAAGTTGAAAGTAAAATTCCTGGTGTTTTTACCCATTCTGGGCTATTACTGTTAAACATCGGGACAGTGTCTAACTGACCGGGTAAAGGTCGCACTTCAGCCGGCTGCACGATTTCTTGATAGCTTGGGGGCGGAGTTTGGGCGGTGACAGGGGGATTGGTTACTTGTTTGGCGCATCCGAAATTCAATCCGCCGGTTAAGCCAATTGCCAGAATTGATAAAATATAAAAACGTGTGGGTTGTTGCTGAAGCATGGTTAGGATAGCGGCACTTATACCGTTTTAGAATAATCTTTATTTCTTGACGCAGACTTCCTCTAATTGATTCACCCGATTGGGTGATTTTAATGTTAGCATTCTTGAAAGTTAGCTCTCGGTGTGTGGTTGAACCAATAGTTGGACGGCTACCGGATTAAGTAGGAGTATTTTTCCTAACATAATATAATTGGTGAATAAAGGAATTGCATCAAAGTGATTTAAGTAGAGCATGACCTATTACAAAGATTTGTCTCCTTACGAATACTTTAGAGACTATGAACCATTCGGACTCAATCTAATTAACGTTGGTTGGCTGAGTAAGAGCGAACCCTTCCCAGAAGGTGAGACATCCCAAGAATTTAAGGCAAAACTATTTGAATTTTGTTTAGACGAATATGTTGTTCAGATAACTCGTGGATTTCATACCTGTGAGTTTTGTGGCGGTTCTCACCAAGGCAATCCTCAGTATGGGGAAGCTCATGACTTGGCAAGGCTTGGAAATGGTGAAATCCGGGTCATTGGTCAATCTGCTCTCTATGCTGCCCCTACTCTCATTCATCACTATGTAGTAGACCATCGTTACAACCCACCAGAAGAATTCATCAAAGCAGTTCTTTCCGGCCCTCCTCCAGGTTCGAGGGAACATGAAAATGTCTTGAACAAGTATAAATTAGCTTGAGAAAAGATATTGGTTTTAGTTCACAACAAGGGGACTGAAACAAGCGCCGTTTCCTCCTAACTCATTATTTCTAAATCCCAACTCAATTAAAAACATTCCTACCCCGGCAAACAATAACCGGCAGCTTCACCCACACAAAACAGAGAAACTGCCGATCTTGCCTGTAAAAATTCCCCTCAACTCGAAACAGAAACCGGCTGCTTAACCTGATTTCGCAACAGCAACCCATATTCCAACCCCTCAACCACCGCTTGATACGACGCGTCAAGGATATTCCCGGAAACCCCCACCGTTGTCCAACGCTGCAACCCATCCGCAGACTCAATCAACACCCGCGTCTTCGCAGAAGTGCCGGCAGCCCCATCGAGAATCCGCACCTTATAATCCGTTAGCTGAAACTGAGCAATCTCAGGGTAAAAATTCACCAACGCCTTTCGCAGCGCCGCATCCAGGGCAGAAACCGGCCCGTTTCCTTCCGCCGCCTCCAGCAAATCCTTCCCATTCACCGCCACCTTAATCGTTGCCAGCGCATAAGACTCAACCCCGGCAGCGATATCGCAATGTACCCGAAACCCCTTCAGCTCAAAAAACTGCCGGCGGCATCCCAACGCCTCCCGCATCAGCAGATCAAAACTCGCCTCAGCGCCTTCAAACTGATATCCCTCACTTTCCAACTCCTTCAGCCGGTGTAAAATTTGCCGGCATTGGGGATCTTGCTTATCCAAATCAATCCCAAACGTCCGCGCCTTCGCCAAAACATTACTCAACCCAGATTGCTCAGAAATCACAATTCGGCGCTGATTTCCCACCAACTCCGGTTGAATATGCTCGTAAGTTAAGGGATTCCGCTCTACCGCAGATACATGAATTCCGCCCTTATGAGCAAACGCCGACCGGCCTACAAACGCAGCGTGTTCATCCGGAGCTAAATTTACCACTTCACTAATAAATCGGCTCGTATCTGCCAATTGTGCCAGCCGATCCGCCTCAATGCAGGAAAACCCTAACTTCAACTGCAAATTCGGAATCACCGAACACAAATTCGCATTGCCGCAGCGTTCCCCATAGCCATTCATTGTCCCTTGTACCATTCTCGCGCCGGCCATCACCGCCGCCAACGCATTTGCTACCGCCGTTTCCGAATCGTTATGGGTGTGAATGCCTAATTGGGGCATGGGGGATGGGGCATTGGGCATTAGGCATGGGGCATTGGGCATGGGAGAAATCGCTTTGACGACATCTTGGACAATCTCAGCAATTTCATGGGGCAAGGTTCCACCATTGGTATCGCAAAAAACCAGCCATTCTGCGCCGGCAGCCATCGCCGCCCTTAGCGTTTGGAGTGCATACTCCCGATTTTGCTTATAGCCATCAAACCAGTGTTCCGCATCATAAATCACGCGCCGGCCTGATGACTTCAAGAACTCAATCGTATCCCGAATCATCGCCAAATTCTCATCCAGACTGGTTTTCAGCCCTTCCGTCACCTGTAGATCCCAAGACTTACCAAAAATCGTCACCCACCGCGTGCCGGCGGCTAAAATCGGTTGCAGCATCGTATCTTCTGCCGCCGTTGTCCCCGGTCGTCGCGTTGAGCAAAACGCCACCACTTCCGCTTGTTGCAGCGGTTCTTCTTTCAGTTGCCAAAAAAACTGCACATCCTTCGGGTTCGCCCCCGGCCAACCCCCCTCAATAAACGGAATCCCCATCTGGTCTAACTTTCGGGCAATCCGTAATTTATCTTCAATCGACAGCGATAGCCCTTCACGCTGAGCACCATCGCGCAGCGTCGTATCGTAGATCCAAATTTGGTTAGAAGTAAGTGAGGTCATGGGGGAGAAATCAGAAAAAGAAGGCACAAAACTATTTTAAGGAACGGCTTTAGTGAAGTTATAAAACTTAATGCCAAGAAGGGCATTGGGCATTGGGCATGGGGCATGGGGCATGGGGGATTGGGGATGAGTACATAAACGAGGTTGGGTTGAGCATTGCGATACCCAACGCAATCTCAATTGACAAACTGAACCCAAGCCTCCGTTTTATTTCACCAACCTACGTCTCCGAAGGAGTTTTGAGTGAGGGAAGAATGAGTTTTAATTGCCCCATGCCCCATGCCCATTGCCCCATCCCCAATGCCCCACACCAAGTTAGACTAAAGTTGTTGTTAAACTCGCTCCTTTGGGTTTTGCTTGTTTCGCCCCGATTTTTAATCGCCGGGTATCGTTATGATCCCATCTACTGAAATTCTAATTATTGGCGGTGGCATCACCGGCCTTTCAATTGCCATCGAACTCAAATTGCGAGGCGCAACTCCCCTCGTTCTTTGCCGCAACTTTAGCGAAGCCGCAACCCACGCTGCCGCCGGCATGATCGCACCTCAAGCGGAAGCCCTCCCAGCCGGCCCGATGCTCGATTTATGCTTGCGTTCGCGGGATCTGTATCCAGACTGGACAAGCAAACTCGAAGAAATTTCTGGCTTATCCGTTGGTTATTGGCCCTGCGGCATTCTTGCACCGGCTTACGAAACGGTCAGTAATTCTCCCCCTCACCCCCTCACCCCCTCATCTTCCCCAGCTTTCTGGCTTGACAAAACTGCCATAAATGTGCATCAGCTAGGATTGGGTGAAGACGTAACCGGCGGTTGGTGGTTTCCAGAAGATGGCCAAGTCGATAATCGAGCCTTGGCGCGGGCGCTGTGGGCGGCGGCGGAAGCCTTGGGAATCGAGGTGCGCGAAGGCGTTACGGTTGAGTTTATTGCTCAGCGTCACGGGCAAGTCAGTAGTGTCAGAACCAATAGCGGCGATTTTCAGGCACAGCATTATGTTTTAGCAACCGGCGCTTGGTCAAATCAATTGCTGCCGGTGCCGGTGTATCCGAAGAAAGGGCAAATGTTGTCACTGCGGATGCCGGCAACCTCAGACGGGCAAAGTCCTTATTCAGGAACTTTGCAACGGGTTTTGTATGGCAAAGATATTTACATTGTTCCGCGTCGCGATGGCCGGCTGGTAATTGGTGCTACCAGTGAAGAGGTGGGTTTTACTCCAGGCAATACACCTGCCGGTGTACAAACATTGTTATCACGAGCAATTCGGTTATATCCGGCTTTGCAGCATTATCCCATTGAAGATTTTTGGTGGGGATATAGGCCGGCAACCCCGGATGAATGGCCGATTCTTGGCCCAAGTTTATGCGACAATTTAACCCTGGCGACGGGGCACTATCGCAATGGCATTTTATTAGCGCCGGCAACGGCTGGATTAATCGCAGATTGGATTCTCCATCAAAAATCTGATCCGCTATTAGCGCATTTCCACGCTTCACGGTTTTTCACTTCCCAGCCGGCAACGGCTTCGCTGCAAACTTCCCACAAAAACGCGGATTCCATGCTCACTTATCCAACCCCAATTCAAGCGAATTCTGCCCTAACTGTTCAGGATTCTGCCCTAACCATTGCCGGTAAAACCTTTCACTCTCGCTTAATGACCGGCACCGGCAAGTATCGCAGCATTGAACAAATGCAGCAAAGTGTAATAGCAAGCAATTGCCAGATTGTAACGGTTGCAGTGCGGCGAGTGCAAACCAAGGCACCGGGGCATGAAGGATTGGCAGAGGCGTTGGATTGGACGAAAATTTGGATGCTGCCGAATACTGCCGGCTGTCAAACGGCGGAAGAAGCGATTCGGGTAGCGCGTCTGGGGCGGGAAATGGCGAAGCTTTTGGGACAGGAAGATAATAATTTTGTCAAATTAGAAGTAATTCCGGACTCGAAATATCTGCTGCCAGATCCGATTGGCACCTTGCAAGCAGCGGAACAGTTGGTGAAGGAAGGCTTTGCCGTGCTGCCTTATATTAATGCTGATCCCATGCTGGCAAAGCGTTTGGAGGAAGCCGGTTGCGCCACGGTGATGCCCTTGGGTTCGCCGATTGGTTCGGGACAAGGCATTACAACTGCTGCAAATATTCAGATTATTATTGAGAATTCCAAGGTGCCGGTGGTGGTGGATGCCGGCATTGGAACGCCTTCTGAAGCAGCGCAAGCAATGGAAATGGGGGCGGATGCCCTGTTAATTAATTCCGCAATTGCGATGGCAAAACATCCGGCAGCGATGGCAAAGGCAATGGGAATGGCTGCTGAGGCAGGGCGTTTGGCTTATTTGGCAGGACGGATGCCGGTGAAAGCCGGTGCGAGTGCGAGTTCTCCCCAAACTGGCACGATTGCCGATTGATCTGTTAAAAGGGGTTTAACACTGGGTTTGTGAGAGATGACTGCGCGGATGGGATCGTTCCTCTCGATTGATCCGCACAATCGGTAAAAGCCCTATGGGGACTAAATTTGGGTTGAGTGCCGGTGATGACTTTGTAGGCCCAAGTCAGGTTAATAAATTTCGATAAAATGTAAAGAAATGTAACGAAGTGTAAAAAAGTTGTTACAAAGGCAAATTGCTGTTAAAGTTATATTAAGTAAAAACTGAGGATATCATTCATGCCATATATCAACGAAGAAGGCGGACGGCTAAACAATTTCGCTATTGAGCCAAAAATTTATAAAGCTGAAGCCCCCAGCCAAGCTCAACAGCGGAACTACGTTATTTTAGGCGTTGTAGCAACCGCGCTTATTGGCGGATTGATGTTTGTCGCCTTCTCTGTCTCTAACGTCGGCTAAATAATAAATCCCTTTCCTAACTTTTTTTACTGCTTTTACACGGTTTTTGCTTAACCAGGGTGCCTGCTTGTCAGGAACCTGGTTTTTTTGTTGCGCCGGCAGGATCTCCATCCGCAACGCAACGTCTTTGTATTTTAGGCAGCTCAAAATTCAACGAAACTTCCCTGCCGATGCACAGTCAAGCCGTAACTGCCTTCTTCGTCTACTCCTGCCAAGCATCTGTAGGGACAAAAAGCTGTTACCTTCCACTTCTATAAATAAAACTCCCTATCATCAGCCTTAAACTATTCTCCGCTTAATGAAAGCAGCTTTTCCAGAGAAATACCTAAAACAGAAACCTTAGAAAATTACATAATTTCTCAGTTGCCAAACCACATAAAATTCCCAACAGACCGAAATTTCTGTTTTTAGTTCCAGCAACCGACACAAAGAAATTTTGAGTTGGAATTTCTCTTTACCCGGAGAGCATAGCAAAAAGTCCGTATACAGAATTGGAAGCTCTGATACGGAAATCGCTTATGCGGCTCTACACCTCTATCTTCTTATCAAGCCTGTTATCTATCGGGCTAGCGACTCAATTTAAAGGGGGTGAAAATCTCTCAGAAAGTTTTTCTCAAGCCAGTTCGATCAGAAAAGTTCAGGTACAAACTGCACCGGATCTGTCACCTCATCGTGGCAGTGGTCGTTGTGTTTAATTGACACCTTTATTGGCAAATTTCTGCCGGCAATCGTTGTTGCCGGCATAGGATGTCAATAAACTCATTGGTCATTACTAACAATCCCCTTGTCTCAGCGCTGTATTGATTTTCTGCAACTCTAAGGAAGTCAAAGCAGTGCTGAGTATCTTTTTTTTACATCTATTCGCAAATATAATACACTTTGACAAGTAAATGTAAATTTAATCAGAAACAGGAATGAGCAACTTAAGAATTACAATTAGTGCGTTTTGCTTAATTAACTCTAAAACAAAATAATTTCCAATAACCGAATTTTAAAGAAAGTTTTAATATAAAGTGTAAGTGCCGGAAAAACCCATTGAAAATGATACTCTCAGAACGATTTACCGAAGCCTTAACCTTTGCAACCCAGTTGCACGCCACCCAAATTCGCAAGGGTAGTGGAATTCCTTACATCGCCCATTTATTAGGCGTGGCAAGTATCGCGCTTGAATATGGAGCGAATGAAGATGAAGCAATCGCCGCTTTGCTTCATGATGCAATTGAAGATCAAGGGGGTGCTGCGACGCGGGAAGAAATTCGCCGCCGGTTTGGAGATAACGTGACAGAAATTGTAGATGGCTGCACAGACAGCGACACGATTCCCAAACCCCCGTGGCGGCAGCGTAAAGAAGCTTACATTGCCCACATTTCCACAGCTTCGCCCTCAGTGCGACTTGTCTCATCTGCTGATAAACTATACAATGCCGGTTCAATTCTCAAAGATTATCGTGTCGTGGGAGAATCCCTTTGGGAGCGCTTTAAAGGAGGCAAAGATGGCTCTCTTTGGTATTATCGATCTTTAGTAGAGGCATTCCGCAAAGCCGGCTCAACGCCTTTAATTGAAGAATTAGACCGGGTGGTTTCCCAGATAGAACAGCTCGTTACCAACGCTTAAGTTATTATTTGCTACAGTTAATTGGCTAAAAACTTACAAAAACATTTTTCTCCAAGAAAAAAAGCAGCAAGTTGAGCCAAAAGATTTATGATTATTGTTGGGGTTGCTGTGCTGCAAAACTAAAAATGGCAAACGTTCGTTTAGAAGAAATCACTCGCCGCTTTGGTGGCGTCACTGCAATTGAAGAGATTACATTTGAAGTCCCTGATGGTGAATTCTGGGTGTTAGTAGGTCCCTCTGGGTGCGGCAAGTCTACAATTATGCGGACAATTGCCGGCTTAGAATCTGCAACAACCGGCAATCTTTATATCGGCGACACCCTGGTAAATGGAGTGCCGGCGAGGGCGAGAGATGTGGCGATGGTGTTCCAAAATTACGCACTTTATCCCCACATGACCGTAGCAGAAAACCTCGCATTTGGCTTAAAAATGCGGAAAACTGACTCCACAAAAATTCGAGAACGAGTTGAGACAGTGGCGCGATCACTCAACCTTGATCACCTCCTAACCCGCAAACCAAAACAATTATCGGGGGGACAACAACAGCGGGTGGCATTAGGTCGGGCGATCGCACGGGAACCCAAGGTATTTTTGTTAGATGAACCGTTGTCAAATTTAGACGCGCAATTACGGGATGATACACGCGCAGAATTAAAGCAGTTGCACCACCGGCTTGGCATTACAACAATTTATGTCACCCACGATCAAGTAGAGGCGATGACGCTGGCTGATAAAATTGTGGTGCTTAATCGAGGAAGAATTCAACAAATTGGAGAACCCCAAACGATTTATGCCCGACCGGCTAACCGGATGGTAGCGGCGTTTTTAGGCAATCCTCCGATGAATATTTTGCCGGCAATCTATTCTGAAAATAAGTTTCGGGTGAATGAGCAATTTATCCCTTGTGTGCAGGCAGTTCGAGACAAAATCCGACCGGGTGAAGGGCAAGGTTTTGATTTAGGAATTCGCCCAGAACACATCAGAATTGACAATCAAAACTTAACTGATAATTACCCAGAAAAAGACGAAACACTTCCCTCAGCCCGATTAACCGTTGAAGTGAAGGTCGTAGAACCCTTGGGACGAGAAACTTTAATTCGTGCTGGGTTGGCCGGTTCGAGTAGTTTCTTAAATATTCAAGCACCAGCAAATTGGCGTGGACATCCGGGTGATCAAATTTCTGTGCAACTCGATCTCAACCAACTTTTTGTATTTGATCCCTCTGCCGGTGATCTTCTATATCCTTTCTAGGAAAATTTGCGTTTATCTGGGGTGAAAAAATTTCCCTCTTTTAATCAGATAGCCAGACGGCTATGAGCCAGGAACTTGAGTCCTTAGCTCATAGCGAAAGTCTTCTAAAGAGGACTCATACCAAATCGAGTTTTGAAATCTAGGTCAACCAGATTTAGTATTAGTTCCAGTTAAACCGCTTGCTTAGTCTGAAACTGTTGTAACTCGCCGGGAGCGACTGCGCCATATTCTGTAACAATTGCCGTAATATATTCTGCCGGCGTCACATCAAACGCGGGATTATAAAATTCAACTCCCACTGGCGTTAGGCGCGTTTCACCCACTTGGTAAACTTCAGAAGGATCGCGCTCTTCAATGGGAATCAAGCTGCCGTCAGTCAACTTAAAATCAATCGTTGAAAGCGGTGCAGCTACAAAGAAGGGAATTTTGTGAGCTTTGGCAACAATTGCTAAACTGTAAGTGCCAATTTTATTCGCCGCATCGCCATTCGCCGCAATGCGATCTGCACCCACAACAACGGCATCAATTAGCCCTTGTTTCATGCAGTGCGCCGCCATATTATCGGTGATCAGTGTAACAGGAATTCCTTCATGTACACATTCCCAAGCTGTTAGTTTTGCGCCTTGCAACCGGGGGCGAGTTTCATCTGCATAAACCCTTTCTAAACGTCCCGCACTCCATGCAGATCGCACGACACCTAAAGCAGTTCCGTAGCCGGCAGTTGCCAAAGCGCCGGCATTGCAATGGGTCAAAATTCGTAATTTTTCTGGGCTACGAGGCAAAACTTCTAAACCGCGATCACCAATGTCTTTACAAGTTTGCAAATCTTCCGCTTGAATGGTTTGTGCCATTTCTAGCAAGACTTGTTTCAGGTAATCTACTGGTCCCAGGGTTTGACGGGCACTATTTAACATCCGTGCGATTGCCCAAAACAAATTCACTGCTGTCGGACGAGTTGAACGCAATATTTCCGCGATTTTTTCCAGCTGATTTAAAAATTCGCTGCGATCTTCTGTTTTAATTTCTCGCGCACCTAGATACACCCCATAAGCAGCCGCAACACCAATTGCCGGTGCGCCCCGCACAATCATCGTTTTAATCGCCTCTGCCATGTCTTCATAGCGGCTAATTTCGATAACTGTATACTCAGCCGGCAAGCGAGTTTGATCGATCAGTACAACGCGATCTTCTTGCCAAATAACGGGATACACCTGGTTTGTATTAGACATCTCAACGGTTCAAGAGTAGAAGGACAAGGGAAACCTTAATCTCCCGTGTTGTTATTGTATCTTGAATTTCCAGTTAACTGCTTTGCGAACGCCTTGAAGAAAGGAAGAAAATTTCCGCTTCAGCAGCCGGCCAAACCCTTTATACAGCTTGCTAAAATTATAGTTAAATAAAATTTCCATCAAATCCTCGGCTGTCAATGAACTCAAATAACTGACACCTTTATCGATGAGTTCGTCACTATCTTCTAAGTATTTCTTCATTCCCAGCCTTTCCGACAGATTCCACTTGGCTGCAAAGTGTTGCTGCATCTGTTTTTGATAACCGGCAAAGTCGGAAATTTGATTATCTAAATATTTAGTAATATAATCACAGGCGATTTCTGCGCTATACATTCCATGTCGGATGCCTTCTCCCCCTAAAAAATTAACCGTTGAAACCGCATCTCCAATCGCAATTATATTATTTTTATAATATATATCTTGCAATCCCCTTGAATATTGCAGGGTTGCCCCGTGTATTTCAACAACTTTGTATTCTTTTGCTTGAATATACTCTTTAATGATCAGTTCAATATAATGTTTAAAAGTTGCTTTTTCGGCAACAATTTTATGGGATTTATTTAACCGGCCTGCCCCAACTTTCAGCAGATTCTTTTCCATTGGAAAAATCCAAGAATATCCTTTTGGCATCCATTTATGCCCCAAGAAAAAAATCAAAGATTGCGAATATCTGTTATAATCTTCTTCAGGAACTTCAATTAAATATTCAATTCCTGTTCCACTCAAGAAATCAGGCTTATCGCTTTCCTTTTCATACATAATTGCCCTCACAGGGCCGGTGGCATCAACCAAAACTTGAGTGCTAACCTGGAGAATTTCATCGCCGATACGCTGCTTGAATTCAACTATCGTTTTACCTTCCTGTTGCTCATTTCTAAGATAACGATAGCCCAGCCAAACTTCGCCACCCTGAGATTCTACTTCACTTGCTAAGAATTCTCGGAGTTTAGCAAAATTTAAAACAGCACCTAAACGGTTTTCCGATTGCCAAGTTTGACTGGCTTTGGTTGTAACAATTACAATTTTGTCCCAAAAACTGCCAACAACGTCTTCAGGCAAATCGAATTGATTCAGCGTTTCTATGGGGGTGCCGGCGCTGGAAAAGTTATTTTTATAAAAGTTCTCATATTGTTCGACGAGTAAAACTTTTTTACCCGATTTTGCTAATAGTCTGGCACACTGACCCCCAGACGGGCCGGCACCGACAACAACCACATCAAAACGCTTCATGTTATTTGTCCTTTATGATTTTTTTGCCAAAATAATAGGGTGAGCAAATGCCCACCCTAAAAATTAAGCGCTGAAGTATTTCGCAGCGGGGTGATAAGTTATGATGGCAGTCGTAGATTGTTCAGGATAAAGCTGTTCACTTTCATCCATAAAGAGATTGATGCGATCAGAACCCAACAATTCTAACTGCTTGTATTGATCGGACATATTTGGGCAAGCGGGATAGCCAAAACTATAGCGCGAACCGCGATATCGTTGCGCTAACATATCCCGAATATTTGCCGGTTCTTCACTGCCAAATCCCAACTCCCGACGAATTCGCGCATGAGTCCATTCTGCTATCGCTTCCGCCGTCTGCACCGCTAACCCGTGAAAATAGAGATAATCGGTGTACTGATTATTCCCAAACAGCTTTTGTGCGTATTCCGTTGCGATATTGCCAACCGTCACCGCCTGCATTGGAAAAACATCTATTTGACCCGATTCTTTGGAAGCAAAGAAGTCAGCAATACACAGCCGACGCATCGATTTTTGTCGGGGGAAATTGAAAGTCGCAACAGGTGTCGAATTGCCGACATCTTGCCCACTCTTGACAACTTCTGGATCATAAAGGTGGAGGGAATTGCCCTCAGACTGACACGGAAAATATCCGTAAACCACCGTCGGATGCAAAAGATTTTCAGCAATCACCCGCTGCTTCCATTCTGCCAAAACCGGATAGACTTTTTCAGCCAAAAAAGCATCATATTCTTCCCGCGATTGTTCTTTTGGTTTGCGGAATTGCCATTGTCCGGCAATCAGTGCTTGCAAATCTAAATATCCGAAAATTTCCTCTAAGGAAATATCTGCCGGCTGCAAGATTTGCGTTCCCCAAAACGGCGGTGTCGGACGCTCAATATCTACTGCCACTGCTTCAGATCGGCGCGTATCTATCTCCACCGGCACTTGATCGGCTTCAGAATTGCCGGCAGCCTCAGAGGAACCCAGATTTTTCTCTTCTATCTGCGCTAGCTTGCCTTCATCTGTAGTTGCAAGCTCATCCAAAAATCCCTTGAAATTATCCCATTTACCCGCAACTTTTGCCGGCATCAATTTATCCATGAAGTGCAAATCAGAAAACGCATCCTTACCATAAATAACCTTACCTTTGTAAGTATTTTGGCAATCCTCATGAACAAACTTAGGAGTCAATGCCGCACCGCCCAAAATCACCGGCACTGTTATTCCCCGTTCATTAAACGTCTCCAAATTGTCCTTCATAAACGCTGTAGACTTCACCAACAGCCCACTCATGGCAATACAATCAGCCTTGTACTTTTCGTAAGCTTCAATGATCGTATCCACCGGCTGCTTAATTCCTAAGTTAATCACCCGATATCCATTATTAGAAAGGATGATATCAACCAAATTTTTACCGATGTCGTGAACATCCCCTTTAACAGTGGCAATAATCACCGTTCCTTTGGCATTACTCTCCCCCGCTTCTTCCTTTTCCATGAAAGGTTGTAAATAAGCCACAGCCGCCTTCATCGTTTCCGCTGATTGCAGCACAAACGGCAATTGCATTTGACCGGAACCAAACAACTCACCCACAACTTTCATGCCATCCAGCAAGAAGATATTAATAATATCGAGGGGAGGATATTTTTCTAAGGCTTTAGTGAGTTGTTCTTCAAGTCCAATGCGTTCGCCGTCAATGATATGTTGCTTCAGCCGTTCTTCCACCGGCTTGTTTTCATCTTGAGAGCGATCACGCTTCGTTGTTTTCCCTTCAAACAGCGTTGTCAGTTCGCCCAAGGGGTCGAAAACACACACATCCCCCTCAAATTTGCGCTCATCAAAAATCAACTTGCGGCAGATATCTTGATGTTCCGGTTCAATTTTTGCCAGTGGTAAAATCTTATTCGGACTGACAATTGCAGCATCTAATCCAACTTGCATCGCTTCATGCAAGAACATCGAATTCAACACTTGCCGCGCCGCCGGATTCAATCCAAAGGAAATATTAGAAACCCCTAGAATAATGTGACATCCCGGTAATTCTTGCCGAATTTGGCGAATTGCTTCAATGGTTGCTTTCCCATTTTCCCGGTCTTCTTCAATGCCGGTGGAAATTGGCAAAGCAAGGGGATCAAAAAAGATTTCATAAGGAGGGAGACCGTAAGCAATGGCATCATTATAAGCACGACGGGCAATCTCAAATTTTCTCTCAGCAGTTCGCGCCATTCCCTCTTCATCAATTGTGCCAACAACAACACCGGCACCGTATTTTTTCGCTAACTCCAACACTTGGTAAAAACGTGGTTCCCCGTCTTCATAGTTAGTGGAATTGAGCAGACATTTGCCGCCGGCAACCTTTAAACCGGCCTCCATTTTCTCCCATTCCGTAGAGTCCAGCATCAAGGGTAACTTGGCATTTGTGACCACACGAGACACCAACTCTCGCATATCGCGCACACCGTCGCGTCCCACATAATCCACGTTAACATCAAGAATGTGGGCACCTTCGCGCACCTGTTCCCGCGCCAGCGCCACCAACCCATCCCAATCTTCAGCATTTAGCAAGTCGCGGCACTTTTTAGAACCGCTAGCATTTAGCCGCTCACCAACAATTAAAAACGAGTTATCTTGGTCGTAAGGTTGAGCGCTATAAATCGATGCCGCAGCCGGCTCAAAATAGAAATTTCGCTCTTTTGGTTTTAAGGCTTTAGACAGTTCTGCCAGTTGTTCAATATGTGCCGGTCGTGTCCCGCAACACCCGCCAATAACCTGCACTCCCAAATCTTCAATGAAGTGCATTAACGCCATCCGCAGTTCCACCGGCGTCAATTTATAATGCGCTTGTCCCCCAACATTCTCCGGCAAACCGGCATTAGGAACACAAGAAACCACAAACGGCGAGTGCTCAGACAGGTAGCGAATGTGATCCTTCATCAAATCCGGGCCGGTGGCACAATTGAGTCCGAGAATATCAATCGGATAAGGCTGCAAAATTGTCAGCGCTGCATTAATTTCTGACCCGACCAGCATTGTGCCAAAATTTTCCATCGTCACCGACACCATTAAAGGCCGGCGTTCTCCCTTTTTCTGGAAAACTTGTTCAATTCCATTCAGCGCCGCTTTAATTTGCAGCACATCCTGACAAGTTTCCACAATCAGCAGGTCAACGCCGCCATCATACAGCCCCTCAGCTTGCTCTGCAAACGCTGTGGTCAGGGTGTCAAAGTCGATATGTCCTAGCGTCGGCAGTTTCGTGCCTGGGCCAATTGAGCCGGCCACAAATCTCGGCTTTTCTGGGGTGGAAAACTCCGCCGCAACGCGTTTAGCCAGTTCTGCCGCTGTCTTGTTCAGCGAGTAAGCTTGATCTGCGAGATTATACTCTGCCAGAACAAACGAAGACGCGCCAAAGGTATCGGTTTCAACGACATCTGCGCCGGCAGCAAGGAAGTCTCGATGCACTTTCTCGATCGCTTCGGGTTTTGTGAACACCAGATATTCGTTACAGCCTTCGTATTCCGCACCCCCAAAGTCTTCGGCTGTCAAGTTCTGGCTTTGGATATTCGTTCCCATCGCCCCATCAAAGACGATAACAGGGCGATCAGGGTGATGAAGGCGTTCGAGGAAGGGGCTATTCATAGGTGATATCAGACGAAAAGGTTGGCAAATAAGTTTTAGGTTAAGCTTTGGATATTCAGCTTTATCTATTGTGCAAAATTTCGGGCAATTGCGGGTAAGAAAAACCATGAATATGCAAACAGTGCCGGCCACTCCTCCCTCTCAGCAGCCAGTGTCGGCAGACTCGAGATTTATTTTAAACAATATTAGCTGGCAAACTTTTAAAGCCTTGCTTGCCGATGCCGGTGATGATAGAGCTTGGAGAATTGCTTACAACGAAGGAGTTTTAGAATTCAGGATGCCACTGCAAGAACATGAACAGCCCAAGATACTTATCGCTTATTTTGTTACAGCCATCGCCGATGAGCTAGAAATTGAGATTATGGAACTCGGGGCTTTGCTTTTGGTTCGGGAAGACTTACGCCGTGCTGTAGAACCGGATACTTGTTTTTATATCCAGAATGAATCTGTTGTCCGAGGCAAAAGCATTGAACTGCCCAACGATCCACCGCCAGATTTAGTAATCGAATCAGATTACACAAGTTCTTCTTTAAATAAATTTACTATCTATGCGTCGCTTGGTGTTCCTGAATTGTGGCGGTATCGCCATCAAATTCTTGAGATTTATCAACTTGCCGGAGATAAATACGAATTGACTGAAAAAAGTCTGGCTTTTCCTTTTTTACCGATTTCTGAAATTCCTGCTTTTATCGAACAAAGTAAAACTGCCGATCAAAGAGCGACAGTCCGTGCATTTCGCTCACGAATTCGAGAAATTTTGCATGACAGTGAGTCATAAAAAATGCCATAAGAAGAAGCATTTGATTTAATGAGTCGAGTCTTAAAAAGTTTCTAGTTTTCTATTAATAGAAAGGTTTTGAGTCTCTATAAATAATATTACTCTCCCAGTTGCCAAATCTTCACAGTGGCATCTCCACTGCCACTAGCAAGCGTTCTCCCATCTGGGCTAAATGTAACCGATTCAACCCACCGGGAATGACCGGCTAGCGTCTGCAGTATTTCTCCAGTGCCGGCATCCCAAATATTGATTCTGCCAGACAAACCACCACCGGCAAGCTTTTTCCCATCCGAACTGAAGGCAATCGAATACATCGTCCCTGAATGCCCAG
This sequence comes from Microcoleus vaginatus WJT46-NPBG5, assembly GCA_019359355.1. Taxonomy (GTDB): domain Bacteria; phylum Cyanobacteriota; class Cyanobacteriia; order Cyanobacteriales; family Oscillatoriaceae; genus FACHB-68. The sequence continues at coordinate 13,142 of JAHHHM010000013.1, read as the reverse complement.
ATAAACTGCGCGTCGCATAACATCGCTTTCCTGCCGCACAGCCGGCCCGCAGATCCCATAGCTTAATCATGTTGTCACCACTGCCACTGGCAATAGTCTGCCCATCTGGACTGAAGGCAACGGAATACACATTCCCGGAATTGCCAGATAGGGTGCTGATTAATTCACCCGTAGTGCGATTCCACAGCTTGATCGTCGTGTCCTCACTGCCACTCGCCAGCGTCTTGCCATCTGTGCTAAAAGCCACAGCCCGGATTGGCCCGGAATGCCCCACCAAGGTGCCCATCTGAACCCCACTGGCTAAATCCCACAACTTGACAGTCATATCCTCGCTACCACTGGCGAGGGTTTTGCCATCTGTGCTAATAGCCACGACAGAAACGCCTTCTATTTGTTTGGGTAGCGTTTGCAAAAGTTCGCCGGTGGCTAAATTCCAAATCTTAATCGTGCCACCATAACTGTTACTGCCACTAACGAGCGTTTGACCATCTGGAGTGATGGTAACAGAGGAAACCAATTCTTGTGCTTTTAAATGCTCGTTCAGTGTGGCTTTGCGTGCGCCGGTGGACAAATTCCAAATTTGAATCGTCCCATCCAAACTACCACTCACCAGAGTCCGGCTATCCGGACTGATGGCGACAGAACGAACGTCTAGAGAATGCCCCGAAAGTGTCTCTGCTAAAGACATCTTTTCAAAGGAACTATTTTTTGCTACATCGGCACTTTTTTCAGGGGTGGAACTGGCCATCAGTTTCGGGGGATCGGCTTCGGTGCCGGCCTCCAAAGATTCAGCCAGGGCGGGAGTTTGAATCGCTAATTGCTGCGGTACCGGCACACTGCGATTACTCATCAAGCGGGGAGCAAAATAACCGTAGAACACAGCTTGGGCCACTCCTACACATCCCACCAGCACAAAAACACTACCCGTCAACCATTTCTGTCTAAACTTCACCAACGGGTCAAACTGCAACCTACCGCGCTGGCCCTGAGATGGCTGCTGCCTGAGTTGCTTAATTTCTGCCAAGCGCTGCAACATGACCTCGGTACTGGGAGGGCGCTGACCGGGCAGACGGGCCATTAGGTGATCGATAAAATCTGCAAAGGGCTTACTGATTTGCGGCGCATTTGATCGCCAGTGCAGCTCATCGGTGAGGGCGTTGTAAAAATCTAGGGGATGCTTGCCGGTGAGCAAATGCACAAATGTGCGCCCTAAAGCAAAGAAATCTGATTGCGGTACCGGGTGGCCACTGTCTTGTTCCGGTGGGGTATAACCTTTAGAAGCAATCACCGTGCCTTTTTGCCCGACGCCCATTTTTGCCAAATAGGTGCCGGTGACTTGCCGCGCACTGCCAAAGTCAATTAACACCATCTGGCCATTAGGCCGCACCATAATGTTAGCTGGCTTAATATCCCGGTGAAAAAATTGCTGCTGGTGAACTCTGTGCAAGATATCAACCAGCTGTAGCAACCAGTCCAGGGCTATCTCTTGGGGGATGGGTTTGTTGTTGCGACTGTAGAGCCACTGCTCCAGGTTTGGGCCATTAATTTTTTCCATCACCAGGCAGTGCAAAACCGCTTTGCTATGCTTAGGCAAAAAATTAAAGTAGGCATCTGGCTCTACTTTGGGAATTCCTGGATGCTTCAGCCGCATCAAGACGGCTGCTTCGTTTTTAAATAGAGAAACGGCTTTGGGTTCATTGAGGAAGAGAACTTTCAGCACTTTCTGCTGACCTCGGTCATCCACCTCATAGGTTTTGGCAAACCCACCTTCCCCTAACAGACGAGTGACCCGATAGCGATTTTGCAGCACTAACTGAGAGCCGCAGTGCCGGCAAATACGATTGGTGTTGTGCAACGGATCTGCCGGCTTGGGACAGTTAGGATTCAGGCAATAGCTCATGGATGGCTACGGGATGGATAAACCCACAATATAGGATGCGCTCAAACAGTCTCTTGTCAGGAGGCTTGCTTATCTTTTTTTAGATTGACACATCCATTAAAACAATGTTGTGGCCGGCTAGGGGCTTTGAGAGGCCGAATTCAGACACATAACCTTCCGCAGGGGTTTCAGATAATATTTTGCGGCAAACACGACAAAAATGCGATCACTGGCACAGCGTATTATTTTCTAGCGAGCGGTTTATCACTGAACCCCCAATCTAAAATTTCCCAGGATATGAGGAGCCGGTGAGGGCTGTAATTTCTATCTTGGATGCTATTTTGATTTTTTGCCTATAGCCCTTATGGATGATTACCGGCGCACTTGTCTGCATTATGGCACGACTTGAATTTTGAGGCGGTAACGGCGCTGTCTTATTTGTGCGAAGCTTTATTTTAAAAGCGTGCAGTCTTCTCAATGTGATTGGGTAAACTTACCGACCCTCTGAAAATTTGGCCCCGGTTAAACATCTAAAACACAAGTAGAAAAACGAACAAATGAATCAAATTTGGCGTACTGCCCTAATTTTCCCTAGCTTTCTCGGCGTCTGAAGTTGGAGTCTCGCCACCGGCATTGTTTTCTCAGGAATTCCACAGTCGGCTAAATTTGCGAAATCCTTGTTTTGAAGCTTTCTACAGATACCCACTCTCAAATAATATTTCCACTACACGTGGGGCGATCTGGCTTACAGCACCCGGTGATAACAGTAGCAACAACGATATTGTAATAGAAACCCTTAGAACAACCTTCCCGTTCTAGAGTAGCGTCAATCAAAAATTACCTATCAAATGTCCCGCACCCGTGCCGGCAAAACATTCTAATATTGCGCTAAGAACCTCAACACTCAGCAATCAGGACTGATTTTACACAAGTTTCCTAGCAAAAATCCTACGACCAACAGTTGACTTTGACTGATCAACCTATATTTATTTGCTTTACCTGCTGTTATTAAAACCCACCCCCAAACTCTTATTGCCAAACCCCGCAAAAAGAACACATTTAGTGAGATTTACCGACAGCTTCTGGCGTTAAATTACCAGAAAAATGTTTATCTACAAGTGCCGGCACTTCTGAAGGGTGAAGCCGCGTGTAGCGAGTCTTATCTGGCAACACCACAACGGCTGGCCCTGCTTTACACAATTTCAGACAGCCGGTGCCTTTAACCGTCACTTCGCCTTCTAAGCCGCGATCGCATATCGTTTTTTCTAAAGCTTGGCAGACTTGCTGAGCACCGCGCTTGCAACAATCTGATTTTTGACAGACTAAAATTGTGGCTTTGGGTTTAGCAGCCGGTGCCGGCTTGGGGACAGCAGTTTGAACGTGAGTCGCGGGATATGCCGGCTCAACGAGATGCGCCTTCAACTTCAGTTTGCCGGTGTCGGATTCGAGTTTCTTCTCGCCGGCAACCCGCACCCAGCTACCCGGTATTAAAGATCGCTCGACAGAACCCCTTAACGGTTTGGAGAGTTTAATCCATAATTCACCCTCTCCAGTCGCCAATCGCAGGTACTTAATTTTATAACCATCTTCTAAAACAAAACTGAGGAATCGTCCCTCAATGTTGAAATCGGAGATTTGTTTATTAGATTTTCCCATTGTTATGCAAACTCTATTATTAAGTGGTCAGTGTTCCAGAACCGGCACCCCTAGATAGCACCATCCAAGCGGGGAAAGTTTTCAGCCGGTCTTTTACCCGGCACAGGCTTAATAACACTCAAAGCTTTTTACAGCTGAGCTGCCAGCAGCCATTTAACCAGCTTGCTAGCTCAACACGCGGCGTCGTTAACTGTTTTAAAACACTCTGGAGTTGAACGGCAGTGGTTGCATTGTTGACCTGAACTCGTAATGGCTGGTCAATGGCACAGTAACAAGGAATACCCAGCTCCTGTAGGCGCTGATACACTTGCCAGCGGTCTGGCCAGCTGATCTCAACAATTTCGCCAATCTGTGGTTCTAGCTCGGATTGATTCATCATTTTTTCAAATGAAACTTATTTGCACTTATTCTCTCTGGCACTTCTCCACCCATTCCGGGAGATCCCCAGAGGCTCTGGCGTTGTTACCAGCATAAAACAAGTGCGAATAATTCTCAATAGTTTTCTCAAAAAATTTTCCATCCTGGCAAGAGCTGTCAGCTACAGCAGCTTATTGCAAATCTAGCGCCTCAAATGACATTGGAATCCCAGATTGGGGGTGTTAGACTGTGTCCGTTAGCAAAAAGCACTGCTTAATGAGAGGAGAACACAACAATGGCTGAAACTCAGAGTGCATTGCGTCCCTTCGGCCACATGGCAGAGAATGTGGTTTTGCTTGAGCATTCCGTAACAGCGCCAGTCTGTGAAGGGATGAACGGCGTCTTGGCGAGTTTTCAAGCGCTTTACTTGCAATATCAAAAGCATCATTTTGTCGTAGAGGGTGCGGAGTTCTATTCTCTGCACAACTTCTTCCAGGAAAGCTACGAGGAAGTTCAAGAGCACGTTCATGAGCTTGGTGAACGCTTGAATGGCTTGGGGGGAATACCGGCAGCCAGCTTTAGCAAACTTGCGGAGTTATGCTGCTTCACTCCAGAACCGGATGGCGTATACACCTGTCGCCAGATGGTGCAACATAACTTAGAAGCTGAGCAAGCCATGATCGGGCTGATCCGCCGACAAGCCGGTCAAGCAGAAAGTTTGGGTGATCGCGCCACCCGCTATTTGTATGAAACAATCTTGCTGAAAACCGAAGAACGGGCTTACCATCTGGCCCACTTCCTCGCCCCTGATACCTTGGTGGTGTTCCGCTAAATACTCGCTGGATCTTGTTTCAAGTCAATCACCGTTAAAAGATCCAGACGGCGACAGATGCCAAGCCTACCTGCATTTCTTTCAGCAATTGATATTATTAAACCCCCATCGACACCGCCGCCGGTTGGATGGGGGTTTACTATTAGCAACAAATTTGTCATCAGTGCGCTTGGTGCGAGATTGGACTCGGAGACAGCAGACAAATCAGCTGATACCGGCACGAAAAAAGGGTTGTGTATGAGCCGGGTTTAGCTTGCTTCTGGCTGTAGGTTTTTTCCAACTTAGCCGGCACCGAGAGAAAGATCAAAGACATCACGGTGATCAAGAATACAGCTTGGCTTCAACAGCCGGCCAAAGAAAGCTGGCAATGGTAAATCAAAGACCACTGCCATCAATCATTAACTTAACGCTTAGCTGAGGCACTTAAGGGTTAGGTATAGTACACCTGTTCGCGCTTAGCAACCTACGCAGCTCAGGCTGCTTCCTCTTGCTCCGAGTCAAGTTGTTTCAGATGAATATGTTTGCGTCCCAAGGAAATTTCAAATTCATCTCCCGGTTGGAGTTCCATCTGTTTGGTGTAAGCGGCACCAATCAGCAAGTTCCCATTAGACTGCACACTAATCCGGTAGCTAGCACTGCGTCCGCCACGTCCATTGCCGTTTTGCTTGCCATCTAATTCGATTCCCTCAGCATCAATCAGAGCATTAAGGAATTTCATCATATTGACACGTTCCACACCATTTTTTGTAACGGTGTAGTAGCCGCAAGCCTTGGCTTTTTCTTCCTTACTTAGGTTTTCCAGGTCTTTAACTCTCTGGAGAAGCCCTTCGCCCGTTAGGGGTTCTATTTTTTTCTTTTTGCTCATCTACTTTTCTCTAAATCATAAACGAGAGGTGTACAGAATTCTATATTAGCTGACATTTGGTAGAAAAATAAACTAGAGCTTTATGTCAGCTTGTGACACTATATTACAAATTCATGAGTCAGGGGTTCATCCGCTACCCGGAAGCGGTTAGGAGGCAATCTTTACGGCTGAGTACGGGCAAAGCCCAAACTATCTCTAGTCTGTGTGGCTAAGTGGTATGCCGGTATAGCTAGCCTTCTGTAAGCGGTCTATTTTAAAAAAACTAAAGATAAGAAAAGATGGTTAACAGCTCATCGGGAATAAATCTAGAACCGGCTATCATTCAGTCGGCTGCCGGCAACAGGAGGATTAAAGTGTCTGTGGTCGTAACAAAAAAGCCTAGGAGTCTTTCAGTGCGGACAACGAGCTGGTTTTCCACACTGACTTATCGCTTCTAAAAAACTGAATGTTACAGGAAATTTACCGCTCCTCAAGCAAATACTTACCTCCAAAGAGGGATAGCCTTAGTGACATTTAATTGATAAAAGTGCAAAGGAATAGCTTCGACTTCTATGGCTGAACAGAGAGCCGGGGATAGAGATCGACTGACATCACTCTATATATTAGAAGTGACACAGAAGAAATACTGAGGGATAAGTAAAGAACCGTTACCCGCTACTCACCCTTGGGAGAATTACGCGTTACCCCAAACTGATTCCTGTTGCTACACTTTTGTCGAACTCACGTATGCTGTAGGGAAAGTTTGAAGCGGTCGATGAATAACTACCGGCAATGAAACTAACCACTCGCGGACACTACAGCGTCAAAGCACTGTTGGATTTAAGTCTGCAACCCAACTTTGGCCCTGCCTCTGTAAAAGCCATCTCACAGCGACAAGATTTACCGGCACCTTATTTAGAAAAACTGTTAATAGAGATGCGGAAAGCCGGCTTGGTTGAATCTGTGCGCGGTGTTCAAGGTGGCTATCAGCTTGCCAAACCGCCGGCGCACATCAGTCTGGGACAAATTCTTGAAGCCGTGGGAGAAACCATCGAACCGCTACCTCACCACTCTCCCGACACAGAACAAGCCGAAGATTGGGTGACTTATACAGTGTGGAATCGGCTGCACCAAAAACTCAAAGAAGCACTCTACAGCATTTCCCTAGAAGACCTTTATTATGACGCTCGCAGTTGGCAAGCAGCCCAAGGAGAAGAAGCCAGCTTTGTTATTTAAGCCGGCAACCTGTAGCTATCTTCATCTTTCCTATCAATCCTTCTCGCTTTAATTAAAATTGATTGCTGCCGGTTTGGTGATCTGTGTCATACCCACCCCCTCAGCCGGTCACAAAAAGTGCTCTAAGGCGTCACTACAAACCGCATTGAGCCGTCACCCAAAAGTTCTTGAAACATCACAAGATCAAGCAATTTGCGTCACCAAGCGGCCTCAGGAAAGGTCAGATACTGCCTATAGCAAGCGAGCAAATGGTGAGGCGCGATTATGGTTCTGATTCGTGAAGTGGTTCAACAAGCTTTGAAGACTGGTTATCTGGCTGTGGAAGCAGAAGATGAGCTACGGCATCTGTTAGCCAGCAAATACGATTTAGAAGACCTCAATGCCTTTATGCTGTTACAGCATGCTGTCATCTCTGGACGTGTGAAGCAACTGTCTCGCGAATTAAGCGGATCACACCAGCCTTGCCAGGAAATGGCCACCGTCCTGTAGGCGTAAGGGTTTAGCCATTAGGAGATTGCAGTATTAAAGAAGCAAGCCGGTACACTTGATTTCAGTGCCGGTGAAAGCTTTTTAGATATGTAATTTTTTATAAATTTTGATTGACATCGGTCAGTTTCCCAAATCGCAGCAGCAGTTGACTCGCAACAATTCGCGTACAACAGTGAACTGGAAGAATAAACTAACTCTTCTTTAAGCGCAAACAGAAGCCGGTTTTATTTATTGATCCGTAATTAACACGTCATCCGCTGTTCTTTGCTTCTGGATTCTTCTATCCTTCAATGTAAATTTTTTTATCAAAATTCAAGATTCTTGCTTGCAAGCCAAGATGAAAGAACACTTGGAAAACAAAAATTGTTTAGTTTGCTTGCTTGCTTTATCGAAAAATAAAAAGTTATAAATTTATCGACAAGAGCCGGCAGTCGAAACATTAAAGAACCCTGCAACACCATAACGTAAAGATTTCTTACATAAATTGGTTTTGAATTTGATCTGCAATTGACGAACCTGATCAGCGTTGATAGAGTGGAACTCGAATTTCCTGATTTTGTTTCCGCTTTTCCTTCACGACACAACTATTCCAGAGAGCATTCATGTCTAAAGTAAGTATTTTTACGTTAAGCCGGCGTAATTTTCTCAGTGGTCTGGCTTTAGGTACTTTAAGTTTGTTCACAAAAGACTTGATTAATCCAGCGATTGCTAGGGCTGACAATGGAGAATTAGCTAACAATATTTCTACATTAGAGAAGTATCATATTTTTATTCCTTTAACAACCGCCAGGAAGGGAGGACAGGCAACATTTACCTTGCGATCAGGCGCTACTTGCTCTGCCCCAATTCCCTCTAGAGCGCAAGACAACCAAGAAATTAAACTTGCCGGCCAAGGACAAGCCGGTAAAGATATTATTGTTACTCTGCATACCTTATATGATCGCGAAGTTAGACTCGCTGACCAAATTTATCAAGAAATTGATAAAAATACACAATTTGTTGAAGAAGCAAGCAAAGCTAAATGCAAATTTGTATATGAGCAAATAGAGGAAGCTGAGAATATAAGCGATCTCATCGCTTTGGATTTCCTGGATTATGTCATATTGTCCTCAAAACTTGAAGGTAAAATTCAAGAGCGTTATCAGATCGCTAGTACTAACTCCCGTCTTCTCGAAATTCACACTGCCATTGAATCTGCGCTAGCTAAATCTGAACTAACTGATGCAGAGAAGAAACTGCTCCAAGGAACTTACGCATACGTCCGCGCTGGCGAACCCGTTCCTGACTTTAAGGCCCTCACCGATATTGACACAATAGTAGCAAGCTCAGCATTGCCCTTAGAACTCAAGCAGACTTACTCTTTAGCTAGTGCCAAATCAAGAGCATTAACAGTTGACTTTATTCTTGTAAAACTGATTAATGAAAATCAGAAGTTAGCCGCTGAAGAAAAAGCCAATTACCTATCAACTTATCAACAGGTGCGCGATGGTAAGACAGTAGAAGATACAGCAACTTTGAAGTCGTTAGACTCTTTCATCAGCAAGGCTCAAATTTCCGAAAATGCTAAAGCTGTTTACTCAATAGCCAGGAAACAAGATTTAGAGAATAAAGTTGCTACTGCTGAAAAAACAGATGCTTTTGTACAAACTGCTCAAGCATTTCAAGATCAACTGACAGATGCTAAAGACAAAGGGGCAGCAATTGTTCCACAAGCTACGAGAGTGCTGAGTACACTTGGAGCAGAAACAGCAACGGGTGTCAGTATTAGCAGTTTGTCTGGAGCAGCTGCAACAAACGCGACTTTAGCCGTTTTAGGCGGTGGTTCTGTAGCTTCAGGTGGTTTGGGAATGCTAGGTGGGTTAGCCGTCGCAACGGGAGGAGCAGCACTGATTGGAGCTGCAGGAATACTCTCTATTGCTTTAGTCTCACAAATGGACAGTGAAGACCAAAAAAATCTGGGAATTGCTGTAGGTACAGGAACGATAGCCGGTGCTGCCACCGTTTTAGCTGCTTGGACTGCTGCAAGTACGTTGGGAGTGACGGGCACATTGTCTGGTGCTGCTGCTATCTCGGCTACTATCTCGGCTATTGGTGGACTGAGTGTGATGACTGGTGGTGCTGCTCTTGTAGCATCGGGGACAGCATTTTTGATTTGGTCGTTTCTCAAAGGCGGAAAGAAACGTGATCAGTCGGTGCTGAGCCAGTTGGAAACTCGAACCTACACCTATACTGAAGAGACAATTCCAGGTTATTTGGGAGAATTTTTTCAAAAGAGCGTACCTGAGAAATACAGCTTTCAAAATGCCTTTTCTGCTCCTCATATTCCCTTGGATAGGCTGTCAAGTGCTCTATCGGCATGGCTATCTGTTAATTCTGATGAAAAGGTAATTGCTTTGATAGACACCAGTGGGTTCTGGGGCAAGACGGGCGTTGTTTTTACTGACGGAAGGCTTGTCTGGACAAACAATTCAAGCGAGTACAAAGACTTAGCAAGATTTTTCGAGACGGAAACAAAACTCGCCGCAATGCTCTCTGAGGATAAGCAGCAGAAGGATTTATCTAAGTTGAAAAAGGTAGTTGATATTTTATTGGACGAGAAGTACGCGACGAATTTGTCTAAGTTGCAAGAGCTAGTAGCTATCACCTCTGATGACAAGAAATTAAGTGAACTTGTGTCTAATGAGAACAAAAATAAATTGTATGCATTAAAAAATGCCGTAAATATTTTATCTGACAAAAAATCCAATCAGAACGTGTCTAAGTTGAAAGAGGTAGTAGATATCTTATCTCATGAACCTGATTTAGGAAGCTTTTTCTCCTCTCAATTAATGTCACAGCTATCTGACGAGCAGTATAAGAAGGACTTGTCTAAGTTGAAAGAGCTAGTAGATATGTTATATGATGAAGCTGGCAGGGAAACTTTGACTAAATTGCTTCGAGAAATTGGTCAAAAATATAGCTTAGCTTAGGAAATAATTCTTCTTTAATGTTTAATAGGTTGGGACAAGCTAGGTTGCCTTGCTCTTCAGAGCAAGTAATTTAATACCAACTGTAAACAAGAATGCAACAGATGGGTAATTTGGGGAAACCCCCGTGAAACTTAACACCGGCAAGTAGTGGAGATGTTGGGTGAAGTGAAACGCAGGGGGTCAACCCAACCTACATTTGCCCATCTGCTCATCTCTTCTGTCGCAATCAAACTCTCTTGCTAGCCTGCCGGCGCGAAGGATAGCAGAATTAAATTCTGAAACGATTCAAACTCTGGCTGAGTACCGGCATTAAGTCCGGCTGATTCTAAATTAATTTTCTACTAACGTAATCACTACCCAAACGTCAAGTGTCTTAGGAAAGATTAAATTTAGAATTTAAACTGATTGACACTTAGCACCTTTAACCGGCACAACTTTGAGGCGAAAAAAGAAAATAAAGAATAATGAAGAAGAAAAAATAATAATTAAGAATGTTTTTGTTACTTTCCTAACATTTTTTGACTTTTTACTCTTAAAATCATGCCGGCAAGCCATCGGCAGCAATATCAGTGAGTCAATCATCAATGATTCTTTATCAGACTGCTCGCTCCCGGAACCCGGAAAATTCTGTGGAAGACTTACTATAGATATCAGTCCTATGATTCCTTTGTGATATGAGTTATTGCCTCAATCCCGATTGTCAGAATCCCCAGAATCATAATGGTACAGGTTTTTGCCAGAGCTGCGGAGCAAATTTGCTGCTCAAAGATCGCTACCAGATCATAGAACTCCTTGGCCAAGGTGCTAAGGGGCGAACCTTTCTCGCAGTCGATCAAGATCAACCTTCTCAACCGCGCTGCGTAATTAAGCAGTTTTTTGGTGAAAACATTACAGATGTCGGTGTTTCCTCATCCTTAGCGCAAGGAGTACAACACCGGCATTCAAAAATGTTTTCCCAAACCGCAAAACAGTTAGATGAATTAGGCAAACATCCTTTGATTCCTGAGTTGTGGGCATCTTTTGAGCAAGATGGCCATCAATATTTGGTGAAAAAGTATATAGAAGGGGAAAACTTAGCCCTAGAAGTCGCAGACACCGGCACTTTCAGCGAACACCAAATCCGCGAATTGTTGAAAGATGTGCTGCCGGCGCTCAGCTTCGCGCACAACCACCAAATCGTTCACGGTGATATTAAACCAGAAAATATCATTCGCCGGCCTGATGGCAAGCTGATTTTAGTCGATTACAGCGATGTCACACTAACCGGCACCACTGTGCCGGCGCAAAAACGCGTTAGCGGTTCTGCCGAATACATTGCCCCAGAACAAACCCAAGGCAAAGCCACTCCCAGCAGCGACCTCTACAGCTTAGGCGTTACCTGCATTCACCTGCTGACTCAGCTATCTCCCTTTGATCTGTTCGATATTAAAACAGAAACTTGGGTGTGGCGGGATTATTTAAGTGCGCCGGTGAACCCGCACCTAGGCGCAATCCTCGACAAACTGCTGGAACGCAGCCCCAAAAAGCGTTACCAATCAGCCGCACAAGTCCTTAAAGACCTGAATTCTTGGATACTGGTGTCGCCGGCAACCCCTCAAAGAACGCGGTTAGCCGCAGGTGCCATCGGCGGTGCAGCGATCGCAATTTTGATGGCAACCCTCAGCGCTCGTGTGCCGGCTCCGGTGCCACACACCGCTTATAATCCCCAGGAAATGCCCATTACCCTGCCAGATTTGAGCTATTCAGCCCCCCGTCTGGACAGTAACATTCAACCCCTGCGAACTTTTGCCGTTGATAGCGGCCCATTTTGGTCAGTCGCCGTCAGTGGTGATGGCCAAACCCTTGCCACCGGCAGTTATGATGGCACCGTTCAACTGTGGGATCTGGGCACCGGCCAACTAAAAACCATTCTAGCCGGCCACTTCGGTGCCGTTTGGACTGTTGCCATTAGCCCGGATGGTCAGACCCTCGCCACGGGCAGCGAAGATAAAACCATCAAAATTTGGGATCTTCGCACCGGCGAACTGCGCGACACCTTGAACGGTCACTCAGAAGCCATTTTCTCCCTCGCCTTCAGCCCAGATGGCCAGACCCTCGCCAGCGCCAGTGAAGATAACACGATTAAACTGTGGAATTGGCGAGCCGGCAACCAGCAGCGAACCCTGCGGGGGCACTCCGAAGAAGTTCAGTCCGTTGCCTTCAGCCCAGATGGCCAAACTTTAGCCAGTGGCAGTTCTGATGACACGGTTAAGCTGTGGAATTGGCGCACAGGACAACTGCGCCACACCCTCAAAGGTCACTCAGACGCTGTTTGGTCGGTTGCCATCAGCCCAGATGGTACAACCCTCGCCACCGGCAGTTGGGACAACACCATCAAGCTGTGGGATTTAGACAGTGGACTCTTGGTAAATACCTTTATCGGTCATTCCGATCAAATTCAATCAGTTGCTTTCAGCCCCGATGGCCGAACCCTCGCCAGTGGCGATATGGACGGCACAATCAAGCTGTGGCAGTTGGGTACAGGCGGTCTTGTTGGCACCTTAAAAGGACATTCATCCTGGGTGAAACTCGCTTTCAGTCCCCAAGGTCAAACCCTAATTAGTGGCAGTTTTGACGACACGATTAAGATGTGGAGTCTGTGCCCCTAGTCTTTCGACTTCCGATTATTTATCGTTACTGAATTTGCGATGTCCTTTGCCGGCATCGCATTTTTATTGAGTTGGGAAATCTGTTGTGACTTTACCAAATATTAATTTAACGTGAGTTCGGGATAAGGGAGGGGCAAAACAGATAGGCTGAAAGTGCTGAATTCTCATCCCTCTGCTTGCCCTATGTTTAGTCTAGAAGAACTGTTCTGTAGCGTCGATGATTTCTGCCAAA
>JAHHHM010000024.1 GCA_019359355.1 Microcoleus vaginatus WJT46-NPBG5 | reverse complement strand
ACGCTGTTGCGCCATCACGGTTATTCTTCTATGACCTCAGCCTTGCGCCTGATGGCTCATAATCTGGAACAGATTTTTCTCCTTCTACAATGAATTAGCCCTGCCCAGCATTGGGGGTTTGGGGGCTATCAATCCTTAGCAACGCAAGGGGGCAACTAGAATCTAACTCAAAGCCCCCAGCATTGGGGGTTTGGGGGCTATCAATCCTTGAGCGCGAAGTTTTTTAGCAAAAGAAGATTCTCCTGCTTCTAACCGTAACTTTTCAGCATACTCAAAACGTCGCTCCCTATCTGCATCAAGCTCCTCTTTATAATCCCAATAATAAGCCAATGCAGAATGAATTTGGCTCATTGTCAAATAGCGATGGTTCAGATGTAACTCGGCTGGACTCCAACCGTAAGCAATATGAGCCTCAACTAACTCAACAACTTTCATTGTAGTACCGGCAATTATGGGGACATTACCTTCATCGAGTTCTACATATTTATATTCGGTAGCTGTGAGTGCCATCGGTTTTACCTCGTTAGTTTTATTACTATCTGGTATTGCATCAATTTTACAAATTTTTGAATAAGTGTTTCTTAAACCTTCACTCAGTTCGATAGTTTGACAAATTAGAGCAATTGGAAAAAAATTGTTATGGATACCGGCATCATGTTAACAATGGAAATTTCTAAAACTAAACCGGCACGTTTTTAGCAAAGTGCGATCGCACCACCGGCAGCAAATATTGCGTCAGCGTAAACGCATCCACCCCTAATTCTGTGCGATCCTGTGCTGCTAAAATGCCGGCTTTTGCGTGCCACCAAACCGCTGTTGTAACTAACGGTTCCACCGGCATCTTGCCGGCAACCGCCTGGGCAATTAAACCCCCCATTAAGCCGGTTAAAACATCCCCACTGCCACCCCTTGCCAATGCCGGTGTACTTTCCGGATTAATCCAAACTGAACCATCTGGATGGGCGATCACGGTTCTTGCGCCTTTCAACAAAACGATTGCTTGACTTTGCTGGGCAGCTTCTTTTACTGCATAAATTCTATGATTTGTCAAGTCTTCGCTCTCAGGAAACAGCCGTTTAAACTCCCCAACATGGGGCGTGAGAACTGTTAAAGCTTGCCGTTCCGCCAAAGTCGGGATTATCCCCAATTGAGCCAAAACATTCAATCCATCCGCATCCACAACGACGGGGCGATCGCTTTCTAACACCATTTCTACCACGGCTGCCGCCTCCAGCGTCAAACCTGGGCCGCAGGCAATCGCACTGTAGGAAGTCAAATCAGTCCCAACCGGCAGCTGTTCAATTGCCCCGGAATCAGTTTCAGGACAGCCAATAATTAAAGCTTCGGGCAACTGGGCACTCAACAGCGGCTTAATCGACTCCGGCACTGCAATCGACAGCATTCCCACCCCACTGCCCCGCGCTCCTAAGCCGGTTAAAATCGCTGCGCCGGTATACTTCCGCGAGCCGGCAATCAGCAGCAGATGCCCCATTTTGTACTTATAAGTGGATTGGGGACGCGGCAGAGGAACGTGAGCAAGGGCAACCGAGGGCGTGACACGTCGAATTGCCGGCGCTTGCCCGACAACCGCCAAAATATCCACCAAAGGCAAATCAAAATCAATCAATTCCACCTCGCCGGCATACTGCAACGCATCATCTTGCAGTAAACCCAACTTCCACAACCCTAAACAAAGCGTCCGCGTTGCTCGAATTGCCGTTCCCAAAACCTCGCCGGTATCTGTATGCAACCCAGAAGGCAAATCAATACTCAACACCGGCTTTCCCCAAGTATTAATCTGGTCAATCGCATCAGCAATTGAGCCTTCTAACACTCGCTCTAACCCAAAACCAAATAACCCATCAATTAATAAATCACAGTCTTTGAGGGCGTCAATTACCTCGTAAGAAGCAATGCCCAATCGTGTTGCATAACGAGCGTGCTGATCGGTCAATTCCTTCAGCTCAGAAAAAGCCCGGTAAATCGAAACTTCATAACCCTTGAAATGTAATTCTCTTGCAATCACCAAGGCATCGCCACCATTATGACCAGGGCCAACTAACACCCCTACACGCACCGGCATCGGATAAAGCGTTTGAATGCGGCGCAGAATCAATCCAGCCACCTTTTCCATCAAAGCTGCCACCGGCATCCCCGCATCAAACACTCGCGCCTCAATCGCACGCATTTGTTCAGCCGTAACCGCAATTTGCTGAATCTGTTCTTGCCGGTGTTCAATCCCTGCCAAAGCGCTATCTCCCCTGATGTTTAGTGCTGAGTCCTAAGAATGGGTAAGTGGGTAAATTTGCTATGCCCCATGCCCAATCCCCCATGCCCCATGCCCAATCCCCAATCCCCTACCGACCATAGTAAACCCGCGCATTGCCCAGCCCCAAATCTGTTAAATATCTGTTCCAGCGCTCTGCAGTGCTTCTATCTGCAAATGGCCCAACTACAACGTGGTAACCGCGAGGTTTGTCTCGATCTTCCGCCCCTTCTGCCGGCACACCGAGTACGCGCACTTGATCTGCAATCGTCGGCAAATCTCGTTCCGGTGCGGGAATAACGACAAAATAATCATTGTCGGTAATTCCCCTCGACACTGATGGGCCGCTAAAATAGCCGGTGCGAGGATTAGCTCGACCCTCAATCCTCCGGGATGAGTTGGGGGAATAGCCGGTAGTTCTATTAGGGTTATATCGACCCTCAATTCTGGCAACATCAGCCCGAATATACAGCGCTTCAATCTCTCGTTCTCGCCGCTTTGCTAATTCTCGATCATAAAAAGTGCCGGCGTTGATTACCCTGCGCCCTTTGTATTGATCAATATACGCTTCTGGTGCAACTCGGCGGACTTGTTCGAGCATTTGGTCACTCTCCCCTTTCACATAAACCAAATATTGCCTGGGTACTTGGGCAATTAACTGGGAGGTTGGCATATCTAATTGGGGCCAAGATTCCGCCCCGGCAGGACTTTGACACGCCATCAGCAAACAGCCCGTGAGCAGTAATGCTTTTTGCAAGACAGAGGAAGAGAGGGATTGCGAAAAGGATGCAACCGCGAAACAGGTGTCTCTGCTGTTGTTGCTGCTGGGTTGATGTTGCTGATTTACACTCATGCCGGCTCCCCCATAATGCTCTACTCTGTAATCTCGGACAAAATTTGCGCTCAGTCTACCACACGCAACCCCAGCTCTTTCACAATCTGCCTATCTCGCCCTCATTACTCAAAATTGGGCATTGGGCATTGGGCATTGGGCATTGGGCATTGGGCATTGGGCATTGGGCATTGGGCATGGGGCAAGGCTTCGCCAACCTAAAGGTATGGGCATTGGGCATTCAAAACTCCTTAAAACTCAAAACTTTCCCACTCTTCCGCTGCCGGTGTTAGCTTAGAGTAATAGGTAATTTTTTGCAGTTGTTCAAGATCATGAACAAAGTAGTGGTGGGCCTCTCCGGTGGAGTCGATAGTTCAGTTGCAGCGGCAACCCTCCACCATCAAGGATATGAAGTTGTGGGACTGACCCTTTGGCTAATGAAGGGTAAAGGTCAGTGTTGCACGGAGGGGATGGTTGATGCTGCCTATATTTGCGAACAATTAGGCGTTCCCCATCACGTTGTCGATATTCGTGAAGTTTTCCAGAGCAATATTGTGGATTATTTGGTTGCCGGCTACAGTGCCGGTGTGACGCCGCTGCCTTGCTCTCAGTGCAATAAGACGGTCAAGTTTGGCCCGATGCTGCGCTATGCTCGTGAAGAATTGGGCATTGATAAAATCGCAACCGGCCACTATGCACGCGTTAATTACGACGCTGCTAGCGGGCGATATCAACTGCTGCGGGCTTTAGACCTCAACAAAGATCAATCTTACTTCTTGTATGACTTATCCCAGGAAGTGCTAGCTGGGTGCGTGTTTCCTTTGGGCGAACATACGAAAGCAGAAACCCGCCGTCTCGCGGCTGAATTTGGCTTAAAGACTGCCGATAAGCCGGAAAGTCAGGATTTATGCTTAGTTGAAGCCAACGGTTCCATGCGGGCATTTCTAGACAAATATCTCGCGCCGCAAAAAGGTGAAATTGTTGACACAACCGGCAAGGTGCTGGGACATCACGATGGCATCCATCACTATACGATCGGTCAGCGCAAGGGAATCGGGATCGCTGCCAGTGAACCGCTGTATGTGGTTGCCCTAGATGCCGGTCGAAATCAGGTGATTGTGGGAAATCGCGCCAGTGTTCATCAATCGGAATGCACGGTACACGGCGTCAATTGGGTGTCTATCGGGCAGCCGGCAACCCCAATCAAGGCACTCGCCCAAGTTCGTTACCGCACCCCGGCAATGCCGGCAACGGTGATTCCTTTGGAAGATGCCGGTGTTCGTCTGGTTTTTGATGAACCCCTGTTCGGCATTACTCCCGGACAAGCAGCGGTTTGGTATGCCGGTGATGTTTTATTAGGCGGTGGCGTCATCACTCCCGACAAATAAAGCATAAGGGCACAAAGCCTGATTATTTGTAGGATGGGTAAAGGGAAACGCAAATTATCCGTTTTACTTTGCCCATCTGGAAAGCATTAAGTTTCATTCCCTCAACCTATCTTATAAAAGAGGCCGCTTTTGTGGCGATACGCCACAAGAACGTGCTTCACAGCTTACGCCATACTTTCTCATTCTCAAAACTAAAAATAGGTAGAAGCGATGTCAGCAGTTTATCGTTTAAAAGCTAGCGAACTTGATCGTAATTTTTTAGAAGAAATCAAAGCGACTTTTGGGGATAAAGAGATTGAAATTATTATTGCTGAGTTTGATAAAACCGAATATCTTCTAAAATCAGAAAGCAATAAAAATAAGCTTTTGCAAGCAATTGAAAATGTCAAAGAAGGCCAGAACTTAGTTGAGGTTAACTTACAGGATGTGCAATTAGCAGAAGAATTATCTTTGAATCATCTGCTTTTGCCGACTTTAACGAGTGGGCCAAATTAGACAAAAAAATGTATCGCAAAATTGTGGAACTGATTAAAGATATAGACCGCTCACTGTTTGAAGGATTGGGTAAACCTGAGCCTCTGAAATACGAGTTAAGTGGTTTTTGGTCAAGGCGAATTGATAATGAACATCGTTTAATTTACCAAGTTACGGATGAAGAAATTGTGATTGTGGCTTGTAAGTATCATTACAGTGAATAGTCGTAAAGTGGGCAGACTAAAAGGCTAAAAGTTTCTTATAAAGCTTTGATAATTTTTGGAATAAAATTTGACAACATACAAAATATGCAGTAGTTTTTGGTTATATTTAGATCACATGGCACCATGCCCTCCAAGTTGCCATTCAGTGCTGATGGGCGAGTCTTCGATCCTGAGATTTTTCCTGAAGAACTACGGCAACTCCTTTATGGGAAAGCGAAAAAGAAGCACTGTGTATTCATTGAGTTTGATTGGGCTTAATAGCAATATCTCAATGCTTGAAATGAGGGGGAAAGCTTGTGAATTCAATAATTCTGGAACTCCAAAGAGATGCGCTTAATCCCTCTATTTCTGTCTTAACTCTTCTCCGTAAAGCTTTTGTGGTTGCTAGAAAACTGAAGATCAAGGAATTTGAGGCATGGATCGAGTTAGAACTCAAGGGATATAGCGGGCATCCCATACCTCAATATCGCTTTGTTAGAGGTCAGTTAAGAGCCTTGAATCCTTATCATGGATGGCAAGAAATAGTTACAGATGAGCAAGAGGTTTTAAAGATTTTTGAAGAGATTTGCAATCGCCAGATTGTGCAATCAATTAGTGAACTATCTGCTTTGACTGAGGAGGCAGAGGATAAACTACAGATGCAACTGCCACCTGGAATAGAATCATTTTTGATTTTTAGTGTGGGTACTTCAGTAAAAGTTAGCATCTGTAGAGCAAGTGTTAAAAGGATTCTGGAATCTGTGAGAGATATAATTCTTCAATGGGCTTTAAAGCTGGAAGAGGATGGAATCACAGGCGAAGGGATGGTCTTTTCTTACGAAGAGAAAAAGATTGCTGCTAAACATAATTACAGTGGTTTAATTCAGATAAATATAGGACAGTCACAGATGCAAAATTCCTCATCAGAAAGTCAATCAAATTCGGAATTATTCAAAAATGACCTTCGTGGCGCAAACGTTGCTAATTTTGCGAACCAAGTTTCGGACAATGCACGACAGCAAGCAAATCAGCATATCCATGTATCCGAAACGAAAAAGACTCTTGCGGAAGCAGCCGAGGAGATTCAAAAACTTCTGAAGCAGTTAGAGAAAACAAATCCGACTGCAACTGACCTAGAAAAAGTGGCTTATGTTAACGATGAAACTACGCCTAGTTTCAAGCGCCGTGTCACTGGTGCGCTTCAAGCAAGTAGTGAAACAGCCATTGACGAGTTCATTCTGGAAAATAAGTATCTTAAAGTCGTGAAAGCTGCTATCAAAGGTTGGTTCCAGCCAGGTAGTTGAGTTATTTGCTGGAACAGCAATATAACAAATTAAAGGCACGGGACAGACGAACTCCTTGTACTTCCTTCCCACAATAAAATTCCCAACACCCCCGATTTTTTCTCCTCATCTCCCCAACTTCCCTATCGGTATTCTTTGAGTGAGAAGGAAGTCAGCCGGCTCTCCCCCTTCACACTTCTATGAACCCTGCTTCCCCTGTGCTCCCTCGCGAAGTAGGATAAATGAGGAAAACAGGATCATTCCAACCAATTTCAGTCAACGCAGAGAGGGATTGTTTTGAGTCAGCATCTAGACGGTATTGCCCCCCACGGCGGCCACCTAATCAATCGTATTGCTACATCTGCCGAAGGGCAGGAATTTCAAGAACAAGCGGACGTTTTACCTCGCGTGCGACTCGATGAAAAGTCTCTTTCCGATCTGGAACTAATCGCGATTGGTGGGTTTAGTCCACTCACCGGCTTTATGGAACAAAAAGATTATGAGCCGGTTGTATCTGATATGCGCTTGGCAAATGGACTGCCTTGGTCAATTCCAATTACGCTGTCTGTGAGCGAGGAAGTTGCAGAACCCCTGAAAGAAGGCAGTTGGGTGCGCTTAGATGACCCCACCGGCAGGTTTGTGGGCGTTTTAGAACTGACGCAAAAATATCGCTATAACAAAGCTCATGAGGTGGTAAACGTCTATCGCACCGATGATGAAAAGCATCCCGGTGTTAAAGTTGTCTACAATCAAGGGCCGATTAATTTGGGTGGGCCGGTTTGGTTGCTCGAACGTGACCCCCATCCTCTTTTTCCCAAATACCAGATTGACCCCGCTAAGTCGAGAGCTTTGTTTAAGGATAAGGGGTGGAAAACGATTGTAGGTTTCCAAACCCGCAATCCTATCCACCGCGCTCATGAATATATCCAAAAGTGTGCGCTTGAAACAGTGGATGGTTTGTTCCTGCATCCCTTGGTGGGTGTGACGAAGGATGATGACATCCCTGCTGATGTGCGGATGCGCTGTTACGAAATTTTGCTGGAACACTATTATCCTAAAGACCGGGTGATTATGGCAATTAACCCGGCGGCGATGCGTTATGCCGGCCCGCGTGAAGCGATTTTCCATGCCCTGGTGCGGAAGAATTATGGCTGCACGCACTTCATTGTTGGTCGCGATCATGCCGGTGTGGGTAATTACTATGGCACCTACGACGCTCAATATATCTTTGATGAATTTGAGCCGGGTGAATTGGGTATTTCGCCGATGAAGTTTGAACACGCTTTCTATTGCAAACTCACACAGGGAATGGCGACTTCAAAAACCAGTCCGAGTAACCCGGATCAGCGTGTTCACCTGTCAGGAACGAAGGTGCGGGAGATGTTACGTGCCGGCCAGTTACCGCCGCCAGAGTTTTCGCGTCCAGAGGTTGCTGCTGAACTAGCCCGTGCGATGCGAGTGCCGATGGAATCTTTTTAGCGATTGCCGATATTAGGGAATTAGGGGATTTTCTCGTCGATTACGGAAACGTTTTGGGCGTGAATACTTTTACTCAAAGACTCTAGCAGCATGGGGAAGTTTTAAAGAATTATTTTTGAATAGTTAGTTAAAATTTTGAATCAAGATTTCAAATTTTCTGCCTTCAAAATTATCTTTTTTACTTCCCTTTTTCCTCAGACTAAACGCATCTTAATTGAATTGGCAATTTGTGTTTGATATAATTAATTTAAGCGCTTTAAATACGAAATTTCATCACCAGCATCTAATGCTTCTGCAAAAATAGGGATTAGTTTTAATTTGTCAGCGTCAAGCGTTTAGTGTAATTACTCCTCAAGAGAGCGGACAGGATTTTGCCCATCGAACTTCACTTGGCAATTCACAATCTGTCCCTGCTGAAACTTCAAAACAAGCCGGTTATCCTCTCTTCTCCAACTTGCACTTCGGTCAAAAATGCCTTCGATCATTTGCGTTCCGTCAAAATTGACTATTTGAACGTCGGTAATTTGCTGAACTTTATCTTCAGCAATGACCCATGCCTGAGATTCCTCTTTAGCAAGCAGTTCAAGCAAGTTATTTCGTGTACGAACTTGGACAATAAACTTTGACATTACTTTCAATTGATGCAAACAACTTGACAGCGACTAAATCCTAGTTATCCTGCCTGTAAGGTGAAGTAACCTAACGGCAAAAGCCAGCGCCGGCAGTTATCCTCGGCAACTTCACCAGCAGGATTCCATCATCCGCTACCCTAAAATATTGGGCTGCTGTAGCTACCTTGGTGCTTTACGCCAACCATTTGCGATCGCCTCAGACTCTGTACAAAACCACCTTTCTCCCTTTTCTGGATCGATTCTTGTTGCTTTGTAATCTTCCATACCCGGAAGGTGATAAAGCTTGTCGCCGGTAGCAATTGAGATATTGCCTTTGATAACACATTCTTGGTTGGTGACGGCTCTCATTGGAGAGGCAGCACCGGCTGGTGTTGGGGTGGCTGTAACTGGAGGGGCAGAACGAGTAGGACGAAGGTCCATTGTTGTAAAAAGCGCAATGACACCCAGAGTCCCAAGGCTAAGAACACTTTTAAGTAAACCCTGTTTCCTTGGTGCCGGCTTGGTTTGCAAAGATTGATCTGCAACACCTTGAATTGAGGCTTTGGCAGCACGTACCTTCCCGTCTGCTTCCGCAACTCGCTCGTAGAAAATCGTATCCCCGACTTTTGGGCGGCGATCTGCTTTCTTCAGCACACTGATATGCAAGAAAACTTCTTTACCGCCATCTTCTGGCTTGATGAAGCCAAAACCTTGATCGTCTTTCCATTTTGTCAGTTGCCCTTTATTGAGAAGAGGTTCCATAAAATAGCCTCATATTGATGTTCATTTCTAGTTTTCCCAAATTGAGATGAGATTACACCAAATCTACCAGGAAATTGAAATCGCTGCGGCATAAACCCAGTTAGCCGACGCGGATTTAATAACCTGCCCAAAACTGGTATTTATGAACTGCTGACGCTCACAGATAACTCACTTCTCCACATCTTAATCTCAACCGTCAACACGTCTTCATCGAAAACTCATAGATGCAAAGAGAGAAATATGACTCGCGGAATGTCTTGATGTTTATGTATAGGAGATTACAAATTGGGAGATAAACACTGCGAAAGAGAAGAATAAAAAGCAAGTTTATTACCTTAAAAGGCTTAAATTAAATAGTTAAATAACTGCTGTTGGGTTACGAGTGTGTGCGGCTGGTATGATGATATGCTGATTGACGAGGACTGCAAAGCGAAGCCCATAGCAGTTTGCTCACTTCACTCCCGCACGTTTACGGAACCGCCACCCCAATGCGTGAAAGGCGTAATCAATGTCACCACAGCCATCTGCTGAGAATTTAAACTAAAAGTAAGAGCCAAGGAAGAGCGAATGGGACTGAAAAGGCGGGAATTTTTGCAACGAGCCGGCAGCTTGCTGGCAGGTTTGGGAATGAGTGAAGCGCTGCTGGGGCGAATGGGCGATCGCTACTATCAAGCCCTGGCACAGCCAAACGCTCGGAAGTTGGCGCTGCTCGTTGGCATTAACCAGTATGGCACCGGCAACACCCTCAACGGCTGTGTGACGGATGTGGATCTGCAACGAGAACTGCTGATTCACCGCTTTGGTTTCCAACCGGCAGATGTTTTGACCCTCACCGACAGCCTTGCAACCCGCAATAATATTGAAAATGCCTTCATCAGCCATCTGAAGGAACAAGCCGGTGCGGATGATCTCGTAGTTTTCCACTTCAGCGGTTACGGGCGTTGCATTCATGTCGGGGGTGAGTCTGACCCGGCACAAGATTCAACCGCGAAACTCCAAAATTCTCTCGTGCCGGTGGATGGTATCCTTGGCTCCGATACCACCCTGGTTAATGATTTATTAGAAGAAACACTGCTGCTGCTCATACGCTCACTCCAGACAGAAAGCGTCTTGGCAGTGCTAGACACCAGCTACACCTATCCCGGCACCGGCTTACAGGGAAATCTGCGAATTCGCTCTCGCCCAACCCCGATGGCAGAGGCAACCGACTCTGAGGAACTGAATTTTCAGCAACAGTTGCGGGAAGGAATGACTCAAAAACGCTCCTCTGGGTTGCCTGGAGTGATTCTGACAGCAGCCGCACCCGACCGGCAAGCGGCTGAGATGCAGTGGAATGGATTTAGCGCCGGCTTATTTACTTATGCCCTTACCCAAAGTTTATGGTGGGCAACCCCGGCAACCACGCTACACTTCAGCCTGCAACGGGCAGCCTGCACCCTCAAGCAACTGGCAGGCAAAGATCAGCAGCCTCAGATTCTCCACGAAACCGGCAAAAAGAATACGTTACCCGTGCCGATTTCCCCCGTTGGGGCTGATGGGGCGGTGATGTCTGTGGCGGATGATGGTAAAACCGCTCAGGTGTGGTTGGCGGGGCTGCCGGCACGGGTGTTAGAGTCTTATGGCGTCAATTCCCTGCTGAGAATCGTTCCCCAGGAACCGGCAGCCGGTGAAAATGCCTCGCTTCTTCAAATTCGCTCTCGCAGCGGTTTGACGGCGCAAGCCCAACTTTTATCAGCGAATGGGTTGGCTGTTACGCCCCTACAGGTGGGACAGTTTGTTAAAGAAGCCGTCCGGGTGTTGCCGCGAAATATTACCTTGACGGTGGCTTTAGAAGCCGGTTTAGACAGAATTGAGCGGGTAGATGCAACGAGCGCTTTTGCCACGATTTCTCATGTCTCGCCAGTGGTGGCGGGTGAACAGCCGGCTGATTGTTTATTTGGGCGCGTGCGAGAAACTTTACTTGCCCAAACCCCAACAGCCGCTTTACCCACTCTTGCTCAAGGCAGCTATGGCTTGTTTTCCCTGGCGCAAGATTTAATTCCTAATACAATCGGCGAAGGTGGGGAAGCCGTGAAGGCAGCAGTGCGCCGGTTAACCCCGCAGCTACAAACGCTTCTGGCAGCTAAGTTATGGCGCTTAACCGCAAATGAAGGATCTTCGCGTTTGGGCATTACAGCCACCCTTGAACAGGTGGAGGGCACTGAACAACGGGTGCTGCTGGAACGCCAAACCTTGCGGGAACAAAGCAATAAAGGAACAGACCGACCGGCTCACCAGGACGCAGATTTAGGCGTTTTAAACTTATCTGCCGGCAGTCGCATCCAGTATCGGCTGCGAAATGACAGTGATCGCCCGGTTTATTACATTCTGCTGGGTTTAGATCACCGGGGACGAGCCTATGCCGGCGGCGTTTGCGAAGCCGTTGCTCTTTGTGCGGTTCAACCTGCCGGTTCTACAGAAGTTGCTCAAACCGAAACCAGTGTGCAGCCAAATGCGATCGCCCCTGGAGAAAGCGTGACAATTCCCTCGGCTGCGTCTCAGTCTGCCTGGATCGTGCGCGGTACTCGGGGGGTGACGGAAGCGCAGGTGATATGCTCGACTTCTCCCTTCACTCGAACCAGTGCGGCGCTGGCAGCAGCCATGCCTTCAAGGGGAGATGCTCAGCCTATTGGTGTGCTGTCAGATCCTTTGCCGGTGGCGCAAGCGCTTTTGCAAGATTTACACCAAGCAAGTGCCGGCAGCGCTCAACTGGCTGGGATATCAAGTGATGTGTTTGCTTTTGATGTGAGTGCCTGGGCGACGCTGAGTTTTATTTACCAGGTGGTTTGAGGTGGGGGACGTTGTTGTGTCTAAATAGGATAGGAAAGTTGCCCGGATCAGGGAATATGAATTCTTGATGCCGGCAGGAAACAATTTAAAATTAGGAAAGTTTCGAGAAATTAGGTTTCAATCTTTTTTTCGCTAAATTTAATCTTCAAAATTAAACCCTTGAATTATGTCTTCTCAATGGAATAACTTTTTGCAAAATCTCGGACAGTGGCAAGGTTCATTTACTCAGCTTTCCCCTGCCGGTGAACTGCTGAACATAACGCCAAGTGTGCTGTTTTTAGAAGGGTTAGAGGATAACCAAAAAGTTCGCCTCAGACTACGCCGATTTGCTTCTAATTCTGGCGGTTTAGAGGAAACCAATGTTCAGGAGATGGTGCGGGAGTACAGTTCTCTAGGTCGAGATATTCTTTTTTTTGAGAATGGGGCATTTTCTCAAGGTAGTATCCAATTAGCACCCTATGCAGAATTTGGGGCAGAATTTGGATTTATTTTTGATAACAACCGGCTGCGTTTGGTACAGCTATTTACCCAGGATGGCAAGCTAAATAAATTAACGTTAATCCGGGAAATGCGGGCGGGAAGTGAGGTTGTCGAACGCCCTTCTTTGACCTTAGATCAATTGCTGGGAGAATGGCAGGGAGAAGCGCAGACGCTTTATCCTGACTGGCGTTCGCCTGATACTTATGGCACGACACTGACATTACAAAAAGACGGTGCAGATCGGGTGGTTCAACAATTGAGTTTTGGTGCCGGCGCAGATATTCAAACGATTACTTCTACGGGTCGAATTGAGGGGCAAATTATCCTTTTTGAGGAAAATTCTGTGCCGGTGCAAGTGCTAATGTTACCCGATGGCGCATCTTCTACTTGTCCTCAATCTCTTCAACTACGTCAGTCGTTCTTTTTAGAAGCCGGTTGGTTAATTCAGCCGGATCGGCGTCAGCGTTTGATTCGTCGGTATAGTGATAAGGGCGAATGGGTGAGTTTGACTCTGGTGACTGAGCGGAAAATTAATTAAAATTGCCTAATTAGAAATTAAACCACCGCTCAACACAGATGATTTATTTGTGTTGAATTATATGCAGTTATTGATGCAGACGGTTGCTAAGCGAGGAACACAAGATGGTTCAATCAATCCCACAACTTATTCTTGTCGATGAATTCATTAAACAATATGGTGACGATGAGCGCTATGAATTAATTGATGGCGAATTAATTAATATGGAACCAACAGGATTACATGAGCAAGTCGCTGCGATGATTGGGCGAAAGCTAAATGTGGAGATTGATCGCCAGAATGCTGCTTATTTTATTCCCTATCGATGTCTCATCAGACTGTTAGGAACAGAGACAACTTTTCGGCCTGATGTCATTGTGTTAGATCAATCTCAAGTGGTAAATGAACCTTTATGGAAACAGGAGCCGGTAATTACATTAGGCGCTTCAATCAAGCTTGTGGTAGAAGTTGTCAGTACAAACTGGCAGAATGATTACGCTCGAAAGGTTGAGGACTATGCAATTTTAGGGGTTCCTGAATATTGGATTGTGGACTATCTGGGTGTTGGCGGCAGAGAGTACATTGGCAAACCTAAACAGCCAACAATTACAATTTGTATTTTGGTAGAGGATGAATATCAAAAGCAATTATTTCGGGGAGACGATGTGCTGGTGTCTTCAATATTCCCAGGGTTACGAGTAACGGCTAAGGAAATTTTTGCAGCAGTAAATTAGGAAACTTGCTCAGTTATTTTCTGAAAATTTCTTATTCATTGAGGGTATTCTGCTTTTCTTTGCTTAGGAAAACCCCAGATTTAAATTACTGAAAAGAACACCGGCGTCGCACAGCTTTTCTGAGCAGGGGTTCATATTCTTGTTCGCTGACGGTATAGGCTCCAAATCGTTCTAAATGAGGGTTCATCATTTGCGCGTCAAATAATAGAAACTGTTGCGTTTTCAGATGCTCAACTAATTTAACCATTGCGACTTTTGAGCCTTCGGGAATTCTATAAAACATGGATTCACCAATAAAAGCTCCCCCGATGGCAATCCCTAAAATACCACCGGCTAGTTCATCTCCTTGCCACGTTTCAAAGCTATAAGCCCAGCCGGCTTGATACAATTGCCAGTAAATCTCTTGCAATTCTGAGGAAATCCAGGTTGTTTCTCGGTTGGCACAACCGGCCATAACGCCCTGAAAATCTCGGTTAATGGCTGCTGTAAAGCGTTCTTGATTGAGAAAGCGTTGCAGTGAACGGGGGTAGCGAAAACGCTGATCTAGGGGAATTAACGCTCGTTGTCGGCTGGAATACCACCCCAAGCTACCATCTTCCCCATCATTGGCCATTAGGAAGTAGCCTTGAGCGTACCCCTGAATAATCGCAGGAATATCAAATTTCATCAGAGAAGCTGGGCAAAGGTTTAGAAAGTTGCCCGACAATTTTAGGTAGGATCGCCAACTGTGGCAAGTTGTTGACTGAGCCGGTGTCAACCTAAGATGGTTAGAAACATCTGCCACATTTAAAGCTAATGGCTGAGCCGATTTTACCGATCACGTTACCTCCCGTTCAAAATCCTCACCAGGAAGGCGAATGGTTGCAAACCGCTTTGCATAAATGGCTAGACGAACAGTTTATTCCAGAGCCGGTCAATCAAGAGATCGCCCGGAGAGCCGCCCAGATTTTCGTCCGACAGCGAATGGAAGGCGAGAATGATGTGGGTTCTCTCGTGATCGCTCTCGTTACAGAAATGCAAGCGTTTGATTTTTCTAAAAGCTTTTATGGAGAGTTTGCCGTTGCCAATGCGGTTAGCGACTTGCTGCTAGACAGTTTGGGAATCAATCGATGCTGCGGACAGTAAGATTTTAGATTTTAGATTTTAGCGTTCTCATGCAAAATCTAAAATCCAAAATCCGATAAAAACTACCAGCTGGACTTAACCACGCCCGGTAGCAATCCTGTGTGAGCCATTTCTCGAATAACGTGGCGAGACAAGCCAAAGTCACGATAGTAACCTCTGGAGCGACCTGTGAGCCAGCAACGATTGCGGAGCCGGGTAGGGGCGCTGTTACGCGGCAGCTGTTGCAGTTGCCGGTGAACTTCTATTTTGGCTGCCGGCGTAGTGGCATTGGCAAACTCTTCTTTTAACTCTTCTCGTCTATCAGCGTACTTATCCACTAGACGCTGGCGTTTCTTTTCCCGCTCAATCATGCTCTTCTTGGCCATGAACGATTCTCTTATCCCCAAATAAAGACACTATTTTCCATTGTATCTGATAGAGCTATAGCCGGCCAAGAGCTATCGGTGTACTTAACAGATTTGTATATTAAGTCAAACGCTTCAGGAACCCGCAACACCGGCATCAACCACACCGGCATCAACATCTGCCGGCATCAAAGGTTGAGGGAGATTGGCAGAAGGGCACAGATCCGCAAGGGCGCAGGCATCGCACAAAGGTTTGCGAGCATTACAAATGGCACGTCCGTGATAAATCAGCCGAATTGACCAATTTTCCCAATCTTCCTGGGGCAATAGACGAATTAAATCTCGCTCAACGCGCACGGCATCGGTGTGTTCAGTTAAGCCCAACCGGCGGCTTAGCCGGCTGACGTGGGTATCCACCGTAACACCTTGATTGATGCCGTAGGCATGGGCTAAAACGACATTGGCGGTTTTTCTGGCAACTCCCGGCAACTCCAGCAGCAGTTCCATCCGTTTCGGCACTTTACCTTGGAATTTGTCGCCGATCATGCGACAAGCGCCCTTGATATTTTTGGCCTTGTTGCGATAGAAGCCGGTGGAACGTACTAACGTTTCGAGTTCTTCTAAATCCGCGCCGGCAAGGGCGGGGGCGTCGGGAAACCGGCTAAACAGTGCCGGTGTCACCTTATTCACCCGCTCATCCGTGCATTGTGCGGAGAGGATCGTTGCCACCAGCAATTGCACCGGCGTCTCATAATTAAGCGTGCATTTGGCATCTGGATAAAGACGCTTCAGGCGAATCAAAATTTCGAGCGCCCGTTGCTGGGTGGCAGACCATTTACGTGTGATGCTCATGGGTGGGGGAAGTGGATATTACCAACCGATTGCTTATTGGAATAGCCTCTGAATCACCTCTAGTTGAGTGGTATCGCGGATAATCAGAAAAATGCCCAAACCTAAGAGCAGCATTAATCCTGTCTGCATGACTCCATCTTGAATGTGGGTCGGCAGTGGCTTACCGCGCAACCATTCAACCAGCAGAAAAGCTAATTGTCCACCATCGAGTGCCGGCAGGGGCAAACTATTAATAACTGCCAGGTTAATGCTGATAATTGCCGCAAAGACAAACAAGTTAAGTGAGTCTGATTGGGCAACTTTAGCACCTTGCTCGACAATTTTCACCGGCCCAGCGATTTGACCGACGGTGTCTCCAAAGTTAGTTATTAGCTGGTAAAACCCTTGTACGGTTCCCACAAAAATTGCCTGAAACCTGTCTGCGGCGAGGCTAAACACTTCGACAATGTTTTTAGCCGGCCGGTACTTTGTCGTGCCGCTGGGAGCCAACTGAACGCCGATGCGACCTGTTCCATCTGCACTTGCGACTGGTGTCACTCTGACAGAGAACGTTTCAGTTTCGCGCTGAATTTTTAATTTCAGCGGTTGATTCGGGTGCGATTCAATCGCTTGTTTCAAGGCTGGGATGGCCTGTTCGGAGGCTCCCAGTTCCTTACCATCTATTGCGAGAATAAGATCGCCTGACTTGATGCCGGCAACGGCTGCGGCAGAGTCCTGGGAAACAACTTGGGGCACTAAAACCCCTGGCTGATAGTTAATTCCATCCGGCACTCCAAAACCGCCGAATTGAACGACCAACACGAGATAGGCAAAGATCAAATTCGCAATGACCCCTGCACTAATCACAATCGCTCGATCTAAAACAGGCCGGTTGCGTAACAAATTGGGGTCATTTGCAGGGATGTTGCTGCTTTCTGGGTCATCATCAGGAAAACCCACATAGCCTCCCAAGGGGAACGCCCGAAGTGCATACTCTGTTTCTGGCCCTTGGTATTTCCACAAAACCGGGCCAAAGCCGATGGAAAAGCGGTTGACGTGAATGCCTTGAAGCCGAGCTGCCATAAAGTGGCCTAGTTCGTGTACCACTATCAGGAGGGCTAGGACTGCGATTACTGCGAAGACTGACATGAAGTAATAAAAGTTATATTCCGGGCTTGACTTTTTTCTATTCTACGTTGTGGCGAAGCTTCAGCGCCGCACCAAGCTCTAGGATATGCCGATGTAAATACGCCTCGAATGGCTCTGCTTGGGTTTGTTGGGGTGCATTGCTTTGACTTGTCATCGCCAGGGTCTTTGCTAGCATTGTGGAGATTTTGCCCGGTTCGCCGGCTCTTATCTAGCCTCCACACAATTTTTATGAAGAAAATCCCCAGCTTTAATTTTAAGCCTTGTCAATTATTGCAGGGGCTGATTCAATTGCTTATTTATGCTTACTCCCTCTTCATTATTTCCTATTTTATTTTCAGATTTTTATTATGGGATGGTTCTTCGGTCGTTGCCTTGATTGGCATTATGATTCCTTTGATTCTTTTGCCAATTTTTCTGTTGCCGATTTGGGCTTTTTTTATGAAAAAGCGCCGATTCTTTATTTTTTATTCTATTGCTTGTGTTTGGCTGATCAGTTGGTTGTATGTAAATTATGGGTCTCCCGAATCAGTTAATATTGCAGCGTCCCAAACACCCGTTAAAGTTTTAACTTTCAACAACTATTGGGATAGAACAAGCCCCCAAACTATAATTGATTTGGTTGAACAACAAAAACCTGATTTATTATTTTTGCAAGAAACAACCGAAAATCACGAACAGAAAACGTTTCCTACTCTAAAACTTTCCTATCCTTATTATGCCAGTGCGCCAACGATAAGCTTTTTCAGTAAATATCCTATCCAATTCGTTGAACGTCTTAAGCTAGCTGGACATAAACAAATTCAACAACGAGCGATTATTCGAGTCAATCAGCAAGATGTCGTCATTTACAATATTCAAGTCACCTCGCCTTGGATTCAAATTCGGAAAACTTTTTCATTATTCTATATGCCGGCTTATGTGCATTACGCTCGAACGGCAGAAGTTAAAGATTTAGTGCAACGATTGCAGAAAGAAAGCTTGCCGATGATTGTTGCCGGCGATTTTAATATGACGGAGCAATCTCAAGACTACAATGCAATCAAAAAAAATCTTAAAGATGCGTTTTTAGCTTCAGGATTGGGGTTTGGCTTTACATGGCCAAATGGTTGGGACATCGTTGTTCTTGTGAAAAAGTTTAAGTGGAAATTAAATTTACCCTTATTTAGAATTGATTATATTTGGTATTCCAAAGATTGGGTTTCTCAGGATACCAAAGTTTTAACGGCTGCCGGTTCCGATCACCTGCCGGTGGAGACTTATCTATTCCTGAGAGAAAAGTAATTCTGCGTAGGGGCGAAGCATAAGACGAACATTACCGGAGGCGGATAAGAATGCCTGTTCGGGGTTTGATGTGTTTCGTAATTAGGAGTTTACCGCCGAACAGGTGACGGAGCACATTCGCCGGTCGTTTGCCACGATGAAAGATGCAGCGCTAGCACAGTCGGAGAGTTCCAGTCTCTAGGGGTTGATACATAAGCCCTTGCGGATTGTCAAAGTTGTGTTAAATTTGGCAGATGGGGGCAGTTAGCCACAGCCACAGGCAAAGTTATATAAGCACTTTAGGTTATTGGTATATGCACCCGAAAGCAGATGAGGAGATTTTAAACTAATGGTAAACGGATCAATACACCCTTGGTGGGGTTGATGTTGGCGGTGATAGAACAGAAGTAGGCAAGGTGCATCCCAGATTTGCCAAAATTATTGGGAGTGGCAGAATCTTGATCCCTAAGATTAGGCCAAGCGAGCTAGATTATTGCACTACCAATTGACAAAATGGGTTGCTCCTAGGAGGCATCTTCTCGGTTACGGGAAAGTTAGGACTTTTATGTTAGGATGTATTCCCGTTAATTTGTATTATTATATCATTGCTTCTTAGTTAAAGTAAAAACATATTAGCTCATTATAAACTGATGTTATGTCTAGTCAAGAACCGCCAATTTTTCAGATAAGTTTTTCTGCCAAAATCAACCTTGATAAAGACCATAAAAAAAACAAAGCCAATAGATTAATTGATGATAAAGCTTATCAAGATAAGGCAAATTATTTATTAAAAATATTACTAGAAATCGAAGCCGTACGCTTTGATGAGAGTAATGATAGATTGGTTATTGCTAATTTTTATGCTAATAACGAAAAAAGCGTCTGGCCATTACCAATGCTAGGCTATGTGGCAGAAGCAATTGTTGTTCATGAATGCCATAGTAATGCTACTAAGAATGAAAGATGGAGTAAGTGTGCCCGAAAAATAAAACATAATATACCCACAGATTTTTCTAACTCTAATGTTTATAAAAATAATAATTCTCTTTTTGAGACTCCTATTATTTATGAACCTCTTTCTTCAGCAAGTTTAAAGGATTATATTGCTATCGGAACAGGACTTCCTACAACAAAAACTAATTATCCTGGTATTTACAATCATAGAAGCGATAGAGATATATGTTGGGTTAATAAGAGATATAATGATGTAAAACAGCTTTCGGATATCGAAGCCAGGGAGCGGGCTGAACAAAATTTTGCTAGTATCCAGCTTAAAGTAAGTTGCGGAAAAAGAGGTGATTATGTTACTAATTACTTTAAAGAAAAGCCGTGTAATAGACTATATCCTGTCGTATATTTTGATCTCGGAAATGATTTTGATCAAGTCAGACGTAATTTAATAAATATTAATAGTGAAAAAGAAGATACTTTATTTTACAATAACAATGAAAATTATTCTCGTGTCGAACTTGTAGATATGATGTTAATAAGAGGAAAATCTATTGATCCAGATTTACATGAAGAACTTTTGTTTTATAAGCACTTGCTTAATCAAATATTCAGAGGGAAATATAGTTTTTATGAATTAAAAGATGAAAACATATTAATGTCTTTAATTAGTGAATATGTCAACCACAATTCTTAGCCGTAGGCGAATGAATTTTAAATGTTCCTGTTTAGTGTGTTCGTTACTCTTTTAGGATAGTTTGAAGAAATGAAATCAAGCACCTCTATTATCAACCTTACTTAGCTTCCTAACTCCTGCAAACCCAACTCCCTAAAACCAAGCTCGACCAAACTATCTAACCCCTCTGCAACGAGGGAAATAAATTCGGTAACTTTAATCAGTCTGCCGCCCAAATCTATCTGCAATTTAGGTAAAATATCCACAATTCCTAAACGTAACTAAAAATGACTCACGCTAACTATCAACTTTCCCTAAACTTTGAGCAAGTTTTAGCCTTGGTCAAACAACTGCCCTATGCAGAAAAATTGCAATTAAGTCAAGAACTTGAAAAAGAAACATTAAACACTAAATTAAGAGAACTTTTAGAATTGTTTAAAATTGATGAATGATAGGTAAAAATCGTTTTTCAAGCAAAAAAAAGGAGGCTAAACCTCCTAATTTTCCAAGCTGAATCTGGTAATGAAATAATCTCGAAGGAATCTTACAGCACTTCCCGATGCAGGTAAGGTTGCAACACTTCTGGAATACGAATTGTGCCGTCGGGTTGCTGATAGTTTTCCAGAACTGCGGACATTGTACGCCCAATTGCTAAACCGGAACCGTTAAGGGTGTGGATAAATTGAGTGCCTTTTTTACCGGCTTCCTTGAAACGAATACCGGCACGTCTGGCTTGGAAATCGTAAAAATTAGAACAACTGGAAATTTCACGATATTTGCCGGCAGAAGGCAACCAGACTTCTAAGTCATAGCATTTGGCTGCCGAGAAACCGATATCGCCACTACATAACTCTAAAACGCGGTAAGGTAACTTTAAGGCTTGCAAAATTGCTTCAGCATCGCGCACAAGCGTTTGATGTTCTTCTTCAGAAGTGTCAGGATGAACAAATTTTACCAATTCAACTTTATTGAATTGATGCAATCTAATCAATCCCCGTGTATCTTTGCCATAGCTGCCGGCTTCCCGGCGAAAACAAGGTGTATAGGCACAGTGATAAATGGGTAAAGATTCTGCTGTGAGAACTTCATCCCGGTAGAGATTTGTCACCGGCACTTCAGCAGTCGGAACTAACCATAAATCATCGTTAGCACATTTAAAACTTTCATCCGCAAATTTAGGTAATTGTCCTGTGCCGGTGAGCGCATCTGAATTAACCAAAACCGGCGGCATTACTTCTACATAGCCGGCTTGAATTTGCCTATCTAGCATAAAACTAATGAGCGCTCGTTCCAAGGCAGCGCCGGCACCGATCAGCGTCACAAATCGGCTTTGAGCGACTTTGACTGAACGCTCAAAGTTGAGAATTCCTAACTTTTCCCCGATTTCCCAGTGAGGTAAAATATTGGCGTTTTGAGGGATATATTCATCTCCCCACCGGCGCACTTCAACGTTTTCTTCCTCACTCTTGCCTACCGGCGTTGAATCGCTAGGCAAGTTGGGAAAAGATAGTAACTGGGCGTTTATTTCTGCTATCAGATGTTTTGCCTGGGGTTCAAATTCTCCCACCTGAGTTTTAATTTCGTTGCCTTCTTCTTTCAAGGCAACAATTTCAGGATCGTTGGGCTTGGCACCGGCTTTCATTTTTTGCCCAACCAATTTGCCAATTTCATTGCTGCGGGCATTTAGCTGCGAGAGTTTTGTTTCCACTTCCCGCTGCTGTGTATCTAGCTGCAAAATCGGCTGTAAATCGTAATTTCCGCCGCGCCGGTTTAGGCGATCCTGAACAGCTTGTGGATTTTCCCGAATTTGCTTTATGTCAAGCACAAATTTTTCCCAACTCTTCTCGTTTCTCTAACATTTTGCCTGTAATGCAACTGCAAATATCGCCCGATTTTGGTGCCATACCTGAGTTGTTACCAGTACATTAAAATATGTTATCGCGCATTCGTCAGAGAGTCTCTAATTATAGCAGTGGCAATAAACCGGCCCCCCGGCATCCCCTTAATTAAGCCGAGAAACAGTCAGGGAATAATCCAGGTAAGTTTGGCAAGCTTCTGTTGAGCCGGTTACAGGTGCTGCCCTTTCAGGATCAGCGCTACAAGCGAGGGGAATATGACCCTCCGCCGCTAATAACCCGGAGGTCGGGTCTAAACCAACCCAACCCGCCCCCGGCAAGTAAACCTCGGCCCAAGCGTGCAAAGCCGCACTATCTACTTTTGGCCCATCAGGGGGGTTTCCGTCAGGCACTAACTGGATGAGATAGCCTGAGACAAACCGCGCCGCTAAGCCACAATGCCGCAAAATTTGTACTAACAACCAGCCGGAGTCTCGGCAGGAACCCATTTTCTTGCTCAGGGTTTCTTCACAAGATTGGATACCGGGTTCTAAGCGCAGAGAATAGGTAATTTCTTGTTTTAAATTCTGATTAAGCGAGACGATAAAATCAGTTATGGCGATTTCTTGCCGGCTGATTTCTCCAATCCATTCTTGCAATAATGGCCCAGATTCTGCAATTTCTAAAAATGGAATCAGTTCTTTTGCCAGTTGTCGGTCATAAGTGAAGGGATAGGTTTCGGCATCGGGTTCTACTAAGAAATTAAATGGGTTGATAGAGTGCATTTCTGCTATCAATTCAACTTCAAGTTTTATTTCAGTGGTTGCTTGCGGAAATACGAGCCGTGCTAAAAAGTTTCCATAAGGATCTTGTTGCCAATAAAGGCTATGTTTTGGGGTATGAACGTTAAAAGAATAATGTTTCACCGGCATATAACAGCGAGGTGCCGGTCGCAGCCTGACAATATGCGGCCCTAAGAACACAGGTCGCTCAAATCGATAGGCGGTCAAATGATTTAAAGCAACCTTAATAGACATAAAACAAAAAGCTTGAGAGTGGAGATTTTAAAGTTTAAATGTAGGCAAAATTGTTACCTCAGTTATCAACAGATTTCTGAGAATCTGCCTATCTAAAATTAAACCAAGCCGTGTCCGCAGTTAGTGCAGAAGCGATCACTTGAACTGACGGCAGCGCCACATTGCGAACAAAAACGCTTGCCGGCATCCCCTGCTGCTGATTTTCCCATACTCATTTGCATATCACCCATCCGCATCTCCATCGGTTTCATCCCCATCTCCATGTTTCCCATCTTCATCGGTTCCATTGGCTTCATTGGTTCCATCGGCTTCATGGGTGTCGCAGGCTGCTGTGTTGAAGCTTCTGCCGGCTGCATTGGCAAGGCTTCCGCCTCAGTTAAAGCCGGTGCTGCACTCATCAAGCCCATACTGCTGCCTTGTATCTTGACAAATTGACTACCTTGTGCGGTGGTTAGTTGCAAAACAAAGCCGGCAGATGTGCGGAACAAAACAGGGGGTGAAGTCCAAGTGCCGGTGCTGAAGCTAGTGCGCTGACTTTGCTGCTGTCCAGATCCACTGCTCATCAGCGTAATCGCCGTTTGCTCTCCCTGATTATCGATGATAATTTGTTTGCCGGCGTCCAAGTTGCATGAGTAAGCCATGATGGTGCCTGATTTCAAATAAAATCCACTGGTTCCATCATTTTAAGTGAGTTTGCAGAAACTGGAGTTGCGAATGCAACGAGTTTAAGGAAAGATTGAGTACGAATTTTCCGCGCCGGCAAATGATAGATGGGTTGGAACTGGCAATGATGCAATTAAAAGCAGCCGATTCGAGAACGATTTCTAAAAACAGGAATTTTGTTGCCGATAAAAGAATAGAAACTTCAATTTCGGTTGGAAAAGCAGCTATTTATTTGCCGGCTGAACTGGAATTTCTATCATAAACTCCGCTCCCTCACCGGCTTGGGAAATACACTTTAACTGACCTCCATGTTTTTCGATAATTTGGTAGCTAATTGACATTCCCAAACCCGTGCCGGAACCCACAGGTTTTGTGGTGAAAAACGGATCGAATAGTCGAGCTTGTACTTCCTGTGTTAGACCGATTCCACTGTCAGCAATCCGGATTGCCACAAATTGTTTTTTGTTGACAGTGGCGCTCTCAAATTCAGGATTGAAGGATAAATTATCAACCACCTCTGTGCAAATTCGGATGGTACTGGGATTGTTTTCGATTTCTTCAATTGAGCGGTGTTTGTTCAACTCGTCAATCGCATCAATCGCATTTGTGAGGATATTCATAAACACTTGATTCAACTGGCCGGCATAACATTCCACCAAAGGCAAGTTGCCATATTCTTTAATCACTTTAACACCCGGACGGTCAGACTTAGCTTTCAGGCGATTTTGCAAGATCATCAGTGTGTTATCAAGACCTTCGTGAATATCCACCTCTTTCATGTCCGCTTCATCCAGACGGGAGAAGTTTCGCAAGCTCAGCACAATATTGCGGATACGCTCAGTTCCGACCTTCATGGAAGAAAGCAATTTAGGAAAGTCTTCTATTAAAAAATCAAGTTCAACCGCTTCAATTTCCGCTTGAATTGCCGGCACCGGCTCTGGATAATATTGCTGGTAAAGCTCGATCAAATGCAGCAGTTCCTCCGCATACTGATTAGCATGAGTAATATTCCCATGAATAAAGTTAACCGGGTTATTAATTTCATGAGCCACACCGGCAACCATCTGCCCCAAACTCGACATTTTTTCACTTTGGATTAGTTGGGTTTGGGTTGATCTCAGTTCCTTAAGCGCTTGCTCCAACTGTTCCGCTCTGGCACGGCTTTGAGCGTAGAGTTCGGCTTGATCGATGGCGATCTCCAATTGGGCGGCTACTGCCTGCAGGAGTTCCACTTCCCACTCCCGCCAAAGGCGCACCTCGCTTTGCTGAACACAGCTAAACAAGCCAATGTCACCGCTGAGCGTTTGAATAGGCAGCATGAGCAGTGATCTTGCACCCCAAACCTCATAATAGTGACGCTCTAAAGGATCGAGGGAATTGAGCGCATCATCAATGCGAATGGCTTGGAGGTTCATCACCCGCTCGATAATCGGATCTCCTAAAATAATCGGGTAGATCCCCAAAAAACTGGGTAAATGGGATAATTTTGCTTCTTTAGCAATCTCCCACATTCCCTCACCACCACCGGCACCACCGGCAGCAAGCCGGCACCAAGTGAAACTACAGCGATCAAGCTGTAACAAATCCCGAATTTCTTGTACCGCAGTTTCCAAAATCGTATCTAACTCTAGCGAGTTGCGGATTTGATTAGCCAGCCGATTTAGCAAGTTTTCCCGCTGCGCTTGCTCTAGCAGGCGTTCTTGTGCTTGCTTGTCCGCCGTAACGTTACGGCAAACAATCACGCCGCCCATAAGCGTGCCGGTTTCATCCTTAAGCGCTCTGCCGCTGATTTTCACCCAAACACCTTGGGGCTGAGTTGAATGGCGCACAAACATTTCCACGTCGTCAACAGCAATGCCTTGACTCGCCTTTACTAGAGGTAAATCTGCCGGCGGGTAGGGAGTCCGTCTATCCGGTAAAAATAGCCCATGCTGATCTGACCATTGCTCGGGAGCAGCATTCTTGTTCCCCAAACCGAATATTTCCTCGGCGGCAGGGTTGATGAGCAACAACTGCCCAGTGTTATCGGCAACAATGACACCTTCGCCCATGCTATCGAGTACCAGTTGCAAGATGCCGGTTTTTTGCCTGAGTTCTGTCTCAGAACGCGCCAACTCTGTAGCGGTTTCTCGCAAGGCTGCTTCCGCTTGTTTGCCCTCGTGAATGTCAGAACAGGTGCCAACCCATTCACGGATGCTCCCGTCTTCTGCTAAAACAGGAACCCCTCTGGCACAAAAGTAGCGATAGTTGCCATCGATTCCTCGGATGCGGTACTCAGTTTCATAGAGAGTTTTGCTGCGAACGGCGTTTTGCCAAACCTGTCCCGATCTTTGTTGATCGTCTGGGTGAAGCGCATCTACCCAACCTAAGCCTTTGACTTCTTCTACACTTTGACCTGTGTAAGCTCTCCAACTTGGTATATCAATCACCTGTCCTTCTGCATCGGTTGTCCAGACAATCTGCGAAGTTGCCAGGATCAAAGAGCGATAGCGCTCCTCACTTTGGCGTATTGCAGCTTCTGCCTGCTTGCGATCAGTGATATCAGTGGAAATGCCACAGATTGCATAAGCGACACCGGCAGCGTCGTAAAGCGGAAACTTAATCGAGATGTATGTATGCAACCCATCGTCATGAAGCGCCTCTTCTTCCGACTGCAAAGCAGTTCCCGCTGCAAGAACTTGTTGATCATTCGCCCGAAATGCCTCCGCCAACTCAGCTGGGAAGATTTCGTAATCGTTTTTGCCTTTAATATACTGGCGATCAAAGTGAAAAAGGGTTTCATGCTGCCGGTTAATCAGAAGATATCTACCTTCTAAATCCTTGACATACATACAGAGTGGAGAGTTATCCAAAATCGCCTGTAACCGCGCTTCACTCTCTTTCAGCGCCTCCTCTGCTTGCTTGCGATCGCTAATATCGCTAGAAGTAATGGCGATGCCGTCGCCGAGGGGAATAACTTGATGGCGAAGCCATGAGGCAGCGACTCCTGGCATAGAGATGGGAAACTCTTCTTCTAAAGCAATGCCGGTTTCCACAA
This sequence comes from Microcoleus vaginatus WJT46-NPBG5, assembly GCA_019359355.1. Lineage (GTDB taxonomy): Bacteria > Cyanobacteriota > Cyanobacteriia > Cyanobacteriales > Oscillatoriaceae > FACHB-68. The sequence continues at coordinate 89,273 of JAHHHM010000024.1, read as the reverse complement.
CGCGCTTGTACTTTTCAAAAAAACCGCCGGTGCGATTGAAGGGCAACAACTCGCACAACTGAGTGCCCATCACTTCTTCCTTAGACCGCGAAATTAACTTCGCACCTTGGGAATTGAGATCAACGAATTGAAAATCAATAATACTTCCCGCTTCGTCGCGTACACTCTTAAAAACGTAGAAAGCATCAAAACTCCCCTCTGCCGCCGCTCGAAACCGTGCTTCACTCTCCCGTAGTGCTGCTTCTACTTGCCGGCGCTCAGCCATTTCATTTTGCAATCGTTCAACCGCATTTTTTAAGGCTGTAGTACGCTCTTCGACGCGGATTTCTAACTCTTCATTGGCTCTTTTGAGTGCCTCCTGTGCTTGTTTACGTTTGGTGATATCATGCATCGCCACAACCGCACCTAATTTTTTGCCATTCCCATCAAAGATTGCTTGTCCGCTAGCAAGTAGGGTGCGAGTTTTTCCCTGTTTTGGAGCAATGATCATTTCTGTATTCCGAACCATTTCTCCTTGCAATGCTCGAAACAGCGGAATCTCTTCTTTTTCCATGAGAGTCTTTCCGTCAGGGCGATATAAATCAAAGTGTTGTGCCCATTTTTCTGAAGGAATGGGTTGTTGCGGCAACCCATGAAACTCTTTTGTAGCTCGATTAAACAGAGTCAAAATTCCATTGGCATCACAAGCAACAATTCCGTCTGCTAGATTATCAAGCAATGCGTTTAAAAACTCTCGTTCTTTATTTAAAGCTTCTTCGGTTTGCTTGCGTTCGCTAATGTCTCGCGAGATTCCTATGAGACCACTGATGTTTCCTTGTGGATCGCGGTAGACGCTTTTTGTTGCTAGATACGTCCGCGTAATATTATCACTTCCTGTAACCACTTCCTCAAGAATTTGAGTTTTGCCGGCTGTCATGATGCGGCGATCAGTTTCCCTAAGTTGACGCGCTATTTCTGCCGGCAATATCTCAGTATCATCCTTACCGAGCACCTCTTCTACAGAATGTTTGCCAAATATCTGAAGAAGGGCACGATTTAGCATTAAATATCGCCCCTGAAGATCCTTGACAAAGATGGGATCGGGGGTTCCATCCATCACAGCACGTAAAAGGCTATAACTTTTTTCGAGTTCTTCTTTTGCTTGTTTTAAACCGGCTTCTGCCTGCTTGGCGGCGGTGATGTCGCGGATAATGCTAATAACTTCTGATTCTTTACTAACAACCATTCGCGCTTCGTAATCGTGCGATTCGCCCTCAAATGTCGTCTGATACTCGAAAACTTGAGGATCGCCGGTGCTGAAGGTTTGCTGAATGTAGTGCATTGTTTGCTCAGCCATCTGTGCCGGCAGCACTTCCCACACACTTTTGCCAATAAATTCACTAGCCGACGCTAAAAGATTAAAGTCTTTTGCCGGCTTATATTCTAAATAAATACCTTCTTTACTTATGCAAAAAATCGCATCGGGAATTGCATTAAGCAAAGCACGATGTTTGGCTTCGCTTTGCAAAAGTGCAGACTCAGCTTGCTTGCGCTCTGTGATATCTTCAAAAGCTCCCAAGATGCCTACAACATTGCCTTCACTATCGTGCAGCGGCACTTTTGTTGTATCTAGCCATAAGTGTTTGCCATCAGCTTGTTGCAAATCTTCGATAATGTGATATTCAGAAATATCTGTTTCCATTATGCAAGAGTCATATTCGCGGTAAATTTCAGCTTGTTCTTTTGTCCACGGTAAATCCCAATCTGTCTTGCCAACGATATTTCCTGGAGTGTCAATGCCGGCTACGATTGCAAAGTTACGGTTGCAACCCAAATAAACTGAATTGCGATCTTTCCAAAAAATACATTGTGGGATGTTGTCCATGACTAGCTGCAACATCTGTTGTGATTTTTGCAGCTTTTCATCAATGCGCCGACGTTCAGTAATTTCTGCTTCTAATTGCCGGTTTGCTGCTTCTAGTTGCGCTGGGCTGGGCGCATCAAGGGCTAAGGGGATGAGCGGCACTAAAAGAAATGCAAAGGCATAGGATGACCATGTGGCGTTGAGAAACTTGATCGTTCCTGAAACCCAGTAAACAGGATGCCACAGGGTGAAGACATCCATCAAGTGAGTTGTCCCACATCCACTAAAAACAAAAAATGTGCCGATGAGCAAAATGACAGTTTTAGCGGGTAAATCTTGCCGATTTCTGGTGAAGTAAATAATGGCACCGGCAACGAAGAAGTAAGCAAGCGCTGTTATTAGATCCGATAGTAGATGAAGTGAAACTAGCTCTGGCTTCCAGAGATAGCAATGCCCGTGGGGAATAAATGGACTTGAGCTAAAAAATATGTGCAAAAATTCCTGCATAAAAACTCTCTGTTTTGACCTCTTGTTGCCGGCAGCATTTCACCCTGCTTAAGATACCCAGAAACAGACTCCTGTTGATCTGATTCCACTATGAGCTTGAAATCCTTATTGACTTTAAAAATCTGCCTTGGGATAGATGAAACTTAAGCTTAATTATTATTACGGAGAATAATATCTCTCGTAAGAATGAAAAACTATTAAGTGGCATCGTGTTAATTAATACAAATAGTTGCAATTAGCAGAAAACCACCCTGGAAGCGCTAAAGGCAAACTTAAAAATTTAACCAGCTCCTTCACTTTTGAGTTTGCTATGTCAAAGGCAAATTCCCCGTTAAGATTTTTTACAAAATATAATACACTCCCTGATTGCCAACCGTTGATTTGTTAGCACACAAGCATATCCATCAGTGAAATTACTGCCACAGATACCATATTGTTCTTATTTACAGTTACAGAGAAAGTACGGAACTTTAGGCTAAAAAAAGATATTTTAAGAAATTTTTTTTAACAAAGCTTGCCGATTCTCTCGCTCACAAGCAGGGCAATTTTCTTAAAAATTGAAGAGTTCCGCACAGATGCAAATAAGTTTTTATACTTATCGCCGGGAAGCGCTTAGGGTTTGATATCTTCGGCTTTGGCGTGATTATGAATACCGGCCAACAATCACTCAACTAAACTGAGGAAGAGACGAAGGTGGCAGTATTATCGCTGTAATTCAACTCGCTCTCCAAAGCGCAGCAGGGTTTCCAGCGTCGCTAAGTGATTTTTCCAAGTTTTGACTTGGTAAGGATTTTCTGAGGAATACAAGCGCATCCAGCCATCAAATTCTGCTTGAAAATTAGTGAGTGACTGTCTGGCTGTGGCTAAATCACCGACAGATGCTTCAGTTGCCAGTTGGTTTAAACTGCTTTCCAGCGCTTGCGTTTTAGTGGTGAACTCGCTTAACTGCGGTTCTGCTATTTTTAGCTGATTATTTGCCAGCAGAAAATCCCATTGCCTTTGCAACGTTTTAAACCGTCCGGCGGCAGTGGCAAAAGGCTGCCGATACGGAACGGCTGCTGTACAGTTTGCACCGGCACATCCTTGGGTACGGCTGAAAATGCCCTGCAAACGGTTACTGATATTCTCTACAGCAAACAAGGCATAACCCGGTGCCGGCAAATCCCGCAATGCCTGAATTTGATCCACTGCCACCACTTCCGGCAAATTCAGCAGCCGAATCGCCGGTAAAATCAAAGTTGCACCCAGTGCCGGTGCGCTGTTATTCACGCCGGCTGCTATTGTCAGCCAAGGTGCAGCCAACTTTTGCAACCCGCCGGTATCCATTGCGTAAGTCATCGGCACCACCAAATCCACATTTCCCTGCTGCGCCCATTCTTCCCAATTCTGCTGGATTTTGTTGAGGCGTTCGTTGCGAGGTAAGGGAAATACCGCCGCTGAAACCATTACATTCGGACGCCGGCTGCGAACAAGTTTCGATGCCTCGGCAACAAAAGAGTCAACTTGGCGGATGCGGAACCCCGTCCACTGCCGCCACAATTCCGTATCGCTTGGCGAAATATCCGCTGGATCAACCCCTGCAAGTTGCCGAAATTGCTGGCGTGCTGCTTTGCCATAGCCGTAGCTGCTGCCAACAGCCGGATCTTGAAAAGGATAGCGAATGTAGTCTAGCTGCACCCCATCCACTTCATACCGGCTAACCACTTCATCCAAAAGCTTGAGCAAGTAGCGACGCACTTCTGGATGTGCAGGGTCTAAAAACGGCTTCGTTTGCCCTGCGGGAATCATCTTGCCGCGCTGATCGTAGCTTGCCCAGTCTGGATGGGCGCTAATCAGGGGTCCCGGATAATCCGCCGGCTGGTTGAGCAGTACATTGTGTCGCTGGTTGCCGGCAGCGAACACCCACACCCATGCGTGCAGTTCCATGCCTCGTTCATGGGCTAACTTCACCCCAGCGGCGAGGGGGTCCCACCGGCGCGTCTGTGGGTTCTGTTCGGGAGCGACTTGAGAGGGATAAATCGGATAGCCGGCATTGACGGTTTCAAAGAAAATTGTATTGAATCCTGCGGCTGCCAGCCGGTCAAAAACCACAGCCAATCCTCGCTCTGAGCCGGCTCTCACGATGGTGCCCCGATCTAACCAAATGGCGCGAATTTCTGGTTGAGCCACAGGCTGATCTGTCGGGTAATTTTCCCACAGCAGCCGTCGCGCGGCGACCCACTGCCGACGCGCTTCAGTGTAATTCTTTTGTGCTAACAGTTGAGGAAATGCTTGCAACACTTGCCGCGCCTCAACGATTGCTTTTTCCGCAGCCCCTTGATTTGTCGCAGGACGAGCAGCAGATTTGGTGCTCGCTTCTGTCGGAGTTTCAGTGGCGAGATTTTCTGGATTATTGGCTGCACTAGCAGATAATAAGGCACTTTCAACCCGCCCTAAAAGTTCGGCGAGTTCTTGGCGCATGGCGTTAGCAGAGGCGCTGGTGATGATTTGGGAGTCGGGGTTGATTTCCGGTTGCGCCGGCACGACTTGCTCTGCTGGATCGCTAGAGTTTTGTGAAGGATTGGGGGATTTAGGGATTGCCGGTTGAGAGTTGTCTCGCTCAGATGCTCCCCCTCGCCTTTGCTCCCCCTCTCCTCCTCTTCTAGATTCGACTGCTCCCCCTCGCCTTTGCTCCCCCTCTCCTTCTCTTCTAGATTCAACGGCTCCCCCTCTCCTCGCCACCGGCATATCGGTGAGCTGAATTTCTCCATAACGGCTGAGGGTTGCTTGCAACCAGGCTGTATCAATTTCGGCGGATGCTGCCGCTTGGCTGCCCCACTGCCAGCCGAAAAATGTGGCTTGTTCACTGGTGACGACGGCTGGGGATGAGGTGTTGGGGCAGGGTTGTGTGCCGGTGCAACTCCAAGTCGCAGCAATTTGACTCGATAAGCCGGCGGGAATTAAGACGCCTCCAGAAACAGGTGGGGCGGTTAGTTCTGGAGACACCCAAGTGTCGCAGGGTTTGGCACCAATCGGGGCGTTGCGCCAGTCGCCGGTGCAAATTCGCATCGCTTGAACGGCTGAAGGCTGGGGCAGGGGAAACGCCCAGGATGCACCTAAGAGCGAGCGTAAGGCTTGACGCACTTCTGGGGAGGAGCGACTGCCAACCGGCCCTGATGCGATAACTCGACCCCCTTGGCTCATCCAGTCATCGAGGGCGTTCACTTGTGCTGGTGTTAGCGTTTCGATGTTGGCTAAAAATATAACTGTAGTGCCGGCTAGATCCGAAGCCCGGTTAATTTGTGCGATATCGATAGTGCGATAAGCAATTCCCGCCGCATCTAAACGTTGAGTGATGCCGGCCCACTCCTGGGCGTTATCCGGACTCCGCACAACTGCCAAGACGATTTCTGCTGCCCGAGTAGATGCAACCCTGAAAAAAGAAAGAGAAATGATTAGAAACGCCAAAAATATCTTTTTCATTCTTTAATTTTTCAGGTATAATCTCGCACTGCTATAGCTTGCCTGTAGTCGTAGGAGAAAGCTAACTCCCCACAAATCCAGGCCAAAGGCAATTATTACCCATATTTAGGCAAAAACGCTTGCTGAGCATTTAGCGAACATTTCCCATTAGTGGGAGTTTAAAAAGCAAACAAGAGGAATTCCTGTGGTTGCTGCTGCAACAATCCATGCCACAGCCAAACCCACAACCTCTCCAAAGAATAAGCCGGTGGCTTGGTGCAACAACCCGCCAACCGTCCACCCGATAGCCAACGCCACCGCCCAACATACAGAACTCGTGATAATCCACCGCCAACCCGCCATAACTTGTTTACCAATCACCAACCACTGCGCCAACCCGATCAACAATCCCATCTGTTCACCATTGATCGCCCCGTAAACGATTCTCAGAGGAATTTGCGGGGTTGCCGGTGTAAACCAGCCGAGTGCACCCAAACCCGTCACACCCAGCAATCCCCAACTGAGAACACACACCAATACCCACCATCCAGCATTAGAGATGCGCGATCTCAGAAAAAACCATTGCGCTAACCCGATTACCACCCCACCAATTGCCCCCTCAAAAGCTCCAATATCAGGTTTCTCACCTATTTCAATAAATAGTAAACTTACCAAAAAACCTGCAAGCGTGAGCAAAACCCACTGCAACCAAACAAAGAACTCTGTTTTGACAAACTTTAAGCTCACACACATTTAAATGACAAAAAAGTATATTTCAGATATCCAATATTGCAAGCAATAACTTTAGTTCGGTTGATCAACTCAATCTATCGCTAAAAGTTACTTTTAACATCTGCATTATCTTTGAAACCAACCGACAACCCATCTGTGTTTATCTGTGTGCATCTGTGGTTAAAAAATCTTATAAAATCCGATCCCAAAAACTATTTATTTCTAACATTTGCATCCGAAAAAATCGCTTTAAACCCCTTTCTCCGCTGCCGAGGAGACTCTGGCGTGAAATAACTCCATAAACTCTCCCAATAAAAGAAGGATACCCCATAAAATCCGCCCTCACGAACGACCCCCACCTGCTTTTGAATTTGCTCAATAGGGACAGGATTTCTCCAAGTGCCGGCTGTAATTCCCACGCCAACAGGAATTTTACGACGAGCAATCTGAATTGCCGGCACTTTTAATTCTGCCTGAAAGCGAATCAAATCATTGCGATACACCTGCAATATTAAATCTTCCACTAAACCCTGCTCTACCCAAGTTTGCCAATCTTGGAGATAATTTCTATAAGCAAAAGATTGTGAGTTAGAAGAAAGAGATACGATCACATCCGGCTTGACAGCTTTGACCGCGTGAAATAACTCTTGCATGAAATGAGTAATTTTATCGGCACGCCAGCGCATCCACTCAGCATCAAGAAAGTCACTGGGGGGATTTTGACCCTGATGTTCGAGCCGGTAAAGCTCGACTGTCAAAGGATCATAACCTAGCTCCACCGGCATCCCAAAATGATCATCTAGCTGAATGCCATCAACATCATAATTGCTAACAACTTCCACAACTAGCTCACGGATAAACTGCTGCACTTCTGGATGCAGAGGATTCAGCCAAACTTGCTTAGGAACGAAAAAAGATGATGCGGCAGGAAAAATACCAGGCTTGCCGGCATTCTGCTGCGGGGTTCGCTTTGCGCCTTCTTGAACTGCCTGTTCATCCGGAATTTCTTTAATATTTTTGCTACTGTCTCGCCTAGTCGTGAGCCAGTCTGGGTGACGCTGGGCGAGTTGTGACTGTGCCGGTGCCATAAAGCCATATTCAAACCAGGGAATGACTTTTAGGTGCCGGCGATGTCCCTGCTTGAGGATTTCCGCCAGAGTATCTTCAAAGGGGCGCATCACTGCCAACAGGGGTTCTTGCGAGCGCCCTGTGACGTCTTGCGCGACAGCACTTGGATAAAACGTGTGTCCCCGGTTCCAGACGACGGGATAGACGGTGTTGAAGTTGAGTTGAGACAGTTGGTGTAATGCGCGGTTGATTCCCCAAGGGACAAATAATACGCCACTGGTGACATTCGTTATCCAAACACCGCGTAGTTCTGACTCAGTAGATGGGGGTATTTGCGAATAGGTGCTACTTCCAGCAATTAATCTTAAGCCCACTAAGAAGCACAAGCAAAAGATCATCCATTTTTTCGCCACTAAATTCAATCTCATTGAACAAAAATCACTCTTATTTTAATCATCATGGTGAGAGATATTTAGAAGTCGGGCGGGATGCCGAGGCTGTCTCTTGATTGTGGGCTGCCGGCTTTTCAACAATTTTGCTCTAGAGATTATACCAATTTTAAAAAGTTCTGCGACAAACAACGTTCCGCCACCGGCACCGCAATGCTATCTGCTTGAGCCGGTTTTAATGCTTGACAACTCTGAACGTTTGGACTGTTGCAGAACTTTGCCGGTTATTCTTTACTTTTTTGCTTCCAAAACATAAGGGCTTGAACTAATAGAACCATAAACCAAAGCACAAATAAGCCGGCAGATTGGCTGGGTGGGACTTCGATTTTACCTGTCGGCTGCTGAGGAGATTGAAAGTGAGGGTCAACTTCCCTCACAGCTTCTATTTTTTCAGTTTGACGAGAAGAAACTTCTATTTTGCTATTCGGTTGCTGAAAAGATTGAAAGTGAGGATCAAATCCCATCACGGTTTCAATGTTTTCGGTCGCCTCTAAAATCATTTTGTATTTGTCGGTGGTTGTCTTGTTTTCGGTCGCCTCTAAAATCATTTTGTATTTGTCGGTGGTTGTCTTATTTTCGAGGTTATCCATAATTCTCGGCTCTCCTTTTGTTCAGTGAAAGACAAAACTTTTTTTAGGTTCATATCTTCACTGTAAAAAAGTTCATAGAGTTGCCAACCTCCTCGATATAGTTATTTTGATGACAACTTAGTTATTTTAGTTTAATGAGTTGAAATAGACGAAATAGTTGAAATAGTTAGACAGTTGTATTGGCTTTTCTTCCAAATATGGATGTGCTAGATTGAAACGGAGGTTTCAAAGACCGGGTTTTTCGAGACTTGCATCACTAGAGGTATCCCGATGACGCCCGCAGAAGTAAAATTTCTTAACAACATTGCAGCAGAACTGAAAAAACAGCCAGGGTTTCTGATTAGAGAGGAAGTATTTTTTCCTCTGCGGTATGATAAAAATCGCCCGGTGACAGTTCAAGACAGACAAATTGCAGAAGAGTGGATGCCAAAAGATTCTCGCCTAGGTAAGGGAGATTATGCAACTTCAATTGGAACAACGTCGCAAAATGTTCGGCGGGCAATCACTAATCAATATAAAGAAGAGATGGAAAAAGATGGCGTGAATGTTGCTCTCTTACTTAATGGACAACAAGGGCAAAGAGGCACTTGGCGAGAAGCTTATTCTTGGCTATGGAATTACAAATATTTGCGGTGGCTTGAGGCTCATAGCTGGGAAATTTTGCAGTCAAAAGCTAAATCTCCTGCCAATTGGCTACAGTTTTTAACAGAAGAGGAAATGGTAGCCGCACAAAGAAAAGGCTTAATTATACCGCCGCCTCCGCCTTCGGTAAAGAAAGTTACACCAACAGTTCCTGCAAATCAGTCGCTTTGGATGGTGATTGATTTAGCGTTGCAAAACTATCAATTGCTGTTGTTGTCTGGCAGCCAGCAGAAGCAATGTTTACTTTGTCCATCTTCCGCTTATGCACCGAACTCTATCATTGAAAAATCGCCGATTTTGCTACCTCAAAAGCATTCTTGGGCAGCTCAAGATGAGAACAAGCAAAATTTTATGTTTGAAGAAGCAGGAAAGGAGGAATTTTTAGCGATTGCCTTAGAGAAACCTTTGAGTTTGCCTTGGTTAACTCCCCACGAAGAGGAAGCGCTACCAGAATGGAATGCTGAACGAATTAAGGAGTTATTTGACGAATTAGAACAGCAAGAAAATTGGAAAGTTTTTTATCAAAGTTTTGAGGTGCAGTTCTAGGATGCGGCAGTGACACACCTTTCTCTTCTAAGTTTCTTCATTGCCGGCAAATGTTACATCTTCGTATAAAGCATCAACACTCGTGGGAAAGTCGATGCTTGTTAAATGAATCTCACTACCGGCATGATAAAACTGCAACGCCCAAACTCCTTCGGCATTGCGGCAGAAGCAGTCTAGGCGCTGATGTTTTTGGCTAATTAGGACGTATTCTTGCAGGGTTTCTAATTGGTGATAGTTAGCAAATTTGTCACCGCGATCAAATGCTTCTGTACTTTCCGATACAACTTCGACAATTAAACAAGGATATTTTTTATGACTTTGCAATTGTCTATCTCTGGCATCACAAGTTACCATGACATCAGGGTAGTAAAAGAGATTGGCCGTTTCAATTTGCACTTTCATATCTGCCATATAGACACGGCAGCCGGTGCCTCGCACATGATTTCTTAACAGTGCAAATAAGTTGCCGGCAATCGTAACATGAGCATCACTTGCCCCTGCCATTGCGTAAACTTGTCCGTCAATATACTCATGCTTGATAGCACTGTTCTCTTCCTGGGCAAGATATTCTTCAGGGGAAAGGTAATTTTGGCTGGGATTGGCAATCATGGTTTTGGAAATATGACGCACACAAACTCATAAGGCTGATTTCCAAATTATTCAATACTTTAGTTATGAGAGATTATGATTTCAACACATCATATTATGAATAGTTTTCAATGGAATACTGTCATTATTTTAATAATTTTTAGACAAGAAGCTTGATTGAATGACTATCAGTGCTTAATAAATGCTTGAGCAATTAAAGTGAACGAGAAGTGACTGCAAACAATCAAATAAAAGCGGAGAAAACAACAATGGACGAACAACACATGGCCGCCTATTATCAACTTATCCAAAAACTGCTCGAATGTGCCGATGGGGAAGAACCACAAATCTTAAATGCAAACCTTACGTTAATTGATCCCGGCTTTTTGGAAGCGATAATCGCGGTTGCCAAACAACTCAATGATAACGACAATCAAAATGTTGTTAAAAAAATAACTATCCTGGCTTTACAACTGGGAGAATTTCTCGGTAGTGAACGGCAGCCAACAGCAATCAGAAAACAGACAGTTGGTATTTTATTCAAGTGGGGAACTGCACAGTATTATATTAGTTGGTTTGTTGTCGCTTGTGAGTGCTGGAAACGGTGCATTAGCATTTATCAAGCCATTCATGATCGGCAAGGAGAAGCAGCTTCTCTAGGAAATTTAGGCAATGCTTACCTATCTCTGGGACAATTTGAACAAGCCATTGATTACCACCAACAATCCTTAGCCATTAGTCGAGAAATCAAAGATCGGCAAGTGGAAGCAAATTCTATAAGAAGTTTAGGCAACGCTTATCAATCTCTGGGACAATTTGAACAAGCCATTGATTACCACCAACAATATTTAGCAATTAGTCGAGAAATCAAAGACCGGCATGGGGAAGCGGATTCTCTGAAAAATTTAGGCAATGCTTACGAATCTCTGGGACAATTTGAACGAGCCATTAATTATCATGAACAATACTTAGCTATTAGTCGGGAAATCAAAAATCGGCTATGGGAAGCGGATTCTCTGAAAAATTTAGGTATAGCTTACTACAATATGGGACAATTTGAGCGAGCAATCCCTTACCATGAGAAGTGTTTATCCATCTTTCGGGAAATCGAACACCGCAAAGGGGAGGCTGCTGCCTTAGGAAATTTAGGTATAGCTTACTGCTCTCTGAGACAATTTGAACGAGGTATTAATTTTCTTCAACAGTGTTTAGCCATTTTTGAGGAAATCAAAGACCCCCAAAGAGAAGCGATTATTCTAGAAAGTTTAGGTTCAGCTTACAACAGTACGGGACAATATGAACAAGCAATCCTTTACTACACGAAGCATTTAACCATTAGTTGGGAAATCAAAGACCGCAAAGAAGAAGCGATTTCTTTGCTAGGCTTAGGCAATGCTTACCACTACTTGGGGCAATTTGAAACAGCTATTTCCTACCACGAACAGTCTTTAGCTATTCGTCGAGAAATTAAAGACCGAAGAGGGGAAGCCGATGCCTTAGGAAATTTAGGCGCTTCTTACCACTCTTTAGGACAATTTAAACGAGCTATTGATTTCTGTCAACAATATTTAGAGATTAGTCAGGAAATCAAAGACCGCAAAGGAGAAGCGAATGCTCTAGGAAGTTTAGGCTTTTCTTGCCTCTCTCTAGGACAATTAGAAGCAGCCATCTCTTACTTCGAGGAATCTTTAGCCATTCGTTGGCAAATTAAAGACCGCGAAGGAGAAGGAAGTTCTTTGCTAGGTTTAGGTAATGCTTATTTATGCCAGGGGCAATTTGAACAAGCAATTGCTCGTTTTCACGAGTCTTTAGCCATTCATCAGGAAATAAAAAAGCGACGAGGGGAAGCGGATGCCTTAGGAAATTTAGGCGCTGCTTACGAGTCTCTGGGACAATTTGAACGAGCCATTGATTACCACGAACAATCCTTAGCGATTAAAAGAGAAATCAAAGACCGGCTAGGGGAAGGGAATTCTCTGGGAAATTTAGGCATAGTTTACGACTCTCTAGGACAATTGGAACGAGCCATTGATTTCCATCAACAGTATTTAGAGATTAGTCAGGAAATGAAAGACCGTTCAGGAGAAGCGAAGGCTCTAGGAAATTTAGGCTGTTCTTATCTCTCTATCGGACAATTTCAAACAGCTATTTATTACCAGCAACAATGTTTAGAGATTAGTCAGGAAATTAAATATCTACAAGGAGAAGCGAGTTCTCTAGGAAATTTAGCTATTGCTCATTGCTGTCTAGAAAAATACGAACAAGCGATCCCTTTCTATGAACAGCAATTAGTAATTGTTCGGGACATCAAAGATAGCAAAGGGGAAGCCAATTGTTTGGTAAATTTAGGCAATGCTTACCGACAATTACAGCAAAGAGAGAAAGCCCTTGAGAACTATCGAGACTGCCTGAAAATTGCCACCCCCGAAATCATGCCAGTTCAATGCTTCAAAGTCGGCCAAAACCTCGGTGATACTGGCTTTACGCAAGGCAACTGGCAACTCGCCTTAGAAGGATACGAACCGGCTATGCAAGCCGTTGAAAATATCCGTAAAGGTTCAACTACTGACAAACGCCGGCAAGAAATCATAAAAGACGCTATCTCTGTTTACGCCAACGCCGTCCAATGCTACATCAACCTCAAACAATACGATAAAGCCGTCGAAACCGCAGATCGTTCCCGTTCCCGCCACCTCGCCGACTTATTTTATAGCAGCAAAGACCTCTACCCCAAAGGCGAGATTCCCCCGGAAGTTGAAGAATACTATCGCCTGCAACAGCAAGGCAACCGTTTGCGGATTTCTGAAAACGACGGGACAAAAGCATTGGCTACCACTAGCCAAGCAACCCCCAACGGCGAGGCTATCCTCGAAACCATTAAAGACTTAGAAGCAGAAAAACAGAAAGCTTGGCTAAAAATTCGCAGCAAAGACCAAGTTTTGGCGGGTCAATTGCAACCAGATCCCCTCAGTTTCAAGCAGATGCAAGCCTTAATTCCCGATGCCGAAACCGCTATTCTCAATTTTTACACCACTGGCGAGCATACTCACATTTTCATTTTGCGGCAAAATCAAGCATCCAAACTCCATACCTGCCAAGGACAAGGACACGAAACTTTGCAATTTTGGATATTCAACAATTGGTTAAAACTTTATATCGGAAACCAAGCCGAATGGCAAAGTCAAATGGGTGGATTTCTCAGTGAACTGGCTAGCCGGCTGCAACTCAATCAACTAATTTCTGAGCATCTCAAAGATATCAAAGAACTCATTATCATTCCTCACCTGTACCTGCATCAAATACCCTTCGCCGCCTTACCCTTAAACAACACTCCTATTCCCCATAGCGAGACAAACTCTGACAAAACACGCGGATTAAAGCCTGCTAGCAAACCCTCAAACACCTCCGCCACAACCCCACCTCAACAACCCGAATACCTCAGCGATAAATTCCGCATTCGCATCGTTCCTAGTTGCCAAATACTCAACTTTTGCCACCAGCGAGGCAACCTCAAACCGGCCACAATGGGAATCGTGGAAAATGCCACCGGCGACCTTGTTTTCACCGGCTACGAGTGCGAAACTCTAGCAACGATGCACCAAGTTGATCAAAACTCCCGCCTGCAATATCAGCAAGCCACAATCGACAACTATCAAAACTTAATCAACGGAGTGCAAGTCCTCCATTCCAGCCATCACGCCAGTTCTCAACTGAATAATTCCCTAGAATCAAAACTGCATTTATTCGATGGCGATATTAACCTCGGTCGCGTTTTTACTTGGAGATTCTCGCACTTAGCCGAAGTCTTCCTCTCCTGCTGCGAAACGAATTTATCTCTGACCCAAATTACCGACGATCCCCTCAGTATTGCTAGTGGATTCCTCTGTGCAGGAGCAAGAAATGTTGTCAGTACCTTGTGGTCGGTGGAAGACTTAGCAACGGCGTTATTTTGCATCTTATACTATAAAGAAAAGCAGAATAAAAGCCGTTCAGAAGCCATCCGTCAAGCCCAAATTAAACTTCGGAACTTGACAGGTGATGAATTAGATGCTAATTACAAACACCTATTAGAAGCCTATTTTAACCGGCAACAGTGGGGAGAAAATCAAACAGAAATTGTCAAGCATCAGCGCTTACGATTAGATTGGCTTTGCCGGCAACCCTTACCCTTTGTCAGCCCTTATTATTGGTCAGGATTTGTCTCTCAGGGTTTAGCGTAGGGTTTGACCGCAATCTTGCCGGCAAAAACTCCATTTGTATAAATGTTGTCAACCAAAATACTTGACATCAAATAGCCCCCTCCACAACACCTCAAGGAACTCTGGCTTTACACAGAATCAGTCCTAAAAACCGGCAACCCCCAAACCCCTATCCCTAGCGCAGATGGCCATTTTGAAAAGCTTTTAACGTCGTGTATAGTCGTAGTCTACTGATGTGTCCTGACCCGATAAGACTTATGGTTCGAGAATTAGAGCGAACACGCCCAACCGGCGAGTTTCCCGAAACGGCACCGGCAGCCAATCCGGTATTTTTTAGGACGTACAGCCGCCGCACAGCAGCCGGTCGAGAGACTTGGGAAGAGGTGTGCCAGCGGACTGTGCAGGGGTTAGCGAAACTTGGCAAACTCACCCCGGATGAAATTGAACTTCTGATGCAAATGCAGCGCCGGCTCAAAGCGCTGACCTCCGGGCGCTGGCTGTGGGTTGGGGGCAGCGAATGGATCGAGCAATCCCAAAATTTCTCAGGTGCATACAACTGTTCATCAACAAACATCGCTGACTGGCGTGCTTTTGGTCTGCTGATGGATTTGGCGATGATGGGATGTGGCACCGGCGCAGTCCTCGAACCGAAGTATATCAACCAACTGCCGGCAATTCGCAACCGGCTCAATGTCGAAATTCAAGGCGAAATCGGCTTAACTCCCGCACAAAATCGCCGTGAAAAATCTGAAGTCAAAATTACTGGAAATGAGGTATTAATTCATGTTGGAGATTCTCGCCAAGGTTGGGTAAAGTCTTATCAAACTTTGCTGGAATTATCAACAGATGAGCGGTTTTCAGACGAAGTCAAAGTCATCATTAATATTAATGATGTCAGGCCGGCGGGAGAACCCTTAAAAGGATTTGGTGGAGTCGCCAATCCGATTAAGTTACCAGAGTTATATGAGCGCTGCGCTGCAATTTTGAATAAGGCATTAGGCCGGCAGCTTAACTCAGTTGAGTGTTGTGTGTTAATTGATGAAGCGGCGGTGGTGGTCGTTGCCGGCAACGTGCGAAGATCAGCCGGCATGAGACAAGGCTCAAGCGACGATGATTTGTTTGCCGGCGCTAAAACAAATCTCTGGCAGCAAGATGAAAGCGGGAACTGGCGAATTGACCCCGAAAGAGACGCGCTTCGGATGGCGAACCACACCAGAGTTTTTCATACGAAACCAACTCTGGAAGAAACAATAGAGGCGGTGCGGAAACAATATTATTCCGGCGAGGGTGCCATTCAGTGGGCCGGTGAAGCCATCGCCAGAGCTAATAATGATTTATTGCCGAATCAAGAAACGAAAAAGGCATTTTTGAAAGCTTATCAAGAAGGAACAATTAAAGAATGGTTCCACACAAGCTATCCTAATATGCCAGAACAGGAATTAGAGCATCGGTTAGCCCGTTTGGGCTTAAACCCGTGTGGTAGATAATTTTGCCTCACGTTAAAAACCCCGCAAATACGGGGAAAGCTGAAATGCTAATCCCGTGGTAATCAGAAGAACTAAAACGCTTTTGACACCGTACAGCGTAGAGAGTGAAACTAGATGAAACTAAAAAAGCCATCTAGAATATAATCTCTCCAAGAGTGTGGGGGCGCGAAAACAATATGCCAGATGGTTACAGGTTAATCCTATAACAGAAAGGCACTTCTCTATTATTAGAGAGAATACGCGCAAAAGGTACGCGGAGCTACTGCAAAAAATAAAGCAGTAGAACTAAAGGATAAAAAGCCTTTAGGGTAACAAAACTGGAAATTATTGGCTCTAATTTTCACTGCAATCTTGCGGAGGTTCACTTAAATCAAATTAATCCGAAAAATGAAAAGGAAATTGAGGACGCTTTTACCGCCGGCGCATTATCCGTCGCAGTGTTGCTCAATCACAAATTCGTTGAACCCCGCTATCAATACAGCCGGCAATTAGACCCTATTGTGGGAGTTTCTTTCACCGGCTTATTTGACTTCTTCGTGAATGCCTTTGGCGTAGACTGGCTGCGCTGGTGGCAAGAAGGACGACCCGCAACAGCACAAGGATTGGAGTTTAAACGGCAGGAACAGGAGTATCTCACTCGCTGGAAAGATACTGTGAATCGCGTGGTGTGGGATTATTGTGACCGGCACGGATTGAAACGCCCCAATCGCTGCACAACCGTGCAACCATCCGGCACAAAATCATTACTGACAAGTGCTTCTCCTGGCTGGCACCCCCCCAAAGCACAACGATTTATTCGGCGCATTACCTTCCGGAAAAATGACCCAGTCGCACTGGCTTGTATTGACTACGGTTACAGTGTGATTCCTTCACAATCTGACAAAGATGAAAACGGCAATCTTCTAAACGATCCGTTTGATCCCCGGTGTTCAGAATGGCTAGTAGAAATTCCCGTTGCTGTCCCTTGGGCTGATTTACCAGGTGCTGATGAAATCGACATCAACCAGTTTTCTGCACTCGCACAAATGGACTTTTATATGCAAGTTCAAAAATTCTATGTGCGACATAACACATCAGCAACGATTGAATTGCGTGAGAGTGAAGTAGAAGCCTTGGGAATGCAGATTTATGAAGCGATCCGAGACGACGAAGGGTATATTTCAGTCGCACTTCTGGCGCGGTTTGACTCTCTGCAAGCCTTCCCGCGTTTGCCATTTGAGCCGGTGGATAAGTCAACTTATGAGCGGTTAATGCAAGAAGTGCTGATTCGTCGCCAAACCGATAATTTCCTCGCTGCGCTCAGGCGTTATGACTCAGGGGAAATGCCAGATGCCGGCCCCGCCGGTTGTGATTCAGATAAATGTCTGATGCCAGAGCAAAAACCTGAGTAAGTACAATTAGCCACTCCCCCGCCACTGCCCCCTAGGAACGCGCTAGGATACCAGAAGACGCAAACACACCGGCACGATTAGGAGACTTCCCATGTTCCTTGACGAACTGACCCCAGTTTTTAAAGAACTCGCCCAAAATCCCGTTGCTTTCATGGGGGGATTCTTTTCCGGCATTCTCCGGCTCAACCTTTCTGATGAGCCGGTGAAAAGCTGGCTTGATAAACAAGCCGGCACCACCAGCTACACATCTGCCGGTAGAGACAACAACGGCAACAGCAGTGGCCCTCAGTCAATTACCATTGACTGACATTTCGTTTAACTCAAATTGAGTGATCGCAAGGTCTGCCTAGAATTGGCAGACCTTTTGTTTTATTTTTTCTCGGTTGTTCAGTTCAGCTAATTTACTCTTTGATTAACACCCCAAAGCAATATTTAACAGCTAACTGAAGCAAACATAAAAGAGAAATTTCTATGATTTGTATTAATTCAAATAGACTTTGTTTAAAGATGGATTAAATTGGCGTCTAATTTCAAAGCGGCCACGACTTTAATCTGCTGAAGTGCCGGCGAAACAGATACAGCAATTTTCACTTGTCTTCAATCTAAAGCTGCAAATCCTAATAACTCTCATTCAGAATCACCCTTTAGGGTATTGACACTCAACAGATCAACCCTTTTAGAGGGGGTTTGGGGGACGCAACCGTCCACCACTGGGGGGTTTGGGGGGCTTCCCCCCAAGGTCTTTCTGACTTCCCCCAATCTGTCAGCCAATTAAGAACCCCCCTATCACCTATGCCGGCAGCCACCAAAGCGCGCACACTCCCACAGAATTAACCCTGTAGCGAAGATGCACCTGCCATTCAGCAATCAAGGCTGGATAAGTGAAGATACTCACCGTACTTGGGAATGATAAAGTTTCTTTAGTTCATCTAAAGTTAGACACCTGTTCTGAAATGCCTCCCTAAGATAGTAAGTGAGGACTGACCGAGCATTGCGGGCCAAGCAGAGCAACCGGCTGCGGCTTTCCTCCAACACGAGTGCGCTTATCGATAGGGAGGAGAAAAACAATGGCAGAACCCAATCAGCCTGTAGCGCAGGAATACGCTTTGGATCACGATTGTACGACGCTATCGCGTCACGTCTTGCAGCAACTCCATAGCTTCTCAGCAGACGCTCAGGATCTCAGCGCCATCATGAATCGCATAGCCCTCGCAGCTAAGCTGATTTCTCGCCGGCTGAGTCGAGCGGGGTTACTTGAAGGTGCCCTAGGATTCACCGGCGAGGTGAATGTGCAGGGAGAAACCGTCAAAAAAATGGATGTCTATGCCAATGAGGTTTTTATCTCAGTATTCAAGCAAAGCGGCCTTGTGTGTCGCTTGGCATCCGAGGAAATGGAAAAACCCTACTACATTCCAGAAAACTGCCCCATTGGACGCTATACCCTCCTCTACGACCCGATTGATGGTTCTTCCAATTTAGATATCAATCTCAATCTCGGTTCCATCTTCGCCATTCGCCAGCAAGAAGGAAACGATGAGAATGGAGAAGCCCTCGACTTGCTGCAAAACGGACGGAAGCAAATTGCCGCCGGCTACATTCTCTATGGCCCAAGCACCATGCTGGTTTATTCGATCGGCACCGGCGTTCATGCCTTCACCCTCGATCCCAGCTTAGGTGAATTCATCCTCTCCCATGAAAACATCCGCGTTCCTAACCACGGTTCCATTTACAGCGTCAACGAAGGCAACTTCTGGCAATGGGATGAATCGATCCGCGACTACATCCGCTACGTCCACCGTCATGAAGGCTATACTGCCCGCTATGGCGGCGCACTGGTGGGAGACTTCCACCGCATCCTGTTTCAAGGCGGTGTGTTTTTGTATCCCGGTACAGTCAAAAAACCGGAAGGCAAACTGCGCTTGCTCTACGAAACCGCTCCTTTAGCGTTTTTAATCGAGCAAGCCGGCGGGCGGGCGAGCACCGGCACCCAAGATATCTTAGATGTGGTGGCCGAAAAAATTCATGCTCGCACCCCTCTAATCATCGGCAGTCAGGATGATGTGGAACTGGTAGAGTCCTTCATTAAAGAGCGAGCTGAAGAAAAAAACCGCAAAAATCAGCATTCAGCCGTTAGCTAATTTGAGATTGGTAATCTACAATCCCAAATTCACCCCTCAAAGCTTCCACAATACAACCAGTACGAATCGTCAAAATTTAACCGAGAACAACCATGACAAACAATCCTTTATTGCAGATCGAACAACAATACGGTCAAAGTATCTGGATGGATAATTTGAGCCGCAGTATTATCGAGTCTGGCGAACTGAAAGAGCTGTTAGAAACACGCGGTATTGTCGGGATCACCTCCAACCCAGCGATTTTTGAAAAAGCAATCGTTGGTAATGCCGCCTACGACGCGGATATCGAAGCCGGGATCAAAGCCGGCAAATCAATTCAAGAGATTTATGAATCCCTAGTGTTTGAAGATATTCGCAACGCCTGCGATATCTTGCGCGGCGTCTATCACGAGTCCAACGGTTTAGATGGATACGTCAGTATTGAAGTACCGCCCAACATGGCCCACAATAGCGAACAGACACTGGAAGCAGCGAACAGCTATTACGAAGCCATAGGCCGGGAAAACGTGATGATTAAAATCCCCGGCACACCCGAAGGCTTAAAAGCCGTGGAAAAAGTCATAGCCGCCGGCATCAACGTCAATGTGACCTTGTTGTTCTCGGTTGACAGTTATGTAGAAAGTGCCTGGGCCTATATTCGGGGCTTAGAAGATCGCGTTGCTGCCGGCCAAGACATTTCTAACATCGCATCCGTTGCCAGTTTCTTCATCAGCCGCATTGATATCAACGTCGATGCCCGTCTGGACAAGCTGATCGCAGCCGCAAGCGACGAAGCCGAGAAAGAGCGGTTGCGCCAAATGAAAGGCAAATTTGCGATTGCCAATGCCAAGCTCGCTTACCAGAAATACAAAGAGATCATCAAAACCGATCGCTGGAAAGCCTTGGCAGCAAAAGGCGCAAAAGTGCAACGGCTGTTGTGGGCTTCCACCGGCACCAAAGACCCCAACTACAGCGATGTCCTCTACGTCGATGAACTCGTAGGACCCGACACCGTTAACACCATGCCGCCGGCAACGATTGAAGCCTGTGCCGATCACTGCGACGCAGCTAGCCGCATCGAAACCGATGTGGAAGGGGCTTATAAGCTGGCAGAAGAACTACCGAAGTTGGGGATCAATCTTGATGAAGTCATGGCAGAACTTCTGACAGAAGGAATCGATAAATTCGTTACGCCCTTCGAGTCTCTGACAAAATCTCTGCAAGACAAAGTTAACAAGTTAGCGCCGGTGTAAGTGAGAGGAACTGTCGGGAATTGGGCAGGAGGAGTTGAGGCAGCGGCGAGTCTGCTGCCCTTCAACCATCCTCGATTTCCAATTCCCGAACCCAATTCTCGCCCTTAATTTGCGATGCTCTAGAAAGTATCCTGCCTACTAGCTGGAACGGGCACAAATAAGAGAAGAAGTTCAGGCTGAAATCAAGGCTGAGTATCAGGGGCAAATCAATTCTCTGACTCAGCACCTTGAAGAGATGACGGCAAAATATGAAGCTGTATTAGCAAGACTGGAAGTCATAGAACGAGGAAGATAGATGGTAGCAGTATTAGAAAATCCCCTGCGCGTAGGACTGACTCAAGAACGAACCCCGGAACCGTTAATTTTGGTAATTTTCGGGGCATCGGGAGACTTGACTCAACGTAAACTCGTGCCGGCAATTTATCACCTAAAACGGGAAAGACGGCTGCCGGCGGAAATGACCATCGTGGGCGTTGCACGGCGCGACTGGAGCCACGACTACTTCCGGGAGCAAATGCGCGAAGGCGTCGAGCAGTTTTCCGATGGCATTGGTTCTGAGGATCTGTGGCAAGATTTCTCCGAAGGTTTGTACTACTGTTCCGGTGACATCGACAACCCAGAAAGCTACCAAAAACTCAAAGCTTTCTTAAGCGAACTGGACGGCAAACGGGGGACGCGCGGCAATCGAGTATTCTACCTCTCGGTTTCCCCCAAATTCTTCCCAGAAGCCATTCGCCAGCTAGGGACTTCGGGGATGCTGGCAGATGCGATGAAAACCCGCTTGGTGATTGAAAAACCCTTTGGACGGGACTTGGGGACAGCCCAGTCTCTCAACCGGGTAGTGCAACAAGTCTGCAAAGAAAATCAGATTTATCGCATTGACCACTATTTAGGTAAAGAAACCGTCCAAAACCTTTTGGTGTTTCGCTTTGCCAATGCCATCTTTGAACCGTTGTGGAATCGGCAATTTGTCGATCATGTTCAGATCACCGTCGCCGAAACCGTTGGGGTAGAAGATCGAGCCGGCTACTACGAAACCTCTGGGGCGTTGCGGGACATGGTGCAAAATCACCTGATGCAGTTGTTCTGTCTGACGGCGATGGAAGCGCCCAACTCCCTCAGCGCCGACAGTATCCGCACAGAAAAAATGAAAGTGCTCCAGGCAACTCACCTGGCGGATCTCCGCAACCTGGAAGCCTCTGCGGTTCGAGGACAATATTCAGCCGGCTGGATGAAAGGCGAACCCGTACCGGGATATCGGGAAGAACCCGGCGTCAACCCCAACTCCATCACCCCCACTTATGTGGCGATGAAGTTGCAGGTAGATAACTGGCGCTGGCAAGGTGTGCCTTTCTATCTGCGAACCGGCAAACGCTTACCTAAAAAAGTGACGGAAATTGCGATTCAGTTCCGCGAAGTGCCATTTTTAATCTTTCAGTCAGCCGCCCAACAGGCAAGCCCAAATGTGCTGACGATGCGAATTCAGCCGAATGAGGGCATTTCCTTGCGCTTTGAAGTGAAGACGCCGGGAACGGACTTGCGGACACGATCAGTAGATATGGATTTTAGCTACGGTTCAACGTTTGGCAAGACTTCTGGCGATGCTTATGACCGGCTGCTGATCGATTGTATGTTAGGCGATCAAACACTGTTCACCCGTGGCGATGAAGTGGAAGAAGCTTGGCGAGTCGTCAGTCCCGCACTCACTGCCTGGGAATCACCCACTGATCCCGCTTCGATTCCCCAATATGAAGCGGGCACCTGGGAACCAACGGAAGCCGAACAGATGATGGAACGTGATGGTCGCCGGTGGCGCAGACTGTAGTGTGAATGGCTAATCGCTAATGGCAGTTTCTGTGGAGTTGGCGGTTGGTGATTAATCGTATCGAGAGCTACAAACAATTGCCCAACCGCCACTCAACAATGAACAACAAGCAATTGGTAATGAGTCAATCGCAAATAACAGAGCACTTTTGACAAAGGACAAGTGACAAATGACAACACAAACGGCTCCAATTCTTTCCCTACAGCCGCCTAAAGATGTTTCCATTAGTGAAATCGAGGCGGAACTCAGTAAAATTTGGCAAGCTTTTAATGCCGTTGGCGATGATGGAAATGTGCCGGCGGCGACGCGGGCCACAACATTTAGCTTGCTGGTTTACGAACCCGAAGAAACCCAACAATTACTAGCTGCTTTAGGCTTTTACACCGGCCCTGTTGATGGCATCGGTGGCCCTCGTATGGAAGCAGCCCTCAAACAAGCTCAGAAAACTTACGGGCTGCCGAGCACCGGCAAGCCAAACGAACAAACACTGGTGAAACTGCGAGAAGCTTGGCTGAAACAGCGTGGGGCAGACTCAAGCGGAGATGGCAGTAGCAGGAAAGCTAGTGCCTTGGATGCGAGAAGTGCCGTAGCCGATGAGATTGCTTCCCGCAACCCCTGCCGCATTATTGCTCTGTGCCCGGTATCTGGGGACGATGAAGGGGTCAGCGCTCAAGTTTCCGCCTATTGCCCCATCCAAAAACAAAGTCAAAGCACACTGGTTTGCTGCGAATACATCACCCTCAAAGGTACAGTAGAAGCTTTGGAACGGGTCGGTGGGATGATTTCAGCGCTTTTAATTGGAGAACTGCCCAAGTTCCTCTGGTGGAAAGCTGCCCCGGATCTCAATAATCACGGTCTGTTCAAGCGGCTGGCAGAACTGTCTAACTGTGTGATTGTTGACTCCTGCCAGTTTACCGCTCCCGAAACAGACTTACTACAGGTGCAACACCTGGTAGAGTCGGGCATTCCGGTTGCTGATTTGAACTGGCGACGGCTGGCTGCGTGGCAGGAGTTGACGGCTGAAGCGTTCGATCCACCGGAACGTCGGGCTGCCCTTCAGGAAGTTAACCGAGTCACGATTGATTACGAAAAAGGCAACCCCGATCAAGCGCTGATGTTCTTGGGCTGGCTAGGTAGCCGGCTTCATTGGCAACCGATTTCTTATGAAAAAGAAGGCGGAGATTATGACATCAAGCGGATTAAATTCTTAACGGAAGATCAGCGCGAGGTGCAAGCTGAATTGGCGGGAATTCCTACGGCAGATTGGGGAGATATCCCTGGTGATTTAATCGGTTTGCGCTTGACTTCTACCAATGCAGATGCTGACTGCTGCACGGTACTGTGTTCTGAAACAACGGGTTGTATGCGGATGGAAGCCGGCGGGGGTGCCCAGTCTTGCCGCATTCAGCAAGTTGCGCCGATGAGCGATCAAAAAGCTGAGTATTTGCTCAGTCAGCAGTTGCAACGTTGGGGACGCGAGATGCTTTATGAAGAAAGTCTGGCAGTCACGGCGGAGATTATCAGGTTAGTTGAGGGCGTTGAGGGCTAATTGTTCATCGTTCATTGTTCATTAGCATCAAACTTTTGAACAGTGAACCGTGAAGCGTAAATAACTATGGCTTTAGTCATTGCCGGCGAACGCAGTGGGGTAGGCAAAACAACCGTAACGCTTGCCCTACTGGCGTCTTTAAGGCGTCGGGGTTTTAATGTTCAATCGTTTAAAGTTGGCCCGGATTATATCGATCCGATGTTTCACCAGTATGTCACGGGCCGGCCTTGTCGGAATTTAGATCCGGTGTTGACTTCGGAAGCTTATGTGGGGCAGTGTTTTGCTCAGCATAGCGCATCGGTAGAATTTGCCCTGGTAGAAGGAGTAATGGGTTTATTTGATGGGGTGCAAGGGCTTGGCAAAGCCGAACCAATGCCCAATTCCCAATCCCCAATGCCCAAAAATGACTTTGCCAGTACCGCCCACATTGCCAGACTGCTACAACTGCCGGTGTTATTGGTAATTGATTGCAGCCGGCTATCAGGTTCGGTGGCTGCGATCGCGCATGGTTATCGTTCGCTCGATCCGCGCCTCCACTTCGCCGGCATCGTGCTCAACCGCGTTGGTAGTGATCGCCACTTGCAACTACTGGAAGATGCCCTCGAACCCCTACAATTACCGATTCTGGGCGTACTGCGCCGGCAAGATAATATTACCCTTCCCGACCGGCATCTGGGCTTAGTGCCGGCAAATGAACTTACAAATTTAGATGCGGTACTTGATAAACTCGCACATATTGGTAATGAGTGCTTTAACTGGGATCGTCTGCTGCCCTTATTGAAAATTGAAGAACAAACCACAGATCCACACAGTTCCACAATAATAGAAAAAAATTATCTGCGTTTATCTGCGTTTATCTGCGGTTCAAAATCCAAAATCCGATTAGGTATCGCACATGATCGTGCCTTCAATTTCTACTATCAAGATAATTTGGATCTTCTCGAATCTTTCGGTGCCGAATTAGTATTTTGGAGTCCCTTAAAAGACAGCTTGCCGGCAGACATACAAGGATTGTATTTTGGGGGCGGGTTCCCGGAAATCTTTGCCGAAGAATTGAGTCGAAATTCTCAAGTATTGCAGGCAGTTAAACAGGCAATCGTAGTAGGGATGCCGGTTTATGCCGAGTGTGGCGGACTGATGTATTTATGCGAAGAAATAGTTGATTTTGAGGGTCATTCGTGGCAGATGGTAGGAGTGCTGCCGGCAAAGGCTGTGATGGGAAAGCGTTTAACATTAGGATATCGGCAAGCAACTGCTTTGCAAAATACGCCCCTACTGGCTGCCGGTGAAACAGTTTATGGGCATGAATTTCACCGCTCTGAATTCACTCTTTTAGAAAGAGGGGGAGAAGCGAATATTATGGGTGTGCCAACCCCACTGTATCAAGTTGTTGGCTTCTCTCCTCAGCTTTCGGCTAGCGCAGGTGTAAAGGAAGGCTGGATATCCCATCAGTTACACGCTTCTTATATTCATCTGCACTGGGGCGCTTGTCCAGAGGTGCCGGCTCGATTTTTACAGCATTGCTCACAGTTCAATCCTCTTTCAAATTCGGGTGATAAAATTTAACTTTTCTTTAAAGCAAAGCGTTATTATTGAGGTGCTATAAACATGGTTAATTATGCAACGTTAGCGTTAGAGATTGAGCTATGAAAGAAACATATCTAGCAGACTTCAATGCGTGGATTGATCAAACAACCCAGCTATTGCGGGATCGTCACTGGCATGAAATTGACGTAGAGCATCTAATTGAGGAGATCGAGGACTTGGGCAAAAGTGAACGGAGGGGAATTACCAGTCAATTAACTCGCCTTTTACTGCATTTGCTCAAGTGGCAATATCAACCTCAGCGTCGCTCAGATAGTTGGCTAGATTCTATAACGGATGCTCGTACTCAAATTGAATTAGCTATTGAAGATAGTCCCAGTCTCAGAGACTATCCCGCGCAGCAACTTGAAGAGAGTTACCAACGCGCGCGTCGCCAAGCAGCTAAACAAACGACTCTGAATATTTCAGTGTTTCCAGAAGAGTGTCCATATTCTTGGGGATTAGTATTAGATGAAGACTGGCTACCAGAGGACTAACAATCCCAATGTAACCAACTGCCGAGGGTTTATCCGTTATATGTTTGAGGCTATCGACAGCGGATGATTAGGAAAGTTATATAGCTTTGGTTTGGGATTGATCTAAACAGGAGCATCGCCAATTTTTGTAAATTTGGAGTGTGGGCATCTTACCCGCTTCTCATTGTAGGGAGCAACGCTTTGTGCCTCCATACTGTAGCGAATAAAAGCTAGCGATTGAACACTACTATAAAATAAATAATATCACAAAAGAAACAAACTTTTTGGCTTCTTTGCTCGTTTCACCGGCTTCTATCAGTCAGGTGAGAGGGTTCTCTATAAATTTAAGATCGCAATGCCGGCAACTATGAGCTAGCTCAAAGTCAGAATCGGAAATTTTTGCCATTGTAGTGAATAGCACCGGCTCCAACAAGGTGAACGCTATGAGCAACGCGACTTTAAATTTCCAAACAGCATCGGGTCATGAAATACTGGCAGCCGCCGGCAAAACTATTTTACGGCCTGGTGGACGCACTGCCACAGAACAATTATTCCAGTGGGCTAACTTTCAGCCTGGGGAGACAGTGTTAGAGTTAGCGTCTAGTTTTGGATACAGTGCGATCGCTCTAGCTCAGCGTTTTGGGGTTCGGGTTGTTGGTGTGGAAAAAAATCCAGAAAGTGTAGATCGCGCCCGTGCTAATGTTCAGGCTGCCGGCTTAGCAGGGCAAGTCGAAATTATTGAGGGAGATATTTTTCATTTAGATGCCATTTCCGAGCAGTTTGATTGGGTTTTTGCGGAAGCAATTTTATCGATGCAATCTGCACCTGGAAAGGCTAAAATTTTGAAGGAAATTCGGAGCCGGCTCAAACCGGGGGGCAAATTTCTCTCTCACGAAATGGTTGCCAAAAGTCGTGAAGCAGAAATTCATCAAGATTTAGCACAAATTGTGCGAAGCAATACGACACCGCTATCTGAAGCGAACTGGAAAGCAGCTTTTACAACAGCCGGCTTGCAAGTTCAGCAGCAAAAAACCGGGACGCTGGCATTGTTAGATTTGCGGCAAGTCATTCAAGATGAAGGCTTGTTGAGTACCGCTAAAATTCTGTGGAATGTGTTAACCCACCCACAAATTCGGCAGCGAGTGCTGGCAATGCGTGGCGTGTTTAAAAAATATCAGCAAGATTTGGGATACATCGTTCAGTGTGCAATTGCTGAGTAAGCTTGCTCATTTGAGAAATAAAAATCAGTACCTTTGCATCCGCTACAATTAAAGAGGTTAAATGACCATGACAAATCCAACTGTAACCGGCTCATCTTCAATCATTCGACTGCAAGAGCAAATTGAATATCCTCATGCCGGCGTCCTTAGTAAAGTGCTGGTGAAAGATAAGAACTGTCAGTACACCCTATTGTGCCTAGCTGCCGGTACTGAGATTTCCGAACATTCTTCCGCTCGGAATGCAACGGTTAATGTGATTGAAGGGCGGGGAATTCTGAATCTAGAAGGCAAAGATATTAACCTGGAACCGGGCGTTTTTATCTTTATGCCGGCTCACGCGCTCCATGCTTTAAAAGCCGAAGAAAACTTAGCTTTTCTGCTCACCCTTTCTGAAGCCGCATAACCTAGGCTTGAGGAAACTCTTTTGTAAATTTGGGATTTTAAATTAAAACTCAAATTTATGAGCTACCTCATAGTCAGCAAGCCATTTGGCAAAGTAAAGTAAGTTAGTTGTTTCTTAGGACGAAGTGATGCAAGAAGTATTTACCCAACATCTCAATTTATCTGCTGCTGAATTAGAACCAATTCTTGCACTCAGTTTGACAGATCTTCTCAACTCAGCGCAAATTAAGGACGTATTAAACAGCTTAGATGTCCAAACACTGAAAGAAACGTTGCCAACGGCAGCCGGTGTATTAGCTGAAAGACTTCCGCCTTTTTACAATTGGTTGAAAAATGAGTTAGGAGTTGCACGCGTTCCAAACAGTCCAGATCACACAACTAAATGGGTAATTGGGTTTGTTAATAACCAAGAAAGTTTAACTCGTTTAGTTGAATTGCATCGTCCCGTTCCAAGGCCGGCATTAGAGCGTTCGGTTGCTCCTTTAGTGGCGGCATTTGATGGCGTAGAAGACCAGCAAATCCGGCAAAAATGGCAAAAAGCAGTCGCTGCGCTTTGCTTGCCTCTCGTTGTTGCCGCTCGTGAACAGGAGCGATCTCATCTGGTGGAAGCATAAAAGCATTAGGACTTACCCACTGCTACAGTTCTTAAAGCTACGAATTTTTACCCCTAATGGTTGGGGACTAACTCAACAGTCCCCTTTCTTTAGAGAGAAGTAAGATTTCCCTTCGATTGGTATCCTAACTAAATTAAGGTTGCAATCTACTTTCAAGAATCAATTTGACAACTTTTCATAGGAGAAATGAGAAATGATTCGTCTTCTTGTCAATGTTTTAGAGTGGATTCTGAACACCTTTTATCGCAATCGCCGCTATCCCCGGTTTTTTGTTTTAGAAACCGTGGCGCGGGTTCCCTACTTTGCCTATACTTCAGTCCTTCACCTCTACGAAACGATGGGGTGGTGGCGTAAGGCAGACTGGCTTAAAGTTCATTTTGCTGAGTCTTGGAACGAACTCCATCACCTGCTCATTAGTGAAGAGTTGGGGGGAAACAAATATTGGATTGATCGCTTTATTGCCCATGCCGGCGCTTTGGTTTACTACTGGATTATTGTTTTTGTTTACATCCTTTCACCACGCTCTGCTTATCACTTTATGCAACTGGTGGAAGAACACGCTTACCATACCTACGATGAGCTTCTCAAAGAGCATGGGGATGAACTAAAAACGCAAAATCCGCCCAAAATTGCTCTCAGCTACTACAGAAATGGCGACCTTTATATGTTTGATGAATTCCAAACAACTCGCACCCCAGAGGAACGCCGCCCAAATATTGAGACCCTTTATGACGTGTTTGTTGCCATTCGAGATGATGAAATGGAACACGTTAAAACAATGGTTGCGTGCCAAAAAGAAGATGCCAGAGCGAATTTCAAGAGTCCTCACAGCCCCGATAAAATGGCACTAGCTGAAGCAAGCAAAGCCAAAATTGAAAGCAATGAAGAGACTTTAGAGGAAGAAGCCGTTGAAAAAGAGCCGGTAAAAATGCAGTAATTATTGTTTGCCTCGGTCAAGGAAAATTCCTTGCTTTCAAAGCTAAAAATTGATTTTTGTTGACTCAACCAGCAACTGATTTATTAACCATACACTCCTTTATTCACAGCGTTTCTCAATCTAATTTTTAAGCTTACTCGTAGCCGACGCTGTTTGCCAATCATGGAGTTTGTGTGACGTTGTTGGTTTCTTTTTTGACCACTAAAGCCGCGTTCGGTACTAGCAAGCTCAGCATTTATTAATTACCTACAAGTGTTAGAAAAAGCTTAAGAAATGCTGGTAAGTCGCGCAAATCCTTGTGAAAGCGCTACAAATTGTTTTAGCGTGATCAAAAGCTGTCTGTAAAATCAGCAACCATTTAACGAAACTTAAAGACTAATCCAGTATTTTTTGGAGGTTTGGCTATGGCCAATTCCACATTAGTTGATGCCGGCACTACAGGCGTTCCCAAAAAGCGTCAACTCAGTCTTCCCGCGTGGCTGGTATTAATTTGCATCGCAACCTTTACAGTTTTGTTGATAGCCGGTGCGATTATCTGGAAAAACGCGCCACCTGTGCCAGAAACTGTACGTTCTCCGCAGCAAGAAATTGTTCTAACTCAGAAAGAAATACAATCCGGACAAGAAACTTATTTAGCGCGTGGCGGGCAGCATATTGGCAGCGTTTGGGGGCACGGAAGCTATTTAGCCCCTGACTGGTCGGCTGATGTTCTCCACCGCTGGGGATTAGCAACAGCAGGCGTTTTATACAATGGCGATAGTAAGTTTTCCCAAGCAGATTTAGAAGCCTTGCCGGCACGAGAAAGAGCCGGTTTGGAAGCGCAAGTCAGCGAAGAGTTTAAAACCAATCGGTACGAGTCTCAAACTCACGAATTAATCCTGACTAACGCCCAAACTCAAGGATTAAAACAAGTCTTTTCAGACTATCACGAACTGTTGTCTCACGGCTCTCCCATTCACTCAATTCCGAATGGTTGGTTTAAAGACGAAACCCAAATTCATAACGTCACAGCCTTCTTTACTTGGACAGCTTGGGCAGCAGTAGCAAATCGCCCGAATGCACCCTTTTCTTACACAGCAAATTGGCCCCATGATAACTTAGTTGGCAATCAAGCACCTGGACAATTTATCATTTGGTCAATTGTATCCGTTATCGTGCTAATTGCAGGGATTGGGGTGTTTTTATTCATCTACCTCGCTCAAGAAGAGGCCGATGAATTGCAGCCGGTGCCGGCACGTCCAGCAGTGCGAATTCCCACACCGAGCCAAAAAGTAACCTCCCTGTTTTTTGGCGTAGCGATGGCACTATTTTTAGTGCAAATTTTGATGGGAATGTTCACCGCACACTATGCCGTAGAAGCCGAAGGTTTTTACGGAATTCCCCTGAATAAATTCCTTCCCTATGCCGCCTCCCGTACCTGGCACTTGCAACTTGGAATTTTTTGGATTGCAACTTGCTGGTTAGCAGCCGGTTTGTATTTTGCGCCGCGTTTTGGCAATAACGAACCCAAATATCAAGCGCTAGGAAATAGCGTTTTATTAATTGCCTTAACTGCAATTGTTGTCGGTTCCATGATCGGAACTTGGAGTGCCATTACTGGCATTCTCGATGTTAAAAATAGCTTTCTCTGGGGACACCAAGGCTATGAATACATCGAGTTAGGGCGAGTTTGGCAAATCCTCCTTATAGGTGGCATGGTTTTCTGGCTGTGGCTGCTGTACCGCGCCTTTAAGCCGGCACTCCTCAAAGAAAAAAGTCCTACCGGCTTGAGTCACTTTTTCCTCTATAGCGCAATTACAATTCCCCTCTTTTATTCAGTCGGTTTAGCCTATAGCAATCACACGTCTTTGAGCATTGCCGAATATTGGCGATGGTGGGTGATTCATCTATGGGTTGAAGGTTTCTTTGAAGTATTTGCCACGGTTGTGATTGCCTATCTGTGCAGCGAGTTGGGTTTCCTCAAGAAATCTTCGGCTTTGCGTGCCACATATCTAACCACACTTTTATATTTAGGAAGTGGGGTAATTGGAACGTTGCACCATCTGTATTTTTCGGGAACTCCCTCTTTCATTGCGGCAATCGGTTCAGTCTTTTCTGCGTTAGAAGTGGTGCCGTTAACATTAATTGGGTTTGAAGTGTTAAAGACTTTAAAACTTTCTCAAGAAGCCGAAGGATTTTATCGTTGGCCCTTGCGGTTTTTTATCGCAACTTGTTTTTGGAATTTAGTCGGTGCCGGCGTCTTTGGATTCTTAATTAATCCACCGATTGTTCTGTACTATTCCCAAGGTTTAAACACTACACCCATTCACGCACATTCTGCCTTATTTGGCGTATATGGCTGCTTAGCACTGGCTTTGATGCTGTTTTCGCTGCGGGAATTTGTACCCGAAAGGGCTTGGAATGAAAAGCTGCTACGCTTCTCTTTCTGGTCGATTAACGGCGGCTTAGTGGGAATGCTAATTTTTGGCTTAATTCCCAATGGTTTCTATCAGCTTGCTGTATCGATTAATCATGGTACTTGGTTCGCCCGCAGTGCTGAAGTGATTGGCAGTCCGTGGATGCGCTGGACTGTGTGGTTACGAATTCCAGGCGATATCCTTTTTGCCATCGGTGCAATGACGATGTTTGTGTTTACAGTTCAAGCTGTTTATGCGATCTTTCGCTTTCCAGTTCAGACGACAAATCAGCCGGCAGAATTAAAGCCGGTTGAACGATAAACGTTTCCTGATTTTAAATCCCAGATAAACGCAGATGTAGAAATCTGCGTTTATTTGTTTAGATGTAAAGAAGTTTTACAACTTAGGGCGCTTCTAAAATCACTAAATAGAATTGAGGGGCTTAATTTAAAACAAAACCCTCAAGGGTGGCACGCTGCCGGTGAAGGATTCAAACCTTCAGCATCAGCGTGCAAAGATGTGGAGCAAGGAAGGTGCAACAATGGCAGAGAATCAAAATCAACCCAACGATGGTGAAGCAGTGCTGGGCGGGAACACCTCAGAGCCGGTAAATTCTGACGTTTTGGGAGGAATTGAAGAAGTTAAAAGCCGATTGGCGAATGGGTATATCAATCAAAAAATTGCCGCACTTAGAGAGGCGATAAATTACGGGCAAGAAGGTCTGTATCTGATAATTCAATCGCTCGATAGTGAAACATATCTGGAGGAAATTGCTTTATCGTTGCTTAAGAACAACAAAGAACCTCAAGCAAAACAATTTTTAGCGAAATACGAGGATAACCCCAAATATGCGCGGCTGGTATCGTTACTCTTAACAGAGCGCTGGGAAGAAGCGGAGTTGGTAATTCAATCGCTCGTCGATAGGGGAAGATATTATCTAGGAGACATTGCTTTATCGTTGCTCGAGAATAGCGAAGAACCTCTAGCAAAACAAGTTTTAGCGCGCTCCCAGTGTGACCCCAAATTTGCTCGGCTGGTAACTTTACTCGTAACAGAGCAGTGGGAGGAAGCGGAGGAGGAAACGGAAACGCTCATCCTTAAATTGGCTGGTGCCACAAAAGGTGACGATATCCAAACCATTTTATCGCCCCGCCCCGAATATTCCCAGCATAAGTACACAGGAGAGATGTGCAAGACTGGCATTGAGTGCAACATTTCCTGGCTTGACTCGCGGACTCTTTGCGATCTCTGGGACAAATACAGTAAGGGGAAAGATAGCTTTAATCAGCACAAGTCTTCATTGAAGTTTTGGAATGAGTGGCAAGCTGAAATTAGAAAGATTCACAGGGAATCAAAATACTTGTACGACATATTTAGAGAAGATGAGCGGGATATAATGAACAATATGTATGGAGGTGATCGCTAACAAATTGAAACTGAAGTTAGCCATTAATTTAGGTGAGTAAATTGTTAGGGTGGGCATTACCTACCCTACGGTATATAAAGCTCTGTTGAGAGTACTAAATAGAATTGAGGGGCTTAATTTAAAACAAAATCCTCAAGGCTGGCAGACTGCCGGTGAGGGATGAAAGCCTTTAGCATCAGGGTGCAAGGATGCGTAGCAAGGAAGGTGCAACAATGGCAGAGAATCAAAATCAACCTAAAGACGGTGAAGCAGTGCTGGGCGGGAACACCCCAGAGCCGATAAATTCCGCTGTTTTGGGAGGAATTGAAGGCGTTAAAAGCCGGTTGGCGAATGGGTATATCAATCAAAAAATTGCCGCACTTAAAGAGGCGATAAATTACGGGCAAGAAGGTCTGTATCTCATAATTCAATCGCTCGATAGTGAAACCTATCTGGAGGAAATTGCTTTATCGTTGCTCGAGAATAGCAAAGAACCTCAAGCAAAACAATTTTTAGCGCAATACAAGCGTGAACCCAAATATGCTCGGCTGGTCTCGTTACTCTTAACAGAGCGTTGGGAAGAAGCTGAGTTGATGATTCAATCGCTCAATACAAGAATATCTCAGGGAGAAATTGCTTTATCGTTGCTCGAGAACAGCGAAGAACCTCTAGCAAAACAAGTTTTAGCGCGCTCCCAGTATGGCCCCAAATTTACTCGGCTTGTAACTTTACTTGTAACAGAGCGCTGGGAAGAAGCGGAGGAGGAAACGGAAACGCTCATGCTTAAATTGGCTGGTGCCAAAAAAGGTGACGATATCCAAACCATTTTATCGCCCCGCTTCGAATATTCTCAGCATAAGTACAGAGGAAATATGTGGGAGACTGGCAT
This sequence comes from Microcoleus vaginatus WJT46-NPBG5, assembly GCA_019359355.1. Classification (GTDB taxonomy): domain Bacteria; phylum Cyanobacteriota; class Cyanobacteriia; order Cyanobacteriales; family Oscillatoriaceae; genus FACHB-68. Next base: position 55,123 of record JAHHHM010000024.1, on the reverse strand, counting down.
TAAGTGCAACATTTCCTGTTATGAATTGATGACTCTTTGTGGTATCTGGGACAAATACAGTAAGGGAAATGATAGCTTTAATCAGCACAAGTCTTTATTGAAGTTTTGGAATGAGTGGCAGGCTGAAATTAAAAAGATTCTCTGGAAATCAAAATACTTGCGCGATACATTTGATGAAGATGAACGGGATATAATGTACAGTATGTATGGAGGTGATCGCTAACAAATTGAAACTGAAGTTAGCCATTAATTTAGGTGAGTAAATTGTTAGGGTGGGCATTACCTACCCTACGGTATATAAAGCTCTGTTGAGAGTACTAAATAGAATTGAGGGGCTTAATTTAAAACAAAATCCTCAAGGCTGGCAGACTGCCGGTGAGGGATGAAAGCCTTTAGCATCAGGGTGCAAGGATGCGTAGCAAGGAAGGTGCAACAATGGCAGAGAATCAAAATCAACCTAAAGACGGTGAAGCAGTGCTGGGCGGGAACACCCCAGAGCCGATAAATTCCGCTGTTTTGGGAGGAATTGAAGGCGTTAAAAGCCGGTTGGCGAGTGGGGATGACAATCAAAAAATCGCTGCTCTTCATCAGGCTTGGAATTACGGTGAAGACGGCATAAAACTGGTGCTGTGTGCCCTAAAAGATAAATCTTTGCGGGTACGGAAGTTCGCCTCTACGCTGCTCAAAGAAAATTTAACGATTAAACAAAATTTAGAACTACTACTATCTACCCTAAAAGATGGATCGGGTTCGGTACAGTACGCTGTCTGTTCATTGCTGGAGGCTAAAGAGCCAGCCCTAAAAGAGGCTCTACAGGCATACAACCCCTATCAACTAACGTGCTTTCGCATCCTTGACGGGCCTTTCAGTGGCAATACTGCTTTTAGCCCAGATGGCACGAGTTTAGTCAGTGCTCTTTGGACTTACTCCACCATCCAGTTGTGGGACACCGGCACTGGCACTCTCAAAAGCACCTTTACCGAGCGTTTAAGCAAAGATATACAGTCCCTCGCTTTCAGCCCCGATGGGCAAACTCTGGCCGTTTGTAGCAGCAAGCACTCCACCATCCATTTGTGGGACACCGCCACAGGCAACCTCAGAAGCACTCTCAAGGGCCATTCATACAGTGTAAACTCCGTCGCTTTTAGCCCGGATGGCAAGACTTTAGCCAGTGGCAGTAATGACAAGACCATCAAGGTGTGGGACACTGCCACAGGCAACCTCAGAAGCACTCTCACGGGCCATTCATACAGTGTAACCTCCGTCGCTTTTAGCCCGAATGGCAAGACTTTAGCCAGTGTCTGTGATGACAAGACCATCAAACTATGGAACACTGCCACAGGCACCCTCAGAAGCACTCTCACGGGCCATTCATACAGTGTAAACTCCGTCGCTTTTATTCCGAAAGGCAAGACTTTAGCCAGTGGCAGTAATGACGAAACTATCAAGCTTTGGGATACTAACACCGGCTCCCTCACCCGCATCTTAGAAGTCGGTGGCACAGTTTTATCCGTTGTACTCACCCCGGATCGGAAAATTTTAGCAATTACCCGTGGGGACGGCATTATCCAGCTATGGCACACGGATACTGGCCAACTGATAACTAGCAGCACTAAGGGGATAGAGAATGCTGGTCCTATGGCTATCAGCCCGGATGGTAAGATGTTAGCCATTCGCTGTTCGGACTGGACTATCAAGCTGTGGCGGATAGGCCATATCCATCAGTCCACATTAGATCTAGGCGAATTGTTCAACCGTTACTTTGCGCTCAAAGAAGCTCTTGAGTCTGGGCAGGCCGGTTTAGACTTAATTGTTAGTGCGCTCAAAGACAAATCATTGCAGATGCGCCAAATTGCCTTTTCGCTCCTGTCAAATCTGCAAGAACCAAGCGTCACAGAAGCGTTACAAGAATACAGATATGAACCGCTCTACGCTCGGCTGCGGTATTTACTAGCAGCAGAGAGGTGGAAAGAGGCCGAAGAGGAAACGGAAAATATTCTGCTTATTCTATCGGGTTGCGAAAAAGGCGCTGACATCAAGACTATTCTCAACCAGCACACCATCTACAAGAAGCTGGACTACTCTCCAGGGCCGGATAAATATAGCCTCCGTTGCAAGATTCTTGATCAAGATCTGGAGATCATTTCCGAGCTTTGGGAAAGTTACAGCAATAGCAGAGCTAGTTTTAGCGAGCAAAAGTTGTCGTTGGGGTTTTGGCTAGGCTGTAAAGAGGAAATCGACAGATATTTCGAGTCGGCAAGGAGAATGGCTAGGAATTTTGAAGAGTATGAAAGAGAACATTATGCAGGCGGTTATGGGATTGACCGCTCATAGTTTTGCGGCAAAATAATAATCTGGGCTGTTTCTACGGAAACTTGCCCAATTTTTTTATATATCTTGTTTACCGGCAGCGATTTCTTCCAACGCTTTTTTATCCAAAATTGTAATTTTACCGCCGCGACTGTAAGCAAGAATTGATTTAATACTTTTAATCAGTCGTAGGCATTCTTCATAAGTAATGCCGATACTCCGAGCAATTTGATAATAAGAAAGCTTAGATTTTAAAACAAAGCCGGCAGATGATTGCTCAGTGCCATCTTGTGAGGCAGAATATAAAATTAACCGCGCTAACCGCACAATGGCGCGTTCTGAAACTAATCCGTGTACCGTGTCGTGAAGTTGCTGGAGTCGCTGGTTAAATACCATTAGCATTCGCAAGGCAATCTCTGGTTTTTGCTGAATGGCTTCTAGTAAGGCATCTCGCTCTAAGGTGAGAATTTCGCTATCAGATTCGGCGGTAACAGTTGCCGGCGCAATGCCATTGCCTAAGAGTGCCGGCGCGGCAAAAATTTCTCCCGGTAATAAGGTGCGGAGTATCGTTTCTTTACCGGCAGCCGAGGTTTTGGTGACGCGAAGGGAACCATTGAGGACTGCATAAAGTTTCGCCGGCAACCGATCACCTTCCTGCATGACAATTTCTGCCGGCAGAAATTGCTTGACTTGGCTATAAGCCTGCAACCGTTCTAATTCTGAGGATTCTAAATCTGAAAAAATTAGAATTTGTGAGAGTTGTTCAATTGTAGCTTTCATATTTTTTTCATAGTTTCTGCTTAATGAAACTCTCCCCATCTCCGTCGAAGCGGATAGTACACCCCAACAGCTCATCTCCCATTTGCTATCCGTTTAAAACTCAAAATCTTCCGCTTAGGGTATTGTATATATCTAAAGATAGATGTAAAATTACTGATATACGAAGGGGAGTAGCTGCCGGCACACAAAAAAGTCGGCCCATCTAAATCAACATACTGGCAAATTGCCTGGTTTAGATGACAAGTTTTTGAAATTAAACCTCAAACACTTGGGAGCGAGACCTTCACTGAGTTCACATCGTTAGTGAGCTTGGTGAAGTCTTAATTACTTCCATCAAGCTCACTCATTCAATAGAGAAATTGAGAGGAGCTTGAGAGCGTGTTAGCAGCGTTTACTGCCGGCTTATTATTAATTACGGTTTCAGAATTAGGCGATAAAACATTCTTTATTGCCGTCATTTTATCGATGCGCCACTCGCGCCGGCTCGTATTTACCGGCGTCACAGCAGCCTTGGCAGCGATGACGGTGCTATCTGTAATCCTTGGACAAGCGGCATCCTTACTCCCCCAAATTTATATCACTTGGGCGGAAATTTTATTATTTATCGGGTTTGGAATCAAGCTGGTGTACGAAGCGAGTCAGATGCCGGCAAAAACAGAGTGCGCTGAAGCTGAAGAAGCTGCCGCCGTTGTTGAGCAAGCTGAGTTGAACTTACCGCGCACTCCCTTAAAAAATAGCGCCACTTCTGTCCTTTCCTTGAACTCGCCCCAGATGGCAATTGTCTTCCAGTCGTTTCTCATGACGTTTTTAGCCGAGTGGGGAGATCGCACCCAATTTGCCACCATTACCTTAGCCGCCTCCAATAATGCAGCCGGTGTTACCCTCGGTGCCATTCTCGGACATACTATTTGCGCCGCGATCGCAGTTTTGGGGGGACGCATGATCGCTTGTCGCATTTCTGAGCGGATCATGACAGCTATTGGAGGCGCACTGTTTCTAATTTTTGGTGCACTCGCCTTATTAGAAAGCGTTTTGTAATCGTGAAAAATCAAGCACAGAACCGAAAACGCTTGACAGAAGTTGTTGCTAGCTAAAATTCCAGATGAGAAAATTGTAACCGCAGCGGAACACCTCTAAACAAACGGTGTTCCGTTGCAGAAGACTACTCTTGAGGCGCGTTACTGGGCAAACTCTCAGTCGGAGTTGCAGCCGGCGCGGGAGCCGGTGCCGGCGCTGCCGCTGCTAGTTGCTGAATTTGATCTTTATACTTTGCCGGCGCTAAAGTCGTCGCCTTCGAGAATAGAGAAGTTGCCTCGCCAGATTTGCCTTGTCTTTTGAGTACAATTGCCTTGCCTAGCACGGGGCGAAAATCGTCAGGCTTATTTTTCGTGAGTTCATCGTAAATCGCCAACGCTTCCGCATAACGTTTTTGCTCGGCGTATACCTGCCCTAAAATTAGTTGCACCGAAAGCACATCAATACTGCCGGGAGCAACCTGATTCGCTTGAGGAGCACCTTTGAGCGTATCTTGCAGCAACCCAATTGCCGCTTCTGGGCGGTTTTGTTGCAGCAGCAGACTCACCAATCCTTGCAGCGCCTCAACGTTTCCGGGTTTACTGGTCAGAATTGAGCGGTAAGATTGGGCAGCGCCTTCGCGATCTCCAATTTGTTGCTTCGCTTGAGCGAGGAGCACGCCATAAAGTGGATCTTCAGGATTTGACTTTGCTAGTTGTTCGAGAGGGACGATTGCCCCTTTAATATCACCCAACTCTAGCCGAGTCCGTAATAGCCCTTCCAGCGCTGCCTTATTTGCCGGCTCGCGCTGCAAAACAAGTTCATAACCCCGCGCTTGCGCTTCCAAGTCTGCCTGCTTAGAAGGCTGCTGCGACGCCTGCTGGGTGGCTGCCGGCGTCGCTTCAGGAGGCACTTGATTTGCCTTAAGAACATCACTTAAAAGGGGAAGGATGGAAAACCCCACAAAGGCGATGAGGGCCAACACCATCACCACTCGAACAATCCAGCGACTGCGTTTTTGGGACACAAAACTGCTTTGAACTCTACAGACATTATCGAGCAAGAAGGGATAGTCCAGTGCTGTGATCGCTCTCAACGCTCCATTGCCGGTTAAATATCCCCACTTCCCCCTAGAGTAACATGGCGAGACAAAAACGCTTCTGTACACATAGCAAAACAGCCGGCAGATCCTCTCCAGAAGTGCCGGCTGTTTCCTTAGCGTTCAAAGCTGCAAACTAGATGTTTTAAACTTAGGCTTCTCCAGTGATAGACAGCCCATCCACCCATATTCTGGGGCAGACGCCGCCGGGAGTCAGTTCTGCATCTGGTTCGACAAAAATAATCGACTGGAGAACTTCGAGAAAGTCACCGGCAACCGTTGCGGATTCTATGCTCGTCAATTTGCCGTTGTTCACCATCCAACCATCAAACGGCAGAGAAAATGAACCTTGTAACGATTTGACGCCGGCATGAAGTGCCTGAAGATCATCGATGAAAATCACATTCTCTGCATTCGCAAGGCTATATTCCCGCTCAGCTTTCGCACCTTGAAGGACATGATAAAAGTGCGAACTGACCATCACTTTAGAGCCAATATTTGCATGACCCGTTGGCTGAGTGTTGAGCCTTTTCGCGGTGCCGGCACTGTGAAGAAAATTCGTTAAAACGCCATTTTCAATCAGCGAAATGCGGCGAGTCGGCGTGCCTTCTCCATCAAACGTTTCTGCTCCAATATTTGCTGGATGCAGTGCATCATCGTAAACCGAAAGCAAAGGAGAAGCAATGGCTGTTCCCAAAGATTCCGGTGTCGATAAACTTTGCTTATCCAGAATACTTTGAGCGTTATACAAGTTAGAAAATGCTCCTAACAAGCTCAAAAATGCTTCCGCAGAGAAAACAACCGTATACTTCCCAGTCTTGACTTTTTCATAGTTCAAGTGACTGATCGTTTTCTCAGCCGCTTCTTTCAAGCAACCTTCAATATCAAGCTGTTCCAAACTGCGGCTAAGTTTAAACGCGCCGGCACTGCGAGGTTTTTTCCCTTCTTGTTCAGTTCGGCTGTAAAGATAGATAGAAGCGATGGAGCGGGATTCATTCCTTGTCGATCCTTCGCTATTGAGATAAAACCTGTCAATCTCTCTTTGAGCCAACCCGTTGTAAGGCACCCCTTCAATAGCCGGATGCGCCGCTAACAGTTCCTTTTCCGCTTCTATCAGACTTTCTATCAACTGAGAAACCGGCGCTTGAGGGGCCTTCTCATCCGGTGACTTTTCGAGGGGCACAGTCGCTTCTGGGCTAAAATCAGGAGCATTCTCCTTAACTCCAAAAAAACTCGCCTCATAAGCCGTTTCCAGCGCTAATTTAAGCCCATTTGGATCAACATCCGTTGTGCTGGTGACACCCACAGTATTGTCATCATTCCAGACACGAACCGTCACGCCAGAGCGATTAGAAGCCTTAACTTGTTTCGGCGCTCCTCTATCGACTTGAACGCTCGTTTCATCAACACTCGAGCCATAGATATCGAATTTTTTAATGCCGAGTTTCTCAGCACTTTCCTTGGCGTGATTAGCAATTTCGGTGATATTCGGCATAGTCAGTTGTTGAATTTAAGACAGAAAAAATTAACCGCAGATGGATGCAGATAAACGCAGATAGTTTTAAGATTTATCTGCATCTATCTCAACCAAGCCAATAACTTAAATTTTCATCTGCGTACATTTGGGATTGAAAACAATCTTTACCGGCCACCAACAGTAATGGAATCAACCTTAATATGGGGCTGTCCAACCGTGGTGTAAATACTGCCACTAACAGAACCACAGAAGCCGGCAGCCAGACCAATATCTTGAGAACACATGGAAATTTTGTTCATAATTTCCTTAGCTTCCCCGATTAAAATCGCGCCTTTTAATGGCTTGGTAATCTTGCCATTTTCAATCAGATAAGCTTCTTCCACAGAGAAGTTGAATTCTCCGGTTGCGCCGACACTACCGCCGCCCATCTTTTTGCAATAAATGCCCTTATCAATGGAAGAGAATAAATCTTCGTTGGTGTATTCTCCAGGGGCGATATAAGTATTTCGCATCCGGCTAGCTGCGGCAAAGGTATAATTCTGCCGGCGTCCGCTGCCGGTTCTGGGATGTCCAGTTAGCAAGGAACCTGAGCGATCAGCTAAGAAGTTTTTCAGCACGCCTTTTTCAATCAGCAGCGTGCGTTGCGCCGGCATTCCTTCGTCATCCATATCGATGGTGCCGAAAGCATTTGGCGACAGTCCTTCATCCCAAGCTGTTAAACTTTCGTGAGCGATTTTTTCGCCTTTTTTATCAGCAAAAGGAGTGGTCTTGCGTTCAATTTGAGTGGTTTCTAGTAGGTGTCCACAAGCTTCGTGGAAAATCACTCCCCCAAATTGATTTGCCATGATAATCGGGTAATTGCCCGATTCCACATAATCTGCATAAAGCATGATGCCGGCAGATTCAGCAACTTCTTCAGCAGCAGCTTCAGGATTCCACTTTCTCAAAAAGTCGGGTTCGCTGGTGCTGCCGTCGCGCTTGGCGATGGATGAACGGTTAGCCCCGTCGGCGCACAACAGGTTGTATCCTACCGATTGAGTCAGGCGGATATCACGGGCAAACGTGCCATCACTAGCAGCAACTAAAACTTCTTGCCAATCTCTGAAATAGGTAGTGCGTCGGGATTGGATATGCTTTGCTTTGCGTGTCAACAAGGCGCTGGCATCTAACAGAACTTCTCCCATTTCTCGGATGGGACTACACTGAGGCAACCAAGCATCTTTCCCTTTTTTTGTAGCGTAGTCTCTGAGGAGTTCTAAATTAATTTCAGGGATGAAAGCGTTCGGTGCCGGCAGTTGCAGTCCCAGGATAGAAAGACCTTTTTCTAGGGCAGATTTTAGTCCAGAAAATGAAAGATCATTGGTGCTAACGTAGCAATCGGCTTTGCCACGAAACACTCGAACGCCTGCGCCGGTGGAAAGACGTGGCGAAATGCTGGTGATGGTATCTTCTTCTGCTAAACAGCTAATATAGTTCGCACGTTCTAAGAAGAATTCAATAAAATCTGCACCGGCAGCGCGTCCGAGTCCTAAAAGCGTTGATAGAGGCGCTTCCCAGGTTTCATCGAAGCGATCGGGGGTTGAGGTGTATTGAAGGGTAGGTAGTTCTTTGGAAAGCAGTAATGTACTGGGATGCATGGATAGCGTCATCAGAAGAACGTCCTTCAGAGGGTAGGCTGAGTTTTCTTTCGTTTGTCCAGTCTAACAAATTCCTGAAACTCCGGCTGGACAATGGTTTTTTGCAGTGGCTGCTACAGCCTTTATGACTGAGGAATTTTGTCTGGCAAGTAATTTCTAGTATTCTCTTTTATTGACTGTTGTGTCGATTGTGGATAGGCGTAGTGAAGGTGGGGGTTATAGCGATCCCCGAACTTCGGTTTTTGTGTTAAGCCCCACATCCCGCCCACCACTGAAGTGGCGCGCTAATAGCAAAAGTCCTCTGAAGAGGACTAGGAAAGGCTTTTAGTCCACTTAAGTGGACTTGCGCTATTAGCGGGGGACTTTAGTCCTCCGCGAGTCATGCGACTGGGAAAGGCTTTGAGCTTACTTGAATGGACTTTTGCGATTAGCGGCTATCACTTCTAGCGCATCATCGGACTACCATGATGGTGAATTAAATACCATTTTCCACCCAACAATTCAAAAACATTGGTTGCCATTGATTCTGCTTGAATTCGTCTGCCGGCACTGACTTGCAATACTTTTTCGACTAAAACAACGTAAGCAATTTCATTGCGAACATCTGCTGTAATAATCTCGGTTTCAATTTCGATGTAGTTGGTATTTTTAAAGATCGATTCCCAAGAAGCGCGGATTTCTTTCCACCCTCGCAGTGCATTACGTCCAGGGTGAATGCAAAGTGTGCCGATTCCTTGCGACCAAATTGCACTCATTGCATCCATGTCCTTTTTTTCAAAGGCTCGATAAAATGCTTCGTTAGCGGCTAAGACTTCATTTTGTGCGTCTGTCATTTTGATTTTATAGTTTAAATGAACAATCATCGCCGGTATTCGTCGCCGCAGTCTCCAATAAGTTTATACAAATCCCGCGAGTTACGAACAACGGCATCAATTTGTGCCTCATCTTCGGCATCTAAGCTGAAATTAAAAACTCTGGCATTATCTTCTAAATGTTCTGACACACCCAGCCGTGCACCGACAATGACGCCTCCCACTGCCGGCAGATCTAAAATAGTACGAACGGCTACATTGGCGATGCTGACTTGATGTTTATCTGCGATTTGTTTGAGCGCGTTCAGTAATTCTTGAAATAACTTCCAGCCGCCCCAACCGTCTATCATGTTTTTGTATTTTCTCAAGCTAGCGGTGGCGAGTTCCCCGCCACGCGGTTCTGGTTTTCCGAGATATTTTTCTGATAGCAAGCCGCCGCAAAGTGTGCCGTAGGTAAATAACTTGATATCGTGTTGCCGGCACAATTCAACCATATTCACTAAAGGCCGGAGATCCACCAAGGAAAATTGCACTTGATTGGATACTATTTTAATGTTATTGTCAAGAATTATTTTTAAATGCTCCGTATCAAAATTTGTCAGAGCCAGATGTTTAATTTTGCCCTCTTGTTGAAGTTCTGTCATATATTTGAGGGCGGCCAGATAATTTTCGTCTTTGTATTCCCACCAGTGAAATTGCATTAAATCGAGGGACTCAACGTTCATTCTCCGCAGGGAAATATCGATATTTTCTTCAACCAGCTTTCGGGTCATTTTTCCAGGTCTGGGCACCCATTTCGTAAACGCTTGTAAATTAGAAAGAGCCTCTTTCCCGCGAGTTGAAATGAGTTGCCGGCGAAACTCACCAATAAAATCCTCGGCGGGGCCATAATGGTCTGCTAAATCCCAAGTTGTGAAACCGGCATCTAGATATTTAAACATATTCTCAATGGCCGCCTGCCGGTCAATTTTTCCGTGACCTCCAGATACTTGCCACATTCCATTTAACACGCGGCAGATATTTAAATCTGAGGTAAATTGCAGCCGGCTCGATTCGGGTAAATTCATTTATAATCCTTATTTCTGTTTTATCTAATCAGTTTAACGCCAATCTTTCTCGGCTTGGTCTAATACATAAGTTGAGACATCCTGTATCTGCTGTTCGCTTAAGCGATCTTTGTAAGCAGACATATTATTTTTTCCGTTTGCAACAATAGATGAGATTGCTTCGATTGAATCCATCCCATTACGCTTTAAGGCTTTTTGTTTCAAATTCTTACCGCGCCTGATAATATTACCGCCATTAATATGACAGCCGGCACACTGAACGCTAAAAATTTGTTCGCCGTTTGCGATATCTGCCGCTAAAGCCGGCTGGTTAAAGCTTATATTTAGTAATATCAGCACCAGCATTATGGCTGCTAAGAGTTTTTTCAATGCAATGCCCCTCAAATACATCAGTTAGTGCAGATAAATCAACTTAATTAATGCCCCATGCCCCTACCGTTCTTGTTGGCGAAGCCTTGACCCATGCCCCATGCCCTATCTATATTAAGCTAAACCGAGATTTAGAGTGTGATTTTACGAAAGTCTCTTTGCCTATTAGGAATTTTTACCGGCATCCTTTCTTCCCCCTGGACAACGGTTTCTGCTGCGCCACTTCAACAGCCGGTGCAGGAACCAATGAGCTTGCAATTTCCACAAACATCAGATCGGGGTGCGCCGGCAAGAACGACTGGAGGAGGATCGCGGGGTTCTTCTTGTGTTGCAGAAGGTGAAACTCCGCTTGTTGCATTGATGCCTACACGCAATAATGTTGGCACAACCGTTACTGCCCATCCTACTTTATTTTGGTATATTCCTCAAAGCCGCGCCCAATTAGCAGAATTTGTTTTAATTAACAGCCTAGGGGAGGAAGTTTATCTGGCAACGGTTACGCTTGCCGGTACTCCTGGTATCCTTAAACTCGATTTACCGGAAACGGTGGCTTTAGAAATTGGTCAAGATTATTTATGGCAATTTGCGATAATTTGTGATTCGCAAGATCGGGAGTCGGATGTCTTTGTTCGGGGATTATTGCAACGCAGAGAATTGAGTAGAAATTTACAAAATCAGCTCAAGTCTGCTACAGGTTTAGAACAAGCTCAAATTTACGCAAATGCAGAAATTTGGCATGATTCTTTGGCAATGATTGCTGAGTTACGCAGTTCTGAGCCGGTAGAGTGGGAAGAACTTTTAAATTCTATTGGATTGTTAGATATCGCAACTTCGCCTTTTTTGGAGGTGCCGGTGGGGGAAAAGTTGTCTGATCTTTAGTGTTGTTGCAAATATATTATTTTTTACCGCAGATGCACGCAGATAAACGCAGATTAGGTTTCTGTCGGAGCTGAGCGTTTGTGGGTTTTTAAGATGTTTGCGATTTGAGCCGGGTGTAACCGGCTTGGGCTATTAGCCAGGGAGTTGAGTCCCTGGCGGGTTTCAGAACAATGAAACGTGCTGCCTGCCGGCACATTGCATGATTAAGGGACTGCGATGTTGTAATGCCGCTCACGGACTGAAGGGCCACGCACTACGATCCGGACACGACGACTCGCCGGCATGGGGACAACTGCTTTAAATTTACCGTTTCCGTCGGCCTGAATCGCCCGATCATTGATATACAGTAAATCCATCGGATCGACTTGACCCGTAACCCGAACGGTGCGTGGCCCTAGTTTGAAGACATGAAACCGTCTGAGATCAGATAGGGGGGGCGTTTTTTGGGGAGTCGTCGGCGCTTTTCCTGGCTCAATGACGGTAAAAAAGCCGGCATTCACGAGCACTTGTGTGCCTTGGCCTTCAGCAGCCACGATGCCATCAACAGTATCAACGCCGGTTTTGCCAACTGGGCCAACATCTACGCCAAAGGATGTGCCACTGACGCCAGCAACACCGGCAGGGGTGCGAACTCTCACCGGCGATGCGCTAGCCGATGAACTTTCTTGGGCAATGTCATCGAGTTTACCGAGTCCGGTAACCGTATTCAGGGCGGCAACTTCTGCGCCTTCGGCTTCTCCCCTCACAGAAGTGGGTCTGGCTACAGATCGGGCAATTGACAGCCTCACGCGCCCTGCCGGCACAGCAATTGCGGTTACTTGGTTGGGATCAATCCCCACATCCCCCGCCAGGGTTTGAATTTGGACGGTTGTTCTTTCGGCAACTTCCACCACGCCGATGTAACTGTCGATCCGCAAACGGGCAGTGGAGTTTTTGCCGGTGACTAATTCATCCCCTTCGGCAGTCAGACGATCTCCCACCTGTGCCGGTCGTCCGTTAATGGTAACAGTGCCTTTGAGTTCCTCCACTCGCAACCCCCGTCCCGCCGTTGCTTGAGCAAGAATCATATTGCCCGAAGTTGAATCAGCAACAATTACCGGCTCAACATCGAGAACGTGTGACTTGATCGGTGCGGGAAGCGCGTCAGTTGCCTGTGATCGCTGTGTGGAAGATGGAAAATTGGCACCGGCATTGGCTCGTTCTGTCAGGATTGAGCCGACAAGAATAGCCAGAAATAAGCCGGTTGAGGCGAATCTCCAAAAGCCTAAACACTGCAAAAATTGATTCATGTTTATATTTTGTGATTTGGAAGGCAAAACACTCTTAATCTTCCCATCAAGACGTGCCAGATCGGAAAGTTGACGGATTCCGTCGTATTTTTCCTTAAGGAACCGTTACTGTGAACAAACAATGAGGAACGCAGCCAACAGGGAATAAGTCTTTTAAGAAGTCTACTTCTGTTCTGCCTTTTCCTTTCTCCCTTCTCTGTTCATCCTTCATCCTTCCGGAAAGAGTACAGTTATGGCTCAAAGACGCAAACAAAACTTAATTGACGCAGAATTTAAACAGTCTTTGCGCTTGTCCTTAAAATCTCCGCTAAAGTTGGGGAACCAGCGCCCCAGCCGCGCCATTCAGATGGCTTTGTTATTGGGGGTTCTGTTTTTGCCTTCACCCGTCGTGGCAATTGCCGGCAAAGCGCCGGTGAAAATAGCTCAACAATCACAAAACACCCCTTCTGACAGCCGGGGCGCTGCAGCGGATCGCGCCTTTGAGGAAGGATTGAAACTGTTTCAACAAAAAACACCCCAATCTCTGTTACAGGCGATTCAACAGTGGCAACAGGCATTGCAGCTTTATCAAGCCATCGGAGATCGGACGAAACAAGCTGACACACTTTCTGGGATTGGTTCTGTTTACGGGATTTTAGGAGATAAACAGAATAGTTTAGACGCTTACAATCAAGCGCTTTCCCTTTATCAAGCAGTCAATGATAAAATTGCCGTTGCCGACACGCTGAATAGTATCGGTTTAACCAATGCTGATTTAGGAAAATTCAAACCGGCACTCGAATCTTACAATCAAGCACTCACCCTTTATGGGGAAGCCAAGGATGCCGGTGGAGAAGCTTACACCCTCAATAACTTGGGCGTAGTCTACGATGCTTTGAGCGAGTACCAGCAAGCCCTCGACGCCTATAACCGAGCTTTGCCCCTGTGGCGGGAAGCCGGGGAAAAAGGCGTGCAAGCCACCACACTGAATAATATTGGTGTAATCTACGATGCCTTGGGCCAATCTCAGCCGGCTCTCGATGCTTACACCCAAGCCTTGGCGATTTATCGGGAAGTGAGCGATAAATCTGGAATTCCCCTCACCCTCAACAACATTGGCTTAGTTTATGCCAACGCCGGCAAGTACGATCTCGCCCTGGACTACTACAACCAGGCGTTGCCCCTGTGGCAAGAAGTGGGCAACCGGCGCAGACAAGCCACCACCCTGAATAATATCGGCTTTGTCTACGCCAACACGGAGCAATTACCGAAAGCGTTGGAATCTTATAACCAAGCCTTGCCCCTGTGGCAGGAAGCCGGTGATCGCCGGGGGGAAGCGAGTACGCTGAATAATATTGGTTTTGTCTATGCCAGTTCGAGCGATCACACCCAAGCACTGAATTACTATAACCAAGCTTTGCCGCTGCGTCGGGCACTGAGTGATCGCCCCAAGGAAGCGTTAACCCTGTATCGGCTTGCCCAGTCTCAACGCCAGTTGGGTAATTTGGATCAAGCGAAAACTCAGATTGAAGCGGCGATTGAAATTATTGAAGACTTACGAACAAAGGTAGACAGCCAGGATTTGCGGACTTCTTTCTTTGCGTCTAAGCAGGATTATTACGAGTTTTATATCGACTTGCTGATGCAGTTGCATAAAACTAACCCGGATCAAGGATATGATGCGGCGGCACTGCAAGTCAGTGAACGGGCGCGGGCGCGTTCACTTTTGGAGATCCTCACGCAAGCCGGCGCAGAAATTCGTCAAGGGGTTGATCCGCAGTTACTAGAACGTGAAAGCAGCTTGCAGCAACAACTTGCGACGCTGGAAGAACGCCGCGTACAAATGCTTGCCGGCCAACATAAAAAAGAACAGACGGGAGCGATTAACACCCAAATTTCTACCCTTTTGGCGGAATACCGGCAAGTTCAGTCAGAAATCCGCGCCAAAAGTCCCCGCTATGCTGCCCTCACCCAGCCGCAACCGCTGACGTTATCTGAAATTCAAAAACAGGTGCTTGATGAGAATACGGTGCTGCTGGAATACTCTCTCGGCGAGGATCGCAGCTATTTATGGGCGGTGACACCGACTTCTATCCGTAGTTATGAACTACCTGGGCGGGAGGAAATCGAGGACGCTGCCCGGAATTTCCGAGATGCGGTGACGGTTCCGAGTATGAGAATTCGCCGGCAAAAGACAATAGAATCGGCGGCAGCGCTAAGTCAGATTATTCTCGCGCCGGTTGCGGATCAGTTGGCTGACAAACGCTTGTTGATTGTCAGTGATGGCGCTTTGCAATACATTCCTTTTGCTGCATTGCCGGTTAATCAGAATGCTGCACAAGCCGGCACTTCTCAAGCATCAGAATTAGTGCCATTGGTGGTGAAGCACGAACTTGTTAATTTGCCTTCTGCCTCAACAATTGGCATTTTACGGCGAGAACTTGCAGGGCGTAAAGCCGCTTCTAAAACTTTAGCAGTGCTTGCCGATCCGGTGTTTGAAAAGACTGATCAACGTGTTAAAAATGTGTCTTCAATTGAGCCGGTTAAAGGTGAGAAGGCGGCTCAAGAATTCGAGTTCAACCTAAAGCGATTGCCTTTTACGAAGGAAGAAGCTGAGGAAATTTTAGCACTGGTGCCGGCATCCCAAAAAACCAAAGCTTTCGGTTTTGCGGCGAGTCGAGAGATTGCCACCAGTCCGGAACTGAGCGAATATCGCATGGTTCATTTTGCCACTCACGGCATTCTCAATAGTATGAAGCCAGAGTTATCAGGATTAGTGCTATCTCTGGTAGACAAACAAGGCAAGCCGCAAGATGGTTTCCTCCGCCTCTCAGAAATTTTTAACTTAAATCTGCCGGCTGAGTTGGTTGTTTTGA
Source organism: Microcoleus vaginatus WJT46-NPBG5 (assembly GCA_019359355.1). Taxonomy (GTDB): domain Bacteria; phylum Cyanobacteriota; class Cyanobacteriia; order Cyanobacteriales; family Oscillatoriaceae; genus FACHB-68. Next base: position 39,535 of record JAHHHM010000024.1, on the reverse strand, counting down.
GTGCCTGTGAAACGGGACTCGGTCAACAAATTCGGGGTGAAGGATTGGTAGGTTTAACAAGAGGTTTTATGTATGCCGGTGCGGCTCGGGTGGTGGTGAGTTTGTGGAGTGTGGATGATGCGGCAACCTCGGATCTAATGGTCAATTTCTATCAAGGAATGCTGAAAAAAGGATTAGCGCCGGCTGCTGCCCTGCGGGCGGCACAGATAGAAATGTGGCAGCAACAGGAATGGGAAGCGCCCTTTTATTGGGCCGGTTTTACGGTGCAAGGGGAATGGAGGTAGGCAGGGAGAGTGGAAGAGCTAAAAATAGCAATTTTCCATTGTTCCGCTTGATTAGGAACATGAGCTGGGTTGATAAATTCATTAATAGTAGATAAGCCAATTGGGGATTATCTTCGTTGTCGATTGTTCAATAAAGCTGTTAGCTATTCTATTGAAAAGGAGTTATTTTTATGATGAGTTTACTAAAGTTTTCTGGGATATTGGGAATGGTTGCCGGCATGGTTTCACCGGCACTTGTCACATTTGCCGCAGTGCCGGCACAAGTTGGGGCACATTCTTCTCAAGAAATGCTGATCAGTCTCAAGTTTCCCAAAACATCTGATCGGGGTGCCCCAAGACGGACAGCCGGCGGAGGATCGCGGGGAGATGATTCTTCTTGTACGGATAGCAAAATGCCTTTAACGGCGTTGATGCCGAGTCGTAATAATGTGGGAACAACGGCTGTCGGTAATCCTTCTTTCTTTTTCTTTGTTCCTAAAACAACGGCGAAACAAGCAGAATTTGTTTTAGTGAATGATAAAGGGGAAGATGTTTATGTCAATACTTTTGCGATTGCAGATGCTGCCGGTGTCGTAAAAGTGAGCCTTCCGGAAACCACAGCTTTAGAAGTAGGAAAATACCATACCTGGCAATTTGCTTTAATCTGCAACGAGCAAGATCGTAAAAACGATGAATTTGTCCAAGGATTTATTCGGCGCAGCGAATTGAGTGCGGATATGAAACGCAAGTTAGAGAAGGCAACACCCCTGGAACAGGCAAAGTTGTATGCCAATGCGAGAGTTTGGAATGAAACTGTCACACTTCTTGCTCAGTTGCGTGATAGTCAGCCGGCACAATGGGAACAATTACTAAAGTCAGTTGGGCTGCAAAAGTTCGCTTCTGAACCTTTTGCCCCATGCTGCACAGCGAAAAATTAATCACAATGCGGTTGTATGTGGACACCTTTTAAACGTCTTCTGTGGCAATGGCGCGGTGTATGGATTACCGCCCCCAGTATTGCGGCGTTGATCATCGTCCTCCGCGTTGCCGGCTTCTTGCAGCCTTGGGAATGGGGGGTTTTTGACCAATTTATGCGCTTACGTCCCCCAGAAGCGTCCGACAACCGCGTTGTGATTGTTGGCATTGATGAAGCTGACGTGAAAAACATTGGAGAAGCCAACTTTTCTGATGGAACTTATGCAAAGCTGATTAACAAACTGAAAGCAAGAAAACCGAGAGCAATCGGATTAGATATTTATCGTAATATACCCATTGAACCGGGGCATCAAGAATTAGTTAAAATTTTTAAGTCTACACCGACCTTAGTTGGTATCCAGAAAGTTATTGGAGATAGTAAGAGCGAGGCAGTTGCACCGCCAGAGGCGCTGCTAGAAAATAAACAGGCGCAAGTGGGCGCAAATGATTTGCTGATTGATGCTGATGGCAAAGTGCGGCGCAGCTTTTTTTTCGTGCCTGATAAAAATGGGGAAACAGTCTACAGTTTGGGGTTACTTCTGGCAGGGCACTATTTAGAGAAGCAAGGCATTAGCCCAGAGCCGATTGAAGGGACAGATAATTGGAAGTTAGGAAAAGCAGTTGTTGCCCCTTTTGAAGCTAATGATGGCGGCTATGTACGAGCAGATGCCGGCGGCTATCAAATTTTATTAAATTATCGTGGATCGAGCCGGCACTTTAATACGGTTTCCATGAGCGATGTTTTGGAAGACAAGCTGCCACCAGATTGGGGGCGAGATCGGGTTATCTTGATCGGGAAAGTCGGGCAGAGTTTTAATGATTCATTTTTAACCCCCTATAGTAGTGGTTTGCTCAGCCTGCCGGTGCCGATGAATGGCGTAGAAATTCACGCAAATTTAACCAGCCAAATTCTCAGTGCTGCCCTCGATGAACGTCCCTTGATTAAAAGTTGGTCTGAACCTTTAGAGGGGTTGTGGGTTTTATTTTGGGCGGCTGCCGGCGCAACTTTAACTTGGCATTTGCGTTATATCGGTGGAGTGAAATCTTTTTCTGTACGACGAACGGCGAGTCCAATTATTGCAGCCGGCATTTTAGTGGGAACGAGTTATACGGCTTTGTTGTCAGGCTGGTGGATACCTGTGGTGCCACCTTTACTGGCGCTAGGCGGTTCAGTTATTGCAATCACCGCTTACATTGCCCGCACTGCCGGCGATATTCGTAAAACCTTTGGGCGTTATTTAACCGATGAAGTGGTTGCTAATTTATTAGAAAACCCCGAAGGTTTGAAAATGGGCGGGGAACGGCGAAAAATTACAATTTTCACTTCAGATTTAAGAGGGTTTACAGCTCTTTCAGAACGCTTGCCGCCTGAAGAAGTGGTGAAAATTCTTAACTTTTATCTGGGCTACATGGCTGATGAAATTACCCATTACCAAGGAACGATTGATGAGTTCATGGGTGATGGGATTTTAGTATTATTTGGTGCGCCTACTGCCAGAGAAGATGATGCGACAAGGGCAGTTGCCTGTGCCGTGGCGATGCAGTTGGCAATGACGCGGGTTAATAGAAAGATGAAAGAGTGGGGGTTGCCGGCACTTGAGATGGGCATCGGTATTAATACGGGTGAAGTGGTGGTGGGAAATATTGGTTCCGAGAAACGCACAAAATATGGCATTGTTGGCAGTCAAGTTAACCTCACTTACCGTATCGAATCTTATACCATCGGCGGTCAAATTTTGATTTCAGAACCAACCTTAAAGGAAGCCGGTTCAAGTGTTAAAATCGAAGGACAGCGCCAGGTAACACCGAAAGGGGTGAAAGAGCCGATTACAATTTATGAAGTAGCCGGCATTGGCGAACCCTACAATCTTTTTCTGAGGAAAGATGAAGAAGAATTTTTTCCCCTTACCGAAGAACTTCCAATTCAGTATACGCTTCTGGAAGGAAAAGATGTTAGCGATAAAATGTTTCAGGGAAGTTTGGTAAAGCTTTCTGCAAAAGGCGCTGAGGTACTTGCACAGGAGTTGGTGCCTGCACCTTTAAGTAATATCAAGCTTAATTTATTAAAAGTAGCCGGTGAAGATATTTATGCAAAGGTTATAGAAAAGCCGGCAGATGCGGGAAGATTTTATATCCAGTTTACAGCAAAACCGCCGGCAGTAGCTGCGAAGCTTGATGCTCTCTACAAATCATTAGAAGGGTTGAGGAATGACAAGTAATTGTGAATGAGCTGAGTGTTCCACTGTGAGCGACGGCGAAAGATATTTATTTAGTTGATAGGCAGTAAAAAATGAAGTTAATTTTCTTAGGATCGGGGTCTGCTTTCACGGTTGGAGCCGATAATTTTCAATCAAATATGCTTTTAGTTAGCGAAGAAGGGCATAAACTTTTAATTGATTGCGGTTCCGATATTCGATTTTCTCTTCACGCTGCCGGTTTCTCACATATGGATATTACCGATATTTACATCAGCCATTTACATACGGATCATGCCGGCGGGTTGGAATATATTGGCTTTGCAACAAAATTTGACCCCAGATGCGATAAACCCAATCTTTATCTTAGCAGTGCTTTATCCAATGAACTTTGGGAAAGAACGCTTTCGGGTGGTATGAGGCACATCGAAGGTGAGATTGTTGATATTAATAGCTTTTTTGAAGTAAAAAAAATTGCACCGAACCATAGCTTTTATTGGCAGGACATCGAGTTAAAGCCGATTCAAGTTGTTCACATTCATAATGGCTATTATATTATGCCAAGCTTCGGGGTATTTTTTGAAATTAATAACATCAAAGTATTTATAACAACAGATACGCAATTTTGTCTAGAGCAGCTTGAAGAATTTTATGAGTGTGCAGAAATTATTTTTCAAGATTGTGAAACCTCATCATTTCCCACTAAAGTTCATGCCCACTATAATCAATTATTGAAGTTGCCAGAAGCGATTAAGCGTAAAATGTGGTTATACGGTTATCAACCGGGTGCGCTTCCGGATGCAAAAAAAGATGGATTTTGTGGGTTTGTGAAGCGAGGAGAGATTTTTGAGTTTTCAGACTTACTAATAACATCAGCTAGTTTCAAGTCTGCAAAATTGTAAATATCCTCAAGTTGCGAGGATGTGCCGATGCTTGTAAAAATACAGTGAGACAATTTGCTTAGCATCCAGGAAAGGCACAAGCGCAGCCATATAAATAAAGTTCGCACAGACATAAAATCGAGTATAATCGATTTTCAAGTTTGTCTGGGCGGGCTTTGTCTGTATATCCCCTAGTTTCAAGTTCTTGGGTTTCCTGCCAAGTCGAAATGTATATTCTGCCGGCACTTCTTGGGAAAGTATTAATTCAATGAACAACCTGTTGCAGCCACTATTTACAGAGCTTTATAAACGAATTACAGAACCCTTTAAATTTGGAGATTATTCGATCTCAATTTCTGCTGTAATTCAGCTATGCGTGTCGTTATTAATCCTTATCTTTATCTGCCGCACGCTCAAAAATTTCCTCAAGCGTCGGCTGCTGGTTAAAATGGGAATTGATGAGGGAAACCGCGAAGCGATCTCCACAATCATCAGTTATGCGGTTGGAACATTAGGCTTTATCATTGTTCTGCAAACAAGTGGTTTTAACCTGGCTTCTTTAGCGGTTGTAGCCGGCGGCTTAGGCGTTGGTATTGGTTTTGGGTTGCAGGATATCACAAAAAACTTTGTGAGTGGTCTAACTTTACTGATAGAACGAACGGTAAAAGTTGGAGATTTTGTTGAATTTGACAGTATTTCTGGCTATATTAAAGAAATTTCAATTCGCTCTACCATTATCCGAACCTTAGATGGTTGCGATGTCGTTGTTCCCAACAGCAAATTAGTTGAAAATCGCTTAACAAATTGGACTTATGAAAGCTTTTCTGGGCGGATTCATATTCCTATAGGTGTTGCCTATGATAGCGATCCAGTTTTAGTGACAGAAATTCTTTTAAAATCGGCTTACATGGAACCCAATAGTTTACACGATCCGGCCCCTAAAGTTTTTTTTCTAGGATTCGGTGATAATGCTTTGAACTTTGAATTATGCGTGTGGGTGAACCGCATTGATAATAGACAGGCGGTGCGAAGTTCTTTAAACTTTATTATTGAATATAACCTGCGCCAGCAAGGCATTCAAATTCCTTTCCCCCAAAGAGATTTGTGGCTACGAAATCCAGAAGTCTTGTCACCGTTATCTCGGTATCAGGCAAATGGGCAAGAACCTTCTCAGGTATCGCCGCCGCCAATATTCAGAGAAAATGAGCAAGAACCCTCACAAGTATCCCCTCCACCCATCCTCAAGGAAACTCTAAAACCGGCACCTGTCGTTCTCCCAACTAAACCCTTAGCACTTCGGGACTTATTGCGAGAAGTAGCTTATTTTGAAAACTTTACCGATTTAGAACTGCGGCAGCTCATTGAAAGTGGGTATCGAAAACGCTTGCGATCCTCAGAATTTTTATTTCATGAAGGCGATCCGGGAGATGCTTTCTATATCGTCCTTTCTGGATCGGTAGAAGTTTTTGTAGAGAAAATAAACAAACGTCTGGCAAATTTGGGGCCAGGTAAATTTTTTGGCGAACTTTCCTTAATGTTAGGAATTCCCCGAACGGCGTCAGTGCGTGGGTTAGAAGATAGCATTCTATTTGTGATTAACCGGCAGAGTTTTGAAACGCTATTACGCGCCAATCCAGAATTGGCCGAGGTCATTGTCCAAGAGTTAGGAAAACACAAAGAAGAATTATCTCAACGACAGCAGCAATTGCGAGAAATGGGATTGGTGGATGCAGCGGAAGATGACAAAAATCCTGTTAATTGGGTTCGCAACCGGCTGAAAAACCTGTTTAGTCTTTAAAACTGGGAATAAGCAATCAGCCACTCGCCACAGAAGTTAGAAATCATGAACCTATTGAGCAACCGTTTTAAAATCACGCTTTACCTGGGCGCAATGTTGGTGCTAACCGGCAGCTTTCCTGCGTCTGCTCAAATTGTGCCCGATGCAACCTTACCGAATAATTCTGCTGTCACTGTCGAAGGGCAAATCAATCGCATCACCGGCGGCACAACTGCCGGCAGCAATTTATTTCACAGTTTTCGAGAATTTTCCCTCCCCACCGGCACCACTGCCCATTTTGATAACCCTCTAGACATTCAAAACATCTTTTCGCGGGTAACTGGCAGCTCAATTTCTAATATCGATGGATTAATTCAAGCAAATGGCAGCGCTAACCTATTTTTAATTAACCCCAATGGGATTATTTTTGGCCCCAATGCAAGACTAAATATTGGCGGCTCATTTCTAGCAAGTACAGCCAATAGTATTGTTTTTAACGATGGCAGTCTTTTCAGCGCCAAAAACCCCCAAGCCCCACCTTTATTAACCGTAAATGTGCCCATTGGCTTGCAATTCGGCTCGAATCCGGGCAGTATTGCCGTGCAAGGACAAGGACTCAACGAATCGGCAACAGACTACGCCCAAGCTGAGGACGACGACGCCCAAGCTGAGATCGCCTTTCAGCAAAGCTTTTTAGACAGTCCCCTTGGGCTGCGGGTGCAACCGGCACGAACTCTGGCACTTGTTGGGGGCGATATAACATTTTTTGGTGGCTTATTAAAAGCGCCGGCAGGACGAATTGAACTGGGGAGTGTGGGGGATAACAGCAATGTCAGCCTCACCCCAACCGGCACAGGTTTTGCCTTGGGATATGAAAATGTCCCAACATTTAAAGATATCCAAGCCAGCGGGCAATCTGCCGTTTTTGCCAGTGGAGAAGGTGGCGGCGATATCCAACTAGCCGGCAGGCGCATCCAGATTACCGAGGGATCGCAAATTCAAGCGTCAACTTTGGGGGGGCAACAGGGTGGAAATGTGACAGTTCGCGCGGCTGAGTCAGTATTCGTGAGTGGCACATCCCCAGATGGAGAGACAGCCAGCAGTTTCGTGGCTGGAACTTTAAGCACCGGCAACGCTGGCAATGTGACAGTCGAAACCGGCCAATTAATTCTACGCGATGGGGCGCAAGTTGGTGTTGCCACCGGCGGCGAGGGAAAGGCTGGCAATTTGACAGTACGCGCCACCGACAGCGTAGAAATCACCGGCACCTCACCCAATGGAGAAACAAACAGCGGTTTCGTGGGCGGAACTTTTGGCACCGGCGATGCCGGCGACGTAACCATAGAAACCGGCCAATTAATTCTTCGCGATGGGGGGCAAATCGGTGTTGCCACCGGCGGCGAGGGAAACGCCGGCAATCTGATAGTTCGCGCCGCTGAGTCGGTAGAACTCACCGGCACCTCACCCGATGGACAGACACCCAGCGGTTTCGTGGGCGGAACTTTAAGCACCGGCAATGCCGGCGACGTAACCATAGAAACCGGCCAATTAATTCTTCGCGATGGGGGGCAAATCGGTGTTGCCACCGGCGGCGAGGGAAGGGCTGGCAATCTGACAGTTCGCGCCATCGACTCTGTAGAAATCATCGGCACCTCAGCAGATGGAGAAACAAACAGCGGTTTCGTGGGCGGAACTTTTGGCACCGGCAATGCCGGCGACGTAACCATAGAAACCGGCCAGTTAATTGTCCGCGATGGGGCGCGAGTAGTAGTTGACACCTACAGCGAGGGAAATGCCGGCAATTTAACTGTACACGCCACCGACTCTGTAGAACTCACCGGCACCTCAGCAGATGGAGAGACACACAGCGGCTTATTTGCTGGAGCATTTGGCACCGGCAATGCTGGCGACGTAACCATAGAAACCGGCCAGTTAATTGCCCGTGATGGGGCGCGAGTAGTAGCTGACACCTACAGCGAGGGAAGGGCTGGCAATTTAACTGTACACGCCACCGACTCTGTAGAACTCACCGGCACCTCAGCAGATGGAGAGAAAAACAGCGGCTTATTTGCTGGAACATTTGGCACCGGCAACGCTGGTGACGCAACCATAGAAACCGGCCAGTTAATTGTCCGTGATGGGGCGCAAGTAGTAGTTGACACCCACAGCGAGGGAATGGCTGGCAATTTAACAGTAAGCGCCACCGACTCTATAGAACTCACCGGCATCTCAGCAGATGGGCAGTTTCCCAGCGGCTTGGCAGCTCAAACGTTCAGTAGCGGCAATGCCGGCGACATCAGCATTGAAACCCAGCGGTTAACGCTTCTAGATGGGGCACAAATTCAACTGGGCGCTGAGATGGGCAGTACGGGAAGGGCGGGAAATTTGACAGTAAGCGCCACCGAAAGCATTGAAATGAGCGGCACCTCCCCGGATGGCGAAACAAACAGCGGTTTAGTTGCTGGGACGGCTGGCATCGGTAATGGCGGGGACATGAAAATAGAAACCCGCCAATTCACAGTTCGCAATGGGGGATTGGTCTTTGTGGGCACGTATTTCGACAGTGAGGGGCAAGGAGGAAATTTAATAGTCCGCGCTACCGATTCTATAGAATTGACTGGCACTTCAGCCGATGGATCAGTAAGCGCCTTGGCTGCGTATACTTTGGGTTTTGGAGATGCCGGCGATATCACCCTTACAACGCGACGGTTAACGCTCCGCAATGGCGCGCGGGTAAGAGTTGGCACTTTGAGTCTTGACTATTCTCGTAACGGGCAGGCGGGGAATTTAACAGTCCGCGCTACCGACTCTGTAGAACTAATCGGCACCTCACCCGACGGGCAGTCTCCCAGCGGTTTAAGCGCTAACACCAACAATGCCGGTGATGCCGGTGATGTAATCGTTAACACGGAACGTTTAGTAATTGGGGACGGTGCAGAAATAACAGTAAACGGTTCGGGTTCAGGAAATCCAGGCAGCATTGAGATTACCAGTCGTGATGTGCGTCTTTTTAACGAGGGAACACTCACCGCCACCTCTGAAACCGGCAAAGGCGGAAATATTATTTTACGCGCCGGCAACATTCAGTTGCGCCGTAATAGCAAAATCTCGGCCATCGGCAGCCAAACCGGCAATCTCACCACAGAAGGCAATATTATCATTGAGCCGGTGACACTGGTGCTGCTGGAAGGCAGCCGCATCATCACCAATGCTGGCGATCCTGGGGGTGGTAGCAATATTACGATTAATCCGTTTGCCGGCTCAGATTTAGCCGTCTTTAAATCCCCCAATAGTATTATCAATGCCGTCGGAGATTTAACGATTCAGGGCAATGTTAGTGTGCAGCCGGCAGACGTTCCTGAAGTTGAAGTGACCAATATTGAAGGGTTAATTTCTGCCGGTTGTGAAGAGGTTGCCGGTAGTGAATTTATCGTAACCGGACGCGGTGGTTTGCCACCCAACCCCAGCGCCCCTCTCAGCAGCAATACCGCCCTTGTGGAGTGGGCAACGCGAGATGCCGGTGGGGATGAATTGAGCAAACAACCCTCCCCAACCCCATCCACCCCGACAACCCAAACTCCTCTTGTTGAAGCGCAAGGCTGGATCATCGCAGCCGACGGAACAATTACCCTAACAGCCGAAGCCCCAAACGCCACGCCTCACAGTCTCGGATTCACCCATCCGTCCTGTCAGAATTAGTCGTAATTCTTGTAATAAATTCAACCTATCCAAATTCACAACTACAACCAATTTCCCACCATCACAAAAGCCGCCCAAAAATAGGGGTGAGACAATTCATCGTTTAACAAAACCGCTTCTTGAGCGCGACGCAAAGCTTCAGCTTTCGTTACTTTGCTATTCGCTAACTCTTGGTAAAATTCAGTCATCAAAACAGCAGTTGCCTCATCATTGACATACCACAAAGACGCCAGTGTACTACGTGCGCCGGCTCTCACAGCCACACCTGCCAAACCTAAAGCCGCCCGATTATCTCCCGCCGCAGTTTTGCAAGCGCTTAAAACCAGCAATTCAATCGGCTTATTCTGCCTAGTTTCACTGCGAAGAAGACTATCTAACTCCTTCGCATTGATTTGTCCATCCCAAGTGAGAATAAATGTATCTTTTGCTTGAGAACTGAATTCGCCATGCGTCGCTAAGTGAACCACAGAAAATGGAAGAGATTGAACATTTTTTTCAAAATTAAACTTGCTAAAAGATTCATTTAAAAGAACTTGAGTAGATGCTTCTACCTTAATCTTATCTAATTCCGATTCAACATGAGGAAGAGAAGAAAAGCCTTGACGTGCTTCCGTTAAACCGGCAGCCAAAATATTCAAGTTTTCCCGCGCCAAAGGTTTCGCTTCTAGCAATTGCAAACCGGGAGTTAACGCCACACTATACTTTTGAACTAAATATTGCTCACCATCATAAAGAGCAGCAATGGGAATATTTCTAAATCCTCCATCTAAAACAAAGACTAGGGTATTTACCCCACTGCCAGCTAAGTCAGCTTCAATCGGACGAATTAACCAGTCATACACTTTCTGCGAAGGCGTTAAAAAGTGTTTTATGGAAAGTTGCCGCCGAGGATTTGTAATCGTATCCCGCAATTCCTTAAGCGTTGTTTCAACAGTTTCTTGAGGTAATTCTGTGGTATAATGCTTCAGCGGTTGACCGGGTAACGCCAGAATAACTTCTAATCGCTCCTTCAGAATAATCGTATAAAAAACTGCGGCATTAGAATCTACTTGGTCGATTTGAACCGGCTTCACATCTAAACAAGCATCCCGAAAGAAATTGTCTAATTCAGCGAGTTGTAGGGATTCAATTACCTGTCTAGCTTGAATTAAAGCAGATTGCTCTATTTTCGCTGCCGGCTGCAATAACAGCCCCACTAATTCGCGGTAAACAGGTTCAACACTTTCTCTAAAAGAAAACTGAACATCTGAATTAACCGCAACTAAATCATTGCGTAAAGACTGAAGCGTACTGACAGATTGGCTATAAGCTGCAATTGCGCCTTCTCGATTTCCTTGCTCTTTTAAAATTCTTCCCAACTGCCAATGCCACTGATAAGTAATATCAGAAGCATTAATTGATTGCGCTAAAAGTAACGCTTTTTCTGTTAGCTTTTTCCCTTCTTCCCACTGCCGATTTTCTTCGTACACCCTCCCCAAATTGCCCAAGGCGTAAGCCTCTGCTCTTTTGTCTTCCAGGTTTTGAGCTTGCTGCACAGCAGTCGCTAATATTTCAGCCGCGTTTCGTGTTTCTTCGGCTGTGGCGTTTCCCATTTTAATCAAACTTCGCGCCAAATTAATTTGAGCGTAAATTGTTGGCCGGCTGGGGGGTAAATTAATAATTTTTGATGGAATTTCTGAAATCAAACCTTGAGCTTCTGCGCTTCGATCTTCTTCTATTAATAAACTCAGTTGATTCAGTTGCGCCTCAACTTGAATCTCCCCTGAGGGAGATGCTGTAACAGCACGTTGATAAAACTCTAAAGACTCTTCAGGTTTTTCCTGCACTCTCGCTGTATTTCCTAAGCTGAGAAGTGTGCCGGCAGTCGATTCCCCCAACTGCAATCTTTCAGCAATTGCCAAACTTTGCTGCAAAACTTCTTGAGACTGATCCAAATCTCCCACAACGCGCAGCGCATCACCCAAGCTTTGCAATGCTTTTGCTTTAACCGGCGAATCTGGTTGCACTTGAAGAATTTCTCTAACTTCAGTCAAGGTTTTAATCGCCTGCCGGTATAGTCCCAGCGTTTGAAGTGTTTGAGCTTGGTTAATTCGAGTTTTAGTAACTCCGGTTATATCTCCAATTTGTTTATAAGTATCGGCAGCTTTTTTCCAAGTGTCTAGCGCTTCTTCCAATTTGCCGGCAGACAGTTGCAACTGTCCTTGAACCTCTAAAATTTGAGCAAAAAGTTTTGTCTTTCCTCGCGTTTCTTCCAAGCCTTGGAGGTGTTGAAAACTTTGTGTAATCGCTTCATTGGCTTTTGATCGTTCGCCAGTTGCGTGATGAACTAAGGCTAAATTTCTTAATGTCCTCGCCTCACCTAATTTATCCCCAACTGCTGCGTAATCATCTTGCAATTGCTGCAATAATGCGCTAGCTTCGGCAAACCGGCCTGTTTCATAAAGTTGTTGGGTTTGCTGTTCTAATCTATCTAATTCATTGATCGGCTGCGCGACATCAATTTTGGCTTGAAGCAAGATTTCTTGAGCATTTACCGGCACTTTTACTATTTCAGAACTGGCGGCTAACAGCACACAAATTGCCAAAAATGGTAAAAACTTCATAAAATTTATTGTAGTTAGGTAAGTTTAAATAATTCTCGCGTCTCGGTTGGGGAAAAATTTACAATAGCATTCCCTGAGCCTTTGAGTTACTTGAGGTGTGAGGGAACTTAAAAGCAACTACACGAGAATGACCCTTGCAGCGATCCCTAGACAAGGTGATTTTATTTAAAAGCCTAAACGAGCCGGTGCAATCAAGGGCGATGTTTGTGTGAATTTATATAAACTTAGAATAGGGTTGCAATAGATGGATGATATCAGCTCCTATTATTGAAAGAATTTTTAACCTTAATATCCATGCATCCAAAATATAAAAGAAACCGCACAATTTTTGACCGTGGGGATCTTCCTTTAGACTTGTGAGCGGTTTGAGTCTGTGGGTAGATAGACAGATTGGAATAAGTCGCTATTATTTTACTTAGAAGGGCGTTTTGACTGCCCTTTTTATGTATATGCTAAATGTTCAAAGGGATTGTTGAAATCTCTGCCATAGTCATTCAATGGAGGACAAGAAATTTTGATGGACTTACTCGCAGTCGTACAATCAGCCATTACCGACACAGCAGCACCGGGAACCTCTAAGCTCATAGTTATGGGGATTTGCAATATTTTGGCATTGCTAGTTCTTCCCCGCGTGATTAAATATCCAAAAGTTGGCCCTAAGATGGTTTTGCCATTTCCCTCTGCTTTCAACAACCCCAGTGTCGGAGCATTTTTAGCTTCAACGAGCGCGGGTCATTTGCTGGGAACGGCGGCGATTTTGGCGCTAAGTAGCTCCGGTGCTCTTTAGACACCCTCACGCCATTATTTTAGCAAAACAAATAGTTGATAAAGGGGATAAGTGCCGAGCGCTTACCCCTTAAATTTTTAGGACGGCTATGTATGAGGGTCAACTCTTAAAAACTTGCCAGCAAATTCTCTGGGCTGGCTTGCTAGAGGCTGCCAGTTTAACCCTCACTCATCCTCAATTAAATCTCCCCTCAAATCCCCAGGCCCATTAAGCATTTGCGGTGCAACAGCGGGATTGTTGATAATTTCTCTGGGGTCTTTTGTGTAGCCACCCGCATAAATCAGAGCCTCTGCTGGATTTACCATATCTTCCGCAGAAACTTTTTTTTCTTCTGGCTCACTTTTGCGCTCAGACGCTTCGTTTGACATTTCATGACTCCTGGCAACAATTTCAAAATAATTAAATAAAACCCCTCACATAAACCCACCGATTAAACGGGAGAAGAAAAGGGGTTTTTAACGAAATTTAATCAGCACCGGCTGGTTGCTTTTTATCTGCTCAAACCCTTATTCCCGGCGTTCTGAATAATCTTCAGACGACGTTGGATCTAACTCCCATCGACTATCATCACGCTCCTCAAGAATTTCTGTAGTTCTCAGAAATGCGCGATCGTCCATTTCCAGCCCAACAGCCGCACCCAACTCATCGACAATATTTTGATCGGGCGTGGCAACTGTTCCGCCTACGCCTTCCTCACCCACCGCATCAGCCTGTTCCCAAGCTGCATCGACATCTCCCCCAGAAAGTTTTGGGGAAGTGGATGTATAGTCTCTCAATTCCTCGCGCATCATGCGCCGCCCTTGTTCGAGTCCGGGTACTTTAGGAATGCCGGTTTCAGCCGGCGTATTTTGATGCGGCACGGCCTCGAAATCAGAATCGCTGGCGGTATCTGTTGCTTCTTGATCAGCTTTGTTTGCCATACTTCTCACTCCTTATCCTCTCTCAGCTTAAGTTCAAATCACCAAAGCCGATCTATCCCTTTAGAATGAAACCGATCTATCTCTTTTGAATGAAGGGAATCAAGGGCAGACAGACCTAGGCTAAAAGAAACAAAGATTTGAAAAAATTTCCGAAATTCAATCGGGTAGAAAACACAGATTTTTAAGGAAGTCAGCCTGGAGATTATCAGGTCAAAGAAAGCGGCAGAGTTTCCCATCTGTAACCTAACAGCTACAGGAATTGCTCCAGTGCTAACTGCTGAGATAGCTAATATCAGCTCAGTGTAAAAGCAAAAACAACAGTAAGAGGAAAACTCATGACACCAAACAATAAAGCGAACACAAAACGCGTCGCTATCCTCATTGAAAACGCGGTTGAGGATGCAGAATTTCAGATTCCTTATAAAGCGATGCAGATGGCGGGGTTCGAGACAGTTGTGCTGGGTTCTCGCATGAATGAAGCCTACAAAGGCAAGCAGGGAAAAGTTTCGATGAAACCCGATGGAACCACAACGGAAGCTCGCCCTGAAGATTTCGATGCAGTGATTATTCCCGGCGGGATGGCACCCGATTTTATGCGGAAAAATCCCAATACTGTCCGGTTTGTGCAGCAGCTAATGGCGCAAGGGAAAGTTGTGGCTACGGTTTGCCACGGTCCTCAAGTTTTAATTGAAGGCGACTTGCTTAAAGGCAGAAACGCCACCGGCTTTATCTCCATTCGCAAGGATATGGAAAATGCCGGCGCGAACTACATTGATCAGCCGCTAGTAGTGGATGGTAACTTGATCACCTCCCGGCTGCCTGGAGATTTAGCCATTTTCACAACAGCAATTCTCAGCCGGCTTGGTTATGGTGGCAAAGAAGCGGCGCTGCCGGCAGAAACTGACGCCACTGCCGAATGGTGGAAGCTGGCGGATTCTTGGGGTGGCTCAACCAAGGGCGAAATTGTCAGCGCGATCAACACCGCACTGGCTGGAGAACGTTACTCCCACGAAGCATTCGAGCAATACCTTAGCAAGACTTCCGATACCGGCTTTTCTGCCCTGCTGCGGGAGATGATTCAGAATAAGCGCCATCACATCGAACTGCTAGAAGCGCGACTCGATGCGTTTGGTGAAAAACCCTCCTTGCAGGCAAAAGCAGCTGAACCTTTGGCTAAGCTAAACGCCGCTTTAAAAGGAAGCGACGAAATGGATCTGCTGCGCCGCACCCTCGGCGATATCCAAACCGGCGTGGTCGATTTGTACAAACTTTATATGATGCTGACTGATCCCATAACCGTGGCGCTGTTCCGAAAAATTGAAGTGGATCTCGCTCAATATGAACAACAGGTTGCAGCATTTTACCACCAGCGCTATGGCTCAGAAACCCTCAAGCCGGCGAAACCGACAACGGGTGCAGTCCTGGGCTAAGAAATTTAAGCCGGCGGCAAGCGTGTAAAAAGCAGCACATTACTGTCCTCAAACTTGTGGCTCCAGATTGGGAGAAGGCGTCTTCTTCCAATCTTTTCTTGTAAAGCCACCTTCCGACAAGGCGAGCGCCGCTTTTTTGAAGCGTTGTCGATACAAATCATTCTCCAGAATGAGGGCACCCGAGCATTTAGATGGCAATATATTACAACGACGCCGATATGATAACTTCTATTGCCTACCCTTCATTGCATGAATTATTTGTCTAGTTCCTCTCAAAATAAAACCGACTGTATTCTCGTTGTGGATGACTCTCCCGATAATGTCTTGCTAGTTCAGACAATTCTGGAAGAAGAGGGATACGAGATTGTTACTGCCGAGAATGGCAGTTCTGCCTTAGCCATTATTGAACAGTCTCCCCCAGATTTAGTGCTGCTAGACGTGATGATGCCGGGAATGGATGGCTACGAAGTCACTAGGCGCGTTCGTCAGAATGCGAAGTTACCATTTATACCGATCTTGCTGATCACCGCCTACGACCAATCTAGTCTTGTGCAGGGCTTAGACATGGGGGCGGATGATTTTATTCGCAAGCCGGTGGAACTCGATGAACTGCTGGCGCGAGTACGATCACTATTGCGGCTCAAGCATAGCGTTGACGAACGCGATCAGATCGCCCGCCAGCGGGAAGATTTTGTCTCTAGGCTCACCCACGACTTGCGAACCCCCCTGGTGGCAGCTAATCAAATGCTGAATTTACTGCAGCAAGGAGCCTTGGGAGAAATCACGCCCCAATGCGCGGAAGTGTTTTCTACAATGGCTCGTAGCAACCAAAACTTGCTGAGTATGGTGAATATTTTGCTGGAGGTTTATCGCTACGAAGCCGGTCGTAAAAATCTCAACTTTTTTCCAGTTGATCTAAAACAACTGATTGGGGAAGTCTCCCAAGAATTAACTCCCTTAGCCGATTCTAAAGGTCTGAGTTTGAATTTACATCTAGAGGGAAATGGAGAAAATACCCCTGGCGGAGGCGGTGCTGTCATGGGTGATCGCCTGGAACTACACCGGCTTTTTACGAACTTAATCGCAAATGCGATTCAATACACCGATACTGGGTCAATTGATGTCCGCCTGGTTGCTAAACCTATAGCCAAATCTGAACCTCGGTTGGTGACGGTTGAGGTACAAGACACCGGCGTTGGGATCGCGATGGACGACCAAGTGAAATTATTTGAACGCTTCCGCCAAGCCACCCACAAACGTGGAGGTAGCGGCTTGGGGCTGCACCTGTCCCGCCAGATTGTAGAAGCTCATCAAGGCACCATTGACGTGATTTCTGAGGTGGGTAAAGGTAGTGTGTTTATTGTCCGCTTGCCCGCAGCGCCGGCCACTTGAGTGCAAGATCGTCTCGATTAATCAACCGATTCAGGCCAAGTTCATGAATCGGGAGGGCTACTAAACTTAATCGATGGGGCCGACCAATTCGTGAGATCGGGCACCAGGCGCATTAACTTTGGCCAAATTTCATCGTTAACCCACAACACCAGGGGAAAGGGAAAGCTTTTACGAAACTCTGGACGCACCAGATTGGCAGAAGTCAGAACTTCATCCAAAGCGCTCACCGACTCCAACCCAAATATCATTAATGCTTGTGGCTGTTCATCCCCCAGTTCTGTTTTGATACTTGTGAAAAGGGTTTTTACAGAGGCCGGCAACACTAACTCTCGAATGGGCAGATGAGACACTTCTCGCAGCCGGTGTCTCATTTGCTCTCGCAAACTCGCCTCGTTGCAGCGCACCAAAATCAGTGAAAATTCCCCTTTAGGAGAAAGATGGAGCGCCCGCACCAGTGTTCTCAACGATTGCTCGTTGTAACCGGCTATATCTGTGACACTTTCGTGCCACGCTTCGCTATCGGGTCGGTGCGGGTCAGCCATATTGTTGCGCGTGTTGGGTTCAGTCGGAAAGACAGAACGATGAGTGTGTAAAGGCGAACACAAAATATCACTAAGTCCTGAGTCTTGATTTAGATAATACCCAGGACTAAGTAATTTTGCGTAATGGTAAAAGGATACACTCCGTGCGATCCTGCGAACAGACCCATCACGAATGCTTGGCATATATTCTTACAGGAGCGCACGAGTGCGCGTATTTGCCCAACTGCTAACTCTGGCCGGCACTTAATTAGCAAACCTCTGGCAATCGAATCTCAGCCGTTGACTGATCTGTGTAGGGCTGCCGGCAGGCTACCGCCAACATCTGTGCTAAAAAAAAGACTTTACCCAGAAGTCTCTTGCATCTGTCTTTGCCAAGACTTGAACTTTTCCGCCTCTGCCAGAGCCGGATTGATCCAGTACCAACGCCCAATATCATCGCGGTATTCAAACAAAAACATACTGCGTAACATCATTTGGTAGTGTTCCTCTCCAATGACGCTTTGCTGTTGCACCGCTTGAAAAAGCAACTCCCACTCCTCATCCGTAATCGCTGCAATTAAATCATCACGGTATTCTTTAATCACATTTTCGACACAGGCGCGGGAGAAAGGGGGATCTTCTTGCTGCAAGCAACTAAACAGCAGAGCCAGCAAGTTACGCACATGGCCTCCGCTAACCCGGCAGACCCGATCTAAGGTTTCGGGACTGTCAAACACCTGCGAGATTAACTCAATCCGTTGCTCGGCGGGCACATCTGGAAACGCTCGGCTCAGAACCATCTGTCGCAGCAGAGACATTCCTGTGTCAAAATCACTGCTATCCCGGCACCGCATCGGCACCAGAGGCAGTACCTTCGGTTTTACCCCAAATCGGCTGGTTAGCCTTCCCAAGTCATTGGAGAAAATTAAAGCCAGAGGAATGGTGTAAACCAGATGGCAATTGAGTTTTCGCAGCGGTTCACCCCGATCCACAAAGAGATGTTCTGGCTGGGTGCGACCTGTGGGCTTAAGAAAACTGTCCACGCGGTCGAGGTTATCGACAATCACCACCAATCCTTGTTTGCCTTGGCGTTTGAGTTGCTCGGTGGCCGGCCCAAGTAGCTCATTGTTAATAGCGTTGAGGATACTATTGGTGCGCGGTTCTAAATATTGCCTCAACTCCGAACGCAGTTTGGGACTATCTTTGGCTTTGGCTGTAATTTTGCCAATGCCTCCTGGGAGAGAAAATCCCAATTCACCCTCGCCGGCACTGATGCTGCCAACTCCGGGAATTGCCGCCTCTCCGCTCAGCTCGATGGGCGTTTGCAAAAAGTCTGCGGCTCCTTTGAGCAGAGCTTTGAAGCCTTGGGGTTGCACATCAACCCTAATCTTTTCCAAGCTTTCACTGACTTGACGGGCAATGGCCAGCAAGATATCGCTGATATCCACGTCTGCCATGTCTAAGTCTTGAGAAGACTCGAAATAAACGACATGGAAGTTTTTCTGCTCTAGCTCGTCTTTGAGGCGCAACAGTTCGGTAGACTTGCCACAACCGATGTGCCCGGTAAACAGCTGGCAGGTCGGGTCATCACCGGCTAGCAGGGTGATGGTTCTGCTGAGTTCCCGAATGATGTTGCCCCCTCGCACCGAGGAAAAATCAATGTAATACTTGCGATCTTCCTGATTTTTCAGATCGAGGGTTTTAGAGGGGTTACAGGCTGCATAAAATCTTCGCAAATCCAGAAAATCCTGGCTCATCAAAACTTACTCTCATCCGTGCGCTGTTTTGGTAAATCAAAGTATAGGCTGCATCTTCGCCCTCGCCCAGGATGTCTCTACCCCCTCTTCCCTCTATTTGAGATCACCACAATGATGAGTGTGATGGTACAGAAGCGGGTTTGCGGGTTTTGAGATTATTAAAAATTTTACACACCCAAACCAGGTGAGCCGGCTGGCTTCGTCACCGCTGCACCGATTGATTGCGGGTGATCCCCGCTGCCGGAGGTGGATTGCCGGCTGCACTGCTTGGAAGCTACTCACCTTTTGGGGGCTTCGTTGCCTCCCTAATTGCGAAAATTAGTGTAACCACTCTTGACATTGTCGTGCTACTATGCCAATTGTCATCGCAAATTGCTAGATATCATTATTTAACCGATTTTCAACTGTCTCTAGAACTCGATCAGACAGCGGATATCTGGTGATGAAGTGAACCCTAGAGGCGTGCCGGCATCGACAGCGCAAATATCTTCACAGGTAGAGGCTTGACGGAGATTTTATCTGTCGGTAGTCTTTCTAGTTAGGCGATCAAACCTTTTAAAAAAAGGTGATGATTTTACAATTTCTTGAAAAGATATGAGAAAAAACCAGAAAATTAACCACGCAGCGCCTAAAAAGATAGTTAATAAAAAACTAAATCGCTATGAATAGTAAATTACGCGCAAGCAAGCGCTGCGCTCTAAGCAATTGAGAGGTAGAAGATGGCTAGCTTCGCATCAGTCTCTCAGTCAGAATTAGGCCGGCGTCGCCAAGAGTTGCGGCGCTCAAGACGGGTAAAATTTTTTCAAAGGTGCTGGCAAACCGTGGCGGTTAGCTGTTTAGCCGGCGGCTTAATTTGGGTGTCAACCCGACCGGGTTGGGTGATTTATGAACCGGAACAGGTGGAGATCGAAGGCAATCAATTTCTTTCTGCTCAAACAGTCCGGTCGCTGCTGCCGCTTGATTATCCGCAATCGCTGATGCGGCTGCAACCCCAAGTGATCGCGGAAAAACTAGAGTCCGCCGCCCCTATCGCCCAAGCCACGGTTACCCGGCATCTACTGCCGGCCGGCTTAACGGTACGAGTTAAGGAACGCTATCCTGTAGCGCTTTCTCAACTGGCAACTCCCGGTGATGCCGTCGCCAACGCCAAAGCCGTGAAGGAAACGACAGACGCCCCCGCAGTTGCCCCAAAGCCAGCGCCGGCACTCCCAACAAAGGCGCAAGAAGTCTCGAAATTAGGCGTACTGGATGAAAATGGCTGGTGGACGCCTTTAAAGAGCTACACCTCTTTTGAGCGCACGCTGCCTCTGCCGACGTTGAAAGTGATCGGCAACCCCGACGTGTACCGGAGTGATTGGCCACCCCTGTATCAAGAACTCTCGCGATCTCCCGTCAAGGTGTCTGAAATTGATTGGCAAGATCCCACGAATTTGATCTTGAAAACTGAAGTGGGAACCGTTCATTTGGGTCCCTACAGTTCCAAGTTTGCCGCGCAACTAAGCGCCCTCGATAAAATGCGTCAATTACCCAAGCACCCGCGTTACAGCCAAATTGCCTATATTGACCTGAAAAATCCCCAATCTCCTGCGATTAAAATGCAACAGGCTAACGTGCCGGCGCAAACGAAAGCCCCCTAAGCGAGCAAAGCTGTGGGATATTATGGCTCGATTAACAAGCACAAGATCCTCTCACCGGCTGGCTTTGTCTCACTGAGTAATTTCCAACACTCAGCAACCCATTGTTATTGTTGGTTGAAAGCGCAACATATTCTATAGTTGACTAGAATTGCCTAAAGTTGAAGAGTTGTTTATTTACCGTTCTAAATTCCAATGACACTTAATAGTAAAATAGGGCAAGAGCATGAAGGCCCGCATTCTCAAGGACAAGCAGGTGTTCCGCCGGCAGTGGACAACTCGAATCCTTTCGGCAACGCTGGATTATATGTGAGTCAAACTAGGGATGCAAAAAGCATGGCTGGGGAAGAATCTAGGGGTAGCGATATTGTGCCCAGCAGCATAGCTAGAATTAAAGTGATCGGCGTCGGCGGCGGCGGTGGCAACGCCATTAACCGCATGATTGCCAGTGATGTCTCAGGGGTGGAATTTTGGACGGTTAACACCGATGCCCAAGCTTTGACTCACTCGGACGCAGCCAGACGCTTACAAATCGGGCAAAAGCTGACGCGTGGACTCGGTGCCGGTGGGAACCCGGCGATTGGCCAAAAAGCCGCAGAAGAATCTCGTGACGAAATCGCCAACGCGCTAGCGCACTCCGATTTAGTGTTTATTACAGCCGGTATGGGAGGCGGCACCGGCACCGGCGCAGCCCCCATCGTTGCGGAAGTGGCCAAAGAAGTGGGTGCCCTGACTGTTGGCGTTGTGACTCGCCCATTTACCTTCGAGGGACGGCGTCGCACCAGCCAAGCAGAAGAAGGCATTACCGCCCTGCAAAGTCGGGTGGATACCCTGATCGTCATTCCTAACAACAAGCTGCTAGAAGTGATTGCACCCGATACGCCGGTGCAACAAGCATTTCGTTCTGCCGATGATATTCTGCGTCAAGGGGTACAGGGCATTTCTGATATCATCACCATTCCCGGCTTAGTTAACGTAGACTTTGCCGATGTTCGCGCCGTCATGGCAGATGCCGGCTCAGCCTTGATGGGCATTGGGATTGGATCTGGCAAATCGAGAGCCGGTGAAGCCGCAATGGCAGCCATTTCCTCTCCCTTACTGGAATCTTCCATCGAAGGGGCGAAGGGCGTTGTCTTCAACATCACCGGCGGCACCGATCTGACCTTGCACGAAGTTAGCGCCGCAGCCGACATTATTTATGAAGCGGTCGATCCCAATGCCAATATTATTTTTGGGGCGGTGATTGATGAGCGACTGCAAGGCGAAATTAGAATTACTGTCATCGCCACTGGATTTACCGGCGAACCTCAAGCGAGCATTCCCCCGGCAAGGGTAGCTGTGCAGCCAAGAACACCTGCGAAGCCGGCCACCCCACCCCCGCCCCCTGCTGCTGCAGCACCAGAACCGCAAAAACAAGTGGGCGGTGACTTGGATCTGCCGGAGTTTCTGCGAAAGCGGCGGCCCCCGAAATAAAAATTGAGAATAGAGAATTCTCAATACATTCTTATTTAACTTTTCATCGCTCACAAACAGCCTGAGTCAGTCGCTATTATGCGTTAAACCTGCATCTTCTGTCAGGTTTAAATTTTCATTGTTTAAGACAGCAAGCGATTATAGCGACAAACACCTGCATATTTATAGGCAACTTAAATGTTTGTCATCAGTCAACTGCACTCAGGCTGAACCCTCCAGTTGCCAGCGCAGCAATTCCTGCCGTAAATGCTTTCCCCATTCAGCCGCCAGAGAAACTTCTGTAAAAGGGACACGCACCGGCAGCGCTGAGTCTGCCAGCAAAAACTCTAAGGCTGCAGATTTTCCTTTGCTGGGTGGTGCGTCCAAATCGCTGGGTTGACCATCCACCAATAGCTGGAGCGAGCGGACATTTTTAAGAGAGAACGTTTGCAAATTCACCGGCCCTTGGCGCGTGGGTTTGCCCCAAGTCAGATCGGTGCCAGTTTGGCCAAGAGCTGCATAAATATCATATTTAGACCGCTGAAACGGCTTCGCCCAAATGCGATAAGCTTCAACTTTTTGATATTCGTTCCAGCCGGCCCAACCCAACCAGAGAAAAACGCCCAACAGGGGCAACCACATTAAACCTCGTTCCATAAGCGGGGAAGAAATTAGAGACTAGGGACTAGGGGCTAGGGTGTGTTTTCAAACCGAAGAGATCCCCAAGACTGCATAGTCTGCCTAAACAAGGGAGGCTGGGGGGATCTTCTGGGCACCAGACAACTCTAATAGAGAGTTAGAAAACACACCATCGGAAAGCGTGTTTTTCTTGTAGCTATTAGCCACTCACTGCTATGCCCTAAACACACACTTTACACTTCAAACTTTACCCTTAGCCACTAATCCCATGCCGCATGCCCCATGCCCCATGCCCCATTTCCCATCTTTAATCATTCACAAACTGTAACCATCCCGCAATATCTCCTGCCAAAGCGATAAGCTTGAGTTATCTTAGTCAGCAGACCGGCGCTGAAATTGAGGGTTTCTATGAGAAAATTTTTCCTTCTGTGCCTATTTGTAATTGGGATAGGCTGGGCCTTATTTAACTTCAAGGGTTTAGCCACCCAAGGTACATTTGATAGCATTGTGCTGGATTTCCGCGAAGATATTCCAGCCGCTCAGATAGACAGCCAACTGGAGACAATTTCGCAAAAGTATAATGCTGCACCCCGCCTGAATAGCGAATATTCAGCCGCAGACAATGTGTACATTATTAAGGGCGACCGGCAATTACTGAAAACCCTGAAAAAGTCTGAACTGGCTAAGTCTACAGAATTTATTGAGCCGAATTATGTCTACGGGCTGCCAGAACAGACGAATGTTGCGTCATGGGTAGTCGGTGCTAACAACCGTCCGGGTGAGGCATACCCCACCTTGAAAGGCCCAAACGACCCCTTCTATAGCAAGCAGTGGAATCTCCGCAGCATTAACATGGAACGGGCGTGGGAGGAAACGAAAGGCAGCGGCGTTACCGTTGCCGTGATTGACACCGGCATCAGCGCCGTCCCGGATTTGGCAGATACAAAATTTGTTCCCGGCTACGACTTCGTTAACGATAAAGTCGCAGCAGACGATGATAACGGCCACGGCACCCACGTTGCCGGCACCATTGCCCAATCCACCAATAACAGCTTTGGCGTCGCCGGCATCGCCTACGAAGCCAGCCTCATGCCGCTGAAAGTCCTGAGCGGCGGCGGTGGCGGCACCATCAGCGATATTGCGGAAGCGATTAAATTTGCCGCAGACAACGGTGCAGACGTAATCAACATGAGCTTAGGTGGCCCTGGTGAGAGCCAACTGCTCCAAGAAGCCATCGACTACGCCCACCAAAAAGGCGTGGTGATCGTTGCAGCCGCCGGCAACTCAGGTGATAATTCAGCCGGTTATCCCGCCCGTTATCCCAATGTGATTGGCGTTGCCGCCCTTGATGCCACCGGCAATAAAGCTTTTTACTCGAATTTTGGAGCCGGTGTAGATATTTCAGCCCCCGGTGGAGATACCAAAGAAGGTGAACTTGGGGGAATTCTACAAAACACCATCGATCCGCAAACCGGCGCACCCATTTTTGCAGCCTATCAAGGCACCAGTATGGCATCTCCTCACGTTGCCGGTGTTGCCGCATTAGTTAAAGCAATTGGGGTTCAAGATCCTAGTGAAATCACAAACGTGCTGCTGCAATCAGCGCGGATTGTCCAAGAAGATCCCCTCAATCATTTTGGTGCCGGTCAATTAGACGCCGCTAGTGCAGTTCAGCTCGCCACTCAGGGGCAAATCACCTTCCGCGACTTCTTCCGCTGGCTGCGCGATAATGGTTATCTCAACCCTCGCTTCTGGTTGGATGGCGGTGCTGTGGCGCTGTTGCCCAAGGTGGCGATGGTCTTGGGTTCCTACTTGTTAGCTTGGTTTTTACGCAGTTACTTCCCCTTCGCCTGGAGTTGGAGTCTGGGAAGCGGATTAGTTGCCGGCAGTTCTGGGCTATTCTTCCTACGCGGTTTGTACGTCTTTGATCTGCCGCAGTGGCCATTCCGAGTCATGGGCAGTTCGCTTCCGGAACTGGGGAGCGCTGTTCAAGGTAGCAGTATGCTGAATCCGATTTTTGCCAGTGTACTGATTCCAGCGGTTCTCGTGGTGTTGCTGCTGGGTCATCCCCAGTGGAAATGGCTGGCGATTGGTACGACACTTGGCGTGGCGAGTTGTTTAGCTGTAAGTGCGGTGGTTTCACCGGCAGTTTGGGGATTGGGTGCCGGCGTGGGTGCCCGCAGTTTCCTAATTGTTAATGCCTTACTTTGCTACGGACTCGCCCGTTTAGCCGTTAAAACAGAAGGAGCAACCACATGAGCCTAACCGTAGAAGGTACAGTTGAACGCAAGGGCATGGGTCCAGGTGCCTGGGCGTTGGTGACGGAAAAAGGCGATTCCTACGAAATCCACCAAGGCGCACCCAATGATCTCCTGAAAGCTGGGCAAAAAGTTAAAGTCAAGGGTAAGGTTAGAGAAGACGTGATGACCTTGGCGATGATTGGCCCGGTGTTAGAGGTGAGCAGCTTTGAAGTGATGAATTAGCGGCTGACTCGATAGGCAGTAGAGGCGCATTAACCCGCGTCTCTACAATCGCTAATTGTGTTTAAGCTGAAAGCCGGTAAAAAAAATCCCCGGACTCGATTAGCCGGGGACGTTCATCAGGGTGCATCTACCAATCTAATGTTCTTCAGTTTGTGTCACTCATCAGGATAAATTGAAGAAAACAGGTTGCTAAATCTACTAAATTCTTTAGAGCCGCTGACTTTTTTAGACAGGGAATCTTCTATTTTGTTGGCGAAGACAAGTCGGGTGTAGCAATGGGAATCAACTTGCCAACAAAGTGTTAAATTTTGGTTTTGCTGCTAGATATAACGAGTTTGCTCAAGCAAAAAACAATTAATAAAGTCGTTGTTTTGAGTTTATAAATCTGGGGAAAGTACATCTGCCGAGCAAATTTATCCGGCTGTGTTGATTAATTAAAAAAATCCCAACCTTGGTAAGGCTGGGAAAGTTTATCAGGGTGCATCTACCAATTCATTGTTCTTGGGGTTGATAGAGACATCCGGAAAATCTTTAGCGGCACAAACGCAAAATCTGAAAACAACAGGGCTGCCGGTAACAACTTGAATCTGAGGATTGAAAAAAATTTGATCGCTTGGAGGTAAAATTGTTAAGGCAGAGCTGGGAAATTTGTTTAAATAAAAAAGCCCCAGCTTTGTATGGCCGAGGCTATCAATCAGGGTGCATCTATTGTACTGTTCTGAAGTTAGCCATAGCGATCCGGATAAAACTGAGGGGTATTAGTAATAGCTGAAAAGTTGAGCCTAAGCGGTAACTTTTTTGCTTGGCAGATAGTCTCATCAGTTAGTTCCGGCATGGCCATTGCCAGAACAAGCGCCTTGACATTTTTGGGATTTGTTAAGCGGTTGGGGCGACTGTGGCTGAAGCTACGAATACTAAGTTACTTTCTATGAAGGAACGAGTATATTGAGCGTAAAGGCCAACAGAACAGTTGAAGGTTAAAGTTAAAACTCGTCAAACTCTCGTAGGAGTGTGAAATAAATGCGATGTTTCAACGTTAACCTTCAGCCCTTGATTGAGGACTGGAGCAGGAGTACACTGACGCTGTGACTCAGGAATTAGAATTTCATATTTCTGTTACCCCAGTAGGGGGAAATGAATATTTGGTGCGGACAGAACGGGTAATCCCTGGCGTGCCCTTAGCTGAAGAGCAGGTCACTTGGCCGGTGGACGAGTGGTTGGCCCAAGCTCGTCACTTGATGAATGACCCCTTGCTGGGTTTGTTGCAGGAAAATGCAACCTTAGCAACTGGTGAGGCATTAACAAACCTTCAGGGAACCAAGACACCGAAAAAACGCGAACAAACTTACTATTCTGCACAAGAGGAAGATTTAGACGCAGATCCGGGTGAGGTGGCACGAGCGGTTAACTTAGTGGCCCTAGGCCGGCACCTGTACAATTACTTATTTCAAGGCACCTTGCGCGATAGTTGGATGACGGCTCAAGGGATCGCTCAGCACCGGCGAGAAGTGCTGCGCTTGCGCTTGGGACTTAAAGGCAGCATCCTCCCTCGTCTTCCTTGGGAAGTGCTTCATGCCGGCAACCGCCCAATTGCCACCGGCACGGATGTGGTCTTTTCTCGCTATCAACCCCCGATTAAAGGAGTCAGCCAGCCTCCACTAGAGGGACACGACAAAGAGCGCAATGCCACGACTTTAAAAATTTTAATGGTACTTGCCGCTCCCACAGACCAACAAAGTCTGGAACTCAAGCGTGAAGCGGATCATTTAAAAAAAGAACTGCAAAGTCGCTCGTTCTCAAGTGCTGCCGGTCCTGCGATGCAACTGACGATCCTGGATCAGCCGGATCGCGCTTCTCTGACACAAGCGCTGGAACACAGCAAATATCAGGTTTTTCACTATGCCGGCCATAGTAATTTAGGCGCGTCAGGGGGTGAACTGTATCTCGTCAGCCGCACCACCGGCTTGACTGAAACATTAAATGGTTATGATTTAGCCGGATTGCTGGCTAACAATGGCATCCAGTTAGCTGTATTCAACTCCTGCCGAGGTGCCCACGCTGCCACCTCACACCCAACAGACGACACCGGAGAGCGCAACCTAGCAGAAGCCCTCGTCAAGCGCGGAATACCGGCTGTGCTGGCAATGGCGGAACGGATTCCCGATGATGTTGCCCTAACGCTGGCAAGGCTGTTTTACCGTAACCTTTCCTCTGGCTTTGCTGTGGATCTGAGCCTGAGTCGGGCACGGCAAGGACTGATTTCGGCTTACGGGTCTAATCAGCTTTACTGGGCTTTACCCATTTTGTATCTGCATCATGAATTTGATGGGTATTTATCTTCTCGGTATCATGTAAACAGCTCTTTGTCAATGCCAGAAGAGGATCTGAGTTTACCGGCAACTCGGCAGGCAAGATCGCCCATCCCTTTCAATTCACAGGATGCAGATGATTTCGACCTGTATGGCGACTATGACGATGCAGAGGTGGAAGATACCTTTGATGACCTGGGATACGATGATTATGGAGATGAAGAGGTTTCAGCCGAGGAGCTAGGCTATGACGATTTGCCTGATGAAGAAGAAGCTTCGGCTTTCGTAGCTGAGTTGTTTCGCAAGCTAGATATCTCAGATTCAGCGACAGCAGAACGGCAGAGTCCTCCAAATGACGAAGAAGACTTCCGAGAAAGCTACCAGCCGGCACCCGTGTCGAAACAAAGGCAATTGCCGACAACCCCTAGTAGCGACCGGCAGCGTCAGCCGGAACCGCAAAATCAGCGGCAGGCGGAGACAGAAAAGTCGCCCCAAGCTCAAATCAGCGTTCCCAAATCACCCTTTAGACTTCACAACTCAATCTCAAAGCTAGCGATCGGCTTTGTGGGTATTAGCTTGCTGACGCTTGTGGGTTTATGGTCTTTTCGAGATCAAATTTTTCAGTCTAAACAGCCGGTGGCAGACTTCGCGCCGGCAACCATTTCACCGCCACCCACTGAGAATTTGAATCCTAACGAACTGAAGAAAGCCAGCACCCCACAAGTCGTTGCAAATGCGGTTGAACAGTTCAATAAGGGCGATCTGATAGCAGGACAACAAGCGGTCGAAGCACTGTTAGATCGGGGCGCACTACAACAAGCAAAAGCGGCTCTCGCCGCACTGCCTAACAAACAACAGGATGAGCCGACGATTAACTTTCTTTACGGCAGGTTGATCTGGCAGTTTGTCCAAGCCGGCAACAAAGATTACAGCATTGATGATGCCCGCCGGCGCTGGGAAGCCTCTGTCAGACAGCAACCCAACTCCTCACTTTCCCAAACCGCTTTGGGCTTTGCCTACTATGCGGAAGGCAATTTGAATCGAGCCGGCCAAAGTTGGGGACAGGTTTTGAAATTGCAACAAGCAAATTCAGGGACTGCGACTAAACTGGTAGCCGGTGGCAACCCACAAGCTGCAACCACTACGCTAACATCAGATTCATCTGCTAGTCGCGATAGTCTAACTGCTTATGCCGGTTCAGCCTTGATCCTGATGAAATCGGCCAAAAACCTGCCCCCACAGCAGCGGGAGGCGGTATTGAGCAAAGCGATCAAAACCCGAACCTATGTCATGTCTCAAGATCCAGTGAACTTTCAACAAGACGCCCTTGCTAAGAATTGGATGTGGTCAGAAGCTGCGATTAAGGACTGGCAGGCGCTTTTGCAATTGAAGGACGAAGAGTAAAGAGGGAGGGGGAGTGCTGAGTCGGAGAGTGGCAGAGCATTCCCCATGCCCCATTCCCCATTCCCCTATCTAGTTTCTAGTGCCAACTGAATCAGTTGCTCGACTAATTCTGGAAACGGGATGCCGGTGGCTGCCCATAGTTGGGGGTACATACTGGTGGCGGTAAACCCTGGCATGGTATTGATTTCGTTAATTAATACTTCGCCAGTGGATTCAACATAGAAGAAATCTACCCGCGCCAAGCCGGCAGCATCGACGGCCAAAAATGCTTGAATGGCCATTTCTTGAATTTTTTGCGTGACTGCCTCTGGCAGGGATGCGGGGATCGCTAAACCGGCAACTCCTTCGGTATATTTGGTTTCGTAATCGTAAAAATCACTTTGATAAGTAATCTCGCCCACAACAGATGCTTTCGGGTGATCATTGCCCAACACCGCGCATTCCACTTCTCTGGCGACAACGCCGGCTTCGACAATGATCCGTCGATCATAGCTGGCAGCACTATCTAAAGCCGCTTCTAACTGTTCGCGGGAACGTACTTTAGAAATACCGACAGAGGAACCTAAATTTGCCGGTTTAACAAAACAGGGATAACCGAGGTTTTGCTCAATTTCATCGCAAAGTTTGGGAAAAACACAAGGATTAGAGAAGATTTGCGAGCGGTTAATTGCCATGTATTTTACTTGAGGCAAGCCGGCCTGAGCAAACGCCATTTTCATGGCAATTTTATCCATACCCATCGCCGAACCTAAAACCCCAGCTCCCACAAATGGGACTTGCATTAATTTCAGCAATCCCTGCACCGTGCCATCTTCACCATTTGGGCCGTGCAGAATTGGAAACCAAACGTCTACATTCGCCACTTGCGGGGGAGATTGCCAGCGGTTGAGCTGTTGGGATGGGCTAGGAATCAAGTCTTGGGAGTCGGCTGCTGGCAGTGGCAGGGGAGGATTTTGGGCTTCTAATTCTAAAGGTTTTCCAGCGGTTAAAACTTGTTGTGCCACATCACCGGCGTGCCAAATCCCATCTTTTTGGATATAAACCGGCAGCAATTCATACTTGCCGGTGTTTTGCTCATCGCTCAAAGCGCGTGCAATGGCTCGTGCAGAACTAATTGAAACTTCATGTTCTCCAGATCGTCCACCAAATAACAGTCCGACTCGCAATTTTGCCATTTGTTAATTATCCTTTGTCCTTTGTCTTTTGCTTATGGGTAATGGGTAACAATGATGGGTGATTAATTGCTCATCCCAATGACTTATTACTATTCCTAATTACCAATTACAGGGCTAAATTTCGCCGATAAACTTTGATATCTTCAAGGTCGCGGGGTTCTGTTCGCCGGCACTCACTCCCACTGCCCCTCAGGGAGATCAGCTGGGGCAAATCCAATCACCCCAGAAGGTGATTCAGGATTGTACAAGAGTTCGTGAATCAATTCAACTGGCTCACGGATAGGCACCATTTGGCCCAGAATGATCGTAGGGCTATAGCATTCGCGGCGAGCAGTTATGGCTCAAACTCCAGATTGATTAGCAAAATAGGGCTGTAAGCACGCTGGTAATACGCCTACAGCCCTATTTGCAAACATGGGGTTCCCTGCTTCAATCACCTAATTCGAGTTCACCCGTCAAACTAAACGCGCGAAATTCGGTAATTTTGACTTTCACTAACTGACCTTTTAATTCCGCAATATTGCCGGGGAAGAATGTGAGCCGGTTGCCGGTTGTGCGTCCCATCAATTGGCTGGGATCTTTAGTATTTTGCTCTTCCACCAACACTTCTTCAATCCGCCCTAAATAACGTTCAGAGCGTTCCCCGGCTTTGATGGCAACCAGGTGATTTAGACGTTGTAAGCGATCGGCTTTAACTTCTTCACTGAGCTGATTCTCCCACAAAGCTGCCGGTGTTCCGGGTCGCGGGGAATAGGCAGCCGTATTGACCAAATCAAACCCAATATCTTCCACGAGTTTGAGCGTTTTTTCAAACTGTGCTTCTGTTTCTCCTGGGAACCCTACAATCGCATCCGCGCTAATAGAAGCATCAGGCATATACTGGCGAATTGTATCAATAATCCGGCGATATTTCTCATGGGTGTAACCGCGTGACATTGCCTTGAGAATGTCATTATCTCCAGACTGGAAAGGAATGTGGAAATGCTCGCATACTTTTGGTAACTCAGAACAAGCGCGGATCAGGCGTTCTGTAAAATAGCGAGGATGGCTGGTGGCAAAGCGGAGACGCTCAACTCCTGGGACATCATGAACGTAGTGCAGCAAATCTGTGAGGGTGTGCTGATGCCGGCCTTCTGCGGTTGCGCCTGGTAAATCGCGACCGTAAGCATCAATATTTTGACCCAACAGTGTCACTTCTTTATAACCCTGCCGGCCTAATTCTTCCATTTCCGCACGAATTGCTTCCGGTGTGCGAGATTGCTCAACACCACGCACATTGGGAACGACACAGTAAGTACAGCGCTCATTACAGCCGTAAATCACATTCACCCACGCGGTAACATTACTGTCACGGCGCGGTTTGGTGATGTCTTCCATGATGTGAACCGGCTCAACGGCTGCCACCTGATTGCCGGCGAACACTTGTTCGAGTAAGTCTCCTAGCCGGTTGGCGTGTTGGGGTCCCATCACCAAGTCAAGTTCTGGCACTCTTCGCAGCAGCGCTTCCCCTTCTTGCTGAGCAACGCAGCCGGCAACGACGAGGGTTAGGTTCGGCTGCTGGCGCTTGCGGTGAGCTTGTCTGCCTAAATACGAATAAACTTTTTGCTCGGCGTTATCCCGAATTGTGCAGGTATTGTATAGAATCAAATCTGCATCGTTGGGGTCTTCTGACCACGCAAAGCCCATATCTTCAAGGATGCCAGCCATACGCTCGGAGTCGGCTTTGTTCATTTGGCAGCCGAAGGTTGTGATGTGATACCGGCGGGGAAGGGTAGTCATGGAAAGCGGGGATAATCTGTAAGGAGTTTGGCGCTAAAAGACTGTAAGCGCGGCTATACAGGGGGAAATCTGTTTCCTAGCACACAAACTAAATTATAGATTTTATTACTGCTCGAATGCACTTTGTATTGGGGAAAGACTTTTCTGGTGTCATTTATATCTGTTTTTGTCCGCAAGGGTAATTGGCTTTGGTATTTTCACAGGCCGATTTCCCATTTACCCTTATCTTGACATTTCTTAACAAAACTGCTACTCTAGCTTTCTTGAAAATACAAGGCTTTATTTAAGGCAAAGGAATAAAAGGCTAAAAATGCGTAAACAATTGACTTTGGCCTCAGCTTCTATTGTTTTAAGCAGTTTAATAATTTTTTTAAATGGTTGTTCAGACAAATCACAACCGGCAGCCGAATCTTCACCAACAGCCGAATCTACATCAATTGCTAAGTCTGAATCGTTGCCGGCTGCCACATCCTCTGAACCTTTGCCGGCAGTCACATCTTCTCCAAGTGCGGAAACTTCTCCAAGTGCGGAAACTTCTCCAAGTGCGGAAACTTCTCCAAGTGCGGAAACTTCTCCATCCGCTGAATCTTCTCCATCCGCTGAATCTTCTCCATCCGCTGAATCTTCTCCAAGTGCGGAATCCGCTGCTGCCGGCGCAGAATTAGCAGTAGAAGCCGCAATTTTAGCCAAGCAAGATGAAAGCACCGGCAAATTAGAACCGATTGAAAACGGAGTTTTCCAAAAAGGCGATCAAGTCAATTTAGTTTTAGTAAATGTTGGTAAATTTGAAAAAGGTGACGACGGGAAAAACCGCTTCGATCTAGATATTCAAGTCAAAGATTCTCAAGGAGAAGTGATCGGCGCACAAGAAAGCGTATTGGGCGATCAAGGACATATCGCTTTACCCAATGATATCGCTAAGTCTCCGGTGGGTTTTGTTGACGCAACAACAACTGAAAAATTAGAGCCGGGTGAGTATACGATAGAAATAACGGTTCGTGACAAAATTGGCGGAGACAGCGTCAGTAGAAGTAAAACTTTTACTCTCCAGTAAAAAGCAAAGCCTTGAAATTATAGAAAGTGTAAAATCTTATCCCTCATTGTCCCCAAACTTTGATGGTAAGATTTCAAGGCTGATAAGCTTGCCGATAGTTATCCCAAATTCGGCGTGAGTGTTCATCGCTGAAGTTTAGTTTCTGTCTACCATAACAGCAGAGGGAGAAAAAACTTTTCGTGAGTTCACTCTATCGCGGGAAAATATCCGGAACTGGCTGGAGTAAAAACTGCGATTGCAACACACCTGTTAAAAGCCCCTTACTCTGGAATTAGGGGAATAAATTGATAGGGGCAACCAGTCATCCAAAATAACCAATCGTGTAGAGAATGTCAATGTTAACGCGAGAACAGCAACAATTTTGGGATGAAAACGGCTATCTAGTTTTACCGGCATTCTTTTCCCATGCCGAGATAGATCGAGTTAATCAACTTCACAAACGCCTGTGGAAAGAATCTCCTAATAATGTTGTAGTAGATGATATAGATACTAATCGCCGGTGCTATATGAGCGCTCTTTCTAAAGAAGAAAAGAAGCACCGATGCAAAGTCAATGACCTTTATTTAAATTATGAGGAAGTCCGCAGTCTCAGCTTAAATGAGCAATTAGTAGAAATTTTAGACGGACTTTTACCCGATGCGCCGGTATTATGTAACAGCTTAAGCTTGGATTATGGCACTCAGCAATTTCTTCATGTCGATTCGCTTTACATGACACCGCTGAGTGATTGTCATCTCACAGCAACTTGGATTGCTTTAGAAGATTGCCATCCCGATGCAGGGCCGTTATCCTATGTTCCAGGAAGCCATAAAATCCCGATTTATCGATTTTCCACCGGCAGCGCCCATGTTGTCAATGAAGAATTCCCTTCCTGGCAAGAATACGTGCAGAAAAAGATCAGTGAATGGGGTTTAAAAGAAGAAATATTCCTGCCAAAAAAAGGAGATGTTTTTATTTGGCACTCTCAACTTTTGCATGGTGGAACAGCAATTAATAATCCAAAATTAACTCGAAAAAGTATAGTTAGCCATTACTTCACTAAATCAGATTGTGCAGTATTGGGTTCTAAATTAGTGCCGGCAGGGATAGGCTATTGGATGGATAAGCCACCGCTACAAGTCCCAGACGAGAATGAGAATAACATCCCGCAGCCGGTTAAAAAAATGTCACGGGTAGAACACGTTTTGAGAACAACCCTGCATTATTACAGACTTTGGAAGAGAGATGTTTTAAATTTTCCGCAATAGAGAAATTCTCAGCAAGGGAAGATGGGAAACGTGAAGCAATTTCCAACCCACTCTTCCCTACCGGGAGTTTCACACCAGCCAAATTGCAGCCGGCAGCTAGAATAGTACAGATGCTGCCAATAAATACGCTCTCACCATGACGGATCTGCTTAAACAAATTAATAAGAGTTTATTAGAGCTGTTCGGTCAAACAATAAAGATATTGCCAGGATTGGGGCTGGCACTTATTATCTTCTTCATCACCCGCTACGCCGCCAATATCGCTAGGAGCATTGTCTCAGCAGCAGTTCATCGGGCGATTAAAAGTCCTTCGCTGCGGTTGCTGCTGATCCAAATCAGTTATGTTGCAACCTGGGTTGTCGGTATCCTCGTCGCCTGCGTCGTTGCATTTCCATCCTTGCGCCTAGGCGACATCATTGGCTTATTGGGTTTGAGTTCCGTTGCCTTTGGTTTTGCCTTTCAGGATATCTTCAAAAACTTTTTAGCCGGCATCCTCTTGCTGTTGCAAGAACCCTTCCAGATAGGCGATCAAATCATTGTCGAAGGCTTTGAAGGCACAGTCGAAGAAATTTCCATTCGTTCCACCCAAATTCGCACCTATCAGGGAGAGCGAGTCGTCGTCCCCAATGCATCTGTATTTACAAGTGCAGTACAAGTGATCACCGCATTCCCTCACCGCAGAACTGACTTAGCCATCGGAGTAGATTATAATACCTCGCTGCCGCAAGCGGTTGAAATCTTCTTGTCAGCCGTCAAAAAAGTTGAAGGCGTCTTATCGAAACCCCCAGCAGAAATCGATATCGTTGGTTTTGGGGATAGCTCAATCAACTTCATGGTGCGCTACTGGACATTTCCAGAAAAAGCTCAAGTACGGCGCACGCAAACCAATGTGATCATCGCCCTCAAAGAAGCCTGCGATCTCGCTGAAATTAATATCCCTTACCCGATCCGCACGGTTTACCACTTTGATCAAGAAAAATACAAGGATCACTATCCGGTTGCCGATCATGGAAATGGCAATTAGCTGAATGCTGTCAGCCCTTCGGGGGCGGGTGCAAGTCGTTTTCCGTTGCCGGTAGCCTTTTGGCAGACAGGCTGAAAAAACGTTTGCAGGACTGTCAAACTCCACCTTTTAACGGTCGCTACAGTCTCTCAATTAAAGATCCGGGGATCATCGCGCACTCTATCGGTTCAGAGCGATCCTAATTTTGGTAAGATTGTCCAGATTGGCGCTCTGAGAAAGCTTACAGGCTAAAGGCTTTACGGCCATTGCTTTTGAAGCTTGAAAAATTGCTGTCAAGCAATCCATCCTTTTAGATGCTGTATCTGGCCTCCTTAAAAGCAGCAATTCTCTACGCAATCAGCGTCAGATGTAAGGCTCAAAATCACTAGGGAGGCCGACGATCCCACAGCATAGCGCGGGTGTTTTTGACGGCTGATGCTCCCTTCCTCAGGGCGTCAAAGGCAGTCTGTGCTTTCGCTTAAATCACTAGAGCCTGACATAACATTGCTGCGGGAGTGATTTTTTTCATTGGAGATTGAGCTTAGAGATTGAGGTTGACCATGAGGTATTATCGAGCGTTCATCGTGGCACTTTTGGCGGTTTGCCTGAGTGTATTAACTGCTTGTAGTGATGGGCCGGCAACGGCAAGTAGCGTTCCACTCACCTACGACCAGATCAGAGGAACTGGACTGGCTAATAACTGTCCCAAATTAGAAGAAACTTCTCGCGGTTCCATTCCCATTGATTCAAGCAAGTCCTATGTTTTGTCCGATCTTTGCTTACAGCCACTAACCTTTTTTGTGAAGGAAGAATCTGGCAATAAGCGACAAGAGGCAAAATTTATTCCGGGCAAAATGCTGACTCGGTACACATCCACGCTTACCCAGATTCAAGGCAAACTGAAGCCGGCACAAGATGGTTCCCTCACCTTTGTAGAAGAAGATGGGATAGACTTTCAAGCCGTCACAGTTCAGATGCCTGGTGGCGAACGAGTCCCTTTCTTGTTCACGGTTAAAAATCTGGTCGCGAAAAGCCAACCCGGTTTGGAAGGCATTAACACTTCCACAGACTTCCAAGGAAAATTCAGAGTCCCCTCCTATCGGAGTGCCGGCTTCCTCGATCCCAAAGGTCGTGGCGAAGCTACCGGCTACGACAATGCCGTGGCCCTTCCTGCCGGTGGGGATAACGAAGACTTAAATCAAGTCAACGTCAAACGCGCTGAAGTCGGCAAAGGCAGAATTTCCCTTCAAGTCTCGAAAGTTGACAATTACACAGGTGAGATTGCTGGGATCTTTGAAAGTGAACAGCCCTCAGATACAGATTTAGGAGCTAAAGAAGCTCTAGACGTAAGGATTCGTGGCCTGTTTTACGGTCGGGTTCAACCTGCTTCGTAAACACGCTTAGTTCCTTGGCCGCAGAGGTGAGAAGGGAACCTCTGTGGCATCTCGTTTCTGGGCCAGTGCTGATGAACCACCAGGCGTCAGCAAAATTCAATCTAGTAGATATACGGTTGTAATCGAGGCAATCCGGGTAATATATTAAATTGTGGTGAATAACCGAGGCAATCGAATAAGCACAGATTGCAGCCCAAACATCTTATATAAAGCTGGCAACTACAGCCAGATTAATTTATTTAAGTTTAGCCTCACAGAGAGGAGCCGGCGAAAAAGCTTCTGTTTTGATTAGATGTGTCTTGCATCACAGCGGTTCCAGCCACTCTCTATCACACTAAATTAGGTTCATCATTAGGTTCATCTCATTAAGTGCTCTACCAACCCGAAATTCGGCATGGCTAACATAGTAACCAACGAACTCAAAAGCGAGAGCTTGGAACTATTACGTGAGTACCAAACTTCTCCCTCACCGCAACTCCGGAATCAGCTCGTTAAACTTAATTTTGGACTGGTTAGAAAAGAAGTGCACCACTGGCTCAACCAGTGCACAGAAAGTTATGAAGACTTACTGCAAGTCGGTAGCATCGGATTAATTCGGGCAATAGAGCGCTTTGAGATGTCCAAAGGACACGCATTTAGTTCCTTTGCGATCCCCTATATCCGAGGTGAAATTCAACACTATCTGCGTGATAAAAGCCCTTCAGTGCGGATTCCCCGGCAGTGGGTGA
The DNA here is from genome assembly GCA_019359355.1 of Microcoleus vaginatus WJT46-NPBG5. Taxonomy (GTDB): domain Bacteria; phylum Cyanobacteriota; class Cyanobacteriia; order Cyanobacteriales; family Oscillatoriaceae; genus FACHB-68. Next base: position 2,034 of record JAHHHM010000024.1, on the reverse strand, counting down.
CACTGCAAAGTCAAGCATCTGGGGTGATGCAGACTCTACAAGTCAAGCTAAATCGGCACCCCACCGATGCGGAAGTTGCCGCAGCCCTAGAAATTTCAGTGACAGAATGGCAGGAAGTCAAGCTAGCTAATCGCAATCGTGCGCCGCTAAGCTTAGATGCACCGATGCAGGATGAGAATGAAGGCTCTACTTCCCTCGGAGAACTTGTCCCCGATAACAACTATCGCAGTTTCCAACTGGCACAAGAAGACGTTATTCGCTTGCAGCAAGCCCTCTCTACCCTAGAAGAACGGACTCGCAAGATTTTAGAATTTGTCTTTCTTTATGACTTAACGCAAAAAGAAACTGCTGATCGTATGGGAATCAGCGCAGTAACGGTTTCCCGTCGTGTGAAGAAAGGACTAGACTCGCTAAAAGAGTTGATGGGTGCGCGGGAAGAGGACGAGAATTAAGTTTTTAAGTTGAGATGAACAATTGAGGGCGCGATTTGGTAAAAATCGCGTCCTTTTTTAATAATCTACTTGCTTTAAATTTTGTTTAAGAAAAACTTCTCTGACAGTTATGAGCTGTCAAAGAAGCTGAGGTTATAAAATGAATTGCTTTGGTCTTTTAGCAGAAGCTAACGATTCTAGGCAATAACCTGGAAGTCACTGCTAATTAGATTCAGATAGGGTGATAGAGTCGCGATTTGAATCTGTGCAGTTGCCCCTGTACCATCTTCGTCAAAGTACACTGCACCTGTTGATGAGTTATAAATGATGCGCTCACTCGAACTAGCCGGCGCAGCGCCAATGACAAACTGGGAGGAATGCAGATCTCCAGGTGTTGTCCCTGATGTGGTAATTAAGCCGCCACCAAATCCACTAGCTGAAACCGCAAATTTATCTCCCTCTTCCCAGATGAAGTCAGTAATAGTATCACTAACCTCACTGGAAGAGTAGAAGGTAAAGTAATCTGCACCTGTCCCGCCAGTCAATACATCGCTGCCGGCACCCCCAGTTATAGTGTCATCTCCTGTAGATCCCCAGAGGTCGTTATTCTCGCTATTACCGGCAATATAGTTGTTGAGTGCATTGCCATAGCCGTAATAACCACTGTACATATACAGGTTTTCAACGTTTTCGTCTAGAGAGTAGCTGGCATAGGCGTAGACGCTATCTATGCCGGCATCGACGCCTTCACTAATCACATCCTCATAGGTGCTATCGACATAGTAGGCGTCATCACCATAGTCGCCTGCCATCGTATCGTTGCCGCCACCGCCCCAGAACAGATTGCTGTCGCTATTACCGGCAATATAGTTGTTGAGTGCATTGCCATAGCCGTAATAACCAATGTACATATAGAGGTTTTCGACGTTTTCGTCTAAAGTGTAGCTGCTGTATGCGCCTACGCTATCTGTGCCGGCATCGACACCTTCGATGATCACATCATCGGTGCTATCGATATAGTAGGCGTCATTGCCATAGTCGCCTGCTATCGTATCGATGCCCCCCCAGGCCGAGAAATAGTTATTCTCGCTATTACCGACAATATAGTTGTTGAGTGCATTGCCCTCGCCGTAATAAGCGCTGCCGTACAGATAGAGGTTTTCGACGTTTTCGTCTAGAGAGTAGCTGCTGTATGCGTAGACGCTATCTGTGCCGGCATCGACGCCTTCACTAATCACATCCTCATAGGTGCTATCGACATAGTAGCCGTCATCACCATAGCCGCCTGCCATCGTATCGTAGCCGCCACTGCCCCAGAGTTCGTTATTCTCGTAATTACCGGCAATATAGTTGTTGAGTGCATTGCCATAGGCGTAATAACCGCCGTACAGATAGAGGTTTTCGACGTTTTCGTCTAAAGAGTAGCTGTCATAGGCGTAGACGCTATCTGTGCCGGCATCGGCGCTTTCACTAATTACATCCTCATAGGTGCTATCGACATAGTAGCCGTCATCACCATAGCCGCCTGCCATCGTATCGTAGCCGCCACTGCCCCAGAGTTCGTTATTCTCGTAATTACCGGCAATATAGTTGTTGAGTGCAT
>JAHHHM010000030.1 GCA_019359355.1 Microcoleus vaginatus WJT46-NPBG5 | reverse complement strand
TCTAAAGAGTAGCTGTCATAGGCGTAGACGCTATCTGTGCCGGCATCGGCGCTTTCACTAATTACATCCTCATAGGTGCTATCGACATAGTAGCCGTCATCACCATAGCCGCCTGCCATCGTATCGTCGCCGCCACCTCCATCTATGAGATCGTTGCCGCCTAAACCATAGATGCTGTCTGCAACAGCGGTTCCAGGTAGATAGTCGCTTCCAGATGTCCCAAAGATTGTAGCCATATCAATTACTCCAAATTAGCGTTGTTGTTGAGTTAACTGAGAAGCAGTCATTGGCGCTTGCATTTTTGTAATCTCTTCACTACAGGCGTTGTTTCACCTGAGTCAACTGCCTCTTTCCGCCAGTTACTCAGGCTAAGGAACGGGATTTTATGCAAAATTCTCAAAATTAACTTATGTAACAAAATGCGTAATGGCAGATACTCATGAATGAGTCATAATGAGCAGCAAACGCTTGCATAGCGATTGACGAGTTGCCCAACACGCCTCTTGACGGATTATGAATGAGCAACTAGAACCGCAATTCCTGAAGTCCCCCAGTGGCACGAGTCAAACTGACCAAGGACAAGAAGCCTTAACCGAAGTGGTTGAAGAAATCTTGCGGGGGCGCACGATTTGCCGCCCTTTGAGTGGTCATTCCCTCTCTGAAGTCCAAAAAGAAATTTACAATCAGCTTAAAGCCCAGCTTTTCTCTGATTTATCCCAAGAAATCAGTTACTATAAGCCTCAACAAAATTCGATTAAAGTTTGGGGAAATTCTGCCCTTAATCAAGCTTTAACAAAGTGTTTAGAAGATAACAGACTCAAAGAATTAGCACTAGAAATTCAAAACCAGCCATTAAATTCGGCTTTGCGCCGGCATCTGCTTGGCGAATTAGTCGAAGCAATTCGCTTATCTGGAAAGCTTTGCCGGCCCCATCGAGAAAAGTTTTCCCCAGACTTTTATGAGCTGCTTTATGAAGAAGCTGTGATTAGAACCCTGGCTTATGTCTGTAAAAATATTGACAATTATGACCCAGAACGGGGCCAAGCTCAAAAATTTATGAACTGGGTGAATTTTCGCCTAGACAGATTAGTAATTGACTGCCGACGCGAATTTAGTAATCCCATCGTTGAGAAACTGCCCTCACTGGCAGATTTAGAAAATATAGCCCAGCCCGCTTCAACTTCTTTAGTAGAAGAAACTCGCAATTATATCGAAACAGATCCGGAAAATTACTTTGAACAAGAATACATTAGAAATCGACCTGAAGCCAGTTTTAAAACAATTGCCTTAGCCCGATTATCTGGGCAAAGCTGGGAAGAAATATCGAGTCATCTAGGAATAAAAGTATCTACGTTGAGCAGCTTCTTTCAGCGATGTTGTAGTAAATTTCGCCCTCAATTTCAGAAAGACCTAGTCCCAGACTAATTGGTAAAATCCATGAAAAATTAGAAACCTCATCTGTGTTTATCTGTGGTTTAATACTCTAAATTCTCATCTTTACAAAAACTTCAAACATCACCTAAAATATAAAGTTTTTGTAAGAAATCTTAAATTTGCATAAAATTCACTCCTACTGCCAGAGTAACTCATGAAAGTCAAACTAAAACCAACCTCAAATCGCTGGTAACCAGAGTGCTTATGAAACCCCCTACTGAATTCTTAACCTATACCGTCCCCCTGGGATTAGCGGCGCATTCTCACGCAGAAAAACTACGCCGTCACCAAGCTAATGCCGGTAAAGCAAAACAAGTTTATCTCAACACCCTTGCTGTATGCGCTGTACAGATGTACCTTCAGTGGCATGGGTTTGAAACTGATTGGGAAAACAGTGACAGCTACAATCTGGCAACGAGCACACTCATGGATGTGGCAGATTTAATGATCCCAAATTATGGCAAACTCGAATGCAGGGCTGTATTATTGAATGCAGAAATTGTTAGCATTCCCGAAGAAGTTTGGTCAAATCGGCTGGGTTTTGTCTGTGTGCAATTGCATGAATCTTTGCGGGAAGCAACAGTTTTAGGATTTGTTGAAGAAGTAACTACCAAAGATTTACCCATTAACCAACTACAATCGTTGGATGAATTTATTCTGTATCTTAATCAATTACAGCAGCCGACTTCTATTAAACAACCTATTCAGTTAAGCCAGTGGTTCCAAAATATTATAGAAGCCGGCTGGGAAAGGTTAGAAACTTTGTTAACTTCGCCTCAACCCCAACTTGCATTTAATTTTAGGCGCTTACAAAAAGCCAGTGTTGAAAGAGGAAAGTTGCTAAAACTAGAACAAGCCGGCGAACAAGTTGTATTGTTCGTTAGATTAACGCCTTCTAACGATTCAGAAATTGAGGTTTCTGTGGAAGTTATTCCCGCCGAAAGTCAAATCGAATTACCGCAAAACTTGCAACTCATTATTTTAGATGAAATCGACAAGCCGGTGATGCAAGCAGAAGCCGGAAGTAGCGAAAGTTTAGAATTTCAATTCAGCTGCGAACCTGGAGAGCGTTTTAGTGTCAAGCTTGTTTTAGGAGACGCAATTGTCACTGAACTGTTTGCGATGTGAGAAAGTGAGAATCATCTATGAATAAGTTAGTGATTTTAGAACTAGATGGTAACTTAGAAAATCAGGGATTCCGAGTTACATTGCAAATAGGATCTGATGGCGAAATGTCACAGTTTCCGATCAAAATCAAGGGAAGATTACCGCCTAACCCAAATCTGGCTGATAATTTGCAGTTTCACTGGCAAGAAAACTACCGCAATTTAGGGGCATCTAGCAGAATTAAAAGTAAAAAAATTATTCATAAAGGCTCGATTAATCAACGAATTTCTGACTGTGTTGACTCAGCCAAGCAACTGAGTGATCACCTGAAAACTTGGCTAAAAGAAGAAGGATTTCGGGAAATTGATAACCGGCTGCGAGAAGAACTTAGCCGAGATGAAACAATTCGGTTTTTAATTTGCAGTGAAGATTCCAATATTCAAAAATTACCTTGGCATCAATGGGATTTTTTTGAACGGTATCCCAAAGCAGAAGTTGCACTAAGTCCTATAGAATCAAAATCACCCCAAAAATTAACAGGTGAGATTAGAGCTAAATCCTGCGTAAGTATTTTAGCTATTTTAGGTCATAAACAAGGAATTGACATTGAGAAAGACCTGCAATTATTAAAGAGTTTAGGCAACGTTAATTTAACCTTTTTAGTCGAACCCGAACATCAGGAAATTAATGACCAACTTTGGGGAAAGTGCTGGGATATTATTTTCTTTGCCGGCCATAGTGAAACCCAAGGAGAAACCGGGAGAATTTATATTAATCCAACAGATAGTTTAACGATTACAGAACTTTGGTATGGGTTGCAAAAAGCGATTAAAGGCGGTTTAAAACTAGCAATTTTTAACTCTTGTGATGGGTTGGGACTTGCCAGACAACTCAATAATTTACATATTCCACAAATAATTGTGATGCGAGAGTTAGTTCCTGACCAAATCGCTCAAGAATTTTTAAAACATTTCTTAAAATCATTTGCCGACGGACAGTCATTGTATTTAGCAGTTCGAGAAGCACGGCAGCATTTGCATGATGATTTTGAGCGGGAATTTCCTTGTGCAAGTTGGCTGCCGGTGATTTGTCAGCAGCCGGCTGAAATTCCGCCTACTTGGAATCAGTTATTAGGTAACTCTGAAAATGATTTGCCTAACTTCCAGTCAGCTAATCTTTATAAAATTAAGCCATCTTTACCTTCTTCTGCAAAAAGACAGCGTACTCTAGCAGCTATTATTTTTACAGATGCGGTTCGTTTTAGTACACGAATGGCAACCCATGAAGAAGATACCCTCACTTTACTTGATCGGGATCTCAAACTGATGGCTGAATTGTGTCATCGCTTTGAGGGAGAAGTTCTCAAGTCAACAGGTGATGGTTTGTTAATGTATTTTTCTAGCGCCACTCAAGCAACGACCTGCGCGATTGAAATTCAAACCACTCTTTTAAAAACTGTCAGTTTACCGCCGGCAGAAAAGCTATTGCATCGCATTGGCATTCATTTGGGAGATATTCTTTTCAGTGATAGCGATGTCATGGGTACTGGTGTTAATATTGCGGCGCGACTACAGGCGGAAGCAGAACCCGGTGGAATTTTAATATCTCAGACAGTTTATGAAGTTGTTAAAAATAGCTTATCTCTGGAAGTGTCTGACTTAGGAGAACGGACGTTAAAAAATATTCCTAATCCGATTCGGGTTTACCAAATTTTACAGAAGCAGCCAAGTCAAGACAATGATAAAAAGCGAAAATTAGCCAAAATTCTATCCATCACTCAGTATAAACCTGTTTTTTTAACTAGCATTTTTGTGACAATGTTAGTTCTGGCAATGAGAGGCTTAGGCTTATTTCAAACTTTAGAATTTAAAGCATTTGACCAATTAATGCGGTTACGTCCTGACGAAGGAATTGATTCGCGTTTGCTAGTCGTTGAAGCGACAGAGAATGATATAAACCAATATGGGTTTCCGCTGCCTGATGCCACAATCGCAGAAGTTATCGAAAAGCTAGAGGTGTATCAACCGAGAATAATTGCTTTGGATATCTTTCGCAATCGTCCTTTAGCACCTGGTCATGCACAGTTAATTCGCCAGTTTCAATATAATAAGCGGCTGATTGCAGTATGTAGTGCCGGTGAAGCAAACAATCCCAACAAACCAGGCATTCAACCGCCACCTAAACTTCCAGAATCTCGTTTAGGTTTTACCGACGTTGTGGTAGATTCAGATGGAATTTTACGCCGGCATTTAATGTTTATGCAACCTTATGAAGATGACCCTTGTGTTACTAACTATGCGTTAAGCACAAGAGTTGCACTGCATTATCTCGCCACAGAAGGCATTCAGCCGCAAGCTCTTTCAAGAGAACAAGTTAAAATTGGAAAAGTAATTTTCCAAGATTTGGAAGGAAATACAGGAGCTTATAAAAAATTAGACGATGGAGGATTTCAAGTTCTACTTAATTATCGAAAGAATATAGCAAAAACCGTGGGAATTTCGGAAATATTGAAAAATCGAGTCGATCCTCATTTATTAAAAAATAAAATTATTTTAATAGGAGTCACAGCGCCGACTGCCGGTGATAATTTTTCGAGTCCGTATAGTGCTGGCAAGGAATACTATGAAAGAACACCAGGAGTTTTTATTCAAGCCCAAATGGTGAGCCAAATTCTTAGTGCAGTTTTGGATCAGCGACCACTTTTAAATGTTTTGAACCAGTGGGCCGAAGCTTTCTGGATTTGGGGATGGGCAATGATTGGAGGAGTTGTTATTTGCCAAAAACAACGCCTTCATTATGGGTTCATTGCTGTAGTAACAGTGGGGGTATTATGGGTAATTTCTTTAGGTCTGTTAATTCAGGGGTTTTGGGTGCCGGTTGTTCCATCAGTTTTAGCTATCATCGCTACGGGAGGAATTGCAATGGCAAGCACAACTTCTTATCAAAAATTGTAAATACCCAAGCAACAATATGAACCAGAAAAAACTTCAACATCAGTTATTCATTCTAGCCTATACGTTCCTATCGCTGCTCAGCGGCTTTAAGGTTCCTTCTTTAGCAGAAGCATCTACTTTCAAACCTCCCAGTGATGGCGCACCAGGTAGGCGCGAGGATGCCGGCAGTCGTCCCGGTTGTCCCGCACCCACCGGCTCTTTTTCCGCTTTAATTCCGGCGACCAATTTTGGAAAAACAGCTACAGAAAAACCGACATTTTGGCTATATACTCCCTATCCATCAGGGTCAGTCGAATTGATATTAGAGGATGAAATTAGCAAAGAGCAAATTTATAAAACCACATTTCAAGCGAATAATGGGCCAGGAATCATCAATTATCGTCTGCCAGAAACAGCACCCTCTTTAGAAATTGGTAAAAAATATCGTTGGCGGTTCTTTTTCTTCTGTAATGCCGCAAATCAAGCGGATTTTCTATCTGTGAATGGGGTAATTGTCCGAGATACTTTACCCTCAGAGGTGCAAAGTCAATTAGAGAATGCTACTTCGCCCTTAGAAAGGGCAGATTTATATGGCGCTAATGGTTTTTGGTATGAGATGGTGAATGAGCTAGCCACACTGCAGCGCACATCTAATAATCCTGAAATTACGACAGCCTGGACAAATTTATTACAGCATCCAACGGTACGTTTAGAGAAAATGCTTTCAGTGTCGGTGGTTTCTTGTTGCACAGTGGATTAAATATCAATTGATTTTTAATCGAGCTTTTTGCAACCGTTTTGCAAAAATATTTAATAGTAAAAATTGCAAGTCCATGTTACCGTTATTAGCCAAAGTTTCAACTTTTGGCATCCCTTTTTAACTGAATTCTGCGGGTGATATTTACTTAAAGATTAGCCCTAGCAAGCTTGTTACCCTTAGCAAATGATTGAAGCTATTTGAGGAATATTCTGATGAATTCAACACTAAAATCCCTTAATCCGTTAGCTCTTAGTTTATTCATAGCATTTTACCCCTTTGTGCCGGCATCCTCGCAATCGATCCAACCGGCAAGCGATGGCACCGGCACAGTCGTCACCCCCAATGACAGCAGCTTTGATATCGATGGGGGACAGCGTTCTGGTGATGGGGCTAATTTGTTTCACAGTTTTGAGAAATTTGGGCTGGATGCCGGTCAAATTGCAAATTTTAACTCGAATCCTCAAATTCTCAATATTTTAGGCAGAGTTGTCGGAGGTGATGCCTCCTTGATTAACGGATTAATTCAAGTAACGGGGGGAAATTCTAACTTATTTTTGATGAACCCCGCCGGCATCATTTTTGGCCCGAATGCTAGCTTAAATGTGCCGGCTTCCTTCAACGCTACAACCGCGACAAGTATAGGATTTGGTGCCAATGGGTTCAATGCCATCGGGCCAAATAACTATGAGCTTCTTGTCGGTTCTCCCACTGCTTTTGACTTCTCAACGTTGCAACCAGGCGCTGTGATAAATTCAGGCGTTCTCAGCGTTAATCAAGGACAAAATTTAACGTTAATGGGGGGAACTGTTGTTAACACCGGCCAACTTTCTGCACCGGGAGGTGAGATTGTTTTAACTGCTGTACCGGGTGAACATCGAGTGCGCCTCAGTCAAACCGGCATGGTGTTAAATTTAGAAGTTAAACCTACAACAACCCCGGAAGGAAATTGGACATTTCCTATTGCTGACTTGCCAACATTGTTAACAGGAAATGCCGGCACTCATGCTACAGGATTAACCGTTAACTCAGATGGCACTGTTCAGCTGACAGGTTCCGGTGTTTCAGTTCTTCCTAACACAGGGACAGTCATTACCTCCGGAACAATTAATGCTGCAAGTTTAGGAGCCGGTGAAACAGGCGGAACCGTACAAATTTTAGGATATAAAGTTGGAGTATTGGGAGCAAATATTAATGCCTCAGGCACGAATGCCGGCGGCACAGTTTTGATTGGCGGCGACTATAAAGGACAGGGAACAATTCCTAATGCTTCCCAAACTTATGTCAGTCAAGATTCAGCAATTGTTGCGGATGCTTTGTTAACAGGTAATGGAGGTCGCGTCATTGTTTGGGCGGATGAAGCAACAAGATTTTCTGGAAGCATTAGCGTTCGTGGTGGTAACAATAGCGGTAATGGAGGATTTGTTGAAATCTCAGGTAAAGAAAGCCTGAATTTTAATGGCACAGTTGACCTCAGCGCCCCTCAAGGCAACTTGGGTACTTTGCTGCTTGATCCGGCTAATATCTTGATTGTTGAGAGTGCCCTACCCAACGATAACGATCAACTCAATGATGGCACAATTTTTGCCAGTGATCCTCCATCTAATGGAACCTTAGTAATTACCAGAGAGCGTTTGGAAACTCTGACTGGAAATATTACTTTGGAAGCAACTAATGATATTACGATTGAAGATTTGCCGGGTAATGAATTAAATCTTCAAACAGGCCCTAGGGAAACCGTAAAATTTACAGCCAATGCCGATAGTATTGGACTTGGTTCATTTTTTATGAATGCGAGTGACACCTTAAACACTCGCGGCGGAAATGTAATAATTTCCGCAGGATGGTGGATTATAGCCGGCAACATAAATACCTCTGGCCTCGGTTCTGCTGGAGATATCATTTTGACAGGTACATCAATGATTGAAACCGGCAATTTAAATACTTCAGCTTCTAATGTTCCTTTTGGAAACTTTTTGCTTCCAGCATCAGGTGGACATATTATTCTAAAAGCCCCTCAAGGAATTACCACCGGCACGTTAAACGCTGCAATCTCTGGAACAGGGACAGGGGGAGATATCAGTCTTGAATCAGAGAGAAATGTAGTCAGTAATATTAATACTTCATCGGGAGGAGATATTCTTTTAAATGGGATGTTACAGTTAAGAGATCATACTTATATCACTACCGGAGATATCGGCAGTGGGAATATCATTTTAAATGGCAAGATTAGTAATTTTAGTGAAAATAATTTGGCTGTAGCAGCCGGCACCGGAGATGTGATTATGATAGCCGACTCTAGTAACTCTTTTATTGATAGCTTGAATGAATTAAACCAGGTCAATATAAGTGGCAATAATGTCACTTTTGGAAATGGGATTGAACTGAATGCAAAAGACGTAAATATTCAAGCGCAAGGCGATTTGACGCTCAATAGCGGCGAAATAAAAGCTAGCAATAACTTACAAATTATTGGGGAAAACACAGTTCAAATAGCAGATAGCGTAGATAGTCATTTTACCGCAACAGCAGGAGGAAATCTGCTGATTCAAGGAAATAATGCTATCAACCTACAAGCATTAGCTCATCCATTGTCTGTATTTCAAAGCAGTGGGGATCTCACCTTAGTCAGTGATGGAACTATTACCGCGAACGCTCGGTTTATAACAGGAGGAAATTTTTCAACAGTTAACTTATTAGGAAATTCCGCTAACTTTTTGTCCACTTCTATTAGCTCAGACGGCATTATTAGTTCAGCCGGCGATGTAACTTTTGGCAACTATGAAGGTGTAGCTCTAAAAGTAGAAGCGGCAGGAAGCATTGTCGGAGGAGATATTATCATTACTGGGCCTAATCCTAATTTACAGGGAACAGATTCAGATATTCCTATTTTGGCTAGTGGGCCGGCTTTAATTTTGCGAGCCGGTGTCACCGAACTACAGAATACCCCTAATCTTCCTAAAACAACTGAAGGAACGACTTTTACAACGACAGGTGTAGCTTCATCGCCAGGAAGCATTCAAGTTGGAAATATTAACACAAGCATTGAAGCCTTTGAAGCTCCTGTTGGAACGGTTATTTTGTCGGCACCGAATGATATAGAAACTGGGACAATAATAACAAAAGGAGGAGCTGTTAATTTATCCTCTACAAACGGCAATATAACTGTTGGATATATAAATACATTTGGTGATCGTGGTGGCGATGTCACTATTCACACTTCTGGCCTATTTAGGGCAATCGATTCGTTTCCATCTGAGGATATTTCCTTTGCTGAACAAGAAAATAGTGAAATTAAAGGTCAGGAAGTTACTGGAAGTCTACCAACCAGTATTCGGGCAACAGGAATTTCTTATGGGGGAGGGACTGTTGATATAAAACACGGCGGAACATCTTTGATTATTGGGCCTGGTAACATTCAAGAAGATGGAGATGGGTCGGTAACCAGCACGCCGCTTAGTGCAGCAAATATTCCGTCTGATGCGAGTTTTACTGCCGGCACAATTACTTCCAATTCTGATAACAATAATGCTGTCAATTCTTTTCGAGATATTCCTCTGACTACTAGCGATTCAGTAGGTGAAAATCGTATTCAAATAACTTTTACTCCGCCACCAACACCAACACCAGAACCAACACCAACTCCAGTTCCAGAGCCAATTTCACAACCAACACCAACTCCAGAACCAACACCAGCACCAGTTCCGGAACCAACACCAGTTCCGGAACCAACACCAACTCCAGTTCCAGAGCCAACACCAACACCAGCACCCGTTCCAATTTCACAACCAACACCAACACCAGCACCCGTTCCAATTTCACAACCAACACCAACGCTAGAACCAACACCAACTCCAGTTCCAGTTCCAGAACCAACACCAGCACCAGTTCCAGAACCAACACCAGCACCAGTTCCAGAACCAACACCAACTCCAGAACCGATACCAACACCAGCACCAGTTCCAGAACCAACACCAACACCGGCACCAACACCAGTTCAAGGAAGTACGCCGGTATCATCGATCCCTCCAACAAGAGGAAATGAAGTTCCCTTACAAACGCCCTCAATTCCTGGCGGTGAAATTTTGGGATCAACTCCCTCTACTTCGCCTAGTGCCGGTGGGCAGATGTCGCCAGTTACGCTACCAACTTCAGTAACAACAGGAAGTGAAATTTCACCCACGACTTCCCGAAGTTCCTCAAGTGCCGGCACTACTGTTTCACCAATAAATTCGCCAACTTCAGTAACAACAGGAAGTGAAATTTCACCCACGACTCCCCGAACTTCTTCAAGTGTCGGCACGACTGTTTCACCAATAAATTCGCCTACTTCAGTAACAACAGGAAGTGAAATTTCACCCACGACTTCCCGAACTTCTTCAAGTGCCGGCACTACTGTTTCACCAATAAATTCGCCTACTTCAGTAACAACAGGAAGTGAAATTTCACCCACGACTTCCCGAACTTCCTCAAGTGCCGGCACTACTGTTTCACCATCGCCTGTAGCCAGTGCCGGTGAACCCAAAACTTCAGTAACAACAGGAAGTGAAATTTCACCCACGACTCCCCAAACTTCTTCAAGTGTCGGCACGACTGTTTCACCAATAAATTCGCCAACTTCAGTAACAACAGGAAGTGAAATTTCACCCACGACTTCCCGAACTTCTTCAAGTGCGGGCACGACTGTTTCACCAATAAATTCGCCTACTTCAGTAACAACAGGAAGTGAAATTTCACCCACGACTTCCCGAACTTCCTCAAGTGCCGGCACTACTGTTTCACCATCGCCTGTAGCCAGTGCCGGTGAACCCAAAACTTCAGTAACAACAGGAAGTGAAATTTCACCCACGACTCCCCAAACTTCTTCAAGTGCCGACAATACTGTTTCACCATCGCCTGTAGCCAGTGCCGGTGAACCCAACGAGCCGGCAGTCACAGAGAGCCAAACAGGCGAAACTCAACCACAATTAACTGAAAACACAGCGCAAAAAACTCAGGCTTCAGGAATTTTGTCTATCGATCCTTCCCTACTTGCATCAGACAGTTACGCAACAACGGTGATATGCCGGCCAAAACATTCTGAACAAAACTTGAATGAAACCACAGAAAACACAACATCAACTAACGAGCAAGATTGTCAAATTAAATTACAAAACTCTCAACGGCCTCTAGGGCGTGAGAAAAAGGATGGAGCAAACTTAACACAGATGCAATAACCTGCACATTGCAAAGATTTTCTACTGCTAAAAAAGAAAAGCACCCACTTAACAAGAAAGGGTAGAGATTACCTTTATTGTTGCTAAAATGATGCACATCTATACAATTTTAGCAGCCCTCACCAGTCGTGAAAAGGAGTTTTCGATTGATAGATTTTAAACTACTTGTGTTGGTTCTAAATCAAATTATTTGCTGGCTGCCATTTTTTATAGTTTTTCAAGAAAAGATTCCTAGAGCGGATGCTTATATTAATCGAAAAACTCCTCTATTGATTTCTAAGACTGATAGAATTAGTACAACTGAAAGTAAATATCAGGAAAACTTAGAGCAAGCGGAAAAGCTTCTGCAACAAGGAATTGAACGCTATAAATTTAGTCAATTTGAAGCAGCAATTGAATCTTGGAAACTAGCTCTTATTCTTTATCAAAAACTGCAAAATCGCACAGGTGAAGGAGCAGTTTTTGGAAACTTTGGAATTGCCTATAGAGCTTTAGGAAACTATGCTAAAGCCATTGATTACTTACAACAAGCTTTAGCAATTCAGCAAGAATTGAATGATCGAAAAAGACAGCTCATAGTTTTAGCAAACTTGGGCAATGCTTATGAATCTATTGGAGAATCTGAGCAAGCTATTGAAAAGTATCAACAAAGCTTGCAAATAGCCCAAAGCATAGGAGATATTTTTGGTGAGGGAGTTGCTTTGGGAAGTTTAGGAATCGTTTTTGCAAGTTTAGGCGATTACAAGCCGGCAATTCAATATTATCAACAAAGCTTAAAAATCGCTCAGCAGATTGGTGATCGTGAAGGAGAAGGATATACATTAAATAACTTAGGTTTAGCTTATCATATTATGGGTGATATGAAACAAGCACTTATTTGTTATCAAGAAAGTTTGGAAATCGCCCAATTAATTGGCAACCTTCCAATGCAGACAGCAGCATTGGGAAGCTTAGGGCTTACTTACGAAAATTTGAATGATTATGACAAAGCAATTGAATATCATGAGCAAAGTTTAGCAATCGCCGATTCAATGAAAGCTCCGCGAGAGCAAGCAAAAGTTCTCAATAACTTAGCTCATACATTATACAAGTCTGCAAATTTTGTAGAAGCAGAAAAAAAACTGCGACTAGCGATTCAAATTTTAGATTCCTTGCGCTCTGAACTTAATGATTCTGAGCATATTTCAATATTTGATACACAGGCTCTAACCTATAATTTACTCCAACAAGTTCTCATTGCTAAAAATAGCTTAGAGGAGGCTTTAGAAATTTCTGAACATGGGCGAAGCCGTGCTTTCATTGCCTTGTTATCAAAACAGCTTTCCTCTAATTTCAACGTAGCCGTTCAAACGATTCCCCCAAATATTCAGCAAATTCAACAAATCGCCCAGTCGCAAAATGTAACGTTAGTCGAATACTCAATAATTCCTGAGGACAGTTTCTTAGTTCACGGTAAATTACGAGGTGTGGGTGCTGAACTGTTTATTTGGGTAGTTAAACCTAGTGGTGAAGTTGCCTTTCGGCGCAGTGATCTCAAGTCTTTAGATATTAACCTAACTAATCTTGTACCCAGCAGCCGGATTTCTCTAGGTGTACGAAGCCGGGGTGAAATAGAAAGTATCGCTTTCACTTCGGGTGATTTAGTGAGGCTGAAAGATGATCCACCCGATTGGGAACCTTGGCAAGTTGTCAAGATTAATGAAGCCACTCAAGAAGTTGAATTAACCCAATCTTCTTTTGCAGAGGGTGTGACAATTTCTCGCCCGATGGCAGATGTCGCCACTAAAGTTGATTCGCGCAGCAGCAGCAATCTCCATTTACAACAACTACATCAATTGCTAATTGCACCCGTGGCTGACTTGTTACCGGCAAACCCAGAAGATCACGTTGCGTTTATTCCTCACGGCGAATTGTTTTTAGTGCCATTTGCTGCTTTGCAAGATAGCCAGGGCAATTATTTAATTGAGAAACACACCATTCTCACAGCGCCGGCAATTCAAGTCCTTGACTTAACCAACAAACAAAAACAGCAACTGCCAACCGAAAACCAACCTCAAGCTTTAGTTGTTGGTAATCCTAAAATGCCGGTTGTGTCAACTATCCCAGGACAGCCGGCGCAACCCTTAGCACCCCTTCCCAATGCTGAAATCGAAGCGGTAGAAATAGCTAGATTATTACAAACAACCGCATTAACCGGCACCCTTCCCACCAAAGCCGTCGTGGTGGAAAAAATGCAGCAAAGTCAAATCATTCATTTCGCCACACATGGATTACTTGATGAAGCACAAGGCTTAGAAAGTGCCATCGCCTTAGCACCTGATAGCCAAGATAACGGCTTACTAACAGCTAGTGAAATTCTCAAACTCAAATTGAAAGCCGAACTAATTGTTTTAAGCGCCTGCAATACAGGAAGAGGCAGAATTACAGGGGATGGCGTCATTGGATTATCTCGCGCCTTAATTAGTGCCGGCATTCCCAGCGCCGTCGTCTCCTTGTGGACGGTACCGGATGCACCCACCGCATTTTTAATGCAGGAGTTTTATCAGCAATTGCAGCAAACTGGAGACAAAGCAAAGGCGTTGCGAAGTGCAATGTTGAAAACAATGCAACAACACCCCAATCCTAGAGATTGGGCAGCTTTCACATTAATTGGTCAGCCTTAATTTTCTTGACGACAGCTTAAGGTACATGAGGGGCATAGATTGATAAGCTCACAGACAGTATTTTGCGCTGCCCTTACCGGCAGGCGGCGGATCTTAAGATCAGCAATATCCCACACGAAGCTTTTTCAAAACTGATAAAATTCCTACACTTTTAAAATTATGTCTCTTTTTTCTAAAAAAGTAGCACAGCATACCATCGACATCGAAAGCTAAATCGGCTTGAATTTCAGAAAACTCATAACCATAACATTTAAATCAATCCCTCGCTGTCGCTTCAACTAAAAATATTCCAGTAAAGCATAGAAGTGTAACAGTCTATTTTAATTGCCGCTTAATTTAACTATTGAATTATTAAAAAATAGTAATTATTAAAGAAAATAAAAAATTTAATAAAAAAAATTATAATATGTTCAGCCCGCGATTGGGAAACAGCTCATGCAGCAACACAGTGACACCTTGAAGCAGATGGGTTTGCCAAACCAACCCCAGCATCAACCCAGGAAAAAGGCGCTCGTGCAAAAGCAAAAGAGAAAATGCTTTTTCTTGCCTTTTTACCTTTTATCTTTTACCTTATCAACACTCACCGGCAGCGCAGTATGGGCGCAGAGTTCCCAAGACATAGAGCTTCAAGTCGGAGTAGTACAGCGATTTGGGGAAAAACCAAGCGACCGGCTGACCCTGAAAGCAACGCCTGGGGATCGCTTAAGCTTGCGTTTTAACCAAGATGGCTTGCCCCAAATTCTCGAAGCCACAGAACTCAAGCTAGAAATCCAGATGCAACCCCTACCGCAGCCGGTGGTAGAGGAGCGAGTTGTACTCGGCAGCTACCGCAGCTTTGAAAGCGCTGAAGATAAGGCTAATACGTGGCGCTCTAAAGGACTAGAGGTAGAAATTGGCCAACCGAACGAATGGCAGGTGTGGGCCAAACGAGGTGCTTACAGCAGCCCTTTAATCCGCCGGTTTCTCCTAGAAAGCCTGCAAGCGCAAGGCCATAACAGCGCCTACCTCGATACAAAAATATTACAGCAGACACCCCAAGCCAGTTGGGTGGTCAACGGCACCCGCTATAGCCAGTCTCAGCTAGACATCAGCGCCGGCACCGGCTTAATTCAAGTCGAGAAGGGGAAAGAGGAAAAAACTGAACGTCTCTATGGAGGCAGCCTGCGGCTGCAGCCCAATGCCTATGGCACTTACACACTTGTCAACCAAGTGCCCCTCGAAACCTATCTACGAGGCGTCGTGCCACATGAAATCGGCGAAGAAGCCCCCTATCCGGCAATTGAAGCCCAAACGATTTTGGCGCGGACTTATGTACTGCGGAACGTACGCCGGTTTGCCATTGATAATTATCAGATGTGCGCCAATACCCAATGCCAGGTTTACCTAGGACTGGGCGACACTTGGCCCGATGCCGATCGCGCCATCGCCGCCACTAGGGGACAAGTGCTGGTTTACCAAAACGAGTTAATTGATGCCCTTTATTCCTCAACCAGCGGCGGCGTCACAGCTCCTTTCAACGATATGTGGAATGGCCCAGAACGACCCTATTTGCTGCCGGTGCTAGACTCGGTGGGCAACGTTTGGGATTTGTCGAGTCAAAGTTTAGCCTCCGAAGACAACTTCCGGCGCTTTGTCAATATTGAGAAAGGATTTAACGAGGAAGGCGACTTGTTTCGGTGGCGAGAGGAAAGCAGTCTCGACAAGATGAACAAAGACTTGAAGCGCTATCTCCAAGACGGCAACTCTCCCTTGCTTAACTTCCGAACGATTCAGGAGTTGCGGGTGCTACAGCGATCCAGTGCCGGTCGTGTTCTCAAAATGGCCGTGATCACTGACGGGGGTGTGCTTGAACTGGAAAAAGACGAGATTCTCAGGGCGTTTTATGCGCCCTTAAGCACTCTGTTCTATGTGGAACCGATCTATCAAGAAAATACGAAAATACTTAAGGGCTATGCCTTTATTGGCGGTGGTTTTGGGCATGGGGTTGGCATGAGTCAAACCGGCTCCCATAAGCTGGCCAAGTTGGGCTGGTCGAGTGATCGCATTCTCAACTTTTACTATCCCGGCACCCAAATTCAGCCGATTAACGAGTCTATTATCTTGTGGCAAGACCCGTTGAAAGAAAAGAGTGAAGAGAAACTGACTTTGCGCGTGAAGTAAGGCCACTTTGCGCGAGAAGCCGGTGCCGTTGAACCGGCTTTTGGGTTCTCAGGGATGGGGGTGAGCCGGCAACTCGCCCTTTTTTTATTTTGCCCTGACTAAACTTGTGCCACAAGTCGTAATTATCAGGGCCAAAAACAAATCAGGGACGCCCGAACGACGCCCCCTGATGGTGAAGTTTATACGAAGTTCAATCAGTCACTAAACTAACGATTGCATCAGTTTAGAGAAAGAGAGTGTTAAGAACCCGGCTTAACTGCCTGCCTGATGAGGCTTGAATTAACAACTGAGGGGTGAGTTGAACTTCGCACTCAACTCTGGGCACGAGGCATCGAAGACTGAGTTAGTACAGTGCTTCTTCTTGGTGAGTTAGGATCGTACAGTCAGAAGTGGGGTATGCAACGCAAGTTAAGACATAGCCGGCTTCAATTTGATCGTCATCCAAGAAGGATTGGTCAGACTGATCTACAGTGCCTGCGGTGATCTTACCGGCACAGGTGGAGCAAGCACCGGCGCGGCAAGAATAAGGCAGGTCAATACCTTGTTCCTCAGCAGCATCCAAAATGTACTCGTCATCGGGCACTTCAATCTCTGTGTTTAGCCCTTCTGTTTCGTTGATTAATGTAACTTTGAAAGTTGCCATGCAGCGTTCCTCTCTAGAAATCGACTTAGGGTGATAAGTTTCCTTTATGCAAAAGCTACTTCTGTATTAACCCGTAGCTTTGCGTATAGGTTCAGCCTGTTTCTGATATTACGGGAAAAAATCAAGCTTGGAACACTTATTCACCAAGTAGTCTCAATAAAATTTATTATAAATTTTTCTAATTTCATCTTGATTGCTTATACCTAGGAAGATAGGTACAGCATTGTGTCTCTGTTAGCGGCCCTTAAAACTAAGGTAGTATCAACAACGTCCATGATTTCCCAATCGTAGAGTCTCGCTGGTGACAAACACGTTTAACACAAGCACACAAACGCCTATGACTCCTTTATATACCGGCGTGCGGCTGCCGATAAAGGTCGGGTTGGTGGGGACTGGCTATGCAGCAAAGCTCAGAGCGCAAACCCTACAAGGCGAGGCGCGAGCGCATCTTGTGGCCGTTGCCGGCCATACCCCAGAAACGACAGAGGCGTTCAGTCAAACCTACGGCGCTCAAGCGGTAATTTCTTGGCGTCAGCTGGTGGAACGCGACGATCTGGATTTGGTGATCATTTCCAACATTAGTCGAGATCATGACTTGATTGCCCGTGCCGCGCTGAGTGCCGGTAAGCACGTTGTCGTAGAATATCCCATTTCCCTTGATCCGGTTGAGGCAGAAAAGTTAATTGCTTTAGCCGCTCAACAAAACAAACTTTTGCACGTCGAGCATATTGAACTGCTTGGGGGCGTACATCAGGCGCTGGTAGAATCCTTGCCGGCAGTTGGCGAAGCTTTCTACGCCCGCTATGTCACCATCAGTCCCCAGCAGCCGGCACCCCGCAAGTGGACTTATCAACGGGATCTATTTGGTTTTCCCTTAAGCGGTGCCCTCTCGCGGCTGCACCGGCTCACGGATTTATTTGGCCAAGTGGCGACTGTTAGCTGTCAAAGCCGGTTTTGGGACGCCCCACCTCCAGCATCGGAAGCCGGTTTTTTCACAGCCTGTTTGTGCGCTGCTTCCTTGCGCTTTACAAATGGCGTGGTGGCGGAAGTTGTTTATGGCAAAGGGGAAACTTTCTGGCAGGCAGAACGCAAGTTAGAAGTTCACGGAGATCAGGGCACACTGATCTTTAATGGCGAAGAGGGACGCCTGGTGCGCGGGGAGCAAACCACCCCAATAGAAGTGGGCAGCCGGCGGGGATTGTTTGCCAAAGACACCGCAATGGTATTAGATCACCTGAGCGAGGGAACCCCTCTTTATGTGACGCCGGCAGCCAGCGCCTACACCCTTAAAGTTGCTGATGCTGCCCGCCAATCTGCTGAAACCGGCCAAACGATTGCCATCAGCAATTAGCGAGTGAATCCTCAATTCTGACTCGTCTTCTTCAACGTGCTGGTCACTTAGATAAAATAGGGATTAACAACCGTAAAAACCTATTTTCTTAACTCCAGTTAAACCGATACTTTTTGAGATTCTGTTATGATTGAAATATTTATGATTTCTTGTCAAATGAACTAAAAGTTTCTCATTTTCCAATAGTTGCCGAACTTTATATTAATAAAGACTTTTTTCTATTAACACAGGAGGCTCTGATGGCTACAACACTGGAACAGATTGCTGTTTATCTTGATGAAAGAGGTTGGCAATATGAGCTAGATGAAAAAAATACTCGGATTATTACGGGAGTGTATGCTGACCACATAGAGAATTTTTTAATTGTGATCCAGCTCGATGAGGATGGAGAATTTTTTAAACTCTTCGCTCCCCAAGTGCTGTCTGGTATTCAAGACCATCCTCATAAAGATGCAATTTTGCAGACGATGCTGTGCATCTCTTGGGAAACAAAAATGTTGCAATGGGAGTACGATCCATCGGATGGAGAAATTCGGGCGATTATCGAATTTCCATTGGAAGATGCCCAATTAACAGAAAGGCAATTTAATCGCTGTTTAAGTGGCTTAATTCAAATTGTTGATGATGTGGCAATGCCGCGTCTGAAACAGGTTATGGAAACCGGCCAAGATCCGGGCGACGAAGATATGGGCGAAAGACTATTGCTCACCCTCCAAGAAGAAGCGCCGGGGCTGCTAGATGTCTTAGAAAAAGCAATGGAAGCCCGGAAGAAACGGGGAACCTTTCCGAGTGAGAACTGAGGGGGGGCATGGGGCATGGGGCATGGAGAAGAAATTTTTAAGCCCTCGCCCCATCACCGGCCTAACTTATTAGGGATGCCCTCACACCCGCCTGGAATCGTGGCTCTGGTTTGCTCTCCACCCCAGGCACAGCAGTAGTAGCGTTGCTCGTCATCTAGTCGCTCAACGCCGGTGAGGTCTGCATTCTCAATCACAGCACCAGTGTGGAGACCTGTTTTGTAGTCGGGATATTCGGTACGACTGCGGGGGGTGGCGTTTTCTGCTTTGCCATAAAATAGCCGCACCCCCTTGAAATCGGAATAGGAAAGATTCGCTTCGTACAAAATGCAGCGGGCGAAGTTGGCTTTGACAAGATCACACCGGCTGAGGTTGGCCCTGATAAGATTCGCTTCGCTCAATTCTGTCCAGCGCAGATCGGTGCCGGTTAAGTCTGCCCCAGCTAGCATCACGCCAAGATCGATTACACGGACACCATAGGCGCGATCTTCCTCATAGCCCCCATCACCGTTTAAAATAGGCCGGCCCAGGCGACGGTCGCGTTTTAAAGGCGTAAGCAACCTCGACTGAGACAAAAATCGCAGAACTTTAGCTTTACCGGCTGCATCCACACTCCCAAGAATAGCGGCAGTGCGGCCTTCGGAAAATGCTCGCTCTTGGGGCCAATCTTCAAGCAACCCCTCGTCATCCAAAGCCAGATCGGAAACGCCCTGGAAGTAGGCATCAATTGTCTGCTGCTGGGTGAGGATGTTTTGCTGACTGGTGAGGCGGTTTTGTTCGAGGGTGAGATCGCGAGAAATCACATACTGTTGCCAAGCGATATACACGGCTAAGACCGCAATGAAAATTTGCCCTAATGCGCCGAACCATTCTGCCAGCGATCCCAGGGCATCCCACTGAACTTGTTTGGCCCATTGTGTGAGACGCAGGTAGAAACCCAAATATTTCAGTAAGCCCAGCGTAGCCGCAATGATTCCCAACGCTGCCACAAATTGCCCGCGTAGGGGTGCCGGCAATAAGTCATCCATCACTGAGCGAGCAAACGGCCAAATGATCAGCAGCGATAGTAACAAAGATATAATCGCGCCCGATACCCCCAACCAGGGGTTATTGATAACCAACCCCAAAATCATGAGGGCGAGTGAAGCCAAGAGGAGCGCAATCGGGTTGGCTTTCCAAATCCGACCCGTTGGCTGTGCGGTTTGCTGAATTGGAGATTTTGCCGGCACTATCATTTCAGGGGTGTCGGTGGCGACAACAACACCGTCTTTACCGGCAACTTTGCCATCGGCACCATTGAGACTTTCCAGCGTTACATTTGATTGAGGTTGGGTGGATTTGGAAGAATCAGGTTCGAGTGTCATCGGTTTTGATATGGGCGTTCGCGCATTTGGGCTGAACTGCTGCCCTATGATAGCGGGTTTGGCGGCGGGAAGTCTTGCCACACGCCAGAAGCAAAGCGCTCACCTTTGCACTTCAAACATCTTAACGAACCGAGCCGGTGAGCGCTCAGATGCCACTTCACTCAGTTTATCTGCCTGGATTCAGGGGATTGTAGGGATGCAAGCGCGTCTGCGCTTAAATTTAAAATCAAATTTTGGTGTTTAAATGGGAGAAAGCTGCTGATGTCAAACCCCATATTTCTACCGCCTCTAATGCCCTTAGAGTATCGAGCGATTGGGATCGTTCGCGGGCGCTATCTACCCAGTAAAAAAAGATTACAAGAGGGACGCTGCTGGCACCAGATGGCAGTTTAATGCCTGCAAGCTTGACAGAGAATGCCGGCTGGCTGGTGAAACAAAAACCTGAATTAATTGAAACCGAATATATCTGGATAGCCTAGCCTCGTACTGAAGAAAATCATCTCCACTTGCAACTCAAAAACCTGCGATTGCCGGCAGCGGGGCAAACCCTTGAAGATATCAGCGAAGGCATTGACTATTTTTCAGTTCGGGGTGAAATTATTAGCCAAGATCCCAACACAGAGACAATTGCCGTCCGCCTTTGTCGCAATTTGATCCCGCCAGGGAAAGAACTGAGAAAAAAATACCAGCCCTTTACTTTGGCAGTTGAGGGATTTTTGCCAGGAAATTTGAATGGCCAGTTTTGGGAATTTGATGTCTGCCGTGAAGGAAACAAGCGGGTACTGAAGGATGCGGCTTTTGTGGCTCAGATTGTCTTAGATATTCAGCTAAAAGTAGAGCCAGCTCAAGGGAATGATAAAAAACAGTCGGGCGAAAGTCAGGAGAAAAAACAAGCGGATAAAATGCAGCCGGTTGCCAAACCGCCCCTCAATTTAGTGTTAAAAAAAAATAAGAACGGCTAAGCTTGTTTTGAATTGCCGGTGAACAGTTGCCGCGCAAGGTGCATCCCAGATTTGCAAAAATATTAGGAGTGGGAGCATCTTGTTCCCTGATCTGAGGCTACCTCGTTACAAAAATGGGAGGCTCCCGTCGCGCCTCCTAAATAAACCGGCTTTTTTCGCTATCTTTTAGCTAGAAAAGTTTGGGGGGTTTTCATGGGCCAAAGCACGCGCTATAACTGTACATGACAGATCAATCAAAGCGAGTCTATTTAGTTGTGCGGGGTGTCGGGAAATTATTTAAAGGCAAGACTACGTTTTGATGAGCGTAGCTTGTGGGTAAGGGTTTTAACACTTTTACAGCGACTTTCCGAAGCCGATAGCATACAGGGGCATCTGGCAAGACTTAATTTTGTTAGCAACAAGGGGAATATGCCTTTCAAATTCAAAGTTTTGTCGATTGACGGCGGGGGCATTCGAGGGATTATGCCGGCACTCATTTTAGCAGAGATTGAGAAACGCACGGGAAAGCGGATTTCACAACTCTTTGATTTAGTTGCCGGCACATCAACCGGAGGAATCTTGGCGCTGGGTGTTACTAAACCCAATCCAGCCAATCCTGCGGAAGCTCAGTATCAAGCAGAGGACTTAATTAGTCTCTATAAAAATGAAGGAAAGCGGATTTTTCCCAAGCCTCACTCTAGACTGGCTGAAATCGCAAAATACCAGTCACTTGTTTTAAAAAATTTTTGGTATTCGCCGATTGTTAATTTCAAAAACCTATTCCGCCCAAAATTTTCCTCCGGTGGCAGAGAATCGGTTTTGACAGAATTTTTAGGAGAAACCCCTATTGAAGAAGCGGTGACAGAAGTTTTCGTTACCAGCTACGATACTGAACTGCGAATGCCTATTTTCTTTACAAGTAACCGGCATAACGAAAAAAGGGCCGATTACTTCCGGAAGATATGCGAGGGATTTACAATGAAACAAGCCGCGATGGCAACTTCCGCCGCCCCAACATACTTTGAACCTTACAAAGTTGAAACCCTTCATCCCACTCGCTGCGGCTTTTATTCCTTAGTCGATGGGGGAGTTTTTGCCAATAACCCTACGGCGATGGCAATCATAGAAGCGATTGTTTTTTATCGAGAAAAATACAAAACGAGACTGTTTGTTGATGACATTTTAGTGGTTTCTCTGGGAACAGGAGCGCTGACACGACAATTTTATTTTGAGCAGGCAAAAGATTGGGGGCTGATTAAATGGGTGCGTCCAGTCATTAATATGGCCCTTGACGGTCAAAGTGAATGTGTGGATTGCCAGCTGGAACAATTAATGCCGAATCCGGGAGAACGAGCGAAACAGTATTATCGTTTTCAAGCCCCATTAAATAACGTTCAAGACGATTTCGATGATGCGAGTGATGGTAATATTAAAAGACTAGAAGAACTGGCACAGCTTATTATTGAGCAAAGAAGTGGAGATTTAGATGAGCTGTGCCGGCAGCTACTTCTTGAGCGACCTCAACTTACTGAAGCACCGAAAGCACTTGACTTCAATACCAACGAAGATCGCGCCTACTCTTTCTCCAAAAATATTGAGATGATTTGGGAGCGAAAATAAACCCAAATAAATCCTAAGCTTAACCATTCAAAATGCCTGAAAAGAAAATTATTACGCTGCTCACCGATTTTGGTTTAAGTGATGTTTATGTCGGGGTGATGAAAGGGGTGATTGCTCAAATTAACCCGACGCTGCCGGTGGTTGATCTCACCCATCAAATTCCCCCGCAAAATATCGCCGCCGGCAGGTTTTGTCTGATGAATGCGGTGCCTTATTTCCCCGCCGGCACCATTCATGTTGCAGTCGTTGATCCAGGTGTGGGAAGTCACCGGCGAGCGATTGCCGTAGAATTTTCAGGGGGTTTCTTAGTAGGACCCGATAATGGTTTATTCAGTGGGGTGCTGAGCCAAAATTTTACAGTGGCGGCGGTGGAACTGACTAACCCTAAATACTGGCGTACACCGGCACCTAGTAGCACGTTTCATGGACGGGATATTTTTGCGCCGGCAGGTGCTTATCTCGCCTCCGGTATCCCGTTAACCAATCTCGGAAAAACCATAGATCCAAAAACTCTTGTTGATCTTTCTCTTCCTGCCTGTGTTGTCACTGAAACTGAAATTGCCGGCACGGTTCAATATATTGATCATTTTGGCAATTTAGTAACTAATATTCCCGGCAGTTATATAGAGGGACAAGGTTGGGTTGTGGTTGCCGGCAGCCTCACAATACCGAGTGGTCAAACTTATAGTGACACCCCATCCGGAACCCTTTTAGCTTTAATTGGCAGTCATGGTTGGGTAGAAATTGCTGTCAGCGGTGGTAGTGCTGATTCTGAGTTACAAAAACAACTTAATCAGTTAGATTTGTTGGGGGTGCCGGTGCGTGTTGTCAAGACAAATCTAGGCGTTTGATATTAATAAATAGTTTAAGTGGGGAAATGGGAGTTTTATTTAACCGCAGATGATAGCGCAGCGTGCCGGCAGGCAGATGTAGAGCAATCCAGATAAGCGGAAAAGTGGTACGTTTTTGTACAAATCTTAGTTAAACTTAAGTTGATTTACAGAATATTTTCTGTTTTCATGGGCTGCCGATTTTTACTGATAATTAACAAACCAAATAGCATAATCATCCAGGAGTTGATAATTGGCAGAGCCTTCTTCTGTGGCCTCCAAATATGACAGGGGCAGTGTGAACTTTTTACGATCTGTTGTGCGCTGAACGTCAACCAAAAGACCGTCTGCTTCATTAATATACCCGTTGAATTTAAGAAACTTGAAGGTATCTGTGTAGGACGGGTTGGTTTTCTTCAATTTTTCATATTCTTTTTTATTGCCGTCCCCAATTACATACTGTTCTTCCCAGTCAAAGTCTTCGCTTCCGGTAAGATGGCATGGGATTTCAATATTTTTCTTGAGATACTCCATATAGAGAAGTAAGTTTTTTTCATTAACTTCTATTGTTTTATTATCTAGAATTAATTTTATTCTTTTTTCAAATTCTTCTATTTTCTCAAATTCTCCGTTGTCTTCATCCATTAAGTCTTTGTTTAAAACAACTTCAAATTCCCCATTGCTAAGCACTTTGATAAAAGTAACCTTTTCGGCTATCTCAGGAAAATTGCCTAAAAAATTGGGTAAAATAGTTTCTGCTTTTTTCGTTCTTTCGGAAACTCTACAAACAACGGTTTCATCAATTTCAATAACGTTCTGGTCGTCTGATGGAGGGTTGAGCCGGCTGCGATTTTTGCTCTTATCAGATTTAGACATTTCTTTTTACCCGACGCAGGTTTATAAATAAAGTGTAGCCTGAGAGCAGTCCCTTTGCAGTTGATAGATAAGAACAAACCATGACACAACTGACGGAATCTGAACCAGAAGTCTATCAAGGCCAGTTTGGCCAGTTTACCATTACTCAAAGCGACCGCACCGGCGTTCTCATCTACCGCACCGGCTTGATGGTGGCAGCACTCTGTTTTGCCTCCGGCAGCCTGCTAGTATTACTTTCAGGCAATACTCCCACAGCGATAAACGCCCTGACACCCCTCTACGCCTGCTTCTCTCTCGCCCTCGGCGTTAGCTTAGTCACTATTCATATCTACCTCGCCAGTTTACATCGGCTGCTGCAAATATTTTGGCTAATTGGTGGCGTCACCGCCGGCTTTTTAGCCCTGCAAAACAGCGAAGCGCTGGCTTTAACAGTTTACAACCACCCAGTCACCTTGCTTGGTGCCGGCTTCACCTTCGCCGCACTAACCGGAATTTACTTCAAAGAAGCCTTTTGTTTTAACCGTTTTGAAACCAAACTGTTGACACCCTTAGTGCCGGTGTTGCTGCTGGGGCATCTTGCTGGAGTATTGCCGGTGCCGGTGGAGAAAACATTATTAGCCGGTTGGGCACTTTTATTCTTAGTCTTCGCACTTCGCAAAGCCTTTCAAGCAATTCCCCCGGACATTGGAGATAAAAGCGTCTTTGATTATTTGCATCAACAACGCTCAGTGGAGGCTTGATCTTCAATCCGTCCACAAAAATAAAAATCGCCCATCTCTAGCAAACAATAGTAAATTTTGAGGGCTTTGGGATGGGAAATTACCCAGCTCAGGACGATCACTATACTCGTGTTGACAATTAATCATCTCCATCCCTTTCTTGCCCTCAATTCTCCTGTTAAGGCTGATATTTTAGTCGTCGAAGGATGGCTGCCAGATTATGCCATCAAAACTTCTATCGATGAATTTAAAACGGGAGGTTATCGTAAACTTATCACAACCGGCGGCCCTTTATCCAAAGGATACTATCTCGCGGAATACAAAACCTTTGCCGAAATTGCAGCCGCAACTTTAATCGCCCTCAACTTTGAGCCAGATAATTTAATCGCAGTTCCTGCACCGGCAGCCATCAAGCATCGAACCCAAGCATCTGCGGTTGCCCTGCGTCAATGGCTATCCACTTCCGGTTTAGAAGTCAAAGCAATTAATTTATACACATTTGGCCCTCACGCCCGCCGCAGTTGGCTAATTTTTAAACAAGTCCTCGCGCCTGAAATTTGCGTTGGCGTCATTGCCGCCCAACCTCTCGATTATGATGCTAACAATTGGTGGCAATCTAGCACTGGAGTCAGGTCAACAATCTCTGAAAGTATTGCTTATGCTTATGCGCGTTTTATCGATTGGAAAGCGTAAAATTTTAACAAGCAAATCTAACTGAACGACAGTTTAATCTGCATTTTATGATAAAAATTGAATTGAAACCGTTTGAGCGCGATGATTTCGCCCGATTAATAGGTTGGATCACATCTGCGGATCTCATCCAGCAATGGGCACCTTCAACCTTCACTTATCCATTAGATGAAAATCAACTGGAAAAATATATTCAAATGTCTGAGGGAGAGAAACCCACTAAAAAAATATTTAAAGCGGTAGATACTCATACATTGGCAGTCGTAGGTCATATCGAACTTGATAGAATTGATTTGCAAAACAGGTCAGGCACAGTTTCCAGAGTTTTAGTCGGTGAAGCTTCCCTAAGAGGACAAGGAATTGGAACTCAAATGGTGAAAAAAATTTTGCAGTTCGGATTTGAAGAATTAAAGCTGCACCGCATTTCTATTGGAGTGTTTGATTTTAATATAGCAGGAGTTTCTTGTTACGAAAAAGTCGGGTTTGTGAAAGAAGGATACTTTCGGGATGCTTATAGAGCCGGTGATAAATATTGGAGTTATTACGTGATGAGCATTCTCGAATCCGAGTGGAAATCGTCAGACGTTTAATCAAACATGGGGGATGAGTGGAAGAACGTGCATACTGGCTAGCCTGGTCGAAAGTTGCCGGTGTGGGTCCGGTGTTGCTCAGACGCCTGCAACAACACTTTGGCACCCTAGCAGCGGCTTGGAATGCCACACCGGCAGCGTTGGGACAAGTAGAAGGATTTGGGCGAAATACGGTTGAACGCGTCGTGCAAAGTCGCTCACAAATTCAGCCAGACAAATTGCTACAACAGCACCAACAACAAAATCCCTGTTTCTGGACGCCGGCAGATCCCGACTATCCCCGTCTGCTGTTGGAAACCCCCAACCCGCCGCCGGTTTTGTATTGCCGGGGGCAAATTGACGCCGCAGAGACTCTCGGACAAACACCGATGGTAGCGATTGTTGGCACCCGCGAACCGTCTGAGTATGGCAAACGCTGGACACGCAAAATCAGTACGGCTTTGGCAAGAAGTGGCTTTACGATTGTTTCTGGACTGGCAGCCGGCATCGATACAGAGGCCCATCAAGGCTGTTTGGATGCCGGTGGGCGAACTCTAGCGATTTTGGGCACCGGCGTTGATATTGTCTATCCGCCGCGCAACCGGCTTCTGTACGAGGCAATTCTGAAGCAGGGAGCTGTGTTGAGTGAGTATCCAGCCGGAACTGGGCCAGATCGCGCCCACTTTCCCCAGCGTAATCGAATTATTGCCGGTTTGAGTCGGGCAGTGCTAGTGATGGAAGCGCCTACGAAATCGGGTGCTTTGATTACTGCACACTTGGCAAACGACTTTTGTCGTGATGTTTATGTACTGCCGGGATCGCTCGATAATCCTAACTCGCTTGGTTGTTTGGGGTTGTTGAGTAAAGGCGCACAAGTGATTTTAAATGAAGGACATCTATTAGAAATGCTGGGCGCGATGCCACCGATAGACACCACTACAGAAGCAGTACATCCTGTATCTGCACAATTGTCCTTATTTGAGCAAGCGTCAGTGCCACAATTGGAACCAGAATTGGCTAAAGTGTTGCAAATCGTGCCGGCAGAACCAACCTCATTAGATTTCATTGTGCAGCAAGCAGGCTTAGCGGCTGGAGCTGTTTCTAGTGCTTTATTACAACTAGAATTGTTGGGCTTGGTAACTCAATTGCCAGGGATGCGATATCAGCGTTCTTAGGTTAACGAGTGTCTCCTTTGGTAGGCAGTTTCAATCAAAATTTGTAATGCAATCTGTCAATCGTTAAGTTTTTATAAGACTTCTGGTTGAGTCAAATCTGCCGGCAGAAGGATGAGCAAAGTTGAGCAACTCCAATAAGCTAATAAAAGCATCCGATAACGGAAGTTCAAATAAGAGGAGAACAAGTATGCCAGTGACTCTTGAAGACACCAAGCGTCAAGCAATTGCCACTAAATTGGCAGATATGAAAGCGTTGCAAAACCTGATCATATCCAACGAACAAGCTCTTTTAAATGCTTGTAGCGATCAAGATATTGCCCAGCGTGTGCGGGATATGCTTGAAGACGATCAAAAAAACATGGGCATTCTTGACACGGTCATTGTTCAATATGGTGTCAAGGGAGAGCCAAAACAAACCACCCAAGAGTTGGTTGAGAAAACTCAGAAAATGATGCAAGGTTCTGAGCTGACTGTTTATGAGAAGTTCTCTCAGCATGAACTGCTCAAGCACGCTCAAGCCATGAAAGGACTGTTAGTTCATAAAGCCGCTCAGGTTGTTGGCGCTGACATTGAAGCCGCTATCACTCCTTTAAACACAGTTAACTTTGAAAACCGCGCTCATCAAGAACAACTCAAAGGAATTTTAGAAATTCTGGGTGTTCGTGAGTTAACCGGCCAAGATCCGGATCAAGGCATTTGGGCACGCGTTCAAGACGCAGTTGCCGCCTTTACTGGAGTCGCCGGCAGCGTCGTTTCTCGTACCGATGATGAGATGAGCATCCGTGATCTTATCCGCATGGATCACACCAAAGTCAACACCCTCTTCATGCAAATTCAAGGGACTGAAGATCCTCAAAAGTTGCAAGAATATTTCGGTCAAATTTACAAAGATTTGAGCGCCCACTCTGAAGCCGAAGAGCAAATTGTCTACCCCGCAGTGCGTTCTTACTACCCTGAAACTCAAGATTTGTACAGCGAGCAAGCTGAAATGAAGCAGATGCTCGAACAAATCAGGTCTTTGAACCCCTCTGCGCCAGACTTCAAGGACAATGTTAAGCGGCTGATGGATGCGGTGATGCATCACGTTCGTCAAGAAGAAACTGAAATGTTCCCGAAAATCCGCGACAATTTCAGCGACGAACAGCAAAAGCAAATGGCTACCGAGTTCAAGACAGCAAAAAGCAAGGTTCAAGATCAATTGGCAGCTTCTAGCAAGTAATCAGAAGCTAACCGGAGGTTGAGTTGCTAGCTGACATAATTCGCGGCTCTCTTTAAACAAAACTCCCATCACTAAAGTGGTGGGGGTTTTGTAACCGTTTAAAGAAGTTAAAGACAGCTTTCATGCCTATTTACAGAGCGTTAGAGCCAGTTAGTGAGATGGACAAAGAACATAAACATCGGCCCCCCCCAGTGGCTAGATGAGAGCTTTCAGCAGCAAGCTGAGCGAATTAAACAACAAAGAAAACAGCTTGCTGAACTGGCTGGACAAGTTGAACAACAAGGAAAAAAGCTCGCTGAACTGGCTGAACGAGTAGAGAAACAGCAACATCTAGTTCAGCAAAAGAAAGAAAAAATTTTAAACTTATTAACGAACAGTTAAAGAATGTTTGCCGGCAACACACAAAAAAAGGAGACTTTTAAATGCCTCCCTTTTTTATGTCTTTTTTAACAATCACTTTACGCCGTGACATCACGCTGCCGGCGCTGCAATAAAATCCAGCCGGCTACAACCAGCAGCGCACTGAAAACCAAAAATCCCAAATCCCAGGTTAATTGATTTGGCCCTGGTTTAACATGATGGATACCTAATATTTGGTGGTCGATCAACCCTTCAATTAGATTAAACCCACCGGCACCGATCAGCAATGCTCCTGCGAAAGTGCTAGATGATGCCGGCACCTCACCTTGCTTGCCGGCACGCCACAGCAACCAAATTCCCACGCTGTTGATGATATATACCCCGGCATGAAAAAAGCCATCCCACACCATATTTTCTTTAACATTAGAAAGACTGGTGGGCGGCATCACACTGGTTAGCATTTGATGCCACTGCAAGATTTCATGCAACACAATTCCATCAAAAAAGCCGGCAGCACTCATACCAAGCAAGATGCCGGCTGCTATCAGCGTTCCGCCTACATTTCCTTGTTGATTCATTCAATTTCCTATTAGGCTCGTCGAGCCTAGTTATATTTACATTTATCTGAATTTAAGATATCAGAAAAGCGCCTACAAGCACAGAATTACCTCTGATAAATGTAAAAACTTAAAGTGATAAGCGGTTAGTTTTTTCCTGTCACTTACCGCTCATCACTCACGACTTTTCACTCTTCACTGTTCACTCCGCCATTTAGCCATTCACAACTTTGCCGCCATTGGGGTGCAAAATCTGACCGGACATATAAGAAGAGTCATCCGATGCTAAAAACACATAGCTAGGCGCAACTTCTTCCGGCTGACCGGCTCGTTTCATCGGCACTTGCTGGCCGAAACTCTCAACTTTTTCTTCTGAGAAAGTCGAGGGAATGAGAGGCGTCCAGATAGGGCCAGGAGCCACGCCATTGACGCGAATCCCTTTTTCTACCAGCGACTGTGATAAAGAGCGAGTAAAGGCAACAATTGCCCCTTTTGTGGAAGAATAATCAAGTAATTGCGGGTTTCCTTGATAAGCAGTTACTGACGTTGTGTTGATAATTGCGCTGCCTTCTTTCATGTGTGGTAGCGCTGCCTTCGTCAGGTAAAACATCGAGAAAATATTCGTGCGGAAGGTGCGTTCTAACTGTTCGGCAGTGATATCCGTAATACTTTCTTGCGGATGCTGTTCAGCAGCATTGTTGACAAGAATATCGAGTTGACCAAACGTGTCAATCGTCTGTTGCACTGCTTGTTGGCAGAATTTTTCATCGCCAATGTCGCCGGCAATGGTGAGACACTCGGTATTATGTTCTTCCACCATGCGTTTTGTTTCTTGTGCGTCTTCGTCCTCGTTGAGGTAACCAATGGCGACTTTTGCGCCTTCTTTGGCATACATAATCGCCACAGCGCGCCCGATGCCACTATCGCCGCCGGTGATCAGTGCGACTTTGCCGAGTAATTTGCCGCTGCCTTTGTATTTGGAATCATCAGCTTTCGGTTGCGGCGTCATCTCAGATTCAAGACCTGGTTGCTGATCCTGATGCTGTGCCGGCTGTTGCTTTTCTTCGACTGGCATATTACTGTTCCTTGGAAATTTTTTGAACTCTACACTAGGAATAAAGCTTTTGTTACCTATTAGAAATCGCTCTTTCTGTAGATCCTTCTCTACAACCAAAGATAGTCTTTCGAGTGCCGGTGTCAATAATGCTGAGCTTGACTTGATAATCGCAAATCAACTGATTCATTATGAATTATTGAGTTGTTTGCAGTGCAGCTCGCTAAATGCTGATGTGCTGCGAATGTATTAATCATTACGAAATTGATACATATTTCAGAATGTGTCGGCTCATTTTAAATCCAGCTTCAAGTCGCTATATCGCCCTTTCTCTGTGATGTTATGCTTACTAGAAAAAGCTTTGGGGAGAAAACACAATGAAGAGTCGTAGTTTTACAGTCATTATTTATAAAGAAGATGATATGTACATCGCTGAATGTCCGGAGGTTGGCACCGTAGATCAAGGAGAAACCATCAAGCAGGCAATTGCCGGTTTGAAAGAAACTACGAGGCTCTATTTAGAAGAATTTCCTTTATCTACCCGTACACATCTGAAGATATGCAAAAAGTTGCCGACTATCCACGTATGTCAGCGTACTATGCAGAAAGTTTGTGTCGGTTTACCCGTTTTAGGGTAATATGGACAAAATGTTCGCCGATTTTCCTGACTTAGGGTAATATCCAGAAAGTTGCACTCTAAAAAGAAGCTGGGCTGCTTCATTTCTTCGTGGGAACCGTCCTTGCGGGTTATCGGTGCCTATGTTCAATTACCTTCATGCTGTCTGTGCAGAAGCGGTGCAAGGTTGTCGGGGTGCGTATCTGCTCTAAATTGGCAAAGACTCGGAATCAACAGGATCACTACCAACATGGATTATCTGTATTAGCTTTACAAGCAGCAAAGATTACGCTTTGGGCAATTGATAAGACTTCTGGGGGAGCTTTGGAGAAAGCTGGAGCAGATATTCTAGAATTCTTAACAAAGAAATTTCAAGGCAAACTTCAAATTAAGGAATCTGGGCAAAAACTTTTGGAAGCTGCGATCCTAAGTGAAGCCGAGTGTGACCAGAAGTTTCAAGAAAATCTCGAAAGATTGGTAACTCAGTATCAGCAGATACAAAGTACCTCCCATGTTTCCCAGAATACCGAATCAGGTGTAAATCTTAATTTAGGGAGTAATTCCGGTACAGTGATTGGGCAGCAAATAGGACAGCAATTTTTTCGTTGAGCGCGTTAATCAGTTTTATTTTGACCTTAAAAACTCAGATTTAGAGCCAAACAGAAATTTTCTTATAAGGCTTCTCAACTACATTAAAATAGTTATTTTATTAGTAGGTACTCTAGTTTTTTGGGTTTTATTCGGTTGGTTAGCTGACTACTCTTTTCCCTTTGGTCAAGTTTTTGATTTAATGCTTGCTTGCTTCAAAGGTACTATTTCAGCAAAGGTTAATAGCCTACAGCAGCAATTACAAAGAACAGATGTAGTACCCCAGCCAAACAATAAGCAGCAAATTCAAAAACTAAATAACTTAGAGTCTCAAGCATGGTTATATGAGGGAATCTTACAACGTCTTGGTGCAGATCCTTCTGCAAATCATGAAAGAATCGCAAGAACACTTGAAGCATTAGAGTTTAAAAGAAGCGAAATTCTACAAGAACTAGAGCCTCGCAGACCTCGAAGCTATCGTGTCTTAGCGGGAATACAAGATTCTGTGCGTGTTCTTTTGACTAGTCAGGCAGAGAAAGATTATGAACAGCTTCAGAAAATTGTGACTAATCTTGTTCTCTTTACGGTAAGCAGACAACCCTCGCAAATTATTCTTTCAGAAGTCATCAACAAATTAGCTTCAGAAATAGCACAAAATACCAATCGAATTAGTCCTTATCGTCTTCGTCTTGCTTATAAAATTGATGAATTAATGAGGGTTCTATCAGCAAAGCTAGTTTTAGGCTTTGATGGATCTAGAACGGATAGTAACTATCAAGCACTCGTTAATGAATTGCGCTCTCGCCTCAAGCTTTTATCCAAAGAGTTTGACACCTTACTTAGAGCTAAACAAGAAGATACAAATAAGCTAAACAGACGCATACAAGAAATCTCTAGCCTTACAAAAAATATTTCAGATTTGCATAGAGATTTATCGAATCGTTCTGCTGATATAGTTGCTTTGCGAAAAAATGTACAGAATATAACAAAATTAGCTCAAGAGAAACAGGCCCAGATAAACAGCCTACAAAATTCAATTCTTGAATTAAAAAGAGATATTCAAAACTGGACTAAAATTGATCAAGATAAACAAAATTATATTAATCAGTTACAGATTCAGCTATCTCAAGCGATTAATCAACAGACACTGCAATTATCAGCTAAACCAGTTGCAACTGAATCGAAAATTTCAGAAGAAAAATATCAAAATATTTCTAATCAAAGCGAGTATGAATACGTTAAAGCTCATCGCAGACGAAAATCTGGAACTTGGGTAAAGGGATATTATAGAAAATCACGAAAAAAAGACGCCTAAAGAGGTAAGTGACCAACAGCCCAACTATGCTGTTGCAGCGGACTAAGCCAAGCCGTTTGTGAGGTTTTGAAAGTTATTGACAGCCGCTGAGCAGCAGCGTTGTTCCGCTTCGGTTCTAGTCAAGGCGGCACGTGACGTTCATCTGTTCGCAGATAAACAAGAATACTTAAAGAAGTCAAGACAATAAATTTTAAACTTATTCAAAACTTTATAATTACTGAGGAAATCGCGCTTGCAACTACTAGGTTGGTGAAGTTACTATAGGCGCAGTCTTGTAAAGTTAACACTGGTGCTAGTGTAACTTGTATATACAATCAGTCTAAACAGTTTCAAAGAAGTTGATTATGCTACCCGCAAAAGCCTCTCGCTCTTTGTTCGCAGTGATTCTTACGTGCGTGATTGCCTGGAACGGTTTTGCTACTCCAGCTTTTGCTGCTAGCGATCCAGTCGGCTCAATCATTAATGGTTTCTGGGGCGCAATTGGTGCAGCAATGGGTAGTGTAGCCACCTGTTATACCGTTGATCTTCTTATTGCTCCGGTTGCTCCACCAGTTGCTATCTATTTAGCTCCAATTTGTGGTGCTGTCGGAGCTGCAGGTGGTGCGCTTGGCGGTGCAGCTGGGGCAAATGCAATTGCTGGAGCGCATTAAACTTTTATCTGTAATACTTTTAAAAACAGTGGGTGAGTATTGTATACTCACCCATTTTTAGTTTCTAGCATTACAGCGGTATAACTAGCGTAGTGTAGAGGACGGTTGAGAAATATTGGGCATTGCAGCAAAAGCTACTCGCTGCCGATGAACGGAAACCTTGGGCTGCTTTTGTTCTTGGGGGACAGCAGCTAGGCGATCAATTGAAGCATAAAATCAAGACATGATTACTCATAAGATTGATATGCTAAAAACGCTTTGGGCTACGGTTCGGCAAGGAAAAATTGAATTGCTTGAATCAGCAGAACTCCCAGAAGGGACAACAGTGCTAGTGACCTTGATCCTTGATAATGAAGCTGAGTTTTGGCTGCAAGCGAGTCAAACATCACTAGATGCCGTGTGGAATAACGTTGAGGATGATGTGTATGCCGAATTACTCCAAGCATGACATTATCTTAGTTCGCTATCCCTTTTCAGACTTGTCGAGTTTAAAAGTTAGACCGGCAGTTGTAGTGGGTGCGCCGCACGTTTCCCAAGACATCCTGATCACGCCTTTAACGAGCAAAACGGGATCGTTGCTTGAGGGAGAGTTTTTGCTTTCTGAGTGGTCGGCAGCAGGGTTAAACGTAGCAACAGCGGTCAAGCGCGGTTTGTATACAGTGCATGAAAGCTTAGTCATAAAGGTAATTGGCAAGCTGACTGATGCGGATGCAGAGCAACTAGAGCAGGCTTTGCGAGGTTGGTTAGGGTTGTGATGCCGGCAGCCGGCTAGCACTGCGTTGCATCGGACGGAATGGACATTATCGAAAAGGCTGCCGGCACGCCAACTAATCGCAGTATTTTGTAATACGAAATAGCTAAGATTGAGTGATTTTTTTAGGCTGCAAACCATTGATCGGCGGCCCGTTTAGCACTTGGCCGGTGGGACTATACCGGCCTCCGTGGCAGGGACAATCCCAGCTCTTTTCCGTATTGTTCCAATGCACAATGCAGGTGGCATGGCTGCACACCGGCGAAAGGGCATGAATCGTGCCGGCCTCATCCCGGTAAACCGCCAATTTCTCACCATTGACATCGACAATTTTGCCTTCATTCGGTCGCACTTCCGACAACCGGCTAACATCCGACTTGAAGCGATCCGCAATTAAGTGCGTTGCAACATTCAGATTTTCTGTCATCAACCGAGATGCACTGGCAACCGGCACCCGATTGGGATCATACAGGTCGCGCCAGGGATTCGGTTTGCCTTGCACCAGATCCGCTAAAAGCATCGCCGCAACCGTCCCGAAAGTGATGCCATTGCCGGAATAGCCGGTGGCAATATACAGATGCGAGTGAATCCCCGGTTTCCCAATAAACGGCAACCCGTCCACCGGCTCGTATAATTGGGCTGACCATTTGCAAGCAATCGAGTCTACTTCATAACGCCCCCGCACATACTCCTCTAAGCGCTGGAAACACGCCTCCGTATCCACATCCTGGCCGGTTTTGTGGTCTTCACCGCCAACCAGCAAAATTTGGCCGCTGCTGTCTGTGTAAGTGCGGGTGTAATGATACGGGTCTACGGTGTCCCAAAACAGTCCCACAGGAATCGGGGAAGTGGGGCCAAAACGCTTCTCCACCAGTCGCACACCCAGTACATAAGAGCGATAGGCGGCGATTTTAGTTGTCATCAACAACAAATCTGGCAGGTGGAACAAGTCGTGGATCGGCGTGTGGGTGGCGAGAATCACATTTTGCGCTTTGACGCTGCCCCGGTCAGTGTAAACTCGGCAAGGCACATCGTCCGTGATATCCGTAACGCGAGTGCGCTCAAATATTTGACAGCCATCGCCCTCAATTGCACCGGCAAGTGCGTGCAGATATTCCATCGGGTGGAACTGCCCTTGATTGGGAAATAAAATGCCGGCATGAAGTGGGAACGGCAGGGGGATGTCTGTGATTAAGCTGGCAGTCACACCCAGGTTATTGGCGGCTTGAACTTCTTCTTGGAGATACTCAAGATCTTCCCGCGATTCGGTGTAGAGATAGCCGGGAACGCGCTGGAAGTGGCAGGCGATTTGCCCTTGGGTGACAACGTCGGCAATAAATTCAATGGCAGCGCGGCGAGATTGGGCGACTAAGCGGGTATTTTCTTTTCCGAAATTAGAAATCAGCGTTTGATAACCGGCATCCGGGACTTCGCTGAGGTGAGCAGTGGTTGCGCCGGTGGTGCCGTGGCCAATTTTAAACGCTTCAATGACGGCAACTTTTAAACCGGCACGTTTGAGCAGAAGCGCCGTTGTCAAGCCGGTGATGCCGGCACCCACAATCGTCACATCCACTGAGATATCTGCAATCAGTTGGGGAAAGTGTGTGTCGGCACTCGTCTCGCGCCAAAATGATAGCGATTGGCTTGGTAAACTCATTTTATACAGTCTCCCACTAGAGCGTTTAGTTAATTACACAGCGGTGTGATTGAAAAAAGGCCCCCACACCTTGCCCCACAAGAATTAAATTCCCACACTTTGCCGGCTGGGGCGATCCCCTCTTTTGGCATAACCTATCTGCCGCCAGATCGACATCTGCTACTAGAGAGAGATGAATTAGGCTGTGAGCGAGTTGATCGATTTAATTACGATTAATAATCGTCAGTTTGAGTGATTTTGGAATCATCCCGATGTTTGTAACTTTATACACATCGAGTACGGAAATTTTCCGAACCCTCGATCCCTCTCTTCTTTTCTGTGCCTCGTCTTCACGCGATCCCCAGCCATTGCCTTGACTTTACTTGCGCTTGGTTGGTTGATATGATTTTGGCTTTACCAGGGCTGCAAATTGCTGGACTTCATCGTAAAGCGTCACTTTCATTCACCAATTCGCTAGGAGCGCATTAATGCACTTACTGTGTAAATCTTCCTTAATTTCTGTTAGCGCTGCTGTTGTTGTATTGGTTGCTGGCTGCGGCAATAACAAAGTAGCCGAATGCAATACACTGATTGAGGCTATCAACAAGGGGCATGGTCTGGTAACAAACTTTAAAGGCAATGATGCGGCGGCTGCAAATAAGCTGGCAGAGGATCTCGATAAAATCACCAAAGAACTGGAAACCGTCAAGTTAAAAGACGATAAACTCAAAGGATTTCAGACCCGCTTTTCCAAAATTTATCAGGATCTCGGCACGGCATTTCGCACCACTGGTAAAGCTTTGGGGACGGCTAGCGCCGCGCAGCCCACCCAAGCCGGCGTGCAACAAGTGCAAAAAGCCAAAACAGAAGTAGAAGCCGCCGGCAAAGCCGCAGAACAAGCCGCTCAAAAAGCAGATGTGCTAGCCACTGAAATCAACAGCTACTGCGGCGGCAAGAGCAATTAGTGATGGATATCCAAATTTAAAATATAGCGACCGAGCTGCACTTTTTCTGCCCATAGCTCGTATTCTAAACGAACGTGTTCTGGTAAAGGTTTACCGATTAATGTCAAGTTTCGGGTGAAGTTACGCAGACGCATTTGGCTATTGGCTCCTAACGAGTCGCTTTGGAGCCAGTAGCGACTGATTCCATACATCTCGCGTTCCCAGAGATGCCGGTAACTAAATTGACCATTGCCCTGCATGGTCATAATGACTCGGTAAGGGGAGATTTCTAACCACAACAAGCGCGAAGTTTTTGCCGGCAAAGTGGCAACCTCTGGCGCTCCAGTGACAGGATCTGAGCCAGAAATAACGGGTTCGCTTAACAGTAAATGAAACCGCTCGCGATCTTTTTGATAAAGTGTGGCGGCTGTTTCCACCACAGACCAAAAAGGCAAGTCTGTGGACACCACCGATAGGCAGACGGGTTTGCGATGATGCGTCAGCATAGCAGGTGAAGAGTTGTGAGGAATGAGTTGTGAGGTTTGATTTTAGCAATTAGCGGTCGGCGATTGGGGACGCTGCCGCGCCGTGTCCCTAGGGCTGACGGCTGAGGGCTGAGGGCTGCCGGCTAACAACTAATAACAGAGAAGCCCCAGTTGGGCTAAGAAAACGGTAGGATTACTAGCGCCGTCCTTCATCAGTCTATCCCAATGGCAACCTCTATCGCGATCGTGGAAACCCCCGAATCCCAACAGTTGCTTATTCAAAAAGCGAACGCTAGTTTATCCCTGCAAGGTAGTATCCGGGTGCCGGGGGATAAGTCTATCTCTCACCGGGCTTTAATGTTAGGTGCGATAGCGCAAGGAGAAACGACCGTAGAGGGGCTGCTATTGGGAGAAGATCCCCGCAGTACGGCGAGCTGTTTTCGGGCTTTAGGTGCAGAGATTTCTGAACTCAATACTGAGCGGGTACGGGTGCAGGGTGCCGGCATTGGTCGGCTACTCGAACCAGCTAACATACTCGATGCCGGCAATTCTGGCACGACAATTCGCTTAATGTTGGGTTTGTTAGCCGGCCATCCGGGACAATTTTTTACCGTCACGGGCGATGCTTCTTTGCGATCTCGTCCGATGTCTCGCGTGGTTAAACCCCTGCGCCAGATGGGTGCCCAAATTTGGGGACGCCAAGATGGCAACCTCGCACCCTTGGCTATCCAAGGCCAGCATTTACGACCGATTCACTACCACTCGCCGATTGCTTCGGCTCAAGTTAAATCTTGTATTTTACTCGCCGGCTTGATGACAGAGGGCGAAACAACGGTGACAGAGCCGGCCCTCTCGCGCGATCATAGCGAGCGAATGCTACGGGCATTTGGGGCACAACTGAGCATCGATCCCGAAACCCACAGCGTCACGATTACCGGGCCGGCTCAACTGCATGGCCAACCTGTGATTGTGCCGGGAGATATCAGTTCAGCGGCTTTTTGGCTGGTTGCCGGTTCGATTGTTCCAGATTCAGATTTAGTCATCGAAAATGTTGGCGTCAACCCGACGCGCACCGGCATTCTGGAAGCGTTGGCAATGATGGAGGCGGATATTGAGTTGCAAAATCAGCGGGAAGTTGCCGGTGAGCCGGTGGCCGATCTGCGGGTGCGTTACCGGCAGCTCAAAGCCTGT
The DNA here is from genome assembly GCA_019359355.1 of Microcoleus vaginatus WJT46-NPBG5. Lineage (GTDB taxonomy): Bacteria > Cyanobacteriota > Cyanobacteriia > Cyanobacteriales > Oscillatoriaceae > FACHB-68. Next base: position 31,756 of record JAHHHM010000030.1, on the reverse strand, counting down.
GAAATTGCCGGCGATCTGATTCCGCGTTTAATTGATGAAATTCCGATTTTGGCCGTAGCAGCGGCATTTGCTCAGGGGACAACGGTGATTCGAGATGCGGCGGAGTTGCGCGTCAAAGAAAGTGATCGGCTGGCAGTGATGGCCCATCAACTCAACCGGCTCGGTGCTCGCGTCACAGAATTGCCCGACGGTTTAGAAATTACCGGCGGCACACCCCTCACCGGCGCAGAGGTTGACAGCCATGATGATCACCGGGTGGCGATGAGTTTGGCAATTGCCGGTTTGAATGCTGCCGGCACCACAACCATCAATCGCGCTGAAGCGGCTGCCATCTCCTACCCAAACTTCACCGCTACCCTACAGCAGATATGTCGTGAGGGGTAGGGGCTGTAGGGGCGACAACGTCCCTTGGTTGTGGTGAATTACCGTAATAAAAGCCTAATGCTCTTTATCCCTAGACGTGAGACTGTTGATCGCTTAAAGTCTAAGGAATACTGAGGCGCACCTCAGCGGCAGTCTCTAGTCTGAATTGTAAGGTTATTAGCTAAGTGAGTGTTTGCGATGAGCAATTTACCTCCTTCCGATCCCCGGTCTCCGCGAGATAATCCTCTAGGGTTTGATGAGCTAATTGCTATTGTTGTGACTTTTTCCACCATTGGCACCATTCTCTTGGTGTCGTTGATGCGAGACGATCCCAAGTTTTTTGAGCAATTTCCGAGTCCGTCTTCCTCTCCATCCCCGCAGTTGAACGTCGATCCCGCCAGGGAGACGCAAGAGGTGCCACAACCGGCTCAGCGTCAGTCTAGCTTGTCTGAATCACCGGCTCCTAAGTCTAGTGCAGTGCCGGCAAATCCCCTACCGGCAGCCGTCGTTGCAATTCCCACTCCCCAGAAGTTGGCCCCAACTGCAACCCCGAAGCCGGTGGCAAAACCTGAAAAGACTGCCTCGCCGTCGAGTTCTCTGCCGGTTAAAACGCTGCCGGTGATGGCTTCTGTTGAGTCGGACATTTTTCGGGATGTTCCAAAAACCTTTTGGGCGCGTCCTTTTGTCAACTCTATCGCCCAGCGTGGCATTGTCTCTGGCTTTGTCGATAAAACCTATCGCCCCACAAAGTGGGTGACGCGGGCTGAATTCGCTGCCATTGTCTCCAAAACATTCCAACCTAAATCAACTCGCCCTGCCGTTAAATTTACTGATGTGCCCTCTAATCACTGGGCGGCAGCAAAGATTGATCAAGCGACGCGCAGTGGGTTTTTGAGTGGGAACCCGCCACTTCTGAAGCCCTACCAACCGATGACGCGTGTAGACGTGTTGGTTTCTTTGGCGAATGGCTTGGGCCTAAAGCCGAAATCTGACCCCGCTAAAATTTTGAAGGTTTATCAGGACGCGAATAAAATCCCCAAAAATGCGCGAGAAAAGGTAGCGGCGGCTACAGAAATGGGCCTTGTGTTCAGGCATCCCAATGGCAAGCTTCTCAATCCTACCCAAAATGCCAGCCGTGCTGATGTTGCGGATGTGATTTATAAAGCCTTGGTAATCGACGGGCAGGCTGAAAAGAAACCGCCTCAAAAGCCGGCTAAGAAGTGAAGTCTTGGCCACTCTAGGCGAACTCTCAAGCGTAAATAAACAACTTTTATCTTTGGGTTTCTGCCGGCTGATAGCTTATTGCTTAGCTGGGAATACTAAAGAAAAGTTTTAATTTATGCAATTGGTTTTCAAAGGCAGATGTGGCGACAGCTAAAAAATTTCTTTGTCAGTGTCAGCACCTATACTGACCTCGGTCCAGATCTTCAATTTAGGCAACAGGTTAATGCCGCCTTACGCCCTCGTCCTGCCCTAACGTTGGATGAGTGGTTTGAGTTTTTTTGGCGAACTTATGGCGTTTCTAAGCCGGTAGTTGCCTTTGTTTACACTCATCTAGAAAAATACTCTGGGGTGAAAATGTCGAGGGTACAACCGAAGGATCATTTAGAGCGAGACTTACAGATCACGCTTGTGTGTTCCTTTGACTGGCATCTGACTTTGTGTGACGATTTTTTTTCGTGTTTTGGGGTGGATATCAGCGAGGAATTTGAGATATATAACCTGACGACGATAGAGGAATTTGTCCAGTTTCTCAATGCTCAACTCCTTGCTGTCCAGCCGGCTTAGAGGGCTAGCCGGGATTCAGTTTGGCGCTGAACGTTAGCTGCGATTTCCTCAGCCGCAATCAAACGGAACGGACAGAAAGCGGGGGGGAGGAAGAGAAAAATTAATAGGCCGGCAATTCCCAAGAATTGCACAAAATAAAATTATTTAACTAAATTAAAAGTATCAAATATTGTTTGATTGAAATACTTTTAATAAACTTTATTGCTGGGTTTTAAATTATCTTTATCCTTCATCTCATAAATAAGTATTCACAAAGAAAAAGGTAAAAGGTAAAAGAACATTTTTCTTCTCCCTTTTACCTTTTATCGATTCTTAGAACCTCGGCTAGTTGCTACCGAGGACTTGATCTTTGAGGGTTTTTACCTCATTAGATAACTCTTGGCGATTTGCCGCGCGCAGCAAGAAGCGGTTAACAAACCAAGCTGTGTAGCCAAGACCAATTAACTCAAAGGTTGGTGCCAGCAACGGAATATCATTAATAGCATCCAGCACAGCCAAGGTCACTTTGATTGTGACTAAAGTGGCGACGATTAAGCCAATGCTAACAATCGGTCTTTGGTTGGCTGCAAAAAAGCCAGCCACATAATTGGGCAGTTCAGAGATAATTTGGACAACTTGATCTCTAATTTGTTGCCACTGATCTCCCATTCCATTTCCATCTGAAGAGTTGACCGTGGCGAGGACACCGGCTTCTTCGACTTTTACCTCGATTCTGGGCAGATCGGCGTCAGTCATTACGTCGGAGGTGTATTGTTGGTTTTCAGGATTCATAAGGATACCGTGGGAATAACAATGTAATCAGTGCTGGATGGTAGTAGACTCTTACCAGCAGTTGAACAGTAGCAGTGTGTCAAGACTGCCTATCCTGACGCTGTAGGAATACTCCCGCAGGGCGTCTACAAGAAGGATAGCTTTGTTAGGGTTAGAACTTAATCGGCTTTGAGTATAGTTTTTTAACCCAAAGTCGGCTCAATTTACCCTGAACTGAGTCTCAAGCACATCTGTGCCAGTTGCACCGCTATAATGAGCCGAAGCAGTGGATTCCGTCAAGATAAGTTGAGCCATAAGGGTAAAGTTTTCTCTGCTTAGGGTCTTAACCGATCAATTGAAACCGCATTGGGGCAAGGACGCCCTGCTTCAAAGTCTGTGATGTTGGCGATGGTGGTGTCGGCGATATTCTTTAAGGCGTTTTCGGTGAAAAATGCTTGATGGCCGGTGATCAGGACGTTGGGAAATGTCAGCAAGCGTTGAAATATATCGTCCTGAATGACGAGATTTGATAAATCTTCAAAGAACAAGTTGGCTTCTTGTTCGTAAACATCTAGGGCAAGGTAGCCGATTTTACCGGCTTTAAGCGCTTCAATGGCGGCTTCGGTATCGATCAGCGCCCCCCGGCTGGTGTTGACAATCATTACACCGGCTTTCATTTGGCTGATGGCTTCGGCGTTGATCAGATGGTAAGTTTCTGGCATCAGCGGGCAGTGGAGGGTGATGATATCAGAACCGGTAAATAATTCGGGCAGCGACACATAGCGCATTCCGAGTTTTTCGCATTCTGGGTTGGGCGTCACATCATACCCCAGCAGTTTTGTGCCAAAGCCGTGCAGAATTCTGGCGACGATCTCACCAATTTTGCCGGTGCCGGCGATGCCAACGGTTCGCCCGTGTAGATCGAAGCCTAATAAACCTTCGAGGGAAAAGTTGCCTTCTCTCACCCGGTTGTAGGCGCGGTGAATTTTGCGATTGAGGGTTAAAATTAGCCCGACGGCGTGTTCCGCAACGGCATAGGGTGAGTAAGCTGGGACACGCAACACGGTGATTCCGCACTCGTTAGCCGCTGCCAGATCCACGTTATTGAAGCCGGCACAGCGCAGGGCAATTAGACGAACTCCCCCTTTAGCGAGTTGTTTAATAGTTGGCGCGTCCAACTGGTCGTGAACGAAAACGCAAACTGATTGGCACTCCCCGGCTAAAATGCTTGTTGCCAAATTTAAGCGCGGCTCAAAATAGACCAGCTCATGTCCGTGATCCACGTTGGCGGCTTCCAAAAACGTGCGATCATAGGATTTGGCGCTGAAAACAGCCACTTTCATCCGTTTTTTACCTACAACAAAACTGGCTAAATTGTATCTGGGCAGCGAGTCAATAATGCTGCTTTACATTTAATTCGCATAGCCGCTCGACCGAATCCCCCCAAGGGAAGATTTGGAGCCGGCACGTTGATTGATTTGCTTGCTGGCATATCGACAAAATTGATCGCAAGTAACGTCACACAGCCGGCTAGAAAAACAATTTTGCACACACTGATTACTCGTGCCTCACCGTTCAAAGACTTCTGGTAACAGGTTCGTGTAATAGTTAACACACTTTCCAGGGCTACATAACACAGTTTTCTTGATAGCAACATCGTTCTTTAGAGTTGTTTAGGGTTTGAGCCTGAAGACAGAACACACTGTTATGAGGGTTCGTTAATATCAAAAGTGGAAGCGCATTGAGTTTTTGTTGCCTTACTTAGAAAAGGTTGCAGGCAGCTTAACCATTGGGCTGTCGCCTTATAAAAATTTGCAGCTCAAAAATTTATCAACTATTTTGAAACGCTCACACTTTTAACAACTTCAAAGTAATCGGCTTTGATTGAGATTATTCTAAATAACTGGAATATTGAATTAACCCGCCAAGCTTTGCCCCAATGACTCAAGCAACAAACCCAATTCCCTTAGAGACGGCAAATCCCTTTCTCACACTTAATTACGAACCGGCGATGGAATCGTTGGGTGAGGATTATTTTGATTTTGTGGAAGCGGCAGAGTTTCCCCAGCATATTTTGCGCTTTCGCAATAACGAGGTGCTGGCGCAACTTGGTTTAGATCCGCTCAATGTCACAAATCAGCATTTTATTGAGGCATTTGGCCAGTTTGAGAGCGTGCGGCCTTTTATGGCTTTGCGATATCACGGCTATCAATTCGGTGAGTATAACCCGCAATTAGGCGATGGGCGCGGTTTTCTCTATGCTCAAGTGCGCGGTGTGGATGGAGAACTCTACGACTTTGGCACGAAAGGCAGTGGCAGAACCCCTTATTCTAGAACAGCGGATGGCCGGCTGACGCTGAAAGGGGGTGTGCGAGAAGTATTGGCGGCTGAGATGCTGCACCGAATGGGTGTGAAAACTTCGCGCTGTCTGTGTTTGATAGAAACCGGCGAACAGCTGTGGCGCGGAGATGAACCGTCTCCGACTCGTTCATCGGTGATGGTGCGTTTTAGCCGATCACATATTCGCTTTGGGACGTTTGAACGGCTGCAATATTTCAAGCGCAAAGATTTAATTGAGAAGCTTTTAAATCATGTAATTGAGTGCTATTATCCGGCGATTCCTAACCATGCGGATGCCCAAGAAAAATACGCGCTGTTTTACGCAGAGTTAGTGCAGCGAGTGGCAGAATTGACGGCACAGTGGATGGCAGCCGGTTTTTGTCATGCAGTGCTAAATACGGATAATATGTCAATCACCGGCGAAAGTTTTGACTATGGGCCGTATGCGTTTATTCCTACCTACAATCCGAATTTTACAGCGGCCTATTTTGATTATTACGGGCGCTACAGTTACGGCAATCAACCGGGAATTTGTCGGTTAAATTTAGAAATGCTTCAGCGTCCGTTAGAGGCGGTGATGGAGCCAGCAGCGATGGAAGCCGGTTTGGCGAAGTTTGAGGAGTATTATTATCAGAAATACCGGCAGCTGATGCTGAATAAGTTGGGGTTTGCTGAGGTGCCGGTGGATCAGGCCGAGGAGTTATTAAAGCTAACGATTCAATTGCTGCGAGATACGCAAGTCGGATATCACGATTTCTTTATTGAATTGAAGAAACAGTTTTCTCCAGATTGGCGGGATGATGCGAGTTTGATTTTTAACGAAGCTGAGCCGGCAGAGGTGTTAAATCCTTGGCGGCAGCTTTACTATCATCTTTTGCAGCAAACTTCGGCAGCGGAACTGGAGGAAATCAAAGGGCGGCTACGGCAGCACAATCCTGAACAAGTGTTGCTCAGACCCGAAATTGAAGCCGTTTGGGAACCTATTACCGTTGAAGATAACTGGGAACCGTTTTATGCATTGTTAAAGCGCATCAAGTCTCCCGATTAAAAATCGGGTACTGCAGAGATTTTGAAATACTTTCTATTTTTTATTGAAAGTATTTCTATCTAAAAAATATCAAAATTTTCTTACAGAGGCGATTCAAGCACTTGCCTCTGGTTTTTATTAAAAATTAAGAAGTAGTCTAATTATTAGACATTTTCATTCTTTTGTCAACATCCTCAGACATAATACTCCTGACAGATGACACAATAAATTTTGCAAATTAAATTAAGATTAATTGTTGTTCTCCTGATAAGTATATGCTCATCTCCTCAAAGCCCCTGAAAGATGTCTTCTATTGCCCAGAAGAATCAAATTTTTACTCTTACTGTTTAGATACATTAGTTTTAAATCATTGCGCTCATCATCAAGTGATCCTTGAATTTGGAGCAGGAGATGGAACTCCGATTATTAATTCATTAATGAGAACTCACTTTGATGGCAAAATCCACGGGTTTGAACTTAACCCTCTAGCTTATAAAACAGCTAAATCTAATATAGAAGAATATGAGCTTAGTGATAAATATATAATTCACAATACCTCTTTCTTTGATGCTTTGCGACCAAAAGCCGAGTATCTTATCTCAAATCCGCCCTATCTGCCGGCAATCGATGACAACATTTATCAACCTCTATTACATGGGGGGACAGATGGGTCGAAAATTACCAGACGGCTTTTAACTCTAGGCTATGAAAATGTCTTAGTGATGTTGTCTAGTTATTCCAATCCGCAAGGGTTAATTGAATTTGCTAATTCTCAGGGCTATCGCACGGCTGATTTTACCGTTACCCCCCTTCCCTTCGGTTATTACAGCTCTGAATCTAAGGTGAAAAACACGATAGCCGAGTTGCGAGAAAAAGGCATGGCGTTTTATTCCAAGAACATTTACCTTTTAGCCGGCGTTTTGTTCACTAAAGGCTATAAATCTACCCCCGATTTATCCAGTGAACTGAGTCAGTTGATGACATCTTTATGAGCAAATTGTGGGGGAGAAAAGTAAAGGGACAGCGAACAACTTAATATGACAGCAACTAGAAACCCGGCTTTAAGAAACCGGGTTTTTTGCAATTCTTTATTTCTGTTCTGCTTCCCGCGCTGAACGCACAATTGCCGCACCGGCACGTTCACCCATCAACCGCTCTTGATCATATCCAAGTATGAGTTCCCAAGCATTTTCGGGATACTTTTCAGCCAGTGGCAAAGCGACATCGTCCAGCATCCAACGTCCATGCCGTTCATCTTCTCGGATGTGGAGTTCCCAGTAACCCATTGCTGCCGCCGAAAGTTCCAACCGTTGCGCGGCTGCGAGATAATTTCTGTAGGCTGCCGGTCCGGCTACTTCAAAATAAGTTAATCCACCGTTGTAGCGCAGAAAATGACGTTTGCAGTCGGTCAGCAAGAAGTTATGATTGGCGCAAGCAAGGACTTCCCAAGGCACCAAATCAAAGTAAGATTCTGGTTCGGTGTTCATCCCAAATTCTTCTAACATTTGGGCAAAATAGGTAGAATGTTTGCGAGCGAGGCGACCATTGCCGTACTCTTCAATCATTACCCGTGTGAGTGTTGACTGCACCTCATTCGCCGCACCGCCCAGGATAGCGCACATCCGGCTTCCTTCCACTAAGCCATCAAATGAGCCAATTGCTAACACTCGCCGGTAGCCGGTTTCACTCATTTGTTCGCGCAAATACCGGCTCTCTTCAGACAGGGGAGGAGCCAGATCCGCATCGCCGCGATCTAATAATGCTTGTTTAACTTGTTCAACGTTTAATTGTTGAAGAGTTGCCACATCAAGTTGGGAAATTTCCCACTGCTGCCAAGCATCTTCAATTTGATTGCGAACGGTTTGCAAATACGCAGATCGCTCATTGGTGTAGCGCCGCAAATCATCATACCAAAATAGCTTGAGCCGGTTAATTCGATAAAGTATGCGCTGCAAAAAGCGGTGTGCCGAATTATCTCCAGCCGATTCTCCATAAGCCGCATTAATAGCCGTTGTGAGTGCGTTTTCAAAGTTACTCACAATAGAGGGCTGTGCGGCTACTTTTTGATCTAGATTTTCCATTTCGAGCAGGTCTGTAAATTGCTGCTCTGCTTGATCGTAGTTAGTTGCTGTCAGTTGAATTGCTGGCATACTTCATATAGCGTGTATGTGAACTTTGTTTGATAGTAATGTTGTTTTATTAACGGGTTCCTCAGTCTGTGGGTGGAAATTGAACCTGTCAGAAGGGGGAAATAAAGAATACTATTAAAATTGATTTTTGCAGCAGTTGAGTTTTTGGATTTAATAACCACAGATAACCGCAAGCGGATGTCTCCCGGCAGGCGATTTTGTGCAAGAGGTTTGATCTTAAGAGGCGCTAAAGTTGGTGCTAAACCTATTTTCAACTTTAGTCGGAATCTGAATGACAAACTCAACGCCTTCACCGGCAGCGGATTTGCAGTATAATTTTCCGCTGTGTTTTTCAACAATGATTTGATAGCTAATCGCCAAACCCAGTCCCGTGCCTTTGCCAACAGTTTTTGTGGTGAAGAAGGGGTCGAATATTTTTTGCAGAATCTCTGCTGGAATGCCGGGGCCACTATTAATGATGCGAATTTCTACATGATTGGAGTCTAAAACTTGGGTGTGAATCTCAATTTTACTAGGATCTTGTTTAATTTCTTCTAAAGATCGCTGCTGGTTGTATTCATCGATTGCATCAATCGCGTTGGTGAGTAAATTCATAAACACTTGATTGAGCTGGCCGGCATAGCATTCTACTAGCGGTAATTCACCATACTCTTTGATTACCAAAATTTCAGGATGTCCGGGCTTTTCTTTCAGTTGATTTTGTAAAATTAACAACGTATTTTCCAAACCCTCGTGAATGTCAACGGGTTTCATGTCCGATTCATCCAAACGAGAAAAGTTTCTTAAAGATAAGACAATTTGACGAATTCGCTCTGCCCCCACTTTCATGGAAGACATAATTTTTTGAAAATCTTCTATCAAAAATTCTAAATCAATCTCTTCTATACGATTTTGAATTTCAGAAGCCGGCTTGGGGTAGTGCTGTTGATATAAATTCAGCAGATCCAGAACTTCTTTTAAGTATTCATTCGCTGGATTAATATTACCATAAATAAAGTTAACGGGATTGTTGATTTCATGAGCAACCCCAGCAACCAATTGACCGAGACTCGACATTTTTTCTGTTTGAATTAATTGAGTTTGTGTTTGTTGCAACTCTTGCAGGGCTTGTTCTAACTGTTGAGCTTTTTCTCGATATTGACTTTCCGACTGTTGCAGCGCTGCCTGGACTTGTTTACGTTCTGTAATGTTCTCTAGCATCCCCAAAGAATAACAAGCCGTGCCGTTTCGATCGCGAATTAAGGTTACAGTTAAATTCCCCCAAACAATTTCTTGATTTGGCTTGAGGTAGCGTTGCTCAATTTTATAAGTGGCGAGTTCGCCGGCCATCATCTGCTTGAATAAAGAAACATCTAGCTCAATGTCTTCCGGGTGTGTGACTGCCTCAAACGTTCGCATACTTAGTTCAGAGCTGGTATACCCCAACATCTCACACATCACTTTATTCACTTGCAAGAGTTGATGTGTCTCTAAACTCACAATTGCCATGCCAATAGGAGCATCTTCAAAGATACTGCGAAAGCGCTCCTCAGCCTTTTGAATTTCCTCAAATAAACGGGCATTTTCTAAAGCCGTGGCAATTTGTCCCGCTAAAGTATTGAAGGTTTCCAGATCCGTCTCACTGAAGCGATGGGGTTGAGTGTCTTGAATGTCGAGAACGCCTAGAAACGTGCCACGAGTGATCAGCGGCACCGTCACCTCAGAACCGGCTCTGGATGATTTCAAACCGGCTTCTAAGGATGAGGCGCTGCTGAAGTCATCTACCCATATTGTTTCTTTTGTGCGGGCAACAAGGGCAACAAGGCTATCATTCGCGTTGAGAGAGATGCTACCACTCTCGTACAGCTCCCGCTTACGCTCCTGGATAGAATCAACCCATGCAATCAATTGATTTGTCGTTTGATCAAGCAAATAAATCCGCACATAATGCAAATTAAATCGGTTTTGCATCAGAGTGATCGCTTCGCGCAACAACAGTTCAGGTTCAAGAATTGAGCGCGAAAGTTCACTCACTGCAACCGTAACGTGTTGACTAATTTCCAGTTCCTGGGTGCGATCTTCTAAGCCTTTAAATAGTTTACCCACCTGCTCTGCCATTGTATTAAAACTGGCCGCAAGTATTCCAACTTCATCTTTAGATCGAATAAAGGTTCGAGCGTTAAGATTGCCAGCAGTAAATTGAGTGACTGTGCCGCTTAAGTTAATCAAAGGCTTAGCTAGCAATTCTCCGAGCGTGATTGCCGCCAAAACGACAACTCCACCAATAATTAAAGCCAGCAACAGCGTATAGCGGACTTGCTCTTGCACTGGCTCTAAAAAAGTCGATTGAGACTGAACGAAAACCACAAACCACGGTTGTGTCTTTAACTTTGTTACGGCTGCGGCTTTCAAGTCATTATTGCTATGGCTTAAGAGTGTTGTAAAAAAAGGAGTTTTTTCAGCGTTTTCTAAACCTTGCTCGAAAGCCGGCAGGTTGGTTGAGATATCTGCCGTTGAACCTTGGGGCAACCGGCCCAGTGCTTGCAAAGCTTTCACTTTAGCTGGCGGTAGCGGGATCACGGATTTAAACATTAACTCTGGCGCGTAGCCTTGGGCTAAACGGATATAGTTTTCATCTAGCACAATTGCATAGGAATCAAGTCTGCCTATGAGGTCAGTATTTTGACTAACCAATCGCTGAATTACGGCAGCATTATAACGAACACGCAGCACCCCGACAGTTTTTCCTGACGCATTTCGCACCGGACTGCTGAAAAACAGACTTGGCGAATTAGTTGTGGGAGAATACCGGATGGGTGATACGAAAGGTAAGCCAGTTTTGAGTGGTTCCTGAAAGTAATCCGCCTTGGATTTATCTGTACCAATATCCGGTGTGTAGGTATCCATGACATCTCGCCCTAGATTATCAATCAGCGCGTAAGACGAAATATTCAAGGTATCTTTACGGCTTAGGGATCGTAAAACAGCCTCAACTTCTTCAGCCATATTTTGTCTCTGGCTATTTGGCAGACTTAAATATTTGGCTAGGGTTGGTAACTGAGCCTCAACCCGCACAGCATCCAAATTAGAACTGATAAAAGCATCAAGACTCAAACCCGTTTGAGAGGCGGCTGCTAAAAGGGTTTGATTGGCATTATTTGTCACCACTTTTTGTGTGGTTCGCAAATTTAATAATGAGAGCAGCAGTAAGGGAAGAACTGCCACGCCTAAAAACGAAAAGATTAGCTTACTACGGAGGGAAGAAATGTTGAATGGTTTCATGATTTGCTTAACTTATTGCAATTGCTGGAAAAAAGACGGATTAATCAGTTTTTGAATATTGGGCACCGCACTTATCCCACCTGTCCGGATAAAGAAATCGACATATAATTTAGCAGTATAGTATAGCGATTCGGTGGTTGCTCCGGGCGTAAATGCTTTTAAATTGTCTTGCAAAGTATACAACTCAATTCCCTCAAGTGAAACTTCCTCAGCTTTTATGTTCAGCTTTTGAACGATCACTGCCTTGCATTCCTCTGGATTCGCCTTCCAGTAATCTACGGCTTGGAACTAAGCCCGAATAAATGCCGCGATTTGCTTTGGGCGATCGCGGATCGGATTGTTGCGAAACAGGACAACACTGGGAATTAATCCCGGTGTTTGCTTGCTGGTGAATAGCACCTTTGCGCCGGCTTTAATAGCTTGTGATGAGTAAGGACTCCAAGTGTGGCCGGCTTGAATGTCACCCTTTTGCAGGGACTGGGGCACCGCTTCCCCTTCCACGTTCACCAGCGTCACGTCATCGGTAGTGAGGCGATTTTGCTCTAACAAATTCAGGACAAATAGTTCTCCAAATTCACCTAATACGTCAGCCAGGGTTGTTATGCTGGTGTTTGCCAAAAAAGTGTCAGCGCCAGCCGAGCGATCAGTGACTAAGACAATCTGCCCATCAGAGGTGTTCACAACGCTACTCATTGCCAGAACGACGCCATCATACTTGCCGGTGCTGAACTCAGACAGAGGTTCTAAATAGTTTTTTAAATATACCAGCTCGACTTTTACCCCCTGTTGCGTGAAGAAGCCTTTTTCTTGGGCGATTACCATTGGGAAGTACCCCGGCCACAAACTGTAAGCGACTTGCAGCGGTGCCGGCTCAGATTTAGAGGTTATGGAGGGCATTCCCTTGCAGGCGGTGATGAGCAAAATGCTAAGCGCGAACAGAGATATAAAATGAAAAAATCGACATTTCATGCGGGAAGGCTAATATTTGAACTGAAACGGGAGCCTTTGCCTTTAAATTTTAAATGAGTTAGGATTTGGCAACCTCATAAAAATTAGAATAAAGAATTCCCTGACAAGCTAAAATTCACTCTCTCAAATCAGAAGTTCAATTAACTATTGTAGCTGCTGTACAAAAGAGGGATCAATGAGTTTTTGAATGTCCGGTGCGGTGCTTAGCCCACCTGTTCGGGTGTAAAAATCAGCGTACAGTTGAGCTGTATAGTATAGTGACTCGGTGGTAGACCCTGGAGTTAGCGCTGCAAGATTGTTTTTCAAATCCTGTAACTCAAGACCCTGGGTTGAAATTTCTTCTGGTTTGAGATTGAGCGTTTTTGCAATCAGCGTTTTGGTTTCCTCTGGATTTGTCTTCCAGTAGTCTTGGGCTTGAAAGTAGGCTCGGATAAATGCTCGCACATCATCTGGGCGCTCTCGTAACACATTGCTGCGAAATACAACGACATCTGGAATCAAACCAGGTGTTTGCTTGCTGGTGAATAGCACTTTTTTTCCGGATTGGACTGCTTGAAACACATAGGGTTGCCAGGTTTGCCCAGCTTGAATGTTACCGTTTTTTAAGCTTTGTACGATACTTTCGGCTTCTAGATTGACCAGTGTTACATCCTTAGGGTCTAAACCATTTTGTTCTAACATTTTGGTGACAAACAATTCTCCAAAATTGCCTAATTTAACGCCAATTCGCTTGCCCTTTAAGTCAGATACGCTTTGAATAGTGGGCTGAGCCACTATGGCATCAGCGCCCGTAGAGCGATCAGTAATTAACACAATCTGTGAGCCTGTAATTTTATCAATACTGCTCATGAAGCTACCGAGTGTGATTGCCATGCCATCATATTTGCCGGCACTAAAATCAGACAAGGGTGCTTGATGATTTTCTGAATAAACGAGTTCGACTTTCACCCCTTGCTGAGTGAAAAACCCTTTTTCTTGAGCAATTACTAGCGGAAAATACCCCGGCCACAAACTATAAGCGAGTGTTAAGGCAGGAGGGGCCTCAGATTGAGGGGTGACAGAGGGGGTTCTATCGCAGGCAGTAATGAGAACAAGGGTGAGCAAGAACAAAGACACAAAGCGGAAAAAGTGAGATTTCATGCTAAACGGCTACTTTTTAAGAAAAGAGGATGTTTTTCATAGTTAATAGGAGAGCGAAAGATAAAGTTAATCAGCTATTTTAACTGCTGCACAAAAGAGGGATCGATGAGTTTTTGAATATCGGGCGCAGTGCTTAGTCCTCCTGTGCGAATGTAGTAGTCGGCGTATAATTTTGCTGTATAGTGTAGTGACTCTGTCGTTGTGCCTAGGGTCAGTGCTTTTAAGTTGTCTTGCCGGCTAAACAAGTCGAGGCCATCGAGTGAAACTTCTTTGGGTTTGATATTAAATTTTTTTGCAATCAAGGCGTTGCCTTTTTCTGGATTAGCTTTCCAGTAATCTACGGCTTGAAACCACGCTCGAGTAAAGGCTTGGATGTCATTCGGGCGATTGATTAAGATATTATTGCGAAACACCATAACACCGGGAATTAAACCGGGCGTTTCCTTTGTGGAGAACAGCACCTTCGCGCCGGCTTTCACTGCTTCAGATATATAAGGGTCCCAGGTTTGGCCGGCTTGAAGGTCACCTGCTTGCAAGCGTGCTGGAATCGCTTCCGCTTCTGTATTAACCAAAGTAACGTCATCGGTAGTTAAACCATTTCTCTCTAGCATGGTGATGACCAACAATTCCCCAAAATCACCTATTTTGGTGCCGATCCGTTTGCCCTTTAAGTCGGCTACGTTTTGAATATTTGGCTGCACAACCACAGCATCACCACCAGCCGATTGATCAGTTACTAAAACAACCCGCGCATCTGGAGTTTTCCCAATAATACTCATCAGGCTTCCCACAGATATCGTGACTCCATCATATTTGCCGGCGCTGAAGTCAGACAAAGACGTTATATAGTTTTCTACATAGACAGGTTCGACTTTCACTCCCTGTTCGGTAAAAAACCCTTTTTCTTGGGCAATGATCATGGGAAAAAATCCGGACCATTGGATATAAGCAACCCGTAGGGGCGGTGACTCTCGATGGGAAGTCAGGGTTTTTGTACCATTGCAAGCTGTGACGAGTAGAATACTTAACAAAAAAAGAAACACAAAACGGATCAATCTAAATTTCATGCTGAACTACCGTTTTTCAATAAAAGTCGGGTGATGTTTTTGGCGGTTGATATAAGAGCCGGCCTAAGAGTGAATCAGCTATTTCAACTGCTGAACAAAAGAGGGATCGATGCTTTTTTGAATGTCGGGCGAGGTGCTCAGTCCTCCTGTGCGAATATAAAAATCGGCATATAATTTGGCGGTATAGTATAGTGACTCTGTCGTTGTCCCGGGAGTCATCGCTTTTAAGTTGTCTTGCCGGCTAAATAAGTCGATGCCATCGAGTGAAACTTCTTCAAGTTTTATCTTCAGTTTTTTAACAATTAGTGTATTGCTTTCTTCTGGATTTCTTTGCCAGTAATCTAGGGCTTGGAACCACGCGCGAGTAAATGCTTGTATATCATTGGGGCGATTGCTTAAGACATTGCCGTGAAACACAATAATATTTGGAACTAAACCGGGCGCTTGCTTAGTCGAGAACAGCACCTTTGCGCCGGCTTTCACTGCTTCAGACAAATAGGGGTTCCAGGTTTGGCCGGCTTGAATGTCACCGCTTTGCAAGCGTGCTGGAATCGCTTCAGCTTCAGTATTAACCAGGGTAACGTCATCAGTCGTTAAACCATTCTTCTCCAGCATTGTGGTGACCAACAATTCCCCAAAATCGCCTACTTTAGTGCCGATCCGTTTGCCCTTCAAATCTGCCACGCTTTGAATATTGGGCTGAACAACCACAGCATCACCACCAGCCGATTGATCGGTTACTAAAACAACCCGCGCATCTGGGTTTTTCCCCATGATACTCATCAGGCTTCCCATTGCTACAGCGACCCCATCATATTGACCGGCACTGAACTCAGATAAAGATGCTACATAGTTTTGTAGATAGACGGGTTCGACTTTCACTCCCTGCTGGGTAAAAAACCCTTTTTCTTGGGCAATGATCATCGGAAAATTTCCCGGCCATAGAATATAAGCAATTCGTAGGGGCGGAGACTCTTGAGGAGAAGTGACGGTTTTTGTACCATTGCAAGCTGTGACGAGTAGAAGACTTAGCAAGAAAAGACAAGCAAAGCGGAAAAATCGGTATTTCATATTAATCGGCTGATTTTGTGACTGAATTGCGTGATAATTCTTCTAAGTCAGACTTGACAAAAATCTAAATAAGTGTTCATTCAAATTTTTTAACTGATTTAGAATTAAAGCTAGCCGCTCGTTTGGATATTTTGCTTTCGCTACCAGAGAAGCTGAACAATCGTAACGTTACCTCTATGAGAATTCCCTATTTTTTCACGAATTTAACAAAGGTATTTTCGGACAAAAGTCAAGATCGTAAGCTTGTGTAAACAAAACTAAAGTTTTTTGGCGCGACTGAGGGAAATTTGTTCTTTAGTGCTTTAAATATTAAATAAGTTAAATCCATCTTGAATTTTGTTACTTGAGCCGGCAAACTGTCCAAGCCGGCACAACAAGCAAGATCGCCCTAAAATAAGCGCTTGAAATAACTGCGATGCGCTCCTGTTAAATTCCTATAGTGTCATGAAAAACCGAAAGCAGCTCAGCAGACGGCAAAAATTCCGGCATAAGTTTGGCTTCACCGGCTTATGCATTGTGATCGGCTTCCTGTTCGTGTTAGGTTTCAAGCTTCTATTGGGGTTGCCGGCATTCACTCAAACACCCCAAGTCAAGGTTACAGTGTTGCTGAATGCCCTGGAAGCCGTGCAGTGGAAGACATTGCTAATGGAAGACTTCAAGGCGCAAAACCCAGATATTCAGCTAGAAATTATTGAAGGGCCAAACGCGACTAATTTAATTGAAGACCTTTACACGTCCGCTTTTCTATTAGGAGATTCGCCCTACGATTTGGTTTACATGGACATCGTTTGGGTGCAAAAATTTGCCGCTGCCGGCTGGCTGAGAGATTTATCTGACCGAATTTCTGATAAAGAATTAACGAATTTTATACCCGGTGACGTGAATGGCGGACGCTATGAAGGCGGGCTGTATCGAATGCCCTTCCGTTCCGATGTCGGGATGCTTTACTACCGCACAGACTTACTTAAACAGGGAGGATATAAGCCGCCAGAAACCTTTAACGAGTTGCTAGAAATTAGCAAAACGTTGAAAAATCCAGCAGAAAATCGCTGGGGGTATCTCTGGCAGGGGCGACAATACGAAGGACTAGCCGCGATGTTTGTGGAGGTGCTTGAAGGTGCCGGCGGCTTTTGGGTGAACCCGGAAAATGGCAATGTCGGACTCGATCAACCGGCAGCAATAGAGGCCGTGAAGTTTTTACAGAGCACCATAAAAACCGGCGTTTCTCCCGGTGGCGTTACGACTTACGGGGAAGAAGAAACCCGCCAGTTATTTCAAAGTGGAAATGGGATATTTTTACGCAATTGGCCTTATGTCTGGACACTGGCCGAAGATTCTGCAATTGTCGGCAAATATAATATCAAGCCGATGGTTCACGCCCAAGGTAAAAACAGCGGCGCTTGCCAGGGCGGCTGGGGCATGGGAATTGCCAAAACCTCGAAGCATCCAGAGGAAGCTTGGCGAGTCATTCAGTTTTTCAACCGACCTGAAATTCAGCGTAAATTTATCCTAGGAACTGGCTATGTTCCCAGCCGGCGGTCGCTGTTCACCGATCCACAAATTGTTGCGAAATACAGCCACTATCCGCAACTGCTAAAAGTTACTGAACAATCGGTTTTACGTCCCCCCATCGCCCAATATTCTCAAGCATCCGATATTTTACAGCGCTATCTAAGTGCAGCCTTGACAAATCGAATGACTCCAGAACGGGCTATGAAAGCCGCAGCAAATGAGACGCGCCGGCTGCTATCAGCTCAACGCTAAAAACAGGCTAATAAAAAATACAAAAACATCAAATTCCTCTGTTACAACCACAGTTAATTAATCTGTGTTCATCTGGAAAAAACGTTTGCTAAAAAGCAGCCAATTTTAATAATGAAACAAGACACAATTCAACAACGAGAACAACTAATCGGCTGGATATTAGTCGCGCCGGCATTACTCATCCTACTTTTTGTATTCGCTTACCCAATTGGTAGAGCATTTTGGTTAAGCTTTTTCGCGCAAAACCTGGGTACAAAATTAGAACCCGTATTTGCCGGTTTTGCTAATTACGGGCGGATGGCTGGAGATGGCCGGTTTTGGCAAAGTCTTTGGAATACAACGGTCTTCACCGTTTCCACTGTTTTCTTGGAATTGATTTTAGGAATGGGTATCGCCTTAGTCCTTAATCAATCATTTCGTGGACGCGCTGCCGTGCGAACCATTGCGATTTTACCGTGGGCGCTGCCAACAGCAATTATGGCTTTAGCTTGGACGTGGATTTTTAATGCTCAATATGGGGTTTGGAATGATATTTTGCTCCGATTGGGATTGATTAAAGAAGGCATTAATTGGTTAGGAGATCCGACACTGGCAATGATGGCGGTGATTGCAGCGGATGTATGGAAAACAACCCCGTTTATTAGTATTTTATTACTTGCCGGTTTGCAATCGATTTCTTCTGATCTTTATGAAGCTCATGCCATTGATGGGGCGAATCCCTGGCAGAGTTTTCGGCAAATTACTTTACCTTTGCTAATGCCACAAGTTTTGATTGCGATGTTATTTCGATTTGCCCAGGCATTTGGCATCTTTGATTTGATTGCGGTAATGACCGGCGGCGGGCCGGCTGGCGCGACGGAAGTTGTGTCACTCTACATTTATGCGACGGTGATGCGCTATTTGGATTTTGGCTATGGGGCGGCTTTGGTTGTTGTAACGTTTTTACTGTTGGTTACTGCGGTGGCAATTGCTAGTTTTTTGTTGTCAAAATTACGGGCTAAGGCTGCTGGGGTTGGTTAATTTTAATTTGAAGAGGGGGGATTTTTTAACCGCAGATGCACGCAGATAAACGCAGACTGCACGGATGTTATTAGGGCGGTGTTTTAGAGATATTCTAGGATTTTTAAAGTTTTATCTTACAGTAAAAGGAAGCAGCTATGGCATTTAATTCTTTGAGCAATGATTCGCCAACTAGCAAAAGTAAGTTTTCTATCCAAAAGGTTATTCTTTGGGTTGCTGTTGTGTTAATTGTGCTTTTTACTCTAGCGCCGGTGTTGTGGCAGTTACTGACTTCGATTAAGGTCAATAAAGCGATTTCTGCGATTCCAAATATTTACATTCCTCGCCCGGATCAATACACACTTAAACACTACATTGAACTTTTCACTCGCCGTCCGTTTCTCCGCTATATTTTAAATAGTGCTTTTGTTTCTATCATTTCTACTGCGCTTTCTTTAGCAATTGGCGCACCGGCAGCCTATGCTTTAGCAAGATTAAAAATTCCAGGTGAGAAAATTATTCTGGGTGGCATCCTAATTGTGACGCTATTTCCTTACATTTTACTATTTTTAGGATTGTTAGAAATTATTAAGGCAACGGGCTTGGCAAATAACTACCTCGCCTTGGTTATTCCCTACACGGCTATCAATTTGCCCTTAACGATTCTGGTTATGCGGAGTTTCTTTCAACAACTGCCGCGTGATTTAGAAGATGCTGCTAAAGTGGATGGTTACAACACTTGGCAAATGCTGACTCAAATTGTTTTACCGATGACGGTGCCGGCAATGGTAACAACTGGTATTTTAACCTTCATCTTTGCTTGGAATGAATTTCTCTTTGCCCTTACTTTCATTACCCGTGAAACGATGAAAACGATTCCCGTCGCTGCTTCCCAAATTGGGGGATCGACTGTATTTGATATTCCCTACGGCCCACTAGCGGCTGCTACAATTCTCGGCACCTTTCCTCTCATCTTGCTCGTGCTATTCTTCCAACGCAAAATCGTCCAAGGATTAACAGCCGGCGCTGTTAAAGGATGACTTTCAAGCTAAAAAATACTCTCATTACGGCTCCTATTCATCAAAAAAATCATGTCAAAACTTGAACTCAAAAATCTCAATAAAACCTATACTCCTAAAGTTATTCCCGTCAAAGATATCAGCTTAAGTGTAGATGACAATGAATTTCTCACCTTACTCGGTCCATCTGGATGCGGGAAATCAACGACACTACGATTAATTGCCGGCTTAGAACAACCGACGCGAGGCAAAATCTCAATTGGGGATCGTGATGTTACTAATTTAAGTGCCGGCGATCGCAACATTGCAATGGTATTTCAAAGTTACGCACTTTATCCGCACATGACGGTTTATGAAAACATGGCATCCGGGTTAAAACTTCGTAAAATCCCCCGTGTGGAAATCCATCAGCGCGTGGATGAAGTTGCTAAAAAACTAGGACTGGAAGAATTGATGGATCGCAAGCCAGGGCAGATGTCTGGGGGACAGCGGCAGCGTGTTGCCCTCGGACGCGCTTTGGTTCGTAAACCGGATGTGTTTTTGCTGGATGAACCGTTGAGTAATTTGGATGCGCTGCTGCGGGAGAGGGTTCGGGCTGATTTAAAACAACTTTTTGACGCGCAATCTGTGCCGGTGGTTTATGTGACGCATGACCAAACGGAAGCGATGACTTTATCAACAAAAGTGGCTGTACTTTCTAACGGCAATGTACAACAGTTGGATGCGCCGCAACGGATTTATTCGCATCCAGCAAATCAATTTGTTGCCGGCTTTATTGGTAGTCCCCAGATGAATTTGCTGACGTTAAATTGTCAGGGGCGCGATGCAATATTGGGCAATTTTAGAATTCCGCTGCCGGCGTTGCCCACAGTTCCTCCACAAATCGTCTTAGGGATTCGTCCGGAAAATGTACATTTAGCTGAACCGGCAGCGGAACAGACAATTCAAGGTCAGGTATTTTTGGTAGAAAATTTAGGGATGCACAACTTAATTAGTGTGCGTGTCACCGGCAGCGCGGAACAAGCAGAACCTATTGTAGTGCGTACTCTGCTGCCGGCAGATCAAAAGTGGGGTGGGGAGGTAATCTCACTAACGTTACCTCCCCAGTCAATTCACTGGTTTGATGTAACAACTGGTGATCGCTTAAACTTTGAGCGTTAATTTTACCAAAAGCTGCAACTGGGTTAACAACACAAAAGAAGGTTAAGTTAACTCTTCTTTTGCGATACTTGACGTTGAAAAAAGTTTTAACGTCTTAACTTACTTTCGGAGCGCGTGATGAAATCAAAGTTGTATTTTTCTACAACATTCAGCAAATTGTTTGGTTGAGCCGCAAACTCATGGGTACGATAAGTCGGACGATACCACGGTTGTTTTTCAAAGATTGCTTTAGCCAGTGGATTGCGGAATATCAGTTTTTTACGAGCGTAAATTGAAGTTTTCATCACATACAGTTTAAGCCAATCTGCATTAACTAAATCTGTCTCGGTAACTTTGCGCTGGGAAAGCCAAGAATATTCAGCTTCTTTAACTGATCCCGCAATATGATTTGTAAGTTGATAGTTATACGCGATAACCTGCATACTTAAAACATCGTAAGGTCTGACAAACTCTTCGTCATAATACAAAGTGGTAGAGTTGATTAACCCCCCTGCGCCGGTTAACCAAATTTCAGCCCCTATCCCATCTCCTAAACAGATAATTGATGTGTCTCCGCCGGTTATTATATCTCGTTCTACAAGGATTTCAGCCGGCGCTTGGTATCCAAAGATATATTCAAATAACAACTTAGCCGGCACTTCCGGATGTACTGAAATTCTTTGCGCTTTTCCATTGACAAATGTGATTTCAAACTTTCCGTCTTCAGGGAAGCTTGGAACTAATTTTTGCAAGCCTTTTATAGGATAATTGGCTGTGACTTCGAGATCAACCAATGGCTTACCAAAATATCCTTCTATGGTTCCAAACGATTGATTGAGTACATAACGTCCCATAGTTTTTTTGGACTCCAAACGATAGATTTATGAAATTTAGGAAATGAGAAACCTGTTTGGTTGTGCCGGCATTATAGTGTGCCGGCACAACCAAAACTTTTAAACTTTAAACTGTTGCTCTAATTGACGATATTTAGGAACGCCAATAATTTGCTCAAATTCTTGAAAATTCACTAAATCCTCGAAGCCGGCAGTCGTGCCATGTTCTTTCAGGTGGCGGAAACAATTCGCCATTGCTTTCGTTGCGGCAAACAAGCCGGCAAGGGGAAACACGACTATTTTATAGCCTAACTGTTGCAATTCTTCAGCAGTGAGCAAAGGTGTTTTTCCACCTTCTATCATATTGGCAAATAGCGGCACATCTGGAAAAGCTGAGGCAATTGCCTTTAAATCTTCAATTGACTGGGGCGCTTCAATAAAAATAATATCTGCGCCGGCTTCATAATAAGCGCGTCCTCTACGAATCGCTTCTTCTAATCCTAATGGTGCGCGGGCGTCAGTTCGACCAATAATCACTAAGCCGCTATCGCCTCTCGCATGAACCGCTGCTTTAATTTTTTCGACGTGTTCTTCTGCGGAAATTACGCGTTTTCCTTCCATGTGCCCACATTTTTTCGGCCATTCTTGGTCTTCTAAAAGGATGCCGGCGACGCCTAATTGTACGATATCGGTAACTGTGCGGATGACGTTGAGGGGGTTGCCATAGCCGGTGTCAATATCTGCAACGAGGGGGATGCTAATGGACTGGGCAATGCGCCCGACACTGTAGAGCATTTCAGTGCCGGTGAGCAAGCCGTAATCAGGGCGTCCGAGGGTTGAGCCGGCAATTCCGAAACCGCTAGTAAATACGACCTCAAAACCGAGTTGTTCGACCATTTGAGCGCCAATACAATCATAAATACCAGGGAGTGTGAGAATACCAGGCTGTTCCAGAATTTGACGCAGTTTTTGAGCTTGAGACATGAGGATTTAAATAGAATAATTCAAGATAAATTTAGTATTTTTTGATGTTTAATCTCTCAAAACTTTGTACAATTTTAATAAACAGCGCCAAGGAGTGCTTGTATGACCAATACAGCAAATGAGAGAGTCCGCTGGACAACTGCCGATCTGGAATTATTTCCAGAGAACGGCAACCGTTATGAGATTATTGACGGAGAGTTATTTGTGACAAGAGCGCCGCACTGGAACCATCAAAAAACTTGTGGTAGAATTTTTGCTGCATTGGATGCTTGGTCACTCTCTACAGGTTTAGGGCAAGCGGCAGAGAGTCCAGGAATTATTTTTTCTGACGCTGATAATGTTATCCCCGATGTTGTTTGGGCAAGTCATGAAAGATTAGCTGTTTTGTTAGATGAAGCAGGACATTTAACAGCCGCGCCAGAATTAATCGTTGAAGTGCTATCTTTTGGAAGCGATCAGGAAAAACGAGACAGGGAATTAAAGCTTAAGCTGTATTCATCACGGGGAGTGCGGGAATATTGGATTGTTGATTGGCGAAAACAGCAAATTGAAGTGTGCCGGCGAGAAAATGCGGCTTTAGTGTTAGCAACAACGCTGTTTAGTAATGATGAGCTGACTTCCCCACTATTGCCTGGGTTTAGCTATCCTGTTTCTCGAATATTTGCTTAAAACTATACCTTTGAGTTTTCTCAATGTAGTTAATTTAAAGTTTATAAAAACTCCTGCAAGACTTACTCCAGGCGTTTCACAAGTTATTTTTGATAGCTAAGTTGGGAATTATTGGCTGCCGGTTCTGTGATTAAAGTTGAAATATCCCCTTTGTGAAGTGTAAAACTGCCGTATAAAAGTGAGATTTCAAAAATATCCGTGTAAATTAATGCGGGTTGCCGGTGGTTATCCTCGCCCAAATGAAAGCCAATTAAATCTGCCAAGGAATCTTCTACTTCTTCAGAATCATGGACATCCCAGCTCATTTCCCGACAATCTTTAAACACCATTACATAAGGTGATGGATCTTCTGGGTTGTACAAGCATTCAAATAAGATTTCGTTACCCCATAAAGACACTTTGAAATTCGTAATTAATGAGGTCAATCCACCCAAACCGAGTAAATGGTAATCATCCGACATTTTAATCACTCACTTTTTCGCCAGTATTGTGTGTCTCAGGAATTAGATTGCCAAATTGATCGCGTGTTTGTAGTAACTCTCCATTCCGATTCAGCCGCAAACCCTTATTAATTCTTTTTCCCTCTGAACTATATTTCGGTGCTGGTGTCCTTACTATTTCACCATCTAAACGAATCGTTACTTTAGACCCATCTAGAAACTTATATTCAACGTAACCTCCTTTACTAATTGTCACACTAGCGCCCAGTCCGCGTAAAAACTCATCGACCTCTTGGCGAGTCATTCCCGTTAAATCGCCAAACTCTGATGCTGTCCCATTGCCGCCAACTCCTAGACTTGGCACTTACGTCCCTCTATTTTAACTTTCCCCACCTTTGCAAAGGCTATACAGGACAACTTAGGGCTAAAAATTAGCCCGTTTTTCTGCGTTTAAAAAATCCCTTACAACCCCAAATCCACCGCAACTCGGTGAGCACAGGCAAAACCGGAAAAGGCTACGGCATTTAAACCTTGCCCTGGAAATGTACTGTCTCCCACACAATACAACCCTGGAATTGATGTGCGATTAAAGGGCATTCCTAATAACCCCAATAACTTGCGCTGGGGAATTGGCCCATAGGTGCCATCTTCACGGCCTAAAAAGCGTCGGTGGGTTCGTCCTGTTCCGACTTCCATGTAATCCAATCCCGCATCTAAACCGGGGAAAATCTTCTCTAGCCGATCAATGATTCGCCAACCGGCTTCCTCTTTTTTCTGTTCATATTCGCCGGCAGACAATCCCTGCCAATCATCTATCCAATTGGGGGTAAATGTATGAATGATGTGATAGCCTTTGGGTGCCAAATCGGGATCTAATAGGGTGGGAATCGATACGAAAATCGTACCTTCTGGATCTTCCATTCGTTCCCAATCTTCTAGGACAATGTGATGACAATCGGTATCCGCCGGCAGCACACTCGCCTCAACTCCCAAATGCAAACTCAGGAAGCTAGGAGACTTTTTATAACGTTCTTGCCATTTCTTCTCAGCCACCGGCATCTGCTCCGCCGGCAACAACTTCTCAAACGTATCCCAGCGCGTTGCATTCGAGATAATTCGCTTGGCGCGATACACTTCGCCAGTTGTTAGCTTGACGCCAACGGCACGTCCCTTTTCTGTAATAATCTCACTGACTTTGGCTTGGTACTGAATTTGACCCCCAGCTTTTTCCAAGCCTTCCACGAGTTTTTCAGCAATTTTGCCGACTCCACCTTTCGGGTAATTAATTCCGCCATAATGCCGATCTGAAAACACCATGCCGGCATTAATCATTGGCGTCAAATCTGCCGGCACAACCGACCAGCAATAACACTCCATGTCAATAAACTTCAATAACGCGGGATCGCTAATGTAGCGCTTGGCAATATCCCCAGCATTTTGCGGTAAATACTTCACCAACCCCAAACACGCCAGAGGATGTTGAAAAAATACTCGCATCAAATACCCTAATTCTTCAAGCGACAGCAATTCCATCGCATTTAGGCAGTTGAACACTTTCCAGCATTCATCGTAAAATTTGCGAATCCCTTCACGCTCATGGGGAAAATGATGGATCAGCTCTTGCAAAAATTTCTCATAATCTTTGTGAACTTGCAGATCCAATCCCCCCGGTAAATGATAGTGAATCTGCACGGGGTCGGGAATGGTTTCTAAGCTCACATCAACTGCTTTCAGCGCCCGCGTCAGCAGATTTGTGGTGCCGCGTTCGCCAAAGCCAAAAATCATCGACGCACCCACATCAAAGCGATAGCCTTCTCGCTCAAAATAGCCGGCACTCCCGCCCGGGATCAGATAGCTTTCCAGTACCAGCACTTTTGCTTTCTTGGCTGCCAGTTGCGTTGCTGTGACTAATCCGCCAATGCCAGATCCGATCACGATGGCATCAAAAACTGGGGACTGAAGTTTAGAGTTTGCGGGTTGGGAAGAAGCTACGGGCATGGAATTGTAGGTGACGAAACATTTCTTTAATGTATCTTAACCGCTTGCCACACCGGCAATTGCTGCGCTCTAAAAAAAAAGCACGGGATCTGTCTGTTCAGACTTACCGATCCCGCTTGCCGATTCTTAGAGAGGAGAACACTGAAAGCTAATATAGCGGTTGTTGAAAAAGATTGTCAATACTTACTGAAAAATTTTTTCAAAAGCTGGGAATGCACGGCGGACACATCAATTCAGCGGGCGCACTCAGAACAGAGTATGATATTGCAGGTCTGTAACCCTTGCCACTCATCCGAATTTCCTGCTTATGACGCTTCAAATGCGGGTCTATGTCCCACCCCATCCCTTAATCAAACACTGGCTGGCTGTAGCTCGCGACGCTTTGACGCCATCGGCCCTGTTTCGCAGCGCCATGACAGAACTGGGACGCTGGCTGACTTATGAGGCGAGTCGAGATTGGTTGCCAACAGAAGAAACCACCGTTCAGACGCCTTTAGCAACTTGTCCGGCGACAATGGTGACTCCAGAGGTGCCGGTGGTGGTGGTGCCAATTTTGCGGGCCGGGTTAGCCCTACTAGAAGGAGCGCAGATGGTGCTGCCTTTAGCGGCGATTTATCACCTGGGCATGGTGCGGAATGAGGAGACATTGCAAGTTAGCTGTTATTTAAACAAGTTGCCGGCACGGTTAGATCCAAACACACGGGTGCTGATCAGCGAACCGATGCTAGCGACTGGTGGCACCATTATGGCGACGATGGCAGAATTAACTCAGCGTGGCGTAGATCCCAGCTTAATCCGGATTATTTCTGTCGTGACTGCCCCGCCGGCACTGCAACAGCTGAGCGTTGCTTACCCCAATTTGAACATTTACACCGCCGCTATCGATGAAGGATTAAATGCTCAAGGGTTTATCGTGCCCGGTTTAGGCGATGCCGGTGATCGGACTTTTGGCACTTGAGAGACTGGGGCGATTAACACGGTGCTTTCATTCCTGCCGGCATCAAAATTATCGCTCTTTCTCGTCCCCTCTCCCACTCAGCACTCAATCCAACCTACGAAACTAAAGTTGGGTTACGCTTCGCTACCCTGCGTTTCACTCCGCCCAACCTACGAAACTCAACACTAAAAACTCCCCCTATTCGCCTAGTAGGCATGGTGAGCAGCCAACAGTTAAGCTGATGGTTATAGAAAATTACGGCAGGCAGATAAACAATGAGCAATCGTGATGGTTTCGCCGGCGGCTTTTTCGCTGGGGCTTTAGTAGGCGGCTTGGTGGGTGGAGTTTTGGGAGTGCTTTTATCTCGCCGAACTGAGGAAAGCGCCCCCTCAGAGGATAGATTACGCAGTGCCAGCCGGCCAGAAGCTAAGGCAATTAAAGCCAGAACCCGGCAGATGAAAGAAGAGACGATTGAAGTGGCACGTCGCAGTTTAGAGGATAAGATTGCTCAACTCAACGACGCTATTGACGACGTGCGCTTGCAACTAAACAATGTCAATGGAGCGCCGGCTGCATCGGAAATTGAGCGTTCCTTGCCCAGAGATACTTAACCGGCTGCCGAGTCGTCCTTGATCGGCACTCACAACCAGCGCCGGCCTCTTCAAGATGCTGACGCTTGCCCAAATCGATTAAACTAAGTGAAGTTAAATAGCCTGTGAAATAGCAAAGGAAGCTTTAACCGTTATGTCTTCTGTAGTCGTGCTGCTGATTAATACCCTGAGTACCTTTCTGAGCATTTATTTGGTACTGCTGTTTATTCGGATTCTCTTGAGCTGGTTTCCGAATATTAACTGGTTTGACCCGCCGTTTTCAATTGTTGCTCAGTTAACCGATCCCTATCTCAACGTCTTCCGCTCCATTATCCCTCCCCTAGGCGGCATTGACTTTTCCGCAATCCTCGCAATTATTTTGCTGCAAGTTGTCCAATCGATTCTTCCTTCCCTGCTTAATTTCCAAAGTACATCAGGTTTTTAAATTGAAGGCTTGTTTAAAGCCTGTCGCACGGCTTCAGAAATCTCTTGAAGCTAACTTCTCAGGAGTTTAGCTGGTAGCGCTTTCTTGAACCCAGTCATGGGAGAAACTTTCCGATAGCGTACCAGCTGAACGCAGCTATCTTTAATTAGCGGCGAACTTTGCCGGCAAATCCTGCTGCTTTAAATTGTTCCAGTTTCAGGGGAGTCGGCTGATTGGCTGCTACAGAGATTCTCAGTTCAAAATCACTCGCGCCGGGTGGAATTTCTTCAATTGAGCCGAGGCGGGTTCGGTTGGGCATGACGTTGTTGTTATTGGCATCGAAGATGCGACCGAAAATATCGGCATCGTAAACCGTTTTACCTGTGGTATTGTTGGCTTTGCCGGTGACAATAAAGCAGTTGGCAACCATTGGGTTTCCACCACTGGTGACGGTTCCTTCTGCGACATCTGCTGGGCAATCATGGTAGGAAATATCGGTCAGTTTAATTTGAGTTAACGCCCATGCCGGCGGCGTTATGAACCAAGTGGCTATCCCGATGAGACAAGACACAATGGCAACAGCAAAGGGTCGCATTCGCATCTTTACCATTCCCTTAACTCCCTAATAATTGAATAATTTTTTGGCAGCAACTATCACCTTCAGCTTACAGTCAAAACCGAAAAATTAACCATTAAAAATTCTTTCGTTAGTTGAATTTGCCGGCTCCTTTGATACAAAGCTGTAAGCGAATCGAGGGCGGGTTGCAACAAATTAAAGGGTATTTCGCTGATTGATGCGGTTTTAGATAGTAGCCGGCCAGGATAAAACTTGAGTTTAATTTTTGAGTTTTAATCCCAAGTGTTGGGTTAAAGATTGACGCATGACATCCACCGGCACAGGTTGCTGAAGCCACATTTGCAAAGCGGTTGCGCCTTGCTGAACGAGCATTTCTAGTCCATCAATGGCAGTTGCGCCCATTTCCGCCGCTACCTTGAGGAATTGCGTGGGGTTTGGGGTGTAAATTAAGTCATAGACAATTGCACCGGCCTTTAAGTTTTTCATTTCAGCCGCACTCACCGGCATCTGATCAACCTGCGGGTGCATTCCCACCGGCGTTGTATTTACCAGCAAATTTGCTTGAGAGATCCATTGCGGCACTTCCTCCCAAGTGTGGGTTGCCGGCACCGGCACAGCGGAATTGAGCCAACTTTGCTGAAAGGCGTCTAATTTCTGCCCGTTACGCCCGACAACATGAATTTCTTGAATGCCTAACTCTGCACAGCCGGCAACCACTGCCCGCGCCGCACCGCCTGCGCCTAAAATCACGGCAACTGTCTGGCTCCAATCTCGATTGTACGCTTTCAGGGGAGCAACAAAGCCCTCAACATCGGTATTTGTGCCGGCCCAACTTGTGCCGGTGTGCCAGACAGTGTTGACAGCGCCGACGGCTTGGGCAATCGGGGAAATTTCAGATAAAAAAGGCATAATCGCCTGTTTGTGAGGAATGGTGACGCTAAATCCTCGCAAACCAATCGCGGCAAAACCGGCAAGTGCGATTTCTAAATCTGCCGGCTTCACTGGCAACGCCAGATAAACATAATCCACCCCCAACTCGGCAATGGCGGCATTGTGCATCACCGGCGACAGAGAATGTTCAATGGGAGAACCGATCACCCCTAATAGTTTTGTCGTGCCTTTAATCACGGATATCCTCACGTTTTGATCGCATTGAACGGTTACAAATCAAGCGCATCTTTGCCTTGCGGGATGCCGGCAAAGGTATTTTTGACAGCCAGGGCAAGCCGGTTTAAGTCTTCTTTTAACAGCGGTGGCCATTCCACGCCCGCTCGGTAGCCGGCTTCAAATAACTGTATACTTTCAACGGCGATCGAATACAAGGCAACTACGAGTTGCCGGTCAAGATCGGGATTTTCTTGCAACGCGTCGCCGATGATTTTCACAGCCAGCAAAATCGAAGTCATTTGCCCTGGCACCGGCGGCTTACCTTCCTTGAGCAGCATCAGGAACGCATCCGGATTTTTCTGAGTGGTCAGAGCGGTTCCCTGTGAGAGGATAAAGTTACGGGCGGTTTTGTAATCCATAAAATAGGATAAGCGATTTTGGAGCAGAGATTGGCTCACGATTGCGTTAAGCATCTCAGATTTTACTGTTATATAGAATCGTTTGATCTAAATAAATACCGAGCCGGTTTTGTGCCGGTGTATCAAAATGAATTTCCAAGGAGAGCAATCTAACGGCAGAATTGAGTGCCGGTTGATCTCGCTTGCAGTTACACCCGGATCTTTTATCTGCCGGCTGCATTTAAATTTTGATGCCGGCGCAACTATCTTAAAATTTAGCTTTTACAAAGGTAAGTACAATACAACTCCCTTCCATTCGGGTTGCTCACTACAATCTATCAGCAGTAACAACTCATCGATCACTTGTCGAACCGGCATTCGATCATTTACTACAAATAACCCCGCCATCTGTTCGCCCCTAGCCAAACGTTCATAAGCAAAGTCTGGCATAGTTGCCCGATCATGCGTTAGAAGAATTCGCTCATTGTTTGCCGCCCAATTTAAAATTGCTTGCTCGTCTACTTTCCGCAAACCGACATCCTGAACTCGAAGTAGATCAAGGTCAGGTTGACACAGAAACAGTCCTCGAACAATGTCACCATTAAAGTTTTCATCGCTTAGCAATCTCAACATACTGCTGCTAACACTGCTGTTGCGACAACAAACGAGAACGAATCAGACTCAAATCAGGTTGAATACTTGACAAACGTTGCTGTACAGACTCAGCTAACTGATCTCTTTGATTTAGGTACATTTCTACAGCATTTTGATGCCGAAGATAGTAACCAATTGTGTTGTACACATCAGACAACGACAGCGTTGAATACCGATGAACAATAGACTCAGGGGATGCGCCATCTTGAAAAGCTCGGATCACAATTTCCAGTAAAACTCTTGAATTTCCAACTCGGATTGCTCCAGTTTCGTCTTCCCAAAGAGGAGGTGTCTCACGCTCTAAAACGAGGTTCATGGTTTCATGTTTGTGTGTCAGCTACACCATGATTGTAGCTTAATTCAGATATGATTTTTTAGTACAAACCTCAAAGCATTGCCTCACGCTTAACAATGAGCTATCTTGATAAAGCTCTCTATTGTTTTCTTGCTGAATTAACTCCCGCAACTTAATTTTTCAGAATTAGACGCTGCTGCTAATGTTTCCGGCATCTGTAACCTCGACTGCGGTTGAACCGAAACTTATGCCCTGTGCGCGGTTGATCAGATGTTTAATGAAAGTCTAGGAATTTTGATTACCATTTAATCGCTGTAAAAGGGTGTACACCGGCACCCTACTTTTATTTTTAAATCACCGCAGTACACTCAATTTCTACGAGTACATCTTTGGGTAAACGAGAAACTTGAACGGTAGCGGGTGCCGGCGCTGTTTTCTCATCAAAATATTTTGCATAAACGGCATTCATCGCCGCAAAATCATTCATATCTAAGAGAAATACACTCGTTTTAACGACATTGTTAAAAGTCGCCCCAGCCGCCGCCAGAATTGCTTCAATATTTTTCATCACTTGTTCGGTCTGCTTAGCGACATCGTCGGGGTAGACAATATCATTAATTCTGGGATCGATAGCAATTTGGCCGGCCACAAAGATCATCGTGCCGGTTGCTGTGATGGCTTGATTGTAAGGGCCAACGGGTGCTGGTGCTTGTTCGCTACGGATAATTTTTTTCGTTATAAAAATTGCTTTTTCTGAGGTTGCCTGAGAGTCTGCCGAGTTGTAGATTTCTCCATCAGGCATGATCGCACCTGTGAGGTCTGCATTCTCAAAGTTTGCTCCATAAATATTGCAACCCGTCAAATCTGCTTTTTTCGGCGTTGCTGAAAGAGTAATGCTAGGTGGAGTACAATAGAGTCATGAAATGTCCTCAATGTCACTCCACTCAAACCGCTAAAAACGGGCATCGTCGTGGCAGACAATGCTATAAGTGCAAGCAGTGT
>JAHHHM010000010.1 GCA_019359355.1 Microcoleus vaginatus WJT46-NPBG5 | reverse complement strand
GTAAAGGCGCTGGGAGTGCCGACTAAGGCCGGGTAGTCGTTGTTTCCGGTTGCGTTAAACCAACCTGAATTAAAGCCGACGCTGTTAGCGGTTGTGGCGGTGAAAGCTGCCGGCACGTTTAAAGATGCGTTTGGGCCAAATACGATGCCGGCTGGGTTGATTAAAAATAAGTTTGAGTTGCCGCCGGTTATTTGTATTAATCCGTTAATGATTGAAGCATCGCTGCCGGTAATCCGAGTTAAAATATTGCGAATTTCCGGGTTGGAGAGAAAGTTTGCAGTCTGGCCTGAATTGATGCCAAACTGCTCCAAGCTGTGGAATAGGTTCGCTCCATCTTGAGAAAACTTCCCCCCCCCAATATCAAAGCGGTTGCCGTCAGGGGTAACAATGGTGCCGGTGCCATCAGCAGCAGGAACGATCGGTAAAGCGAGTACCGGCTTTAAATCAAGCGCTTCTATCCAAACAATTGCTCCCACTCCCAGAAAGATTCCGAGAATCAGAGTATTTCTGCTTCTTCCCCGTGACGACATCCTACTCTTACTCCTGACTTATTTGACGATCCTCAACAAGCGGTTCTTGAGCGAAGTTGCCAAGTTGAACTGAATTCAAGAGTTCTTCCCATCTTGAAATGAGGGTTAAATCTTGCGGATTGTTCCGCCGCAGTTGAGCTAAGCTAGCCACCGCTTCATGCCAAATACCTTCTCTGGCATAAATGGAGGGCAGTTCGTTAATAGGAGCGTTTTTTAGCTTGTTGGCCAAAGTTTGGCTGACTTTGGTTCGCTCAATCCACCCGTCTACGACCGTATCCCCAGATCGGTCGTCTGGATCACAAACGATTGCCAAATACCAGTGATACATTTTACCCACTTCTAGAGGAGGTAAAGCACCTGCCGGCAAGCTAAAGCTGACGATGCCGGCTTGACTTGGCATCGCTAATTGAGTTTTATAAATCACCTCCTGATCCGTTTCATCCCGCATGGTGAATTCCAAGGTGTTGGCTGAAGATTTCGGAACATACCACAAAAAAGTTGGGAAGTCTGATACCGTCATTGCCAAAGAATTCATTGGCGTCAAGGCGGTGAGAACTTTTTCACCCGGTTTGTACAAGCCGCAACTTCCTCTTGCGCCACCATCGGCTGTGCTGGGCGGTGCCCCCCGATCCGGCGGTTGGAAGGCTTCACTGACTTTTTGAGGAAGGGATAGGTTTTGATCCCTTAGAGCCGGTTGTGAGCTAGCCTGTGCCGGCGAGTTGAAGCCTGACCCTACCACGAGTCCCAGAACCAAAACTCCTGAAACGGTAGCTAGTTGTTGGAGTAAGTTTTTCAAAATCATAAGTGAACTCCCTTTTGAGCAAATTAACCGATGTCAAACCTTTCTCTTTCCGACTGGAGAAGGTCTTCTTGTGTGCCGGCAAACTCAGATCGCAAATTTAAACGATCCTAGCCTTCAGACGCCCCTTGCTCCCTAATAATTTTATCGATGCCAATTGATTGAAAAACAAGAGTACACGAGACTTTTTTAGCAAATGCATACTTTTGTTTGGAACATACTAAATAAATTGTAACATATATTATCAAAAAATCCAGTGATAGATAGAGACAAAAGGCTGCTGGCTCTATCGGTTTCCGTAGAATTAACTTGACTTTTTGTTCCCATAAGCACAAGGTTCAAGGATTTTTGAGGGGTGAAGTTATGACTGCCGATGCGGCAGCAAAGTTGCTCCTCTGTCAACTCTAACTCTTGCCTATTTTTTAACACTCGCGCTAGTGAATTCTGGTGGGGGAGGCTCGAATCACTTTTACAGGAAAGCTAAGTGACCAAGAATTATTGAGGTGTTGTAGCCTTGCCATATTCTCCTATTTTTTTACAGCCTTTGGTTTTAACTAGTATTAAGCCAATTCAAGGATTTAGTATTCTAAGAATATGACTTTTGTATTTAATAATTTTTTACGTCATCAGAAAAAAGACAATCTTATATATTTAATTATTTAGTTAGGAATCTTCTAAATATTTTATCAATTTATTAATTAATCAATTTATTTAACTTGAATAAATATATTTAAGTTAGCTTAAAATAAACTGAAAAAGCATTAAAAACATTTTACAACTGTCTACTAACTTCATTTTATTTGTCATGGAGGCAAACCAATATTTTTCACATTAAGTAAAATTTCAATATTCTGAGTAACTTGACGGTCAAAATAGAAGCATATCCCCAGCTTCATCTGTTGAAGTATCCAATTATTCAATATTTATCGGAACCGGCAGCTCTGGGGGATAAATGTATGGGTAGCCCACTTCAAGAAAATAGAGTTTATCGTTGTGTCAAACATCATAGAGTTTTAGGTAGTTCATGTAATTTTGGTTTCTTGTCCATTAACTACGCTTCTGCCAAATTTTATAACGGAGAAAAAATGAGCTTTCCAGTATACAACTAGCCGCTCGATTAAATAAACACTAACAGGTGACAATTTCCAAATAAAGCTCGCATACTTTCTCAACGCTATCTGTTTGCGCTTAATCACATTTCCCTGCCCAGCCCTACGCAGTTTAAGGGTGGAATCAGCAGGGGAGGGGGAGGGGGGATAGGGTTAGAAAAGATAGATGGCTCTAGCTTTTCACCATTAGCCCCAATAAATGGGTGCTTCAGCGTTACCTTATTTTTACCTCATTGCCTATTGGTAGGTCTCTTGAAACCTTGAAATTATTAGAGGGTATCTGAAAGCTAACCTTCCGCATCAATTGGAATTGAAATAATAAATTCTGAACCTTCACCTAGAACAGACTTACAAGTTAGCTGCCCGCCATGTTTTTCTACTACAATTTGGTGGCTAATGGATAGTCCTAAACCTGTCCCTTTGCCTACCGGCTTGGTTGTGAAGAACGGGTCAAACAGCTTAGCTTTGACTTGCTCAGTCATCCCAGGGCCGTTATCAATAATGCGAATTTCCAGGGATTGACCGTTAATGAGGGATGTGCAAATCCGAAGCAATCCTTTGTCTTTTGTGCGCTGTTCGGGGTGCGAAGTAGATAATTTTTGCTCACTAGCAAAAGATTCTTCGATGGCATCAATGGCATTACTGAGTAGATTCATAAACACTTGATTCAGTTGGCCGGCATAACAGGGCACTAAAGCAAAATCTCCATATTCTTTAATCACTTCAATACCGGGACGCCCTGCTTTAGCTTTCAGCCGGTTTTGTAAAATCAGTAGCGTGCTGTCTATCCCAGAGTGAATATCCACCGGCTTCTTTTGGGCTTCATCCAAGCGAGAGAAATTCCGCAAGCTAAGCACAACTTCGCGAATGCGATCTGCCCCCACCTGCATAGAAGCCAGAAGTTTCGGAAAATCTTGGGTCAGGAAATCGAGGCTGACGCGCTCAATGTGACTTTGAATTTCTGCTACAGGATGAGGATAGTGTTTGGCATAAAGATCGACGAGCTTTAGCAAGTCTTGAGTGTACTGACGTGCGTAGGCAAGATTACCGTAAATAAAACTCACTGGGTTATTAATTTCATGGGCGACGCCGGCAACCAATTGCCCCAGAGAAGACATTTTTTCGGTTTGAATCAGTTGAGTTTGAGTGGCTTGGAGTTCTTGCAAAGCCAGTTCTAACTGTTGGGCTTGTTGCCGGAAGTTCTCTTCAGACCGGCGCAGTGCTTCTTCTGCCTGCTTGGCCAGGGTAATATTTTGCGTCATCACGAGGCCGGCGAGCACTTCTCCCTGTTCGTTTCTCACCGGCAGGGTGTGGGTTAGATAAAGCCGGTTGGCATAGGGCACTTCCGCCACCGTCTCTTCTCCTGCAAGTGCCGCCCGGTAAAGTGGTTCGCTAAGAGTAGCGGTTTCTAGCGGAAACACTTCCGACAAGGTCTTGCCTTGCATTAACTTTTTAGAAAGTCCGATTTTAGCTAACTCGGTGCCTTCTGCCAAGGTATAGCGGAGGTTGTGGTCAAACAAACACACCGATCCGTTGGGGAAGTTCCTCGCAAGTGTGCGGTACAGATTTTTACTGCGTCGCAATTCGGCTTCCATCTGCTTGCGTTCAGTAATGTCTAGCCCGACAAATACCGCTCTTTTTCCTCGATTGTACTTCTGAGCCACGATTAAATAACTTCGTCGTTCGCCGTCATGATCGACACAAATCTCTTGAGAAGTTGTTCGTTGTGGGCTGGCAAAAGACTGGCGTACAAATTCGGCAAATCCAGGCCGGCTTTCCATAAAACCAACTTCTCGCCCGACAAAGGTTTCAGCCGGCAAATTGAAGGCGGCGGCGACATGGCGGTTGACTCCGAGATATCGCAAATCGGAATCTAACCAAGATACTAAACCGGGTACGGCATCCAAGACAGCCTGGAGTTGGTCTTTGGCATTTTGCAGCTCGTCAGACGCTTGTTTGCGTTTGGTAATGTCTACCCCGACAAAGACAGCTCTTGTCCCCTGATAGTATTTTTGAGCGACAATTAAATAGCTGCGCTCACCTCCTTCAAAACCGACACAAACTTCTTGGGCGGCTGTCTTGTCAGCAGAGGCAAAAAACTGACGCACAAAGTCGGCAAATTTGGGACTGGTGTCTAAAAAGCCGACTTCCCGACCCAGAAAGCTTTCTGGGGGCAAGCTAAGGGCGGCGGCTAAATGCCGGTTTACCCCCAAGTAGCGCAGATCGCATCCGATCCAGGAAACTAATCCGGGTACGGCATCCAAGACTGTCTGGAGTTGCTCGTTGGCGTTTTGCAGTGCGATTTCGGCTTGTTTGCGTTCGGTAATGTCTCGCACAAAGGCGCAGTGGTACTCAGCACCTTTGAATTCCAAATAATTGACGGTAACTTCGGCAGGGAACAGGAGACCTTCTTTGGTGCGGTAGGTGGTTTCAAAGGTGAAGGATTGAAATTGCTTGATTGCTCGCCAGTGTTCCACCCACAGGTTGCCAGAAAATGCAGGGTTGATGTCGTGAGCGCTCAGCGAGAGTAGTTCTTCGGCGCTGTACCCCAGCAAGTGGCAAGCGGCTTCATTGACGTAGCTCAATTTTGCATCTGAGGTCATCCACAAGACTGCATCAGCAGCTTTGTCCATTGCAAACTGAGTTAGCTGTAGTGCTTCAGCAAGATGGTTGCGTTCGGTCACGACTTCGGTGAATAAGATTAAGCCACCAATTTCACCGGCACAGTTATGCCAAGGCTGGATATCCCATTTGACCCAATCTTGTTTGCCATCAGCTCTAGTGAGGGATTCTTCTTGGCTGTGTCCGTGTTCGCCGGCTAAACAGTTATGGTAAATTTGCTGCCAGTCTTGATTGCCGGCTGGAAAGAATTCCTCGTGAGATCGACCAATGAGGTTTTCAGACTCTAAGCCGTACTCTGTTTGCCACCGACGCGAAACGGCCAAATAATGCATTTGCCGGTCTACCATCGCGACGGCTGCCGGTACGTGTTCTACAAATCGACGAAATCGCTCTTCACTCTCATGCAGTGCCACGTCTGTCCTTTGGTGATTGTGAGTCATTGGCTCTTGAACTTCGTGCGGGGCTTGTAAATGAAGCGTTTGCTGAACGGATGTTTTAAGCACTTTTGGAAACCTCCGGTATGGCTGTGAATGAGAATTTTGACAGTTGTTTTTTTATTAAATATCCGTGCTTTTCATCCCAAAATATGCCGGTAATCGTTGGTATGGTTAACGCACAATTGGGCCATCCAAAAGTTAAAACTTTCAAACGTCCGTCAAGTTTGAGTCCGCTTGTTTAGAAAGCTCCTCGATCAATGGTGGTTTCTTACTGAGGTTAAAGCCCCAAGCTATGGCTTGAAAGTTGCCGAATTCTATAAACCCTAGTTAAATGCATCCTGGCGGCGGCACTGCCGTCTTCAGGTTGAGTGATGCGAACCCTATGAGCCGGTGAAGTTAGATGCGGGAGTGGATGCACTGGGCTGAATTAACTGTCTCTTTAACAAAGACTTTGCTTCCCACGGCTTCGGTTTTAGAACCTATGCTCCCTAACTTAACTTTTCTTTATGATAGTCGTCAAATTTTTTTTGTACATTTTTGCATAAATTTTAATACTTTGTATCGCAATTTTACACATTTTAAAAAAAATATCATGTTTAGTTGCAATCTCAGCCGGCCAGCCTCGCTCCCGAAACTATCCTGATTGCTGTTGAACTCGGTCACTTATGCCCCCGCGCAAGTTATTGACCATTTAGCATGAAATTAAAAAAATATTACTATTTTAAGTTATTCTTCAAATCTTAGCAAAGATTCTAGTGAACGATTTTAAAAAAGATAAGCGCAAATAAATTCAACCGCTTAATGCCCTTGAAGGGGACTTTTAAACGTTCGGTCATGGGTTGATTCAGTAAATCCTGCTTTTTTAGTCTTTATAAGTTTTTTATAATCCCAGAGGGAAGCCGGCTTCAGCTTTTTTCACAGTTTCAGCAAAAAGCACTTCTGCTTCCTGCTGTTTTTTTGCGAGATCGGCAAGGTTCATCACGCAATAAAGCTGTTCTACACGGGCGATGACTTCTAGGGGAAAATCTCGGTTAAAGTATTTGGTTTCAAAATCGTATCGATTGGGCCTATAGACCATTCCCAAAACTTCAACTAAAGGGTTAAGGGTGTGGGAGTTGTAATTAGAAATTGCAGCGACTAAGTTTCCGCGATTGAGTTCTTTTTTAACAAAAATTTGTAAAAAATCAAAATTATTTTTCAAAATCGCAAGTCGAACTTGCATTTCTTGTAAATGTTTGATTTTATTGAACGTCGGCGTCGTGACAAGATTGGCTTTATCAAATTCAACAACAACGTTACCGTGTCGTTCCACTTCTAAAAAATCGTTCCGGCTGCTGCGCTTGAGTACGGCAAAATCAATTTGTAAAAAAGGACTTGTTCCTTCGAGTTGATAAAAGCACTGGCTGTGTCCATGCCAAGCCGGTTCTGGCACTCTCCATTTAAATTGAATATCAGAAATTGTTTTGAGAGATTGTTCAAGAATATCGAAGGTATCTTGAACCCGATTGTCTTCAACAATCACTGCAATATCAATATCTGACCACTCATCAGTATATCCGTGCGCTGCCGAACCGCCCTGCCATAAAGCTAAAACCCAATCAATGGGCTGCAGGGCCGCAATAATCGTTTCTAGAATAACCGCTCTCATCGATTGTACAAAAAGATATAGGGAACCAACAAATAAAAGAAGGATCGTTAGCTTCAGTCCCAAAAGTAGTGCCGGCATCAACGACCTTAAGCCATTAATGCCGACAGTCCTATTGTTTCAGTTTATCCTATCTTTGGGCGGTTTTCAAGCACAAGTTATCCCCACTCTGATCGGCTAAACAGTTACCGTTTTTATCCAGGATGATAGTAGATCTAACGGTGGGAAATTGTTTGAGAGTGGCATTGATCGCGGTTTTTGCACGAGCATCATCTCCAACGCCGGCTGAAACCACATCTTTGCAGAATTTTAGTTTAGCGACTCCATTGGTGACGGAGATGGTAAAGTCTCGGCCACAGTTAGAGTTTCCTCTTAATTTGACAGCATCGGCTAACCCCTTTTGCCGTTCCGCTGCTTGAGGGCCGGCGATCAATTGTTCGATAGCAAAGGTGGCTACACTCG
Organism: Microcoleus vaginatus WJT46-NPBG5; assembly: GCA_019359355.1. Lineage (GTDB taxonomy): Bacteria > Cyanobacteriota > Cyanobacteriia > Cyanobacteriales > Oscillatoriaceae > FACHB-68. The sequence goes on along the minus strand of JAHHHM010000010.1, from coordinate 186,677 downwards.
GACTTTCTGTCGTCCGCCACACAGCCTGAACATCGGTAAAGTTTTGAGCGGTTGCAGAGCTTTTCGGGAAAAAGACTTTGACCTGACTTTTAGCTGCTTTAATGGAATTGGAGGCTCCTTGAGCAACTTGTTTAACCGGATTGTTTGGCTGAGATGCAGTTGCATTTGACGCTGATTGTGATGCGGTAACTTGTGGAGATGGGTTGGGTGAAGGTACGGCAGTTGTTACAGAACTTGAGCAAGCATTAACCGTGCAAACAGTCAGGAGAAGGAGTAAAGCGCGGAAAGTTGATTGGCGGTTTATTTGCATTTTGACCTGTTTAGAAGTTTGTTTAATTTCTACGCCACTATGTTGGCTTCAAGCAAACACAACTCTATTTCGGGAGTGCCAAAAAGTTAATTGGCTACGAATTGTTGGATTTTTGAGCCGGCATTGGGAACCGGCCTTACTTTCAAGGGTGCCAAAACATAAACTGTCTATGCCTCAGTCTATTTTGTTACTCTTCTTCCTAAAGTTGGCTATTGCCATCTAACTGAGTGTTTGGATCTTCCAGCCGGAGTTTAGAGCCGTCCTCATTGGTGCGGTAAACTAAGCTTTGGCCTCTGCCGTCTATCATCACTCGCCATCCCACAAAGTTACCTAGTGCACAGCCATCTGCGGGACTTGGCAAACCAAAACAGCTATCAGACCAAATTTGCCTTTGTGCTTGGAGGATGCGTAATTCAGAAGTGGGTGCATTTAAACTTTTGCCGGCTTCCCGCAAAGCTGCGTAAGCAATGGTATTAGGTGCTTCGTCATTGCGCGGTGGCATTCCGGCAATTGCTTCTGTTCTGATTTGATCGCCGGCATTATCTGTCCGATAGACTTGAATTTCCTTGGGTTTGCCTTCCACAACCACGCGCCAGCCGGGTGTCGCAGTTCCCATGCAGCGTTCCACAGGACTGGGAAGACCTAAACAAGCATCAGGCCAAGTTTCCTGCTTAATTTCTACAATTAAAAGTTCGGAGGTTGGCAAGGTTAAATGTTGAGATGCCAGCTTTAAAGCGATATTGGCAACGGCTGCCGGTGCTTTTGTATTAACCGTGAGGAGTTCTCTTTTAGAGAGTTTAACCAAGGAACCCGTTTCGTCAGTATTATAAACCCAGCGCTTTTGTCCGTTTTGTAAGGTAATTTGCCAGCCGGTTGTCGCGATTTGATCGCAAGGATAGGGAAACGTTGGCACTTCGCAACCATAGGCCCAATTAGCTTTTACAGCTTTTACAATGCGGAAGCTTTTCTCAGGTAATTCCCAGGTTTTTGCAGCTTCTTGTAAAACGGCTTTTTCTACAGATTTCGGCAAGTTGCTTTCAATAATATTGCTAGCCGCCTCGTTAAGTCTGACTTGGGAAGCACGGGTATTGCTGCGATAAACTAGGCGTTGCTGTTTGGCTTCTACGGTAACTTCCCAAGCCTGCATATTAATTTTGGTGCAAGGTTCAGCCGGTTTCGGTAAGTTTAAACAGCCGTTTGCTTGAATTTGTTCAGATTTAACAATGCGGAACTCTTTTGGTTGTAAACCTGTGCGTTGACCGGCATCTTTCAAAATAGCATCAGCAACGACTTGAGGTAATTTGCTGGCAGGGCGTCTTTGTTTAATTTGTTGGGCAGTTCTGTCTTGCCGGTTAAAAGCTTCTGCGGTTGCCGTTTGAAGTAGGGATAAAGTTCCCCCAATTGCCAAGATTCCTGTTAGGGTTAAGGCGACAAAAACACGAGACTTTAGATTATTTTTCTGTTGCAAGTCTTTCATAGCTAATGCGTTATAATGGTTGATTGAAAATACTCTTCATGTTCTCAAGTCAAGAAACTGGAAAATTTTACGAAATTTTTGGAAAGGTTTGGAGATAAGCAGAAACAGAATTTTTGAAGAAAAAGAACCCAAAATATCATACGATTAGGGTGCCGATTAGTTGCAAATTAGCCACAGGTTTGCTTTGTTATTGTTCTAGCATTCTGCATCAAGGGGAATCTCAATGGTTTCTAAAAATGAAACCGCCACAGTAGGGGCATTGCATGATCACACGAAACCTCTGCTGTGAGGCAAATATTGATCCGCTCATGTTTGACCAAATCCTTTTTGGTATAAATCCTTTCACCCAAGACAAAACCTTTGCTACAAGAGGATTGAGTCAATCTGTAGGCTGTCTGCAATAACCGAATTTGGTATTATCCCCTTTGGGCCGGCTGCAAATTGTACCCTAAGGGCAATACTGAGGACTTTCCAGAGCAAAATAATGGCGATCCACATTGGCACATCAGGTTGGAGTTATGACCACTGGCAGGGGATACTCTATCCTCACCAACGGCCCCCCCGCGAAAGACTTGATTACTATATCCAGCGATATCAAACCGTCGAAGTTAACAGTACCTATTACCGCTGGCCTCCAGATGCTACGTTTTCTGGCTGGCAGCAACGTCTCCCAGAGGGCTTTTTGATGACAGTAAAAGCGCCTCGCGGCTTGACGCACAGCACTCGTTTGTATTCGCCGGAAAGATGGTTAGATCGCATGGATGCCGGCTTGCGTTGTCTGGGAGATAAGTTGGGGATTCTACTGGTGCAACTGCCGCCCAAGTTTGCCTGCGATCTTCCCCGTCTGGCTTACTTTTTGCAACAAACACCGGCTTGGATAAAATTAACAGTAGAATTCCGGCATCCGAGTTGGCACCGGCAAGAAGTTTTCGAGTTACTCGAACAAAAAGGTGCGGCTTACTGCGTGATGAGTGGTGCAAATTTGCCCTGCATTCTTCGCGCTACAGCCTCGTTTGTGTATGTGCGTCTACATGGACCCGATCCAAATTATCTTTATGGGGGATCGTATTCTGACGACGATTTGCACTGGTGGGCGGATCGCATTCGTGAATGGGAAGGGCAGGGACGCAGTGTGTTTGTTTACTTCAACAATGATGGAGAGGGAAATGCTGTCAGGAATGCAGATACGTTGAAGGGATTTTTAGGCGTTTGAAGCGGGTTTAAATTAATCCTAATCAGTGTTATTTGCAAAAAATTTCCGCGTGGTAGGATAGATGCCTGCCGGCACCTACCCTAATTCTTTGTGCCAAACCGCGTGGAGTTGGCCGGCTATGTCTGCGATCGCTTGTTTGCCGGCGTTGATCACCGATGCCCAGCCGACAAAGCTGTGAATCATGCCGGCATACTGTTTAAGCCATACCGGCACCCCAGCCTCTTGTAACCGCACCCCATAAGCTTCGGCTTCATCACGCAGCACATCGCATTCAGCGGTGATAATCAGTGCCGGTGGCAGGTTACTTAAGCTATCAGCTAGCAGGGGAGAAGCATAGGGATTTTGTCCATCTTCCCCACTGCTGAGATAGTGATGCCAGAACCAAACCATCTCGTCATGGCTTAAACCATAGTTTCCTTGCCCATAAAGCCGGTAAGACTCGGTATCAAAGCCATAACAAGTTACGGGGTAAATTAGCAGTTGATGCACAATAGCTGGAGAACCTCGATCTCGCGCCATGAGTGCCACTGCCGCAGCGAGATTGCCGCCGGCGCTATCCCCTGCCACAGCAATGCGAGTGGAGTCACCATTGATCACAGCGGCATTCGCGGCACACCAGGCAGTCGCAGCAAAGGCATCTTCTACAGCGGCGGGATACTTGTGTTCTGGGGCGAGTCGGTAGTCTACCGACATCACCACACACTTCGCGTCCCTCGCCAACAAGCGACAAATATTATCTGCCGCATCCAGATCGCCCAGTACCCACCCGCCACCGTGAAAATACACCAGCACCGGCAAGGGTGTGCTGCTTTCAGGGCTATAAATACGAACCGGAATATTGCCATCCCCGCCAGGAATGGTTCGATTTTCGATGTGAAAAACGGCTGGTGGTTTGAGCGCTTTCCCTCGCACTTTTGCGGCGAGTTCCCGTGCCTGTGCTGGTTCGAGGGTAGTAAGGGCCGGTAATTCCAGCCGATCTAGTTGCTGCAAAAATTTCTGTACTTGTGGATCGAGCGACATTAATCTTCTACGCGATCAACTTGTTTGAGATGAATGTGCTTGCGTCCTAAGGAAATTTCAAACTCATCTCCCGGTTGGAGTTCCATTTGTTTGGTGTAGGCAGCACCGATCAAAAGGTTTCCGTTCGTTTGCACGCTAATGCGATAGCTTGCTGTCCGTCCCCCGCGTCCAGATCCTTCAGAATTTCCATCAAGATCAATTCCTTCCGCATCTATCAGTGCGTTAAGGAACTTCATAATGTTGACCCTTTCCAATCCATTTTTGGTAACGGTGTAGTAACCGCAGGCTTTCGCTTTTTCTTCTTTGCTGAGATTGGAAAGCTCTTTAACTTTCTTCAGCAGGTCTTCACCTGTTAGAACTTGAGGAGTTTTTGTTTTAGCCATTAAATCACACCTTAGAAAAATTCTTCAATGATTCTATCATTAACTAGCTAAAACACAAGAGGATTTTTAAGGATTTACTACCGGCTCTATCCAAAGATGGGAGAGCGAGAATTAAATCGCCCTAAAATTCTACCTGAAGGTATCGCCCTCAAAGATGTACAGACCCGCTAGGCTTAATGACTGCAACTCATCTTGGGTTCTGTTAGTTGCTCGTCGATTAATTTCACTCTCCCTCTTCTCCCTCTTCTCCTTTCACCCGCAATTTTAATGACAGGTATTGGTAAGGGATACGATCTTGCTCTAGGTGGCCGGCATCGGCACAAGCGGCGAGAATTTTCAGCTAGATATTATAAAGGAGGAAAAGGCGAAAGCGATCAAGAATTTGGAATTTTGCACGTTTAATAACGTGGGTGCCGGTGTTCTCTTGTCCCATCTTTTCCCCACCGAGCTAAGCTTTACTTTTTGCTGAAAGCGCCTGCTCAAGCTGGTTGCAGGCTGATTCAATTTTGTCAATGCTGCCAGGATTTACCAACCCGTAGTAGTCAAAAACATACACCCGATTGTTCTGCGTCGCTTTGAGCTTTCCCCAGAAAGGCTCAGACTTAAACTGCTTGAGATTTTCCTGTCTGGTATCCACAACAAGGATCATTTCAGGATTTGCCTCCAACACTTTTTCTGCCGAAAGGGTCACATACCCACCGATAGGACTTTTCCCTTGTAAGTCTGCCACGACATTATTTATCCCAAATTTAGCCAGCAAATCGCCCGTCCAACTGTTTTTGTTGGGTGAGAGAATCGGCTGGCGGCTCACGAGCACTAAAGTAGATGGAGCATCCGTTGCCGGTTTTTCGATAAACGTTTGATAGCGTGCCAACAGTGGCTGAGGATCGGCACCAATTGCTTGAGCGAGGCTTTTAGTGATTTCTGCAAGGTCATCCCATTTATCAATCTGGGTGGAGAGAGTGGGAATCCCTAGCTCTTTCAATTTTGGCAGGATTTCAGCATGAAACTCTTCACTCCCTACAACGAGATCGGGTTTGAGAGCAACAATTTTTTCCAAATTGGGGGGCGTTTGACCCTTGCTAACTTGCGCGATTCCCTGAAAGCGAGCATCCTCTTCAAATAACTTGCTGCCTGTGATGCCAACGAGTTTGGTTTTGTCCAGCCGGTAGACAATATCAGAAGAGAGAGAGGTGAGGGTGACCACTCTTTCTGCTACCTTTTTAGAGGTGTCAGTGGGTGAGTTCGTGGCAGGGGTGCAAGCGACTAACACCACACTTAATAAGAGTGCAGCAACGGCAAATATCCAACGACGAAGCATAAAACCTCCAGGTTTGAAACGCAATATTTAAGAAGAATAGGGAATTTTTGAGCTTCCCTTCTTTCCGCCTTCCTTTCAGCCATCGGGAAAAACAATCAACCCGAAACCGCAGGAGAGGGGGAAATCGGGCAAATTTGAGGGCCAACCGGCGTCTGGAGAACGACTACTTCCACGTCAAAGACTTGGGCGAAATTTTCGGTAGTCAGCACTTGTGCCGGCGTCCCGATGTCACTCAGCCGCCCTTGCTTCAGCATGGCGATGCGTGAACTATACCGCGCCGCTAAGTTTACCTCATGCAGTACCGTTACAATTGATAGTCCTTGCTGCTGGTTGAGTTTTTTGAGGAGTTCCAGCAGTTGCAGTTGATAGTGAATATCTAAATAAGTTGTCGGTTCATCTAATAACAATACGCGCGGCGATTGTGCCAGCGCCAGTGCCAAAAATGCCCGCTGCCGTTCTCCCCCGGAGAGTTGTTCGACGGGGCGATCGCTAAACGGTTCAATCCCTGTCTCAACAATTGCCTCTTCAACTTTGGCGCGATCTTCTGCATTGAGTTCCCACTGCCACCAAGGTTGATGGGGTGTTCTCCCCAAACCGACTAACTGCCGCACGGTCAAGCCGGCGGGAATCGGTTGCTGTTGCGGCAAAATTGCCAATTTTTGCGCGACTACATTTGCCGGCTGGCTGTGAATGGCTTTTCCATCCAAGATCACTGTGCCTTGTTGAGGTTGCAGAATGCGGCTGAGAAGTTTAAGTAAAGTAGATTTTCCTGAACCGTTGGCACCAACTAAACTTAGCCACTCGCCCGGTTGCAGGGTTAAGTCAATGTCATGAATCACAGGGGTAGTATCGTAACCGCCGGCAAGATTTTGAACTTCTAAGGGCATGATCTGGGGGGAGAATGGGAGAGAGGCAAAGGGAGAGAATGGGAGAAATTTATATAATCAGAAAAACAAGTTTTTTGGCAACGTCCCAGGGGTGGAGAAACGTTAACTTTGAGATTTAGACAAATTCAACTGAGTCAGTGAATGAATATCTAACGTTTTAATTGCTACTAAGTAAGTAGATAAAATTAAGCATCAGCCTTAAAAAGGGACGTGGGGAATTTGCTACATTTTTACCCACTCTCCCCATCTCCTCCGTTATAAACGTGTGGGGGCAATAGATCGGCGAGACAGCAACCAGATAAACAAGGGCGATCCCAGAAGTGCGGTGACAGCACCCACCGGCAGCTCAACTGCCCCCAAGCGAGATAACATATCGGCAAAAGTTAGGACTAAAGCACCGCCAACGGCTGAAAGCGGCAGAACCCAGCGGTAGTCTGTCCCCACGAGCAGCCGTACGCCATGCGGTACGATTAAACCGACAAATCCAATTAAGCCGCCGACACTAACCGCGCCGGCAGCAAGTAAAGTAGCGACGCCTCCAATTAAAATGCGCGATCGCATTAAAGAAAATCCCAATCCCACTGCCAGATCGTCGCCTAAATTTAGGATATTAACGGAACGTGCTAGCAGACAGCCGGCGACTAATGCTATCAAAATATAAGGGCCGGCTAATCTCACTTCTGACCATCCTCTGCCATTGAGACTACCAATCAACCAATTGAGGGCAACTTGCACCCGCCCATCATCCGCCAACAGCAGCATGGTAGATTGGGTTGCGCCAAAGAGGGAACTAACTGCAACTCCGCCTAAAATTAACCGTTCTACTGAAACGCCGGTGCTTTTGGTGCGGGCGATAAAATAAACAAATACGGTTGTTAATATGGCACCTATCCAAGCAGCTAATGGCAACCAAGCGGCAAACAATCCTAAAGTGACTAAACCGACAGCAACTAAACCTGCGCCGGCAGAAATTCCTAATAAAAAGGGATCAGCAAGTCCATTTCTTAACATTCCTTGTAGCAACGCGCCTGACATTCCTAAAGCTGCGCCAACCACTAAGGCTGCAATTGTGCGCGGCAGTCGTAAATCCCAGAGAATCGTTTGATTGATCGGATCGCCTTGATGTTGCATCGCTTGCCACAACTGAGCAAAACTCAGGGAAACAGCACCTTGAGATAAGGAAATTGCAACAGTTAAAAGCAAGCAAATGCCCAAAATGATGCCGGCTTGCCAAGCTTTGTTAGCGTGTTTACCCATGATTTTGCAAAGTTTCTAATAATGTTTTAAGAATAAGATAAACAGAAGTAGCACCGGCATCTGGGTGGCCGGCACTGCGATCCCCTAAATAACTTGCTCGTCCCTTTTTGGCCACTAATGGAATGGTGTTTTTTACGCCCTCTTCTGCCGCTGTTACGGCACAATTTAAGGCTTCTTTTGTATTCATCCCTTCAGCGATGGAATGTTTAAAGGCGTCAGATGCCGGCAGCAAAGCATCGAGCATTGTTTTATCACCTAACTGCGCTTTACCGCGTTGAATGACGCCATCTACCCCGGCTTCTAAAAACGCTATCATATCTTGATCGGTTAATTCTAATTTGCCGGCAACCGCTGTACTTGCGCGTAAAAATAGTGTCCCATAAAGCGGCCCGCTTGCACCTCCAATACTAGAAATCAGCGTCATACTCACTGCTTTAAGAATGCCGGCGATATCTTGGTCAGCAAGGCTAGGTAACTGCGTTAAAACTTTTTGAAAACCACGATTCATGTTAATCCCGTGATCCGCATCGCCTATCGCCGCATCTAATTCAGTCAAATAGTCTTTATTTTCCTGTATCGTAACAGCGATAGCTTGCAACCATTGCAGGATTTGCTCTTTTGTTACCATAATGCCTCCTTTAAATTCCCCATCGTAAGCTTGGTGTTTTCACCGGCGCATCCCAAAATTTAAGCATTTCCTCGTCTAACTTTAGCAAGGTAATCGAACAGCCTTGCATATCCAAAGCTGTCATATAAGGGCCGATTAAATTGCGGACAATTTGAATTTTTTGCTGTTCACAGATCTTTGCTAACTGCCGATAAACAATGTATAATTCAGAAAGTGGCGTACCCCCCATGCCATTCACAAAAGCTAAAACTGAATCTCCACTTTGCAGCGGAGGATCACTCAGTTCTACTTCCACCCATTCTGCTTTATTTGCATCCCATTCACGCAGGGTGCGGGTGTAGTTTGAATCTTCAATGATAGAAACGGCCAGCATTTCTGTGATTTCATCGGCTGATTTCACCGGCACTCTTTGGCGCCCGGGTTCACCGTGAATGCCAATTCCTACTTCGATTTCATCATCCCCTAAATTAAATGTAGGACTTCCTTTTGCCGGCACTGTGCAAGAAGTGAGCGCCATTCCCATACTACGTCCGCTTAGGTTAACGTGCCGGCAAAGATCGGCAATTTGCTGTAAATTGTAACCCGCTTCAGCCGCAGCCCCACAGATTTTTTCTGCAAGGATTGTTGTCCCAACTCCGCGTCGGCCTTGGGTATAAAGTGAATCTTTAACCGCAATATCATCATCGATCAAAATGTTAAGAATTGGAATGTCTTCTGAGGCGGCGAGTTCGGCTGCCATCTCAAAGTTCATCACATCGCCTGAGTAGTTTTTTACAATGTTGAGGATGCCGGCACCACTATTTACCGTTTTTGCAGCTTCTAACATTTGATCCGGAGTTGGAGACGTAAAAACTTCACCGGGACAGGCAGCATCTAACATTCCCATGCCAACAAAGCCGGTGTGCATCGGTTCGTGTCCACTACCCCCGCCGGAAACGATAGCGACTTTATTTTGAATGGGTGCGTCGGTTCGGTAGACAAAGTGAGGGTCTAAGTGAATTTTGATCAAGTCTGGATGCGCGAGTGCCATGCCTTCCAGACTTTCGCGTACAACATTGTCGGGGTTATTAATGAGTTTTTTCATCGTTTTTTATGAACAGATAGGGATTGGAGAATGTAGAATTGTCAAGAAAAAGTCACAAACTGGGTATTTGTGGCCTTTTTTCCAGATTTTTGGCACGAGCAATCCCAGATAAATGTATTTTCTCAAATTAAAGGTTATTTATTATATTTTTAAGGATTTCAATTTGATTTAGTTCAATGCTGTCTTAGTCTCTCTAATTCTTCTGTCAAGTTATCTAGCAAGCTTTGCAATAACTGCCGCTGGTGCTGCCGGCTGGTTATATCTGCCGGTTCTTCACTAATCTGAAAATTAATGACCCTGTCTGCCGTTCGTTCATATTCACTCAGCGCCAATAATGCTTGCGTGCTAAAGAGTGTTAAATAATCTCTCGCAGCAGTTGCATAAGCTTCTTGTACCTGATTTAAATAAGAATCTGAGGTTTCAGGGGTTTTTGAGTCAGTATTTTGATTGAGAAAATAAGTAGCACCCCCTACAACGGCTGCACCCACCGGCCCTCCTAAAACCCAACCGAGTCCAGTTGCTAAAGCAACCGGCGCTGCACTATTTGATGACTTAGAATTGGGGGGTGGATTGGGTAAAATAACTTGCGGATCGCCCGGAAATGAGATTACTAAACCGGCAGGCTGTTCTTTATTGAAAAACTCACAGGCTTGATTAACCCATTTCACAATTGCCTGCTGATAATCTAAGAGTGCTTGTTTAAAAGATCCCCTTTCCCAACTTCTAAATTCTCCTTTTTGCAGGGCTAAAATTAGCTCGGATTGGTAGTTGGATAAAAGACTTGACAAATTCAGCCAACTCTGCATTTCTAAAACGCTATCTTTAAACCCTTTTTTAATTAAATTCTGTGCTTTTTGTTTGATTTCAACTTTAGCTTTACGCTTTTGTTCTGCCGATTCTAATTCTGTGTGAATATCTCGCACCTTTGTTTGCAAAGCTTGCTGAATTTGACCGGCAATTGCTAATACACGGGGAAACCGAACAGCCATTTTATCTTCTTGCATAGCTACAATACTTTGCAAGGCAGATTCAAACGTTGCCAATCCGGTTGTCTGTGCGGCTGAGGTGTCTCCTTTTAATCTTGCTCTGAGTGCCGGCAGTGCATCGACGCGGTATAAATTGCTGAGATTATTCGGTAACTCAGAGCGAAAACTTTCCGCGACAAATAAGAGCCTGTTATAAATTTGTTTTTGATCTTCAGCTTCCAATAAGTTTAAGAAATTGACAACAAAAACAACCGTTTTGATTCCTCTATCTAGAAGCCAATCTCTCAAGTTTTCCCGCTCACCTAATGTCATTAACTTGCGAGCATCTAAAACCTGAATCACTAAATCTGCGGTTAAAAGTTGGTCGCGCACTAAGTTATCTTGTGCTTGCCGGTCATTCGTTCCCGGCAAATCTAATAACTCAACACCGGCTTGCAGAAATGGATGAGGACAGAAAACCTCTACAGAGGTGACATCATTCTGCATTCGTCTTTCATCATCTAGAATTGCAAACTGTTTTAAAACATCTGTTCCTTTTTCATTAATTTTAGTCCCATCTTTTAGCGTAATTCGGGTTTGTAGCTCATTTCCATATTTAACCGTAATTGCTGCGCCGGTTGTGGGAATCAAATCAATTGGAAGCGCTCGATTTCCGAGAATTGCATTCAACAGCGTTGATTTCCCATAATTAAATGGGCCAAAAACAGCAATCCGAAAGTTCGGCTTTTCAAGATAGCCGCAGATAGAAAGCGCATCTCGATAAAGCTGTGAGTTTTTATCGAGTTCTAGTACGCCAAGTGCAGACTTAAGATGATTGTTCAGGTTGTGATCAGGTGCCGATTGTTGCATAAAACTGTTCTGTTCAACTTTATAGTTAGGCTTCAAATATCTCAACCAATAGCTGTTAAAAGCTTAAAATTTACAAATAGATTCTGGCTTCACAGGACAAGTTTTATTTGTGAGCCTTGGATTGTTGCCGAGGTTGAGGAGAGTCAGGTTCGTCAGAGAACTCAAGGGTTTAAGGTCAGCGATTTGATTGTTACTGAGGTCGAGCTCTGTCAGGTTCGTCAGAGAACTCAAGGGTTTAAGGTCAGCGATTTGATTGTTACTGAGGTAGAGGACAGTCAGGTTCGTCAGAGAACGCAAGGCTTTAAGGTCAGCGATTTGATTGTTACTGAGGGCGAGCTCCGTCAGGTTCGTCAGAGAACTCAAGGGTTTAAGGTCAGCGATTTGATTGTTATAGAGGTCGAGCTCCGTCAGGTTCGTCAGAGAACTCAAGGGTTTAAGGTCAGCGATTTGATTGCTATAGAGGTCGAGCTCCGTCAGGTTCGTCAGAGAACTCAAGGGTTTAAGGTCAGTGATTTGATTTTCCCAGAGGGAGAGGTTAGTCAGGTTCGTCAGAGAACTCAAGGGTTTAAGGTCAGCGATTTGATTGTTACTGAGGGTGAGCTCCGTCAGGTTCGTCAGAGAACTCAAGGGTTTAAGGTCAGCGATTTGATTGCTATGGAGGTCGAGCTCCGTCAGGTTCGTCAGAGAACTCAAGGGTTTAAGGTCAGCGATTTGATTGTGCCAGAGGGTGAGCTCCGTCAGGTTCGTCAGAGAACTCAAGGGTTTAAGGTCAGCGATTTGATTGTTACTGAGGGTGAACTCCGTCAGGTTCGTCAGAGAACTCAAGGGTTTAAGGTCAGCGATTTGATTGCTATAGAGGCTGAGGCTAGTCAGGTTCGTCAGAGAACTCAAGGGTTTAAGGTCAGCGATTTGATTGCTATGGAGGTTGAGCTCCGTCAGGTTCGTCAGAGAACTCAAGGGTTTAAGGTCAGCGATTTGATTGTCGTTGAGGTTGAGTTGTTTGAGAGTTGAAAGCTTCTGGTTAGCCTGATTGCAGTCAGAAGTGCCGGCCTCCTGCAAAAGCACATCAACAGTATGTTTTGTCTCTGGCGGAAGATTTTCTTTATTCAAACACCAATCCGCAAAACTTTTTGGTGTCGCTGTCTGTGCATTGACAGAAAAAGATGATTCTCCTAGAAAAAGAGGGACAAGTAGGCCGGCTAAGAAGATTTTCTGCATCAGATACTGATATTTATTCATCTAAATACTCTCTCCCCGGATTGAAAAAGTTAATCACTGGCTTGATTTGTGATAGTTCCCACAAAGAGCAATCGAACCCTGAATCTTAGCAGTTTAAAATTTACAGATAGACTCAGGCTTAACAAAACAAGTTTTATTTGTGAGCATTGGATTGTTATCGAGCCGGATATCTTGCAGATAGGTTAAGGAATTCAAAGATTTAAGGTCACTAATTTGATTGTTGCTGAGGACGAGGTGTCTCAGGTTGGTCAGGGAACTCAAAGGTTTGAGATCACTGATTTGATTGTTGCTTAGGCTGAGGTGAGTCAGGTTGTTCAGAGAACTTAAGGGTTTGAGATCACTGATTTGATTGTTTTCGAGGCGGATGCCACCCAAGTTTGTCAGAGAACTTAAGGGTTTGAGATCACTGATTTGATTGTTGTTGAGGACGAGGTTTGTCAGGTTCGTCAGAGAACTTAAGGGTTGAATGTCGCTGATTTGATTGTTGTTGAGGACGAGGTTTGTCAGGTTCGTCAGAGAACTTAAGGGTTGAATGTCGCTGATTTGATTGTTGTTGAGGCCGAGGTTTTCCAGGTTGGTCAGAGAACTTAAGGGTTTGAGATCACTGATTTGATTGTTTTTGAGGCCGAGCCGAGTCAGATTCGTCAGGTTCCTTAAGGGTTTGAGTTCACTGATTTGATTGTTGCTGAGGTAGAGGTGTCTCAGGTTGGTCAGGGAACTCAAAGGTTTGAGATCACTGATTTGATTGTTCCAGAGGCTGAGGTGAGTCAGGTTGGTCAGGTTCCTTAAGGGTTTCAGTTCACGAATTTGATTCTTGTAAAGGTAGAGGTTTGTCAGGTTGGTTAGAGAGCTTAAGGGTTTGAGATCACTAATTTGATTGTTGCTGAGGTTGAGGAAAGTCAGGTTGGTCAGAGAACTTAAGGGTTTAAAATCACTGATTTGATTGTTGTTAAGTTCGAGGAAAGTCAGGTTGGTCAGAGAACTTAAGGGTTTGAGATCACTGATTTGATTGTTGTTGAGGCTGAGGCTTGTCGTATTTGAAAGCTTTTGGTTAGCCTGATTGCAATCAGAAGTGCCGGCCTGTTTCAAAAGCACATCAACAGTATGTTTTGTCTCTGGCAAAAGACTTTCTTTCCTCAAACACCAATCTGCAAAACTTTTGGGAGTCCCTGTCTGTGTCGTTACAGAACAAGATGGGCCTCCTAGAAACAAAGATAAAGCGGTACTAATTAAGCAAACTTTCTGTTCAAGACGCCGGCACAGTTTCATCCAACAATTCCTCTTTTTTTAATACAGACTCAACTCAAACAAAAGGCATTAGAAAAACTTCAGTCAATAAACTTCAGTAAATCTTGATACACCGTATCAATTTTCTGAGACTCACTAGAAACATCGGTTTCCAGTTTTCTCAAGCGTGCTAGTTCCGCACTTCGGTTAATTTCACGAGATTGCTTTTGTTGCAGCAAGTTATCTAACTCTGCTTTGCGGGAATTAATATCATCATTCACCCGCTTGGTTACTTCCCGCTCATACACATCAAAACACTCTTTAACTGCATCATAAACCGGCTGCCATTGTTCTTGTGCAACTTGTGGTAAATGTTTCACTAACTCTTTCTCCGCAGCTTTAACAACTTCTTTACGCGCTTGATCCGCTTGGAAAAATCCCACACCTAAGCCTAATAACGCAAGCCCCACCGGCCCTAAAATCATCGCAGCCGGAAAAACCGCAACAATGAGGCTGCTCAAACCAATGACCGTAAAATAATTCAGGAGAATACTTTTCCAATCAAAACCGGCACCTGCCATTGCCACTCCCGCAAGATTGCCGGTTGAGAGAGAAAATAATCCCATCGCCCATTTCGCCCATCCCGGTGATTTATCCTCGGTTGAATGATAGGTGCCGGTTTGCATTTTTTGCCCGGTTAACTTCTCCGTAATCTTATCCGTCACCTGATTGTACGAAGCCCCATAACTTGCCGCACTTCTCGATAACTGCGCGAAGGCTGCATTCATTTCTCGCTCAGCCGTGAGACTCCAATCAGCTAATTTATCACTGATATACTGCTCAAATGCCTGTTGCAGCGATGTATTGAATGCTTCCCGTTTTTCTCCATCAAATAAATCAGTTAACTTTAACTCTGGTTGATAGCGCAAAAAATCTGCTTCAAAGGTGTTTCCCAAATTCAACACATAGGAACGAAAAGAATCGGCAACTATTTTTGCCTTAGTATCACGAGTATTTTTAATTTCCTCTTGAAATTTATCTCGAATGTCTGTCAGCGCTTTAAATTCAGGCTCAACGGAGCTAATTTTTTGCTTTAATTCATTGACATCTTGATCCAACAAGGGAATCCGGCGCTCAATTGCTTCTTGAACATGAGAAGAGGTTTGACGGGCTAAGGTTCTCACCTGACGCAGTTCAGAAACCGCCCGTTCTTTGGTTAAAAATGTGTTGAGTGCGCCCATAAATTCGGAAAAGCCCGTTCCTTCTAAAGAAGCCGAAGGATTTTTTAAGCGTTTGCGTAAAGCTTTCAGGGCAGAAATTTCAAACACGCGTTCATCGTAAATATCATGCCCTTCAACTTGGCAGTATTCGGCTAAATTTGCTTTAAAAACTCGCCGCAATTTGGTCTCAGCTTCTTCGAGTTCTTCCGTGTCATCCGGATCAATTAAACTTTCGCGCACCTGATCCCAGGCGTTAATTAAAAAGAAGACACTTAACCCACGACCTTTAATATAATTTTCTAAATACCGGCGCTCTCCCAGGGTACAAGGTTGCGAAGCTCTTAGCACAAAAAGAATCGCATGACAATTATTAATATAACCCAGCGATAATTCATTCCGCGCCTCTGTATCATTCAACCCTGGACTATCAACAATTTCAATGCCCTTTTCTAGTAGAGGCAGAGGATATTCGACTACAGCACAGTCAATATCAGGAAAGGCTTGTTTTTTCTCTTGTTCTAGCCGCTTTGCTTCAGCCGGATCAATCGTATAATTCTGTTTAAAGCTTTTAAAATCCAATTGTTGTGCCGGCTTCCCATCATTAAAATAAAGCGTCACTTTCTTTTCTGGCCCAAATCGCAAAACCGTGAGCAGCGCCGTACAGGGATTAACATCACTGGGCAAGATATTCTCACCAATTAACGCATTTAAAAAAGTGCTTTTGCCCCGTTTCATATCTCCCAAGACTAAAAGCCGAAAAACTCCGGTGCGTAAATTTTCACCGGCAACCTTAATATCCTCGATTTCTTGGTCTAAACCCAGCCCTCCAGACGTTTGTTTTCCCGCTAATTCTGCTTGCTCGATTGTTTCAGCAATGTTGCCTAAACAATTCGCAATTTCAGCCCGAACTTGTGCCACTTGATTTAAATTATTCAGGAAACTGTCAGGTTCAATTTTGTAAGTCATATCAATAACACCTTTGTTTGGGAGTGAATGCCGGCTCAACTAAATATGAAAGAACAAATCTAGAAAATTCTGTCAACCGCCGGCAGACAGGTCTTTCATCATTTAAACACCCTTAGCCAAGATTTCGTAAGTGGTTTTCTATACAAAAATCATGTATAAATATGAAGCAGAACCGACAATTCTCAAGAATTTCGTAAAAACACTTTCAAGCAACTAAGCCAACGAGATACTAACTCAGGCAAAGATGCAATCATTCAACTGATAAAGTTTATGGTGAATCTCCAAACCCCTCACAGTGGCTACCAGTGGGACGGCAGCAGCCAGCGATTTTTTGAAGGTTGGTATTACCGTGTCACATTGCCGGCAGACAATCAAACCTTCGCCTTCATGTACTCAATTGAAGATCCTGCCGGCGGTACACGCAACAGCGGCGGCGCAGCCCAAGTTCTCGGCCCTGATGATAGCTATCTTTGCCGCACCTTTCCCGCAACAAATCGATTTTGGGGCTGGCGAGATGCCTTGGGATTGGGACATTGGGGCAAAACTGACTTAAACACCCCACCGCTTTACCTAGAACCGGCAGAATTCGAGCATCACATCCAAGAAGGCTATCAAGGAACCGCCACTTGGCATCAAGGAATCCTGCGCGATCCCGGCACTGGGAATTTAGCACAGTGGCAGTACGAAATAAAACCTGTGTACGGCTGGGGCAACACCGGCAGCCCTCAGCAATCAACTGCCGGCTGGCTGTCTTATTTCCCCATTTTTGAACCCGGATGGCAAATTTTGATGGCACACGGGTTGGCCACCGGCTGGATCGATTGGAATGGCCGGCGCTACGAATTTACCGACGCGCCGGCCTATAGTGAAAAAAACTGGGGCCGGTCTTTCCCGCAAAAATGGTTTTGGCTGAATTGCAACTTATTTGACAACGAACCCGATCTCGCCTTAACAGCCGGTGGAGGCCGGCGCGGTGTCCTGTGGTGGATGGAATCGGTCGCCATGATAGGCTTGCATTATCAAGGCAAATTCTATGAATTTGTACCCTGGAACTCGAAAGTTTCTTGGAAGATAGAACCTTGGGGTAATTGGCAGATGCAAGCAAAAAATGCTCACTACGCCATTGAACTAACCGGCACCACAGATCGGGCCGGCACACCCCTTAGAGCACCCACCGAACAAGGCTTAATCTTCTGCTGCCGCGACACAATGCACGGTCAGCTTAGCCTGCAACTAAGCGAACTTTCTGCCGGTCAATCGCGATTGCTCCTCAAAGCCACCAGTTCTGTCTGCGGACTGGAAACCGGCGGTGGCCCTTGGGAAGAAACTTGGCACTCTTCTTAAAAGTGGAAAATTGACGAAAATTCATCCCCCAAAACTGCTATCATAGTTCTGTATTTGGGGTTGTAGCTCAGTTGGATAGAGCGAGCGCCTCCTGAAAAATCGGGCACCTTGGGGGAAACTCCAGGCGTGAATGTGGTCAAATTCAAGGAAGCCTACCTCTGGCAACAGATAAGGTAATCTTGAGCCAAGCCAAAGACAGTGCTGAGTAATGGGTGAATTTAAAACTTAAAAATTGAAGCTCAAAACTCAAAACGCTTTGGAAGGTGCAGAGACTGGTTTTAAGGAGTCAAAAAAGATAGACTATCATGTCTTATCAAAAGTAGAGCAAAGAGGAATTCTGGTTGGAATGTTGTTAGGTGAAGGAAGAAGAAGCCAAAATAACTTCTTTATTCTGAACTCATCTAAGTTAGAGAGCTACATTCTTTATAAAAAAGAAGTTCTCGAAACAATAACCAGAAGACCCGTAAGTTTACAAAGGGTGCAGGGAAAAGAAGGAGAAGAACTGATTCGCATAGAACCCAAGTTAATTCCTTTAACACGGGTTTTGGTGAAAAAGTTATATCGGGGCGGAACGAAAACAATCACACGAAAGTTTTTGAACCTTTTAACTCCCCAAGGAATAGCGATTTGGTTTATAGATCGCGGTTCTAAATCCTTTAAGAAAAAAAACGGTAAAGTTCATGCGCTGGAAATTAGCCTAAATACTTATCTTTCCAAAGAAGAGAGTGAGATCATCGTTTCTTATTTCTCAGACGTGTGGGGGTTTAAGTGGGGGTTAAGTAAAAGTCACGAAAGTTACCGGCTCAGAATGGGCACCCAAGAAGGAAAACGGTTTTTATCCTTCATTCATCCTTACGTTCACGAAAGTATGCTCTACAAAATTCAAACCTCCTTAAACACAACGGCCACCACCTAAGGGTTTACAGCCTATGGTGAAGGAATAGTCCAGAGAGTGAAGAAACTCACACAAATCTGAAGCGCTAGGCCGCCGGTTCGATCCCGGCCAATCCCGTTATCTGCTAAGCTTTATGTGACAAATTCCCTGATTTGAGTGGATCTGCTGAGAAGGGAGTTCTGGAAGCGCTCTGAAGCCGCCGGCTATAAAGGGCGCTTCTGGGTGCAGTGTTATATATGATTTTTGTATATGCTTTTGAGGATCTGTCCAAACCCTAAACGTCACCGACGTTCCAGAGACTCGTTACGCTCCGTCTCTATGTGGTCTAGAGGCAGATCGGTTCTATGCTGGCTACTAGGAGTTTCTGTTGTGTGTTGGATTGGCTACCGGCATCTGCAAAACAACTTCAGTACACCCCAAGCATTATTAGTGTTGGGTGGCGCGAAAGAGCGAGAAATTTTTGCGGCAGAATTGGCAAACGAGCATCCTGAAATGGATATTTGGGTTTCTAGCGGCAGCAACCCAGAATATGCAGAATGGGTGTTTTCAGAAGCAGGAATCGATCTGAGCCGGCTGCATTTAGATGATCGCGCGATAGACACCGTCACCAACTTCACCACCCTGGTTGATGAATTTCAAGCCAGAGGCATTAAAAGTGTTTATTTAATTACCTCCGATGACCACATGAGGCGAGCTACGGTCATTGGAGAAATTATATTCGGAAGTCGGGGAATCGCCTTCAAACCCATGCCGGTGCCTTCTGGACGACCGCCAGAACCGATTGAAAAAACACTCCGGGATGGAGCCAGAGCCGTTTTGTGGGTGGCAACAGGCCGCACAGGTTCAAGATTCAGCAAAGTTTTACCGCCTTCGCACTCCGTCAACAGAAACCGTTGAAGCATCGGTGCCGGCGAAGAATGCCGGCTGAACCTTTTCACCCTCAAGCAGCCGCCAATTCTTGAACCAAAACAAAAGGCTGCACAATCAATGTATTAAAGCGTTTGCTGCGGTTAACGTTCCAATCTGCCACTTGCTCGGCAGATGGTTTGTAGATCAATTGCTCGCCCAGCCAATGCTGGACAGACTGAACATTATCACTGGCAATCGCCACTCCCACCTCAATCAAGTCTAGCTCTTGTCCCACCACAACCAACGCTTGCCGGTCAGCATGAGGCTGTAGCCAGTTCCACTCAGCCTCATCCAGCATTTCCTGTAATTCCGCTCTAATATCTTCCATTGCTCAAAATTCCGGTTCGCTCATCGCTCATTTTAGCGAATTCAGTAAGGCATTCGCGTTCATCCGGTGAATATCAAAGCATCAGGTACAAATCTTGCGCTGCACTTGCTGTAGTATGTAAAGCCGGCCTTATAACTGGCTTCGAGCCTCTGCTACTTAGAGAAGCATTGAACAAAATCGCCCATGCAGATCCCTACAGGACTGGCTTTTTTGCAGATAATACCGTCCATGATCTTATTCTCTCTGGCAATCAAGGTTCTAATACGTGGATAGCTATTGTGTCGCTCCCTGACCTTTGTCGTACGATTAAATCCCTTCCAGACCAAAACGTGCAATCGGTTAGATGAGTAAGGATACAATAGCTTTATGCAGTTTAACTGGGATGAAAACAAGGCAGAACGCAATCTATCAAAGCATGGAGTCTCATTTGACGAAGCAAAAACTGTTTTTGATGATCCTCTATATATTGACTTCTATGATCCAGACCATTCTGAGGACGAGGAGCGTTATCTTATCATTGGACAATCAAGCCGAGGACGATTGTTGATTGTGTCGTATACCGAAAGGGGCGATTCAATACGCATCATTAGCGCAAGACAAGTGACACGAACCGAGCGAGAAACCTATAAAGAGGGATAAGTCAGAAATGGAAGATGATTTACGGGCGGAGTATGACTTAAAGAGCCTGCGAGTCAGAAGATTGGGATCTGGACGAAGAAGTTTTGGTGAAATAACAGTTCGTTTAGAACCTGATGTTGCAGCGATATTTCCTGACGCTGATGCAGTCAATGAAGCTTTACGGTTTTTGATTAGAGTCATGCACGATAACCAAGCCCTTATCCCAAAACCACAGGCTAACAATTCAAATGCAGCGGACGGTTGAGATTTGCTGGTGCTGAGTTCAAGGATATCTGCCGCCGCTGATTTGAGCCGTTAGGTGGCTTAGGTTATCGGTGGGGACAGTTTATCAAGGCTATGGGTGGGAAGCAGGTTTAATCTGACTTCCCTAGACAAAAGTGTGGGGCATCAACATATGCAGCGAGTAAACTGGATTTACCGTAAAATGCAAAAAGATGTATGACACGAGAAGAATTGTATGTTTATGTGCTTGCTTCTAACATCTTCAAGCGTTGGCATTGGTTTAAATACCACTTTGAGCAGCCCCTCTACAACTTGCAGCATCCACTTGCAGAGTCAGTAATTCAGGCGTGTCTTGAGTGTGAGCAGTATATTCCTGGATTTGCTAAGGGAATGATTGATGCTCTAGCCTCTATTTCTGGAAAAGAAAAACATGAACCTCATTATGAGCAACTTCTACAGAGACTTGCTGAATTGCACGTTATAAAACAGGTCATTACTTTTGATTGGTCTTCTCAAGTTTCGTTTCGATGGGAACCGACTCCAATAAACGGTAGTAAGAAGAACCCAGAAATAATTATTCACAGTGATGATTATCAAATTGGAGTCGAAGTCAAAGCTCCATCTCTGCTTAATCATCTTCGTCAACGTTTCTCAAATCCGACACAGGTTCCTGCAAGGGTCTTTTCAAAAAAAGTTATTGACAAACTTCCCGGTGCAGATGTGGGAATAACTCTACCTAGAGACAATCCAATTAAAGATTTCTTGCTCAGTGCTGAGGGTAAATTTGCTCCATTCAAGCGGGAGAATAAAAATTTTTATTCTCTTCTCGTGATTGTATGGGATGACTACGTTTACGAACCAATTTCTTCACTCCTCCATCCCAGTTGTGGTTTATTTACGCCTAATTCTTTCGCTCAAGATCCAGGGGGACAGGCACTAAACTTTCCTAGTGTTGACGGAGTTGTGATCATAAGTCATCTTCATCAACTAATTCGTGCTACTAGAGATGAACCACTTATTCCGCCTTGTCGTTATCCTCTTGATTACGGACAAGATAATGATTTTCCAATGAAAGCAATTATAGCCAATCCGTATGGGATTAATATTCCCAACGTGGTCTTGGATTGCTTTCAGGCGTACTCACCATCACAAGATGTGGGTTCAGAATATATCCCACAAGATTTGATATTTTGGTTCAAGGTTTAGTACAGCTCGCCACCTAACAACCCTGATGAAGCGGACAGACGAAAGCCACTGGTGGTGGTGCAAAGTTTATCTGCCGCCGCTTATCTTGGTCGTTGGGCAGCTTGCGCGTGGCTTGATGGTGTACGAAACTTGGAACAGAAAAGGATAAACGGCACAAGATGAAACCAGATGAAGTTGCAAAAAGCTATGATCAGATCGCTGACGTTTGGAACAGTAAAGAATTTCCACATAGTGACGGCGTTAAACAGCACGAACGGGCAATCGCTTTTGTTAAAGAAAAACAGTACGCCCTAGGCATTGGTTGCGGATGCAGTGGCAGGATCATTGATCTTCTGACGAGTTATCGATATGGCATGGAACTGTTGGCGACTGAACACTGAATCGCACAAGAAGATCCAAAGGCGGCAACCGATCCTGAACACGCAGTCACCGGCGTTAATCAGTGGAGTGCGCGGAAGCGTCAACTCTTTAAGCCGGCACACATTCGTAAAGCTTGGCAGCGCCTAGACGAGCAAAATTGGCTGGCAACTGCAAAGTCGCAATAATATTAAGAAGCCTTGTAAACCCCTTAATCTTAGCCGGCAAAAAAACACCGATTAAATTACTCCCCGAAATTCCTATGAAACGAGACGAAGTTATCGCAATTTTAGCGGCACACAAAGACGAATTAAAAGCTTTAGGCGTGAAATCTTTAGAGCTATTTGGTTCAGTGGCACGGGATGAAGCCGGCCCAGATAGTGATGTCGATTTTTTATTAGAGTTTGAGAATGAAGACTTGATCGGACTATTTGAATTTAGCAAAGTGCGATTTTATTTAGAAGATAGCCTGGGTTGCTCTGTAGACATAGGAACTCGTAAAGAATTAAGAAAAGAATTGCAGGAGCGGGTGATCAAGGAGGCAATCCGGGCCTACTAAGTTAGCACTCAAACCTCTAAGCGCTTGCACCTCTTACCAGCATCACCGTACAATCACAACCTCGCGTGATTGCTTCGGGAATATTTCCCTTAATCACCTGCTGCAATAAACCCTCTCGACTTGCGCCTAAAACAATCACATCGCACTGATCCTTGTGCGCTAAATCTATTAACGCTTCAGATACAGAATTCGCACACACCGGCATCGAAATCACCGGCACATTCAGCTTTCGGTCTAAAAACTGCGAGGCATTATCCAAGAGCGTTGTATCAAATTTCCCAGCAGAAGATTGACAAACCTGACACAGCCGGATTTCTGGTTTCGCACTGATCGCCACCAAAGCCGGCAGCAATTGCACCGCACGCAGGGAATTCGGGCCGCCGGCCATCGGCACCAGCCAACGATTTAAAGACAGTCTTGAGTTCTGAGTGCCTGGTGTGGAGGGAGGGATGACTGCCTCGCTGAGGATTTCAAGCGTTTGCCGGCTTTTCTCACCCCATTTCACCAACACCACATCACACGCCGCCTGCCGGATTAGCGTATCTACAGAATCGCCAAAAATCCGACCGGGAGTAGAGGTGTTGCCTTTCCATCCCATCAAAATTAAATCGATGTGTCGTTCCTTAATGGTTTCTAAAATTGCTTGGGCCACATCATGGGCGACGCGCACCTGAGTGTGCACCGGCACATCCCAATCTCGCCCGATTCGCTCAGCCTCCCGCAGCATCCGCCGACTTTTAACGGTTCTCACCGGCGTCTCTGCCGGCGAACTGTGGCGAGATACCAGCATCACCTGAAGGCACTCAATTTCATAGTTGCGCTCGTGGGCCATTGCCGCCGCCAGACGCAACAAAGCTGGGGCGGTTTGTGGGTTCGCCAAAGGCACCAGCAGCCGACCTTTACCCGTTGCCGGTGCTCGTGTTTGGTAAACCACATAAGACGGCTCAGGATGAGGGCCAACCTGAGCCTTTTCCCCGATCAACTTGTCTGATTCTGCCCGAATAATATCGCTGCGGGTGATAATTCCTACCAGCTTTCGCCCCTCTGTCACCGGCAGCCGGCTGAGATTGTAGCGATTGAGCCGGTAAAGTACCTCACTTAAAGTATCCGCCGGCCTGACTGTCACCGGCTGTGGCGTCATAAACTCGTTCAAAGGCGTATTTGCGGGCAACTGCCGCTTGCCGGTGTTTGCCAAGTCTGTTTGGGTAACAATCCCCACCAGCTTGCCATTATCGACGACGGGAAAGCCCCGGTGGTGGGAACGGGAAAACGCCTGCATCACTTCATCTAAGCTGATTTGGCTCGACAGGGTTTCCACACGGCCCTGCATGACATCCGATGCCGACAGCTCAGCCAAAATCCCATCTGCCGGCTTTTCCTTTTTCAAATTAATGCCATTAAATTCTAGTAGCCGGTCATAAAGCGATTCCTTCTCTACCTTTTCTGCCACCAAATAAGCCACCACAGAGCCAATCATCAAAGGCAGCACCAGTTTAAAATCGGTGGTAATTTCAAAAACAATCACCACAGCGGTAATCGGTGCTCTGCAAACCGCACAGAAAAATGCCCCCATGCCGGCAAGGGCGTAGGTGGTAGGCACCCCAATGCCGAGCCAATCCCACTGCAAAATTCCGACTATGTGGCCTAAGGCAGAACCCAGCACCAGGGAGGGGGCGAATAACCCGCCCGGTGCGCCGGAAGAGGCGGCGATAATGGTCAGAACGAAGTGAGCGACAAAGGCGAGGGAGATATTTGTCAGGTTGGCTTCTTTGCTGAGGAGGAAGTCTCGCAAACCTGAATTGTTGCGGAAGGCTTCGGGTAGCATGGCCACCGCAAGGCCACATACTAGCCCAGCTAGGGCAATACGCACCGGCAGCCCTAGACGCAGCACGCGCCGGTTGAAGTATAAGAGCGCAACAATTGATTTCGTGAACAGGCTGCCTAGCAATCCAGCCAAGATTCCCAACACCACGTAACAGGGAATCTCCTGGGCTAAAAACCGGGTCTGGGAAACACTTTGAGTGATGTCGAGATTCAGATCGCCACCCAGCAATTGGGAGACAACGGCACCGATAAAGGACGCGATGATTGCTGGGCCAAGGGTAAAGCCGGAGATATCATAAAGCAGTTCTTCCACGACAAACAGCACGCCGGCAATCGGTGCGTTGAACCCGGCAGCTAAGCCGGCTGCTGCCCCACAAGCAATCAGCTGACGGCGGTAGTCGGGTGAGGTGGGAATCAAACGACCGATCCCCGCAGCCAAAGCGGCTCCAATTTGTACCGTTGGGCCTTGCCGGCCTAATGTTAATCCTGAACCCACGGCTAAAATAGTGCCGACCAGCTTGACACTAGCCACCCGCCAATCTAGGGAAATACTCACGCCGGCTAAAGCGGCTTTGACGTGGGGAATGCCGCTGCCGGCAGTCTCAGGGGCCAGTCGTTCCACCAGCCAGCCGGTGAGCAACCCCCCAACGACTCCGACACTGGGGAGCAAGATCCAAGCCGGGATCAGATGGGATGCTGTATAAACTCGCCATCCTCCCAGCCATCCCACCCCTTGTTTGAGTAAAACAGCCGCTAGTCCCGATACTAAGCCAATCAGACACGCTTCCAAAATTGCAAGGCGTTTTGGGCCTAGAATTTGAGATGCGATAATCTTTCGATATTTTTTAAGCTTGAACTTTGAATTTTGAATTAAGTTCTGATAATTCATAATTCATAATTCACGAACCAAATGGATATTTTTAAAGCCATCTTTTTTAGTTTAGTCTGTTTTTTAAGGGTGGGTTCGCTTGATGTACAGTCAAAACTTTTGATGGAACTTCTTTAATATTCCACCCGACAGATATTTCATCAAACGTCTGTCGGGTAAGCACTTGAGTCAGTTTTTACCGGCTGGGAACTACTAGCCCCTGTAAGGATTGCTGAAAGGGATTTTCAGTAAAGGCTGATACCTTTAGGAAAAATAGTTTTAGGCTCAGCCCATAAATTAACCCACGCACACCGCCCTTGGAAGCGTTTCTCGCAGTTTCACAAGGAGTACGGTATGCGTGGTGTGGTTTAGTGAGTTAAACCAGGCTCAGCAAAATTTTGATTTTTTCTTTTGCAGCAGCACTTCAATATTATCAAAGTATTGCAGCGGATCTTCTAGTTTGCTGATTATTAGATTTGTTGCAAAGGTTGTTTTTTTTAACCGCAGATGATAAGCATTGTGCGGAAAGCCTCGGCAGATGATAGCGTAGTCTGCCGGCAGGCATATACAAATAAATGCAGATAGTGAATGCCGGCGCGGTAGGTTATCGCTTACAGGGGCCGGCTTTTGGGATTTTTGTAAAAAAGGTACTGAGTATGTGCCTTTCCTTGGCGCTTACTCTGCTTGAGATGAGGGGTGTTCGCTATCCAATTTTTTAATAGCGGTTTCCAAGCGATCAGTGATCTGTTGTGCGCCTTGCTTGGTATGTTGCTGGCAGTAATCAGCCACCACTAAGGGCGAACCGATGCGAACACTGACACCGCAGCCCCAAGTGGCATAGGGATGACCGTAACGAATGCTCATCGGCACAATTTTAACACCCAATCCGGGGTGGGTCGATTCAGCTTGCAGGGCGATCCGAGCGAGTCCGGGTTTTAGCGGGTGAACTTCACCATCATGAAAAATGCCGCCTTCGGGAAAAATCACCATCATCTGGCTATCTAGAAGCAGTTCTACACCATGACGCAGGCTGGAAATGCCGGGATGTTTGACATCAATTGGAAATCCACCGAGTTGCCGAATTATCCAGCCTTGCAGTCCTTTAACTTCATCTGCTGTCACCATAAATCGCAAATGCCGGCCTGTGACATGATGTCCTGTGGCGTAAGGCAGCATCAGAGAATCCCAGCGCGAACGGTGGGTAGGGGCCAAAATCACCGGCCCTTCTTTCGGTAGATTTTCTTGCCCGCTCACCTCTAGCCGGCCAAAGTAAGATGGCAGAACCAGGAAACGACCCAGGGGATAAGTTAAGGCAGTTAGCCAAGGCGAAACACCAGAAGTTACCGGCCTCATATTGGCAAAAGGTTTGACATTGAGAGAATGTTCTGAGGAATTGAGCTGCATCATGGTGGTATCGCTGACTGTGGCTATAACAGATGAACTTCCTTAAAGGCTGCTTAAACCTAACTTAAGGTGCTTTGTCCGCCTTGTCTTCTTTCTAAGGGACACTTTTCCCAGTGTCCTTAATCCTCCGTTAGCTAGGGTAAACAGGGAAGTGGGGGCGATCTTTGACACAAAAAAATTTATTTCCATAAAAAATTAATAGTTAAACTCACTCTTTTAACAGAAAAAAAGGCGTTAATAACAGAACTTTGCAAATGTTAGATAACTTTATGCCGGCAGTCGCGCATTTGACAGTTAATATAAGCCGGTGATGAAATTAAACTTCTATTAAAATTAATGTCATGATGTGTCAAAAAGAAAATACAGAGCGCTGCGACGTGAGAAAATGAGCGAGTAATAGTTTTTCTTGGTAAATAGATAGATTTAGGTGTTATCTCAAAGCTTGATTATCGCTGACTCAATGAAAAATCAGTAAATATACCATGTGCATACAGCGACTCATCGCTTAGGCTCATTGAGGAAGCTTAGGAGGTATTTTGCGCCCTATTCAATCCCCTAGAGAGCGCTACACTTGCACAGACGCAAACACAGTTTCCCCAAACACTGAAACTGTTGTTTCCATCGGTTCACCGATGGGAACGTGGCGGGATACCGCCCTTGCCAATCCTTCTCCCGCAGATTAAAGTCATGGTGAAGAAGAGAGAATTCGCCTAACGGCAGACTTCGCCTGCATATCGAGGATTTGCTGCAAAGCAACTCGTTACATTTTTAAGCATTTTGTGGAATTAACCCAAAGTATTCATTACAGGGGCAACTCGTGGAACTCAATATTGAATCTCAGTTAAACAACACCCGCAACCTCTTAAAAGAATTAGGTAACTCAGTTTCTAGCTTAGTCAACTCGTCCCCTGATGTTTTTAATGATCCAGAGCTTAAATATTGCCTAGAGGAATTTGTAAAAGTTCATGAAGAAGCCGTTCAACGGTTAGAAAATCCTAGTTTTCGGATTGCGACTCTTGGAACAACGTCCTCTGGAAAGTCAACAATTGTTAACGCCCTGATTGGTCGAAAAATCGCACCGATTGAAGCCGGAGAAATGAGTGGGGGTGTATTAACTATCCAACATTCTCAGGAACAAAAATTAATCATTGAAAAAACGAAGGATGCGGTTTGGGATACTGGTAAATCGACAGGCAGTGATGAGGACTTATACGAGCGAATTAGCAGCGTGATGCGCTCCTATCACAATGAACGGAAAAAGCGTGAGTATGTTGCGCCACAAATAACTGCTCATGTTCCTCTTTTACCTGCTTGTGATGCTTCTTTACTGGGTTTACCCAACGGAATCGGAGTTGAATTCATTGATTTGCCAGGATTGAAATCAGTTCAAGATCGGACTAATTTGGCAACTATTCAAAAGCAAGTTAATAAAGCTTTTAGTTTAGTGGCTTTGGACTATATGCAGGTCGATGATGACCACAGAAAACGCCTATTGGAAGAATTAAAGACAGTTGTCGGATATCTACAAGGTCGCACAGATTCGATGATTTTTATCTTAAATCGGGTCGATCAGCGAGGTGCAGATGATTTTCCCCTATCAAAGCGGATTGATAAGTTAAGAGAGGAAATTAAAGAGGTCTTATCACTTAAAGAACTTCCTGATGTTCTCCCTTTTAATGCTCGTCTTTTATATTATGCTCAGTGCGCTTGGGGTTCAGGAGCTTTTAACGAACCGTCAACAGTTGATCAAGCGACAAGATCAAAATTCATAAAAGCACTTTTTGAAGACTGTTTTGGTACAATTTTTCAGTGTATTGGAAATAATCTGGAGTTAGCACAATGGTTTTTTAGCCTCAAAATGGAAATCATGTCAGGTCAAAATGTTGATAATGAAACCATGCGAAAAATTCTCCACTATTCTTTAGAATGGAGTGGCGGTAGAGAACTTTGGGATCGTTTCCGTGTACGGGTTCAAGAATCATTTGCTGAACTGGTAATACTTCCTGCCTTGTTGGAGGTATTCGATAATTACGATGTTTTGGCAAAATCTCTTGATGTTCTGATTCAAACTCGAAAAATTAATAATCAAGAGCAAGTTGAACAAGAAAGAGATAATATTGCTAAAATCCGTCAAGATTTGCATAAAAATAGCAAGAGAATTTGTAAAGAATTTCAGGTAGAAATTAAGGAATTAATTGAAAAACTGAAAAAAAATGACCCTACGACTAATGATAAACTCGTACAAGAGGCTGACAAAAAAGGACGTAAGGGATTTCAGGGAATTTTTGATGCTGTTAAGGAGGTAGAAGGAGATTTAACCATATCTCTAATTGTTCCAGTTTGCGATGCTTTTAAAAATAATCAAGGAGCTTTTGAACTCAGAGATAAACTAGGGGAAGTGACATCCCCTTCACTAGCTGATGATATTGCTAAAGCCTATGATAATGTTAGTCGAAGACTCAGTAAATTTGATGCTGAATCAGAATACTTAGTTAAGCGTATACGGGCTGATAATGACAAGGGAAAAAAAGGACTTGAACATGATGAACGCTATGTTCGCTTGCTATATCACACGATGAGAGAAGCTATATCTGCAAGGGCAGAGTTTGTTCTACAATCAAAAGCAAAACAGTTTGAAGAACCTTTAGAATCATTAGTTGATGAAAAATTTAAGAAATTACAATTTTTTCTGATCGATGGCAATTTTTCTTCAATTAATCTTGAAAAAGCAGCCATCAGTAATTTATTCAAAAAGTTAGCTCACAACTTGCCAACTTTACCAGAAAAACTTTTTGAATTGCCAGATAATAATATGAAGCAAAACCGTTCTAAAAAAACAGAAGTAGTTGGACAAAAAACAGAAGACGAAACACGCACCAAAACAGAACAGGAGAACTATGAAGAATCTTATCAGGAAGGATCTTGCTTGAAAACAACAAAAACGAGAACAAAAACACGGCCTGTAACTCGTACTTACCAAGAATCTGTCACTCGTGATATTACTCAAGATGTTGAATACATCGAACTTTTTCTTCCGTCTCCAAGCTTAATGGCAGAACAATGGTCAAGTGGAATTGAGCAAGGGAAAGGGAGTTTATGGGATATTTTGCTTAAGTGGATTCTTGAACGGTTAGAGGATGTTAGCAATAACTTTGAAGAATCCGTTGATGAGATTACCAATTTAGCTGAACGTGCTTTGCAGCAACAATCAAGTATTATTGAGGGCAATTTTGAGCAAGAAAAACAGTTTTGGCGTGAGTTTGAAGTTAAAAAAGATCATGCAACAGCAGATTGTGAAAAGTTACAACAGATTTTTCGTCCGTGAAGCAAGTTTTAAACCTAATGAAATTCAGGAGTTAAAAAATGGACTCTAGGGATATGGAGAGTTTAGTAAAAGTAGTAAGAGTAGTAGTAGGAGGAGTAGGAGGAGCAGTAGCATTAGGAGCAGTAGGAGTAGTAGTAGGAGCAGTAGGAGGAGTAGGAGGAGCAGTAGCATTAGGAGCAGTAGGAGTAGTAGTAGGAGGAGTAGGAGGAGCAGTAGGAGTACCAGCACTGTGTCCCCCGATACAAGAACAACAAAAATCACAACAGCCAACTGATAGAGAAAATAGAGAATCTTCTAATCCTCCATCTCCGCCAGGTAAAACTCTTCTAGATCAGAAAAATGCTAAAGAATCTTCAATTTTAGTTTTAGTGATTTCCGCCTCGCAAGCAGATTTTCTTGAATCGCTAAAAGATAAAAAGCATATTGATGTTAGTGAGGCAGAACAACTTTACCAAATTACGAGATATTTATGGCTAGGATCTGAAACTGAACTTTCTCAGAAAAGACTTGATGACAATGAGTATTCAGTCGCCAAAGGAGCAGAATCAGAATATAACATTTACTTGGTTGAGATTAAACTCAACCAAGATGACAATGGATTTAAGCCTAACATCAATCAACTCAAGAGACATGATGCTTTTCGTAAATTAGCTGATTCAGAAGTTGATGTTAAAGTTTCTGAGAGATTGCAAATAAAAGCCTACGAAAACCTTAAAGTTTATAATCGCTAAACAGAGAAAATAAAATGCTGATTGATACGACTCTCTTAGTTAACAATCCCGAAATCATCAAAGCTTTACTCGATGGCTCAATGACACGCTATGGAAGCGTTATTAGATGGGCTGCTGGTACAGAAAATGGTGGTCAGATTGTGCGCCATTTAGCCGAAACTCCCGGACTAACTAGCAAACTAATGGGGATTCCCTTTTCTCCCATCTTGGGAGGAACTGATGTTATTGGTCATGGGCTTACCTATCATAAATTAATCGGTATTGAAAAAACTTTATCCTCAGTAATGGGATTAACTCAAATTGCTGCGGGGGCAAGTGTTTTAAACCTTGGTGTTAGTATTGCCGGCTTTGCCTATATGGGCTATAAACTGCACCAAATCCAAAAAAGTTTAGGTCACATTCAACAGTCGATGGAAGCAGGCTTTAACCGAGTTGAAGCTGGATTGAATCGGATTGAAAACAGCGTAATAACAGGTTTTAATCGGGTTGAAGCTGGATTAAATCGTGTTGATAATCACTTAGATATTATTTCTGGACAATTAGCCTATCTGTATTTATTAGTAGAAGATAGCCGGCAAAAGCAAAAAAGCCTTGCCAAAGCGATTTCCCATCTTCATCAAGCCATGCTAATTAAAGAAATTGCTGGTTTAAGAGCTGAACTTGATGATCGTTCTCGTTTTCCTGATGAATCACCGAGATCAGCCATTAAAACAGCTTCGAGAGCGCGACTATTTCTCAGTAATCAAGCGATGCAAGCCAACCCAGAATTAGATGCTGAAATTATGCTCAATGTTGATGTTTCTATTCAAGGCTGGGCAGTCGCCACAGCAACAGAAGCGCATCTTCTCCTAGAAATCGGAAAGCATCAAGAAGCTAAAGAATTGCTTACGGTAGAAGTCCCTAAATTCAAACAAGTCGCGGAAAGATGGGGCGATGAATTAATCAGGGAAGAAAATTCTTATTTGTCTACCGCTTATCGCTTTACTAATTCTCGGTTTAAAAAGCATATTACCCCCGAACGAGTAGAACGAATTACGGAAATATCAACCAGAGATCGCACTTTATCTCCTGACAAAATCAGAAGCAAAAAAACTAATGTTGATGTAGAGTTTGAAATGTTCTCGAGTTCTTCTAGATTTGATGAAGCATGGACACATCGCCAAATTGCTGTAGCGGAATATTTAGATGCTTTGAGCGAACTGGCAGCAAGATTAGAAAGTTTAGAGTCTTTTGCACAGTTGTGCGAGAGGAGAGGCGTTAAAAGCAGCCGTGATCTTCTTCCTGGGAATAACACTGAACCAGGCTTATATATCCTTTAAAAAAATATTGAAAGCTTATAAACAATTGAAATAATCGTTTACTCACACCGCCAAATCTTAATCGTGGCGTCATCACTCCCACTTACAAGCGTCTGACTATCGGGACTAAAGGCAACCGAATAAACCGGCCCTGAATGCCCGATTAGGGTGTGTGCGGCGTTGCCGGCGTCCATCTGCCACAGCTTAATTGTGCCATCTCGACTGCCACTGGCTAACATCTTGCCATCTTGACTAAAGGCAACCGAATAAACGTAGCTCGAATGACCGGCAAGGGTGCGTAGCGGCTTAGTTGCCGGCTGTTTGTGTATCTCCCACAGCTCAATCGTATTATCCCAACTGCCACTGGCTAAAAGTTGCCCATCGGGACTAAACGCAACCGAACGAACACAATTTGAATGACCGGCAAGGGTGCAAAAATTCGCACTATCCGGTCTACCACCGGCACCCAATCCCCATAATTTAATCAGCCGGTCATCACTGCCGCCGGCGAGAAGTTTCCCATTCGGACTAATCGCTAGAGTGCGAACACAATCTGAAGCGGCAAGGGTTTCTATAAGCTGTCCTGTGTTCAATTGCCAAACTTTAATCGTTTTGTCCCAACTGCTACTAACCAGCGTTTGAGCATCGGGACTAATTGCCACCGAATTCACATAATTGTTATGTCCTTTCAGTGTATGAATTAGTTTGCCACTGCCCAAATTCCAAACTTTAATCGTGCGATCCCAACTGCCACTTACCAGAATATAACCATCCGGACTAATCGCAACTGAACTGACATGACCAAAATGCCCTCGCAGGTTGTGAATAACAGCGCCGGTGTTCAAATTCCAGACTTTAATCGTGTGATCCCAACTGCCACTGACCAGAACGTAAGCTTGGGGACTCAGGGCAATCGAATTTACCTCTTTCGTGTGACCGATCAGTGTTTGAACACATCGCCAAGCCGGCAAACTTTTTGATTTTTGCTGTTTGCTGTTTGCTTTTTGATTTTTAATCGTCGAGGTAGGTTTCACCGGCATCTTTGCAACGGGGGAAACTGCCGATCCCACCGGCTGACGATTAAGAATTGCCGGAATTTTATTCAGATCCTTAAGCACGTCTGTGGCGGATTGATAGCGCTCATTCACCCCATCTTTCAGCATTTTGTCTAAAATTTCACCCAACTCAGGCGTAATATTGATTCCTTTCGCGCTTAGACATTCTCGCCATACCCAGCGCCCTTCCATTGCATCATAAAGCTCATCGAGTGAGCCTTGGGTGAGCAGTTGAATGCAAGTCACGCCCAAACTGTAAAGATCGCTCGCGGGATAAGCCTTGCCGCCCCGAATTTGCTCAATGGGGGCATACCCTTCTGTCCCCACTCTTGAGCCGCCTTGGCTGATTCCGTTGCCGGCAAGCTGCTTAGCAACCCCGAAATCAATCAGCACCAATTCCCCATTGTGCCGGCGCAGAATATTCATCGGTTTAATATCCCGGTGAATCACCTGATGCTCATGGACAAATTGCAACACCGGCAGCAACTCTTTCAACAATTGCCGGCTTTGTCCCTCATAGTCTGAATTGTTGTGCTTGCCCTTGCCTAATTCTTGCGATAGATCGTGGCCATCAATTAATTCTTGTACCAAATACAAAAGCCGGTTTTGCTCAAAAAAGGCAAATAATGACGGAATTTGGGGATGATGTCCCAAGTGAAACAACTGCCGCGCTTCCCGCTTGAACAAATTGATTGCCTTAGCCATTGACTCAGCGTTGTTTTGAATATGCGGCTGTGGCAACAATTGCTTAATCACGCACAAACTCTCCAGACGATGTGCGTCTTCTGCTAAAAACGTTCTGCCAAAGCTGCCGGCACCGATTGGCTCAATCGCTTTGTAACGCTCTTTAAGCCGCAGCAGCGAACCGCAAGTCATGCAAAAACTTGCGGAGTTTGGGTTTTGGGCTTTCTGGCAAGCAGGGTTGAGACAGTAGCTCATACTGGCGACATCACCAGGTTAAATATTCACTTTAGACGATCTAGAGAATTTTGCGAATTTTCATAAATTCTCTTAATCCCAGCTTGCCGGCTCTACCGACCTCGACAATAGAGCCGGTTGAAGTGATTGTTTTTCCAGCACTTCAGCGACTTGCTGCCGGCAAATATCCAAGCCGTGACGTTGAGCCGGCTCTTTATGTCAGACCAAAGCCGGTTTTGATAGGTGATAGAAATTATTAGATGAATTAGATAGTAATTCTTACTTCTATGCAAGCAAGAGTTACAAATCCTAGTGACTCATTCAGAATTGCCCTTCAGGCTATTGATACTCAGCAGATCACCCTTTTGGAGGGGGTTTGGGGGACGGTTGCATCCCCCAAAGTCTTTCTGACTTCTTGAGAACCGCTAAGAAGTTTGGGGTTAACAAGAAGACTGATAGTAAATCTGGCTTGCTCCGCGATTGCTAATGATAGAAAACAAAAGAAAGCAGGAGCGATTCTTCAGTTCTGGATCAAATTTTGACTGAGCGGGCTAGTTACAGACTTTTCTGCTGACCAATCTGTAAAGGTCGTTTCATCTTTGTAATGCCGAGGAGTTTGCAGCAACAACCGCCAAGCTTCGCCCGCATCCAATAAATTCATCCGACCCGGATAGTGAAGTTCTAGCAATTCTCTGACTAGCGGGTAATAGTCAGAATTAATGCCAGGGAAAATATGATGCTCGGTGTGGTAAGAAAAATTGAGATGCAACCAATCAAAAAATTTAGGCACCCGGATTGACAAGCTATTGAGCAAGGGATCATTAATGCTTGTCATCGGGGAAAGCATATGATTGGTATAAATATAAAACATCAGGCCAGCATAACCAATCCCGATGGGAAGAAAGTAACCCAGTACGAGTTTGAGTGGATTAAATTGCAAGAAGCTGAGGATACACAGATGAAGCGCTAAAATTATTACAACTTCACCCGCCATTGTCCGCCGCTCTTTATCGCTAACGCTAAAAGCAGCCGGCACATAATCAACCGATTCATCATTAAAAAACAGCACTGAGGTGAGGTTTCTAAAAGTATGAACGCCCCAAGCACTTGTCATCCCCACAGTTAACCACAAAGGATTCACTTCAGCAGAGGGGACAAATAAATTTTGAATCCATTTTCCCCAGGTTTTCGGCTGCTCGTTTAAGTAATTGCGATCGGGATCTGTCAGAGAATTCGTTTTGTTGTGATGCTCTCGGTTATGCACTGCTTTCCAAAGCGTTGGCGGCATCCACAATATCGCAAGTCCCAGTAAACCGAGAACACGCATGATCCCCCGGTTTCTAATGACGCTGCCGTGCATGAGGTTATGGGAACTGAAAAGCAATACAATCACGCTGTTACCCATCACCAGCGATATGGGTAAGTAAAGCCATAAAAGGTAGGCCGGCCAATGATTTAATGTGGAGGCAATGGCCCAACCTACCATCAAAATTACCAGATTCAGCAACAGGAGGACTAACTTGCTGGGAGCCGGTTCAAATGCTTCTGGTGGCAGCAGGGGACGCAATTTCTTTGCATACTCTGGCTGGGAAACCATAATCTGCTCGTCAGCAAGATTCTTTAAGTTTTGTAAAGTCAACGGGAAATACCTTGATTAACAACCAACTGAATTGGCTAGGCCAACAGGCTGTGTATACTATTATACCGGAGTTCTTTACAAATTAGGGCAAATGTATTGTTGTCAAGAAGCCACGTGGAAATCTTATTAAACCTTACATCGAGTAGTTTGGGAATCCCCACCCAGGCGTAGAGTCGGGTGAGGAGGAGGTTAGGAATCCGAATCACTCAAGATCCGCAGACGAATCGTGCGTTCGTTATCGCCCAATTGCACTTCAATCACCTCACCGGCAAGTCGCTCCATACAGCTGATGAGAGAGCGCAGGTGTGGAGTGGTTGCGCCGGTGTCAACATAAAGCCGGTCAGCAAGACTGGACAAGCGCTTCCAAGTCGTGTACAGCTTTGCCACAGTTTGTTCTACTTGAGCTGCCTGCTTCACCATATCCGCTGCAGTATTCAGACAGCCTAGCCGCAGGGCTTCTTCTAGTGCCATTTCCATATCTAGGGAAGATTGGTTAATGGTTTGTACTTGGGCGGCAGCATCCAGATATTTGGACAAGTTACGAGCATCTGAGGTGAGTTGTTTAACGGTATCTACATCGGGATTTTCGGCGGCTTCTTGGCGGATGGCGTTGAGGTGAGACTCTGGCAACTTTTCCATCTCTTTCACCAAAGGCGCGAGATAGCGAGTCGGGACTGATCCACCGGCAGCTTTTTCCTTGACTTCATCCGGCAGCAAGTCGGAACTCATGGCTGTCCACTCATCAGACAGTTGGCGCACTTCCCGCCGGGTGATGCGATCGCCGGTGCGGGCGGCATCTGTAACCAGCTGCTGCACTTCTGGGGAGGCTTTGGCGGTTTCCACAAACGCGCGTTTGCTAAAGTTGTTGATCGAAGAGGGATCGAGGTGTCCTTGTTCGAGGAGGGTGTCGGCACTGTTGGAGAGTTCAATGAGTGCGTAGGCTTGACTTTTACTAATTTCCCGGTTTTTCAGCCAGTTGAGAAAGCCGGTGCCGCGCCCGTCTCCTCCTTTTTTCTCACGATCTCGGATAGATCGCAAAATTCGTCCGCGCCAAATGTCGGTTTGCAAGTCGAAGCGATCGCAGACTTGCCACGCACTGTCAAGTTGCTGCTGAAAATCTAACTCGGCAATTTGCTCATCTTCTGGATCAGGGAGTTGAAAAGTCAGATCGGTGATGCCGGTGAGGGCATTGGCAAGATCGTCGGGAGACTGGAAAGACTGAACCATTGGAGAAAAGCAGACAACAGCTGGTTTATTATCCCACCTCTTGTGAAGCCGGCGCGTGGGGAGCCGGTTAACTGCCAGCGATTAGCCGCCGGTGAATAGTCTCACCACTAGGCTGATCAGGAATACGCTCAAAGCCGCAACCGCAATGACGACAAGCATCAAGCCGGCAAGCAGCAGGAAAACAAACCACTTGTCTGCTTTTTTGCTATTCGGTTGAGGAACGTTCAAGTGGTCTTCTAACAATGCCACATTTCTAGTATTGGCTTTCCAAGTGACATCTACCAAATCTCCCAACACCGGCACCGTGCCGGCGAATGTCTCAAACAGGATATTAGAAACCATTTGCACCAAGGCTTCTCGTGGCAAGCCTAGCTTTGCGGCGGAGAAGACAATATAGCCAGAAAGAACTGCGCCGGCGATGTCACCGCCACCCGGTAGCAATCCCAGGAGGGGATCGAGTCCAATACGATAGCGAGTGCCAGGGATGCCAACAGCATTATCGAGGAGATGGCTAAGCTGGCGCAGCCGGTGCACAGTCGCTATCTGAGCTTCGTTATTAGGAGTGATCGGGGACGGTTGATGAGGAGGTTGGGACATCTGGACGCTCTCTTTTTATGGCTTAGCAGCTAGCTTACAATTTGCCAGATGCGTATTAAGATCCAGATCATAATGCAGTGAAGGTCACAAAATGAGAGTCAAGCGCCTGAAGATGCAATCGTTTCGCGGAATCGGCGATTTAACCCTAGAGTTCCCACCAGATGAACCCACTGTGTTTATCGGTATTAACGGCGTGGGAAAATCAAGTATTCTTGACTGTATTGCTATTCTCTTATCTCCTTACCTAGATTTGGTTCGATTACAGTTTGATAGACGTTTTATTCGATTGCATTCTAGTCTACATTCAGCATTTGCTGAGAGAAGTTTACAAAGAGTAATAAATGAAAGTAATCTTCTAGAAGGAGTACAGAATAATGCTTTAATTTCACGATTCTCTAATAATGAAGACGTTCAAAATGGACAAAATGAAACTCACATCGAAATGACAGCATTAATAGATACAGATTCAGAGATAAATTGGTCTTTAAATAGTAAAAGATCTTTAATAAACCACAAAAAAATGTATAGTGCTCTATTAAACGAAATACTTGAACAATATCCATTGAATTCAAGAAAAAATATACCTTTGGCGATTTATTATCCAATCAATCGGGCGGTGCTTGATATTACATTAGAGATTTCTGAACAGCTTTCATTTGAGCAATTAGATGCCTATAAATATGCGTTAACAGGTTTTCAAATAGGTTTTAATAGCTTTTTTCAATGGTTTAGAGGGTTGGAAGATTTGGAAAATGAGGAACGACGGGATGACCCTGTTTACAGAGATAAGCGACTAGAAGCAGTTAGACAAGCGATCTATTCTCTCATGCCCAATTTCTCAAATTTACGAGTTAGGCGTTCACCTCTGCGAATGACTGTAGAAAAACAAACTCAAGAGTTTATTCTAAATCAGTTATCTGATGGTGAGAAATGCTTGCTGGCAATGGTGGGAGATTTAGCAAGACGTTTAGCAATTGCCAACCCTAACTTAGAAAATCCCCTGGAAGGAGCCGGTGTCGTACTAATTGATGAAATTGAGCTGCACCTTCACCCAGAATGGCAACGCAAAATTATGCCGGCGCTTACCAGAACATTTCCCAATTGCCAGTTTATTGTCACCACCCATTCTCCACAAGTCCTTAGCCAAGTTAAACCAGAAAGCATTTTTATTCTTGAGAGAACAGAGGAAGGAAAAATTATTACCAAGCGTCCAGAAAGTTCTTTTGGCAGAGATAGCAATCGCATCCTTGAAGATGTAATGGGAATTTCAGAACGTCCCCAGGAAATTAAGGATCGCTTACTTGAATTATTTCGGCTTATCGATAAGGGAGATATCGAGGCTGCTCGGCAAGTGCGTCAAAACTTGGCTGATGAAATTGGATATGATGAGCCAGAGTTTGTTAGAGCGGATGTCTTAATTCGCCGTAAGGAGATTCTCAACAAATGAGATATATACAAAAAGGTGAGGAACCAGAATGTTTAGCAAAATGGAAGGCAGAATGGAAGGCACTTGAGAACGAAGAGGGATTTCTCTATAAAAAATATAAAAACTTTCAAAATCCAGAAAAAGCAGAACTGCATGATTGCTTATTACGTGAGCAAGGCTACATTTGTTGTTACTGCGGAATCGGAATTGACAGAAACAACAGCCATATTGAACATTTAAAACCTCAAAGTAACTATCCAAACTTAGATCTGGAGTACACAAATTTGCTGGCTTCATGCCAGAGAGAAAGCGAAAAATTTGATCCAACCCATTGTGGCCCGAAGAAAAAGAATGAAGAGTTGATGGTTTCTCCTTTACAGGTAAACTGTGGAGATTTTTTTAGTTATGTAGTAGGTTCAGGAGAAATTCTGCCGGCAACTGATCCAGACAAGCAAGCCGCCGCTAAAGAAACAATTGATAAACTCGGACTTGACATTGATAAATTGAGGGCAGCTCGCGTGAAAGCACTTGAGGCTTTCTTGAATACTATGCAAGATGAAGAACTATCTGACGAAGAGAAACGGAAGTTTGCTAAAAATTATCATAAAATCAATAAGCCAGGAGGTAAGTACGGTCCGTTTAGTGCATTCATTGCCGACATTTGCAAAAAATTCTATCCACAATACTATTTATAATAGAGTGCTGCATAATATGAACTACTTTAAAAAGTATAGAATCCCAGGCAATTAAAATTTAAGTTTATAAATTTATTATCATATTTTTTTGTACAACAAATTCATTGATATTTTTAGGGACGGATAATATTGAGGTTGCTTATTAAAAAAATTAAGCTAACTTGCCTCATCTCATCTTCTTCTAGGTATCTAGAAACCGTTACACCGGCACCCACAATTAGTAATCATAGACACCGGCACTTTCTGTTACCACCGGCATAGAAATGTCGCGGCTGCCGGCTTAAAAATGATCAAACCCCAGGTAGATTCAGGACTAGGGGAGTGTCTTGTTATTCTGCAACAAGAAAGGACGAAAAAATCTCAAGGAGAAGCATAATGCCTGACCAATATCAAGCAGAACGCACAATCTCAGCCGTATTTAAAGAAGAAAGTCAATTAGATGGCGTTGTTCGGCGTCTGCTGGATCGGGGTGTGCCCCAAGATCACATCTCAATGATGGGCAAAAATTTTCAATCCAACACCCGCATCACCGGCTTTATCACAAAAAAAGATGTGATTTTGGGCGGCTTGCGAAGCGGTGCGATTTTTGGTTCCCTTTTTGGTTCGTTTTTAAGTTTGCTTACCGGGGTTGGCATCTTATTTATTCCCTTTATCGGTTCAGTCGTTGCAGCCGGCCCGTTGGGTGCGGTACTCTTAGGTGCAGCGAGTGGTGCGCTTGCTGGTAGTGCCGGTGCCGGCTTAGTTTCCGCATTGGTGACGCTGGGAATGCCAGAAGATAAGGCGGCGGTGTATCAAACCCGTGTGGAAGCCGGCGAATTTTTGGTGATGGCAGAAGTGCCGGCAGATAAAGCCGGTGAAATTCAACTGCTGCTAGAAAGTGCCGGTGGAGAAGAAATTACCGTCAACGAAATGACCCTGCCTCGTGCAAGTGCCGGCAAGTGCAACAGTGTAGCCGATCTGCCTCCCGAAGTCCGTTCACACCTATCTGAAGAGGCGCAAGAGACATTTATGCGAAGCTACAACACCGCCTTAGATCAAAGTAACGATCCCTTGGAAGCTGAACACGCTGCCTGGAAAACCATTCACGAACAGTACGATGAAGACGGAAATGGTGTTTGGTCACTAGCCAAGGCGACTGTGTAGTTTAGATTACATTCCTTGCTTTAGCCTGATAGAAGATTGAAACCGGCCTCTAGAACTTTGGTTCTGGAGGCTTGGCTTGTATCATAAGAGGGAATGTATCAGGAGAAGATTAGAATGCAAAAATATATATGCACCCTCTGCGCCTATGAATATGACCCAGCAGAAGGCGACCCTGATAGCGGAATTGCACCCGGTACACCATTTGAAGATATTCCAGAGGATTGGGTTTGTCCTATTTGCGGTGCTTCTAAAGCAGATTTTGAGCCGGCTGGATAATCGAGAGTTCTTTTACTTTTAAATCAGGAAAATGGGTAAAGGGTAATCAAAAAATGGGAATGAGATTAAGCTTTTACCCATTTCCTTTCTCAAATAACCCAAGCTCTATAATTTTAAGCGAACGCCCCTCTCCTAACCAATTTTATATTTAAACTGGAAAGTGAGAAAAACTGATGCATAAAAATAAGAATGAAAAAACTTTTAATCACCGGCAGTAGTGGATTCCTTGGATGGAACCTATCTCAAATAGCACGAGAAGAATGGCAGGTTTATGGAACCTACTTTTCCCAGCCGGTAGAAATTCCAGAAATTAACCTAGTGCAATCTGATTTAAGAAAATTTGAAGAACTCAAGCGCCTCTTTGAAGAAATTAAACCCGATGCTGTCATTCATACAGCCGCTCAATCACAGCCGAATTATTGCCAAAACCACCCTGAAGAATCCCACGAAATTAATGTAACTGCATCGTGCAATATTGCCGGCCTTTGTGCGGATTACTCCATTCCTTGCGTTTTCACTTCCACCGACTTAGTGTTTAATGGCTTAAATCCTCCTTACCGGGAAACTGATCCCGTATCGCCTGTCAGCATCTATGGCGAACAAAAAGTCCTTGCTGAAGAAGGAATGCTGGAACGCTATCCCCAGACAGCTATTTGCCGGATGCCCTTAATGTTTGGCGATGGAGGGCCGGCAGCCAAAAGTTTCATTCAACCCATGCTGCAAAGCCTCAGAACAGGACAAGAACTCGCCTTATTCACCGACGAATTTCGCACACCTGTAAGCGGTCAAACAGCCGCTAAAGGACTTTTATTAGCATTGGAAAACGTAAATGGCCGAATTCATTTAGGCGGAAAAGAAAGAATCTCGCGTTATGACTTTTTCCGATTACTCGTAGAAGTGCTAGGACTAGACGAAGCCAAGATTTTAAGTTGCCGGCAACAAGACGTAAAAATGGCCGCCCCCAGACCCCCCGACGTATCCCTAGACAGTTCCAAAGCCTATTCCTTAGGCTATCACGCACCATCGTTGCGAGAAGAATTTGAACAATTGCGAGGAAAAGTGTAAGCTAATTACAGACTGAATAAGCCCTAAACGTGCCCTAAATCTTATCCGCGTTCATCTGCGTATGGCTAGCGCCACGCTACGCTATCATCTGCGGTTAAAAAAATCCAATATTTTTAAAACCCGTAATCAAAATTTCAGCTTCCCTTATTACATCCAATCCCAAAATTAGTAGGTAATTCATTGAGTCCGCAATCTTTAAAAGTAGTCGTAATTGGTGGAGGTGCCGCCGGCTTCTTCGGTGCGATCGCGTGCGCCAAAACTCATCCTCACACTCAAGTTACCCTACTCGAAGCAGGGCGTGAACCCCTCGCCAAAGTTCGCATTTCCGGCGGAGGACGGTGTAACGTCACCCATGCCTGTTTTGAACCGGCCTTATTAGTGCAAAATTACCCTAGAGGGGGCAAAGCCTTGCGGGGC
This sequence comes from Microcoleus vaginatus WJT46-NPBG5, assembly GCA_019359355.1. Lineage (GTDB taxonomy): Bacteria > Cyanobacteriota > Cyanobacteriia > Cyanobacteriales > Oscillatoriaceae > FACHB-68. Next base: position 144,243 of record JAHHHM010000010.1, on the reverse strand, counting down.
GCATTCACGCGGTTTCAGAGTCGCGATACCGTTGCCTGGTTTGAAGAACGAGGAGTGCAGCTAAAAACTGAAGAAGATGGGCGGATGTTTCCTATAACCGATGACTCCGCCACGATTGTAGAGTGTTTGATGCGGGCGGCTCACGGGGCTGGAGTAGAATTTCGCAACGGCAGCGCCGTTAATTCTATCTATCACTCCCCGTCACCTTCGTTTAAAATTGAATTAAAATCCGGCGAAACTGTAACCTGCGATCGCCTCTTACTCGCCACCGGCAGCAGTCCAATGGGTTACAAATGGGCCAAAAATTTAGGCCATCAAATTGAGCCGCCAGTGCCCTCCCTCTTCACCTTTAACGTGCGCGATGAGCGACTCAAGGAATTAGGCGGCGTCTCCGTTGCCAACGCCCGCGTGCGCCTGCCGGCAGCCAAATTAGAGCAAACCGGGCCGGTACTCGTCACCCATTGGGGATTAAGCGGGCCGGCTGTACTGAAACTCTCAGCCTGGGGTGCCCGATTTTTACACGAATGCCGGTATAAAACCTCTTTGCAGATTAATTGGTTGCCGCAGTACAAAGAAGAAGAACTGCGTCAAATGTTACTTCTCGTAAAATCACAACTGCCGCGACGCGCAATCTCAACCAGTTGCCCCGTTCCCATTCCCCGCCGGCTTTGGGAACGTTTAATTGAAGCTGCCGGCATTGACAACGAAAAACGCTGGGCAGAACTTCCCAATAAATCCTTAAATGAACTCATTCAACAACTCATTCAAGGCAAATACGAAATCACCGGCAAAGGCATTTTCAAAGAAGAATTCGTCACCTGTGGCGGCGTTAACTTAAAAGAAATCGATTTCAAAACAATGGAAAGCCGGCACTGTTCAGGACTATATTTCGCCGGGGAAATTTTAGACATTGATGGAGTCACCGGCGGCTTTAACTTCCAGAGTGCCTGGACAACCGCTTGGATAGCCGGTCAAGCAATCGGCAATTCCCAACCACCAACACCCCAATCACCCTAACCCTTAACCCATCTGTGTTTATCTGTGGACGCAGGTGGAACTTGGATGACGAGCGCAGCACATTCAAGTTTCACCTGCAGAATCTGTGGTTAAAAAACTCTGATTAACCTATTAAACAAGAGGCCAACCTTCAAGTTCCAATTCTTCAATCAGCTGGATACCACGCGGATCACCCACACGTAACAGAGAACCTTTAGCATCTTCCCGAACGCCCATATCTTCATCTTCTGCAAAAGCCTCAATTAAGGCATCAATTGCCGTGGCATACACCACATTAGAAGGTAATTCACGGCACAATTGCCCCAACGCCCAAGCGCAATTACTCCGCACCGCCGGCATCGGATCTCGACGCAACGATTCAATGAGTGGAGGAAGGGCAGCAATCACCGTATCGTAACCGACTGAACCCATCTGGCCAAGCGAACTAGCCGCCCACAAGCGCACCGCAGAAATATCCGTTTTCAGCGCATCCAGCAAAGGCATTAACGACCGGCGATCGCGGCAATTTCCCAGCGCCCAAACCACGCCCTTACGCACATAGCCATTCCAATCCCGGTTAAGCTGTTCTATGAGCGAATCGACCGCATCTGGACTGGGATTGCGCCCCAATGCATAGCCGGCGCTCACCCTAACTAACGGGCAAGGATCTTTTAACAACCGGATCAAATGGGGAATTGCCCGCTCATCCTGAATTTCACAAAAAGCCCGCGTTGCCAGCATCCGTTGTTGGGAGTCTGGTGAGTCCAGCAATGGCAGCATTTCCTCTGGATCGGGCTTGGGAGGCTCTGCCTCTTCCATCAGATCCAAAGGACTTTCCAGTTCTGCCTCAATCGTGAGGGCACTCAAGTCATCGTAATCGTCCATAACAGTAACTTTACCGCACGAAGCGCACTGCTATTATACGGTTTCAACTTCGATTCGCCACATATCAGCAGAGGAGCTTCAGCAGTTTAGGGGAAGTCTTTGTTTCTTTCAACCTAAATAATAGTATTCGCACATCCTACACAAGGCAGCAGGAAGCAATCAGCCCAGACTTACGCACAATTGCAATTATGCGTAAATCTTGTGAGGTTCATTCTTGATTGGGTTGCAGAAGTTTTAACATCCACAGAGACTGGGTTTGATAGCCCAGCTTTTGGTATAGATTCAAAGCAGGCTGGTTCTGCACAAAAACTTGCAGGGCAATTTGATGATCCCCGCGTTCTTTGGCCCAAGCTTCAGCATGAGACACTAACGCCTCACCAATCCCGCGACGCCGGTGTTCGGGCACGACGTATACCAGAAAAATGTGAGCGTGCCGGTTCCCACTCACCTGATCGATGGCATTCCCCGCCCACAAACAACCCACAGGGGAAGGATGACGGGTGAAGGGAGGGGGGTAAAATGCACTGTCCGCTTCATCCTTGAGATCAACCCACCAAAGCGGAGTTTTGCTAGAAAAATACTGTTCAACCGTTAAGGCTAAATGGGAAAAATCGTGTTCTGGGTAAAGTTCTTGGTAAGTTCGCTGCATGAACTTTACCAGCAAAGCCCGATCTAGGCCGGAGCCGGCACGCAACGTGTATCCCGGTAACAACACTAATTGACACTCACCTTTAAATGTGGTTTGTATGCTGAACTATTCTGCAAGCCAGCATCCGCATGGAGCGAGTTGAGAGGTTGAATTGGTGCGCTCGATGTTTGCGGTGCAACTTCTTCAACGGGTGCCGGTGCTGCCATATCATTCGGCAAAAAGCTGCGAGCAGCCACTGCAACCAGTGCAAACAAAAACACTAACAATATTAGAAACGGTGCGATGTACTGACGGAAGATTGCCATAGTGATTCGGGGTTGAGAGTTGGGGAAATGCTATATTTCGTGGCTTTTACGCAATCTGAAAAGCAAGCTCAAGATTTGTAAAGCTTTCTTTATCTATTTTACAACTCGTCGCCACCGGCATTGCACTCGCCTCGTCTGAGTGGGGAAAGGTGCAGAAATTTTGCTGATTTGCGAAATAAGCGCCTATTTTGTGGTTTTCAAATCTGAAAACTTGCTCAGCATCCTTCATGCCGATGCCGGTAGCAAAAAGCATACGAAGTTACGACACATCATGTACAATTGCTGAATTTCAACCGGCAATAACAGAGGAAACTAAGTCATGAGTGCATCACCGGCAGTTTATGAAAGTCTGGCGAAGTCAATTGTTTATATCGATGATAAACCAGAGTTTCAAAGTCAAGTTCAAGGTTTCCTAGCTGCCACCGGCTACACAATTGATCGAGTATTTGACGATCCACAAACAGGTTTTCACGCTATTGGTTTAGTTTCCGCAACGCCAGATACACCTCCTCTTCTTGTCTTTCGCGGGGCCGATTCTCCTAGCGATGATATTGCACTAGTAGACCCACGGGGAACGGGTGTTAACCAAATACAAGCTAATCAGGAAGCTCTACAAACTTGGCTGACACAAATTAGCCAAGATACCACTAAAAATCCCAATCAATTATTACCTCAGGTGACGGGTCATAGCTTGGGGGGTGCCTTAGCACAAACCGCAGCAGCTGCATTTACCCCTCTTATCGGCGCTATAATTACTTTCAACTCTCCTGGGGTTAACCAAACGGCTGTCAGTGCATTTATTCAACAAGGAGGAGCTGACAAGCCTGTCATTCACTACATCGTTAATGGCGACTTTGTTAGCCTGTCTGGGCAAGCTTTTCTCCCCGGACAAGTGATTTTACAATCCTTTACAGACCCGAATATTAATCCGCTAATTGTAAGAACCAAGCATCGATTTGAAGGTCTACTAAGTGCCCCTCCTGCTGGTTACAGCGAGCGGCAAATTTCTGTCGAAGAATTAAATAATTCTTCTTTTACTTTCAGCAACGATCCTGATTTTCAGGAATTTACGGCAGCCATGTCGGTTTCCCTTCCGCAATTGGTAACACCCCTTAGCTCAAGATTGGGTGCGGAAAGTTTAAGAGTTACTCCAGGAGTCTCATATTTTGGAGTGCTGAATCAGATAGAAACCGCTCTCGCTCTCTCTCAAAGTAATTATCTGGATGGGTATGCTTTCAACAATACGGCTTTAGCGCTGGAAGGCAATGACACAGTCATTGGGAATGAGGGAAATGATACCCTTAATGGCAATCAAGCCGATGATATTTTGAGTGGTGCCGGCAGAGATGATATTCTTTATGGCGGTCAGAATAATGATGTTTTATTCGGCAACCTAGGGACTGATTATTTATCCGGGGATTTAGGGAATGATAGCCTTTACGGAGGCAAAGGAAGTGATACCTTAATTGGTAGTGAGGGTGATGATATTCTCAGGGGAGAATCGGATAGCGACTTTTTAACCGGCGGCAGTGGTTTCGATCAGTTTGTCTTAGCTTTAGGAGAAGGAACCGATACCATCATTGATTTTATCAAAGGTGAAGATTTACTGGCTTTATCGGGTGGTTTAACTTTCAGACAGCTCGTAATTGTAGCAGGCGGAAATTCAACGTTGATTGCTTCTAACGGTCAATTTATTGCCAATGTGGTTGGAATCGATCCCAGCTCAATTTCAGAAAGTGATTTCATCCAAATCTAACCGTTAGATTTCGCAGTATGGCCAGAGCTTGAGGTCTCAAACAGTAGAACAATAAAAAAAGCATGATTTTGGAAGTTGCAATCCTCCAGGTTAAACCTGGAATAGCTGCTGAATTTGAAGCAGCCTTCACCATAGCTTCATCAATCATCTCCTCAATCCCTGGCTATATTAGCTATGAGCTACAACGGTGTTTGGAAGTTGAAAACCAATACATCCTGCTCGTGCGGTGGCAGAAGCTAGAAGATCACACAGTTGGCTTTCGACAATCACCGGAATATCAAAAATGGCGTCTCCTGTTACACCATTTTTATGAACCATTTCCGACGGTTGAACATTACGAGAGGGTTGACAGCAATGGAGTCTAACAGTCCGCCTCCGCTTAAAGTAATCCCTTAAATCGGAACTCACCGGCGCGTATAGCGATGCTTAACTCCAACCGGAAAATATTCAGGATCGCCGGTGGGTGTTAGGGTGATTTGTGGGGTTTGGTAATCTTCTGGGACATAGTTGGCAAACTCACTGTTGAGCCGGCGCAAGTGAGTTAAAATAGAGGCCGCAATTGCCTCCTGCTTTCCTTCACTCGCTTCCACTGCCGGCGCTAATTCCACCACAACCGATAAAAATCGATTTTTATCAGCGTCTTCTTTGACTTGCAAGACAAATTTACCCGTTACCCAATCTTGAATGGGTGGCTGTTCTAATCCAACTGTGACGTTTTCTGGATAAACATTTGCCCCGAAATAAGAAACTGTAAAATGAGAGCGGCCAAACACATAAACAAAAGGTAAAGGATAAATTCCTCGCAGACTTTGAGGCTGCAACTCAGCCAGGGGATCGAAACCCCACTCTAAAAGAAATTGCAGCATTTCAGAATAAGAAATAATGCCACCGGCATCAGAAATGTGATAGCGCACTAAAGGGATGCCGTTATCGCCAGAAAACAGCAAAGTCCCATCATGAACTTCAAAAAAGCGACTCACGGGATCGTACTGCACTAGCGTTGGCAGACGAGACTCTCCAAACAGGGAACGCGCAACAGTGGGATGATTTGCCAAAAACCGGCGAATGCAGATACTCAGCGGTGTCTCATTCCCTAAAACGCCGGCATCTGCTGTCCCGTAAAGGGAAGCAAAGTCATAGCAAGGACTTAACGAACCCATGCGTTCCCCTACCAAAGTCCGCCACTCTTCGCTAAAAACCTCCCCTGCCATCACCAGCTTAATTACATATTTATCCCATTCGATACCTTGAGCAATGCCGGCATCAATGGTATCTTTTAAAAACGGTGGATAACCTAAAAGGACGACTTGATCAAATGCCGGTGCGAGTTCTTGTACAACTCTAAAAATTTCTGTTTTATTGTTGCCTGGCGTGATGACAGTAATCGGGTAGCCTTTTGCAGCAAGGTGCCGGCAGCAGCTAGCGGTGTACATTCCTCCCACCCAAGTTCCTAAAGCAAAACAAATTACAGCAAGTGTGCGGAGGTTATCTGCTTGGAAACTGTCACGAAAAATTTGCTCAAACCGGCTGGCGATTTGGAACTCATCCGTGATAAAGCGGGGCCAAAATGTGGGAGTGCCGGTTGAACCGGAGGAAACGGCGATCAGATCGCAACTTTCCAATTTTCCATTACGACAAAGTGCAGCGAGAGAGTGCCGGCGCAAGTAATTTTCTTTGGTTGTCAGAGGCAGTTCTTGAAAGTCTTCAAATGTTTTAATTGAAGTAGGATCAATGCCTTGTTCTTGCAGGAATCTCTGATAAGCCGGCACGCTTGCTACAACGGAACGAAACAACTTTAGGGTAGATGCCGGGGCGTTTTCTTTTGCACGTTCTTGAAGTAATATTTCCACCGGCATATCTAGAAATGCTTGCAAACCCGCCAACGCCTGCTGTTTTTGTTCTTCCTGCATCTTCTAATTCCTCTTATCTCTGCTTTGCCGGCAACTTTTTCTTCATCCCGCTCAAGATGATAAACAGGTAACTCTCAATAAATATGATTGCGTAAAAAAATGTAACTTAATCGACTTGCTGATTTATCCGCACTGCATAGTTAGTTAGTATCAAAAATAAAAAATTCTAAAAATTGTAGAAGACGAGTAATATTGTCCAAAGTTTTAAACGTCATTTCGCATCTTGATTGTCAATTTTAAGGATTATTTAAGTTTTGAAAGTATTAAAATCTTAACTTAAGAAAGTAGGGTGACACCCGTGAAATGTCGGAGTTTAAACGATGACGATTTATTCCAGCCGGCGCACCCATCTCAACTTGCTTTCCAACTCTAATTCTCATTCTCCAAATAGCCGTTACCCCAACCACTCTGGATTCTTCGCTGTACCGTCAAATCGGTTAGCCGTCTTATAAAGCTCGTATTCACCTTTTAAAGACGCCTCGCGAGTCTTAGCAAGCAGCGCCGAGACTTGTTCTTGACTCATCGGCTTAAACGTGCGGACTGCCTCAAAGGCTTGCTCTAGAATTTCCATCTTCTCAATGCCGGTGATGACTGTTGAAGTTGGCAAATTCATTGCATAGTGGAGGCATTCAATTGGTTTAATCGTATTGCTCTTTAAAATATAGGGATCGCCCATCGATTTCATCCCCAACACCCCAATTTCATCTTTCACCAGTCTGGGTAAAACTTCGCGCTCAAAACTTCTGAAATGAGCATCCATCGCATTAAGCGGCATCTGCACTGCATCAAAACGGAAATTATTTTGATCGGCAATTTCTAGCATCCTGAGATGAACAAGAGGATCTTTATGTCCTGTAAAGCCAATGTAGCGAATCTTGCCGGCTTTCTGTGCCGCAACCACAGCCTCCATCGCACCGCCGGCAGCAAAGATGCGATCCGGATCTTCCAAGCGAATCACTTCATGATGCTGCATCAAATCGATAGAATCGGTTTGCAAACGTTTCAAAGACTCGTCAATTTGCTTGGCAGCAGCTTCTTTCGTTCGCCCGTCGATTTTAGTCATTAAAAACACTTTGTCACGGTAGCCATTTTGGAGGGCTTTACCCATCCAAATTTCGCTCTTTCCGTCATGATAATCCCAGCAGTTATCCATAAAATTGATACCCCGATCAATGGCACTGCGGGTTAGTTTTATGCTCTCTTGCTCATCTGGTATCCGTCCAATGTGATGCCCGCCTAACCCAATTAGGGATACTTTTTCTCCTGTGCGCCCCAGTGTCCTGTATATCATCTCCCCGCTTTTAGTTTGGGCTGGGGTGGATTGAGATTGGGCTAATAGTGATTTGCCAAACAAGCCGTCTGAAGCAGCAAGCCCTGCTGCAACCAAACCAGAGGTAGAAGCTACTTTCAATAAATCTCGTCTGCTGATATTCATGAACGTCTCCTTCAAAGGAATTATCAGAACTCATCCTCATAGGATTGCACGATAACATCATGAGGTGCATCTAACTATTGAAAGAGAACAGCCGGTGCTCTTTTATTACGAATAACTTTTAGTTTTTTGCTGAATCAGGTTGCCGTTTAGGAAGCAACTCTCCTAATTAGAGCAGCCAGCTTAAAAAAATATAGGATACAGATGTCATCAAGAAAAATTATAATTATCTCCAACTAGAGGAATTTCCCCCCTTTAAAAATAAAAGAGGATGGTTATCAAAAAAAACCGAGGGTTATAATCTTTAATTGAACGAAAAAACAGCCTAGTTCAAGCCAAAAAATTGTATCTAAACAAAATTTAAACATTCATCAGCTAGAAAGCCACGCTAGAGGAATTTGCGATCGCTCCATCATAATCACTCCTCCCCACCGCCCCACACTCCATGCAACTCATGGCATAATAACGCCTTAGTGCAACTAAGCTTTTGACTGTCTATGCCGCTCTCTGCTGCTCAACCGGCCCTTCTCGTACTCATCGATGGAACTGTTTATCGCGGTTGGTCTTTTGGGGCCACCGGCACTACCGTCGGAGAGGTCGTCTTTAACACCGGCATGACCGGCTATCAGGAAGTCCTAACTGACCCCAGCTACTGCGGCCAGCTTGTCACTTTCACCTACCCAGAACTCGGCAACACCGGGGTCAATCCCGAGGACGAAGAATCCAGCCGCCCTCAAATTAGAGGGGCAATCGCTCGCAACCTCTGTAGCCGGCCTAGCAACTGGCGCTCCACCCAATCCTTAAGCGACTATCTCAAAGATCACAACATTCCAGGAATCTACGGGATCGATACCAGAGCCCTCACTCGCAAAATTCGCTCGGTTGGCGCAATGAACGGGGCCATTTCCACCGAAATCCTTGACCCGACAGAGTTGCGGTCAGTGGTGCAGGACGCGCCCAGCATGAATGGATTAAATCTGGTTCCCGAAGTCACCACCTCTAAAACCTACGAATGGTCAGACACATCAGGAGTTTGGGAATTTAGCGACACAACCCAGCCCGCCGAGGAACAGTTAACCGTTGTCGCGATTGATTTTGGCATCAAACGCAATATTCTGCGGCGTCTGGCCAGTTATGGCTGCCGGCTCATCGTCGTGCCGGCAAACACACCCCCAGAGGAGATACTCAAACACAACCCAGACGGCATTTTCCTCTCTAATGGCCCAGGCGATCCAGCTGCCGTCAAAGAAGGCATCGCAACAACCAAAGCCTTGCTGAACAGCCAGAAACCTGTATTTGGCATCTGCTTGGGGCACCAAATTCTCGGCCTTTCCCTTGGTGCGGAAACCTTCAAACTCAAATTTGGCCACCGGGGTTTAAACCAGCCTGCCGGTTTAGACCAGCGGGTAGAAATTACCAGCCAAAATCACGGATTTGCCATCGATCCCGACTCCTTGGCCCCTGAAGTAGAAATCACCCATCTCAACCTCAACGACCACACCGTAGCCGGTTTGCGGCACCGTTCTCTGCCCCTGTTTTCTGTCCAATATCACCCAGAAGCTAGTCCCGGGCCGCATGACGCCGATTATATGTTTGAACAATTTGTCCAAACCATGCGAGACGCCCGTAAAGCCACAAGCGCCTCTTAAACACATCAGTGACCAGAGAAAGTGATAAACATAAGTCAGTGCCGTTTACTGCCGGCTTTTTTATCACCAGCAGGGCAGTAGACAAGACACAAGAAAGAATCTATACTGGAGCGTCGATTTGAGGAAGATGCAGCTAGGAGGGAGCTATTGCTGAGCCACTAACCTTGACCGTAAGCCTCAGAGGCACTCGCGAAGTCAAGGAGAATTACCAACTATTCCGACTCACCGGCTTATTAGACGCCTTTTCCGAAGCCACCTTTCGCAAGGTTATTAGCAAGTGTATTGAGGACGGTCCAAAGCATATAATTTTGGATCTCTCTCAGATAGACTTTGTTGACAGTTCCGGGCTGGGCGCTCTGGTGCAGTTAGTTAAGAAAGCCCAAACCGATGAGGGCACATTGCAAATTGTCACCAATCCCAGGGTGACTCAGACTGTCAAGCTTGTTCGCTTAGAGAAGTTTCTGTCGTTGCAACCTTCGGTTGATGACGCCTTAAACAATATCAAGCCGTCCAAGTCATCTTGACTTATAAGGAGGAATCGAGCTATCCAGTTTTTTGCTGGATAGCTTGTTTGTGCAGGGTGCATCTTTCACTTTCCAGAAAAAGTCAAGGCCCAAGCGCTTTTGCGGGAAATTGAGTCTCGTGGGTCAGTGCTTAAACCCCGTGCCATCCGCACCCCCGTCAAAACCGCAGACTCAATATAATATGAGGTAAGTAACAACACTAATGTCATTAAATCAATCAACATCAGCGTGGAGGCTAGGGCTATCAGCCATTTAATCAAAGGTCAGCTCAGGTGATAGCTTGTGAAGGATATAGGCAGGATCATGTCATCAAGCCCAGATGAAAATCCAGCGCCGAATCTGGCCAATATAGGGTTCATGCAGCTGCCTCCGGAAACCTTGTCATGGGCGCAACTTCAACAAATATCACCGGCAGCCTTAGCCTATTTAGGGGACGCTGTTTACGAACTCTATATCCGCAAGTGCTATCTCATGCCTCCCAGGCGCTTACAAACCTACCATAACCAAGTCGTTGCTCAAGTGCGAGCAGAAACTCAGGCAAGGCATCTACGCCTACTTGAACCTCACCTCACGAGCACAGAACTAGACATCCTCCGGCGAGGCCGCAATGCTGCCCTCGGAAGGCCCAAGCGGGTCGCTCCAGAAATTTACCAACAGGCAACCAGTCTGGAAGCCTTAATCGGATATTTGTACCTGAGCGATCCCCAACGTTTGACCCAGCTGCTAGCACAGTTGGAACTTGAACCCACTTCAACTGAATAGTTAAACGTTTCCAACGTTTGACGCTGATCAGACTGTAACCAGGATAATTCAGTTGAAGTGATCCAAAAGTCAGGAATTCATCACAAAGCTCGACAAGTCAGGAATTGATAACGCTATGCCAGAGAAACCGCAAAACCCCTCCCCCAGAGGCAAACCCCAACGCAACAAACTTTCCCTCAAACCCAAGTCTAAGCGGGTCATAACCACCCCAACTTCCAGCACTTCGGAGAGAAGAAGTGAGCGCAAACGCAGCATCACCACCCCAACTTCCAGCACTTCGGAGAGAGGAAGTGAGCGCAAACGCAGCATCACCACCCCAACTTCCAGTGCTTCGGAGAGAAGAGGCGACCGTAAACTCACGATTCCAAGCAGGCCGGCTGAGGAGAGAACGTTCCAAACTCGGCAGCGACACGTTATTGAGACGCCTCTTCCGCCTTCAGAAGAAGAAGCCGACTTGATCTACGGTCGTCATCCCGTTCTCTCGGCTTTGGAGAACCAGCGCCAACTCCACCGGCTCTGGATAACGCCCCAACTGCGCTACGATCCCCGGTTTCATGCCTTGATCCTCCAAGCTAAAGATAATGGCACCGTCGTTGATGAAGTTGAGTACCGTCGGCTCGACCAAATCACCCAAAAAGCCAATCACCAGGGTGTTGCGGCTCAAGTCTCATCCTACGATTACTACGAGTTAGGAGATCTGATCGCCCAAGCCAAATCTGCTTCCGATCAACCTGTGATTATTGCCGCTGATAGTATTACCGATCCGCACAATCTTGGGGCAATCATTCGCACGGCTGAAGCTTTAGGTGCCCAAGGGTTGGTGATCCCACAACGACGCGCTGTTGGCATCACTTCAACTGTGAGAAAAGTGGCAGCCGGCGCTTTAGAAAATTTTCCAGTCGCAAGAGTTGTCAATCTTGCTAGAGCCTTGGAAGAATTAAAAACAGAGGGCTTCTGGATATACGGGACGGCGGCCAAGACTAGCCAGACGGTACATACAGTAAAATTCACCGGCCCGATCGTGCTAGTCGTTGGCTCTGAAGGAGACGGTTTGAGTCTTTTGATACAGCGTTGCTGCGATCAATTAGTTTCAATTCCATTACAGGGAAAAACGCCCAGCCTTAATGTCTCGGTTGCCGCCGGCATGGCGCTTTACGAAATTTATCGCCAGCGATGGGCTAGTACGTTTTACCTTGATTCTTTCAAGAAAGAAAACAATTGAAAAAACAAAAGCAAGATAGTATAACAAAATGTAAAAGATAACAACACTTCTTCGACCGCGTAGCACCCCCACAAACCCTTGGTAAATAGGCAAAACACAATGAAAGAATTGATGATTAGCTTGCTTAACTTCTTTGGTTGGGCTTTCTGGGTTGAGGTCGTTACCGAAACCCCCCGGTGTACCTACTACTTTGGCCCTTTCATGACTAAGAAAGAAGCTGAATCTGCTAAGGCAGGATACATGGAAGATTTGCTCCAAGAAGGCGCTCAAGGCATTACGCTCAAAACTCAGCGGTGCAAGCCCCTCTATCTCACTGTCTATGACGAAATGGGGGAGATGCGTGATCGCAAGCGCAATATCCCTGTTTTTAGCAGTCAACCTTAATCGGTTGAGCCATCGCAGCAGCGAGTTGAACAAATTGTAGGTGAGGCCCATGTTCGGGCATAGCTGTTTAATCTGAGCGACGCAGAACCTTTAGTTCTGCCCCATGAGAGGCTTAGTGAACCGCCTTTCTATCGTGACTCAGGAAGCGCTCGGACTTTTTGTGTGAGGAGATTAAGCCTCATTCAGACATCTGTTGCTACCATTTGTGGATGCAGAGCCATCCAGCGGTCGATGTCGGCTAAAACTTGGTCGGGAATTTCCCAGGGAAACAGGTGAGCTGTATTGGGGTAGCAATGAGATTGGCAATTCTTCAGAAGTTGAGCGGTTTCTAAACTCGACTCAGGGGTAATGTGGCGATCTGCTGCTGCAGCGAGAACTAAACTTGGGCATTGAATCTCGGGCAAAACGTCAAGCCGGTTGTAACCGGATTGCAGTGCTTTCTCAAGTGCCCGTCTTGCCGCACCAGACGTTTGCAAATACGCGGGCAGTCCTTCATCGGCAATGTGCTGGTAAGCAGTCGCTGTGTGTTGCTGTATTAGATAACGGAATAACGAGCGCTTACCAAACGTGTCAATATTCCACTGCCACCCTGGACTCGCCCGGTTCACGATCCCAGCCACTCCAGTGTAGAGCAAATCTTGCCAGGTAATCGGGGGATGGCTGCCCCTAGGCCGTGCGGCGGTGGCCACTAAAATCAGGCCGGTGACTCGCGCCGGCAGTCTCAGCGCTAGCTCAATCGCTAATATCCCTCCCAAAGACCATCCCAGCACCAAGCACCGCTCGATGCTCAATCGTTCTAAAAGCGCTTCCAGATCGAGCAGGTGATCGGTCATATCAAAGTCATTACTCGCTAGACTCTTGCCATATCCTCGCAGATCGGGAGCCACGGTCTGGAACCGCCGAGATAAATGCTTTGTAAAAACTGCCATACTAGGGCCAGAACCGGGATGCCCATGCAAGCACAGAATGGGGAATCCTACCCCCTGAATGTCAACACTCAGTTGAGGGCGATCGCTTGGGTGCGATTTTATGTGGGTTTTCTGCATGGTTTGGCTGAATGAGGAGATGGTTTAGCGATGTTGTGCCGGTGGCGATTCATTGATTTCGCTCCACCGATCCCAGCCGCTCTATTTGATTTCTAGCACTTAATGCTGAAAATTGCCAAAAAGGAATATTCCCTACCGGCCTTGTTTAGTGTAAAATTTTGTAAAGTTTTGCGGCTGGCTTAAAAAAACCAGACAAACTTCTATCTCGCTATACCCTTACCTAGCTCAACTTCAAGAAGGCACTCTGGCGGTCAAGTTACAACCGCCTAAACCCCTATTTCAGCTAACCCTTATTCAAGATGCCTTCTGCAAATCTATCGTTAGGGGGTTCCAGAGTATAGATCTTATAAAGAATAATGTAGAAACTCGTTTAATTGTTACTAAGAGATTGAAACTCCCTCTGACTTGAACCTTAATGAATCGAACTTTTCTGCTATCCATCAGCGCAAAAAAAGCTGGGATTATCGCTCTACTATTCAAAATTTTGTTAAAAAAATATCAGTCATGCGCTTCAGGAATGAAAAGGAAAATTTTCAGATGAATAACACGCGAAGCGCATTTCTTCAAAGATCATCATTGAGTCAAGATATTATTTTAGTATTAAAATTTTCTAAAAAAAACAGAAAATTAAGTATTTTTAGTCATTAATCGAAAAGTTAATTAAGCGGTTCAGCAAAAACCTTGAGGGAACCTTCATGAATTTAGCCAAACAAATCGAAGACATTTTTACTGTTTGCTTAGAAAAATTAGAATTAGCTTGGTGGGTAGAAATTATCACTTCTCAGCCGGCCTGCACTTACTACTTTGGCCCTTTTATCACGGCCAAAGATGCTGAACTTTCTCAAAACGGTTATATAGAAGATTTAGAAGAAGAGAAAGCCCAAGGAATTGCCGTTAAAATTAAGCAGTGCCAGCCAATAAACCTAACGATTTGCCAGGATTAATATAGAGTTTGAGCTGGGCAGGACTCGTAACGTTGCCGGTACTTCTAAACTCGGCACCGTTATGAGTCCCGTCAAATCAACATTTTTCCTAAATCCGTACTAACCTGAAAGTGAAATAAATTCACACCTTAGGATTTAGAAGCTTTACGCACCGGCTTCTTTTTCAACGCTTGCAAACGTTCGTGCAAGTCATTGACGTTTGCAGTATGGCCCCCATAACGCCAACTGACATAGGCGTGTGTAATTTCCTCAATTGTCTGGCCCAACCCGCCAGAATGGTGCTGCTGTGACTCGTGGGCATATTCTAAAGGCGTTTGAGCTGGGTGCTTGCGGAATCCTTGGGTCGATAACCAACCAAGCATTTGCTGATAAAGACGTTCCATCGGAGGCAACTTAGCCAGCCATCGCTGATAGCGCCATGCTCGCCACTGGTTGAACCCTAGCCAGCCTAAAAAGCCTAGGCAAATCGCAAAAAGCAGGCCCATAAATAAACCGCCCCAGCCTTGCGAAAACACCCCCCACAACCAAGCAACCGTTGCAAGTAGCCAGCCGATCAATCCACCGAACAAGGTGTTTAAAAAACCAGCAACTGGCGAAGGTAGCCAGCCGGCAACCCAATTCCAGAACTGACGCAACACACTAAAAGTTTGGTTTTCTTCAATCGAAGGCGGAATCAATTCGTGACCGGGGATGGGATCAAAAGCAAACCAGCCGTGATTGGGGAAATACACCTCCGTCATTGCGTAGGCATCTGTATTGCGGACAATATAGAAGCCGGTGAACGGATTAAACTCTCCAGGCGCATAACCGGCCACCAGTCGCGCCGGAATGCCTATCGAACGCAGCATCACCGTGAGAACTGTAGAGAAGTGGTCGGGATAGCCTCCTTGATATTTGAACAAGAAAGCTTCCACCATATCTTCATCTTCCTCAAAAAACGGTAGATTTGGCTCAATCGCATAGCGCTGCTTTACCGCTTGGGCGAGATAAAGCGCTTTTTCATAGGGAGAGGTGATCGGTTGTGGCGAGAGTGCTAACAATTCCTCAGTGCGTTGCTTCACCTTACTAGCAATTTTCGGAGGAACCTGCAGGTAATAATCTCGGATGTCCTTGTAATTACGGCTATTAGGAGCCAGGGGCTTTACTTTGCTCAACACCACACGGTTGCGGTAGGGCACTTGAGAAATCACACTGTAGGTTAGTCCCTCGCCCAATCCAACCGGCGCTCGTAGGCCCCCTTCTGTATCCACCGCTATTTCCTGTGTGGGAAAGTAAAGTTGACGGGGTTGGGACAAAACCGGAATCAAGTTAGGCATATCCGAGATAACGGTATAAGTCTGAATGACCTCCTCAGTGCGATTAGCCGTAGGCAGTATACTCAGAAAAAACTGATAAGTCCAAGAAGGTCGATTCACCTTCTGCGTTGTCTCATTGCGGGAGATTTGCCAACCTTGGCCGGTGTAGCGGTCAAACGCCAGCACTCGCAAAAATCCCTGCGCTTGAGATCGCACCCGCATCACCACTTGGGGTTTCATCTCACCCCGCAGGTTCAGGTTCATCTCCGTGTTAAAGCCAGAGTAAAAGTTCTCATCGACCTGTCCTGGTCCGCTGCCTATGCCTTGTCCTGTGCCTTCATTTCCCGCTTTTCCAGAACGCGGATTGAAAATGCGGCTGCTATCAAATTCACCCTCAAAATTTATCGGGGCACTCACCGGAAATGTCCGCAACTGGTAACCGGGAAAGCGGGGGAGCAAGGCAAAAATTCCCAAGCCCAGCCCAATAATTAAACTAAAAAGTAAAAGGTAAAACGTAAAAAGTTTT
This sequence comes from Microcoleus vaginatus WJT46-NPBG5, assembly GCA_019359355.1. Taxonomy (GTDB): domain Bacteria; phylum Cyanobacteriota; class Cyanobacteriia; order Cyanobacteriales; family Oscillatoriaceae; genus FACHB-68. Next base: position 127,958 of record JAHHHM010000010.1, on the reverse strand, counting down.
CGAGTTTCTTTTGGTTTTCTTTTGACGGCTGCCTGTTTGCTTTTGCCTGGGTTCAAACCCAACCGCGAACGGTAATCAAGGACTAAAGTGGGCAGGGCTAGCGCTAAAAAAAGCAGCAAAAGTGGCCCGAACGCTAACGTTTCAGAGATGGTGCCGGCAACCCCTAACAGAATCAGCCCAATCACCATTGAATAGCCCAAATCCTTGCGGCGCGGCAGGTCGAAGCTATGAAGTACCTGCAGTTGAATGAGCAGCTGAGCCAACACTAGGCGCGTATCATTCGTTGCGTTAATGGCCGAGGCAAATAGACCCTGAAAGAACAGCGCCAAAGCCACGAGCATTCCGATCGCAATTAAGAACTTAATCGGTACATTGGGCCGGCGTCGCCGGTACCAACTCCAAGTTGCACCCGCAATGCTCAATGGCACCGCCCACAGACTCAACTGAGTCTCGGCGGCAATATCGGTGGCCACAATCCCAACAATAACAAGCGCTTGCACCAACACCCGCAGCAAGATAGAGTCCTCTGCTACTGGTGCCGGCATCGCCTGTAACCGCCGCCGCAGATTGCCCAACAACGGAGTATTTCGCAGATGCCGAAGCCCTGACGAGTTAGACATAATCAATTTTTGATTTTGGATGCATTTTCAATCTAAAATCAAAAATCGAAAATTGCTATAAAGTGGGACAAACAGCCAACATCAGAGGTTTGTTTTCTAAGTTTTGAAAACGCACTTCTAAAGAATAAGTTTGGCCCGGTTGTGGGTCGAACATTTCCACACTCAAGCACCCACCATCAGGGCGCTGTGCAGTAGCCAGAGCTTGGCCACACCTTAACTGCAAACTGCCACCACAAGGCAATTGGCTTTGAATCCGGAGACGGGGAAACTGACCTTCCGGTTGATATTCTCCGTCCAAGCTCAGCACACCAGCCGCAGTTAGCCATTGCCGTTCCACCCTCAGCTGAGCCGGTGAGACTTTCAGCGTCAGATTGCCCACGATCTCCCGTGCTGCCAGGAGTGACAGTAAAATCTGTTGAGCCTGAGTAGCAGCTTCGTAAGTATCAGGGAAATTGTAACCACCACGAGCCGGTCCCAGCAGCATTTGCCCAGCGATATTGTTTAGTGTTTGGGACTGATCGGGAAATAGGGCTTCCACAGCACGCACCAGCTTTACCCCTTCCCGCAGAGAAGATTGCACCAACTCCTGGCATCGATCCAGAAGTGGGGCTAAGACGGTTTCCGGAACCCGGACTGGCAGTTTGAGCGTTTGTAGTTGAGCAGTCCATAAAGACTGTTCGGGAACTTGCGTTTCAAATCCGCAGTCAGGATATTCCGACACCTCAGTTTCCCAAGGAAAAAGCGGCAGCTTCTCTTGGATCTCAATTTGCATTCGACGCTTCAGCAGCGAGTGAAAACGATCTTGCACGGCAGGTATGTCTCCCAGTTTGAGTTGTTGACCACCTCGATCCGGGGGAAGGACTTGCGATGCACGGTGACTAGAGATTGGGGGGGTCTCCTCTTCCGAATCCAGGGGGTCTATGTCAGCCAACTCCAGGTCTTCTACCCCGTCATCGCCCGCAGAAGTCCCTGAGCTGGAGAAGTCTCCAGCTTGGGCAGAGGCATTTATGGGGGGATCCTGTAACAGCCAAGCGAACAAACTTTGTAGCGCTTCTGAGTCTCTATTCATTAGTAGATGTACCCTCTCCGGACACTAAACGATTGCGAATTTCCCAGGCTTGTTCCAGCAGCTTAAACCACCGTTTCTGCACCTGATTAACTGTACAACCCAAGATTTGTGCGATTTGCGTATCAGCTTTTCCCTTTTGTTTTAACCGTAGCAGTTCAGAATTTTCTTGACCAATTTTTTCGTGCAACTCTTGCCACTGATGCGGCACAAGCCCTAGGTTTTTCTCCAAATCCGCTTCCAACCACTGATGGACGAGTTCCCAGCGATGACGAAGTGCAAACCGAATGAGATGATATTTGAAACGCTGCTGTAAATAATCCCGCTGCCTAGGCGTCAAACCCAGAATAGACTCAATTTCGTGGGTCGTTAAATCTTGCAAGCGCAGCGCAAAGTAATCGGCACAGTCGCTTCGCTGATTCTCTTCTAGGTAGGCCATTAATTCTTTAATCACCTCTTGGCGCAAATCCTCAACCATCGGTTCAGGTTCTTTAGCAACCATCAGCTCTCGCACTTGCTGTACAGAGGTGTCATTCCACGTCTGATCAGACTCGACACCGGCTCCCTCTGCTGCCTGCTCCATGTCTACAGAGGTTTCTGGGGGCTGCTGCTGTGAAAATGTTTGCGCCCGCAGAATAATCAGCTGCTGGCTGCGCCCCCCGCGCAAAGGAATGCGCCGCTTGCCATAGCGCTCTACGAAGGCCAGATATTCGGAGAGTTCTAACAGGGTTTTGGGGCTGTAAGTCGCGCTCAGCTGCGCCTCACGCCGGAAGGCATTTAAGGATTCCAGATAAAATCCCTGCAAAAAATCTTCTATCAGGGTTAGCCGCGCTTGATAGCCGGCTTGTGCTTGGGGAGGCGTGATATAACGATAGACAATGGCACTGAGGGTGCTGTGTAATTCTACTCGTCCTTGACGCGACCCCAAGGCGTAATAGTTAAGACATTGCTGTAAGCGATGCCGAGCCAAAGTTGTCGCCCAGACTTCTACTTCTCCGGATGCCTGAATGCGCTGACTTTGGTCGCAGATCCGAGTGACTTCTTCGGCGATCCGCATTGCCACATCTCGGCAGTTGTGCTCAGATGCACGAGTGGACTGTTTGAGTTCACTAAACAGCAGCTGAAATATTGCTTCCACGCCCTGGCAGCTCTCCCCTTTAATGGTTAATCGCTATCGAAAACCCTAGCACAAGCTGTTGAAACTCAACTTATGTGGGTTGAATTAAAGCGGCAATTAAAATGCCACTTTCACCGGCACAGTATGCCACGCCCCTCGGCTGATGATCGCTTGTCCCGTTACACTCAAAGTATAGAAGCGCCTCAAAATTCAGATGGATTTAGACCAACAACTTCAAGCCCTCGTGGACAATGCCCCCCAAGATGGCACAACCCCCCAAATTGTAGCCGCGATCGCACCGGCTCTGAAATGGCTGGCCGCTCAGCTGCGCCATTCCCAATACTACATCCTGCAAACCCTTGATCATGATTGGGTCTTGACCACTTTAAGCAATCGTGCACAACCCAATGTCGAAAAACGTGCGATCTATGCCTTTCCTACCCTTAAAGACGCTGCTAGTGGAGCCTTTGCTCCCCAAGATCCGCAAGTGATGGCTCTGCCGGTTCCTGTCACCCACATATTGTTTCAAATGGTGGCTCTCAATACGGTTGACAGTACGGTTTTTTTTGAAACGCCCGGAACTCTGGACGCGGCGACTGAGGTTCGGCGTGAGGATGTGCAAAATCTCATTCAGTCCCTGTTACAGCAACATCTGTCGGCACCGGCACCGAATTTTAACCAGATTCCCCCAGATATTGCCTGAGGGAATTTAGCCTGGACTTTAGATGCACAGATTGTGACAAATCTCCCCTCTAAAATCCTAATAAAGCCGGCTTAAAACGTAGTCGGCTAGGTTAATTAAAGTTTGACGTGGCTCTGAGGGCGGTAACTTGGTTATGTGCTGCACCGCTAGGTTAGCGTGGTGTGCAGCTAATTCGCGGGAGCGATCAATGCCGGTGCTTTCTTTAATGTAAGCCAAGGCTTGATCTAAATCTCCTGCTTGGGAAAATTCTCGCTCGATTAGGGCTTCTAAGTAAGGCTTTTCTTCCAAGGCGAATAACACCGGCGCGGTGAGATTCCCACTTTTTAGATCGGACGCTGCCGGCTTGCCTAGTGCTTCTGTAGAACCCGTAAAGTCCAAGATATCATCCACAATCTGGAAAGCCAGACCGATATGACGCCCATAGCTATACAAATCTTCTGCGAGTTCTTCCGAAACTTCACTAAGTAAACCGGCTGCTTTAGAACTGTTGGCGATCAAAGAAGCTGTTTTGTAGTAGCTCTTTTCTAAGTAAGCTTCTACCGACAAGTCAGTGTCAAAACGGTTCAGTCCTTGCTGAATTTCTCCTTCTGCCAGATCCATAATCACTTCTGACAGCAGTTTGACAACGGCCAAGTTATCTAAATTAGCCAAGTACCAGGAAGACTGGGCGAATAAGAAATCGCCCGCTAGCACAGCCACTCGGTTGCCAAAGCTGCTGTGAACGGTGGGAATTCCCCGACGGACTTCAGACTCGTCAACCACATCGTCATGTACCAAGCTTGCCGTGTGGATCATTTCCGTAATTTCTGCCAGCCGGCGGTGACGGGGGGTGATGTCGAGTCCCTGCATTGTTGCTCGCGAGATCAGGAGGACAATTGCTGGCCTCACTCGCTTTCCCGTGGCACCGAATAGGTGTTCTGCCGCAGCGAACAGGATCGGATGACGAGCACTGACGAGTTGTTTTAAGTTCTCTGTCAGCATCCGCAGGTCTGCTTCAACGGGGGAAAATAGGGAGGTGGCTGAGGTCATGGATAGGCCGGCTCAGGCGTTAGTTACGAAAGTTTACATATCTGCTCCTTATTCTAAGCTAAGGCTTTCAGATAGGGAAGTTTTGTTTCAATTATCTGTACGGGCCAATTGAATTGTGAAGGGGTAGCCGGTGCTGGAGGTGCCATAGCCAAGGGTGGGTTGGCGGTGACCCTTCTCGGAGCAAAAACCCGACAAAATCAAGGCTTCCCGCTGCTTTGCCAGCGTTTTGCCCCATTTAGCTGCTGAATCAACGACGCACTCTTATCCGCTTCAATCGGCACAGCGACAGCTTGACTCAACAATACTGCCCTGGTTCGTCCTTAAGTATGTAGATTTATTAAGCATCTGCCCCAACACCCTGTAAAAATCACGCATACTGTGTTACTTTAAATAATAAGAAATTCACAAATTCCATATATTTTGCCGGCAATAAAATTACAGGGAATCTTGAAGTACCTGTATATTATTTACCGGAAAATGCTCTGCGCTTTTTACGGGGGCTTGTAGCCCGGAGCTATTAACCCGACTCTCAAAAAAGGCATCAGGTAAAAGATGGGTTTTCTCATTTTTAAGTTTTAACTGTTTACCGTTGTCTTCTTACGAGTCTGTGTTATTTGCAAAAGCTAACCGTAGGCTTTCAGGATACTTGAGCCACTCCTGAAATAGAGCATCCGAAGATCGATCAGGCATACCGGGTTTGCGCTAGTGTCTTTGGACAATGGCCTCTTTATAAACGGACATAGCCCGCTACGTCTGGAAGCTAGGCTCAATAAACTTTCTTTGACCTCTTAATGACCAAAGGTTATTTAGCCGGCGGGTAAGGGAGGTCGAGGGCTGCTGCTGTGTGATTTGGTTTTTCGGGTTCGGCTCGTTTGGAGGGCTAAGGACATTTGAAAACGGGCATTTCCTGAGTCACTGGAAAACAGCCAACCACGCCTCGCTTTTTTAATGCGGCTTCAGCCTAGAGAAAGCAGCTGGCCTGAAGCTAGCCACTGCGTTCTGCGGTGGAATTAGCGTAGGATTGAGGTGAAAGTCCAAGAGTGAGGGTTTTGAGTTGAAAGTGCTGCCCTCAGTGCAATCGCATTGATTGCAGTTCGCGGGCAAGTGGGCACTCGCTTGGCAGTGCAGTCGGCACCCGCAATCGTGTTCCATAAATAAAAATAGCTGCGGTATTTGACACAAAAACTCGTCGTTTGTGTTCGCGACTCGCTGGAAAAGTGCCTAATCTTGAAAGAAGGTTAGGGCATGAGTGCAGTTCAATACAGCCAGCAAATTTTTGAAATAAAGTTAGGGCAAGTAATTCAGGTACAGTTCAATCACAAAACAGCATTTTAAACCGGCATTTGATTCGGTTTGCTGAAAGCCTTCTTAGTTTCTATTTAACTTAACGTATCTCTCGTATTCTGGCCGTACTATGACTTACCATGAGATTCCTCTGATTATTCCCTTTCTGGCAACAGGTTATTTGTTAACAATTTATGTGCTGTTGAGTTTTGCTCAAAGAAATCCTGGGATTTAAACTTTAAATTCAGCAAAGTGCCTGTGAACTCCGTCAGGTTCGCAGCGGATCACAGGCGGTGCCATCGCTTTGCATTGTGTGAAAGCAGTCGGCGAGGAACGGCGCACAGGACGGTGAACTCACCGCCCGACGCCTTCTTATTCAGCAGATTCTAGCGGCACAGGCTGGTGGAAAACTGCCGGCAAAGACACCTTTTCGACAGCCGGTGTGAAACCCAACCACTGCACAGACAGTTGGGCAAACTGTTGCGGGCACCCACTCACCGTAAACCGCGTGGGCAACGGGGGCTGGTTGTCCCGCAAACCCAGCACTTCCAATTCCTGGGCGGCTGCTATCACCACCCACACAGCCGGATCGACTAACTGCACCGAGGGGGGCAAAATCTGGCGCAACACCGGCGCTAAGTGAGGATAATGGGTGCAGCCATAGATCAGGGTGTCAATCTGCTGCTGCATCAGCGGTGCCAGGTATTCCCGCGCCACCTCGTAAGTATAGGGATCGTCGATCCGCCCTTGCTCGATCAGGGGCACAAACTCTGGACAGCCCACTTGCCAAACCCTAGCCTCGGCGTCCATTTCTACAATGGCGCGGCGGTAGGCATTGCTAGCAGCCGTTGCCGGCGTGGCGATCACCCCAATTCGCCGCCCTTGCTGAACAGCAGCACGCGCACCTGGAAGAATCACGCCCAAAATAGGCAGGGGAAATTCAGATCGCACGGCTTCCAAGGCAAGGGCTGAACTGGTGTTGCAGGCCATGATCACCATTTTGACGCCCTGTTCCATCATCCAGGTGAGAATCTCGCGCACAAACTGCACAATTTCGGCTTGTGAACGAGTTCCGTAGGGCAGACGGGCCGTATCCCCAAAGTAGAGGATAGATTCATGGGGAAGCTGCCGGTAGAGTTCCCTTAAAACAGTGAGACCTCCCACGCCGCTGTCAAAAATTCCAATTTTCTCGCGCTGGGGTTCTCCAGTGAAGGATGAAGGATTAAGGGATCTGGGAGAGAAGGATGAATTCATTCCGTCTTCTGATTTGTGAGTGCTCAGTAGTGAATTCAAAGACACAGGTTGCTCCATCAGGAGATGTCTATCGATTTTGTTGGATGTATTGCAGGATACCGCGAGCGATGGCTTCTGCCATTCGCTGTCGGTAAGCGGCGTTGGCCAGTTTAGGAGCGTCCTCAGCGCCGGTGACAAAACCTGTTTCGATTAGAACAGCCGGCATTGAAGTTTTCCGTAAGACATAAAATCTGGCTTGGCGCACCCCGCGATCACGAGCTCCAGTGCCTTGCAGAATGCTGTTTTGGATAGTAGCAGCTAAACGCTCACCGTTGGAGTAGTAATACGTTTCAATGCCATTCACTTCAGGCCGGCTCATATCAATGGCATTGGCGTGGATGCTCACAAACAAACTCGCATTCACCCGTTCAGCCAATTGCACCCGAGGTTCTAGGTCAATTTCCCGGTCATCTGACCTTGTCAAAATTGCCTGCACCCCCTGTTGTTCCAACAGTTGCGCCACCTGTAGCGAGATGTCCAGCACAATGTCTGCCTCCCGAATTGCGCCAATCCCAACTGCACCGACATCGCGTCCGCCGTGTCCTGGATCGACAATGACCACAACTCGCCCGTTACGAATGCCGGGATTTTGCGAGGGTGGGTAATTGCTTCTCGGCGGGGGCGCGTTATTGCTTTCAGCGCGTTGCAGTTGCAAAGATAGCAGTTGGGCTGTGGGTTGATTCAGTTCTGTAATTTGCACACCCTCAGCCGGTCGCACCAGAATTGCCACCGTGCTTGAGCCTGTTTGCTGGATCTGCACAGATGATAGAGAAGATCTGGCATTTGTTATGGGACTTCTGACTTTGGCCCCCACCCGCGCTGAGGCAATCACAATCTTGTAAGCGCCAGATCCCTGATCCCAGTCGCTGGTGTAGGTAAATGGCTTATCTGTTCTAATTAAAAGTTGTGAGCCATTCGCGGCCAGCTGAACCGCTTCAATGGTGGCCACATCGCCGGGATTTGCCGCTTCTGATGGCTGGTTTGGACTACCCGAAGCGACTCGTGCGCCTTTGGGCAAAACGATCACTCCACCTAAGTTAGTGACCGTTGCTTCCCATTCATCCTTGGGGTTAGTGACTTTTAAAGAAACGCGAGCCACCGGCCCGGAATTTCTGACTTGGCTGACTTTCAGTTGCTGGATACCATAGCGATTTACCGCCTGCTCGAATCCCTGTAAATCGGGCCTAATCGTTGCATTTTGCAGCTCTATGTTGACAACCGAGCGATCTCGTGTACGCTGCACTTTAACTTGGGGAGAGCGTCCGCTTGTACGAAGGAATAACCCATCGGGTGTGACTCGGACATTCTCAAGTACAGTGGGTGAGCCGGCTGTGTCTGAGCTTGTTCCAGGGGACGGTTCCTGGGGGAAGTTTCCAGGATCTTCAGCAATCGCTTGGGGAGTCGGTAATTGTACTGTCCACCGGCTGGCTGTTGTGCCTCGGACTATAACTTTTTGGGGATCTAGGGTGTAACCTGGGTTTAACTCAATCACCAGGCGAGTTGTCTGCCCGTTAAACTGTCCGACGCGCACCGATTTAATTGCGCCTCCCACTGGTTGCGCCTGCGGGTTACGCCCTACGGTTGTACCGGGCAAATCAATCACCAAACGGGTTGGATTGGCAAGCAGTTGCGCCTTCGGTTGAACCCCGCCCTCTGTGTTGATGTATAGCCGGTTCTGATCTGTGTCAAAACGCCAAGATTGCAGTTTAGCTGCTTCGGCTGGAGTTGACAGCAAAAAGATGGTAAACAAACTGGGTAGTAGCCAGTGGAATCTCACAACAGCTTCTCCTTGTTCGCGTTGCTGAGCTGTAAGCGTTTCCCGGATGGGAAATCCTTAAGATGTAGCAGTGCACCTCCCTGCGCTAAGCCCTCTGGATCAGAGGCTTTTAAACAACTTAAGACTGGGTTGAAAAATATCATGACTCGGTCAAGAGTGTAGCGTTGAAAATTAAATTTTTTTGTCATTGAAGCCGGCGCGGACAGATGGAAAGCTATGTTCATGACATTAATTTGGCGACAGCAACCTACTGAAATAAGCTTTCACGCAGTTAATTTGCATTTTTTTTACTGCCGGAGCGAGTCACGAGCGGGTGCTTCCGGTGAGGGACGAAATCCTTTCTTGCTCTGTGCCAATTGCTTCTATCCAATGCCAGCTCCTCAAAACCGTTTTCAGCTTTCATCCTCTACTGTCCGCTTAAAAATCTTGCATTGAGTTTTGTTACCCCACATCCGTGAAAATGCTGAGTCCATATAATCTGGGTTTTCTGTAATCGTTGTCTAACCTGGAGTTTGGCTGAGTTTTCACGTTAAGGTTTCCTGTTGCTGACGCTTTTTTCTCAAGCCCTTGTTTCTAGGCGCTTTCAATTTCACTTTTAGTCTGTACCTAACGGCTTCATGGACGACTTTGTAAGATGCATCGACACCGCACTCTTCTTTCAGCCAAATGCGGATCTCTCCGTAGTTACTGAATTTCTCTGCCTTTTGCAGCCGTTGTTTCAATCGTTCCATTGCTTCTTTGGGAATAGCCGGCTTTCTGCCTTGGCCTTTTTTGAGTTCTAGCAGCCCTTCTAATCCCTCTGTTTTATACTTTTGAAACCAGCGATAAAGGGTTGCGGTATCTCTACCCAAGACGACGGATAGCTCTTTAAGGGTCTGAACCTGGCCAATTTTGAGTAAGTACAAGGCTTGAATTCTTTCTTTGCCTCTTGCGGTTGTCTGTTGCGCCAGGAGCGTTTTAAGTTGTTCACCAGTCTCGGTGATATGGAGCTTGAGAACCCCTGCCATGAGAAAATTTTCTACTCCAAGACCACTATACAATATGAATTGCAAAAAAAAAGTGAACGGACGTGGCGTTTGGTTGACGCTGAATCGATTCATCAGGTCATGATATTATTAAATGCGATTGTTTTTATTTATTTAAGCCGGCTGCTAAAAGCACAAAGCCTAACAGCTTATGGATTTTACCAGTTTTTACACAATTTAATATTTAAAATCGCTGCAACCGGCTTTTTCTAAGCTGTGATGTCTTCTGGGGTTTTGTCTGTAGCCGGTTGAACTGCTGGGGGAACTGGATCGTAACCGCCGGCATGGAAGGGATGGCAGCGCAATATTCGCCGGATCGCCATTAGTCCGCCACGCCAGACCCCAAACCGTTCAACCGCTTCTATTGCATACTTAGAACAAGTCGGTTGATAGCGACATATAGGGGGAAACAGAGGAGAAATCAGCGTTCGATAAGCCTGAATTAACGCAATGAGTAAAACTTTCATCTGAACCTCGAAAAAAAGACCTGCTTTACCCATTAAAAATTGACCGCCGCAAGTGGCAAAAGCCGGCTATCTTGACCGACGGGATCGTTGCACCCAAACTTTAAGCAGTGAGACACCCTATCATAGCAATTTTGGATAGGGACGTTTGTCGGCTACAGACTGAGCCGGTAAAAAGACAGTTTTTAGGTAGAGAAATGGCAGATTTCCTGAAAGTAGGGCATTGACATAGGTTTGCAACCATTGTTGTGAAACCTGGACAGCACGGGCAATGCCAGCAAGAGAAATACGTTCTAGCAGCAAGTTATCAATCAGTTCCCGTGTCGCTTGGTCAATCACTTTTTTAGTTGGTTGTTCCACAAACTGTCGTCCGCAGTCCTGGCATTTGAACCGTTGTTTACCGTTGTGGATGCGACCATTTTTGACCGTTTGGCAAGAGGCACAAATAGGGCAAACAGGCATAGGAGAAAAACAGCAACAGAATCTACTGCTTCATCATTACATCTTGGGCACTACCAGTAGGGTTTTGCCGGCTGCGGAAAGTCTACCGGCGAATGTCGAATTGTTGAAGTCCTTCGGATTTTTGGTATTCTACGGTAACGTCTTTGACAACCGATGCCGTTGGCCCTTGATGACACCAGCCAATCATTTCTTTAACTACTTCCTCACTGCCTTCAAAGACAGCTTCCACACGTCCATCTGGGAGGTTGCGAACCCAGCCGGTGATGCCTCTGCTCTTGGCTTCATCCAGTGTGGAAAAGCGATAACCGACACCCTGAACTGTCCCGGAAACAATAACATGAGCGCGGATAGAATTTGGGGGTGATGAATTTTGCATGAGATGACACGATCAAGATGCTTAAATCTTTATTTATTTAAATTATAGAAAAGATGAGGGTAAAAATTTATAATCAAAGTAACTGTTAAATTTATATTTAAGCATTGATAGTTAACGAATTAATAGAATAAGTTTATATGTTTTTAGAGTTTATCGTAAATTTTCTAAGGGGAGAAGTTATCTGGCATCGGTTGATTGCTGCTGTCTCAACCATTCCTAATGCCGAAGCTTGGCTATGGTCAGCGGCACTGTTAGGAGTTTACACGTTGATTGCTTTGCCGGTAGGATTTAGAGCGGATTTTATTAAAGTAGACATTCAAAAATCGTGGGTAGTTGTTATTGGAGTAATCGTGGGTTCTTTGTTAAGACCGGCTATCACAGAAGAGTTATTTTTCCGGGTCTTACTTTTGCCTCACGCCACAGAAAATGCTTCGCCGGCAGCTTTGTGGTTTTGGGGGTTAGGCAGTTTGGTGATTTTTATTGTGTACCATCCACTTAACGCAATGACTTTTTTCCCAGTCGCCGGTGAAACTTTTTTAAATCCCATATTTTTATTTCTGGCAGCTCTTTTAGGGGCAATTTGTACGATTTCTTACTGGCAAAGCGGTTCTCTTTGGCCGCCGGTGGTGATTCACTGGGTGATTGTAGCGGTTTGGCTGCTGTTGTTAGGTGGATATCAAAAGCTTTATGCTTGAGGAGATGAGAGATTTTATTGCTTTTAGAATTAATTTTTGCAAAAATAGATTTTTTAAGGAACCACAAATGATAGCGCAGCGTGCCCGCAGGGCATACACAGATAGTTTATTCGTGTTGCTCTGTAGGGAAAGTGATAGAAGAGCAAGTTGCGAAAAAGCAGCGATGCCCCATGCCCCATGCCCTATTTCCTCGCTTTAAATAACTACTTATGTCTGAACTGCCGGCACTGAATAATGACACGATTTGGGCAATCATTAAGGAAGAAATTGATGATGCGACGGTGAACCAATTAATTTGGCATTACTTGGGATATCGCTATGATGAAGCCGCCGGCAAGTGGGATGCTTCTGCTGTTGGGGCTGAATGGCGAGATGAGTATCCTGAACCGCCAGATTTTATTGCGAACCGTCCGCCTACGGTGAAACTCACTCGCTCGATTCCATCGGAAAATAAGCAACTATTGAAAGAGCAGTTGGGTTTTAAAGGTTACAAAGTGGGTGAATTTGGCCCTAGACAAACTCGACGGGCGACGATGGCAAATTGGCTATTGAGTTATATGAGTGGCGCTAAAAGTGGGGAACTGTAATTGATTTGTCTGCGATCTAGTAGGTGTTAATTCTGGAACGTCAAGCAGTCGTTATCTAGAGGAAACTCCTATGTTTTTTACGTTCCTCTCGTCCCTGGCATTAACCGGCACTCCTGCCATCATTCCCCCATTGTCGGCGATAATAGACGGATCGGCAATCATCGCTGACTATCGATATCGAAATCGAAATGTGTGCCGGCAGCATCGGGTGGTTGTGGAGTTAATCGCGCGTGGCAATGATTGGGGAAATGTCTGGATTAATGAAAAACCCGTGTTTCAGCCGCAAAATTTTAACCGGCGCAAAACCCTAAACCTTTGTGCCGGTGCGTACAGGGTTGTCTTCACCGGCATCACCAGCATGGATGTGTGGGATTCCGGTTATCTGGATCTGGGGCGAAGTAATGTGGTTAAACTTTCCTTCACCAAAAACGGGGTAGAACAGGTGGAGGGAGATCCTAACGCTTGGTTGCCGGATGATAGAAATGATCCTGATGTTTGGCGGCGAAATGACCCGGATATCTGGCGCAGATAGGTAATTGCGAGTCGTATGGGCTGATTTTTGGGGAGTAACAGCTATTGTGGTAATAGCTTTATTTGCATCGCATCCGCCGAGTACAATATGCTCAAATTATGCTCTGTATTGCAGAATCGCTATCAGCTCAAACACCAGCTGAGTGATCATCCCGTACGCCAGACTTGGTTGGCAGAGGATTTAGAATCGCAAGATCAAGTTGTGGTCAAGCTGCTGGCGTTTGGGGGTCAGATGCAGTGGGATGACCTCAAACTGTTTGAACGCGAGGCGAAGGTGCTGCAACAGCTAAACCATCCGCAGATTCCCAAATATCGAGATTATTTTGCGGTTGATGAGTCAAATCTGTGGTTTGGCTTAGTTCAAGAGTATATTCCTGGATCGTCGCTGAAGCAATTGCTAGAAGAGGGGCAGCAGTTTTCTGAGCAGCAAGTTCGCCAAATCGCGCAAGATGTGCTGGAGATTTTAATTTATCTGCATGAACTGAAGCCGCCGGTGATCCACCGCGATATCAAGCCGAGTAATTTAATTTTAGGGGCGGATGATCGGGTTTATTTAGTAGATTTTGGGGCTGTGCAAAACCGGCCAAGTGCAACGGGCGCAACATTCACAGTAGTAGGAACTTACGGATATACGCCCCTTGAACAATATGGCGGTCAAACTGTGCCGGCATCCGATCTGTATGCCTTGGGTGCGACGCTGATTCATTTACTCACCGGCACAGCGCCGGCAGAGTTGCCACAGCGGGATTTACGTGTTCAGTGGAGCGATCGCATCACTTCTCATGTGAGTGGTAATTTTGTGCGGTGGGTTGAGCAACTCATCCAGCCGGCTGTGGAAAGAAGATTCTCTTCAGCGGTGCGAGCACGGGATGCGCTAAAAGGTGCACTCACGATTCCTTGGGCGATCGCAGAGCTTCCCGCAGTTGCCGACACTTGTGCGATTGTCAATCACTCGCCGGAACGGTTAGAGATTGAAATTCCGGCGCGTGTGGAAGTTGAAGTCATTGAGCCGATCAAAAAAGTTCTCAACCGGGGTTTAGAAGCGTTGCAAAGCAGTTTCAGTGCTGTGTTTAGCCAATTGCAGGATTCAGCAGGAAGTCTCCCAAAACAAGCAATTTTACTGCGGGCCGGTGTTGCCGGCGGTGCTTTAGTGCTGCTAAGTTTTGCGTTTCCTGTGATTCTTTACACCATGCAATTTTTAAACTTATTAATTCCGGCGCTAATGTTACTCGCTATTCTCATTTTACTGGGAAGTTGGCGGGTGTATCCCCGGAGTTATTTTGAGCGCACTTATATTTGTTTTGAATTGGATAATTTTGTCATGGAATGGCAGCAGGTGTGGCTCTATAATTATCGTCGGGAAACTGGGGTAACGTCTGAAATTCAAGATGTGTCGGTGGTTGCTGATGATGAAAGCGGCGATTATGAGAATAATTCGCCTCACTCAGCGGTTGTAATTACTGCCGGCCCTTCTCAAAATGAATGGGAGAAATATATATTTGGTCAAGAATTGAGTGAAGCTGAGTTAATTAAGCTAGCCAATGAAATTCGGGCTTGGTTAGCAGGACAATCTCAATAATTTTTGGTTGATTTTTCTTGGGAACACTTCAACCTTATCCGTACCTAGGCCGGCAAAACCCTGATTCCCCAAGTCAATGCACCTCTACACCCTTGGCTTTTCCCTGATCTAAAATTCAATCCCGCTACACCGGCAACCCCTCACCTCTCAGCTTTCATACAGCTAATTTGCACTGCTTCCTTTCCACCAACGCCCTAGATTCTGCTCATCGGTAAACGAACTTTATGCTTGCGTAAAATTCGCGTAATTTGCGTGGCACTAATTTCAATGCCGGTTTGCTGTGCTAGATGTGTTGCTAAGCGTTGACTTGTCCACAACTCGAACTCATATCCCAGCTTTTTCGGGTCTTTTTTGATCGATTCTAGCAATGATTGAATGTAACCCTCATTAGCCTTGCGATAGTTCCCTTGCTCCCGCTTATCTCGCAAGCTGTCGAGATTATCCGGATCGCCATGCACACACCAATAAGCAACGGTTCGGTAGGAACACCCTATAAAATCAGCAATTTCTTCGTAAGTTTTACCATCATTTTGTAATAACAAAATTAAAGCGTGTTCGCGCAAGCGCGGGCAATCACTCTTCCGGATAGCTTTTTGCAGACGCTTTCTTTGCAGTGAGGTGAGAAAGTCTTTAACCGGCATAAATTTTTTTGAAATATATCGCCATTCTATTTTATGCTATTTAATTGTAAAATAACCGCTTGGACAACGGAAAAAGCGAACTTGCTGAGGGCGTAAATCGCTTGTTGCCAGGGTTTCCACACCGGCATACTTCCCAGCTAGCCCAAATGCTTTGCTTACGCACCATTAAGGTCAACAATATAAAAACAGCCAGTCGCCTAATTTTTGATCGCTCATCTCACATCTAAAACCTGCAATTTCCATGTCAATGGTCAGTTTACCGGGACTCAAAGCAATAATCGACGTCATGAGTCGAGAGCGCAACTTGCCGAAACAAGCCGTCCAGAACGCTCTAACAGAAGCGCTGCTAAAAGGATACGAACGCTATCGCCGGATGCAAAGCCTGGAAGGGTCGAACTTTCCAGAAGACTACTTCAACAACTTTAAAGTTGAACTTGACTTGGAAGCAGAAGGCTTTCGAGTTTTGGCAACTAAAACCGTTGTACAAGAAGTCAGCCAGCCAGATCAGGAGGTTGCCTTCAACACAAAGCCGGCTGCCGCAGCTAGCTTAGGCGACACCGTTGTTGTAGAGGTGACACCCGATCAGGGGGAATTTGGGCGACTCGCCGCCTTACAAACCAAGCAGGTACTCACCCAAAAACTACAAGAACAGCAGTGCCAGCTCATTAAAGAACAGTTTCTAGAGCTTAGAGGCACCGTTGTGCAAGCAAGGGTGATTCGCATTGAGCGCAAAGCCACCATTGTTGGCGTCAGCAGTGGTGCCGGCAAGCCAGAGGTTGAGGCGGAACTGCCTAATTATGAAAAGTTGCTGCAAGACAATTATTCAACGGATGCCAAGCTGAAAGTTTATCTTAAAAAAGTGTATGAAACTCCTAGGCAAGGGCCGCAATTGCGCGTTTCTAGAGCAACAACAGGTTTAGTTGCCGGCATTTTAACCGGAATTGTGCCAGAAATTCAGCAGGAAACTATCCAAATTATCGGAGTGGTGAGAGATGCAACACCAGAGTCTCCTTTGGTTGTCTCTCGTAGTAAAATTGCCGTGGATACGCAACAGCCAGATTTAGATCCCGTTGCCGTTTGTGTGGGAGAGAATGGAGCGCGATTGCAGGCGGTGGTGAACGAGTTGCGGGGCGAAAAAGTTGATATTATTCGATGGTCTGATGATCCAGCAACCTATATTGCGAGAGCTTTGTATCCGGCGCAGGTGGAGAAGGTTCTGCTCGTCGATCCAGAAACACTGGTTGCTGAAGTTTTCTTGCCGGCAAATCAATTGCCTTTAGCATTAGGGCAAAATGAGCAAAATCTCCGTCTTGCTTCGCGTCTAACAGGTTGGCAAATTGAACTGAAAACTTAAAGTGATGGTTGCTAATTGTTAGAGAAGGGAGCTTCTTAATCTAAATCGCAAAACTTTGTTGGAATAAGGGCTTTCTCTCTCTACTTTTAGTATGGCATTTTGCACAGAAATATAACTTGATTCGGTCGCTCGATAAAGTTTAAACTGAATCCTTACACAAAAGGCTAGACAAATCTCCCTGAATTGGAGACAATTGCCATATTCAAGTGCCGGTTAAACGCCTACTTGCTAAGTTATTTGCCCAGCTAAGACAGCAGATTTTATGGAACCCAAATCTTCATCTCAGGCTAAAACGATTTCTTTATCCGATTCTAAATCAGTTATTGATGCCGGCACTGCGGCTGAACTCACTGAGGCCAGAGAAGAGGATAACCCGTATGAATTTCTTTTTACGCGAGCGATTGAATTTCGTCAAGAAACAATTTATTTCATTGTTGTAGATCGCTTTCACGATGGTGATTCAGAAAATAGTGAAGGCCCAAACCCAGAACTTTATGATCCTGCCGGCGAAGATTGGGGCAAATATTGGGGCGGAGACTTACAGGGGATTATCGACAAATTAGACTACTTAAAAGGGATGGGAGTAACCGCACTTTGGCTGACTCCTCTTTTTGAGCAAGTCGAAGCATTATTTATTGAACAAGCAGCGATTCACGGCTACTGGATTAAAGACTTTAAGCGCCTCAATCCTCGATTTATTGGCAAAGATGATGAGCCTTCTCTAAACAAAACTCAGGAGAGTAAAAATACAACTTTTGACCGATTGATTACTGAGTTACATAAACGGGATATGAAAATGATCCTAGATATTGTTTGTAACCATAGTAACCCAGATTTTAGCGGCAAAAAAGGAGAACTTTACGACGATGGCGTAAAAATTGCTGATTTTAATAACGATAAAGATAATTGGTATCACCATTATGGTGAAGTGACAAACTGGGAAGACGAGTGGCAAGTGCAAAACTGCGAACTTTCGGGTTTGGCAACTTTCAACGAAAACAACATTGAGTACCGAAATTACATTAAAGCAGCGATTAAGCAATGGCTAGATCGTGGCGTTGATGTTTTGCGGGTGGATACGGTGAAGCATATGCCAATTTGGTTTTGGCAAGAATTTAATGGAGATATCCAAACCCATAAACCTGACGTTTTTATTTTTGGAGAGTGGATTTACAGCAGCCCAAATGATGAGAGATCGGTTGAGTTTGCAAATCGATCTGGCATGACCATGTTAGATTTTGGGTTGTGTATGGCGATTCGGCAAGCTTTGGCGGTTAATGCACCACCGGGATTTCAAATGATTCAGGATGTTTTCGAGCTGGATTATCGCTATGATGGTGCGACGGAACTGATTACATTTATTGATAATCACGATATGCATCGGTTCCAAACTTTGAATCCTGATCCAGATGTATTGCGGTTGGCAATGAATTTGGTGATGACTTGCCGGGGGATTCCTTGTATCTATTACGGGACTGAACAATTTCTTCATAATGATACGAATGGTAGTGGCGATCCCTACGGTAATAACGATCCTTATAATCGCCCGATGATGGAAAACTGGGATACCGATACAGCCATTTATCGGGATATTCGGTTACTGTCAGGATTACGCCGGCTCAACCCAGCGGTTTGTTTAGGAAGTCAGTGGTTAAAATATATTACTGCTGATGTTTATTGTTACGTGCGGCGCTACCGAGATTCTCGTTGTTTTGTGGCGATGAATAAAGGTGAGCTGGTGACGCTTGAAAAGGTGGAGACTGATTTACCCGATAAAGAGCATACTTGCGTTTTAACGGGGCGTAAATTAGAAGTCAAAGATGGCTATATCTATGATTTAGAATTGGGAGCGAAAGAAGCCATTGTCATCAGTCATGTTGGGGAGCGAATTAAAGGTAAAACTGTAGTGCGGGTGCAAGTCAATGGCATCTCGACGAATCCGGGTGAAATTGTGGTCATCATCGGTGATTGTCCAGAGTTAGGAAATTGGGATATTGCCAAAGCTTACCCGCTGGAATACATCAATGCAAATACTTGGTTTGCGGAAATTCCATTTAATGAAAGTGCCGGCAAAGCAATTTCATATAAGTATGCGATGTGGCGCGAAGGGCAATCGCCGGTGCGGGAAAATTTAGTGTGCCGGCGGTGGCTTTTAGCAGACGAAGGTATGGTCAAGTGGCGCGATAGTTGGAGCCATTAACTTAAGCGAAAAAGCAACCCAGTTTCTTGAATAAATTGGGTTGCTGCATCCACTAATTTTAATCAAGTTATAGCGGTTCTCTAATGCATGAAGTGCTGGAAAAGTCAGAAAGGCATTGGGGGGCTTCCCCCCAAACCCCCCAATGGGGAGGCAGGATGGGGTGTGCTGTGCCATCCCCATAACTGCCGTGGACGGTTGCGTCCCCCAAACCCCCTCCAAAAGGGTTGATCGGCTGTGCATCACAGAATTGAGAACTGCTATATACTAACTAAAAACTATAAAAGTCTGAGAAATAAAAAACTTTCCAAATTAATTACTTTAACTATTTAACCTAAAGTGTTATTAAAATCAAAATAAACTATGAACTATTTTTGATAAAAATGCTTCTAAAATTCTTGTGAGTTTTTGCAAAAATTCAGGAATTTAAAGATAAATTATCCTGCATCTACCAAGATTTCTTTAGTAATCACCGGCACAACCATAAAGCCACGCATCGAGCCAGCGGTGGTAATAATATTGTTGTGCCGGCGATAACGTTTTAACAAACGGTTCTATCTTCTGTGCAAGCGGAGACAACCCACTATAAACGCCTAAATTAATGTAGTGGCGCATCCAGTCTAAGAGCGGAATGATGCCAAGTTGTGGGGTGAGTTTGATAATTAATGCCGGATTATTTATAGCTGTTTTCAGGAGTGTTTGAGATAAAGCTGAAAACTGCACCACATCTTGTAGAAAAGGCTTTAAAACCGGCTCTCCCAACTCTTCCATGCCGGCAAACACCCCAGAAAGTAACTGATTAATTTGTTCCGGTTCAATTTTACGATCTATCCCAACAGTCATCGCCCGTTGAAATAGCCACGTTACGGATAAACTCGGTTGATAAGGTTGCAATAAAGCCAAAGCCGGCGCAGAAAGTGTGTCTGCTTGCAGCGCTTCCTCAATGCCGGTGGTTAAACGTTTGAGATGACGTACCATTGCCCCAAATCCGCCAAAACTCAAAGGAGATTGACTGCCGCTACTATCTCCCACCGGCAGAATGCGATTCCAAGGCATTTGTAAGGGACTTTGCCGGTAGGAAGGAAAGAAGCCAAATAATGCTCGTTGAAATTGCAATTGATCAACTTCAACGCCTTGGTATGCCGGCAGCAACCGCAAATATTCCTCAAATAGAAACTCTAAACTAAAGCGTTGAGGATCAGCATCTAAATAAGTAAATAAATAAGTTGTGCGCCCATCTCTAGCGGGAAATGCTTCCCAAAAATACTGACATTGATGTTGGATTGGCGTAAAAGACACAAACAAATCGCCCGTTTCATTCTGGGGAAATCCCCGCGCACAACTTCCCACGACTAAACAAATGCTATCGGGTTTTTGCCCTTGCCGCGCCTGCCGAATCACGGGGGAGAAATGCCCCATCGCATCAATGAATAATCGCGTTTTTAAAGTGCTGAGAGAGGAATCTTTCGCTTGACTTTTGACTTCTACTGTAATTCCATTTGGATGAACACTGGCTGCCTCAAAAGCCGTATTTTCAAATAACTGTCCGCCGGCTTCTAAAAACCGTAACTTAAGGGTGTTGAGTAAAGAAACAGGATCAACACCAATATTGAGAACATCACGCACCCAAACTTCAGCGCCATTTAAAAAACTTACACGGGCTGGGTTATATTCTGTTGCGATCACTTGCCCTAATTCTGCCTCCGAAAGCAGATTTAATTCCACAAAAACATCTAGTTCTTTGCGAGAGATGTTCCATTCTTGATCTCTGCCGCGTAAAATCCCCCGCTCAATGAGCGCCACCCGCCATCCCCGCTGCGCTAAAGCCGCACCGATGAAAATTCCCAAAGTGCCGCCGGCGATCACAATATCCCACTCTACAATTTCCAGAGGCTGCTCGTTTTGCTTCACCACAGCCGGCACAGGCGTGCTCCCCTCTTTGATGGCTTGCCAGAGGCTATCAGCACGACGCAATGCCCCCAAAGCGTCACCGGGTAGCTGAGATAGAATTTGCTCGGTTTGGCTCATGAGTTGTCGATTTTCTACAGAAGCTTTCTTTCCATCCTAAACGGGTATCAGTTTTTGTTGACATCGGCAGCGAGTTTAAATCCTGTTTATACCTCAAGCCCTGTGATGATTGAAAGCTTTATATTTCAAAGGCTTTAGTCGGTTTTAGCTGATATCCTGCACTTGTGGCAATCCCCGCCTCATCGCGAAAGTCCTCTAAAAAGAACTAAAAACCTTATTGAACAAGAATTTTAAACGTTCCTACTGATATTAAAAATTTATAACTTTTTTATTGATATGTTGATTTTCTCGTTGATTTTCCTAAACCTAACTGCATAATAGCTTAAGCGATTGAGTCCTCATGCAACACAAACTTTGGCACAGTAAACCAAAGAAATTGGGTCTTGTCCGTGTTAATGTTGCGGTTGCTACAATTTTGAATAGTCTAATAATAAATACCGTAGATCTACTCTATTAAATTTTTTAAACTAAGTTAAAAATTAGACAATGCTTGTCAATTGTAGAACAAAATAAAATAATACAGGTTCCAGAAAAAATTAAATTAAGTAATATTTATAAGGTTACAAATAACAATGAGAGAGACGCAAAAAACCAAACAGCAGCTAATGGATGAACTCGCCAAACTCCGCCAACAGTTGAGCCAACTGCAAGCCTCAACTGCTAAGCCTTGCTCTACACCGGCAGCCAGTCTGGGCAGCTCGCACTCAGAGACGCAAATGACGCAGCTCCAGATGGCCGGTACAAACCTAGAATGGAATTTAAAAGAGGGAACCTGTAACTTAGAAAACGCACCCTTTGCCCTGATGTGGCTCGATACCACTGTAGCGGGTTTAATGGCCGGCATCCAGGCAATGGTTGGTAGCAAGCGGTTTGCGCTGGTACTAGAAAATGAAGGGCGCAAAAGCATTAACAACGATTGGCAGATCATTTCGCAATTTGAGGATTTTCAAGAAGGATTCGCCGCACTCGCCGGCATTGCCAAGATAGCTGGCTGGGGAAATTGGCAGCTACAAAGCATTAACCGGCACCAACAAGAATGCCGGTTTCAAATTACCAACAGTTGGGAAGGACGCTATCAAAAAGCAATCGGTGTCTGCTGGGGCAGCGCAATGCTTGCCGGCAAACTGGCAGGACTATGCTCAAAACTCTTTAACACCAATTGCTGGGCTGAGCAAACTGCCTTTATCGGCAATGGCGACGAATTTGATGAATTTGTAGTGCGCCCTTCCAATGGTGTGCTTGAGCCAGAAATCGAACAACTGCAAGAAACCGGCGAAGCCACCCACGCCGATATGACAGTAACCCTACAAAAGCTGCACCGGGAAATACAAGAACGCCAGCGCGTTGAAGAACAGTTGCGCCACAGCGAAGAAGCCCTCCTCAAAGCTAAAGAAGAATTAGAAATTCGAGTAGAGGAACGTACCGCCCAACTCCGAAAAGCTAACGAAAAAATGCAGCGCGAGATCGCTGAACGGGAAGTCACCCAAGAAGCCCTGCAAAAAAGTGAAGCTAGAAATCGGGCCTTTCTTCAAGCTATCCCAGATTTGATGTTGCGGCTCAGTAAAGATGGCACTTATCTAGATGTGAGAGAGACTAAAGAGGTTTGTGCCCTCGTGCCTCCTAGCGAAGTAATCGGTAAAAACTTGCATGAAATCGTGCCGGCAGAGCTGGCTGGGCAGTATCACGAAGCCATCCGCGCAGCCCTTCAAACCGGCAACACTCAAATCCTAGAATACGAACTGCCGGGAAGTGGAACAATCTATCATTATGAAGCACGGATTGTTGCGAGCGGGGAAGATGAAGTGCTAACCATCGTTCGCGATATCGGTCAGCGCAAACGAGTGGAAACACAACTGCAGCAACAAGCTCAGCGGGAAGCCTTGCTGAACCGGCTAGCCAACCAAATTCGCAATTCCCTTGATCTCGATACTATCCTGCAAACAGCAGTCACCGAAATCCGTAACCTTTTGCAAATTGACCGTTGCCACTTTATCTGGTTTCGACCTGATAGCGAAACCCCTGAAGCCGAAGTCGTCACCGAAGACAGAAACCCAGGTTTGCCGGCACATACGGGTTGCTATCCCCTCGAACAAGTCCGCCCCTTTTTCGAGCAGTTTCGGAAGTTGGAAGCACTCCGCACCGATGATGTCACCACCATTAGTGACACAATCATGCGGGAATTTCTGATCAACTTTGGCTTCACCTCATTGCTGGCGATCCCCTTGCAACTTCAAGGCGGCGAAATTGGCGTAGTCAGCTGCGGAAACCACTCTCATATTCGTCCCTGGCAGGACAGTGAAGTTGAGTTGCTGCACGCTGTTTTAGATCAACTAGCAATTGCGATCGATCAAGCTCATCTCTACGCCCAAAGCCGTGCTGCTGCTGAGCAAGCCCAAGCCCAAGCTCAACAGATAGAACAAACGCTTTATGAACTCAAACTCGCCCAAACTCACTTAATTCAAAGTGAAAAAATGTCTTCTCTCGGTCAGTTGGTTGCCGGTGTTGCTCACGAAATCAATAACCCCGTTAATTTTATTTATGGCAACCTTTCCCACGCCAAGGACTACACCTCTGACATTCTCGGGCTGCTGCAAACTTACCAAAAAACTTACCCGAATTCTACATCAGAAATCCAGGAAGAAAGTGAAGCAATTGAACTCGATTTTATAAGAGAAGACTTGCCCAGATTGATGGATTCCATGCAAGTGGGAGCTGATCGCATCCGCGATATCGTTCTATCGTTGCGGAATTTTTCTAGGCTAGATGAAGCAGAAATGAAAGCGGTTGATATTCACGACGGGTTAGACAGTACCTTGATGATTCTGCAAAACCGGCTGAAAAATAAATCGGATCGCCCCGCTATCGAAATTATTAAAGAATACGGGTCTTTGCCTTTAGTCGAGTGTTATGCCGGCCAGTTAAATCAGGTGTTTATGAATATTCTCAGCAATGCCATTGACGCGCTTGATGAATATAATCAGAAACGAACATGGGCGGAAATCCAAACCAACCCGGCTAAAATTACAATTCATACCTCACTTAACATTGAATCCTACTCGCCCAGTGTTGAAGAGAAAAAACTAACGTCTAACTCAATCTCAAACCCTCAAAAATCAACTTCCCCAGAACCCTCATCTCTCACAGCTCAAAACTCAGCACTTAGAACTCAGCACTCAATCGCAATTCGGATTATTGATAACGGCCCTGGTATGCCAGAAAAGACGCGACAACAACTGTTTAATCCTTTCTTCACGACAAAGCCGGTGGGCAAAGGTACTGGCTTAGGATTGGCTATTTCTCACTCAATTGTTGCGGAAAAACATGGGGGTCAGTTAACCTGTAATTCATCCCCTGGAAAGGGAGCTGAATTTGTTATACAAATTCCCTTGCGTCGGTAAGCCTTGATCAGTGCGATGCCTTTTTTCATAAAAGTTGATCTCGATAATGCAGATTAAGGGCGGGAGATTGAGCGAGAATAAACCCTTTAAGCCGGCACATCCGTATCAACTTGCTTTCGATACCAGAATAATTTCGATTCTTTTTGTATTATCGATTACACAAACCAGTAATAACTAAATAATGCTTCTGGCAGAGAACGCGAAAAACCCAGATTGCGCCTGAGAGAGAGGAATGTTCGCCTCCATCTTCATAAAATAACTTCAGGCTTAGAAATAGCATTGCTTTGATTTTATATAAACACCCAAAACTCCTCAATCTTTTGTGAGGGAGGAAAGTGTCAATTGATCTGCCGACAAGATTTTATTCTTTGTTGGTGCAAACAGATGTGCTTTTGCAAGTTTAATTGGAACTCTAGCAAAGTGGAAAAAATCTAGTCGGACACAATGACTAATTTTAGCGATAACTGATAGTACAGATTCAGTAGTAGCGAAGTAGAAGTACCGAAATGCGAGAAACAGCGGGACTAGGAGAACAAGCGATTAATAAAATTGCTGAGATGGCGCTGGCAAGTCAACTACACGATGCGGGAGAATTAGAAGTTCGGATTAAGCTCGATTTCAACAAACTTGCCCGTGGAGAAGTTGAGTCGATTGCGATCAAGATCGCTGGCTTATTAATGCAAGCAAACCTACGCCTGGAAGAATTACAGCTACAAATTAATCGCGTTACGGTTAAGCCTTTTAGCGCCCTTTTCGGCAAAATCGAACTGACGCATCCTTGTGACGGTAATGTTCGTGCTGTGATCAACGAGGATAGTCTCAGCCATGCCCTTAACACCCAATCAACTCAAAAATCGCGCCATAACCAGGGCTTTGCTGAAAGGAAAATTAGCGGAATCCACATTCAGCAACTGCGGTGTTTTTTCCTAGCAGATGGTCATATTGTTTTTAACTGCCAAGCGATTTTGGAAAAAACCAATCAAGCTCAATCTGTTACCTTCACAGCCCTACCAAGCATCGGGATGGATGGGCGAAAAATTGTCCTCCAACAGGTTCGTGATGTGGAAGGAAAGGAACCCCCGCCCGAATTAGTCGCAGCTTTAGTGGCGCAGGCAAGCGAAATTTTAAGTTTGCCTGAGTTTGAGGAAAAAGGAATGTCATTGCAATTTCAGGAACTCGATATGGCAGCCGGCAAGTTAACTTGGCAAGCTGCCGCCCACATTGAGCAATTTCCATCCGGTTAACCGGCTTATTAAAACTTTATTGGGGTGACTTTATGACACACTTTGGTATTATTTGCCCGCCGTTTCCAGGGCACTTAAATCCCCAGGCTGCCTTGGGACGAGAGCTGCAAAAACGGGGTCATCGCGTCACTTTTTTGCAAATTCCTGATGTAGAACTTAAAGTGCGCTCAGAGGGGCTGAACTATTGGCCCATTGGGCAGTCTCTTTACCGGCCCGGTTTTCTGGCTGAAACCTTTGAGCAACTCGGTAAATTGAGCGATCTGGAAGCGCTGCGCTACTCACTCGATTTTTGCCGGCACATTACTGAGATTATCTGCGAAGATGCTCCCGGTGCTATTAAGGCGGCGGGGATTGAAGTGTTGCTCGTCGATCAGCTCGAACCTGCCGGTGAAACAGTCGCCGAATTCCTCGGTATCCCTTTTATTTGCGTTTCTTGCGCTCAGGCGATGCATCGTAGAGCAGACGTACCCCCATTTTTTACGCCTTGGAGTTACCAGAATACCTGGTGGGCGCGGCTTCGCAATCTGGCCGCTTATTATATGCTAGACCGCAGCAGCCAACCGATTCTGCAAGCGCTCAATCACTACCGGCAAGCGTGGAAACTGCCGGCATACCGCAACTTGTATGCCTCCGCTGCCCGACTCGCCCACATTAGCCAGCAGCCGGCTGCCTTTGATTTCCCTAACAGTAACCTGCCGGCGCACTTCCATTACACTGGGCCATTTCGCAATACCTCGCCACGATCGGTTTCTTTTCCGTTTGAACAGTTAACCGGCCAACCTCTGATCTACGCTTCACTTGGCAGTTTGCAAAACACGAAGCATGAACTTTTTCAAATGATCGCCGCTGCTTGCGAAGGACTGGATGTGCAACTGGTGATTACGCATGGGGGTGGGATGAATGCAGAAGCCGTTCAACAACTTCCCGGTTCCCCATTAGTGGTTGAGTACGCCCCCCAAATGGAAGTGCTCGCCAAAGCTAGCTTAACCATCACTCACGGGGGGCTGAACACAGTGCTTGATTCTCTCAGCTACGGCGTCCCCCTCGTTGCCATTCCCATCACCTTTGAACAGCCCGGAACCGGCGCACGAATTCGCTGGACGGGGACTGGGGAAGTGATTGCTTTATCTAACTTAAACGTTCCCACGCTGCGATCAACGATTCAGCGGGTACTGAAAGAAGATTGTTACTTAAAGAATGCCTTGCGGATCAAGGAAGCGATCGCTCAAGCCGGTGGGGTGACACGAGCTGCTGATATTGTTGAGCAAGCTGTTAAGGCTGATCGTCCAGCGCTAAAGCAGGCAGCTTTGGGGATTAGGGGTTAGGGAAGAAGGGAGAAACACAGACAGCTTTTTTTGTATCCCGTCTTTCAGTTTATCCCGATACTTTATTATCTTTGAGCGCAAACGTTCGCCGGAATACCCACTGCATCATGCCGGGAAATAAGTTATATGCTGCCTTTGACATATTGGCCGAACCCACGATTACTTCAGCTCGCTTATGTTTGACTCCATCCCAAACGGCTTTGGCGACATCTTCCGGCTTTTCCACTACGGGAACACTCAGCACCTGCTGCACCTGATCGCGACGCGCTTGAGTGTCTTGCTCATCTGTACCCCGAAAAATCGCCCGTTCCAAAAAATTACTTTTGATTATATTGGGATAAATTCCACAAACATGAATGCCTTTCGGCGCGAGTTCGCCGTGCAGCGCTTCTGTTAAGCCGGTAACGGCATATTTGCTCGTAGAATAAGGCACTAAATAAGCAATGGGGACTTTGCCGCCGATGGAACTAATATTAACGATCGTGCCGGTTCCTCGTTCGATAAAATGCGGCAGAAGTGCGTGAATTGTGTGAATATATCCCCAAAGATTGAGGTCTAAGCAGGAGTGCCAATCTTCTAGGGAAAACTTGTCTGCCGGCCCAGATATGTACAATCCGGCATTATTGATCAGCACGTCGATTTTGCCAAATTGCTCTAGCGCTTTATGGATCAGCGCATTCACCTGCACGGGATCGGTGACATCGGTAGGGACGGCAAGTGCGGAACGTCCGAGCGATCGCACTTCGCCGGCTGCCGCTTCCAATCGGTCAGCGTGACGCGCTGCTAATACTAAATCGTAGCCTTCGTGAGCAAACTGAAGGGCGATTGCTTTGCCGATGCCTTCAGAAGCACCCGTAATTAATACTGTGCCAGCCATACTCCTTATCCTGAAAATACTATTTTGTTATCTTAGTTTATTCAAAATCATTCAATATAAACTCTAACTTTTGTCGGATGTTTCACTGCAATTTCACTCGGTAGTTAGAGTGGGAATCAAAAAGATTTGCTAGCCTTTCACCGGCAAGCGTCATGAAATTTGTAAAAAGCACAAACGTCGAGCCGGCTTAAGCGAAACCTAGCCCTGTGCCTCTTAACACAGTTTTCTCAATAATGATATCATCCGTAAGGAATGCGAAGGATTTAAACTGCCGGCAGATAAT
Organism: Microcoleus vaginatus WJT46-NPBG5; assembly: GCA_019359355.1. Lineage (GTDB taxonomy): Bacteria > Cyanobacteriota > Cyanobacteriia > Cyanobacteriales > Oscillatoriaceae > FACHB-68. Next base: position 100,003 of record JAHHHM010000010.1, on the reverse strand, counting down.
CAGGGCGGGAAGGAAAGCTAGAATTAAATCACAACTTAATTGTAAATAAATGTAAATATGCTATTCTGTTATAAGGAGATTGAAGCTGCTAGTGCATAAAAAATACTAAGATCAAGCCCAATTTCCTCGTTTGTAGAAATCGGCTATAAAGCATTCTTATTTTTGCTTATCTGCAAAAATTCCTACAGATAAAGCTATGTTTTAGAGCGTTGTGGCGATAACATTTTATTGCCGATTATGCCGTCTTGTCTTGATGATCAGGTTCCTAAATTTTCACTTTTAAGCTACACGGAGTCAAAGTATGATTCAGCTCGATAGAGCCTCCCTGCCACCCGTAGAAATTTCTGCAAACGCTAAAACTGAAGAGGGAAGCAAAGGAATTTTAATCGCTTTTGCAATGATTGCGCTATGGGCGAGCAGCCTGGTTTTCTTGGTTTGCCTGGATCTTTCCAAAGTTCCGGTGTGGTTGGTGTTGCCGGCTATCCTTTGGCAGACTTTTTTGTATACGGGCTTATTTATTCTTTCTCATGATGCCATGCATGGCGCAGTCTTTCCTCAAAATCGCAAAATTAACAATTTTATCGGTTCAGCAGCCGTCTTTGTTTACGCTCTGTTTTCCTATAAAAAGTTGCTGAAAAAGCATGGGTTACACCACCAGCACCCGGCAACTGAACTCGATCCCGATTTTCACGATCTAAAGCACAAAAACTTTTTCGCGTGGTATTTCCATTTTATGAGGGGTTACACGGGTTGGATGCAAATTATTGGATTAATGGTTATCTTTAATATTGTTAAATCTGTGACTCATATTCCCGAAATAAATTTAGAGTTATTTTGGGGTCTTCCTTCACTTTTGAGTTCGCTGCAATTGTTTTATTTTGGGACTTTCTTACCCCACCGAGAACCCAAAGGGGGCTATACGAATTCGCATCGGGCAAAAAGCAGTGAATTTCCAGTTTTCTGGTCATTTGTGACTTGTTATCATTTTGGCTACCACCAACAACATCACGAAAATCCTAATGTTCCTTGGTGGAAGTTACCGGAAATCTATAAAAATTCAAAGCAGCAACCCGCATCCTGAACTTCTTAGCAGTTTTCACTTCCATTCATTTGCTAGATCACTAATAATCAAGCGCTGGAAATCTACAACGACACCGGCACTGCTATTGATTTAGCAGCAGAAAGCTCTGTGCTGTAAATGTCTTTCAACGGTAACACCTGTGCCGGCTTAATAATCAACCTCACCGGCACGGTTGCGATAGAGACAAATTTGCAATTTTTTTGCTTAAAAATAGAGCGATAAAATTTTGCATCTCTACAAACGATGAATGATAAACCGGCTCTCTTCATCAGTCACTCACGGCGAAACACAAACAGATTGCCGGTGGCACCTCTTCCGACTCTGATATCTTCATCTAAATAGGAAGTTGTCCACTCTGCCTCATTGCGGAGAAATTCTAATACAGGGATTTTCAATTCAGGAAAACTCCTGTTTTCCATACCAAAAGGCTTTGTTGCTTGCAGAGAAAAACTGTCAAAGCTGACTTTAGCCATTTGTTCATCTGCGCCCCAAGTCCAAATGCCGACAGCCTGTAACTGCCATTCACCTAGCAGGGGTAAGTCAAGAAAAGCATTATTAGAGGCAAAAATTTTCCCAGAATTGCCGGCTGTCAAAGTTTGCCACACTCGTTTAATTTTGATTGTTTCCCCAAAATCTGGCATTAAAGCGAGCCGGCGAGTGACAACGGTTCCTTTTGAAGCGTACACTAATTGCCAATTACCCAGGAGTGCCGGCAAATGTTCAGGCTGGAGAGGACGCGGGATAGGATTAATGCTTTCTAGCTGTTGCACCATTTCATCGATCTCCCCTCCATCCGAGGGAAATAAAGCTTGCTCTAGCCCTAATGCTTCGACTCGTTGCAAGAGGCCGGTTTTTAAGGCAATTCTCGTTGTCTCATCCTCTACCATGTTCTGAGTTTCCACTTCAATGCTTTGAGGAAAGCATACATCAGAGCGTTTAAAGACTGGCTACCCTTGTAGAGAACTCTGGAATGAGGAAATTCATGCTAATCGATATAACTATCAGCTATAACAGCAAAATTGATATTTCGCAAGTCAATATATCCATCTAGATAATCTGGTTCTACTTTTTCTATAAATGAGGAATTATCTCGCCAGGAAGGCAGCCAAAAGCTACTTTTAATTTCCCATATCTTACAATGGTCATTATTTTCTATAAATTGCTGCAATACATATTCGTAAACAAATTGCTTTCTAACGCTTTCTTCTTTTAAATATCGACAATTATTAATATTTGAGAAGTATTCCTTTGGTAAATATTTTATATCAATCACGTTTAAAACACACACTTTTTCTAAAAAATATTTAAACATTTCAACTAAATTATTTTTATCATAATTTTTTGTATCAGGATTGATAGTAAAAATATCTCTAAATAGCGATCTACTAAAAACATTATTACCGATAAATTCATTCAAAAATTCACTGAATTGATTGGGAGTATAAATAAATTTCTTTAAAGCAACATAAAAAATGTGATTCAACTGAAACATCATATCTAGTAGTTCGTTTAATTTATCAATATTTATTAATTTATCAACATCTATCTCCCAAAAAGAATAAAAATTACTAGGTAATTGAAAATTAATAATTAATTGAGCGCTTTGAACTTTATAGAAATTTTCTAATTCTGAAAAAGTATGAATGCCAGGGGGCTGACCTCTATAAGCTATTTTTATAAACTCCTTTGTAGAGAAATTAGGTAATTCACAATCGAAAGTTGTTGTATATCCATTATCATCCCAACTCTGTCCCTTATATAGTTGTTTTCTTAATAAAAAAGTATTTTTTTCTTTACTTCTAATCCTGTTGAATCTATTAGAAAGTACAACGGCATCTGGCACTAATCGACTACCATTCATTCTAAAGACATTAGCTAAATCTAATATTTTGGTCTGACTATTAGCTAATGCCACCACATTATCAGAGAGGAATTTAGTATCTAACTGCAAGATACATTTTGGTGCTGCTCTCTTAGCTAAGTAAGTCAGACACATCGACTCCCAAACACTATGAAAGTTCTTTATTCCCCAAACTTCTCCTTCATCAACTTGGGATAACTCACCATATAAAAATAGCTCAATTGCTTCATAAAAATCCCAATAGTCCGAATCTTTAAAGGCAGTATTTCTATCAATTAATTCCAGTGCATCTTTAAGAGTGTCAACAGTTTGGGTGCTATACTCTTCATGAAATAAGCCATATTCTGCACCGATATACCTTTGCTTAAACTGTTCTGCTAAAGCAGAAACTTCACCGCTAATTTCTTCATGCAACTGCTGCTGAACCTCCATCAAGATATAGCAGTACATACCAACGATATCAGTAGGCTGGTAATGTACCATCTGCCGGGGTAATGTCATAGTATCAATATATGCGGCTCCGTTATTCAGATAAACCGCACGGTGTAAAAATAGATGCAGTTTGCTGTAGTCGATCTTATCTGATTTTCCTAACCGATAAGCTAAAGATAATATTTTCCGCTCATCATAAGCGCTCAGAATAGAAGTAATCAGATCTAACTTCGAGTAAAAGATATTTTCTTCTATCTCAACATCAGGTAAATTGATTTGCTGAAGACTGCCTTGATTTCTGATTACACCATCCCTATCCTGAGTTTTGATATCAGTATCTACTTGCATATACCCTTTCTGTAGACAAATTTTTTTAAAATTATTCAATACCCTATAAAACAGGAAAAACAAGTCTCGTTTGCTGGTATAAGTAGTAAAGAAGGCTGGGTTGAAGCCTTTCGGCAAGCAGAAAATTATCTTAGAATCTCGCCTTTCTATTCCTACAAATGAATATTTTTCCTTGACCTCTAATTGTAGTTCTTGGAAGTTTATCATTCTTCTTCAAAAGATCAAATACTGTTGTCTAAATTGTGTTCTTGTTCTAAAGCAGGTACGCTGTCGTGCATCTGTTCTAGAAACTGATCTGCATATTTCACGAAATCTGCATAAGTAATCATATTAATCTCTCTCTCCAATTTAGCTGAAAAAAGTTGCCATATAGGTCTTTTATCTCTCGCAAAAACACTATCCCACAAATAGAACATTACTTTATCTTTCACCTGTTCCAATGTAATTTTTCCATCTTGGGGATTAATAAACCACCAACCAACTTGTTTGTCTTCTACTCTCTTAATACTATGATGCTGAGATTTTATAAACTCATTGATGCCTACAATACACCGATACCAATCTAAAGACCTCCCATTATCTAGTTGCAATGTTGTATTAAATAGTAGCTCAGGTACGGCATTTTCGCGTATATTATTCTCGCTAGGAGCATCCACATACTCCCAATCCCAACGTCTCTTGAAAGCACTGTCTAGGTAATAAATTGATTCGTCTGAGGTATTAATGGTAGCAATAATGGATAAATTAGGAGGAATACTTATTTTGCGATTTTTTAGATTCTTCCAGGTTCTAAATACATTAATTTCTTGATTAATATCTAGGTTATTAGATGCTAAATTTAGCAACCAAAATTGATCTATATTTGTCCCATTTACCTGGATCACACTGTCACTTGTAATATTAGCTTTATAGCCCATCGCATTAAGCAAACCTACAAATTCTAATTCAGAGATATCTATCTCATAGGTTGACCATCCATCATTTTCTCTATCTAATAGTTGAAATATTGGCCCAAAAATAGCAGCAGCATTACCACGATTTAATTCGTCAATTACTAGGAGGTAATTTTCTTTATTATTATCAATCAACCCTCGGTAAGCCATTCCCAGCACCTGTAAGAAATGACCGGGATAGTATTTGTAAATTACAGAACTTCCATAGGTATAGGGCAATAACTTTCCGATAAACTCAGAATAAGTATATTCGGGATAAAAAACTGTTTTGATCGTGTTCTTTAAAGTCTTACCCTTTTCATCAAACTCTATACTTAGTTTATCTTTGGCAATCTCACGCACCTGATAGCTTTTGCCAGTGCCAGGACTGCCAAAAAGAATCTTTTGGATTGGTTTAAACAAATTTCCCATAATCTCAAATAACTTTCTGAAGAACTAAATTAGCATTTTTCTAATCTTTCCTGAGAAACCAAGCCGCAGCTACGCTACTACATAAAATACTTCGCTAGTAACTAAAAGCCGCGTTCGCTTATCTCCAGTAACTACAACTTAATCTGTTGGAAAACTCTCGGTAATGCTTTTGTATTTCGGCCTTTACCGTAGTTCACAGGCTAAACCGGCACTCCTAATGCTTGAGCCAACTGCATTCGAGTCGGCAATTTCTAAGCAAGACGCAGACAAGGGCATTTTTGTAAAAACGAAGCTGCTTTATTCTCCGCATTTCGGTTGTGTAAATGTGCTGGAGTCGGTCGGATGATGCCATTAAATATATCATCCAGAGCGTAAGGAGTAAAGAACTGCCATTGTCCTTGCTCATCTAATCGAACGCCTACAGCCGTCGCCGTATGCAGCCAATCACTCACTCCATCCTCAGTGCTATTGTAAACCCGGCTGCCGGCACGCCAACGCGCAAAACTTGCTTGATTTTTAACATCAAATTTGTAATCAGGAAACTGCGCTGTCAGGGTAGCTTTCGCAGCGAGTTCTTGATCACGATCTCCCAAGGCATCAAAAAAAGCAATATCAAAATCATTAATAATTAACTGACATTCATCGCCAAACAGCGATTTCCAAACCGTATTTCGTACCGCACCGCCGGCTAACCACCAATTCGGCAGATTGAGCAAAGAGATTGCCGGCAGTACAACACCAACCGGCGAATCAACCAAAATCTTCTGGAGGCGAGTAGCACTATCCATTTTTTAGTTATTTACCTAGTTCTATTTTCAGTTCTCGCAGCATCCGGCTGGTTCCTTCATCAATTGCTTTTTGCACCAATTGGGGAATCATTTCAGTGATAGGAAGATCAGGAAAGGAGAGACTGATAGCTGATTCAATATAGTCCTGATTTTGAAGAAGATAAATCATCAGTTTACGATTTCGATAAATCCACACTTCCGGAACTCGCAAGGCTTGATAAGCATTCAGGGTTGTCTTTGAAGTGACATCAGCTTCAATTGCGAGATCGGGAGGTGGGTAAACTTCCAAATTCATATTGGTACAACCTCGAACACGATCGGCATTTTGGATATAAAAGCAGGTATCGGGTTCGACACCGGCAATGTCTGGTTGCTTCAAAGTCGTTGAACCAAAATCTTCCCACTCCTGTCCTTGGGCATCCAAAATTGTTGTCAGGATGTAAGCGATAATGCGATGGGGGCGTTCATGAAGTGCCAAAGGAGACATGATTTCCAGCGTTCCTCGATAGTAAGCAATGCGCGTGTTGCGCTGTTCTCCCAGTTCCGTAAGAATCTCTTCAAACTCCTGCCAGGACAGATTATGAATGGTAATCATGCTGCCGGCAGTAAGTTCAATCGCACGAATGGGGATGGTAACAGTCATTAATGTTCCTCCTTCGTTGGCTCAGGCAGTTTCTTCTAGCGTACCTTACGATTCACCTGTGAGCCGGTTTTGCATTGTGAGCAGTCCAATTCGCATTATGTTCTCACAATATTTGTATTTCACATTAATAAAAAACCGGCTGAAGATTGAGATCAGGCCGGCATTAAAGAATTGGGAAATAAAATTGGCAAACATTTAAGGCTTTTTATTGGCAACGACATCAGCCGTTGCTTTGGCAATCGTCGCTAGCTGTAACCCTTGGGGATAATCGCCTTCTTGCTTAATGCGTTTGATTTCTGCTTCAGGAATCGGTAAATTTAACTTCTGACAAACAGCTTGCACAATATCGCCGCGATCAATCACACCGGCAACTGCACCCGCTGGAGAAAGAACCGTCATGCGCCGCAATTGATGAATTTCCAGCCGGTTAATCGCTTCAACAATGGGCGTTTTTTCATCAACGGTAATCAAATCGGCAAACGGACGCGCAATGTGGTGAAGCGTCTGTTTTTCCCAAAGGCTGCGCTCTACAAAGCGGATATCATCAGTAACAATCATGCCGCGATACCGACCGTTAGACGCAGCATAAACAGGTTTTTCTGACGCACCGCCTTCAATTAACAGGTATTGATCCGCAAACTCGCGCAGCGTCATCTCAGCATCCACCACCCGAAACTCGCGAGTCATGGCATCGGCTGCCGTTAGCCGCACTAAGGCTTCCTGCAAATCGGTCAGCCGGTCGTAGGCGCTAGCATTGCGGACTCCAAACCAGCCCAGCAGTGCGATCCACAACCCTCCAATTCCCTCTCTTCCCCCCAGCAATACCGCTGCTACGCCTAAAGTAATCGCACCCCAACCCAAAGCTTTACCGGCTCTCGCGGCCCAGTGAACGCCGGCAAAGCGATCGCCGGTCACTTTCCACACGGCTGCTTTAACAATCTGTCCTCCATCTAAAGGCAAGCCGGGAATGAGGTTAAATAAAGTCAAAATCAAGTTGATATGGGTGAGATGCTCTGCGATAATCTTCACCGGCTGCGGCCCTGGTAGTTGGGCTAATGCACCAAACAGAAAGCACAAGATCAAACTTACCGCAGGGCCGGCGATCGCCACCTGAAACGCTTTGCCCGGTGTTTTCGATTCTTGTTCAATTGAGGCAACTCCCCCAAATAAAAATAAAGTAATGGAATTAACTTTAATGCCCTGGGAACGCGCGACTAAACTGTGGCCTAATTCGTGGAGTAACACAGAAGCGAAAAGCAACAGCGCCAACACCAGGCCGGCACTCCAGGCGACGACGGAACCCCATTCTGGATGCTGATTTTGCCAATCCGCCCCATTGGCAAGCGTTAGCAACGCTAAAATAATGAACCAAGAGGAATCAATATATAAAGGGATTCCAAATAGATAACCAATTCGCCAACCTGACTGCATGAAACTTTCCTTGCCGAGCGCAGCAGTTTATCTGTGCAAGAATTGAAGCTTGCTTTCTTAATTCTACTGATTTCGCCGGCTTCCTTGCTGAAGGTACTGCCTGTCAGCGAATGTATCTCTCAACTTGAGCGCATTTCATAGAGTCGTTATCGCGAAATCAGTTTCTTAATTAAAAAGTTATAAAGAAACTGAATCATCTTTTTTAGATTTAATTTATATTTTTGAAATAATTGTCGGTTCGCAGCGATTGGCCGCATTGCCTTTCAAAGCCGTTTTTAGCAATTTGTTGCCGATTAATGCCTCAGCCTCCGATTCAAGGGCGGGGTGAGGTTTTAGCAAGCCAAACTGCCGGCTTCCCCCTCACCGCCTCATGTTGCCTACAAGACGCCGGCGTTACTGAGTCCTAAGATCGCCCCTGCACCCAACAAGTGACCAAAGCTCATGGTTGCTAGCAATTCTGGCCAGCCAAAGCCGGTAAATAAACCGGGCACTTCAAGGGGTAAACGAGGGCCAACTCCGCGTTTCTGAATGGCAAAGCGTCCGATGGCAATTGCCAACAGATTGGCGACAACCATCACGATCCCGATATTGGGCGACCACTGCCCCGTTGAACCAGCTGTTAGCAGTAAAGTTGAGTAAATCAAGTTACTATCTCCTAACCTTGATAAAGTGCAACAAACAAGTTTGTTATATTTTCTACATGAAAGGTTGAGTTTATTGTCTCTATTTGTTTTAATAGTTAACAATTAGTGGCATTTTTGACACAAAAGTATAAAGTTTACAAGAAATAGAGCTTTTTTTGATGCGGGTAAAAATTTGCGGAATTACGAAACCCGATCAGGGGTGTGCGATCGCCCAGATGGGGTCCACTGCTTTGGGGTTTATCTGCGTACCGGCATCCCCGCGCTACATCACTTCCCTACAAATTCGGGAAATAGCAGACCGAATCGAGCCGGTGAAGATTGACCGAATTGGCGTTTTTGTCAATGAGACGAATGAGCAAATCTGCGAAACCGTTGCAGTTGGAGGTTTAACCGGCATCCAGTTGCATGGCGACGAAACTCCAGACGTTTGCCGGCAGTTGCGCCGGTTGTTGCCTAATATTGAAATTATTAAAGCTTTGAGAGTGCGCTCACCAGAAGCACTCGATCAAGCCGAGACTTATGCCGACTATGTCGATACGCTGCTATTAGATGCCTACCACCCCCAGATGCAAGGCGGAACCGGCCAAATTCTTGACTGGAAAAGTTTGCAGCAGTTTAACCCCAGTTGCCCTTGGCTGCTTGCTGGAGGCTTAACCCCAGAAAATGTCTCAGATGCCCTCAACCAAGTTAAACCTGCCGGTATCGATCTCTCAAGTGGCGTAGAGCGATTCCCGGGAGATAAAGATTTAACAAAAGTCGCCAGATTATTTGAGCAATTGCGAATTCTCCATGCAAACTGAATCCTGAGTGATCACGAATCGCATCACTCAAGACTCATACCAAACTGAATCCTGAGCAACAACTCAGGACTCAGGACTCAGAACTGAGCACTTAAAAAAACGCTGGCTGGTGGCGAATTAAATTGAGAAACTCTTCACGGGTTTTTTGTTCGTCCTGAAATACCCCCAGCATCGCACTGGTGACTGTCCAAGAACCGGGTTTTTGGACACCGCGCATCACCATGCACATATGGGAGGCTTCCATCACAACCGCAACGCCCTTCGGTTCTAAAATTGTTTGAACCGCTTCTGCAATTTGGCGGGTTAAGCGTTCCTGCACCTGTAGCCGGCGAGAGTACATTTCCACAATGCGGGCGAGTTTGCTCAGTCCAACAACTTTTTGGTTCGGGATATAAGCAACGTGCGCCTTGCCCATAAATGGCAGCATATGGTGTTCGCAGAGGCTGAAGGCTGCGATATCCCGGACTAATACCATCTCATTATGACCTTCATCAAAGATGGCGTCGTTGACAATTTCTTCTAAAGATTGGGTGTAGCCGCCGGTGAGGAACCGCATTGCCTCTGCCACCCGCTTCGGCGTTTTGAGCAATCCTTCACGTTCTGGATCTTCTCCAACGCCAAGCAGAATGGTTTTCACCGCTTCCATCATTTTCTCGTTGTCTTCTTCAGCGGGAGGGTGGAGATTGGGTTTTGCCCCGTCTGATTTAGTATTGCGATCAGGTCGTGTTTGGACGAAGCCGATAGCATCCGCAGAGTCAGGCGTTATGGAATTGTTAATAATTGAGTTCGATCCGCCGGAAGATGCAATAGTCATTAGCAGTCTAGATTAGGGTGTGTAGTGGTTAGCAGCGTTAGCGTTCAAGGGTAAGCGCTGAGGCAAGCTGAGTGCGAACTTGCGAATGTTTAATTTATAACTCAACACTCACAGGGCACCGGCACTAGGCATCAGTGTGATTTCTTCAATCACAGCCCCTTGAGGCAGCAGTGCGGTTTGTAAAATTGAGCTGGCGACAATTTCTGGAGTTAACATCTGAGAACGTTCAAAATCAGCTTGAACGGTTTCTGTATCCCAAATAGGGGTGTTAACGCTACCCGGACAGATGGTTGTGACACGAATGCCGCTGCCGCGTTCTTCTTCTGCCAGGGTTTTAGAAAGGGCTACTAAGCCGGCTTTGCTGACGTTGTAGGCACACCAGCCCGGAAAGGCACGGTAAGCAGCTACAGAGGCAACGTTAATAATTATGCCGGACCCTTGCTGCCGCATCATCGGTAAAATCCCTTGGATGCTTTGAAAAACGCTGGTGAGATTCAGATTCATCACCTGCTGCCAGTCGGCGAGGGGTGTGTCCATTAAGGTGCCGGTGTAACCCATGCCGGCATTATTCACCAAGATATCAATAGGGCCAAAATCAGCGGCTATAGCACTCATCCCTTCTCGCACTAACTCAACCTTAGCCAAGTCCAAGGGATAAACACCGGCAACCGCACCAGACTGACGGGCTGCATCAGCAACCGTCTCTAGTTTTTCCTGTGAGCGACTAACAAGGGCGACATCAACGCCTGCTTGCGCGAACGCCAAGGCTGTTGCTTTACCAATCCCACTGCTTGCTCCTGTAATCAGGGCGCGTCGTTTTGTTGGAAAATTCATTAAATGTTTTGATTATCTCCGATCGGCTTGAGCTTTGCGTTCCTCACACGGAATGAAGCCCGTCGCGTCAGAAAACTGCACGCGAGCCGGTATGAGAAAACTGTTACAAATTGTAACTGATGCAATTATACCACTGAGGCTTTGGAATTCTTTTAGATGCCGGTGGGTAAGGGCGGGGACTCTAAATTGGCCCTCAGCCGCCCGTACCTCTGCCGGCGAATCAAATTCATCGTCCTTTAAAGACGGTATCGCTCGAAAACAGCAAAATAAATTAAGCGAGAGCTTCTTCAAACATCCCGATATTGCGGAACTTTTGATATCGCAGTTCCCGACGTTGCTGACTTGTGAGCTGGGAGAGTTCATCCAACTGCTGCAACAGTGCCTTTTTGAGGATTTCTGCAGCCTTAAGCGGGTCAGAATGGGCACCCCCTACAGGCTCAGTCAGCAAATGGTCGAGAATGCCGAGGTTTTTCAAATCCCAAGCGGTGATTTTAAGCGCGTCTGCGGCGAGTGCTGCTTTACCGGCATCTTTCCAAAGAATCGCGGCACAGGCTTCAGGCGTTGCCACCGTATAAACCGCGTGTTCAAACATCAGCAGCCGGTCGCCTACGCCAATGCCCAAAGCCCCACCTGATCCACCTTCGCCAATAATCGTACAGATAATCGGCACATCCAAACTAAACATTTCCCGGAGGTTATAAGCAATAGCTTCGCCTTGGCCCAAGTGTTCAGCTTCGATGCCGGCCCACGCTCCCGGCGTGTCAATAAAGGTGAGAATCGGCATTCCGAAGCGGTTGGCGTGTTCCATTAACCGCATCGCCTTGCGGTAGCCGCCGGGAGATGCCATGCCAAAGTTCCTTGCCACATTATCTTTCGTATCACGGCCTTTTTGATGGCCCAGCATCACGACTGGACGACCGGCCAGACGCCCAACGCCGCCAACGAGTGCTGGATCGTCTGAACCCCGGCGATCACCGTGCAGTTCCATCCACTCATCACTCATTGCTTGAATGTAATCCAGCGTACTGGGGCGTCTGGGATGACGCGCCAGCTGAATTCGCTGCATCGGCGACAAGCTGCTAAAAATTTCTTGACGCAGTTGGAACGCACGGGCTTCTAACTGCCGGATTTGCTCGGAGACATCGACGCCGTTTTCTTCAGCAAGTTGCCGAATTTGGTCAATGCGGCCCTCTAGTTCTGCTAAGGGCTTTTCAAAGTCTAAAAGGAAGGTTCTGCGCTCAGCGGTTGCCATAGTTAACAGTCAATAGTCAGCGATCAGCGGTCAGCGGTCAGTGGAAGCGTGGTTATCGTTTCAGTGCCGGCAGTTGGCTTTTTTTTTAATTAAAGGCCAACTGGCACCTGACAGAAAACAACCGACAACTGACGACTGACTGCTGACAAAAAGCTAGTAACTCAGTAAGGGCCGAAATCCGTGTTTAACGGACATTTGGCCAATCAGCTCCATTTTTTCCACGGTAATCTGATTCCGGCCCCAAGAAAAGTTGGTGTACAGCTTCTCAAATTCCAACAGCATTGACTCGGCAAAGCAAGCAAATAGCTGTCGCGCCGGCGCATCCATATTGACGATGTTCATGATTTTCCACTCAATATCGAGGGAATGCTCAACAATCCCGCCATTGAGCACATAAACATTGGGGTGCTGAATTGTGGTGGCCATATTTTTGGGATAGCCGCCGTCAATCATCAGGCACGGCTGCTTTAATTGCTCTGGATCGATTTCCACGCCTTTGGGCATACTTGCCACCCAAACCACGATATCAGCTTGGGGAAGGGCTTCCTCTAGCTGCATGATTTTGCCCCGTCCTAGCTCGTCTTGCAAGGCTTGCAATCGTTCTTGATCGCGCGCTATTAGCAACAGTTCAGCCACATCGGTGCGGGCGTCAAGCCACCGGCACACGGCACTGCCAATGTCGCCGGTTGCGCCACAAATTGCGACGGTTGCCTTTGACAGTTCAATTCCCAGTTTCTGGGAAGCTTGTTCTACCTGCCGGCAAATAATATAAGCCGTGTGCGTATTGCCGGTGGTAAAGCGATCAAACTCTAGTTTGATATTGCGGATTTGCTGGAACTGCTGTTCCAGTTTGAAGTTTTCAAAAATGATCGAGGAAAAGCCCCCTAAAGCGGTGATTTTCAGGCCATGCTTTTGGGCGTGAGCCATTGCGTTAAGGATTTTACGCGTGGCTGCTTTAATCCGGCGGCTAGCTAGCATTTCTGGTAGAAAACACGATTCTACATACCGGCCTTCGATTTTTTGGCCGGTGATGCTAGTGACAGTAATGTCATCAACGATTTGGGGGGGGGCAGAACACCAAAAGTCCAACCCTTGATCTGCGTATTCTGGATATCCCAATTCTCTGGCGACAGACTGGGCGTGTTGCAAACTGGTAAGGTGACCGATTAAACCAAACATGAACTGCTATGGGTGAGCCGGTGAATCTGGGGGCAATGAGGCAGGGCAAACAAATTGTGTTAATCCGCGCACGCATAATCAGGGGGTGAGGAGGTAAGAGGGTGAGGGGAAGAACCATGATTCTTCGCTCCACTTGCCTTGACCTTGATCCCTAACACCGAATCCTTACACGGGCATGGACTGCAAAAATTGTTAAAGATTACTTAATCATTAACATACTACCGCACACATCTGCTTAAAATAGCAGAGGCACGGCTTAGCGTGCCCCTACTTGGATTTTTAGACTGATTTTGGTAAAACAGACAGCTTTATAGCTATAGAGAACTACACAGCAGCCAGACCGTATGCAGACAAGCGCATCAGTTCGCGGGGAGTGAAGCCAATATTGCTGAGGGCTTCGCCGTAAGCAATCATGAAATCTTCAACCAGTGCTTCTTTTTCCATCCCCAAGATACTGGCGTCTCCTTCAACTTCGTTCAGCATCCGCCAGACAAGCGGGAGGTTCTGGCGATTGGCTTCTTCTAATTCAGCTTTGGAATCTTCAAAGTGTTCTTTCAGCCAAACTTCTCCAAAGTTGAGGTGGCTGTATTCATCCTTGACGACACCTTCGGTGATTTTGCGAGCGAACTCATCAGCAACGGGAATATAGATGTTGTAAGCGGCGATCGCAAAACACTCAATAATCAGTGATTGAATCAGCAAGCAGGTTACAACTCGATTTTCTGCTGCTGCGGCTTGAAAATTTTTGTGCAAGCCGGCAAAAAACTTGCGAGCAAATTCCATATCTGGAGTCACTTCAAGGTTCCGCCCGCAAGCTTGGAATCCTTTCTTGTGACGGTTCTCCATTTTCGATAAGCCGATCAGCTCATCTTTTTGATCGGGCAGCAGTTCAGCCAGTTTGATGTAGTTCTCGTTGGCTTCTTGTTCGCCTTCGATAACAATGGCGTTGATACGGCTGTAAGCGTCTTTGTATTTTTCGCTTTGAAAGTCGATGGTTGGGCTGGCCTCAAGCTGCGGCATAGGTTTCTTTTCTCCTCATCACGAGTAAGCCGATACGAGATTGACCCGTAGACTGTAGGGCAACAGTTAAAGGTTGTGGAATGTAACTTACCTTATAGTTTACTTTACATACTTTCAACAAAGGGTTGACCTGTGTTATTGGCTTTTGGAAAGCTTTAGCGTCTGAACGGGTCTCCCTCAGACAGGATTTTATCTTAATAAATGTATTATAAACTACAAATAACGCAATAAATCTGATCAGGCTTCCCTTAAATCAAGCGTAGTGATTTTAATTAGTAATCCCTATAATAGGGAAATCTCATAAGTTCCCATGCCTCAAGACAGTTTGGATAAACTTAACCCGGCAAGCCAGCACAGCCAAAAATCCGCCTGGTCTGTCTCGCAGCCGACAAATATTTCTCAAATCGGGACATGGCTGGGCCTGATTGCGTTAGTGGTAGGTGCGGCAGTGGTGCTGTTGCCACTGGCTGTAGTATTTCTCTCTTCATTAACCCCCACCGGCACATCGGGCATTTGGCCAAATCCTCTGACCTTGGCAAATTATCAGGAGGCGTGGCGGCGCGGGAATTTCCTGCTGGCATTTGCCAATTCTACCTTCGTTGCCCTAGCAGTCACCGGCTTTCAAGTGATCACCTCAGCCCTAGCCGGTTACGCCTTAGCCCGGTTAAAATTTCAGGGCCGACAAATCATCCTGTTGATCGTACTGGCAACCCTGGTGATTCCATTTCAACTGCTGGTCATTCCCATCTTCCTAGTGCTGAAATGGGGAAACCTAATTAATACTTACGCAGCGCTGATTTTACCCACGGCGGCCAATGGATTTGGAATTTTTTTGCTGCGACAATATTTTCTCACAGTGCCGGTGGAGTTGGAAGAGGCGGCAGCATTAGATGGGGCAAACCGGCTGCAAATTTTATGGCGAGTCATGCTACCGTTAGCCAGGCCGGCTTTAGTCACACTGTTTTTGTTCACCTTTATCGGGGAGTGGAATGATTTATTCAAACCCTTAATTTTTACCACCCGACCGGCCTTAAGAACGGTACAGCTCGCTTTAGCAGATTTTCAAGAGCAATTTACAAATAACTGGTCATTACTAATGGCAGCAGTGGTGATTGCAACGCTGCCGGTTGTGTTACTATTTCTGGCCGGCCAGCGGCAGTTTATTCGCGGCATTGCTACGACAGGAATTAAGAATTAAACGGCGAGATGTCGAGAAATTTACAAAAGCTTGGTCTATTTTTAATCATTTTCTCTTTTCTTCCCTGGATCGCCATTGTTGCCATTGTGCCGTGGTTGCCGTTAACTGTTGCGTTTAAAGCCGTTTTGGTTCCAGTCATGGCAGTTTCAGCAGAAGTAGCTTTTTGGTTGGGGTTGGTACTGGTAGGAAAAGAAGCCGCAACCCGTTACCGTCACTATTTCAATCTTCGCACTTTGTGGAAGCGTTTAAGAAAGTGGATCAGGCGGCATTGAAGGAGGGTGCTAGGGAGAAATGAAATTTTCAGGAAAATTGATAATCAGCAAGCAAAAAAGTTTGTTTATTCTTTCACCTTAAAAAATAACAAGATCAAGTTTATTATTAAACTTTCGTATTTAAAGCATCTGTTTGGGTCCTGCTAGGAAGCTCAATAATAAATTCTGTTCCCGTTGTCGGTTCAGATAAACAGGATAATTTACCTCCATGCTTCTCTACCACAATTTGATAGCTGATAGATAAACCAAGCCCTGTACCTTTACCCACCGGCTTTGTAGTAAAAAAGGGATCAAACAGCTTATGGCGGACTTCTTCCCGGATGCCAGGACCATTATCAGAAATTGCTACGACAATCGCACCGGCAGCGGAAACAAACGTGCGAATTCCAATTGTGGGGAGTTTGCATTCAGACGTTGAGGTTTTAGCATCGGCTGTATCGGCACTAGCAAAGGACTCTTCCAAAGCATCAATCGCATTCGCCAGGAGATTCATAAACACTTGATTAATTTGGCCGGCATAACACTCAACCGGGGGTAAATCCCCATAGTCTTTAATCACTTGAATGCCTGGAAAAGATCCCTTGGATTTTAGCCGATTGTGTAAAATCAGCAGTGTATTTTCAATTCCCTCATGAATGTTAATCGGCTTGACTTCCGCTTCATCTAAACGAGAGAAATTTTTCAGAGTTCGCACAATTTCACAGATGCGTTCCGCCCCCATTTTCATCGAATCCAGAAGCTTAGGCAAATCTTGCAGTAAGAAATCCAACTCAATCGCCTCAACTTCCTGCTGGATTCGTGCAGTTGGTTCTGGATATTCTTGTTGATAAAGTTCTACCAAACCCAACAAATCTTGGATGTAAATCGTCGCATGACTTAAATTGCCGGTGACAAAACCAATGGGATTGTTAATTTCATGAGCAACTCCAGCCACCAATTGACCTAAAGAAGACATTTTCTCAGTTTGAATCAGTTGCAGTTGAGTTTGTTGCAACTCGTGCAAAGTAATTTCTAATTCTCTGGATTTTTGGCGTTCTATTGTAGCGGCTGCTGCGCGTTCTTCCTCGACTCCAATCGCAGCAGCAACAATCCCCATCAGCTTTTGGTCAGCCTCTGTGAATGTCACCGGCTCAGTATATACCACGCACAGCGAACCAAGATAACTCTCACCACGCCGTACTGCTTGACCGATGTAAGTTTGCAGTCCGTAAGATGCTACACACGGATCAGTCTGGGCATAAATGGTGTTCTGCAAGTCAGAAATAATTACAGCCTCAGCATTCCCTTGCTGAATCACGTCATAGCAGATATGGCCATCAGCGCGATCCACTGGGCAATAGTTAGCTGGGGTGTGCCACTGTCCAACTGAGTGCAGCAAGGGCTTTTCTTGTGTTTGCCCGATCTTCTCTAGTCGGTTGTAAAGCGCACAAGCGCCTCCTAAGAGTTCTCCTGCCAGTGCCGTTAGTCTCTGGATATTTTCAACGGCATTGGTGCCAAATCCCAAGAAGCACTCATTAATTTTACTCAGCCGCAATTCGACTTGTTTGCGAGATGTGATGTCGCGGGAGTTGATGACAATTCCTTTAACAGCCGGATCTGCCAGCAAATTAACGCTCACAGCTTCCAGAAAGCACCAAGAACCATCGGCACGCCGGAAGCGATACTCTTGGGGAATGGAGGCTGCCAGCTTGCTGATCAGACGTTCGTGGTTAGCGAGTGCTTGGGGCAAGTCTTCAGGGTGGACAAATTCAAAGGCATACTGACCCACCATTTCTTCCGGTGGGTAGCGCAACACCGTTGAGACGGAGGGACTGGCGTAGAGGATCGTGCCTTCGGCATCCGTAATCGTGATGATATCAGAGCTATGGCGAATCAGCGATCGCCATTTTGCTTCATGTTGAAATAGGGCAACCGCTGCTTGTTTGGCATTGGTAATGTCTTCTACCACGCCTAGAATAAATTGAACTTGGCCTTGAGCATTGCGAAGCGGGGAGACACTCAGCCGAACCCAGCGGATGCTACCATTTTTGCAAATAAAGCGTTTTTCACTTTGGTAAGCGTTGTGTTCGCCCTTCGCCGGCCAATCGCCTTCTAAATCGGCATCGTCTGGGTGAGTCAGCCCGTTAAACGTCAGGCCGCGCAACTCGCTTTCGCTATAACCTAGCATTGTCTGAAATGCCGGATTAGTGGCAATTAGTTTTTGTCCTTTGACAGAAGCGAGTCCCATACCGATCGCTGCGCCCTCAAAAATGGTGCGGAAGCGCTTTTCGCTGTCTCGCAATGCGGCTTCTGCTGCGATGCGATCTGTAATGTCGCGGCTGACAATCACCAGTCCCTTGCGGCTGCCATCTGGGTTGAACAGGGGGACTTTGTGGGTATCATAAACTTTGCTTGCGGCATCTGGCTGTGGCAGGGTTTTGCTGGGATGGCTGCCGGCAGTCAAAGCAGTTTCATCGGTTTGCCGAATCTCGGCTAAAAGATGCTTGTGGGGTTCGCTGATATAGGGGGCGAGGGCATCGTCTGTTTTGCCGCGATATTCTACCGATTCTAAGCCAAACAGTTGGAGGGCGGATTGATTGGCCACAACCCAACGCCCCTGGCTATCTTTCAGGCTGACTGCATCCGGGACGGCGTCGATTAAGGTGTTGAGCCAGTATTCTTGATTTCGCAAGGCGGCTTCGGCTTGTTTGCGCTGGGTGATATCCATGACGGTGCCTTCGTAGTATAAAAGCTCGCCCTGTTGGTTTCGCACTTCCCAGGCGTTTTCTGAAATCCAAATTTCGCTGCCGTCTGCGCGATAAATTGCCGCTTCAAAATGGCTGACAGAACCTTGTTCTCGGATGTGGTGGGTAAATTCGTTGCGCCGGCTGCTATCGACATAAATTTTGTCTGCGGCGCAACATCGCATCAGTTCTTCGGGTGAGTCGTAGCCATAAATTCTGGCTAAGGCAGGGTTGGCGCTAAGATATCGTCCGTCTGGTGCGGTTTGGAAGATGCCTTCGGTGGAGTTTTCAAAGATGCTGCGATACTTGGCTTCGGTTTCTCGTAAGGCTTCTTCTGCTTCTTTGCGGGCGGTGATCTCTGTTTGAACTCCGATAAAGTGAGTTAATCGCCCGTTGCTGTCGCGGATTGGAGAAATGGTGAGTTCATTCCAAAATGGGGTGCCATTTTTACGGTAGTTTTTCAAGATAATTTGTAAGTCACGCTCTTCGCGTAGGGCGCACCGAATTTCTTGAAGGGTTACTGGATCGGGGTTCGGCCCTTGCAAAAACCGGCAGTTCTGCCCAATCACTTCTTCTCGTGAGTAGCCGGTGATGCGCTCAAAGGCACGATTGCAGTAAACGAGGGGAAGGTCGGGTTGGGTTGCGTCCGCAATGACGATGCCGGTGCTGGTTGCGTCCAATGCCCGATCATAAAGTCGGAACACTTCTTCAATCAGGCTGGGTGCGCTACGGTCGCAGGGATGGCAGAGCAAGGTCTGAGTTGGAAGGAGTGTCATGAGGCTATCCGATTAAAAAAGTATAAAAATTCTGGGCAAATTTTCCGAGCGCGTGAAGATGTTAGAAACTTCCACTCAAGATGAGTGCTTGTGTTGGATAATAACTGACAGCTATTGTGCAGAACCCTTAATCCCAAAAGTGCCGGCACTCGGTAGATGCAACTCAAACCTTTCCCTTTGTAGCTTTAAGGGCTGCTTATCCTTTTGTATTAAGGGCAGGGAAGGCGATTCAAATATCTAGTGGTGTTAGTTGAAAGTGTAGAGCGTTAGCCTGTAGCAGTTTTGGCTTCTCGCTGGTAGAGCCGGCCTAGGCGTTTCTTTGGTTTTAGAAAACATTATAGTTAGACATCTCATCGTATGCTGTTTTACCCTGAAAGAAACTCTACCTTTAGGATGATTTTAAGTGTTAACCTGAAGGTAAGCCGGCAAATTAGAAAGTCGTTTGTTGCACAGTGGGGGTAAGCAGTGGAGGAGTGGCTTTTAACCGAGTTGAGGCGTGCCGCCCTCCGGGTTGCCGGTGGCAGCGATGGCCTCACCCAATTTGGTTTCCTGGAGATTCGCACCGAGAAGATTAGTGGTGGTAAAGGCCGCCCCGCGCAAGTCTGCGCCACTAAGGTTAACTTTTGCCATATCAACGCCGTGCAAGTTGGCCGTCCGCAAATCTGCGCCCTGCATATCAGATCCACGAAGATACGCGATCCGCAAATTCGCGGCAACCAAGTTAGCGCCGGCTAAGTTCGCCTCGCGCAGGTCAACCGAAAGCAAGTTAGCCCCAGCTAGGTTAGCGCCGGCTAAATTGGCCTGACGCAGATCCGCTGCAACCAAGTTCGCCCCCGCTAAATTCGCACCGGCAAGATTGGCGCAGCACAGGTTAGCCTCACGCAAGTCAGCACAGTGAAGATTCGCCCCTTCTAGGTTCATCTGATGTAACAATGCTTTACGCAAGTCAGGGCAGTTTGGGTGGCACTTTAACCGCCACGCATTCCAGCCGGCAGTTCCTTCTTTAAGCACCGCAAGATGTCGTTCGTTAGCCATTTAATTTTTTTTTTGGGCACAATAATCTTGACTGTTGGAACCAATCAGTGGCATTGCCGCCGGTTTTTCCATTCATTCCTGACCTAAAAAGCTTGGAGCGATTCTTTATTTATTAAGATTGCTAGACCGAATGGTGTTTATCCAAATCTCGTATCTCTTCTTGATTGCTGTGACTTTCTCTGACTCCTTATCCATCAATGGTGTGATTCCTACTAACTTGTAAAACCTCCTTGAAACCCATATCCCCAGGAATACAGCAGATGCACAAAACAGATTTTTCGGGCTTTCAGAACTGGAGAATTATTTACAATTATTACCCTCTTTTTAAAAGCAACAACAAGCTGACACCCGAAATCCAACAACTCAGGCAGGAGAAATCCGAAGTTTCTCACGGGAAGTTACCAATCTCTTCTCCATTAAAGCTAAATTGTAGATATTCAAATGAGAAAGGGCTTGTCAGGGAGCCATGCAAAGGTCTTGTTCAGCGAGCCGGTTCAAGCCAGGTTTGGCCTAATGGATCAATCGGCTTGCAGAGACGTGCCTCGTCGTAGCGACTCAAACTTTAACCAACTTCGTTAAAATGTTAAGTCTCCACAGGCGAGCAAATATAAAACCCTCTAACAAAAGAATACATCAGTTGGTGAATTTTCTCAAAAACACTTGTCAACCCGCCATCTGTCGGCAGATAGACCTAACTACAAGACTTTTTTAGCTCGTATCCTATCCCTTCTCTATTAGGAATTTTTCTGGAAAAAGCCCTATGCTCTACGCCTCGTTTTCAGAACTTATGTTAAATTTAACCGGCTTGATTAAAGTGAGTTATCTTCTAAAATTTTTACATGGCTTCAATCAGTGGGGCACGGTTTTTAGAATCAGATTTTTGCAAATCTAAACGAAATCTTATTAAATGCCTAGAAAAGTAAACAGTAAAATTGATTTACAGGATAGCAGAAAGTCATACAAATGAGTTCCTCAACTAGAAACAAGGATATAGGTGAAGCCCTAACTCAGGGAAGTTTGTTAAATCGGATGACAAATCGCATCCGCCAATCTCTGGAGTTAGCGGAAATTCTATCGGCAACAGTGGCAGAAATGCGCTTGTTTCTCGACACCGACCGGGTGAAAGTCTATCGATTTCATGAAGATGGCACGGGCGAAGTGATAGCCGAGTCCATCTATGAGAATCGTCTGCCATCACTTTTAGGTTTGCACTTTCCTGCCAGCGACATTCCCGTCCACGCCCGCGATCTATTTGTTAAGGCACGAGTGCGTTCAATTGTGGATGTTGCGGCCCAGCGTATCACCCTTAGCTGTATCAACTCTGTAGACACCACCGGCGGCTTGACCATCGAAGAAGTGCAAGCGAGAACGATTGAAGAGGTACTACAACGACCTGTTGATCCTTGTCATGTGGAATACTTGACAAGGATGGGGGTAAACTCGTCTCTGGTAGTGCCGATTTTACACGAGGGAGAACTCTGGGGGTTGCTGGTTTCCCATCACGTAGATCCTAAAACTTTCTCATCGGAAGACTTGCAAATTGTGCAGATGATCGCGGATCAAGTATCAGTTGCGATCTCCCAATCTAATCTGCTAGAGCAAGCTCGTACCAAGGCACGCCGAGAAACTTTAATTAATCAAATTTCTAAACTGTTACACGCGCCCCTCAATATTCAAGAAATCCTGCAAAATGTTCTAGGAAGAGTCGTAAAATCTGTTGCTTGTGCCGGCGGCAGACTTTACCTCAATCCAATGGACACCGCCTCACTGCCAGAACTTTACACCATCGGCGAACAACCCGATTTACCCTCGGAAACCGGCAAAGCAATCTGGCTGGAATATCATGCCTTCTGGCAGCATTTGATGGCACAAGAAAGCTTAGCGGGAGTGGGATATCAACCCACTGCTGATGAGGTCGATCAGTGGCTATTTGACTCCAACGCCTTCTCCGGACAAACGCGAGCAATCGCCTCGGTTCGCATTGTCAGAGATCTTTACCAAGAACCTTTACTAGAGCCGGTCGCGCCCGGTTTCCGCACCGGCTCAATTCGCAGCTTGCTGGTGATGCCCCTGCGTTACGGGCAACAGTCCCTCGGTTGTCTCACCCTCTTCCGCAACGAAATTGATACGGATATCCTGTGGGCGGGTCGTTTTAACCCTGATGAACGAACAGCCAGAGTACGTGATTCGTTTGAAGTTTGGCGAGAGTTAAAACTCGGTCAAGCCCCAGAGTGGACTCGTGACGAACTGGAACTGGTGCAGTCTTTGGGCACTCACTTGGCGATGGCGGTGATGCAAAACCGGCTTTATTTGTGGGAACGGGAACACCGGCTGTTAGTGGAAATGCGAAACCAAGAACTCAATGCCGCCCGCGCTGCCGCCGAGGAAGCCAGCCGGTTAAAATCGGATTTTCTCTCCTCCACCAGCCATGAATTACGCACACCTCTTGCCTCAACGCTCAATTACTTGAAACTCCTAAAAGAAGGCTTTTATGACAGCGAAGAAGAGTTAAAAGAATATATCCACGTCGCCCATCAGTCCGCGGAAAATTTGGTTGCGATTATTAACGATGTGTTGGATATTGCCAAGATAGAAGCCGGTCGGATGAATCTTAACTTTGAGCGAGTCAGTCTGCCGCCCTTACTTGAAGAACTCACGCGGATGTTCAGTATTGACAGCCGGTGTAAGAAGATTCCCCTGATCGTTGAGTGTGAGGTGGAAAGCCTCTGGGCTGACAAAGTCAAACTCCGGCAAATCCTGATAAATCTTCTTTCCAATGCCTTTAAATTTACCAGCACCGGCGAGGTTCGCATTCGGGCTATCAAACGACTCAGCGCCGGTTTCTCCCCCACTGCTGGGGCACCAGAGCCATTTTCCCGGCAATTTGCTGAAATTTCAGTCGCTGACACCGGCATCGGCATCGACAGCACCCAAGCGAATTTGCTATTTGAACCATTTGTTCAAGGAGATGGCTCAATTAAAAGGCGCTATGGCGGCACCGGCTTAGGTTTAACCGTCTGCAAACGTTTGGCTGAACTAATGGGCGGTCAAATTTGGCTGGAAAGCGCTGGTTTGGGGCACGGCACCACTGTTGCTTTCACTTTACCCTGGATGTAGGATGCCACAATCACCCCCTGTAATTCAGGGAAAACCGATTGATTCCAGTCCAGCAACAATTGCAGAGGTGCCGAGTGAACATTTTACTCGTAGATGATGATTACCTCTTGGCCAAAGGAACGGCCAAATTAATTCAACGCATGGGAGGGCATCACGTTTCCATTACAGACAATCCAGTTGAAATTTTCAAGCAATGTCAATCTGGAGATATAGACATCGTGCTTATGGATGTCAACCTGCCGGGGGCATTTTGGGAAGGGCAAGAAGTTAGTGGGGCAGACTTGTCTCGCCTCCTCAAAACTCAACCCTCAACCTCCCATATTCCGATTATTATTGTTACCGCCTATGCTATGTTGACAGAGCGACAAACCCTGTTGTCAATTTCCCACGCGAATGATTTTTGTACCAAGCCCATCACAGATTATGAGGCGCTTTTAGAATTAATCGCGCAGCTCACCAAAAAAACTTAGAGGCTGGAAGTCGCTGCGCCTGATGCTAGGCTTGGTAGAGCGTCAACAACCGTTGAGTTTAATAGAAGCATGTAAAGCAATAGGATGCTAGGTAAAGGTAAACTGCCGCAACCGAGAAATCTAACACAACGACTTTGCTTTTAGCTGCTGGTTGCATTGAGTGCTAGCCGATGACTTTAATATTTTTTTAAATTTTTGCCGATTTTTGACCGCGCATTATATGTAACAATTTAAAGAACTATGCGTTAGAATTCGACGTTTGTATCATCAATCAAAGAAGGTAATAAGGAAAATGTATAAGGTTGCCGTTCTCGATGATGATGAATATTGGTGTTTGGCAATCCAGCGGTATTTTAGAAAAGAATTTGAAGTTTCTATATTTCTTGAGGTAGAAAATTTTTTAAGTAAAGCGAGTCAATTTGACTTGGCAATTGTAGATTTCTCAATTCCTAGAGCTAAATTTGAACCAAAAATTAGCGGCAGTGAGATTATTGCTCATCTCAAAAAAACCTTAGAAAATCCGCCAATATTAGTGCTAGCCAGTGGATTTATTAGCCAAAACGATAGAGAAGCTGGTCAGAAGCTGTGTTTGCAAGCTGACGATTTTTTAGCAAAAGATGCTGGATTAGATCAAATTTTAATTCAAGTTAAAGAATTGATAGAAGTTAAAAATCGTGAAAAAAACGATGTGACTACTAAAAATTAAACCCTTCTCTATTTAATTTTTTTAGTGACAGACGCTGACAATTCTCCGAGCGAGGAAATTAATGGGAAAAACGCTTTGCCGGCTCCTGTTAAAAAGAGAAGAAGCTTCGCCTTAAGGAACCCTATCAAAATTTTAAGAGTACATGACGAAACAGACAGCCGGCTAGTCTGTAAGCGAAAAAATCTGCTAGCTTTTTAAGACAATCGACAGATCAGCGAATCCGGGCAGGGGTTGAGGCACCTGCTGGAAATCGCGCCATTGCATCTACTGGAGGGAGTGAGGAGGATGAGCATGGAAACATTAAAAGGACGCGATTTATTGAGTTTGGCAGACCTCAGCAATGGAGAATTAGAGGAACTCCTGCAACTGGCGGCACAGATGAAAGCGGGAAAAATTAACCGGCAGTGTAATAAAGTTTTGGGTTTATTGTTCTATAAAGCTTCAACTCGGACGCGCGTTAGCTTTTCTGTGGCGATGTACCAGTTGGGAGGCCAAGTCATGGATCTCAACCCCAGCGTGACTCAGGTGAGTCGAGGAGAACCGCTGATCGATACTGCACGGGTTTTAGACCGCTATCTAGACGTTTTGGCCATTCGCACCTTCGCTCAAGCGGATTTGCAAACCTTTGCAGACTATGCAAATATTCCGGTGATCAATGCCCTGAGTGACCAAGCGCATCCGTGTCAGGCTTTGGCCGATTTGCTGACGGTTCAGGAGTGTTTTGGCACATTAAAAGGCATTACCCTGACTTATGTAGGCGATGGCAACAACGTGGCAAACTCCCTGCTGCTAGGCTGTGCAATGGCGGGGGTGAATATCAGAGTGGCAACACCGGCAGACTTTATGCCGGCAGACGCCGTTGTAGAACAGGCGCGGACACTTGCTGGGGACAAATGTGAAGTGACGATTACCAATGATCCCGTAGCCGCAGCCACCGGCAGCCAAGTGTTATACACCGATGTTTGGGCGAGTATGGGGCAAGAGGAACAAGCAAAGGATCGCGTTCCGCTGTTTCAACCTTACCAGCTCAACGAACAGCTCTTAAGTTATGCCGATAAAGATGCGATTGTCTTGCATTGCCTGCCGGCACATCGGGGAGAAGAAATTACTGATGAAGTCATGGAAGGTTCTCATTCGCGGGTTTGGGATCAGGCAGAGAACCGAATGCACGCGCAAAAGGCTTTGTTGGCAAGTGTGTTAGACGCGAACTAATTGATGAATCTCTTGCCACTCAGCCTCCGTTAACGGCTGCATCACCAACTCAACCCCAAAACAGCAACCGGCAGCCGCAACCAACGCATTGATAATCGTTTCAATTGGCATATTGAGGGATAAAGCTGCCGGTGTTGCTTCTTCGCCAAATACTTGAGAAAACAGGTTAGTATCCGGTTTTAGCCGCATCGATCCATGCTGCAAAATTGCGCCCTCGCGTCTTAACTGAGCACTGCCAATTAACTTAACACCCGCATCTGTGACTAAATCTGCGCCGGTGGCATTGCCAAAACAATTGGGGTTGTGGATATAACTGCGCCCAGCATCCCCATAGTGCAACTCAATACCCAGCGATCGCCAACCGGCAATCAAAAATTCACAAATTGCTTGATACGCTTGAATACGGCTGCCGGTTAATCCTGAAGTCACCAGCGCATAGGTTAAATCTCCCTGATGCAGCACTGCCCGCCCGCCGGTGGGACGCCGCACCACATCCACCGGCATCCCTTGCCACTCGATGTGTTGCCAAAATTCCGGCCACCGATGTTGATGATATCCCAGAGAAAGCGCCGGCGGCGACATTGTGTAAAACCGTAAAGTCGGCGGATGCAAGCCTGCACCGTGCTGTTGCAGCAACCAACGATCAATTGCCATCTGAACGTTCCCAGACGCTTGCAGCAGCGGGATTAAACGCCAAGAAGGGGCAGAGGCAGAACTGTAGGTTTTTAACATTTAAGTCGCGATTAAGGCAGAGAGTGGGAGACGGGGAGAGTGGGTGAAAACAATGTAGAAAATTCCCAATTCCCCATGCCCCATGCCCTATTAACTATTGCCCGTATTCCGCTTGCAACGCGTCGTCGTTTTCGTCTGCGATTGTCGCCACAATTGTAATCGTTCTAGAAATTTCTGTCGGTGACAGGTCTGCTACCGTTCGCGTTGCAATCACCACAACCTGATCGTTAACGATGCCGAAGCGGGATTCCAATGTGGCTGATGCGTTCATTTCTAATAGCTTCCGCATTAACTGCGGTTCGTTTTTCGCCGGCAGTTGCATCACAAATGACCAAACGCTTAAGGTGTCATCATCGGTCGTGCCGGTGAGTTGCACAAACACTTCAACGCTACCGTAGTTAAACTTCCAAAGATGACCCTCTTCGCTTTGGGCAACCATCACCTTTTGATCGATGGCCATACTGCTGACAACCGTTTCAATCTCCCCGATAAGATTGATGGTCGTCGCATCTTCAACCAGCTTGTTGGTGATGATATCTTCAGTTGACGGGCTTTGAGCGGAAACCGCTTGCAAATTTTGCTCACTGGTCGTCATACAAGTCTCTCCTCCTCTGTTAAGGTGTCCCTAAAGCAACAGTATCGCGTGTGAGTGGTCTTCTCAGCCAGTGATACTGACTTTTTCTTAAGGCATTAGTAGATCAAGTGTGGGGCGCGAATCCCATGAACTCGCCCCCACGAACCCTTAATCCCGCTCACTTTTCACTCAGGATGGTTTGTGGGCGATCCAGTATTTGCTCACCATGTGAACTTCCGTGGTGATATTCGTGAACCCTGCTTTTTCCAGACGTTCTACCAAATCATCGGTTGTGTAGTGCCGGTAGTAAGGTTCGTGAAACATAGCTGGGAAGTTTTCCATCATCGGCATAAAATCAGGAGAATCGCTCACCTGAATTGAGTCGCAGACCACAAAGACGCCGCCCGGTTTTGTCACCCTGAAGCATTCCTCAATTACCTGCTGCCGCGCCTGTGCCGGCAACTCATGGAACAGAAAAACGCAAGTCAATGCGTGGAAGTAGTTATCCAGGTAGGGTAACTCCTCTGCATTGGCTTGTAGGAGTTGCGGCAGTTCTCCCGGATTTTCCGAGAGTAACTGATTTGCCTTGCGGAGGTAAGCCGGTGAGAGATCCGTCCCAAACAGGGAGGCTTCCGGCAGGGTGCCTCGAATGAATTTTAGGGTGCGCGCAGTCCCGCAAGCCACATCTAAAACCCGGATTTGCTGGGGTGGGATGGAACTAAACGCTTGCAGTCCTTGCTTTAACGGTGCCAGAATTCGCCGGCGCATAGCATCAGCCGCACCATTAAATAAAATTTCCACCTGCACGTCATACAAATTGGCGGACATATCACTTAAATATCCGTCCGTTTGGTGATGAAAATTTTGCAGGTAGTAGCTGGGATAACCTTCTGTTTTAATGTCTGGAGAAAAATCCTGATGTTTTTGTTGGGTTGCGCGTTCCCAGATTTGCGGCATCTCCAATAAAATCACCGGATAGTAGCGGAAAAAGTCTTCCCAAGGATTATCAAACAGCAAGCTGGAAGGATATACCCCTTGTTCGGCATCCTGCCAGTCTTTGTCAAGCAGTTGATTAAATCTTTGTTGAAGTTTTAGTAACAGTTCTGGATGGATGGGTTGAGTCTTTTGTTTAGAAGGACTAACCAAGTTCAGCAATTGCAAACTGATCGCTTTATGAGCTAGACCAAAGTAAGTTTTGCCCTGTTGAAAACTTTGATAGGCGAGTTTAGTTAGAGTGTCAGACATGGGAGTGGATCAGTCAATTTCAGGTATATGAGACCATAATTATTAATAATTGTAACGAATAAATATCGAACCGGCTTTGAGATAAAAAAAAGCCACCGCATAGGGTGGCTGCTGCGCTCATTATACGAAGAGGCCGGTTTTAGCAATCGTAATAGAGAGCGAACTCGTAAGGGTGAGGGCGCAGACGCATCGGGTTGACTTCGTTGTCGAGTTTGTACTCGATCCAGGTATTGATGAAGTCTTCGGTGAACACGCCGGTACCCGTCAAGAATTCGTGATCGGCTTCGAGTGCTTTGAGTGCGTCCAACAGAGATCCAGGAGTTGAAGGAACTTTAGCCAGTTCTTCTGGAGTGAGGTCATAGATGTCCACATCCAGGGAGTCACCGGGGTCGATCTGGTTCTTGATGCCGTCAATACCGGCACACAGCATCGCTGCAAACGCCAAGTAGGGGTTGCAGGTGGCGTCGGGACAACGGAACTCTAAGCGCTTGGCTTTGGGGTTCATCCCAGACAGCGGAATACGGATCGAGGCAGAACGGTTGCCTTGAGAGTAAGCCAAGTTAACCGGCGCTTCAAAACCAGGCACCAAGCGCTTGTAAGAGTTGGTGGTGGGGTTGGTAAGTGCCAGCAATGCCGGTGCGTGCTTCAGCAAGCCACCGATATAATGCAAAGCAGTTTGGCTCAGGTTGGCATAACCGTCGCCCCAGAACAGGGGTTGGCCGTCTTTCCAAATAGACTGGTGGGTGTGCATCCCGGAACCGTTGTCGTTAAACAGCGGCTTCGGCATGAAAGTAACGCTTTTGCCATATTTCTTGGCAACGTTTTTGATGACATATTTGTAAGTCATCAAATAGTCAGCGGCTTTCACCAAAGTGTCAAAGCGGAAACCGAGTTCGTTTTGTCCGCCGGTGGCAACTTCGTGGTGGTGCTTTTCAATAGGGACACCACACTCTGCCATCGTCAGCAGCATTTCGGTGCGGATGTCTTGCAGCGTATCTGTCGGCGCGACTGGGAAGTAACCTTCTTTGTAGCGAGGTTTGTAACCGAGGTTGCCGCCGGCTTCTTCTTTACCAGAATTCCAGCGCCCTTCTATGCTATCGACGTAGTAGAACCCTGAGTTCTCGGTTTGGTCGAAACGGACATCTTCAAAGACGAAGAACTCGGCTTCTGGGCCAATGAAGGCGGTATCGCCGATGCCGGTGGAAACCAGGTAGTCTACGGCTTTCTGAGCGATCGTGCGCGGATCTCGGTTGTACCACTCACCCGTGCGCGGTTCTTTAATGCTACAGATCATGCTCAGAGTCTTCTCTTTCATGAATGGGTCGATCCAAGCCGTGGTTGGATCGGGCACCATTGCCATGTCTGATTCGTTGATTGCTTTCCAACCCCGAATGCTGGAACCGTCGAAGGGAACGCCTTCGTCGAAAGCACTCTCGTCAATCAAGTCGCGGTAGAAAGAGCAGTGCTGCCAGATACCTGGCGTATCGATGAATTTTAGATCGATGATCTTGATGTCTTGCTCTTGGATCAGATTCAAGACTTCTTGAGGGGTCTGAGGCATGGATGACTCCTTGTTTCCTGGGTATCTAAGGTTTTGCCACTCTGTTGAATCTGAATCATCCTAGAGATTAGGATTGGCAGTATTTTGTATCGAAGGATACAATATCCCTTTTCGTCGCGCAGAGTGCTTGATGGATTTAACCACACTCTGGACTTAGCGCCAATAGATAAAAGCTTAAAGGTTGCTTGGTGAGTGCTAAGTGGGTGAGGGGCTAAGTGGGAGAGTGGGAGAGTGGGTCAGGGGGAGAAATACACTTCAACGCTCAACGCTTAACCCCTATGCCGCATTTTATGGTTAGTAGCTGGGGTTAAAGATGGGGAAGATATTGTAAAGAAGCGTTACAACAAAGTGCTCAAAAACAATGACAAATAAAGAACAAAAGCTGGCAAATATGTTTGTGGGTAACGCTTTGTAGTAGACTACAATCGGCTATTTGTATGACGCCTACGCGGACTGGCGGGACAATTGGTGTCAACTTGCCCGACTCCTTATCAAGCTGGAGCAGTTGATAAACGCTCTCGCTATCAGGTTTCAAGTGTGCAAGATGGTACTAGGTGTGTGGAGGCCGGTCACAAGTTGCAAATTCTGTGTTGAGATTGTTGGGAGAAAAATTGAATGCGGGACGCAGTCACAAGCCTGATTAGAAACTACGATGTTACGGGTCGCTACTTCGACCGGGATGGGATTGAAAAGCTAAAATCCTATTTTGAAACCGGCACCGCACGGGTTCAGGCGGCAGCAGTGATTAATGGGAATGCGGCAGCGCTGGTTAAGCAAGCTGGCTCTCGTCTGTTTGCCGAATTGCCGGAACTGCTCCGTCCGGGTGGAAATGCCTACACAACCCGTCGTTACGCAGCTTGTCTGCGGGATATGGATTATTACCTGCGCTATGCTTCTTATGCTTTGGTTGCCGGTAATACGGATGTGCTGGATGAGCGGGTACTCCAAGGTCTGCGGGAAACCTATAATTCTTTAGGTGTACCCATTGGGCCTACGGTTGTAGGCATTGAAATTCTCAAGGAACTGGTTAAGGAGCAAGTCGCAGCAGCGGGAATTGCACCCGGTGCTTGGTTAGATCAGCCGTTTGAACACATGACCCGTGAGTTGAGTGAGCGGGATATCTAAGAGCAATTTGTGAGTGCGATTGCAACTTATTTAGATGTGATAGTTAGCACTTAATGGTTAGCCGTTATTTTTTAGCGACTCTCTACTAAGTGCTAATCCAATCACAATTAAAAGCAAGTTAAAAGCAAATTAGGATAACTGAGATTTAAGTGCGTTGATAATTGCAGCGCGATCAAATAAAGTCCGCACGGGCGGGCTTTTTATATTTTTTATTTACATTTTGAAAAAAGTCTGCACCGGCAGACTTTTTGTGTTTTTAAGGATTAACTGAAAGTTTACAAAGGTACACGAATCTATGCAATGATTTTGTCTTGCTCTCTGCAGGATGTAGGATTGAAAACTTCTGAAAGCCGGCACTTTAACGCCAGAGTGGTTAAGGTCGGGTCGTGTCCAATAAAATTTTATGGGTATTATTATTAGCAATTTCGGGTTAAGGGATAACCTGCAAAAAATGTTCCGTAGTTCTACGGAAAAACTTAAATCAGAAGTTCTTATAGAATAAAGAAACTTACCGTTCTAGAAAAAGGTTTTTTGTTTGTGGCTCCCCGAAGACAAAATGGCAAAACCCCCTCACTCAATCCCCCCATTACAAAGCTATCTGGGAAGTTAGAAGAAGTTACTCTCCCAGTCCCCGTGACACTTTGGGTGGATGAGAATACTAAAAAAGAAGAGAACAGAGGGGTTGAGCTAGGGTTAAATCTCCCCCACAAGCGAGAGGGCGGGGAAATTTCCCCCCTAACAAATCGGCAATTGTTCAGTTCGGTGGGGCTGGCATTAAAAGGGGGTACTCTTGAAGAACAACTAGGAAGTGATGGGTTTGAGACTATCCATCCAGACGATATTCAAAAATGTAAAAATATTTACCAAAGCGCTTATGATGAGTGCCGGCACTTCCAGATCGAATATCGCCTTAAAGATGCCGGCGGGGAATATCGGTGGATTTTAGAAACCGGCATTCCTCAATTTTCACCGGCAGGCGATTTACTGGGCTACATCGGCACTTGTTTTGACATCACAGATGAAAAGCAGCATTTATCTAAAGAAATTGTTAAGGGTAAGTCTCAGCCAAAGCCGATAGCAAAAATATTACAAGACAACTTTGAATTTAATCGTTATCTATTTGATCAAT
Organism: Microcoleus vaginatus WJT46-NPBG5; assembly: GCA_019359355.1. Classification (GTDB taxonomy): domain Bacteria; phylum Cyanobacteriota; class Cyanobacteriia; order Cyanobacteriales; family Oscillatoriaceae; genus FACHB-68. The sequence continues at coordinate 67,637 of JAHHHM010000010.1, read as the reverse complement.
GTCCCGTCGGTTTAGCTTTATGCCGGCTCGATGGCACTCTAGTTGAAGTTAATCCAGCTTTCGCTAGCATTATTGGTTACACAGTCTCAGAAACACTCAATCTCAGCTATTGGCAAATCACCCATGAAAAATATGGTGCACAAGAACACATCCAACTAGAAAACTTAGAAAAAAACGGACGCTACGGCCCTTATGAAAAAGAGTACATTCACAAAGATGGGCATTTAGTGCCGGTGCAACTCCAGGGGACACTCGTTGAAATCGAGGGAGAGCGATTAATCTGGTCAAGCATCGCAGAAATCAGCACTTCAAAGCAAACTGATGCAGAACTGTGGGAAAACTATAGCCTTTTACAAACAGTTATAGAAGGAACACCGGATGTTATTTTTGTCAAGGATGCACGCGGAGGTCACGTAACCGTTAACTCAGCGTTTACTAAGCTGTTTGGGAAATCAAAAGAGGAAATTATTGGCAAGGATGATAGCGCCTTATTTCCACCAGAACTCGTAGATCAAGTTAGAGAAACCGACCGCAAAATTATGACGAGCGGCGAAGCACAAACCATTGAGGAGGTTGTGCCCATCAATGGCATTCCGCGAACATATTTGACTACAAAAAGCGTCTGGCGAGATCGAGAAGGAAACGCACTCGGTTTAGTTGGTATTGCCAGGGACATCTCCTCTCGCAAGCAAGCTGAAGAAGCATTGCGCTTGAGCGAAAAACGCTTAAAGCTGGCGCTAGAGGCGGCAGATAACGGGGTATGGGATTGGAATATAACCACTGGCGAAGCTTATTTCAGCCCTCAATTTCAACAAATGATCGGCTATAAGGTGGGAGAGCTTGAAGCAAACGTCAATAGTTGGGTAAATTTGCTACATCCTGAGGATCAGCGAAAAGTGCAGGAGGCACTGAACCTACATTTAGAAGGGCGCACTTCTGCCTACCAAACAGAATTTAGAATGCGGAGAAAATCGGGAGACTGGCAGTGGATTTTCAGCACCGGCAAGATAGTAGAGCGTGATGAAACCGGCAAACCGCTGAGGATGCTGGGAACCCATCAAGATATTAGCGAGCGTAAGCAAGCTGAAAAAGAACAGCAAAATTTGATTGCTTTAATTGAAAGCAGTTATGACTTTGTCGGTATCTCAAACCTTTCTGGTGAAGCGACTTACTTGAACGAAGCCGGTCAAAAAATGCTGGGTATTGAGAGCCTTGAACAAGTCAAGAACACCAAAATATTAGAGTATTTCTTCCCTGAAGACCGAGCCTATGTTTTAGAGCAGATTTTGCCAATGGTTATGGAACAAGGGCGATGGGAAGGCGAAGTTCAATTCAGACACTTTAAAACCGGCGCAGCAATTCCTGTCATTTGGAATGTTTTCGCCCTCAAAGACCCACAAACCGGCGAAGTTTATGGACTAGCCACCGTCACTCGTGATATCAGCGAACGCAAAGCGCTGGAAGAAGAATTAGCAAGAAGGCAAGCTCGTTTTGACGCCTTTTTTAACGCCGCCCCCGCCGGCATGGTCATCTTGGACGAGCAGTTGCGGTATGTTCACCTCAACGAAACGCTGGCAGAGATGAACGGGGTGCCGGTGGCAGACTCGGTGGGGAAAACCCTACGCGAAGTCTTGCCCGACATTGCCCCAACGCTAGAGACTACCTTTCATCGCATCATGGCCACCGGCCACCCACTTCTTAACATCGAGCTTAGCGGTGAAACACCCAAGCAACCCGGTGTAAAACGGCATTGGATGACCTCTTACTTTCCCCTTCCCGGCCCGGATGGCGCAGTTTTGGGAGTCGGTGGCGTAGTTGTGGAAATTACAGAACACAAACGGGCTGAAGAAGCGTTGCGCGAGTATCAGGAAAAGCTAGAAGAGTTGGTGGCGGAACGAACTGCCGAACTTTCCACAGCAAATGAGCAACTCCAACAACAGGTACACGATCGGCTACTGACAGAAGCAACTTTGCGCGAGTCGGAAGAACGATTCCGTGTCACTTTCGATAATGCAGCCGTTGGCATTGCTGATGCCGGTTTAGATGGCAGCTTTTTAAGAGTTAACCCGAAGTTTTGCCAAATTTTAGGTTACACTCACCAGGAAATTCTGGCACTCAAGTATCTAGAGATTACCCACCCAGACGATTTTGAAGCAGATATCAAGGCGATGCAAAGCGTGCTGTCGGGTGAGAAGCAGACGCACTTGCTGGAAAAGCGCTACATCCGTAAAGATGGTTCTCCAGTTTGGGTGAATTTAACGGTGTCAATGGTGCGCGACGCTGCCGGCGAACCAAAGTATATGATCGGGGTGATAGAAGACATCAGCACTCGCAAAGCTTTAGAAAAAGAATTAGCCTTGCGACAAGCTCGTTTTGATGCCTTTTTCACCACTGCACCTGCCGGTCTCTGTATCTTTGATGACCAACTGCGTTATGTTCAAATTAACGAAACCCTAGCAGATTTCATTGGAATGCCGGTGGCAGAGTGTCTAGGTCGCAATATATGGGAAATTATCCCTGAGCTGGCCCCTACTTTAGAGCCAATTTATCGCAGAATTTTAGCCACTGGCGAACCAGTCACTAACATTGAAATTGCTGGGGAAACCCAAAAGCACCCAGGTGTTATCCGCCACTGGATCAACTCTTATTTTCCCCTTCCTAGCCCAGATGGCACAGCTTTAGGGCTAGGAATTGTTGTCATTGAAATCACTGATCGCAAACGAGCAGAAGCAGAGATTCAACAAAGCTATAATCTCTTGCATTCTGTCATGGAAAGCACACCTGATTTAGTCTTTGTTAAGGATCGTGAGGGGCGTTATGCGATGTTGAATACACCTGCTACCCACGTCTTGGGAAAATCAGTTGAGGAAGTTGTCGGCAAGACAGATGCTGACATAATGCCGGCTGCAGCAGCGCTTCAGCTCAGAGAAAATGATCTCAGAATTATGAATAGGGGTGTGACTGAGATTGTGGAAGAGCCAGTCCAAATAAATGACCAAATCATAACTTATCTTTCCGCCAAAAGTCCTTGGCGCGACTTGGAAGGAAATGTGCTGGGTATCATTGGGCTGTCACGAGATATCAGTGAGCGCAAGCAGGTCGAAGACGCTTTGGTGCGATCTGAGCAAGCACTCAGACAGCAAGCAATGCGAGAAAAACTATTAAATCGGCTTGCCGGTCAAATCCGCAACTCTCTTGATTTAGATACGATTTTGGAAACAGCCTTGCAGGAGATTCGCAATCTTTTGCAAATAGACTGGTGTACCTTTAACTGGGTTCGCCTCCAGTCGTCTCCCAGCGTTTGGGAAACCGTACACGAAGCAAAAAATCCCGCTTTGCGCTCACTTTTGGGTTCTTATCCACTTGAGTCAATGAACCTAATCTTGTCGCAGATTATGCAACGGAAAATTATCTGGGCAGACAATATCAGAACAATTGACGATCCCCAAGTGCAAGCAACTTATTTGTTTCTGGGAATTAATTCGTCACTCTCTCTGCCAATTCAAGGGCAATCTTGCCAAGACATTGGGGTAATTGTCTGCAATCATACTCAACCTCGGCATTGGCAAGATGAAGAAGTAGAACTGCTGAAAGCTATTGCCGATCAACTGGCGATCGCGATGGATCAAGCTCGACTGTATGAACAAAGTCGCACCAAAGCGCATGAATTGGAACAAGCTTTGCATCAATTGCAGCGCACGCAAACCCAGTTAATTCAAAGCGAGAAAATGTCTTCGTTAGGACAGTTAGTGGCGGGAGTTGCTCACGAAATTAACAACCCCGTTAACTTTATTTATGGTAACCTCACCCACGCAAATGAGTACACCCAAGATTTGTTAAATCTGTTACAAATTTATCAGAACACTTACCCACAACCTACGCTAGAAATTCAGGAAGAAATCGAAGCTATTGAGCTAGATTTCTTACAAGAAGATTTACCGAAGCTCTTATCTTCAATGAAAATAGGAGCAGACCGAATTCGAGAAATTGTCCTTTCCCTCCGTACTTTTTCCCGGTTAGATGAATCCGAAATGAAGGAGGTTGATATTCATGAAGGCATTGAAAGTACATTACTAATTCTTGCTAATCGTTTGAAAGCAAAATCAGAGCGCCGGCCTATAGAAATTATTAGAGAGTACGGCAACTTACCTTTGGTTGAATGTTATGCCGGCGCTCTCAATCAGGTGTTTATGAATATCTTAACAAATGCCATTGATGCACTTGAGGAGCAACATAAACCCCATTCAATAGAAGAAATTAAAGCCAACTCTAGCCAAATTACAATTCACACAGAGTTCATTGATCGTTCCTCTGCGAATGAGCTAGCATTTGTCCGGATCGCGATTTCTGATAATGGCCCAGGCATGAGCGAACAAGTGCGCTCCAAGCTATTCGATCCCTTCTTTACCACCAAACCAATCGGCAGCGGAACGGGTTTAGGTTTGTCAATTAGCTATCAAATTACGGTCGAAAAACATCGAGGAAATTTGCGGTGTGTTTCAGGCCCCGGAGCGGGAGCTGAGTTTATAATCGAGATTCCAGTCAAGCAACCTCTCTAATAGCAACTGGAGCTTTTTCTACCCCTTGAACTTATCCGATATTTGCCAATGTAAGAGGTTCATTGACAAATTCACCACCGGCATTCAAACAATCAATTGCCCGATCAATTAAATCACAGCCTTCATTGACGGTTTCCATCCGCGCTAATTTGTCGCGCAACTCCCCGGCATTGGGGAAACCTTTTGCATACCAAGTCATGTGTTTCCGTGCTTGCCGCACCCCGCGTTCACCTTTATATAAATAAAGTGCTTGCAGGTGTTCTTTCGCACATTCCAAGCGTTCAATCGCAGTGGGTGCAGGCTTTTCTGTGCCGGTTTTTAGGAAGTGATCAATTTCTCCCACCAAAAAGGGATAACCCATCGTTCCCCGTGAACACATTACCCCATCCGCGCCGGTTTGCTCTAAACATCGAACGGCGGAATCAACTGAAAAAATATCTCCATTGCCAATCACCGGAATTGAGAGAATTTCTTTCACGCGCCGAATCCATTCCCACTTCGCCGCACCATTATATCCTTGAGCGCGAGTGCGACCGTGAATGGTGATCATTTGTGCGCCGGCATCTTCCATGCGCTTAGCAAATTCCAGAATATTAATTTCGTTGTCTGTCCAACCGATGCGAGTTTTAACCGTCACCGGCACTGCCACAGCTGCCACTACCGCGCGAACAATTGCTTCTGCTGTGTCTGGATCGCGCAGCAAGGAGGAACCGCCACCATTTTTGGTAATTTTGTTAACCGGACACCCCATGTTGATATCAACGGTATCTGCGCCTTCTTCAACCGCCATCACTGCGGCTTGTGCCAAAAAATCAGGCCGGCAGTCGAATAATTGGATACTGATCGGACGTTCGTTGGGGTCAACTTCCATGATTTTCGGCAATTCTCGCACATAGTGCAAGCCGGTGGCGTTCACCATTTCGGTGTACATCATCGAGTCGGGTGCGTGCCGGCGCACCAAGCGACGGAATACCATATCTGTAACGCCGGATAGTGGCGATTGCAGGACGCGACTTTTTACCTCAAATTTACCGATTTTGAGGGGCGTTGATAATCTTTGTTTTAATTCGGGCGAGAGAACAGGCATCGTTAATGACAGAGCCAATCTAATTTCTTTATTTTATCTTGTTTTATCCAGACTTAATCTTGCAAGCAGCGTCATGCGCTAAACTTATGGCAGAAATGTCGGCTGTGCGGGAAAGTTTTATGACTCAAGAACTTATCGATTTGAGAAATAACATCCTTGAAGGTCGCTATGCAGACGCTTTGGCGATTGTGGATGAGCTAGATTGGATGAGTAAAAAAGCGACTCTGCGAAATATTAAATCATTTTTAATCAGGCTGTTCGTTCACTTAATTAAAAATCAAGTTGAGCAACGATTGACAAATTCCTGGGTTGCTTCTATCTCTGATTCGATTGTACAAATTCAAGATTTGAATCTGCAAGACAATAAAAGTTCACACTACATCAAAATTGATGAATGGAAGCAAATTCTTCAAGACTCACTAGCCGCTGCAATCCGTCCGGCTAGCGTAGAAGTGCTGGACGGACGGTTAAGACCTTCTCAACTTTCAGAAATGCTGGATAAGCCGCAAATTATCCTAACAGCAAAGCAATTGCTGGATCTGACTTATGTTCATTCAGCTTATGATTTACCAGATATCTTGGATAAATATTTAATTCAGTTACCCGGTGGAGAAGATTGGCAAAAATAGCATTTGCAAATAGCACGGCAATTTCTATTCAGCTTGCCAAATTTTAATCGTATTGTCCCAACTGCCACTCGCTAACCGTGTTCCATCTGGACTGAAAGCTAAAGAAGTCACCGGCCCGGAATGCCATTTCAACGTATATTGCAATTGTCCGCTATCGAGATGCCACAAATGGATCGTGCTATCCCGGCTGCCGGTGGCAAGTAATTTCCCATCTGGTCTAATCGCTACCACTTGCACCCAGCCAGATTTATTCGCAATTGTATAGTCTACAGTTTTAGTCGTTAAATCCCAAAGTTTAATCGTTTTATCTTCGCTGCCACTGGCAAGTCGCTTACCATCGGGAGTGAAGGCGACGGAACGAACCGAGGCAGCATGGCCCTTGAGGGTGTCTATCAAATTGCCGCTGCTTAAATCCCATAGATTGATCGTGTTGTCATCAAAGCCACCGCCGCTGGCAAGTTGCTTCCCATCGGGACTGATGGCAAGGGATTCTACATAGCCGATGTGTCCCGTGAGGGTGCCCATTAAGTTGCCGGTTTCCAGATGCCACAGCCTGATCGTGTTGTCAAAACAGCCACTCGCGAGTGTTTTGCCATCGGGACTGATGGCGAGGGAAATGATATAGCCGGAATGTCCAGTGAGGGTGGTTCTGAGGTTGCCGCTGCCAAGTTCCCAGAGCTTGATGGTGTTATCTAAACTGCCACTGACAAGGGTTTTGCCATCGGGACTAATGGCGAGAGAACTCACCCAGGCGGCATGAGCATTCAAGGTGCCTAATAACTGGCCATTGCCTAAATGCCAAACTTTAATCGTTTTATCGTAACTGCAACTAGCGAGGGTTCTGCCATCGGGACTGATGGCGACTCCAATGACATAGTTTAAATGACCGGCAAGGGTATGAACACAGCGCCAACTCTGGGGAATGCCAGTGTTTGGGTGTTGAATTTTGGTGGGAGAATTCGAGTTAGAAGATGAAGCCGGCGACCAATAGAGGTCAGCGATCGCTTCACCGGCAGATTGATAGCGATCGCTCACCCAATCTTGCAGCAGTTTATCGATAACTTTTCCTAATCTTTCACGAACAGCAATTCCCTCTTCCATGAGGTGCGATCGCCACAACCAATTGCCTTTCATCGGATCATAAAGCTCATCAGGGGGTGTGCCGGTGAGCAGATGAATGCAGGTAACCCCTAAACTATAAATATCGCTAGCGGGATAAGCTTTGCCGCCTCGCAATTGTTCGATGGGTGCATATCCTTCTGTCCCAATTTTTGTGCCGGTTTTCACTAAAACACTGGCGCTTAATTGCTTGGCAACCCCAAAATCAATTAGCACTAATTTCCCATCACTTTTCCGGCGCAGAATATTTTCTGGTTTAATATCTCGGTGAATCACTTGCCGGTCGTGGATATACTGTAGCACCGGCAGTAAATCCAGCAAAAGTTCTTCAATTTCTTCCCCACTAAATGCGCCTTTTCGCTCTAACTCTTGTAATAAGTTTTGCCCATCAATAAATTCTTGGATTAAATACAGCCGGCCTTCTTGTTCAAAGTCAGCAAATAAAGCAGGAATTTGCGGGTGATCTCCGAGTTGCAGCAACTGTCTCGCTTCTTGGGTAAACATTTCAGTGGCTTTCTGCAATAAACCAGAATTTTGCTGAACTTGTGACAGGGGCAAAAATTGTTTAATTACGCATCGAGCATTGCGCCGGTCTGAATCTTCGGCGATAAATGTTCTGCCAAATCCCCCTTCCCCTAACACTTCAATCGCAGAGTAGCGATCTTTGAGCAGCAGTTTTGTTCCGCAATTTTTGCAAAACATCATCCCTTCAAGATTTTGGGGATTCTGGCAGTCTGGGTTAAGACAGTAACTCATAAAAAATGCAGGTTTTAGATATTAGATAAAAAATTTGGTATGATTTATATTATATCTTTTGCAAAACTTAGTTCTTAGAAAAAACGCAAATTTTTTCGGCAGCCTGTCGTCAGATATCCGTAGATGAAGTTGAGCCGGTGAAATTATATAAATTTCTTAAAGTTTCTGTGAAAAAATAGGCAATTTAAAAATACTGTGAGAAATTAACTTTGTTGCCCAAACTCGGTTTTTAAAGACTCTAGATCAGCCTGTAAATGGTCAAAACCGGCAGCCTGAGACTTCACTGCTTCCAACTCCAGAGCAATAATATCAGATTCTATCGGCTGAACTGTTGTGGGTGAAGCTTTGGGAGAAATTTTTGCCGGCGTTACGGGGTAGGAAACATTTAAATCTTGCAACACTTCCGCCGCCGACTGATAGCGATCACTGACTCTTTCTTGCAAGATTTTATCTAAAACTTTTCCCAAACGATCACTCACAGATGCCCCTTTTTTTGCAAGGATTTCTCGCCACATCCAATTCCCATCCACCGGGTTATACAATTCATCCGGCATTCGTGCCGTCAGCAATTGAATGCAAGTCACACCCAAACTGTAAAGATCGCTCGCCGGAAACGCTTGCCCACCCCGGAGTTGTTCCATTGGCGCATAACCTTGAGTGCCGGCCCTCGTACCGCCGATTTGAGCGAGTGCTGTGCCGGTGCCTTGCGTCGCTACGCCAAAATCAACTAACACCAACTTGCCATCTTTGTTGCGCCGTAAAATATTATCTGGCTTAAGATCACGATGAATGACTTGATGCTCGTGAATAAATTGCACAACCGGCAATAAATCAAGCAAAAATTCCCGAACTTGTTGTTCACTAAAAGCACCTTGCTGCTGTAAGACCTGCAACAAATTCGGCCCATCGATAAATTCTTGGATTAAATATAGCCGTTTATCTTGTTCAAAATAGGCCAGTAGTGCCGGAATTTGCGGATGCTCCCCTAATTCATCCAATCGCACCGCTTCCCGGCTAAAAAGTTCCGTTGCTTTTTGAATAGCTGTCGTGCCTTGAAATTGCGGTAAAAACTGTTTAATCACGCAGCGTGCATTGAGCCGGTCTTCATCTACTGCCAAAAAGGTGCGTCCGAAACCCCCTTCTCCAATCGGTCGAATGGCGCGGTAGCGTTCCTTAAGCAGCAACTTAGAACCGCAACTGAGGCAAAACTTTGTCCCTTCAGGATTCTGAGGGTTTGGGCAGTTGGGAGTGAGGCAATAACTCATACCGGCTGTTCGCTTGCGAGACTTGTCTCTATTCTGCCCTGTTGCGTCGCTGTCTTGCCCACCCGCAACAAAGCGCAAGAGCAAGGAGGGCTAAGAAGCGATATAAGATTCTTTCGCTGACTCGCGAGTATTCACAAAGGAAGCGGGGCAACAAATACCTACTGCCGATTGAATCTTATTGTTAAACTTAACCTAGCTTTAATCTTAACTAAAGGTTAATTTACACTAAGTTAGGCGGGTTACCGTACTTAGCTGACGAGAGAAACCGCTCCGGCAGTGTCAATCACCAGCCACTTAGCCAGCCTTGAGTTTCTAATCAGTACATTGACCGGCTGAGGAATCGCTGTTCTAGTTCTTCTAGGAGTGTGGGCAATGAGTTCAATATTTTTTAGTCCTAGCGATTGGCAGAGTATCATCCTCAGATTGAGTGTGGCACTACTGGTTGGCAGCGCAATTGGCTTTAACCGTGAGCAGCCCGGTAGGCCGGCAGGGTTGAGAACTTTCATGATAGTGAGCTTAGGCGCTGCCTTGTTTGTAATGATTCCCTTACAAGTTAATAGTCAAAGTACGTTAGACTCAACGAACGCTCTCAGCCGAACGCTTCAAGGTGTTGCCACAGGAGTTGGGTTTTTAGGCGCGGGAATGATTCTGCAACAACCTCATTCCAGATTAGGCAGGCCAGAAGTCAAGGGGTTAACTTCCGCAGCAACGATTTGGCTGGCTGCCGGCTTGGGAGCAGCAGCCGGCTGTGGTTTATGGCGAATGAGTTTGATTGGAACACTGATGGCGTTAGCCGTTCTCAGTGGAGTGAAAAAACTCAAGAAGTCTAACCTGATTCGTCTTTATGATTACAACGGAACGAAAAAGCAAAAAAAGGAGGCTGTATCTACCCAAGATTCAAAGCAGCAATAACTTTTTTCCCTAGAGTTGTCTGCCAGAAGCAGACAACTCTTTAAACTTGCTTTTTCTCTCAACTCTTCACCAAGCGCCCTACTCTCTTGATCTAGCGCCTAGTCGCTAACCTCTCTTCAAGGGAACCACCGCCAGATTTTAATGGTTTTATCCCAACTGCCGCTGATAATTGTCTTGCCATCCGAGCTAATTGCCACCGCATTAACAGCGCCTAAATGCCCGGAAAGCGTGCCTAGCAGTTTGCCGGTGGCAACGTGCCACAGCTTGATGGTTTTATCGCTGCTGCCGGTGATCAGGGTGCTGCCTTGGGGGCTAAAGATGACAGAATTCACCATGCCGGCATGACCAGAGAGCGTGCGTAGGGGTGTTGTTGCGCCGGCAGCCATTGGCCACAACTTAATTGTCTGATCTTTACTGCCGCTGGCAAGAATTTTCCCATCTGGACTGATGGCGACCGAATTCACCGAGTTGAAATGGCCCGAAAGTGTGTTAAACACTTCTCCATTCGCCAAGTTCCAAATATGGATATTATTATCCAAACCCCCACTCGCAACGAAGTGTCCATCCGGGCTAATCGCAACAGATTTGATCATGCCAGAACGACCTGAGAGGTTGCGCCAGGGGTAGGATTGTTGCTGTTCTACGGCGTGGACTAACTGCCACAGCTTAACAGTTCTGTCTTCACTGCCACTGGCTAAAGTTTGACCGTCTGAACTGATGGCAACCGAATTAATATCTCTTAAATGTCCAACCAGCGTGCTTAACAAATGGCCGGTGGATATTTCCCACAGCTTAATATTGCCATCATCACTGCAACTGGCAACAATCTGACCATCGCGACTAATCGCAACCGAATTCACGGCATTTAAATGCCCAAATAGAGTCCGCAATAGTTCGCCGGTGTGCAAATTCCAAATCTTGATCGTGTCATCTAAACTGCCACTGGCAAGGATATGGCTGTTTGGGCCGATGGCGATAGAGGTTACCCATGAGGAGTGACCTTGCAGTGTTTGCACGCATCGCCAGCCGCGACTTCTGGGCTTAGATACTGCTGCCGGGGCATTAACCGTGGCGTGAATGGAACTTTCGTCTGATTTTTTTCCAGAAGCAGAACCCATTGCAGGTTTTGCGGATGGGAGAGGGGCTATGGTCGGGGAGGGTAGGGAGCTTGCCGGCAGCTCATTGAGTTCATTGATCACTTCATCCGCAGATTGATAGCGTTCGCGAACCATCTCTTGAACCATTCTGTCCAAGATTTGCCCTAATTGGTCACTAATTGCTTTCCCCTGGTTGAATAAATGCTCCCGCCACGTCCAGCCGGTGAGCGGATCATAAAGATGCTCTGGTTTCACCTTGGTCAGCAGGTGCAGACAGGTGACGCCCAAACTGTAGATATCGCTTGCTGGATAGGCTTTACCACTCCGCATTTGTTCCAGGGGTGCGTAGCCGTGGGTGCCAATTTTTGTGCCGGTTTGCGCCATTGAGGTGCGGCTCAGCAGCTTGGCCACTCCAAAATCGATCAGCATTAATTGGCCATCACGATGCCGGCGTAGAACGTTGGCTGGGGTGATGTCTCGATGAATAACACGATGGCCGTGGATAAACTTGAGCACCGGCAGCATTTGGGCTAGTACCTGCCGCACTTGCTGTTCGCTGAAAGCGCCTTGTTCTTCCAATTCCTGCCACAAATTTTGTCCGTCGATAAACTCCTGCACCAGATACAGGCGTTTGTCTTGTTCAAAGAAAGCCAGCAGCGTCGGGATCTGCCGGTGTTCTCCCAATTCGCACAGTCGCAGTGCTTCTTGGTTAAATAGCTGGATTGCCTTTTCTAAGGAAGCTTGCTGGCGGGAACCACTTCCTTCGATTTTCGGCACGAATTGTTTGATCACGCACCGGGTTCCCAGCCGGTCTTCGTCTACGGCAAGATAGGTTATGCCAAATCCCCCTTGCCCGATGGGAGTGAGGGCACGGTAACGATTTCTGAGTAACAAAGCTGACCCGCACTTTTGGCAATGCGAGACTGACTCAGGGTTTTTTGGATGCGAACACGAGGGATTAAGGCAAAAAGTCATACTGGGCAGCAGAGCAACCTAATCCTATGGTAAAGCTTCCCCAGACTTTCCTTTGCCTAACTCTGCCAAGCCGGCCTTTTAAATTCTCTGTTCTTGCCGGTGAACCTGCGATTAGAGAGTCGGTCAACTCATTTTAAAAACCTGATTTCTAATCGTTGTCAAACTCGAAAAAATGGTTTGAACTGCTAAAAAACCTGGTTGCTTGACCTTATTTTCCATCCGTGACCGACACTTTAAGGTGCGATCTGCCAAATCTTGATCGTCTTGTCAGCACTCCCACTAACCAGAATTTGAGCATCTGGACTGACTGCCACAGAATTTACAGAACCCGAATGACCTGAAAAAATTCGCAGCCGTTTTCCAGTTGCCAGCTGCCGGACTTTAATAATTCCGTCATAACCGCCACTAGCTAGCAGTTGCCCATTTGGGCTAATGACAACGGAATTGACTGAGTAGGAGTGCCCGGAAAGTGTGCGTACCAGTTTGCCGGTGTGCAAATTCCAAATCTTCAGAACTTGATCGACGCCGCCACTGACCAAAGTCTGGCCATCGGGGCTGATCGCGATAGAATAAATCCCGCCGATGTGACCGGCAAGCGTATTAATCTGTTCTTCAGTGTTTAAATGCCATAAGCGAATCGTATTATCCGCCCCATCACTGGCGAGAGTTTGGCCATCTGGGCTGAAGGCGAAGGACTTTACAGAGCCGGCATGGCCGGTTAAAGTGCCGATCAAATCGCCGGTGTCAAGCTGCCACAACTTGATCGTCTGGCTGTAGCTGCTGCTGTGACTGGCCACAATTTGACCGTCGGGACTGATAGCCACCGGCATCCAGCCAGAATCTAAGCGAGAGTAACCGGCGATTAGGGTGCGAATTAATTCAGCAGCCGGCAGTTTCCACAACTTGATTGTGCCGTCACCCCCCCCACTGACCAAAGTTTGTCCATCCGGGCAAATCGCCAGTGATTTGACCCCGTAGGTGTGTCCGGTGAGGGTGCGAATTAGCTGGCCGGTTTGTAGCTGCCACAGCTTGATCGTGCCGTCTTCTCCCCCACTAATCAGCGTTTGTCCATCCGGGCAAATCAGGACGGATTTAACCCCATCAGAATGACCTGTAAGGGTATGGGTACACATACTCTGGTTATCTTGCTGCAAATCGATCATCGGAAATGTTGTTACCCAATGAATAGCGTTGTTCGGTTTGGCGAGGCAGCAGGGAAGTTTAGATTTGACCGGCAGCCATCCTAAATCTGTCTGGTCGAGCGCGAGCTTAAGCTTCTTATTTTAATGACTGCCGGCTGTCAAGTACAGCTTGCCGAAAGCCTAGCACAACCAAGATATTTGATAGGGTTAAGAATACTTCCGCAGCGCCATGTAACCAATCTATATTCGCTAAAGACTCGTTATAGGCAACTTTGGCGTAAATGCCGGCGGGAATGGTAACGCCAACAAACACCAAAGTCATGTAAAACCCGATCAGCGCCAGCCTGGGCATTTGCCCTGAACGGGTGACAAACCACAAGAATCCCAGGTAAGGAAACAAGGACACAGCAAACAGAGTTTCTTTAGAAATCATCCCTTGAATTCCTTTGGTGTGGTAGAAGGGCGAGAACCCTTTTCGCCTTCAAGTTGCTGTTGATTGCCGGCAGAGTCTCTTGTACGCCAAATTAACCAGCCGGCGATGCAAAGGGTGCAGTTATTCACCAGTGTCATAGCAGCTTGCAGGGTGACAAGCCATTCTAAGGATGCTGGGTTGTCAAAAAAGTGCCAAGTACAGGCGCACATGGCGCTAATTAATGCCGGCAGCATCGCTAAAGACAGCGCCCACCAAGCCCGGTTGCCGGTAACTTCGCCATACGTCCAAATTAGCCAAATGGCTGCAATCCACTCAATGACACTGGAAACGTGAATAATCCAAGTGGGAATCGAAAGCGCGTGCATAAAAATAACGGACACAGAAGATGTTGTTTATGCTACCCCGATTAATTGTTGAACAGTTGTCTTTTGCAGTTTGCTGTCAACTGCTGCCCTAAACTGAATTGGAGGGGCGAACACAGCTAGGAAGTGAAATGGGGCAGATTCAAGCAGTATGTAGCGGATATTATGGCAAAGGCAATGGTGGTGACGAGGCGCTGTTGGCTTCGCTGTTGCAAATGTTACCCGCTGATGTGACGCCGGTTGTTCTTTCTGGCAACCCGGCTCAAACCCGTGAACGCTATGGGGTGGCAGCCGTGGATCGGATGAATGCCCGATTGGTATTTGCAGCGCTGCGCCAGTCTGATGTATTTATCTGGGGCGGGGGCAGTTTAATTCAAGATGTGACTAGCGCCCTCAGTCCAGTTTATTATGCCGGCCTGATGGGATTAGCGCAGCGCTTGGGTTTAAAAACCATTGCTTGGGCGCAAGGCGTTGGCCCTTTGAAGCGTCCCCTGACTCGCCAAATGGCAAAACGAGCCTTTGCCGGCTGCACAGTTGTGAGCGTGCGAGATCGCGCGTCTGCCGGCCTGCTGTTAGACTGGGATATTCCGTGCTGTATGGCACCCGATCCCGTCTGGGCGCTAGATTCATCGCCGGTGCCTGGTTTGTGGGATTTACCGGCCCCTAGAGTGGCTGTTACGCTGCGATCGCATCCCCAACTCACCCCCGCACGATTGCAAATTCTCACTCACGCCCTGATTGACTTCCAGAAAGCCACCCAAACTTGTATTCTCCTAATCCCATTTCAGGCTTCGCAAGACTTGGCAATTGCTGAATTCATTCAGCCGCAGTTAGCCGGCCCTTCTCATATTCTCAGGCTAGAAGACCCCAAACAGTTAAAAGGCGTGTTTCGGG
Organism: Microcoleus vaginatus WJT46-NPBG5; assembly: GCA_019359355.1. Taxonomy (GTDB): domain Bacteria; phylum Cyanobacteriota; class Cyanobacteriia; order Cyanobacteriales; family Oscillatoriaceae; genus FACHB-68. The sequence goes on along the minus strand of JAHHHM010000010.1, from coordinate 52,407 downwards.
GAGTAGAAATGGCAATCGGAATGCGCCTTCACAGCTTAATCATGGCGGCTGCGGAAGAGTGCCGGTGTTTTGCCCTCAGTTATGACCCCAAAGTGACTCAGTTAATGGCAGAACTGGAAATGCCAGGATGGGAATTATCCCAAATGCCTGAAGACGCCACAATTATTAGCAAGCGTTGGATAGAAGAATATGCCAATGGCGACCCCCTTTCCCCAGGGCAGATTCAATCTTTGGTTGATCGGGCGTTAATTCACCAAGAAGTGTTGAAAGATGCGTTTCAGTATTTCTAAGCCACAAATGGGGGAAATTAATCAATTTTTAGAATCGTGCCGGCATTTAGAGTTTTCCCCTCACAGATGGAAAATTCCCGATAAAACTTTTTCTAGAAACAGATTTTCAGCCGTTCTTCTACCAATACAACGATATTTATAGCAATTCTCAATTGTATTCAAGCAAGAGTTTCAAATCCTAATTCAGAATCCCCTTAAGGGGATTGACGCTCAGCAGATCACCCCTTTTGGAGGGGGTTTGGGGGACGCAACCGTCCCCCAATGGGGGGTTTGGGGGGCTTCCCCCCAATGCCTTCCTGGCTTTTCCAGTATTTCATCCAATTGAGAACCGCTATATTTTTACAAGAAACTTAATTTCCTGACGAGCGATGATCTAGGCTATAGATAGTTCACTTACAATCTACCCTTTGAAAAATGCTAGATTTTCTTAACCCTATCCTTAACCGGCATCCAGAACGCATCAAAGCCAATGTGGAAATCTACACTTGGCAAACCTGCCCCTATTGCATCCGAGCAAAACTATTACTTTGGTGGAAAGGCGTTAATTACACCGAATACAAAATTGATGGAGATGGGGCAGCCAGAGTTAAAATGGCTGAACGGGCTGATGGCCGGCGCAGTGTGCCACAAATTTTCATCAACAACCAGCACATTGGCGGGTGTGATGATCTTTATCAGTTGGATAGCCAAGGACAATTAGAACCTCTGCTAACTGAACAATCCGCTGTTTAGGTAATCACCGGCATTGTTTGTACAGCCCCAGAATTCCAATCTGAGATGCTAATTGATGAGCCAACCTATCAGATTCACCGGCATTGGATGAGTCGCGCCTTAGAACTTGCACAAGCTGCCGGAGATGCCGGCGAGGTGCCGGTGGGGGCGTTAATTGTTGACAATGCCGGCCAATTAATTGTAGAAGCGCAAAACCGTAAAGAGCGAGATAAAGATCCCACTGCTCACGCTGAAATTCTTGCCTTACGAGCAGCCGGCCAATTTTTGCAAACTTGGCACCTGAATGATTGTACGCTTTACGTCACCCTAGAACCCTGCCCGATGTGTGCCGGTGCGATTGTTCATGCAAGGTTAAATCTTCTCGTTTATGGTGCCGACGATGTTAAAACCGGCGCGATCCGCACAGTAGCAAATATTCCCGACAGTGCCAGTTCTAATCATCGCTTGCCGGTGCTTGCCGGCATTTTAGAATCTTCTTGCCGGCAGCAGTTGCAATCTTGGTTTGCCCATCGCCGGCAGCAAGGGAAAGGGTGAAGGAAACTGAGTGGCATAAATAATTTTACAAGTTTCTCGGTTTTCTCTGTTGAAATGCTTCAATTAATTCTTGAGGTGAATAAGTTGTTGAAAGCTTATTATAAATCCGATGTTTCTTGCTGACTCCAGAGAAGAAAACATTATCAATGCCAGAGTTTGGTCTTTCTTTATTGCCTAAAACCAAAATTCCATTATCTTTTAACCCAAAATGAAAGCGATATAAAACTCGATTTTGCCCCCTTATGTTAAAATATATCAAAGTATTGCGACACACCAATAAGTCCACTTTAGAAACAGGAGCATTGTCAAGCAAGCTGCTCTGGGCAAAGACTATTGGATGCCGGAACTCCTTGCAAAAGATATAGCTTTGATTGATTTTTTCAAAGTATCGTTCTAGGAAAGCCGGGGGAACTCCCACCATTTGATTTTGAGAATATCTGCCCTGGCGAGCAAGGTAGATAGCTTCTGCATCGATATCCGTTCCATAAATCCGCACTTGCCGGTTAAATTGCTCGACTCCCAAGGCTTCAATGAGTAAAATTGCTAGCGTATAAGTTTCTTCTCCAGATGCACACCCAGCACTCCAGACTTTAATCAACTCATCAGATTTTTTATTAGCAATAATCTGGGGAATAACGTCGGTCGCGATATAATCCCAAGTCTCTGCATCTCTAAAAAAACAAGTGTGATTAACGGGTACAAATTCTAACAAAGCCGTTGATTCTTCTGGGTGCCCTTTTAGGTATTCGATATAATCTTTATAGCTTGATATTGCAACTAATTTCATTCGCTGCCCGACTCGGCGCATCAAGCTCGCTCGTTTGTAATACGTGAAGTTAAATCCATATTTTTCCCAAAAGTAGTTTAGAAAAGCTTCAAAAGCTTCTCCCTCTTCAAAGGGCAGCACATTGCTATTTTCAGTTATATCTAGTGCCGTATTGTTTGAAATCATACTTATTTAACTCATTCAAAAAAGATTAACAAAACATATTCAAGAATTTATATCTTTCTCAGAGAAAGATATAAATTCTTGAATAATTAGGTAATGTTTGCTGACAAAGCATTGTGATCAATCCTATATTTTATTGATGATTATGTGATTGAAAATTTTTGGAGATTTGGCTACAGTTATAGCAATTTTCTCACATTCTCCTCCAAATATTTAGAGGAAAAGTTGGGAATTAGACTTTTACTAAGGGGCGATCCCCCCTTAACCTTGCTCTACGAACTAATGATTGAAAAATTGTATGAGTTGAGGAATAGCACCGGCAGCGAACAACGCTCTAAAACCTGATTGCTGATCTTCTTTCAGAATAATCCTAACAGGTCTCAAGATTCTGTACGGAACCGTACTTACAATATATTAGTTTCTCAGCGCCGGCAACTCGCAGAAAGCGCGACATTGAATCGTGAAAAGTTACCGAGCGCAACAGAGCCGGCACAGGAGATTCATTAACTGCTGCCCATCTTCCAGGTAAGTCACATACTCACGTTCGCCAAGCTGAATGTCTTGGCCTTCCAGCTCAGCACCGTAGCGCTCAGCGATAATCACAATCGGCGTGTGCTTCGGAAGATCCGTACTTTGGCAGATATACAGACCTAAATTTACGCACTCCTCAATCGACAGATTCATCTGATTAATCAAAAGTAGGTCAGGAGGTTCGTTTCTGCCACGAATACGGTCGATCGCGTCTTCTGCATCTAGCACCACAATCGTACGGTAGCCTTTGCTGTTGAGATTATACTTTAGCAGTGGGCGTGTCTCGTCATCCGGCTCAAGCAGCAGGATAATTGGTCTTACATTTTGTTCCTCTTTCATGAGGTTAAACATTCCTACTGTGCTCCTAGCAAGCGATCGTATTCATCCCCGACAGTCTCGAAACACTCACACGACGCTGCTTCTAGTCCCTGTTGCTCTGTAATCTGGACGCACCCCCGGCTGTAGCAGATGACACCCTTTTCTTGTAACTTTTGGGCGGCTTGGGTGACACCGGCACGGCGCACGCCCAGCATATCGCCAAGGAACTCCTGCGTCAGCAACAGCTCGTCCGATTCCACCCGGCTTTGGGATTCTAGCAGCCAACGTGCAAAGCGTTGTTCCAAAACGTGAAGCCGGTTGCAGGCGGTTGTTTGTGATATCTGTGCGATCAAGGCTTGGGTATAACGCAGCATTAAATCCCGCAATTCCTTATTGCGATTAAACTCATCCAGCAGCACCGCCGCATCTAGCTTCATTGCGCTGCCAGCAATCTGTACGATATATTCCGTCTGCGTGGTTTCCCTGCCACCCATAAAAGCGTTGACACCCAGCATTTCTCGATTGCCAATTACACCTGTCTCAGCCGTAGAACCGTCTTTCATGGTGATGGTGATGGAAATCAGGCAATCAAGGGGAAAATAGACATCGCGGATCGTTTCACCCGGAAGGTGGAGGATCTTGCCCCGCTCCAGGGAGACTAGCTTTAAATGGGGAGCGAGTTTCTCGTATACTTCACCAGACAAGGCAGTAAGCAGCCGGTTGTGAACTTTCATAAGGATATTTTTAAACTGCTAGATAGAAAACGTCTTTTTAGAGCTTATCTAAAAAAGAAGCAAAATCTCGCAGACAAATACAGCGCTTTTCCTGCCGGTGAAATCCCGGCATTGTTGGAGGAACAGATTGAGTAATTATCCCGGCTTCCCAATGAATAAACTATCTATCAAAGGGTGCCCCTACAAATGCTGTGGTGCGGCAGTTTGCAAACCACGATGGGAGATTCATTCGCCCGCCTCTGACGATTGGAAAAAGGGCAAATAGAAGATTTGCAAAAATCAGATGCTCCCATTCATTCGCGGTTTTATCCTTTCAAAATTAAGTGATGCTGAGCGTCTATGCTCAGCTTCTTTTGCTGCTGAAGTATGCTCAGTAACCGGGTGACGGTGACTCTGGTTGTGCAGCAGGCAGTAGCAAGTTCTTCATGGGTGAGACGAACGCTTAGCCGAGTGCCATCCGCGACAGGTTCCCCAACTTCCTGTTTCAACAGCTGTAATAAGCTGTAAAGGCGATCTACGACGCGTGTTTGTCCGTAAACTGTGAGCAGCAATTCCGTTTGTCTCAGCCGGCTGCTAATTTGTGGCAAAAGGCGCTCTCTAAGTGTCGCAGAAGACTCAAATTCGTTGAGAGGAATGCAGCACAGCTCAGTATCACTGAGGGCAGTTGCTTCATAGAGTGGCAAGGCAGTCAAGCTAGGGCCAAAAGGAGCCTCAGCACCCGCTAAGCCAACCAAAACTTCTTGACCGTTATCGGAAAATGTGGTTAATTTCACCAGTCCTGAACGCACTTGCCAAATGATCTGAGGGTTGAGGGGAATGGCTTCTCCTTTGTAATAAACCTGCACAGGATAGTTCAGCTCGGCATTACTGTCAGATTGTTCTAGGGTTTTGGCTAGGCTGTCATCCTTGTGCCGGCACAGCAACCAGCGCAGCGTTAGGGGTTCGTTAATTTCAGCCCGGCTGCCCTCAACGAGGGCGCTGACTGTAAAAGCAATATCGTGACGTGGCTGCAAACTTAGCTGGCACTGCTGTTTCCACGGGCTTTGCTGAAACTGCTGCAACTGAGTTTGAAATTGTTTGCGCGTTTGGGGCGAGATAAACGCAGTGAGAGACTGACCGATCACTAGGGTTTGGGGAAGGTTTAGTAATTCGGCAGCCGCCCGATTGGTTTCCTGAATCATTCCTGTTGCATCGGTTAGCAGGCAAGGATCAGGGATAAACTCCAACAATTCTTGATATCGCAAGCGTTCGGCTTTTGCAGTCTGGTCAGCTAATAATAACTGCTCATTCTGTTGGTAGAGCATTTTTGCCGCCAACTGAAGCCGTTCAGAGACAATGCCGAGTTCTTTCAGGGCAGAGGGCAGGAGTGCCGGCGGTAGCGCAGCAGATGTATTGAGTCCTTGATACAGGTTTGCTAAGCGCTCGGAGATTACTTTAACCTGTTGTGTAAACACTGTTGTATTCATGTTGTAAGCACCCCTTGAAGGTATGGACTTTGCTGGGCGACGGTTGCGATTAACTTATCCATCTCGGAGAATTTTGCTCGATGCCGGTAAATCCCAACGGACAAATCATGGATGCGCTCGTCTTGCCCTGCGTATGCCGGCAAAGTAATGGCTGAGATTATGAGTTGTTGCGCGTTCTCAAAAGTTTTTACCTGGCTCATCTGTGAGTCATTATGTTTATCAGGAATATTTTTCAATACAAAAGCATTGCTAAATTCCGCCTGACTGCTAAACTAAGATTCAGTTTAGTATTTGCCGGCAGTTCTAGTCAGTACGAAACCGTACTTAACTTGGGATGAATTAAGGATATCTAAATTTAGCCAAGGATTGAACCAGTCAATTCGATCTGAATGCTGATTCTCGTGTCAATTTTTGCAGCCCTATTCAATCTAAAGATTTACGCAACGGGAGATAGGGTGAATTTTCAAATATAAAGCACTCCTTCAGTTTTATCACGTTCCTTGGGCTGTTTAGTTTTAAGCGCTTAGGGGTTAGGTGATGCTCGTTCTACGCATAATCGGCCTCTTTCTGGCACAATAAGCTTGAGAATAAAATTTTATCTAACTTCGCGATGAGTGCTCAGTGGTGGCGTTGGTTTTGCATAATTTTCCTCAGTCTCAATTTGCTGATTATAAGTGGTTGTCAAACCTTCCCAAACTCGTCTGTCAGCGAGGAGGGAAAGCAAGTCATTCATCTGACGATGTGGCATGGCATTAACCCGCCCCCCAACCGGGATGTATTTCAAAAGTTGGTAGATAATTTCAATAAAACTCATCCTAATATTAAAGTTGAATCGCTTTATGTTGGGCAAGCCGATCAACAACTCGCGAAAATTCTCACGGCTGTAGTCGGTAATGCGCCGCCGGATATTCTGTGGTTTTCACCCATGCTCACCGGCCAGTTGGTAGAATTGGGAGCAATTCGACCTGTAGAAGATTGGTTGAATAAATCGCCACTAAAGTCTGACATTGATCCGGTCATGTTTGAAAGCATGAATCTGGATGGTCATACGTGGTCAATCCCAATGGGAACGAATAATATTGGAGTATTTTACCGGCCAAGTTTATTTAAAGCAGCCGGCATTACTCAATTACCCCGAACTTGGGAAGAATTTCGGCAAGCCGCACGCAAACTAACGCAAGATAAAAATGGAGATGGCCGGCTCGATCAGCATGGGATAATTTTATCTCTAGGCAAAGGTGAATGGACAGTTTTCACCTGGTTGCCTTTTATGTATAGTGCCGGCGGAGAATTGGTGCAAGGTGACAAACCCAATTTAGTGAATAATGGGGCGATCTCCGCCTTACAATTGTGGTCAGATATGGTAAAAGAAGGATCGGCTGTGCTTTCCGCGCCAGAAAGAGGTTATGAGCAAGATGATTTCATTGCCGGCAGGGTGGCGATGCAATTAACCGGCCCTTGGACATTGGGTTATTTGCCCCAGGCAGGGATTGATTTTGATGTGATGCCGGTGCCGGTGTTAGAGAAACCGGCTGCCGTTATGGGGGGTGAAAATTTATTTGTGATGAAAACACTGCCGGCACGAGAGCAAGCAGCTTGGGAATTTTTAGAGTATGTTTTAACTGAAGAATTTCAAACGCAATGGGCTTTAGGAACTGGCTATTTACCGATTAACTTAAAAGCACGGAAAAGCCAAACGTATCAAGATTTTATTGCCAAACAACCGACGCTCAAAGTATTTTTAGAGCAAATGGAATGGACGCGTTCACGGCCTATCATTCCCGGTTACTCTCGATTATCTGATAGCTTGGGAAGGGCAATTGAAGCAACGTTATTAGGTGGCGTCCCCAAAGAAGCTTTAGAAGATGCTCAAAAGCGCTTAAATTTGATTTTGAATTAAAGATTTAGCGATTTGGATAAAATCGATGAACCCTTGTGGAGGGGGTTTGGGGGACGCACCCGTCCACCAATGGGGGGTTTGGGGGGAACCCCCCCAATGCCTTTTGGCTTTACCGTGTTTCATAGTATTGAGAACCGCTATAAATTCCCTGCTTATTGCTGAAGTCTTCTGAGGAGAACTCAATCGGGTGCAATATCTCCCTCTTAACCCCCTCCTTAAGACGCAAGCCGGCGCTTAGCGTGAGGTCTAAAATCGATCTAGTCAGTCGTATTCAAGGAGCAATCCTCTGTCACTAGACGTTATAACCATACCACCGGCAAGCGGTCAACCCCCTGTTGGCTTAGTCGTTGTGCTGCATGGCTGGGGTGCCAATGCTAAAGATTTGGCATCTGTGGTGCCGGTGTTGAATCTACCGGATTTCGAGTTTATTTGCCCAAACGCCCCCTTTAGTCATCCTCGGATGTCTACCGGCAAAGCATGGTATAACCTGGAACGACAAGATTACAAAGGATTAGTAGAAAGCCGGCAAATATTAACAGATTGGTTAAAATCCCTAGAAAGCACTACCGGCGTCCCCCTTTCGCGCACAATTTTATGCGGATTTTCTCAAGGTGCAGCAATGACGCTGGATGTGGGATTAACTTTACCCCTGGCGGGTTTAATTTGCCTCAGTGGCTATCTGCATCCAAACCCTCAGCCAGCCGGCAAGATTTCCACACCGATTTTGATTGTACATGGCCGGCAAGACTACATGGTTCCTCTGCGAGCTGCCCAGCAAGCGCGAGACACTTTAATTGCCTTAAAACTGCCGGTGCAGTATCAAGAATACGACATGGGGCATGAAATTGTGCCGGCTGCCATTGTTCTGATGCGAAGTTTTATTGTGGAAACGGTGTCGAATACCCGCTAAAAAGCTTAGGATAGATGTCGGAGTCGCATCTGTACTCCTTGAGTCAAAAGTTAATGCAGATGCTAACCAAAGGAGGGGGGATCAATGGTAACTTCGAGCATTTTCAAGCAAGAAATCGCTACTCTGACACCGGCTGATGTAGCGAAACTGGCTGTACGGCTAGAGAAAGATGAGTATACGGATGCCTTTGAGGGGCTAAATGATTGGCATCTTTTGCGTGCCATCGCATTTCAACGTCCAGAACTCGTTGAACCTTACATCTACCTCCTGGATATGGAAGCTTATGATGAAGCTTGACGGGAAGTAACAGAGGAACTCCAGCAGTGAGGGAGAATTAGACCAAAAACTCTCCCTTGCTTTTTTCTAAATTATGTTGAGTGGCAGACGCGTTTTAATTGGTATCACCGGCGGCATTGCCGCTTATAAAGTTTGTGATGTGATTTCAACCTTGGCAAAAGCTGGGGCTGAAGTTCGGGCAATTATGACCGATAGTGCCCAAGAATTTATCACACCTCTAGCGGTAGCAACCCTGTGCCGGCATCCTGCCTATACCGATGCAAATTTCTGGCAACCCACCCACAAACGCCCGCTACATATTGAGTTGGGGGAATGGGCAGAAATTTTTGTCATCGCGCCGCTTACCGCGAATACCCTGGCAAAATTAACTTACGGCATGGCAGACAACCTGCTGACGAATACCGTACTCGCTTCTACCTGTCCAATTTTGTTAGCACCGGCAATGAATACAGATATGTGGGAACAGGTGCCGGTGCGGCGAAACTGGCAACTGATTCAAAGCGATTCCCGCTATCATAGTGTCGGCCCTGATGCCGGTATTTTAGCCTGTGATCGGGTGGGTTCCGGTCGCATGGCCGAACCTGACCAAATTTTGACCCAAATTGAATCGCTGCTATATACTGCCGGCAACCGAGATTTAGCCGGCAAGCAGATTTTAATTAGTGCCGGTGGCACAAGAGAACACTTAGATCCGGTGCGCTTCATCGGTAATCCTTCTACGGGTAAAATGGGCATAGCCTTAGCCCAGGCAGCCGTCCACCGGGGTGCGAAGGTAACACTGGTTCACGCACCAATGGAGACAAAAATGCTGGCGTCTGTGCAACAATTGCGAACCATTGCTGCCGGCAGCGCAGCACAGATGCAGCAAGCAATGCTGGAATGTTTTCCCGATGCCGATTTAATTATCATGGCAGCAGCGGTAGCCGATGTTAAGCCGGCGCATTACACCGCCCAAAAGTTACCGAAACGCGCACTGCCGGCATCTTTACCTTTAGAGCCGGTGCCTGATATTGTGGCGCAATTAAGCACACTCAAACAACCTCATCAGCGTTTGATCGGATTTGCTGCCCAAACCGGCGATATTTTGACGCCGGCGTGGCAGAAATTGCAGACAAAAAAATTAGATGCGATTGTTGCTAATCCCATTGATATTCCTGATGCCGGTTTTGGCAGCAACACCAATCAAGCCATCTTTCTAAATAGTGAAGGCCGGCAAGTTGAAATTCCTCCCTGTAGCAAGCTGCAACTCGCCCATCATCTGTTTGATTTTCTTCAAGAAGAAGCCGGTAATTAATCCCAAGCACAATTGCTCAAACTGGTTAAACTACACATTTAAGCAAGCCGAGCCTTAATAATTTTACATTTGTTAACTTTAACGAAATTATTCAGCCAAGAGACTTTCAGGCATTTTTCACTGTTAGAAAATAACTAAACTTTGCTAAAAGTAAAGTTTTTTGTCATGAACGGTTGCCTTCAAAATCCAGTGCTATATTAATAAGTGAAGCAACCAAGCTTCCCTGGCAGAGACAACAGCCAAGTCCCATTAAGTTGAGAGGTAAAAAGAGCTGTTTCACTTAAATCTGTCTCGTCTAAATACAGTAACACCCAAGCAGAACGCTGATACTTCCTCACTTAGTTGATAGAGAGCAATGTCACTGATATTCCTGAGCAACCTCAGTGAAAAGATAAATCAGTACACCTCTAAAAAAGATCACCAAATAAGAGGAAATCACTCAGTTAGTCAAGCCTTGGGTGTTGCTGTTTAAAATATTAATAACAACTAAATATTTTCCGAATCCCCTCATCCTCGAATCCCAGCCTTCTTTCTCTAAAACCTAAAATTTTGTGAGTCTGCTATCCTAGGTAAAGTTTTTGGTGCAGTTTTCTGAGAAAATTGCGTTGTTTTCTATATAGCCCTGCTCATAATGAGAGGGATGCGTTTAGGATAGCCATTCTGTATGCCCAGAACCCCTAATGAATATGCCGTCCACATCTTGATGGAGGGTGGACACCGGGAAGAAGTTCGTTTCCCGACCATTCAAGAATTTCAGAAGTGGTACAGCGGCGAATTAGTGCCCAAATCCAATTCCAACGACTTCATCAGCGTACCGATCAAAAATATTCAAGGCGAGTATATGGTCGCACGCCCATCCAGAATTTTGGCGCTTCGGGTAGAACCGATTTACACATCGAGTGTAGAAAGATACACCGAAGAAGATTGACACACCTCGCTCTCATTTAGGCTGTGCCAAACAGATCCTCCCCACTCTGGTAGAAACCACTGTGGTTACTTGTCTATCCAATATTGGCGGCACCATTACATTCAGCATTTATCCTCCTGGTTGCTCAAGCCGTATCGTTTACACCACGGGCTGAGCTTGCTTCTCAGACTCCCATGCGGAATTTAGACACAGTTCTGATTGTTTTTGCCTCCAATATTGATTTATTGCTTCATCAAGTTTTCGGTTTATTGAGACTACATAGCGAAGTGATCAGGATGGCATTGGCGTGAGGACGGTTACAACCGGCAGCCAGTGTTTTTCTCTCAGCGCAGCCTAGCGACTGAGTTTCCTACTCTATCGGATTTTTCTTTATGATTAAAAAATTGGCTTTGGTACTCAGTTTGGGAGTCGCCTTATCAACGCTTCAATTGAGGGGGCTATCGAGTGTCCCATTGCAGCCGGTCATTCCAGATCGTCAGAATACGAGCAACGTCTTGGGCTTAGATGACCAATTGTGGGACAAAGCCGGCCAACCTGGAGATCGGCAAGCACTGCTAACTGCGATTGACAACAGCCTGCGATATTTAGAAACACCGGCAGCCGCTAAAGCCTATCAGCAGTATCCAGCGGCTGATATTACCGTTGATCGAGTTCGTCGTAGTCTCCAACGGTTCCGGCAACTGGTGATCAAATCAAACTCGCCGGCAGAACTGCAAGCCGCTGTTCGCCGTGAATTTGTGTATTACCAATCCACCGGCAGCGATGATCGGGGAACCGTGTTTTTCACCGGCTACTACACACCCCAATTTGCCGCCAGCCGCGTCCCCACTTCAGTTTATCGCTACCCCCTCTACCGCCGGCCCCCCAACTTCGCCAACTGGTCTCAACCCCATCCCACTCGTGCCCAACTCGAAGGTTATGATGGGTTGCAAGCGGCGAATGGCCCACTGCGGGGAATGGAACTGGTGTGGCTGAGTGATCGCCTAGAAGCCTTCTGGGTTCATATCCAAGGATCGGCGCAATTGCAGTTAACTGACGGCAGTGTGATGAGCGTTGGCTATGGCGGCGCAACCAACTATCCCTATACCAGCATTGGCCGGCTCCTAGCAAACGATGGTAAATTAAAGCTCGACGGCCAGACAATCCCGGTTCTCACCGACTTTTTCCGCAGAAATCCGGGGGAATTGAATAACTATCTGCCGCAAAATAATCGCTTTATCTTCTTTGCGGAAACCAAGGCTGGAGGACCGACGGGAAGCTTGCAAGTGCCGGTGACTGCGGAACGCTCGATCGCCACCGATAAATCCCTGATGCCGCCCGGTGCGTTAGCTTTGGTTCATACAAAACTGCCTTACCATAATGCTGCCGGTCAGATAGAACAGCGTCTGGTTAGCCGTTTTGTGCTTGACCAAGATGCCGGTAGCGCCATAAAAGGGCCAGGTCGCGCCGATTATTTTGTGGGAGCCGGTAAGATGGCTGGAGAACGTGCCGGTGTCACCGGCACCAGAGGAAATCTCTATTATCTGCTCCTCAAGTAAGGAGACTGCAACAATCTTTAGATTTTGCCGGACAGAGCCGAGTGATTAGCCTTCAGTCTCTGGCCGGCACCCTTGAGTTGAACACCCTAATTAAACGATTCTATCGGCTGTGCTATTCTGGGTTGACTTGGATCTGAGGCTCCAAGGAAATCAAAAACAACTTTTAGATTATCTTTTTTCCTGGGTTAACCCCTGACTTTGGACGAACTTCTGGGGAAACTCTTTACTCCCCCGCTTCAGTGTTTATGCCAACTCCACTCAGTCGTGATCAACCCGAAAAATGAGGCATTTAACCCCAAGCGGATAGTCTGCACTGAATCACGCCTATGGACTCACCTTTTGATATTACCCTGCTGATAGTTTTAACTGTCGTCAGCGGAATAGCGGCTCAAGTTCTGGGCGACTATTTAAAAGTCCCCAGTATTGTTTTCTTGCTGCTATTCGGCATTATTTTAGGCGCAGATGGCTTGGGGGTGCTGCATCCCAACCTTCTAGGTGAGGGTTTAGAGGTGATCGTCTCTCTCTCAGTGGCACTCATTTTATTTGAGGGAGGGCTGAATCTAGAACTGCGAGAACTCGGAAGAGTTTCAACGAGCTTGCGGAACTTAGTGACTATCGGCACATTAATCACGCTCATTGGCGGCGGCATGGCGGCGCATTGGCTGGGTGAATTTCCTTGGCCCATTGCCTTTCTCTACGCTTCCCTTGTGGTTGTCACCGGCCCGACCGTGGTTGGCCCATTGCTGAAACAGGTACAGGTGGATCGTCAGGTTGCTGCCTTACTAGAGGGCGAAGGCGTCTTAATCGATCCGGTGGGAGCAATTTTAGCGGTTTTAGTGCTCGACATCATTTTAAATGGCGATGCTGACCCTGTGAGGCTGATTTCAGGTTTGGTGCTCCGTTTGGGAATTGGCGGCGCGATCGGTGCGGCAGGTGGTTGGGTTATGGGCTTTTTCCTGAAAAAAGCTCAGTTTCTCTCTGAGGAATTGAAAAACTTAGTTGTTTTAGCCGGCTTGTGGGGTATATTTTGTCTGGCGCAAGGCGTGCGCGATGAGTCGGGACTGATGGCAACCGTGGTTGCCGGTATTGTCTTGCGTTCCGCGTCTTTGCCAGAGGAACGTTTGTTGCGCCGGTTTAAAGGCCAGCTCACGATTTTAGCCGTTTCAGTGCTATTTATTTTGCTGGCAGCAGATTTATCCCTCGCCAGTATTATTGCTTTAGGATGGGGCAGCCTTTTCACAGTCTTAGCGCTAATGTTTATTGTGCGCCCGATTAATGTCTGGCTTTGCACTTGGAACAGTGGGCTAAATTGGCGTCAAAAGCTATTTGTCTGTTGGATTGCCCCCAGAGGAATTGTTTCCGCCTCAGTCTCTTCTCTCTTTGCAATTTTGCTAACTCAGCGCGGAATTAACGGGGGAGATTCAATTAAAGCCCTGGTTTTTCTAACAATTATCTTGACGGTTTTTGTGCAAGGATTAACCGCTCGTTGGGTTGCTCAGTTGCTGCGTGTTACTTCTACAAAAGCAACCGGCGCGGTAATTGTGGGGTCGAATCCTCTATCGCGGCTGATTGCGCGTCTGTTCCAAGAACGGGGTGAGTCTGTTGTGATAATTGATACCAACCCGGAAGCTTGTAAGCTGGCTGAAGAAGAAAATATTCCCATCTTTTTAAGCAGTGCCCTTGATACGAATGTATTGGAAGAGGCGGGACTGGCATCAATCGGAACATTTTTAGCAATGACGAGCAATGGTGAGGTGAATTTAGTATTAGCTCAGCGTGCTGCGGAAGAATTTCAACCTCCCAGAGTTTTGGCAATATTCCCTGGTGATCCTCAAGCAAGCCCTCCCACGAATAAAGCAAAAATTAATCAGCCATTTATGCCAGATGTGCCGAGTAAAACTTGGAACGAATATATCAGCGATGGGGAAGTAAAGTTAGGGGAAACGCTTCTTAAAGAACCTGGCTTTGCCTTTCAAGAAGCTCATCTCCAAGCGCTGATTCGTTCGGGGGAATTGGTGCCTTTATTAAGGGAACGGGAAGCGCATTTGCAAGTAGTGCCGGCATCTGAAACTTGGCAGCCTGGGGATCGAATTATTTATCTGCTGCACGATCCAAAGCCCAAACTTTTGAGGCGACTATCCGGTGCGAACAATTCTCGTCTAACGATGGAAAAGCTGCCGGCGGTGGAAGAAATTCCGATCCCGGCTGCTGTGTTAGAAACTGCTATGGAAGAAGTTCAAGCAAAGTCATAAAAGTTATGACTGCTGCGCTTCTAACCAAGCAACTAAATCAGTAGCCTCGGAGAAATCCAATAGCGCTTCACCTAATTCCTCTAGTTGAGGGATGGATAAGCGTTGAATACGTTCTTGCATCTGTGGCTCAACCGCACCCAGCCGGCGCGAAAGCTGGCGTAGAATTATTGAGAAAGCTTCTTGTTTCAGTCCTTGTTGCACTCCTTGTTTCAGTCCTTGTTGCACTCCTTCTTGAAGGATAGCTTGATAGGTGACAGATTCCTTCATAATGTCCTCTCTAAATAGTTGACGGATCAAGTCTTTTTCAAATCGTAAGCCGGCGAGAATATCCGCGCAACTTAATATGTTTCGCCGTTCACTGATGTCTTCAATTCTAGCGACTTGCTGGGCAACTTGCTCTAGCAAGGCTGCAGGAGAGCCTGTGCGAGTTAATGTCGCGAAAGGCAATAAAGCAGGGTTAGCCAGAAATGGAGCGGGATCTTGTTCCCACAAGCGAATCACTCGATAGCTATGCAGGGTATTTGTATCTTCAAAACGGTTTTGAAAAACAAGTTCTGAGGTTGTTTCTTGTAAAAAGATGATGACTTGTTCTATTTGATAGCCGTATTGTCGCTTCAACCTCGTATAGTAATCGAGCATTCGGAAAGGGAGAGGGGGATTGGATGCTGCCTGCGTTTGAAATTCTAAATGTAGGATTTTGCCTGTAATTTCAAGAAAGGTGAGAGAATCGGCTCGAATCGGCTCTACACTCAGTTCAGTTTTGAGAACTCGGATGTCATTAGTTTCGACTGAGAGTAGCCACTGGACGAAATCTGCTGGGTATGTTTCAGCCAGATATTTACAGGTGTTGTCGTAAGTCAAAAGGAAGTATTAAGGGAAAGACTACAGTTTGATCTTACCGGCAGCCAGTAAAGTTGGGGCTGTCGGTGATATCCTTGACTGCACCCAGTAGCTTTTTGTAAATCGGAGGCTGCGGTTTATACTGAGCGATAGGCTGCCGGCATCTCAATTTAAACTATTGCCTTAGTAATTATACAGATTCTCATGACTTATAAAACTGATAACGTCTGGTTTAACTGTTGAATTCTCCTCACCCGCAATATCACTAATGATGACACATTCAAATGTTCATATCGTCTTAAAAAAACTACTTCTGATAAGCTTTCTCTTGGTTTGTTTTCTCTTCAGTTTTCCGAATCCAGCCCAAGCTGAGTTGACTAATATTACCGTAGAAATTGATCGAGCAAAAGCTAATAGTGACAAGTGGGATATTCTGAATGGTGCACCAGATATCGCTATCTGTGTGACAAATCAAATGGCTGGCATGATGTGCTTCCCTGATGGAGACAAAATTGAGTCTATTACTAAATCCCAGTGTCCAGATTCTTTTAAATGCAAGTTTAATGCTGATCTTCCTGAGGGGAACTTTAAAATTGCTGTGGTAGATGTTGATCTAAAATTCAATGATCCCATAGGCACCGGCTTGTGTCATACAGGTATGATTTGTGAAATTGGACAGGTTAAGGTGACAATTGGAGAGCCATAGCATCAAAAGTAATAGGCTTAGCTACGATTCCGGGGAAAAGTTGATAAATTAGTATTGATTAAATTTCTTTTTCTGTACGGTTTACCTGCAATGAATCTTTTATAACTTCTAACAAAATTGACTGCCCAATATTTGCGACATAAAAGCTATTACTAATATCAGAAAAAGCGCATTGTAAAGGTAACTACACTGTGCATTTTATACACAGTCTGTGGGAAATATTATCCATTCCTCTCTTCCTAGAGAGACTAGGTATCCATACATAGAGTAAACTTTAAAACAGTAACTTTCGATACCAAATTAATCTGATGGCTAGAACTCTATACTACGCTCAGAGATCGCCTTACGCCCGGAAGGTGCGGATCTTGCTGGCAGAGAAAAATTTGCCTTGTGAACTCAAGGAAACTGATATTGCCAATAAATCACCTGAATTCCTGAAAATTTCTCCGATTGGCAAAGTCCCAGTCTTTGTAGATGAAGATGGCACCACCCTTTGGGACTCTACCCTGATTGTGGAGTATCTTGACGAAACTTATCCACAGCCAAGTTTTTACCCCAGTGATCGCGCCCAACGCCTCCAATGTCGGCAGTGGGAAGAACTAGCGGATACTCTAGGAGATAATATTGTTGGCCTCTGGTATCAGAAGCGTAAAGGCGACAAGGCAGACGCTGGCGATCAGGGAAAGTATCAAGCGGCGATTGACCGGCTCTTACCTATCCTAGAACAACAACTCAGTACCTCCCCTTACCTGCTCGGTACAAATTGGACTGCCGCTGATGTTGCTGCGCTGTCTTCCCTGGGCTACTATACCCTGCGATTTGGGGAAGAGTGGCAGCGGCAACACCCACACCTTGAACAATGGTTTAAAACTCTCCACCAACGCGCATCGGTAAACTCAACAGTTCCGCAAGGATAACCGACAGATAGATTTCTTACGCCTAATTTGCATAGCCTTGTAGTAGTTGAAATAAAGGTAAAAGGAATTATTTCTTTTACCTTTTACTTTAAATATGGCACCCAAGCCGGCAAAACCTCTGAGGAACCATACCACAACCCAACGCGCCTCGGAGAATGCGTGACTCCTTCTAACACCAAATTCTCTGCACCCTCCAGATGTGCCGCTTCAACCGGCGTTATTCCATCTCCCCAAGTATTGCCGGTGCCACAAGTCAATTTGTAACTGTTATAAGCCAACAATTGCCCCGGACGCCGCGCCCCAAAAATCGCCTTGCCGGCAACACAGACATAGCGCACATTCGGGTGAAACGCACCCGGATAGTTATTATTGACAAAATCTAGATTCTTGCGTGTCCAACGTTCATATAAGCTGTATTGAGGCGTTCCTAGTGTTACCAAAGTTGTTACATAAGGATGAGCGAACCACAAACCGGCATCTTCCATCACATCCCCGTGAATGATGTAAGGTTTTTCTCCTAAATAAATGCGCGAGATCCAGCCGGCGGCAGAGTGACCGATTAAGTTAACTTGAGAAACATTGTACTCTTGTAAAACTTGTTTGACTGTGCGATCTAGGAGGCGCAGAATAGGAACAATTGAGCGTCCCCCCACCGTTGGCAACCAATCGCGCCGGCGTACGGGCACCGTCACAGCAGGGAAACCTAACCCCACCAAAGATTGTTGCAATTCTTGGTATTCAGCAGAGCCGGCGAAATAACCCGGTAAAATAACAGTTGGTAATGGCATTTTAGTTTTTAAAGTTAAAATTGAGTTGACAATTATTTCAAGATATGCCTAAAACGTGCAAATAAATCTACACTAATCTAGCTCCTTGGTTCTTTAATCTCAGGTAATATTTTATGATATTTTGCCATAATATTGTTTGCTTTTGCATCCCTCTATAAACAAATTAATGAGTAAAAGTTAATCTAAAATTTCAAATGCAATTATGCAGCGTAAACCTATTCCGACTAAGTATTCTGCAATCGTTATTGTTCGGTTAGAACAGCGATTTTTGTTAGTTCAAGAATGTAATTACGGCCAGCCGTGGTATTTTCCAGCCGGCAGAATTGAGCCAGGAGAAACTTGGATAGAGGCGGCACAGCGGGAAACATTAGAGGAAGCCGGGATTCCTGTGATTCTTGAAGGAATTATTCGCATTGAATATACACCTGTGGATGGCATATCGGCTCGTGTTCGAGTGTTTTTTGTTGCGCGTCCGCAAGATAACACGTCCCCAAAAACAATAGCAGATGAAGAATCCTTGGGTGCAGCCTGGTTTACCTTAGAAGAATTAGAGAATTTACCGCTTCGCGAACAAGATGTTCAGGAAATTTGTCATTATATAGCCGACGGTGGGATAATTTACCCGCTTGAGCTGGTAACTTTAAAGGGAGCGCCCTTTAGAAAATCAAATTAAACATCAAACAGGCTATTGATTCAATTTTGAAGACTGAAATAACTGTGCAAACCGGCATATTATACGGCATTGGCGTTGGCCCAGGCGATCCAGAATTAATCACGGTGAAAGGAATGCGGCTGCTAGAAAGCGTGCCGGTGGTGGCGTTTCCAGCCGGCATTCACGGCAAACCGGGAATCGCCCAAGATATTGTGGCTGAATGGTTGCGTCCCCAACAAGTGCAACTACCCTTAAACTTTCCTTATGTGCAAGATGAGGAAATCTTGACACAAGCCTGGCAGCAGTCAGCCGAAACAGTTTGGCAATATTTGCAGCAGGGACAAGATGTGGCGTTTGTCTCTGAGGGAGATGTGAGCTTTTACAGCACGTTTACCTATTTATCGCAAACACTACAACATTTGCATCCAGAAGCTGTTGTGAAGACAATTCCTGGAATTAGTTCACCAATGGCAGCAGCAGCAGCTTTAGGATTGCCCCTAACCATTCGTGCTCAACGCTTGGTTGTGCTGCCGGCACTTTATAACATCAATGAACTGGAAACAGCGCTAAATTGGGCGGATGTTGTGGTGTTAATGAAGCTGAGTTCGGTTTACGAACAAGTTTGGGCGCTATTACACCGGCATAATTTACTAAACAATACTTGGGTGGTAGAACGTGCCACCTTACCAGACCAAGTGATCTATACTGACTTGCGAGATCGTCCCCACTTAAAGTTGCCTTATTTCTCGCTAATGATTGTACAAGTGCCTAAAATCAAGCCTATCAGATCCGAGGATAGCAACTTTTAAGCCGGCAAAGCGGTCATTTTTCTAGAGAAAATTTAGCTCAGCAGTGGTAAAAACCCCTTCTACGATCTTAGAATTTTGAAGTAATTCTGACGCTTAATCTGTGAGCGGAATACTTCTGTAGAATAGATTGCCGGCTGACAAGTCCGCCACGACAGAGTGGCCTATAGTATACCGATTATGGAAAACGCCTCCCCGTTTAATAACCTGCAAACAATACTGTTACAGCCAACTTGGTTGGCTATCTTTGCCTCAGTGGGCATCCATGCACTTTTCGCTGTTGGTTGGCCCATGTTGCCGATGTCTTCCAAGACAGTAAAGCCGGCCTCAACAATTAATGTTATTCAGTTAACGCCCCAAGAACAGCGCCTCCTGCCGGACTTGTCAACAAGATCACAAATTACCCTACCCCCGATTCCTTCGCCCATTAATTCGCTGCCACCTTTGCCGGCACTGCCTGGAGAGGGTCAACTGCCCAAGCTACCGCCCCTAGATAATCAAATAACGGCTTATAATTTTCCTCCCCTACCGCCGCCCAACGCCTTTCCTAAATTAACCGATCTACCGCCGCCGATTTCCTTACCAGATTTATATAGCGCCATACCTCCAACTCCCCTGCCAGATTGGTCAAACCTCACATCCCCTGCTGATATCCCAGATTGGTCAAACCTGCCACCGAACAACACTGTGCAAGGTTCCCTCGACCAACCGCCGGCAATGGCCTATCCCAACTGGGATCGCCTGCCGGCACCCCCGCCGTTGACAAGTTTTAACCCCCCGGCAACATCAGGTGGAACCTTGCCGAATCCGGGTTTGCAGGCAGGACTATCGCCCCTTGATCAAATGCTGCCGGCTGATCAACCGGATAACCCGCAAGCAAGGGAAGTTCAACAAAAGGTTGCACAAACCTTGGAGAAACGACAGCAAATCGCGCGGCGGCAACAGCAACAGGAACAAGCGGCCCGTAAAACAGATGCGACTGGGGCAACGGCATTAGCGCAGCCCGGGGCTTCCAATTCTCGTCCGCTTGACCGTGATGAGCGCAATAAACTAGAGGCAGGAATTGCCGCAAGGGCGCGTGAGCAGCAGATGCGGCAAGCGCAGCAACAGCAACAAGCCGCCGCTACTCCCACCGGCTCGATTTCGGAGAATGACCAACTGAGGCTGAGGGCGACAGAAGCCTATACCAGCTACTTTGCCAAAGTACAACAGGCAAATCCTGATGCGGTCATGGCAAGTCCCCAACCGCTACCAGCTCCCTATCCCAAACAGGCCGGTTCACCGCAAAAAGAAGCGGCTGCTTTAGTAGCGGTGACAGTTAACCCACAAGGCAAAGTTGTGGAGGCACAACTGTTAACGGGAACAGGGAATGAAGTCCTTGACAAGGCAGCGGTAAACGCGGCAATGCAGGCTGAATACCAACCGACTGAAAAGCCGGTGGTTTATCAGTTAGTTGTCCAGTTCCAAACAGGCAACTCACCTCAGAATGCAGCACCGGCAACCGAAAAGCCGGCACAAAACCAGCCGCCAACTCCGGAAAAACCGGCAACAGAAAAGCCGGCACAAAACCAGCCGCCAACTCCGGAAAAACCGGCAACAGAAAAGCCAGCACCTGAGCTGATCCCCGAACAGCAGCTACCGACACCCACTCAGCCGGAACAGTCTGCACCCACTCCTGAAAAGCCGGCAACCGAACAGCTTGAAAAGGCACCAACACCGGGCGCAGGAGCATCTGATTTGATGCCCCAACAGCCCGCACCGGCACCAGAAAATAGGGCACCGGCTCAGAACCCAGACAAGTCAACATCTGCCCCTAAAAAGCCGGCAGTGAATCAGACTTCTAAAGACTCATCCGCTGTCCCACAACAGCCGGCAGCGACTCCAACAGAGGCTGCCACACCTGCTCCACAACAGCCGGCAGCACCTCAAACAGAGGCTGCCGCACCTGCCGCAGAACAGCCGGCAGCGCCTCAAACGGATGCTCTCACACCGGCACCCGAACAGCCGGCACCTGAGCTAATCCCCGAAAAGTCCCCGCCGGCAAAGGAATCTGCACTTCCCTCACTGCCTTAACTGGGGATCAGCAAAATTCGCTCAAGGCATCAGGTTGCAGAATAATCACCCAGAGGGAAGCCGAGACAACTTAAATCTCAGCTTCCCTCTTTTTGGTTCAATTTGGCTGGTTTGAGGAAATAACTTAAACCACACCGGCAAGAACTTTGCGCTCATCTTCAGCGATGGCCAAATTCCGCTGAGCCATTGCCCACTGTTCTGGGAATTTATCCAAGGTATAAACCTGCAGAGCATTTTCATAGCAGCTGATGGCTTGCTCTAAATTTTCCAGGCGATCACCTTGAGGGCGATCACTGTAAGCCACCGCTAAATTATTTTGGGTGCCGGCCCACACTTCTGGGAAGCTTTCCGGACTAAACACGGCAGCCGCAATTTCGTAGCCGGTGATAGCAATTTCTAAATTACTGCCCTTATCACCCATTGGGAATTGCTGAATCAGATTGCTAAAATTGCCAATCACGCCGGCAAGTCCTTCGCCCTCTTCTTGATCCACCTGCGGCAGCGTTGACATTGCCCAGCTTTGCAGCAATTGCGCGAAGAATCCATCCAGCTTATCTACATTATTTTGCAGCAGCGGGTAAACCACTTGCGGATCAGGATTTTCTGAGACGACTTGCAAGATTTCGCCCAAGAAATTGAAATACTCCTCTGGACTAGCTGCGGCGGCTGCTGCGTTACCCATCGCCGCATTTAGCTGAGTTGCAAATTCCTGCAAAAACTCCGCAGCATCGTGATTGCCCTCCTGTTCCAGCTTTGCCGACACCATTTGCATCGTTTCCACCAAGCCGGCATCAATCAAGTCTAGGTTGGCATTCAAAATCTCCAGTTCTTCACCACTCGTACAAGTCATCAGCGATTCGATCAGCGCCAAGTAAGCTTCGATGCGTTCTTCATTCATAGGGTTTATGCGCTTAGATTTGATTTTTTGTCTTGATCGCTCCCTTCCCAGAAGAAGATTATCGCTATCTCAGCATTTTTCTGTGCTGCCCGACGGGTATTCTTAAAGTGGAAAGCGAGTAAACCTTTTAAATCTTAACGTTTATACTTTTGCTGCCGGCAGGACGCACACCGGCATAAGTTTTGCTGACTACACTTTCAGCCGGCAACCCTTCTCCTGCAACGCTTACAAAGGCCGGCAGGCATCTCCCTGACTGATTAGCAATTCCTCTCAAAGCCCCTGTGAGCTAAAGTTTCTTCCAATTACCCAGTTCAGGGAGTTCCTTATTGCCGAAAGCTTTGCTATCATAGTTAAGCGCATCATGCGGATGTGGCGAAATTGGCAGACGCGCCAGATTTAGGTTCTGGTTCCGCAAGGAGTGAAGGTTCAAGTCCTTTCATCCGCATTAAAAGCTGGTTGTGAGCCGGTTAAAGCTAAAATTTTGTCGATTGCCACATTAGCAGTATCCGGGGCTTTTGAGCGATCAGGAGTTAAAACATTTAATGTTAGTAAAAGAACTGTAGAAGGGATCTGCCAAACTGGTAGAGTTCGAGCTGGAGAAAGTAGTAGCTGCTTGGGCAGAGGGGAAGTTTGTTGCGCCGATTTGGTTAGATGTGATTCATTGGCGGTTCCGAGACGGAGTGAACGGCTAGCGGGCGCTCTCTCTGTTTATAGCAAAGCAAAGAGGATCTAGATGAGTATATTTATGGTTAGCTTTTTGAGCAGCTAATATAGAGTCTCTGAACAATCTGGAAAAGGTCTTGATGATCTATGGAGTAGTAGACAATGATCAATTTGGACATTGAGGATCGAAAACAGCTTATCACCTTACTCAGGGAGCTACCAGAGTTAGCAACAGAGCGATCACGTCTACAAATCCTGGAATCGGCTGGTCTGAAGCAGCTGGCACCTATGATTGATCTTTCGGGTCCTTCTTTTGTAGCAGTCAGTGAAATTGTTAGCTATCTATTAAAGTATGGGCGTTTGACCTATGACCACGAAGCGTTAGGGTTATTTCTCAACACCCTCAAGGGCTTTGTAGGAGTTCAGCAGCAGGAGTTTTTGGATGGGGTACTGACAAAGTACGACATGATGACCCCGATCGCAGCACTTCCTGATATTGGTCAGTGGAAGGGTGAAGAAACGACAGCAGATGTTCTAGAAAAGATTATTGGCGAAAATACGCTACGCCCCATTGCCTTTTTACAACGAGGACTAGAGGTGGCGCGATCGGTTGCCTATATTGGAGTCCAGTCTGGTTACGAGCGTTGGTCAGGTACAGGCTTTCTGGTAGCTGAAGATTTATTGCTCACGAACAATCACGTTTTGCCGAGTTCAGATTTATTACTAAATTCTATATTTCGCTTTAACTACGAAGATGATTTTCGGGGACACGCTCAGCCCAGTGAAGAATATCATGCCAAACCCAATGGATTTTTTCATACCAATGAAGCTTTAGACTATACGCTAGTTCAGCTCGATGGGAATCCTGGGCAGAAATGGAGATGGTTGCCTTTATTATCAAGAAATATCAAGCGCAAGGAGCGGGTTAATATCATTCAGCATCCCGTAGGGCGACCCAAAGAAATTTCCTTTCAAAATAATTTTGTTGAGTATGTAGGAAGCAATGTAGTGCAATATGTTACCTCCACACAGAACGGTTCTTCTGGATCGCCAGTGTTAAACGATGGGTGGGAGGTTGTTGCGCTTCATCATGCGGGTGGTAATATCCCTGAACCTACAACCCAGAGGCGTTATTTTAGAAACGAAGGCATACTGGTAGAGAGGATTTTGGCTGATTTACCTTCAGAGTTAAGGAAATTACTTAATGTAGCAGCTAGTTAGATTCTTGCAGACACCACTCCAGCGACTAGGCAGCCTTAACGATGTCCCTGAAATCTGAACTGTTGAAGTTTTTGTCGCAAGTGCCGAATACTCAAACAGTTCCGCAGCGTAAAGCATTATTAGCTGCCGTAGGGTTTGATCGGCTAGGTCGCCAAATCACTTGGGAAGGAGCCAATCTCGTCTTTTTTAATGAATTACTGGAACTATTACGTTCTCAAGGACAAAGCAATCTAGAGCGCTTTTTAAGGAACTGGGCAGACCCTGGTTGGCATCTTGTCGGCTTGGAGGACGGCCATAAGCTGATTACGTTTGCTCAGAGGGTTCATACTTTAACAATTGAGGAGTGGGACAGAGAGTTTCGGGGAGTTTCCAATACAAAAAACTCATCACACATTCCCTTTGTGCTACCGCAGTTGGATGTATCTACGTTTACGGGTCGGGAGGAACAACTCCAGCGCTTAGAAGCTCTATTACTGAATTCCCAAGGTTCTAAGGTCTGTAGTATTGTCGGACTTTCTGGTAGTGGCGGTATTGGCAAGTCTGCTTTGGCGTGTCACTTTGGCACGATTCATCGAGACAAGTTTCCTGATGGGGTAATTGGGTTACGGGTGGATGGTAAAGACGTGGATACCATAGCGCGTGAGTTTGCAAGGCGTTGTGGAGAGGAACTGGATTCAGAAGATGAGCGGGATGCAGCAACTCTGATGCAAGAGGTGTTTGCTCATCGTCAAATGTTGCTGATATTTGACAATGCAGTAGACGCGAATATCAAGAAACTACGCCCTGGCGGTAGTCGATGTGCGGTCATCATCACCACACGAAATCGTAGTCTACGCAGTTCGTTAGATATTTCGGCTCAGGGAGAGATCGATCTTAATCCCCTACCTCGAGAAGATTCTTTGAAATTACTGAAGAAAATCTTAGGGGATGAGAGGGTCAATGCAGAATTGCCAAGAGCTTATGAAATTATTCGTTTAGTAGGCAATCTGCCCTTAGCGTTACAAATTGTAGGTGCGGCATTGCGAGGACGACCCCGAAGTCTTGCCGACTATTCCGCTTCACTGCAACAGGAACAGACTCGTCTAAAACGGCTGAAAATTCAGGGAGATGATGATCTGAACGTTCAGGCTTCTCTTAACTTGAGTCTAGAACTTTTAAGTGAAGAGGAGAAGGATTTCTTTGCCTGCTTGAGTGCTTGTGCAGAGGAGGGATTTGCACGGCGTACCGCAATGGCGGCTGGTGGTTGTGAAGATGAGTGGGAAGCAGATGATTATTTGGTCAGATTATATGAATTATCACTATTGAATTATACAGAAACGGGAGAAAATCGCTTTGTGTTGCATCCGCTAGTGCGGGTTTATGCAGAGAGTTTAGCTCAAGAACGTAATCTGTTGTCCGTAGCACAAGAACGTCATGCCAAGTTTTTTGTGGAGTGGCTACAGTCTGATGAATTGAGAGATGAAACCACTATCGCTGAAGTTGCCGCGAATTTAGATGATGTGATTTTGGCAGCACAGTGGTTGCAGACTCATGAAGCTGACACAGCACAGAGAAAAATAGAAACCTACCAATTTGCTTTAAAACTCCAGCCATTATTTGAGCAGTATGGCTACTGGCAAAAGGCAATCACTTTGATGGAACGGTTTCAGTCCTGGGCTGAGCAATTTCAGGATTGGAAGGCAGTAGTTAAATATAAAATGCATGAGGCTCGCTACTGGTCTTTTGCAGAAGAATTTGAACGAGCCGAAGAAATTTTGAAATCTTCACAGGCGAATTTACAAAAGATTGAGGATCTAGATACTCAGAAGAGAAGCCAAGCCAAGGTGCTGAATGTATTGGGTGGTGTCTTTCAGAAACAAAGTAAGACAGAAGAAGCCATTGAGACTTTTAGAGATGAAATTCTGATTGAAGAAGAAATTGGGGATGATCGGTCCTTAGGCATTGCCTGCAATCGTTTAGGCAAATTATTGCAGTCCCAAGGCAAACTTGAAGAAGCGCAGCACGCCTTTGAACGACAAATTTTGATTGCCGATGTGCTCAATGACAAATCGTCCCTTGCCATTGGGTGGAACTGTTTAGGGGGATTGCTCCAGCAACAGGGCAAGTTAGACGAGGCACAGCACGCTTTTGAACGACACATTGCGATCGCCGAAGCCCTCAATGACCAATCATCTCTTGCTATTACACTGAACCGTTTAGGGGGATTGCTCCAGCAACAGGGCAAATTAGAGGAGGCACAGCACGCTTTTGAACGAGAGATTGCGATTGCTGAAGCGCTCAATGATCAATCTAGACTTGCTATTACACTGAACCGTTTAGGGGGATTGCTCCAGCAACAGGGCAAATTAGAGGAGGCACAGCACGCTTTTGAACGACACATTGCGATTGCTGAAGCGCTCAATGATCAATCTAGACTTGCTATTACACTGAACCGTTTAGGGGGATTACTCCAGCAACAGGGCAAATTAGAGGAGGCACAGCACGCTTTTGAACGACACATTGCGATCGCCGAAGCCCTCAATGACCAATCATCTCTTGCTTTTGGGTTGACCCGTTTGGGGGGATTGCTCCAGCAACAGGGCAAATTAGAGGAGGCACACCACGCCTTTGAACGACACATTGCGATCGCCGAAGCCCTCAATGACCAATCATCTCTTGCTTTTGGGTTGACCCGTTTGGGGGGATTGCTCCAGCAACAGGGCAAATTAGAGGAGGCACACCACGCCTTTGAACGACAAATTTTGATTGCCGATGTGCTCAATGACAAATCGTCCCTTGCCATTGGGTGGAACTGTTTAGGGGGATTGCTCCAGCAACAGACCAAATTAGAGGAGGCACAGCACGCTTTTGAACGAGAGATTGCGATTGCTGAAGCGCTCAATGATCAATCTAAACTTGCTATTACACTGAACCGTTTAGGGGGATTGCTCCAGCAACAGGGCAAATTAGAGGAGGCACAGCACGCTTTTGAACGAGAGATTGCGATTGCTGAAGCGCTCAATGATCAATCTAAACTTGCTATTACACTGAACCGTTTAGGGGGATTGCTCCAGCAACAGGGCAAATTAGAGGAGTCACAGCACGCTTTTGAACGACATATTGCGATCGCCGAAGCCCTCAATGACCAATCGTCCCTTGCCATTGGGTGGAACTGTTTAGGGGGATTGCTCCAGCAACAGGGCAAATTAGAGGAGGCACAGCACGCCTTTGAACGAGGGATTGCGATTGACGAAGCCCTCAATGACCAATCGTCTCGATATGCATGGGCATTACACAATTTGGGCAGAATTTGGAAGTCAAAACAAGAATTTGAAAAAGCCGAGATAGTTCTCAAGCAAAGCCAAGAAATTTTTGAGGATGAAAAGGATTTACCTGCTTTAGCAAAGGTTATGAATACTCTGGGCGGTGTCTTAGAAAGACAGCAGAAATGGGATGAAGCTGAAAAAATCCTACGCCAGAGTTATGACTTAGCACTAAAGCTTGAGGACAAACTAGGACAAGCCATTATAGCCAACAGCTTGGGACAAGTGATAGCTAATAAAAAAGGGGAGGAAAGCTTTGACCTTTCACTAATGTTCTTTCGCCAAAGTATCAAATTAGGAGAAGAACTTAATGAGCAACAACATCTGGCAAAGGCACATACAGCAATGGGGCAGGCATTTCTAGCTCACGAAGTTTTTGATCAGGCTGTTGATGAATTATCTAAAGGTTTTGAAATTGATGAAAGTTTGAGTAATGTTCGCGGTTTAAAAATCGTTACTCCTAACCTAACTTATGCTCTGTCGAAGCTAGGAAAGCGAGAGGAAGCATTGGAGTATTGCGATAGAGCGCTAAAAATTGCCCCAAATTATCCAGGGTTTCTCCAGTTGCGCGACAAAATCTATTTAGCGATTTCAACAGGTATTCAGCAAACGTTTATCAAAACTGGTTCGATTCTCTACGTTCGGCATAACGAACAAGACAACACACGTTCGGGTAAAATTGCACCTAACGATGGAAGCCAAAACATTATTTTTAATGAGAAATTTATCGGCTCTGAATCTATACCTAAGCTTATTCAAGGTGCTTTATGTTGAAGTTGAGGTAAAGGAAAAATATGGAAAGCTTTATGCAACACAGCTCAGACTTATTGACGAGGAAGATGAAGAACGTTAAGGTTCTGAGCGCATCCTTACCATGCCTGCTCAGAAATAACTCAATCGTTAATCACTAAAAATACTTCTATCAAATGGCTTTCTCAGAAGTGGTTATTCCTAATAAAAGCAAACTGATAACAATATGATCCCTCCATATCGATACTCTCCTGCCACTTCTTTCTTGAAAGCCACAGGCAACGGCAAAACCTTCTTTTCTCACACCTCCACCATCCGCCTAAACTCCTCTGCCGATAACTACCCAAAGCGGTGACAAGACCAAAAGTGGTTATAAACCTGCTCATAATTTGGAAAGTGGTCAAATATTTTATTAATCTACATTAAATTTAAAACTTACAAATCGACTCAGGTTGAACCGGACAAGCTTGTTCAGGAATTCGGTTTTGCCGCAGATTAACCGTTTTGAGTTTCGTTAAAGATTTCAAAGCGCTAATATTTTTAACTTGATTGGAATTTAAGTTAAGTTCAGTTAAGTTTGTGAGAAATTGCAAAGCCTGGATTTCTCTAATTTTATTGACGCTAAGATAAAGGATCGTTAACTTACCCAATCCTTGTAAAGCACTAATATCTCTAATTTGATTGCCGCTTAGAAAAAGAGCGGTTAAGTTTTCTAGCGACTTCAGCGGATTGAGATCCTTAATTTGATTACCGCTGAGGTAAAGTCCGGTTAAACTTGTCAAGGATTCTAAGGAACGAATGTCAGAAATTTGATTAAAGTCCAAAGATAATGTCGTTAATTTAATTAGCGATTTCAGCGGCGTAGTATCTGATATTTGATTATGGCTTAGGGAAAGATAAGTGAGTTCAGTTAAAGATTGCAGGGGGGTGAGATCGGAAATTTGATTTTCGTAAAGGTCTAAGTTAGCGAGATTTGTCAAAGATTGCAGAGGTGTCAGATCAGAGATTTGATTATAGCTCAGATATAAGTTAGTCAGATTTGACAGAGATTGTAAAGGACTAAGATTAGAGATTTGATAACCTTTGAGGATAAGAATAGTCTGTCTTGAAAGTTGCTTATTGGCAACATCACAATCAGAAGTGCCGGCTTCTTTTAACAGCATCTCAACCGTATGTTTAACATCCGCAGAAAGATTGGCTTGATTGGAACACCAATCAGCAAACGTTTTGAATGTTGCTGCCGGCACCCCTTGACCCAAAGAAGCCGGCACCTTGTAAAGTTCTAATGAAAGCGTTAGAGCAATACTCACAGAAACGACTGCTTGAAAGATTTTTGCGTTAAGCGTGTTATTTTTGCCTAAAATTTTTAGTAACATTCTCTTCCATCACGCAGGAGTCACGACCAGGTTATGACAATCGAACAACTATTTGCCGGCGCTAATTTATTCGTCTTACCCTTTTGGACATTAATGATTTTATTGCCCAACTGGGGGATCACCCGAAAAATCATGCAATCCCTAATACCTTTTGTGATCTTAGCCGCGCTTTACTTATTTTTGCTTAGCGGCACCATCACATCTGAATCTGCTCAAGCATTATCCAATCCAAAATTAGCAGATATCGCCCGCTTCTTCGCAGAGGAAAGAGCCGCAGCAACCGGCTGGGTACATTTTCTGGTAATGGATCTATTTGTAGGTCGTTGGATCTACCTCGAAGGACAACGCACCGGCACCTGGACAATTCATTCTATCGCCCTCTGCTTGTTTGCCGGCCCATTAGGCTTGCTCTCCCATATTCTCACCGCTTGGGTAAGTCAGAAATTCTTCCCCCAACCTCAAACAGAACCAACCCCAACAACACCCTAACCCCCTTTTCCAGAGATTGCAGCCCAATAAAACGAACAAGAACCGCTCATTTCTCATCCAACTCTAAGCAAAAATCCTCCTAAAAAAGACAGCAACTTTAGGTAAATACAGATAAACCATCTGTGTTTATCTGTGTTTATCTGTGGTTAAAAAATCTTAGAAATACCAATAAACAGCTTAACTATTCCTAGCCAAAGAACTCACCGGCTCAAACTCCAAAAACGAATAATTTTCCGGCTTACCAGAAATATGAAAACTCACCGTCGGCTCATCACCCAAAGCTTCAACACAATGAATCACATTAGACGTAAAACCGAGAATATCCCCACCCTGCAAAATGTGTTCACCAACCCGTTGAACTCGATTGGGAAATTTAGCCTCCCCCGTTCTTTGCCAAAACGTATTTTTCTCCTGGCCACTAATTAGCGCCACTATTGCCCAAGTCCCATGCTGGTGAATCGTCGAAACTTTTCCAGGCAGACAAGATACAATTTGCACACACAGCGGAAAATTTGGCTCCTCATAAAGCTTTAAAACCGACCATCCCGTTTCCGGTGAAGGTTCAAGATAAGAACATTGCAGCCAATAGGAACTCGTGAGCAACCGGCGCACCAATGGGCGAATTGCTTGGAGACGCCGGCGATCTTCTTGTACCTGTAGGAGAATATCTTCTACCTCTGTCAGAAACCGATAGAGCCGGTAAGTAGTGGTTGGCCACTCACTCTCGCTCAGCAACACACAAGCTTGACACTGCCCGCTATCGGTGACTAACCAATCATGACTTTCCATAAAAAGGCAAAACTTAAAAATATCGGTGCAGCAAATATTACTGAACCGAATCGCTCCGTCCGCTTTAACTGCATCGCAAGCTAAGCTAAAGTTACGACGCAACACGGAAATAACAGGTGAAATCGTGGCAGTTGAATACGATTTAGTCATCATCGGCGGTGGATCTGGAGGTTTAGTCGTCGCCAGCGCGGCAGCGCAACTGAAAGCAAAAGTAGCCCTAGTAGAACGGGATCGCTTGGGAGGTGACTGTCTCTGGGTGGGTTGCGTACCGAGTAAATCCCTGATCCACGCCTCTCGTATCGCCTATGAAGTCAAGAATGCTGAGCGTTTCGGCATTTACTGCCAAGATCCCCAAATTGACTTTGCCAAAGCCAACCAGCACGTTCAGCGCGTCATCTCCACCATTGAACCTAATGACTCACCGGCACGATTTGAAAGTTTAGGCGTTGAAGTCATTTTTGGATCGGGCCAATTCCTGGATCGGCAGACTTTTGAAGTGAATGGCCGAAAACTTTGCGCCAGAGCATTTGTGATCGCCACCGGCTCAAAACCGGCACCTCCCCCGATACCTGGACTCCAACAAGCCGGTTATTTAACCAATGAGCAAGTTTTCTCTGTGCAACAGCGTCCCCAATCCCTTGCCGTTATTGGTGCGGGGCCAATTGGCTGCGAATTGGGTCAAGCATTTTCCCGCTTAGGTTCTCAGGTAACGCTGATCGCCAGCAAAGATCGCATTTTACCCAAAGAAGACCCGGAAGCTGCGGCTGTGGTGCAAGCCCAGTTTGAATCTGAAGGCATTCGAGTGCTAACGAACACACGAGTAGATCGGGTGGAAGTGCTTGAGGGTCAAAAAGTTCTGTGGGCGGAAAATCAGAAAATTGTCGCGGATGAAATTTTGGTCGCTGCCGGTCGAGTTGCGAACGTAGAATC
This sequence comes from Microcoleus vaginatus WJT46-NPBG5, assembly GCA_019359355.1. Lineage (GTDB taxonomy): Bacteria > Cyanobacteriota > Cyanobacteriia > Cyanobacteriales > Oscillatoriaceae > FACHB-68. The sequence continues at coordinate 20,534 of JAHHHM010000010.1, read as the reverse complement.
TCTCAATCTGAAAGCTGCCGGTGTGGAAGCCGGTAAACAGGGAATTCAGGTAAACAGCAAACTGCAAACAACCAATTCCCGCATTTATGCCTGTGGGGATGTGATCGGCGGCTACCAGTTCACCCACGTTGCCAGCTACGAAGCCAGTGTGGTGCTGAAAAATGCTTTATTCTTTCCCATAACTAAAGCCAATTATCGGGTGATTCCCTGGGCAACCTTTACCGATCCCGAACTTGCTAGGGTCGGGTTAACAGAGGAAGCGGCGAGAAACCAATACGGGGATCGCATTGAGGTACTTAAACAAGAATTTGCCTCTGTAGATCGCGCTCAAGCAGAAGCAGCAACAGGTGGTTTTGCTAAAATTATTACTAAGGGCAACGGAGAAATTCTCGGCGCTCATCTCGTTGGCCCATCTGCCGGCGAGTTAATTCACGAAGTCGTTTTGGCGATGTCCAACCGGCTCAAAGTATCCGCCCTCACCGGCATGATTCACATCTACCCCACCCTGGCAGAAGTTAACAGTAAAGCAGCTTTGCAGCTTACCAAGCAAAAATATGCCAAAAATAGCCGGTTGCAGAGCATTCTAGAGAAGTTCTTCCAATTGCGCCGCTCCTTCTAAGCAGACCCAGCAAAAACGCGTTTCTCCTTTTTTGTCTGCTACTCTTCCACGCTTCAATTTTTTTTACGCTCGCGCCGCCGCACTGCCGACTCACTAGCCACCGATCTCATCTATTCGTTCCGACGAGTGATCTATATCACAAACTTTTCATACTTATATCACACTTCCGTAATAACTAGAATCACTCTTCCGGTAGATGATTGTCACATAATTTTAATGAATCGGTCACTGCCGGTGGGTAAAAAATGCCGCATACTAAAAATATGAAGATTTATTTATGGCACCCAACAGTCCTAGGAGGGACTTGCCATGCTCTCAAGACCCAGTTTCGATGATCGAACTCTGGCTGAATCCTTTTACCAAGCGTTACTGCATCGCTTCTGTGATTCTTTTGATGGTTCCACCCGCACCCTGTTAGATAATTGCACCTTTGGTATTGCCCCTAGTCAAACTGGGGTGAAAACCTTTTTCATTTTGGCTCCTTCCCTAGACGTGGCAAAGCAACTAGCCGAAAGCATCGGCAGCATCATCACTCAAGTAACCAACTTGATGCCTGGAGTCGCCCAGACAGCTATCTGTGTGGTTCCGCCTGAAACTCAAGCAGAGCGTTCTACCGCTTCAGAAGACTTAGGGCAATTTCCACCTAAGTTTATGATGGGTAAAATTTTCTCCCACCCATCCGAGGTTGGAAGTGCAAGTTAGCAAATATTCGGTTCGCCCGTGCGACCTTTAATAATGACCTGCTGTGCTAGAGCCTGTTTTTGCGGGCTTTTTTAATGGGGATCACGCTGTGGCAAGGGAATGGCTACCATGTTTCTGCCGGCAGCCTAGTTTGCCTCCCGATCAAGATGAACGCTCGCCAAACAAATTGTTAAGTTTTTTTGTGCTTAACGCCTGAAAAACTAACCACTGGCATCGAACAACTGATATTATTTCTGCGGGAGTCGCTCCATCCACTGGGAGTCCGGGTGTCCCAGCCACAAAAGCCAAAAAAAAGCTTGACAAAAGCGGCTATTAGGTACAGCGTTTCGAGTTTTGGATACGACTTCGTGTGATCGGCAATAGAGCCGGCTAGATCGAAGCATTCCAAAGTGGTCAGTTTTGCCGGTAAAAACTTTTCCTTAAATTAAAGATAGCTGAAATAAATTGCCAGGGGAGTTCTTTTTGTTCAAGCAACTGTGTTAGAAAAGTGTGAGTGGGATTGATACTAAGTTGTTTCCTCAGTTAGGATTAGCCAGATAAGGATGAAAATCATTCGCCAAAGTTTCAAAATAAAATTATGCGAGCGTAACTTAGTATCAGGCTTTTATGGTTAGCCAACCCTCAGACGCAGACTTTCGGGTTACAGTCACCAACGAAATTCCCCTGGTTCAGCTGCCTGCTCGCCTAAGCGTGCTAGAAGCAGTTGCCTTTAAGCAAACCTGCCAACAGCTTTGCCAGCAAAGCCCCGTCCCCAGCAAAATCATCCTTGATTTTAGCCAAACCCACTTTATGGACAGTAGTGGCGTAGGGGCTTTGGTCAATAATGTGCGAATCACCCAACAGCACGGAATTGAATTGGTGCTGCAAACTGTCCAGCCCCAAGTCATGGCAGTCCTGTCCATAACTGGACTCGATCAAGTTTTAAAAATTGAACCCGCAACGGAAACAGCGACACCCATTAGCGCCCGTCGCGTCCAAAATCAGCTACCGACGACCCATCCCTCCGTGCGATCGTGGATCAAACGCTTGATAGACGTGGTGGGGGCTTTGGTGGGCTTGGTTCTGACGGCAATTTTGCTGATCCCCATTGGGATTGCCATCAAACTGGACGATCCTGGCCCGATTTTCTTCAGTCAGATCCGCTGCGGTTGGATGGGCCGGCGATTTCGTCTGTGGAAACTGCGCTCAATGTGCGTCAATGCAGAGGCGCTGAAGTCACAAGTGGCCAACCAAGTAGAAGGCCCATTATTTAAAAACGACAATGATCCCCGGATCACGCGAGTAGGCCGGTTTCTGCGGCGAACCAGTTTGGATGAGTTGCCGCAGTTTTGGAACGTACTCAGAGGGGAAATGAGTTTAGTTGGCACCCGCCCCCCGACCCCGGATGAAGTAGAGCGTTACGAGGTGCCAGAATGGCAGCGCTTAGATGTCAAACCCGGCATGACCGGCGAATGGCAAGTAAAGGGCCGGTCTCGCATCAGCAAATTTGAGGACGTGATCCGCCTGGATTTGCAATATCAAAAGAATTGGAGCCTTATATATGACTTAAAATTAATTATCCAAACTGTTCTGGTCCTGTTTAATAAAAACAGCGGTGCGATGTGAGGGAAGATTTCTGAATTAAGAATTGAGAATTCTTCATTCTTCCTTCTTCATTCTTCCTTCTTCATTCTTCATTCTTCATTGAGAAGATGGTGTTAGACAACCTTGGCGGCTGGTGGAAATCCCACCTGGGAAAAAAACCAGAGAAACAAGAACAACCCCTCAAACAAGCGCAGCTTTCCGTATTGACGGAACTGAATTCTCTAGCCGAAGTTTTGCAATGGTTTGAGCAGTTTAAGCTGGCGCTGCTACCCTGTAACGTTTGGTGGCAATGCCAAACAGCACTTGCAGAAGGTTTGACGAACGCAGTGCGTCATGCTCACCGAAACTTGCCTCAGACGACCCCAATTGAGATTGAGGTCAAACTTTTTTCGCACACAATGGAAATGCGAATTTGGGATCAAGGTCAACCGTTCGATCTAGAAAAAAGGTTGCACGAAAACCTAGCGCTCTTTCGTCCTGGCGATCCCGACCCGCACGGCAATGGATTGATCTTCATGTACAAGCTGATGGATGAGCTTTCGTATACGCGAACACCAGACGAGCGCAATTGTTTGCTGATGCGAAAAAATATAAGCAAATAATCAAATTTTTTAATGTTGCTCATGTGAATTGCGCTTTTTTCCAGCCCGTTTAAAATCACCCCCTAGGGGGATTGCCTCGATGAGCCACGTCTATTTAGATGTATAGGAGTAGCTTATGCATTCAAATCTTGGCTTGAGGCAAATCGTCTGATGGTTAACTCCCTCGCAAGTGGTCGTATCGCAATGATCAAGGCACCATTGCCTGATAACGAAGCCAAGAGGATTGAAGCGCTACGGAAGTATCAGATACTTGATACATTACCTGAACAGGCATTTGACGATCTGGTGCGTCTCGCTGCAAAAATTTGTGAAACTCCCATCGCCCTGATTAGCTTAATCGATACCGACCGGCAGTGGTTGAAGTCGAAAGTGGGATGGGCAGGACGGGCTTCAAAACGGGATGTGGCGTTCTGTGCCCATGCGATTTTGTCCGATCAAGTGTTCACGGTCAGCGACACTTTGCAAGATCCCCGCTTTGTCGCCAATCCCTTAGTGATTAGCCCTCCTTATATCCGGTCTTATGCCGGTGCCCAGCTAGTGACCCCCGATGGTTTTACCTTGGGCACCTTATGCGTTATGGATTATGTGCCGCGAGAGTTGAGTGAGGCGCAGCTAGACATTTTAGCAACTCTGTCGCGTCAGGTAATGGCCCTGATGGAGAAAGGCCGGCAACTGCGGCAAATGGAAACAACCCAAGCTCATCTCCACAATTTTCTCGACAGAGCCAATGTTTTGATCCAGAGCATTCGAGTTTCTGATGGGCATTTTCTCTCTGTTAATCAAACATGGCGGCAAACGTTGGGCTATAGCGACGAGGAAGTGGGCCAACTCTCGTTGTTGGATATTTTACATCCAGAAAGCCGTCAGCCCTGGTTGCTGGAAAAACTCCGCCACGGAGAATCACTCGAATCAGTCGAGATGATTTTTGTCAGCAAGCAGGGGGAGCCGGTGTGGGTGGAAGGAAATATCAGCTGCCGGTGGGAAAATGGTCAACCAGCCGTTACGCGAGGCATTTTCCGAAATATCACCGCTCGGAAATATCGGCAAATTTTTGAAAATACCGCTCAAGGGCTGTTTCAAGTGACCCTGGACGGACATTATCGCACCGCTAACTCCGCCTTGGCTCGCATTTACGGTTATGATTCCCCAGAGCAGTTTCTAGAGAGTGTGGGAAATATCAATCAACTCTATGTTAATCCCATCCACTGGGCTGAGTGCATCCGCCACTTAGAAACTCAAGGCCAGGTGCAGTATAAGACTGAGGCCGAGGTTTGCAAACGGGACGGCTCGGTTATCTGGATTTCCGAAACGATCCGGTTGCTGCGCGATAACCACGGTCGGCCTGTCGCTGTGGAAGGGTTTGTGCAGGATATCACCAGTCTCAAGCAGTCAGAGGCGACGTTGCAGATGGCCAGGGACTTGCTCCAAGTTGTGCTGGATGCAGTGCCCGGTACAGTTTCTTTAATTAGTTCTAATTTTCGTTATCTGGGAGTGAACCGGCATTTGGCCAGCATTCTCAACTTGTCTCAAGACGCGTTAGTTGGTCAAGAAGTCGGCTTTCGTCAAGATAAGTTTGGTAAATTTGTCCGCAGTTTTTTTGCTAACCGGACAAGCGAAGACTCTATAGAAATTGAGGGTCCGCCAGTCGATGGCACTCCCCGCAGTCTGGTGGTAATTGCCAAAAAGTGGAAGTGGCTGGGAGACGAAGCGGCTGTTTTTGTCGGAATCGATATTACTAAGCGCAAGCAAGCCGAGGCAGCGTTGCGGGCGGAATTGGCGGAAGCGGCTGAGTATGTGAAATCGCTTTTGCCCTCGCCGGTTAATGAGCCGTTAAGCATTAAGTCAAAGTTTATTAGCTCGCAACAGTTGGGGGGCGATTGCTTTGATTATTACTGGCTCGATCAAGACCATTTAGCGATTTATTTGCTGGATGTTTCCGGGCATGGTTTAGGGCCGGCACTGCTATCAGTTTCTGTTTTAAATGTTTTGCGCTCGCGCTCTCTTAATACAAATTTTTATCAACCGAATGCGGTCTTAGACGCGCTGAATGAGGCGTTTCAGATGGAAAAGCAACGAAATATGTACTTTACCATCTGGTATGGAGTCTATAACCGAGTCACGCGCAAACTCGTCTATGCTAGTGCCGGCCACCCGCCGGCAGTCTTATTATCAAATATCAATACCCCTTCCCCCCAAGTGCAACATCTAAGAACCCCAGGAGGGTTGCCCATTGGAATGTTTCCTAACGTTAAATATGCAAACGCTGAGTGTCAGGTTGAACCTGGCAGCACGTTGTACATTTACAGTGATGGAATTTACGAAATTAAGCAACCTGATGGGACGATTTGGAGCTTCGATCATTTCATTGAGTGGTTAGCCGAGTCCAGACGACCGGACACTCTCAGCCTTCAACATATCTTAGACGACCTACGTGCCTTGGGCAGCAAAGATACCTTTGAGGATGATGTATCTCTTTTACAAGTAACTTTTGATTAAATTTAAACTCTCAAGCGGCAACGCGACAAGAGCTTTAATCTTCATGGCAGCTATTATTTTTTATTAAAAATTATAGGGGCGAAATTAAAAATCGCCCCGACTGGCTAGAAAAATTGGCGGAAACCTCGGTTATTCCGGCGTAAAATAAAAATCAAAGGCTCCAAAAGCGCCAGTATTTGATTAAACAGTATTGCCTATCAAGCGACAATTTAATCAAACCATCAACGTGATGAGTCGGATGAGACTAAAGAGTTGCTAAATTCCTCACGGTTGGCAAAAATATCCAGGAATCTATCAACACTAGCTAGCTCAAATAACATTCTCACCTGATGGTTAACGGAGCAGACAGCTAGTTTGCTTTTAGCAGCTTGAACCGTTTTAAAAGCAGAGACTAAAACTCTTAAGCCTGAGCTATCCATAAAGGTTACATCCTTTAAATCAACCAACACAATATCAGCGCCGGCTTCAATGATCTCGCTAATTTCTTGCTCAAATTGATTGGCTTTCGTGCTATCTAAAATTCCCGAAGGTTCAACAACTTTAACGGTAAGGCTCATGTTTTTTAAGGCATCCTTCATTTCACAGGTAGACACAGCGGCAATTCTGTATCTGATTTCGCAACTAGCGTAGCTGTACCAAAAACCGACGTAAAAAAGAAACGATTTGTTCAGAGCCAGCTCATTTATAGCGTCTCCTAAAAACTGCCTGTTTGTCTAGTGGGTGCCAGAACAGTTGTGGCACAGGAGTTAGAACAATTTGAAAATCTCTAATTGTGCTCCAAATATATGGCAATTTGGCAGCCGGTGCCACTCCCGAACCTCCACACCGGCACCCCCTCAACACCGGCAGGTTTGTTAAGCTAAACTTGCACTTTGTCAATTGATATCCCAAATATGCATCGGCTATTAACTGGCCCATTGCGGGTAGAAAATTTAACCGTTGCGATCCCTAACCTGCCGGCGCACCTCCAAGGGACAAAGCTCGCGCAGTTGTCGGACTTCCACTACGATGGAGGCCGGCTGTCTGACTCCCTTTTAGAAGAAGCCCTCGCCGTTACCAATCAGGCAAAACCCGATCTCATCCTGCTCACTGGCGACTATGTAACGAAAAAGCCAGAACCGATTCACAAGCTCGTGCTGCGCCTTAAACATCTGCAAAGCCGTGCCGGCATTTATGCGATTTTAGGCAATCACGACCTCAAATACCCGCACTCGAAAACCGAAATTACCCAAGCTTTAACTCAAATCGGTATTGGCGTCTTGTGGAACGAAATTGTCTATCCTTTCGGGCCAGAATTAGCCCTGGTGGGGCTAGCCGATTTTTGGTCGGGCGAGTTCAATCCAAAGCCGGTGTTTAACCTGCTAGATCAAACCACTCCCCGAATCGTATTATCTCACAATCCGGATACTGCCCTACCCCTGCAAAAGTGGCGAGTGGATTTGCAGTTGTCTGGGCACACTCACGGTGGCCAAATTGTCTTACCCAAAATCGGGCCGGTGGCGGCATTTCTCAAACCAATGCGGCGTGTTATCCCCAAACCCCTACGACGTTGGATTCCTTATCTGTCAGGAAACTGTTACAAAGTGGTCGAGCATTGGGAATGGGCAGCGGGATTGTACCAGTTAGGAAATAACCAGCTTTATGTCAATCGAGGACTGGGAACGTACCGCCCTGGCCGTCTATTTTGTCCCCCAGAAGTTACCCTCATTACGCTGATAAATTCTCAATCTTGCAGTGTAGAGAAATTTCAGCAACAAGCCGTTTTAGGAAAACTGCTGTAACAGGTTAGTATTCATAAACACCTATATCTGGAGCTTTTCCTTTATAGGGCAAGCCAACTTCTATGCCGGCATCCACCACAGGACTTTTTGCACTCTTAGGTTTATAGTATTGATCCCGATTTTTCCCTGAACCGATTAATTCGGGATCAACTTCAATATTATTCTCAAAATTTGTATTAACCGTTTTACCTTTTTCTTCTTTAAATGTCTTCTCTACTTGATAAAAACAGTTAAAAGCAACAGCAGTGTCGCGTATTTTATTGGGCGCATTATAAGCTAAAATTGCAGTTTTTACATCAATAAAAATATTGTTTTTAATCTCTACTTTACGAATTTCACCAGTTCCCACCGGCTTCAGCTTTACTCCAAATTCTAGGTTCTCACAAAGGTTGTTGTAAAACTTGATATCTGAAAAATCTGCCGAATCATCAGATTGAACAAATGCCAGCGCATTTGTATTCTTTCCCCCCCGAATAATATTATGATGAATGAGAATATTAGAGAGGGGTTCACCTCCCCACATGGCAAAAGCCCCAAAACTTCCGGGATTTTCAAAATAATTGTTATAAAATTCACTATCTGAGACCGTTGCTTCTATGCCTTGAAGGTATTGCTCATCCGACCGTTTGACAATAATTTCGCAATCATGAACTGTAACGCTTCGGGTTCCTTTACCTTTGTCGCCACCCACCAAAGAAAACCACTGGTTAGACTTCACATTATAAATTTCACAATTATCGAACAGTCGCCACAGTTCCAAAGCGCTATCTGCTTTCCAAAGGGGATCTGAATCGGGAACCGCGAGTTCACAATTATAAATTTTGATTCCTTTAAACCAGCCCCAAGCGAAAAACTTGATGCCATAGCCTCGATCCTCTTGAATGTTGATATCGTGAATCTTGGCTTCCTTTAAACCACCAATGTGGAGACAGCCAGAACTCCATTTATCCAAATCTTTAGAACAATTTTTAAAGTTACAGTTATCAACTTCAATACCATTGAGATAAGTGGCTGGAGGAGTCGTTCTAGAAGAAGTCCACTCAGCAATAATCTGCAAGCCGGTAAAATCAATTTCCTCAAAATCTACACCCCGAATAATCACATTATGCCGGCCTCGAACAAAAATACCCCCCTTCAACTTGCGATTTTGCCCCTCAATTTTGAAATTACTCAAAATTTGATTGCCGTCCACCACCGGCGCGGATTCAAGTTGAAGTAAAAAATCATCAATTCCACTTTTAATTACGGTTTTACCGGCTCCTTCCCCTTCAATACTTATTCCCGGGGGAACAATGGAGGGGAGAGTCTCTGTAAAAATGCCTTGATTTAAATGAATTGTGTGTCCCTGTGCCGGTGGGACATTCTTGACGGCATGAGCAAGCGTTTTCCAGGGCTTACGCTTCGATCCATCCCCTTGATTATCGCTGCCGGCAGGATCGACATAATAGGTTTTTGCTGTAGCGGCAAGATTTGTAGCAGCCACAACGAACAAAGCTGCGCCTAACGCCAGCGCCGCCCTTCGAGTTAATGTACGTCTCAACATTTCCCCTGTTTTGTGTGAAGCGAATCATTACTATCTTACTCGGCACCTTTGCTGTCGGCTTCCCCAACAGATGCAGCGAGTGCTCAAAGGATACTGCAAACTGCCTTATCTATTCGGTAACACCGACCCATAAAATAGTAATTCGGCAGTTGTAAATACAGGGAATCCCAATCTGTGAAGCTATTTGTTTACCACACCCCTGAACTGACGCCAACCGACAGCCAGCCAGACTGTGCGATTGCCGTCGATGTTCTCCGCGCTACCACTACAATGGCAACCGCACTGAATGCCGGCGCGGAAGCCGTGCAAGTCTTCAGCGATATGGAAAAACTGATGCAAGTCAGTGAAGAGTGGCCCGCAGAGAAACGTCTTCGCGCCGGCGAACGAGGCGGTTCCAAAGTAGCCGGCTGCGACTTGGGCAACTCTCCCCTCGACTGCACCCCAGAACGGATGCAAGGACGCCGGTTATTCATCAGTACCACCAATGGCACCCGTGCACTGCAGCGTGTGCAAAACGCCTCAGTGGTTCTGGCAGCCGCTTTTATCAACCGGCAAGCAGTGGTGAACTATCTGATCTCCCAGAAGCCAGAAACCGTTTGGATAGTCGGTTCTGGTTGGGAAGGCAGTTATTCTTTAGAAGATACCGCTTGCGCCGGCGCACTCGCTGACAGCCTCTTAAGCGGTATTGGTGGCACGTTAAGCGCTTTTGCCGGCAATGATGAAACCGTCGCCGCGATTGCGCTTTACCGTCAATGGCAAGACCAATTGTTAGAACTCATGCACCACGCCAGCCACGGCCAACGCCTCCTGCGTCTCGACTGCCACGAAGACTTAAAATATTGCGTGCAAATGGATATTTTAGACGTCCTGCCAATTCAGCGGGAACCGGGCGTTTTGGTCAAGCACAAGTAATCTGTTGAGGCGATCCCCACCCTTAAAGGTGGGGCAGAGAAAATTCAAGGCTTAATGATCAATTAGCCCTTGGCAGTTAACAATTTTTCGCTCAAACAAGCCACGATACGGCCTGCAGCCCCTGGTTCGCCCATACGCCGCAGGCCATTGTCCGCAATCAGTTGCAGCCGGTCTGGATCTCGCAGTAGCTGCCGTAATACGATTGCCACTTCAGTTGGCCGATCAAGCAAAATTAGGGATGGGCCTAGTAACCGGCTTTGAGCTTCGGCAAAAGCCGGCGTGAACTGAGGGCCAACCCCAGGAAATGCGAATGCCGGCTTTCCCAAACCCACATATTGTTCTGTTGCAGTGCCGGCCATTGCAATCGCTAAATCTGACGGTTGCAAGCACTCAACAAAGGCGTTTTGGCTCAAAATCAGCGTTGCATTTCCTTGAGTAAACGTCACAGCCGCCGGATCAGAAATTGGGGGAAAAATCGCTGGGTTATCCGGCTTTCCCGGTTGCCAGTGATAACCTTCCAATTTTTCGCAGAAGATATCTAAACTTAAACCGGGCGAGATCGCAGCCAAAAACACCGGCGTTCTCTCGCTGAAGGTTTGGCACAACTGCGCCACAGCTTGCAAAATTTTTTGCCAGTTGTCGTAGGCTTCTGGGGTTCTAGAACCGGGCAGGAGGGTGACAATCAGGGGACGCCGAGTTTCTTTTAATTCTGCATCTGGGTCATAAAAGAGTGCCGGTGGGTGAGCCGGTTCTAATTCATCCATCATGGGATTTCCCAGATCGAAGGCGGGAATCGAAAACTTTTGTAAGGTCTTCGCGGTTAGGGGATCTCTGGGAAAAACAGCTTTGCAGCGCCGGTGACGCATCAGCCAGCGTTCCCAAGGCAGGTAAACTGAGCCAGACCAACCCTCCAGATCCTCAAACCACGAACGGTTGGGCAGCAAGCCGGCTTCATCGCGTAGATAGTATTCTGATTTGGCAGTGCCCACAAACGCATAATTTGCCCCACTCCACCAAGCAAACAACAGGGGCACAATATCCCCCACGGCTAAGATCGATCCGCCCTGTTGCGCCCAAGCTCGCACGGCTTGTAACTGCTTCCAAGTTAACTCCAGTAGTCCCCCTTGCACATCCCGCCACAACTGCCGGCTATCCATATAAATAAAGCCACCAGAGGGCATTTTCTTCACAGGGGCGATCATCGGTACCCCCTCTAATTCGGCGTAGGCTCGTCCTTCACCGACAAGGGGAAGGACTGCTAATTCCGGGGGATTTGGCTGCTGCTGTAGTTCCCGCAAAATGCGAACTGCAATCGCATCCTCCCCATGACCATTGCTGAGGCAAAGTAGCTTCAATTTCCCATCTCCCTTGAAACCCCCCCCTATATATCAGGATTCGCTGCCGGGGGCAAGCCAAAGCAACAGGGGGGTAGTGGTCAACTTCGGTTTCATTATTCACCGCCGGCAGATTTAAACTCCGCAAAACTGCTGCTTTTTTCCGCAAGGTTCGCTTAACCCTACAAAAATTTCGGGGATTACCACCTTTTTAAGCTTTTTTTCCTAGTCCTGGTCAAAAGAATTGATTATAATAAGGAAAGAACGCAAGGGGCCGTAATGGTTTCGACAGGCGAGCGAAAGCTACTTTGTGATTCAGGCCGAGAGTGAGTCGCCTCTCGTAAATCCTAGGCTCAAAAAAAAAGTAAATGCGAACAACATCGTTCCTTTTGCTCGTAAGACAGCCACTGTTGCTGCCTAATAAAAACCTCATTTAGGTTCGAGCGTCTGTAGTTCGACTCCGTTAAGGATTGCAGACAAAACCCCAACGGATGCTCTAGTAAGTGTTCTCTGGGTGGCTTGCTAGCTAAGATTTAACCAGTGCATCCTGTCATCCGGGATAATGGATGGTTCCCGCCCTGAGGGTCAGATGGGCTAAGCCTGTGAATGAGCGGAGAGTCAATACCTTGTTTGGACAGCAGTTCAATTCTGCTCGGCTCCATTTAATTTAAAGCTAGATATATTTAAAGCAAAGCCACCTGAGATTTTAAAGTCTGGGTGGTTTTTAGTTTTTCGGGTGCCGGTGTTTTTCTGCCACCGTAAATGCCGGTTAATTGAGAATTATGCAAGAAAACCAACTTCTTCCTAAGCCGTCACAACCCTCGCACTGGATCTGTTGCTAAGGACTGAGTTGTGTTTTGGCTGTAAATATGTATACTTCTGTGAAGTTAAAAAAATACATTTGTTATTGAGCGAGGAGTCTGGATGTATATCGTACAAATCGCTTCCGAGTGCGCCCCCGTCATCAAAGCTGGAGGCTTGGGTGATGTGGTTTACGGATCTCAGCAGGGATTTAGAAAGTCGCGGTCATACGGTAGAGTTGATTCTGCCGAAATACGATTGTATGCGCTATGACCATATTTGGGGACTCCATGATGCTTATAAAGATTTATGGGTGCCCTGGTATGGCGGTGCGATCCACTGTTCCGTTTATTGCGGCTGGGTGTACGGGCGGCTGTGTTTCTTCATTGAACCCCACTCACCAGATAACTTCTTCAACCGGCACTGTTATTACGGCTGCGATGACGACAATATGCGCTTTGCATTCTTTAGCAAAGCTGCCTTGGAATTTTTGCACAAAAGTAACAAGCGTCCCGATGTCATCCACTGCCATGATTGGCAAACCGGCTTAGTTCCTGTCATGTTATTTGAGAATTATAAATATGACATGGGGCTGCAACGGGTTTGCTACACCATCCACAACTTCAAACATCAAGGAATGGGCGGTTCAGAGGTTCTCTGGGCAACCGGCCTGAATCAAGAAGCTTACTTTTTCCAGTATGATCGCCTGCGGGATAACTTCAACCCCTTTGCGTTGAACTTTATGAAAGGGGGCATTGTTTACTCAAATTACGTCACAACAGTTTCACCCCATCACGCTTGGGAAGCCTGTTATACTCCGATTGGATACGGACTCGGACACACTTTACATACGCATCAAAGTAAATTCCGAGGCGTCCTCAACGGCATCGATTATGATGTGTGGAATCCCGAAACTGATCGCTACATTCCCCATTCCTACACTAAAGAAAAATTAGAAGGGAAAGCGAAAAATAAACAAGCCTTACGCGAACGATTGCTGCTGCGCGATGTCGATAAACCCCTCATTTGCTTTATTGGCCGGCTCGACGATCAAAAAGGCGTTCATCTCGTCCATCATGCGATTTACTATGCCCTGGAAAGAGGGGCGCAATTTGTGCTGCTGGGTTCAGCCACTGAAGCGGGAATTAATAATCATTTCTGGCATGAAAAACAATTCTTAAATGATAATCCCGATCTTCATTTAGAACTAGGATTTAATGAAGAATTATCTCATCTCATTTATGCCGGCGCAGATATGATTGTCGTTCCTAGCAATTACGAGCCTTGCGGATTAACACAAATGATTGGTTTCCGATATGGAACGGTGCCAATTGTGCGGGGAGTTGGCGGTCTAGTCAATACTGTTTTTGACCGAGACTACGACGAAAACCATTTGCCCGAACAACGCAACGGTTATGTCTTTTATGACACCGACTTTCATGCTCTGGAATCTACAATGGATCGGGCAATTGAGTTGTGGTATAACTATCCTGAAGAATTCCGCCAGCTCGTCCTTCAGGGGATGAACTACGACTACTCATGGAACTATCCAGGTAAGGAATACTTGGAAATTTACGAGTCTATTCGACATAAATAAACCCAGAATTAGGGGCGAACAAAATTTCGCCCCTACAAGTCAATACAACTCGAAATCAGATGTGAAACAGGGCTTTAGATATCCAAATCGGTCAAGTTGAGTTTTGGCCCATAAGTTTCAATGAATTCGCGGCGAGGGGCAACACGATCACCCATCAAAACGGTAAAGACGCGATCCGCTTCGGCAGCGTCTTCAATCTCCACACGTTTAAAGGTGCGGCTTTCTGGGTTCATCGTGGTTTGCCACAACTGTTCCGGCATCATTTCACCTAAACCTTTGAACCGTTGGATGGTGTAGTTGGCATTGGCGGGAAATTCGCGTTGGACTAAGTTGCTGAGTTCGCGCTCGCTGTAGCAGTAATAATGATTGCGTCCCCGCTCAACTTTATAGAGGGGAGGGCAGGCAATATAAATGTAACCTTGATCGACAAGAGAACGTTGATAGCGATAGAAGAAGGTTAGCAACAAGGTGCGGATGTGTGCCCCATCAACGTCTGCGTCTGTCATAATCACGATGCGGTGATAGCGCAGTCCAGAAGCGTCGAATTCTTCACCTTTTACCCCTAAGCCAAGGGCTGTAATTAAGGCTTGAATTTCGGTATTTTTGTAGATTTTTGCGTCGTCAGTTTTCTCGATATTGAGGATTTTACCACGCAGGGGAAGAATGGCTTGGGTGCGGCGATCGCGTCCTTGTTTGGCACTGCCACCGGCACTATCACCTTCTACGATAAAAATCTCAGATTCTGAAGGATCTCTGGTGCTGCAATCTGCTAATTTTCCAGGTAAAGGTGAAGATTCTAAAACCGATTTTCGCCTGACCAAATCGCGGGCGCGGCGGGCGGCTTCTGCGGCTTTAAATGCCTGGATGGCTTTTTCTAAAATAGAGTCTGCGACGTGGGGACGGAATTCTAAATATTCGGTGAGAACTTCTCCCACCAAAGAGTCAACAATTCCCCGCACTTCGGTGTTGCCTAATTTTGTTTTTGTTTGCCCTTCAAATTCGGGGTCTGGTACTTTGACGGAAATAACGCCGGTTAAGCCTTCGCGGACGTTTTCTCCGCCGAGGTTGGCTTCATTTTCTTTGATTTTGTTGCGCTTGCGGGCGATGGCATTCATCGTGCGCGTCAGCACAGCTTTCAAGCCTTCTAGATGGGTTCCACCATCAATGGTACGAATATTATTGGCAAAGCCTAATAAGTTATCGCTGTAAGCATCAACACACCACTGCAACGCAACTTCTACTTGAACGTTGTTGCGTTCTCCTTGAACAAAGATGACTTCTTCGTGCAAGGGTTGTTTGTCGTGGTTCATGTAGGAAATGTATTCGCGGATGCCGCCTTCATAGCAGTAGGTTTCTACTCGCGGTTCGCCGCTTTTTTGCAGTTCCAGCCGATTGTCGGTGAAGGTCATTTTGACACCGGCATTCAAGTAAGCCAACTCCCGTAAGCGCCCGGATAGGGTGGTGTAATCAAATTCGATGCCGGTGCTAAATATTTGATGATCGGGTTTGAAGGAAACAGAGGTGCCGGTGCGGTTTTCTTTGCCGGGTTTGGATTCAAGTTCGCCAGCAGCAACGCCCCTTTCATAGCGCTGCTTGTATTCTTTTTTTTCCCTCCAAACGGTTACTTCTACCCACTCAGATAAGGCGTTAACGACAGAGACACCAACCCCGTGCAAGCCGCCTGAAACTTTGTAGCCGCCGCCGCCAAACTTACCGCCGGCATGAAGCACGGTCATTACGGTTTCTAGGGCTGATTTGCCGGTTTTGGAATGGGTATCTGTGGGAATGCCCCGCCCGTCGTCTGTGACGGTGACGGAACCATCAGCATTGAGGTCAACCTCGATATGAGTGCAGTGGCCAGCTAGCGCCTCATCGATGGAATTGTCCACAACCTCGTAAACTAGATGGTGGAGTCCTCTCGGGCCGGTGGTGCCGATGTACATCCCCGGTCGTTTGCGGACGGCTTCAAGACCTTCCAAAACTTGAATCTGATCAGCGCTGTAACTGCTGGTCATACCAAAATAGCTCCTATAATGGGTGTGAAGCCCACGGCGACTTCAAAAAGACAAAATCTAACAAAATTCTAGCATAAAAGGGTTATAGGCGACGCTAGGCCAATTTCCAGGGAAATTTATGTAGGGGATGCACCTGTTGATTTTATCTTTAGATTTGAGATTGGAGGTTGCTTGATTTTAATTGCGATTTGTGGCGCTACGGCAACCGGCAAGTCTGGGTTGGCGCTTAATTTAGCACAGCGTTTGGGAACGGTGATTCTCAGTGCCGATTCCCGCCAAGTGTACCGAGAGTTTAACATTGGTACAGCTAAGCCATCCGCCGCAGACAGGCAATTAGTCCCGCACTACTTGATAGACATCTGCGATCCCACCGAAACGCTGACCGTTGCAGATTATCAGCAGCAAGCGCAAGCTTTAATTGCCTCTCCTCCTCTATCCCCCTCTCCCCCTCCCCCACTCTTACTCGTTGGCGGCACCGGCTTATATATTAAAGCAGTGGTTCGAGGATTAAAAATTCCCAGAGTCGCTCCTCATTTGGAGTTGCGAGCGCAATTAGAGAGTCTCGGTCAAGCTCAGCTTTACGCAATTTTACAACAAGTTGATCCCGCTGCGGCAGCGAAAATTCATCCCAATGATCCCGTACGGACTTTAAGGGCGATGGAGGTCTTTTACGTGACGGGTCATCCCATTTCCGCACAGCAAGGAGAGAACCCACCCGATTATCCGATTTTACAAATTGGTTTAGATTGTAAAGCCGAGGTTTTGGCGGAACGCATTGAATTGCGAACTAATCAAATGATAGCATCTAATTGGTTAGATGAGGTAGATTATCTTTGTAAAAAATACGGGTCTGATTTGCCTTTGTTAAATACTTTAGGTTATCAAGAAATGAAACAATATTTAGCCGGCAGCCTTTCTCTGTCTGAAGCGAAAGATTTAACTGTCCTACACACCCGTCAGTTTGCCAAACGTCAGCGCACTTGGTTTAGAGGTGTTCCTGACATTGAGTGGTTTGATGTGGATATGCCGGATTTATTTGAGCGAGTTTGGCATCGGGTGCAGCAGTTTATTGCTGAATTTGTTTGCAAGGAATAAGCAATTACACTCTTCCCTCTGTGATTTTAATTCATAGAAAGTAATTTTTAAGTCAATCCTGGCTTAGATAGAAAGTTGCAAGAATAAAACTTAGCCATAAACTTGCTAAATTTAAATAATTAATTGGTATAATTTAGCAAGATAAAGCAATCCCAACCTGTAGATTTATGTCATCTATACTTATGAACTCTCCCAAAGTCTCAGTTATTATTCCTTGCTACAATTTAGGTCTGTACATTGATGAAGCCGTCGATTCTGTTTTATCACAGACTTACCAAGACTTTGAGATTATTATTATTGATGACGGTTCAACAGATCAATATACAAGAGATTTACTAAAAAATTACTTGCGTCCCCAATGCCAAATTCTTAAAACAGAAAATCAAGGGGTATCATCTGCTAGAAATCTAGGTATAAACGCTTCAAAAGGAAGTTATATTCTTCCTCTCGATGCTGATGATATAATTGGAGATACTTATCTCGAAAAAGCAGTTAAGATATTAGATGAAAATAAAAAAATAGGAATTGTTTACTCTGAAGTAGAGCTTTTTGGAGAAGTTAATGCTCACTGGAAGCTTCCTCCCTATCAATTTCCAGAAATTTTATTAAGAAACTCAATTGTTTGCACCGGCTTGTTTAGAGCAGAGGATTTTAAACAGACTAAGGGATATGACGTCAACCTGATTTATGGCCGAGAAGATCATGATTTTTGGCTATCCATTATTGAACTAGGTAGAGAAGTTTATCGTATTCCTGAAGTATTGTTCTTTTACAGGCAGAGAGCCGCCTCTCGCGATAAATCGCTGACAAGAGAGCAACTCATTTATTCTCACTCGCAAATTTTTAAAAATCATTCTCACCTGTATTGTGAGAATATAGAATTTATTTTTAAAAATCTGATTGACTTAACTGTTAAAGTGGAAAGTTTAGAGGAACAACTTCAAAAAACACAGATTGAAGCCACTCTCCAGTATTTAAAGCTTAGAGAGCTAAATTTTGTTTTATTTCCAGATTGGAATCAACCCGAAGAATCCTTAAGCGCAGATTTTCAAAAAGTTATTAGTGTCATTCTCTCACACCCAGACCAAGAACGCTTGACTCTCCTTATCAATACCGACAACATTCTTGAAGAGTCAGAATTTGATGCCGAGCTATTTTTCTCTAGTGTGGTTATGAATTTGCTAATGCAAGAAAATGTGGAGGTTACTAGTGAGCCACAAATTTCTTTTTTTGGTGAACTTAGTGAAAAAGAATGGGAGGCTTTGTTACCATACTTGAACTCTCGAATTCGCTTAGAAAATGAAAATCAACAAGCGCTTTCAAAATTCAACCTAGATAATCTGCTGGTTTGTGAACCCGATCATCTTATTGATTTAAAAGACTTACAAATAGAAGAAGCGTTATTAAATCAGGAAGTGGCTCACCGCTACTATCAAGAAGGAAACTATGAAGAAGCATTCGTTCATTGTCAAAAATGTTTAAATCTCCAATTAGGAAATGTTGAAATATATTTTTTGATGAGTGAGTCTTTATGGCAACTAAATCGACTAGATGAAGCTATCCTTTCCCTACAAAAAGGGATTGATCTTCACCCGAACTCAGGAAAACTTCATTTTTCATTAATTATGAAGTTGTTATATAGTGCTAAGAACAAGGAAGCGATCTCAACTGCTGAAAAAATTTCACAGCTTCTCCCGAACGATTATACCTTTAAAGTTATAGAAAACTTAATAGTTCCAGTTATATACGAGAAGCAAGAAGATATCGCATTTTATCGACAGCGATTTACTGAAGGACTGCAAAATTTAATTCAGCAGACGGTTCTAGAAGCACCTGAGGAGAAAACAGGTGCTTTAGCAGGGATTGGTTGCTTCTCTAACTTTTACTTAACCTATCAAGCCCAAAACGATATATCTTTGCAGCGCCAGTACGGCAGCTTAGTGCATCAAATTATGGCCGCCAATTATCCCCAGTGGGTTCAGCCTTTGTCAATGCCACCCTTATATAATAACAAAATTCGAGTTGGATATGTTTCAGAATATTTTCACGCTTATAGTGGAACTTTATGGTTAATTGGGTGGCTACGCCGCCATGATAAAAATAATTTTGAAATTTACTGCTACTACACAGGAAATGAGCCAGATTACCTGACAGAACAGTTTCGCAAATCTAGTGATGTTTTTTATCACCTACCTGCAAATCAAGAAGCTGTTTATCAACAGATAATTGCTGATCGGCTTCACATATTATTCTTTCCAGAAATTGGGATGAACCCGCCTACCTTGCAAATGGCTGCATTGCGTTTGGCCGCAGTGCAATGTACCGCGTGGGGACATCCTATTACAACCGGCTTGCCTACCGTTGATTATTACTTATCCGGAAACTTAATGGAACCGGAAAATGCTCAAGAGCATTATTCCGAAACGCTGATTCGTTTACCAAATATTGCAGTTTCTTACCCAAAGCCTGCTATTCCTCCTTTAACTAAGAACCGCTCAAATTTTCATTTACGGGAGGATGCTGTCATTTATCTGTGCTGTCAAGCTCCCTTTAAGTACCTACCACAACAGGATTATATTTTACCAAAAATTGCTCAAAGAATCCCGAACGCTCAGTTTATTTTTATTCGAGCTGATATCTTAAAGCATCGTCTAGATCGTGCGTTTGCTGAGGTGGGTTTAAATGCGGAACAGTATTGTGTTTTCCTACCTGTACAAGCTAGAAATAATTATCTGATGCTTAATTTACTTTCAGATGTTTATCTAGATTCGTTTGGGTTTTCAGGAGGAAATACAACGCTAGACGCTATTGCGTGTAACTTGCCAGTTGTTACTTGTCCAGGTGAGTTTATGCGGGGACGCCTTTCTTATGGCATTTTAAGGATGCTGGGCGTGACAGAGACAATTGCTCAAACTGAAGCCGAATATATAGAAATTGCAGTTAGATTAGGATTAGATCGAGATTGGCGGCAGGAAATCGCCGAAAAAATTAGAATGCGGCACGACAATCTTTTTGATGATAAAGTCTGCGTGGAAGCCTTAGAAGCATTTTATAAACAGGTGGTTCAAGAAAGGCTGAGTTAACAAATATTTATGTAGAAATACGTTATGCCTAACGGCAGGCTACGCAAACACTAATGCCCTAGCTAAAAGGGTAAACTGAACCGACATGGGAACTTAATTTAATAAAATGCCAGTCATTGAGAAATCAATTTGCTCCAAAGCCTCCCTGATCTAAGCTGAGACGATAAAAGGCAGATGGCGTTTTTAGACAAGTTAAATGCTGTAAAGAATCGCGTCTGCTTCTAGGCCGGCGATATATTATTAAAACGTGAGTTCGGGATAAGGGAGGGGCAAAACAGATAGGCTGAAAGTGCTGAATTCTCATCCCTCTGCTTGCCCTATGTTTAGTCTAGAAGAACTGTTCTGTAGCGTCGATGATTTCTGCCAAACC
>JAHHHM010000009.1 GCA_019359355.1 Microcoleus vaginatus WJT46-NPBG5 | reverse complement strand
GCTTAAGCAAGGATTACGAACTGCTGCCAGAAATGAGTGAAGCTATGATTCAGGGAGCAATGATTCGGTTGATGTTGCAACGTCTTGGTCAACAACAAGAAAAGGCTTAACAATTTATTTGGAAATGTGCTCTAAGGGAGGAAATATTAACGAATTTCCTGAAGATATAAGGATTAGGGAATTTCCTCAATGAATCTAAAGATTCTTGACCTTTTTTGTGGAGCCGGGGGCGCGGCTGCCGGCTATTTTCAAGGCTTTTCTGAGGCCGGTTTCACCGTAGAAGTTACTGGGGTTGATATCAACTCTCAGCCCCGCTATCCGTTCAACTTCTGTCAGGGTGATGCGCTGGAATTCTTTGATAAATACGAGCATGAATTTGACTTTCTTCATGCGAGTACGCCCTGCCAGAAGCACAGCGTACTTAAAGCAGTCGCGGAGAAAGAATACCCTTGTTTTATCGAAGCAACGAGATGCCGGTTTAAGGCTACGGGAAAACCTTATTGTATTGAAAATGTTGTCGGTGCGCCTCTGGAATTCCCTATCACTTTGTGCGGGTTAAATTTTGGGATTCCCATGCACGGACATCGCTTGTTTGAATGCCGGCCTATTATTTTATCTCCCCCGCCGTGCCAGACAAATTTAAAAACTCAGAAGTGTGGCAGGAAGCCAGAGGAGACAAGACTTTTGGCTAGGCCGGCTGGTCACTTCGCAGGATTAGCAATCTATCGGCAAGCGATGGGGGTTCCTGGGATGACTCAGAGTGAAATCGCTCAATGTATCCCGCCGGCATTCACACGCTGGATTGCCGGTCAAATGCTGAATCAATTGAGCAATTTTGATATTTACAATCGTTTATGAATGAAAGGATTATTTATATTCATTGGTTGAGATTGCTCTACCTTGTGGCAGATGCGTAAGCCCGTCGGCTGAGTCAGCTGGAGCTGTCGTTACACCTAGGGGTGTCTCAGTCAGCATCATGTGAGCTTTGTGGAAAGTGGCCGCGCTCAACTAGAGTGTTTACAGGCTCACTATGGGGCTATTGGTAACTAATTGTTTCAAATCACAAATTCATTGTTTCAAAGCATAACGTTAATTATATTTTTCTTCGATTATTTGTTCATCGATTAGCCCAGTAATTACCATGTGCTAGTTGTTGGCACTACCCGCAGTACATCAAAAAAATTTACACCACACACCTCGATAGGAAAATACTATGAGCAGCCAAAGCGGATGCCCATTTACGGGCGGCGGTCAGAAATCTCAGCCTCGTCATAGGCCGTCGCACCGAGACTGGTGGCCGAATTATTTGAATCTGAGCATCCTCCACCAGCACACACCCCAGGCCAATCCTATGGGTGAGCAATTCAACTATGCTGAGGAGTTCAAGAGTCTTGACTTAGCTGCCTTGAGGGCAGATATCTATGAGCTGATGACCACCTCCCAGGATTGGTGGCCAGCCGACTACGGCCATTATGGGCCGCTCTTCATCCGCATGGCTTGGCACAGCGCCGGCACGTATCGGATTGGCGACGGTCGCGGCGGCGCGGGTTCGGGTACCCAGCGGTTTGAACCCCTCAACAGTTGGCCCGACAATGCCAACCTCGACAAAGCGCGCATGTTGCTTTGGCCGGTCAAGCAGAAATACGGCAAGAAGATCTCCTGGGCCGACCTCATGATCTTCGCCGGCAACTGCGCCCTGGAATCGATGGGCTTCAAGACGTTAGGCTTTGCCGGCGGGCGCGTGGATGTCTGGCAGCCAGAAGAAGACATCTACTGGGGTTCAGAGAAAGCTTGGCTCGGCAATGAGCGTTACGAAGGTGATCGCGTACTCCTGAATCCCCTCGCTGCCGTTCAGATGGGCCTAATCTATGTGAACCCAGAAGGGCCAGACGGCGAGCCTGATCCGGTCGGCTCAGGGCGCGATATTCGCGAAACCTTTGGTCGGATGGCGATGAACGACGAGGAGACAGTCGCGCTCACCGCCGGTGGACACACGTTCGGCAAATGTCACGGTGCGGGCGAGGCGACGCACGTAGGTGCCGATCCAGGGGGTGCCACCATCATCGATCAGGGCCTTGGCTGGAAGAACGCCTTTAACACGGGTGTCGGCGTCGATGCGATCACCAGCGGTATCGAAGGGGCATGGACTCCCACCCCGACGCAATGGGACAACAGCTATCTCGAAACCCTGTTCAAATATGACTGGGAGCTGACGAAAAGCCCCGCTGGCGCGTGGCAATGGAAGCCCAAGGGCGACGCTGGTGCCGATACGGTGCCCGACGCACACGATCCGTCGAAACGGCACGCCCCCATGATGACTACGGCAGACATGGCAATGAAGATGGACCCCATCTACAACCAGATTGCGCGGCGTTACCACGATAACCCGGATGAGTTCGCAGAGCAGTTTGCCAAGGCGTGGTTCAAGCTGACGCACCGCGACATGGGTCCCCGCTCACGCTATCTCGGCCCAGAGGTTCCCCAGGAAGAGTTCTTGTGGCAAGATCCCATCCCGGCAGTCGATCATGAATTGATTGATGAGCAGGACATCGCTGCCCTTAAGGAAAGGATTCTGGCTTCGGGATTGTCTGTCTCCCAACTCGTTTCGACTGCTTGGGCGTTGGCGTCAACGTTCCGCTGCTCCGACATGCGCGGTGGAGCGAACGGGGGGCGCATTCGTCTCGCGCCGCAGAAGGATTGGGAAGTCAACCAGCCAGAGCAGTTGGCAACGGTGCTGCAAACCTTGGAGGGAATTCAACAGGAGTTTAACAGCTCGCAGTCTGGCGGCAAGCGGGTTTCGCTCGCTGATTTGATCGTTCTGGGCGGATGCGCGGGCATTGAGCAAGCGGCGAAAAATGCCGGTCACGACGTGACGGTTCCCTTCAAGCCGGGACGCACGGATGCGCTGCAAGAGAAAACGGATGTCGAGTCCTTCGCCGTGCTTGAGCCGACTGCGGACGGGTTCCGCAACTACACTAGCGGCAAACACAGCGAATCGCTCGAAGAGCTACTGGTCGATCGGGCGCAGTTGCTGTCCCTGTCAGCCCCTCAGATGACGGCTCTCCTGGGCGGCTTGCGCGTCCTGGGTGCGAACTTTGGCGGGTCTAAGCATGGTGTCTTCACCAATCGGCCAGAGACGTTGACCAATGACTTCTTCGTGAACCTGCTCGACCTGGGTACGACGTGGAAGGCGACATCTGAAGATGAATATGAGTTTGAGGGGAGCGATCGCAAAACCGGCAACCTGAAGTGGACAGCTACCCGTGTTGACCTCATCTTCGGCTCAAACTCTCAGCTCCGCGCCCTGGCAGAAGTCTATGGATGCGTGGATTCGCAGCAGAAGTTTGTCAATGACTTTGTGGGGGCGTGGGATAAGGTGATGAACCTTGACCGCTATGACCTCAAAGTAGTCCAATCGTCAAGCTCTGCGAGGGGTTTCTAAGCCTAGCGTCAGCTACGCTAACCTGTAGTAATTTTGAACGTGGGTAGAAGCCAGAGACAAAATATGAGAGCGGCGTTTCAACTTTTCTTGAAACGCCGCTCTCGGCTTTATACCTTGATGCAAAGCTGCTTAAAAACTGCAATTAGGTTCTTGTTGGTGCCTAATTGTGCGATCGTTAACAAGACCCAAAGCACACAGAAAATCCAATATATAAAATAGCTGTCCACAACGTTATGTGCAGCTGCATGCAGAGTAAATCTAACCTCTTGATGTACATCGCTACTTGTTCCGAAGCATAACGTTCTGGCTGAGCGGCCGTGAGTAACCTTTTCAGCACCACCAAGACCTTCCATCAGTCCGCTCCAGCCAGATTGTTATACTGCTGGTCAACATCTCACTATTAGTAATGCTGGCTGTATTAATGCTTCAAAGGATTGAAGTAGGTAATTAAAAACTTTATGCCAGAAGACACAGGAATACTAAACAATATCCAAGCTACTCTACTAAAAATTTGATTAGTCAGCTTCTTATTATTGCGTTCAAAATCTTCCACAGCATTTTGATCACCTTTCGTAATTAAGAAATTTGGATAGACTTCAAGCTGATCGATTAACCTGTCAATTGATTTTTCAATGCTACTACCTAGAAAAGCTCCAACCATGAAGATAGTCAATAAAAACACTAAAACCGTCTGTAAAGTGTTAATCGAAAGCTCTTGCCCAATGCCGATGATGGGATATATATATCCTGTGTAACTACATATAATAAATAGCAAAAGGGGTGGAAAAAGAAGTCGAATAAGCTGACTTGCATATTTTCCATATTTCTTTAAAAATTTCTGAGCAACAATAGGTTCAGGTGCTTTTCTCAACCCTTTGTACCACTCGTCTACAATAAAAAGCAATTCATTCGCAACTATATTATTTATAAAGTCAACTTTGCAAACACCAGGAGATTGTGCCTCCATTACCTCTGAAATGTCATCACTAGTAAAGATTAGTTGAATTATATCTTTAGGTGGTATTGCATTTCCGATCCTTACCTTCATTGAGTGGGTTTGTGGAGATTTATATTGTGGTAATTGAATAAGAACGTTCCAACTAAGATTAAGTGCTTGAACTTTTTCATTCACTGTATTCCACTGCCCTCGTTCAAATTCAGCCCAAGTAGAAAATTCTTTAATCTTTTTATTAGACAGCATGAAAGTTATTGATACAGTCTGTCCGAGAGTTTCATGATTTCCAAGTTTGGCTGCTACTTGTTCTTCAAGGCTTCTAATATCTGAAAGCTCTACGATTTTCCCACCCTTTAGAAAGCGAATCTCTGTATCAGGTTTCGCGTTGTACAAATAAAAAAGGGCTTTAAAGTCATCAAGAGATCTAGATGCAATCGCCTCAGTTGAGTTTGGGACAATACTTCCAGTTTCAAATGCTTGAGAGTCAGTCATAAGATATACGGTCAGGAGTTTGTATAAATTCTAACGCATCCTAACAAATTGGGCTGTGACTTTACGGAAGGTTGAGGCAGTATAACTATTTATTATACGGAAACTTTCCGTATAATCTTTTTCTCAATCCTAATACATCAAGCATTATAACGGATTCTTGCCTGAATCTACGGACAACTTCTTTTTTACCCGCTTATTTAGGTATTATACAGAATTTTTCCGTATAACCACCCTTTACAGGAGGATTATATGGAATTTTTCCGTGTATCCCTTGATGTTATATGGAAGGAAATTTTCCGTATAACATCCTTATTTAGGATAATACACGGAATTTTCTGCACAACTTCCAATGGAACAACGTCCAAAGAAACTCCTCGAACAGGTGCAAGATGTTATCAGGCTTAAGCACTATTCTTATCAAACAGAGAAAACCTATATCTATTGGATTAGACGCTATATCCTTTTTCATAATAAGCACCATCCCAAAGATATGGCAAGTAAGGAAATCGAAGAATTTTTACACATCTTGCTGTCAATGAGAATGTGGCTGCATCAACGCAAAACCAAGCACTTCATGCTGATTTTTTCTCTACAAAGAGGTATTAAAACAAGATTTAGATTTGAAAGTCGATGCAGTTTGTGCAAAGAAATCTAACTATTTACCAACCGTTTTTACAAAAGATGAAGTTTTAGCAATTATTCAAAAGTTATCCGGCGTATATCAACTTCATTAAAGTGTTAGCTTGCTGTCGTCTAAACGTTATTCAAGCCAGCGAAAAGCTCGACGTAATTCAGCAGTACCATTATTCTCATACCAACGACCGTGGCATAGGATAACTTTTTCAGGGTTCCACTGAAGTATTCGCTGTAAGCAGCTACGTGCCTGTTCCTTTTTGCCGAGAAATGTCATCCGCAAATCCAATGGGAGCTTTCCATCCGGATCAGCAACACCCCCTAACTTAAGTAGCCAATGTAGCTGCTGACTCACTTTGTTTAGTTCAAAGTTTTCGATGAGATCGGCAAGGATGAGAGTGGCGCTCTTGCGGTGGAAAAAGACGACTTCTTCCATAAATCGACCGCCACGAAAGATTAATTGGTCTAGGTCTGCTACCCATTCACGTGGTGGTTCATCTTCCAAGTCAGCATCAAAATCCACTGCAATTTTCTGCTGCGCGGCACGATCGCGAACACCTGGAGATGCCCATGCTACAGCTTCTGGATAGGCACTAGCCCAAGCACCGATATGGGCGTAATGGATTTTGTTGGGCGAAATGAGGTGACGCAGTGAACCGAGCGAGTCAATTTGAGCTTTCAGTTCTGGAGTCAATTCTGTTGGTGAATGGCACCATAGGTCACCATTGCTCAGTCGCACAATCGTCATTCGGGTTGGAAAGGGCATCTTTGCTCCATACATTGCCATTTGCACGATGGAACCATCAACGATCCAAATATCTTCGTCAACCTGTTTCAGAAGGTTGATTGGTTCATAAAGTGAGATCGCGTCGTTGCTCATAGCTATGAAAGGAAGGTAAAGGCTTACTGCGCTAGCGTGGGCTATAAAAGTAGGCTAGCAGTGCCCATCACCTGCCGCAAGTAACCTCTGCATCAAACCGATTATCTGTTGGTAGGCAGTGTGCCTGGGCGTTATTAGCTTGTGTCTTCCTTGCTGAAGCACTGGCGGTTTTATAATTGAGTGATGCAAAAGCTTACAATCACCCGACCCGACGACTGGCATCTGCATCTACGCGACGGTGCGGCGCTGAAAGCGGTTCTGCCCCATACGGTGCGTCAGTTTGCCCGCGCTATCATCATGCCGAACTTGAAGCCCCCGGTACGCTCGGTCGCGGATGCTGCGGCCTATCGCGACCGCATCCTTGCAGCGATTCCGGCTGGCAAACAGTTTGAGCCACTGATGACGCTCTACCTCACCGACAACACCAGCCCCGATGAAATTATCCGAGCTAAAGAATCCCAGTTTGTCAAAGCCGTAAAGTACTACCCAGCCGGTGCAACGACCAACTCAGACTTCGGTGTGACCGACATTCGTCAGTGCGATCGCGTCTTTGAAGCGATGCAGCAGGTAGATATGCCTTTACTCCTGCACGGGGAAGTGACCGATCAAGATGTTGATATGTTTGATCGTGAGAAAGCGTTTATCGAGCGACATTTGATCCCCCTCAAGCAGCGATTTCCCAACCTGCGCGTAGTACTTGAGCACGTTACCACCTCAGATGCTGTGCAGTATGTCCTGTCTGCCAACAATATCGCTGCAACGATTACGCCACAACATCTATTGTTTAACCGCAATATCCTCTTTCAAGGTGGCATTCGCCCCCATTTTTACTGCCTGCCCATTTTGAAACGAGAGGAGCATCGCTTGGCGCTTTTGCAAGCAGCAACCTCTGGCAATCCTAAGTTTTTTCTAGGCACTGATAGCGCCCCGCATCCCCGCAATGGTAAGGAAAGTTCCTGTGGCTGTGCGGGTTGCTATTCGGCTCTGCACGCGATGGAGTTATATGCAGAAGCTTTTGAGAGCGTTGATGCACTCGATAAACTTGAAGCTTTCGCTAGCTTCTATGGACCAGATTTTTATCAACTCCCGCGCAATACCGAACAGATTACCTTGACCAGAACGACCTGGCGCGTTCCCGATGAAGTTCCATTTACTGAATCTGGACTTGTACCCCTACGGGCCGGTCAGGAGATGGCGTGGCAAATAGCTTGACATAAGCTAGAAGAAGCTAATTGATTTGGATAATCGTGTTATGGACACGATCTTGCTCAATTATTAATGGTTGAAAAATTGGCAAGCAGTCTCTACGGTTTTTCCGTTTTGGGAGCAATCCAATACTTTTCCCTTACTGCAAATATCCATTAAAACAGTTTTGTAGGTGTTTTCACCCGCTGTAAAGTACATTGTATGTGACCCTTGTGCCGAAAATATTATTGGGGAAAAATTCACGAATTCTACATCATTCCAATCTCGTGATACCAATTTAAATGGGATTGAGGGCAGATATAGCATTCAGAATGAAGGAATACCCAGTGATGGAAGCAATCACTTGAGGGGTTAACTGGGCTAAAAGTTGATCCACTTTGGTTTGTAATTGAGCCAGGGTCTGGAACGACGCCCACTTGAGATCCGCCTTGAGATGTTCCCACAACCGTTCAATGGGATTTAACTCTGGACAGTAGGGCGGTTGAAACAACAAAATTACATTTTCAGGGACAAGCAAATTTTTGCTCTTGTGAAAGCGCCCGTTATCGACTTGGAGAACGTTGAGGCTATCTGGATACGCGCGGGAAAACTCATCTAAGAAGCGTTGATAGCATTCGGTATCAACATGAGAAAATTGTAGAAAAAAGGATTCGCCCGTCGTCGGTTCCACAGCACCGTAGAGCCAGAACGCTTTGAATAACCACTGCCATTGCCCAATGGGTTTAACACCACAGGCTGTAATCAACCGCCCGATGACGCTCTTGAGTCCCAAGCGGGTCTCATCTTGAGTAAAGTAGCGAATCTGTCGCTGATCTTGTCGCACTTGGCGAGCATACTGATTCAACAAGGAGAGGTCGTCTCCAAGGTTTGCTTAAAGGTAGCTCGCTGCTCACTGTTTTGTTTGTAATTTTGAGGACGAACAACCTTGAGCTTTGCTTTGAGCCGATAACGAGTCATCTGGTAAACCGCATGATACTGCGCTTCTACCCCCAAGGTTTCGGCTAACCACTGTTGTACTGCTCCATAGCTGGCAAATCCATTGCTCTGTTTTAAGCGCTTTGCCAAAGCATCTTCTGCCCATTGTGGAATGACTCGCACTCCCCCTGGTGATTTCTTGGTTTCTAACATCGCTTCCAATCCCCCGTCTCGGTACATCGATAACCAGGTTTGTAGCGTGTTTCGATGTTTTCCAACTGCTTTGGCAATTGCGCTGATACTCGGAGCATTGTCCTGTTTGAGCCAGTACAGCACTTGCAATCGTTCTTTGTCCTTTGGCCCTTTCGCTTGACGCAACCTTTCTGCCAGCTCATCCAAGCTTTCCTTCACTTCTATTGAGGTCACACCAACCATCAGTCAAAAGCGCTAAACAACTTCTGTGAGTCTAACTCATCTGCCTTTTATTCTGTTTAAATTGGTATGAATTGCCTCCATCATGGGCTGAAAGATATACATTACTTGGTACTATGGCCCAGTGATTATTTATATTAAGTAGTTAAAGCCGGGTCATATTCTACCCGGACTGCTTCGGCGTGGCCTGTTATTCTGGCGCAGACATCGAGATAGCAGGGATTCGGAAAATGACCACCCGTATAACCGGCTGTCGTGGAACTAACGCCTTTGACTTGACGAAAAGCATTTTCAACGCCCCAGAAACAGCCGGCTGCAAAAGTTGCTTGTTCCATTTATCCTTCGCTTCTTTTAGCGATTGCGATTTTTTAAACCTATGGTTTCAGGCTTTCATTGGGTTGAGCCGGCAACTCAACTCCTCCTATCAAACAAAACAGATGCGCTACTTTCCTTGAGTCTCAACACTCTCTCATGTGAAGACATTCCGGTTTGATTTGCCTTACGGGACGGACAAGCCGGCTATTTGCTCTAACCCAGCAATGATATCGGCTGGCATCTGTCCCGATCCAAATCCAAGGCAGCCCCCGGTCATATAGAGAAATACGAGGACCCCGGATTCGCTCTTCTTGCTTGAATGTGTTAGCTATGGGGAAATTATAATAATCTTGACTTTGACCCTTGGCGCGGTCTGCAAGGCGGCAGTTTAAGCCGTTGGGATCTGGGTCTACCACTTCCCACTCGTAGGGAAGGGAACCGCGTTCTCCTTCAATGTAGTAATCACCATTTTCATCTTCCACTAAGCGCCGTTCTTGGGCTACAGCTAAGTGGGTTGGCAAAACTATCAAGGCACCGAGGCACAACCCGATTAAGAGAACAGCAGGCAAGCCGGTTTTTGCAAGATTGATGATGGTGCTTATCAACTCCACTGTTAGTTATGCAGCAGTTTTACTTTAACCGGCACTACTTACACTCAAACTCGGATGCAATATGCTGTAATACTTTATTTGTGAATGTCTTTGATAGCAGCAGCAATGTGCATTGTAGATGCACCAGAAACAGATCAGCCACTCGGCATAGAATCACGTAATAAACTAAGAGAATTATTGAAGGGCGGACGCGTAGAATTCTATCCAATTGAACAAGACCGCTACGGGCGCACAGTCGCGGAGCTAGCAGTTATGATCGGTAGCCCGAAGGAAATCTTCGTCAATGAAAAAATGGTCAGCACCGACATGGCGTACCATTACGCGCAATATTCCGGACTTTAATGATTTTTGGAAGGATTGAGACGGTTTCACAGTGTCTGACGGGCTGACCCATTTTTTCTCACCACCAGCGCTGCATAACAATTCGGGTATAGCCGAGGTACACACAAAATAGGACACGACATTAAGAAACGTAACAATCAAGTCAGTGTATCGCCGGAGCCAGCGGTCTTAAACTTGTATTGAGAGTTGGTAGTGCTTCTCTCATCTTCCGCTGAAGGGTACTCTGTGCTCTAGCCCAGACCGCCCTTCCACTGCTTGCTCTCAAATCCAGTAACTCAGCAACTGGGAAAGATTGGGCGGCCTCAGCCCACGTCAAGGCGCTCCCCTTGATTGGATCGTCTTGTTTCCTAAAATGCTTCTCGGGAGTGCCTTGACCCGCCCAATCTAGCAAAGCGGTTCCCAGTTGCGGTCGCTTGAGCTGTGTTGACAACGTTGTTAGTCTAAACTCCAGTAAGTATGACAAATACGGGAACCGTCGCGTTCAATCTATCAAATTAGTGAATTCGTTCAAAAACTTATGACAGAAGAACCTCTATCTGGGGGACGATTTGATCAATGAGCCAAATCAAGTAAAAATAGAATGCTAAATCTCATACAGATTGTATTCAATGAAACTGAATTATTTTACGAAACGGCTTCCCATTGTAGGACGCTGGATAGCAACTACTCTGTTTTGTCTGTCAGCGATCACCTTCGTTTGGCAAGGTGCGTTTTTCTCGAACACCGCCGCAATAGCTGCTCCTGCTGCAAGCTTGATCGCATCGACAGACGCGGGCGATCAGGTTCAAGAAAAAGCAAGTGTTGATGCTGGCCGAGCCAAAAATTTCATCGAGGATACGAAAGATAAGGTTAAGGAAACTGCAAATAAAAATGCCGCTCGCGTTGATCAAGCAACGGATGACGATGGTAGTTTCGTTGAGCGCAAAGCCAAGAGAGATAGGGATCGAATTGAGCAAAGAGCAGATGAAGATGCGGCTCGAACTAAGGAAGCAGTAGACAATACAAAGAATGCTGTTGAACGCACTGTTGATAGCCTCAAGGAGGTTTTTAAAAATTAAAAAATAGATATATAGATTGAAAAGTCAATGTACATTGCTTTATTCATCGCATCTAATTAAACCTGAATGAGCGATGTACATTGATTGACTTTTGTAATTCTTCCGGACTTGATTGTGGAAAATACTAACGTAGCTGAAGAAGTAGCATTTAATCTACCTTATCAAATACACTATCAAGCCCCGATAGTAAAGATTGAAGTAAATTCTAGCGTCATAAAGGCAATTACAGATGAAGTTAATCATCAAAAAGTTAGTGTCAGCTCCCAATATGGAGATAATATTCCCCACGAGCTAGTAGGGTTGTTTGAAAAACCCCCAGTTGCAGTTGCCCTGCACAGTATGGCTCATCAAATTCAACTAGCTATTCCCTTAGTAGTCCTTTCTTCTACTCACGATGTTAACTGTTTAATAGATCGGGAAGATTCAAATATCGTCGCTTATTTTTACGATACGACAGATGGAGGAAATGGCGCATCTGAAGAGATTGGAAAGCATCTACCATTATTCGCTACTAAAGCGAAATCTTTAGCTTCAACTTGCGATTGCTCTTATGGCTGTTCTAAATGCTTGATTCAGCTTGGTTGTCCTCAACAAGATGAGAGATTGCACAAAACAGTGGGGCTGTTTCTTCCTGAAGCTATAGCTGCAAGTTATTCAGCTTAATAGTTAATCAGTAATTATTATAGTCAGCTATTTTCAGTAGAAAATAGTCTATGGTTTTGGCTAAATTTAATCCTAAGAACAAGAAACTTTCACTTCTGTTTCAACCGAAACTTGCTCAAATGCAACTTCCCAGCTTCCACTATCACTTTTTTTTGGAATGCGACTGGTTCTTTTAAAAGTTGCCTGCGGACAGTTTAGCAGAAACTAGGCACGACTATATTCCATCAATTCATGGATTTAGGAGCTTGCTCTCAATTACAACATTTCTAGAGAAACAGGTTTATTAGGCGGTGGAAACGCAGCATCCAGCGCAGTTAATTCATCATCACTCAATTTTAAATTCAGAGCAGCATAATTCTGCTCCACATGGTCAATGCGGCTAGATTTAGGAATGACAATTACATTATCTTGATGCAATAGCCAAGCGATGGCCACTTGAGCGGCACTGACTCCTCGTTCTTGAGCAATCGTGTTAAGTGTCCCATGCTTGAGCAAGCGCCCTTGTTCAATTGGAGAATAAGCCATGATTGGGATGCCTTGTTGCCGGCACCAGGGCAGTAAATCCCACTCAATCCCTCGTCGCATCAGGTTATAAAGAACTTGATTGGTTGCAATGGCGTTCCCACCCTTCAGTTGGCTGGCTTCCTCCATATCTCCGACATTAAAATTGCTCACGCCATAACTGCTAATTTTGCCGGCTTGTTGAAGCGCCTGAAATGCTTCCAGCGTCTCTGCCAGCGGCACTGAACCGCGCCAGTGCAGCAAGTAAAGGTCAAGATAGTCAGTCTTCAATCGTCTCAAACTTCGTTCACAGGCAGCGATCACTCCTCGCTTCGAGGCGTTGTGAGGATAAACCTTGCTGACTAGAAAGACAGATGCACGACGATTCGTTATTGCCTGAGCAATCACTTCTTCTGCACCGCCTTCCCCATACATTTCAGCAGTGTCAATTAGAGAAAAACCCAAATCAAGCCCGTGGCGTAAGGCATCAATTTCGTTCTGGCGATTCCTGGTATTCTCTCCCATTTGCCAGGTACCCATGCCAAGAACCGGAATCAGTTGTCCAGAAGGAAGTTTAAGAGTTCGCATGGCAGTTTTCATCCATTCACATCAAACTATTGTCGGGAGCGCATTTCTTGCTAACGCATGGGCATAGCATTGATTTTAGTGATTGATGCCCATTTGAGGTTACGTTCGCGCATTGCTCCACTGTAGACCTTCCACTGGCATCTGTTGCTGTAGGCAAGCGAGCGCGGTAGTAATACCAATTCTCTAAATGCTAACTACAGATATAGCCTCAAGAATATAGGCTCTTCCCACTATTGATTTAATAACTTCTTTCGTCAATTGTTCCAGTTGTTTACTAATTAAACTCCTCAACTCATCTAAATTCTTTGGTAATTCCCATCTCAATCCTCGCTTAAGATACTGCCACACTTGTTCTATGGGGTTTGATTCCGGCGTGTGCGGTGGCTGAAACATTAAAATAATGTTTTTCGGTATTTTCAGTTTTTTCGCTTTATGAAACCTGACATTATCTAATTGAATAATCAACACGCTATCCGGAAATCTTTGGGCCACCAATTCGAAGAATATCTGAAAACATTGACTATTCAGATGGGTAAACTCATAAAAGAAATGCTCTCCGGTTTCAGGTTCAACCACCCCATATATATATGTTGCTTGGAATTTCCATTGCACTTTTCCTATGGGTTTTACCCCTCGACTTGTAATTCTTCTGCCACTTATTGTTTTCAGTCCAATTCTCGTTTCATCTTGACAAAAAAATCTGCTCTTTTTCCCTAACCCCATGACAGTTACTGCTATTACGCTTAGCATGGCTAGGTTTTCTAAAAAGTTTTTTTAAAATCTTTTAATCTTGATTCTGACTGTTCTGCGCTTTTTGGTCTGGCTATTTTTGGGGCGGCTTTGAGTCGATAATACACTAACTGATGCACTGTTTTATAATTCGCTTCTATCCCTAGCCTCTCCCTTAACCAGGAGCAAATTTCTCCATAACTCTTGAACCCCGTTGGGGACTGAAGTTTCTTCTCTAGTTCTTTTTCTGCCCACGCCGGTATTTTCCTCGCTCTTCCTGTCCCGACTTTTTTCTCTAAAAGCTTCATCAGTCCTCCTTGACGGTATTTAGTTAACCAATCTTGGACTGTGACTCGATTTCTCCCTACAAGTTCTGCGGCTTCTTTGATAGTTTTTGCTTTTTTTGTTTTGAGGATGTACAACAGTTGTAATCGTTCTTTTCCTGAGCCTGTTTTTTCTTGGCTCAGTCGTTTTTTTAGCTCGCTTTCACTTTCTGTGATTTCTAGCTTATAAACTCCTGCCATTTTTTCCTCAAACTCTACTCAAGATACTATTCTCCACGATTTGTAGTTACCTTTTCAAGAATTGGTATTATTTGTATTTCTCCCCCAAAAATTCCCCTACTGTCGATGTCTAACTGGGTTTGGGAATCGTGCGTTGTAAATTCTAGATTTTGCGGAGTTAGACCGCTAAGTTATTAGGGCCATATTTTGATATTAGTAATCAGAATCGATGAAAAAAATGTAAATAGTTAGCATCTCTAGATTGAGCCGATTCTGATTAATTAACCTTGACTTTCTCTATTTTTATATATCAAAAAAAATTCAAATCTTTAATAAAATCCGCAAAAATACTGATGAAAATATTATATTTTTTAGAATAAAAATATAATTCACTGTCTATTTTAAATAGGTTTATTTATAAAATGAACACTCTAAACCCGAACAACGACGTCATTAAAGAAATTTTAGCTCTTAAGGAAGAATTAAAGAGTCTGAGAGACAATCAGACGAGAAGAGGGCGACTGCTATTTTGGGAAAAAATCATCATCTTGCTGATGACAATGATTGTAGCAAATAGCGAAATGTCTGGAATGAAGGCCGTGGCTCCTGAAATGCTAAAGACCTTTTTAGAATCTACAGAATGAGCTTCTTAAATTCATAAGGCAGGATAAAGTCGGGTTCCATCCAGAATCCGACTCTTTTTTTGCAAGCGCCGGCACAATTTCTTAAAATTCCAACGTAAAGGCTCAAATCTCTGGAAGCTGAAAAATGATAGTGCTGGAAGGGTAAAGAATTGGCAGACATTCCAGCAGCACATAACTGAACTTGAAGATTCGTAGCTAGTTTAACTTCTGTCCCTAGATACCAATCACACACCCATCGGTTGTATTGGTCTATTTGAACTGGGATAATCGTGAGGATTTGGGAGTCAGCCGCTAAATTTAATAAGAATGCCTTAGATTTTTAAGCCCAATCCCAATGTTTCAGAATTCTAGGATCTTCGCTAGACTGGCCCCATTTTTTTGTTTCAGGAGCATCTATCCACCGAGCGCGACTAGAAAATTCTTGTCCGTTATACCTAAGAATTACGGTGTCTCCGTCTAGAACGGTTTTAATTGTTGTCTGAATTTTTTTGTGAGGTTGTAAGTCCATGAAAGCAGAAACTTTTTGGTCAGTAATATTTTATTATGTTCTGCCGGCACCCCATCACGGTGGATGAGCCTGTGTTGCCGGCACTCTATGGAAAAAACATAAAAATTGAGAGAAACCTCAGCATAAGCCCTTCAAAGCCTTGCTAGATAAGACTTCTGTAAGCCTTGAACAATGTTGATATAGTAAGGCTGCTTGACTAACCACTCTAAAAAGCTGAAAAACGGCTGAGAACGGTGAAGTCGCGAATCAAGAGTCATTGCGTTGTCATTTAGAAGTGTGGCCAGTTGAGGGCCAGGGAAACTCGATAGCAACCGATAAACCCGGATCTTCCATTACTGGGTGATGGCAAGGCGAACCCAACTCCAACCGAGTTTGAGATCACTTATAACGCGATGCCGGTGAGCATTGACGCTGACCACGCTTGCTGGAGACAACGACTGGCACCCCTTAGTTGATGGGACTGAACCATTTGAACACGACTTTTGACCTACACGGCCAATCTATTGAGATGGACGTTCTAACTTTAGAGCCGGCTAATCATCCAGCAAGGGTTTTGGGTAAAGCACACCCCGCCACTTGTTCTCACGTTGAGCGAGAAAATCGTTCAGCGCATTATAAAGTGGGGGAAGTCGTAGTTTTTGCCGAGGGGTCTAGAAGCTTCCCAGCTTAAACTAAGCTCCGCTTCCCGCCTAGCCTTCGTTTCAGGCTCCATTCCTTCTTGGAAAGCAGAAGATTGAGGAACACGAAAAAGCTGCTCAGAAAAACTAGGTCAAATTTAGTGAAGAAAATTTTATACTCTCTCAAACTCTTTACCGTAAAGGATTTCAGCCTTGGAAAGTCACCTCATAAGCCCAAGGTCGCAGGTTCAAATCCCGCTTGAGCCATTTACACAAATTTTAGGTGTCAAATTAATGTGGCATTGACAAGTAATCTGTTAATGTGGCATTGATAAATTATTTCTTATCGTACATTAATGTGGATTTATCCTTTGGGATAAATCTAATTCATAGCTAGCTCAAGAGAGCATAGGACTCCACTGCTCTCTTCCAATTCCCCATACTGAGTTTTGCGTAAAGAAATGGGGCTAACATCTTTTACCACCCTAGTTGGCATACTCGTTCAAACTCCGTACCATTTCTGACAAATCTGAGTTGGCTAAGTTGTTAGTGCTGGAAGACTGGTATCGGTGGGATTGAGTTTTTAAGTAGGTAGCTAAGGCGTTGCAGGCTTTGAAGCAGAAAGTATCAGATTTGTCCGAGCTGGTGCTATAGAAGCGACTGAGGCTGGTGTGAGAGTTGATACATATGGCAATGTAGCTAAACTTCCTCAACATGTTGGTGGAGTGATGCAACTGCAAAAAGCAGTGAAACAATAAAAAGCAGTGAAACAATTACGACGAAAGGAGAAGGGCTACTAGCCTATTTACCGACAGAAGGATTAGGTAAAAAATATTTCAGGGCATGGGCCAAACAGAAAAACCGGCTACCCTCCTGAGTTGTTATTAAGTTTGACCACCGGCAGCAAAGTGACGCAGAATTTCTGCCACAGACCAAGCTTGAGCGATTGCGCCTTGGGGTGCGTGAGGCGCATCACCATCAAAAATTTCGGAAATTGAATTAAAACACGCTTGATGCTGAAAGTGTTCCAACACCGGCATCCAATCAAAAGCAACCGGCTCATTCGGATAAAACCGCTGCCATGCCCGGATATAGGGACCAATTAACCAACTCCAAACCGTCCCCTGGTGATAGGCGCGATCCCGATGCCACCGATCACCGGCATAACCGCCAATATAGCCCGGATCAGCCGGATCAAGACTCCGCAACCCATAGGGCGTCAGCAGCCGATCCCGCGCCACTTGCAAAACCCGACGCCCTTGCCCCTCAGAAAAGGCGCAGTGATGCAGAGAAAGCGCCAGCACCGCATTCGGGCGAATTCGAGGATCGGCACGTCCATCCGGTTCCAGGGTGTCGTAAAAATAACTTTGTTGCGAATTCCAAAATTTTGATAGAGATGCTTTAACAATTGCCGCCTTTTGTGAGTAATTACGAACCTGGTTTTGATAGTTCACAGATCGCTCACCGGCATCCCTTGCTAACCGCTCAGCCCACTGGCTGGCCCAACACAATGCCGAATACCAAAGCGCATTAATTTCCACCGGCTTGCCTCGGCGCGGCGTCACCGGCAGCCCATCGATCACCGCGTCCATCCAAGTCAGGGCCACACCGGCAGCGTCCCACGTCAGCAACCCATCCGACGCATCCACCTGAATGTTGTAACGGGTGCCGGAGGTAAACGCCTTGTAAATCTGCCGCACTACAGGATAAGCAAAGTTCAAGAAATCCCAATCCTGGCTCGCTTCCAAATAAAGCCCCAGCGTCTCAACCCACCACAGCGTTGCATCCAAACTGTTATAAAACGGCTCACCCCCGGCATCCGGGAAAGCATTGGGAATCAACCCTTGCTGGCAATAACGGGCAAAGGTTTCCAGCAACCCGCGAGCAATGTCAAACCGACCCGTCGCCAAAGCCAATCCAGGCAACGCAATCAGCGTATCCCGGCCCCAGTCATTAAACCAGGGATAGCCGGCAATCACCGTTGGCCCATCAATCGAACTTCTGTAAACAATAAAT
The DNA here is from genome assembly GCA_019359355.1 of Microcoleus vaginatus WJT46-NPBG5. Classification (GTDB taxonomy): domain Bacteria; phylum Cyanobacteriota; class Cyanobacteriia; order Cyanobacteriales; family Oscillatoriaceae; genus FACHB-68. The sequence continues at coordinate 181,096 of JAHHHM010000009.1, read as the reverse complement.
TGATCACTCGCCCTCAGCAGTTGCCGCCAAACCGACTCACCGGCATCGGGCGGAGACAGCCGGTTAAACAGCCCATCTAACCGTTGCTGCTCAACCTCCACCGCCGCTTCAAAGTCTACGCTGCTGAGGTCAGATAGGGCGGCTTCTGGCCATCCTACCCTTGCTTCTAGAACCACGGCATCCCCTGGTTGCAAAGAAACGCTCAGTTGCCCGGTACTGTAAAGGTCTTCCCGATCTCCTAAACCGCGCCGTGTTTCCTCTAAATAGTGATAATTCCAGTACCACAACCCTTGTGGTTGGTAATCGCCGGCACTCCAGCGCAGTTGCCAAGGCGTCCCCGGTTCACCGTTACGACTTGCTTGCAAGCGGACTTGCCGAGAACCAGCTTCTTGCCAAAATTGCAACCCAGGCTCAGCAGCTTGCTGGTGGTGAAAGTCCCGATCTGCAATCAGGGGACGCAGCCTCAGTGTGGCCACCTCAGAGCCGGTGTAACGATATTGGATTAACAGCCGGTGACACAATTCGGGCTGGGAATTAGAAATTTGAGCCGAAATCAAAGAATTCTCCAATTCCTCTCTTCCATAAGGCATCACCAATTGCCTGGTTAGCTGCCAGTTGTCTTGACCCCAAATCCAGGTGGGAACGGGTTCTATTTCAAAAGAGCGCAGCAGATGGAATCCCACAGGAGAAACTGCCCCGCCTTGCCAAAAATTCGTCCCCAGCGCAAAAATCTGATCGGCAACTTCTAAGGTCGCCTCTAAATGAGACAGTAAGAGCGTGCGCCGGCTGGGAGGCTCAAGCGCCGCAATTAGCCAACCGTGATAGGTGCGGGTATGAGCATCGCACACCGTCCCGCCGGCAAAACTCCCTAAACCATTTGTGAGCAGCCATTCCCGCGTATCCAACTCATCCATCAGTCTCAGCCACCAACTGTTTTACTTGATCGCGCACTAGAACCATACAGCCGGCAGAAACGCCCGCTTCACCCTGGGGACAGCCAACTACCTAACGTTTTTATGTTGTAGCTCGATTTATTTAAGCATTAAAAAACTCACAGCTACACTGTAATCAGCAGATTTTGTCTCCGAGTCGGTCGCCATCGGGCTAGTAACCGTAGTACCATCCAGCCTAAGATCGATCAGGAATGGGCGAAAAGCAGCGGCTTAGGGTTTCAAATTGGCCACAGTTCGATTTGATTGTCCTGAAGTCTGTAAGCCAGGGAGCCGGCACACCCTGATTGAGGTTGAAAATAATCGTTAAAATAGCAAGAAACCAAAGTCTGATCAGGGATTGCGTTTCTTGGTAGGGAAGATCAGGAGTCATATTTATGCGAGGTATGGAAAAAGAAAACAAATCGTTAAAATACGGGGTTTAGCGAATTAAATTAAATCCAAAGTTAAGCTACCCAATCTATATAAAACTGCAAAAATAGTGGAGGTTAGATCAGCAATGATAGCAGCAAGCAATCGTTTTTCTTTAATGCGAACTATTCGTACTATCTGGAGCCGGTGGCGGCTTTTATGGGTGATATTTTTGGCTTCGCTATTGCTGTCTGGATGTGTGGAGTATGATGTCGGCGTGAACTTCGAGAGCCAGACTCACGGCGAAATTGTGCAGCATATTCAGTTAGGAGAACAGCTAAGGAGCTTTAGCAGCTTAACCGTTCAGCAATGGTTAGATAGCGTTAAGCGACGCTCACAGCAACTGGGAGGCAAAACTCAGCGAATCTCTGATCAAGAAATGGTTGTAACCATTCCTTTTAATAATGGGGCTGAGCTAGAAGAAAAGTTTAACCAATTTTTCAATCCCGTTGACTCTAAAAAATCTCGCTCAGATGCCAAGCTTGAGCCTGAGTTACCTGAGATTAAATCTCACCTCACTGTCAATCAAAATAATTGGTTGTTTGCGATTCGTAATCGGTTAATTTATGACTTGGATTTGCGTTCTTTAGGTGTGCTTTCTTCTGAGGGTAATGTCCTCGTCAGTCCGGGTGAATTAGTCGATGTCAAGTTTAGTTTAAACACGCCTTGGGGCGCACGCACGATTCAATCGGCTGCGGATGATACTAGCCTAGAAAAGCAGGGAAATCAGTTAGTTTGGGCACTCACACCGGGTCAGTTAAATCATTTGGAAACTGTGTTTTGGGTACCGAGTCCGATTGGGATTGGTGCGTTTTTGATTATTTTGTTAGTCGCTGCGGGGGGATATTTGAAATACCAATTGTTGCCGGCACTTGGTATTGGCAGCCGGCGGAAACCCACTGTTTCACCTAAACCGTCAGCTTAACAATCAGGGGAAGGATAAAACCGTTGCAGAAAGAAGTTTTATCCTTCCGCTTTATTATTTTTGGGGTTTGATGGGAATTGAAATCACAAACTCTGCACCTTTACCAGGGGTGCTAATACAGTTGAACTGCCCTCCGTGAGAGTCTACGACAATTTGATAACTAATGGATAATCCTAAGCCGGTGCCGGAACCCACCGGCTTCGTGGTAAAGAAGGGATCAAATATCTTCCGAATTACATCTTCTGTCATACCTGGGCCATTATCAGAAATCCGAACCGTCGCCAAGCCGGTAGAACTTGCTTCAGTGCGAATATAAATGGTTTTTTCATCTCGCTCATTTTCCAAGGATTCTGAACGCGGAACGAATGACTCTAACGCGTCAATCGCATTGCTTAAGACATTCATAAATACCTGATTCATTTGGCTGGCATAGCAGGTAATCAGCGGCAGCTTACCATACTCTTTAATGATCTCAATACCAGAACGTCCTCCTTCTTTTCTTAGTCGAGGTTGCAAAATAAGCAAGGTTGATTCTATTCCTTGATGGATATCCACCGGCTTCATATCCGCTTCATCCAGCCGCGAGAAATTGCGTAAACTCAGGACAATTTTACGAATACGTTCAGCACCCACTTTCATTGAATCTAAAAGTTTTTGCAGATCCTCCACCACAAACTCTAAATCAATGTTTTCTATCTCCTCACAAATTTCCGCTGCCGGTGTTGGATAGTGCTGCTGATAGAGATGAATGACAGAAAGCAGACTTTGAACATATTCACTTGCGGGTGTAAGATTGCCATAAATGAAACTAACCGGGTTATTAATTTCATGGGCAACACCGGCAACCATTTGACCCAAACTCGACATTTTTTCGCTTTGAATCAGTTTGGTTTGAGTGCGTTTTAGTTCGTGGAGAGTTTGTTCAAGTCTGATATTTTTTTCGTTTAACTCTTGTGTTCTATCTGATACTTTTTGTTCAACTGAGGCGTACAGTAAAGCATTTTCTAAGGACACAGCAGCTTGGGAAGAAAGCAGTCTTAAAACTTCCAATCTTTCTGGAGTAAACGCGCCGGTGGTTAAATTGTTCTCTAAATAAAGAATGCCGATCAGTTGTCCTTGATTGATAATTGGGCTACACAAAACTGATTTCAGTTGCCGTTTAGCAATATAGGGATCACTCGTAAATCGTCCTTCGCCGGCAGCATTACTTAAAACCATATCAGAGCGAGTGCGCTCAACATAATTAATCACCGACACCGGCAAATCTTGACTCGACTCAACCAAGTTAGATTTCTGCATCACCACCTCATCTTGCGTGACAGAGGCTTCAGCTACAACGATCAATTTTCCATCTTTTGGCAAAACCAACAAGCCTTTTTGTGCGCCGGCATTCTCGATGAGAATTTTCATCAACTTTGCAAGCAATTTATCCAGAACAATTTCTCCAGAAATTGCTTGCGATGCCTTCATGACGGTTACTAAATCTAGAGATTCCGAATTACCGCCGGTTGTCGTATGAATCGTTGCATCTAATTTGGTGTTGGCGGTATCACGCATCCGATTTTTAGCCGGCGTTTTGGTTAGCAACTGACCATATTTTGTTTCTAAATCTTCAACCTTACGTTTTGCCCCCCAACGCTGATAGCCATAATGCGCTTCAGTCATATAAATTTTGGCAATCTTTTCTTTACCTTTCGCTAACCAGAATTTTGCTGCCAGTTCATTGGCTAAGCCTTCATTTTGGGTAAAATGATTTTCTAAGGCTGATTCAATTGCCTGATCATACAAATCTATCGCCTCTTCTGCTTTCCCAGAAATGCGGGCGATTTCTGCTTCCACTAAAAGATATTTGTGCAGAAAATTCTCAGGACAGTTTTCTGCCCAAGTTTTCATCTGCTGTTGATTGGTTTCTAATTTTTGCCAGTATTGTTTTTGCTCGTCTTCTGACTCTTTTGGGCCGGCAGCGATTAAAATGAGTGACGAGTAAAAGTTATAGTCTGTAGCCACAGCCACCCCTCCTGTAAAAGGCAGTAGCTTTTCGGCTTCCGCAACAAGCTTTACGGCTTCATCGATATGATCGTAAAGGTAGAGAACTTGTAACTTAAAAATTTGATAAATAGCCAGGGATAAAAAGTTGCTACGTTGCTGGCAATCTTCTAAATAGCTACCCTCACTAATTTCATTTGGGGTAGGAGAAACTTCCTCTTGAAGTTTCGTCAACTTCATTATCAAGAGTTGCATTCCGATTAGCGTATCAGTTGACAGTTGATTTTTTGTTTTTTGGGCAAACTGCAAATATTTGGGAATTTCGGTTAAGATTTGGGCAATATTGCTGCCTTCCATAAATAAATTGACGATTTTGTTATGGAGTAAGTAGCCGGCATACTCCAGACATCCGGAATTCAACGCTGCTTGATAGCCTTCATTATTAATCGGGTTTGCCTCTTTTATCGGTTTAAACCAGTAATTAACTGCATTACCAAAGGTTGCTAAAACTTTACATCTCAGATCCGTGGTACTCCACTTTTCACTCAATTTTCGCCCTAAGTTTCCAAACTCATAAGCTGATTTATAATCTCCAAAAAATCCAATCAAAAGCATTCCATAGCTAGAATAACAAAGACATGATTCTGGAGCGTTTCCGTATTGAAACGACATATTTACCGCTTTTAGCAAACTCAAAGTCCAAAACTCAAGATTAGTCAGATAAAAAGATGTTAAAGCGTTACTGATTAATTTTATAGCGATTCTTTTATCCGGTAAAGTCATCTCCGGTGCGTCAACTAAAGAAGCAATGCTTTTATTTCCTACACTTTCTTTTGCGGCTGCAATTTCCCCACCAATCGCCGTTTTTAAATTATCTGCCGGCAGTTCAATGCCTAGCAAAGCTAAAGCCTTTTTCGCTGCTGTCGCGCCCTCTTCATATTTAGCCCGCAGTGTATATTGCACAATCAGAAGATTGTATATTTCTGCTTTTTCTAAAGTTGATTGCGTATTTTCCAAGGTTAAATTGATAAATTTTTCTGATTCTTCAAAGTTTCCATTTAAATATTCAATATCTGCTCGTTCTTTATGCAAAGCAAAAGCTAGATCGTAATGCGACTCCCAAATCGTTTCGCTTAAACTTTCCATTCCTGCTGTCAAATACTGTTGGGCGGAAACGTAAGCAGTTGCATCTTTAGCTTTTCGGGCGGCTTCTAAATTCAATACTGCCAATTCAAGCTGTTCTTCCTCCTCTGCAATTAATGATCTCGCTACATTCAGATGATCGACTAGCTCAAAAATTCTTTCGCTTCGGTATTCTGCGGGGGTGTTCGCCAGCAATAGCCGCCCAATTTCCAAATGAACTACTTTTTTATTTGATTCATCTATCAGTGAATAAGCCGCCTGTTGCACGCGGTCATGCAAAAACTTATAATTAAGAATTAAAAGCGGATAGTTAATCAAGTCAAGATCTGTATTCTCTAATTCTGAAGCCGGTAATATTAATCCTTCTTGAACTGCCGGCCAAAGGTCTTTAAACGTTTCAGAGGCTTCTTTTTTATGAATTAAAGACAGTGTGTTTAAATCGAATTGATTGCCCAAACAAGCGACTAACCGTAAAACTTGCTGCGTTGATTCTGGCAGTTTCTTTAACTTCCAAATCATCAACTCCACTACATTGTCTGTAATAGCAAGCGCTTCAATTCTATCCATGCTCCATTCCCATCCCCCTTTACTGACCGGGGATGGATGCTTAAAAGTAAGGAGATTTTCGTGATAGAGAGTTTTGAGAAATTCACTAACAAAAAATGGGTTGCCTTGGGTTTTCCGCACAACCAATTCTGCTAACGGTTTCACGGCTTGTTCGTTACTGTGCAAAGTCTCAGCAATGAGTAAGCCGATTTGCTCAAGGTTCAAAGGTTCTAAGCTAAGTTGGTTGATAACCGCTTCTTCATGGCGTAGCGTGTCTAGGGTCATCATTAATGGATGAGTCGGACTCACTTCATTATCTCGATATGCCCCAATTACAAACAGATATTGCGTCCCCTCATCCATCAGCATTAACTCAATTAACTTGAGTGTTGCAGAGTCCGCCCATTGCAAATCGTCTAAAAAGATAACGAGTGGGTGTTCCCTCGAACAAAATACCCGAATAAAGTTTTGAAAAACTAAGTTAAAGCGATTTTGCGACTCTGTCGGCCCTAATTCCGCAATAGCCGGCTGAGAACCTACAATCAATTCGACTTCGGGAATAACATCAATAATAATTTGTCCATTAGGGCCAAAAGCAGTCAAAAGTTTTTCGCGCCAGCGATTCAACTGCACTTCGCTTTCTGTTAAGAGTTGCCGTACCAATTCAGAAAAAGCGCTGACAACAGCCGAGTAGGGAATATTCCGCTGAAATTGGTCAAATTTTCCAGCAATAAAATAACCCTTGCGCCGGGTAATGGGTTTATAAAGAACCTGCACCAAGGCTGACTTCCCAATCCCTGAATAACCCGAAACCAACATTAATTCTGTCGTGCCGGCATAAACCCGATCAAAAGCCATCAGAAGCGTTTCAATTTCTCGCTCTCTACCATAAAGTTTTGGCGGAATTTGAAACTTATCAGATATATCTTGCCGACCAATCGAAAATTCCGAAATTGTCCCTTTATCCTGTAATTGAGTCAGACATTCCTCTAAATCTGCAATTAATCCCCAAGCACTTTGATATCGCTTATCAGCCGTTTTTGCTAACAGCTTCATCACAATATCAGACAAAACTTTAGGAATTTCTGGATTGAGCACATGGGGAGGCACCGGCTGCTTCGCAATGTGACAGTGTACTAACTCCATTGCATCCGTTGCAATAAACGGCAATTGATGCGTTAGTAACTCATAAAAAGTAGCACCCAAAGAATAAAAATCAGTTCGATAATCCAAACTGCGGTTCATTCTGCCGGTCTGTTCCGGCGACATATAAGCCAGCGTTCCTTCTAAGATGCTCGGATTTTTAATTGCCGTACTTTCGCGAGATAAAACAGTGGAAATACTAAAATCAATGATCTTTAATTGCTCGGTCGCAGGATTAAAACTAATATTGGAGGGATTGATATCTTTGTGTATAATATTAACAGCGTGAAGATTTCCCAGGCTTTTGGCAATTTTCACCGCCAGCGTCAGAAATCCTAAAAGTGTAAATCTTTGCGAAGCCATCAAAGTTCTTAATGACTCGCCGCCAAAATCCTCTAAAACCATAACAGAAGTATTTTGATACTTTAGCAAATCATAAGCTTTAACCACACCTTCTAAATTTAAAGACCGAGTAATTTCATATTCCTGCTCATATCTGGCAAGTTCTGCTGGGGAGGGATACTCGTGTTTGAGCAGCTTTAGGATAACAGGTTGATTATCATGCTCACGGCGTCCCCGATAAACCAGGGAATTGGCACTTTCATAAATTAAAGCGAGAATTTGGTAACCAGGGACAGTAAGCATAGTAGGGTTATCCTTAAAGGTAGTGGCTTAAATATAAAATTGTAGCGCCAACATCTTGTTAAGAAAGCCGTAGAATCAACAAGGTTTGGGGAATCGTCGGCAAGATCGAGCAACTCGCTCTCAGCAGCTGGACATTTACTGTCAGTAAACATCGGCACATTTTCGCAGCGTTCTCGCCAGTCGCGCTCAATCTGCTAGGAAAAAGCCGAAACTCGCCCGGTAGCAACCCTCACAGAGAGCATCTCGCATCTTTTAGTGAAAAAACGAAAGACGGGGAGAGGGAAAAATCTAATCAGAAATTTTTATCCGCCAAGTCTCACTAGGTAAACCTAGATAGAAAGAACAAGCGCCGCTGCGTCTTTGATATAAAATGTTACATTTTCAAATTGCACTGATAGCTTCTTGCCGGTCTTTTTAACTGATAGCTTGATTATGGCAAAATCGCAAACACTCGCGCCAAAAATCCAAAATTATTTTTCGGTTTCCGCAAAGCGACTACCACCACAGCCTCAGCTTTTGGGACTTTATCAAGATTTGTCTGTAACTTAATTAGCTAAATTTGCTAATTGTCTTGTTGCAAAATCTATGCTTCCAGAGAGCGATCATCCTAACCGATGGCGACTGCTGAACCGGCACCAATTGCTTCAAAGCTAGCCGGCAACGGCTCCATCCTGCATCAGCCGGTTTGTTCATTAATTTCCTTCCCTACTTTATAATAAACTTATCAAACGGAAATTTTATAATTATTTCAGCACATAAGACGGCAAACCCCAGCCCCAAAATTCACCGGCAGAGTTTCATCAATCAGAATTTATCTCCCTGTCGCAGATTTCCCATTAAAATCTCAAACTCCACAGTGCTGAATCGTGCCGGTGCCCCCGTAAAATGGGCAAATGAACCCCAAGATGCAGGAGTCCATCGATGCGACCGCTCAACTTCGTCATTATCTTCGTATTATGCTTAGCGCTGGTTTTATTCAGCATCGAAAATACACAGCCGGCAACCATTCAGATTATCGAAGGTATCCAGTTTCAAGCCCCAATTTCCATTGAACTGATTTTGGCGATGGGGATTGGAGCCGTCTTAGCTTGGCTTTTTGGCGTGTGGACTCGCTTGCAGCGGCTACTGGCAGCCCGTCAAGATATTCGTCAAATTCGCAAACAAGATGACCGCATTCAACAGTTAGAGCAAGATGTGGAACGCTATAAAGCAGAATTGCACGACCAGCACCGGCTGCCCCCTGCCAGCGAACCCCTTACCACGAATGCGTCTCTCGCTCAGGAGGTGTCAACCATAGACGCCTGATGAGACACAAATGCGAGCCTGGGTGAGGCATTGGCATCACCGGCTCCTTAACATTAAAGCCACAACCTGCTCCAACCGCTGCCACGGCCTACCGGCTGCTAGTGGCTAGCTTGCCCTTCTCACTCAAAAATGAGATAATTTACGGTTAATTAATTACCTAATCGTTTCCCAGTATCTCCCCATCTCCCCTGATTTGCGCCTTCAATGTTAAAAACCCCCAAAAGCTCCCCCACTTCCCCTGTGTACTTTGCGGGGCGCGATAGCTGAATGCAGCTGTGTTAACTTAGCATTCGACACGAGTCTGTATGCGCGGATTTGAGATGAAGGTCTAATATATGACAGTTTCATTGTCCCCAGATGCAGCGAACCTCAATCGTCGCGGCTCGTCTGCCCCAGAACTCGGCATCGCCCTGCTGATTGACCTGGCCAAACAGGGAGAAATTAACCCCTGGGATGTCCAAGTGATTGAGGTAATAGATCGCTTTTTAAGTGAACTCGCTCCAGTTCGAGAGGCCGGCCAACTTGAGCGGGAAGTCGCCCTATCGCAGTCGGGGCAGGCTTTTTTGTATGCCTCGATGCTGGTATTGCTCAAAGCCGACAGTCTGGCTCGTACATCAGAACCGGAGGACGAGGCAGAACTGCTCGAAGACGACACAGAACTGCTTGAAGATGATAGCGCACAGCGAGGGCCACTGAAGCTAGAGCGCCAACTGCGCCGGCGTGCCGTTGCCCAGCCGCCGCAAAAACGCCGCGTCACCCTTCAGGAATTGATCGACCAGCTACAGCTGATGGCAGCCGCAATGGAAGATCGCCCTCGTCGGGCACGTCCCAAAAAATCTAGCCCCAAATCCAGCGCCCAGACTGCTCGTGCCATCACGCATTTGGCCCACCAGGAAAATCTTTCCGAAGTTGCCGGCATCTTAGAGCGGTTTTTTGCCCAGCATTGGAGTCACATTTCTCAAGAACACGAGTGGCTGGAGCTAGACCAATTGCTACAATGCTTGTCATCCGCAACCCAGCAAGCTGCCGATGAGTCACCCGTGCCGGCAGATGCGGGTCGGGAAGAAATGAAGGAAAACGACCGAGTCGGCGTTTTCTGGGCGTTGCTGTTGCTGTCGGCTCAATCTAAGGTTGAGTTAAGCCAAGAGGAATTCTACCAAGACTTAAAAATTCGGGCATTGCCAGAATCGCTGCAACAACCAGCAGCCAAAGTCGATGAAAGCATTAAACCGACAAGTTGAGCCACTGAAAAGGATGCGTCAGCACGCCGGCATCCACAGGATCTCAAGAAATGTGCATTAATGGGGAAAATAACTGGTAGCCTGTTGTTTGGAGCCGGCTGGACTAAACTATAAATTTCTAAATCAACGCATGACTTGCGCGTCCTTCGCTCCCATCGGCATTAACCGAACTGTAAACTATCAATTGACTAAATTGATTGGCCACGGCTTGAGAGAAAAACTTTTATGAAAGCCATGATTCTGGCTGCTGGGAAGGGCACCCGCGTCCGCCCCATTACCCAAACCATTCCCAAACCCATGATTCCCATCCTGCAAAAACCAGTGATGGAGTTCTTGGTTGAGTTGCTACGGCAACACGGCTTTAACGAAATCATGGTCAACGTCAGCCATCTAGCAAATGAAATTGAGAACTATTTCCGAGATGGCCAGCGGTTTGGGGTTCAGATTGCCTATTCCTTTGAAGGCAGAATTGTAGAAGGTGAACTTTTAGGGGAAGCGGTAGGTTCAGCCGGCGGGATGCGCCGCATCCAAGACTTCTCGCCGTTTTTTGATGACACCTTTGTGGTTCTGTGTGGCGATGCCTTAATTGACCTGGACTTAACCGCTGCTGTCAAGTGGCACCGAGAAAAAGGTTCAATTGCCACAGTGGTTATGAAATCCGTCCCCAAAGACGAAGTCCCTAGCTATGGGGTCGTGGTTACAGATGAAGAAGGCCGGATCAAAGCCTTCCAAGAAAAACCCAAAGTCGAAGAAGCCCTTAGCACCAGCATCAACACCGGCATTTACATTTTTGAGCCAGAAGTCTTAGATTACATCCCCTCCGGCCAAGAATTTGACATTGGTGGCCAGTTGTTCCCCCATCTGGTAAAAATTGGAGCGCCATTCTATGGCATCACAATGGATTTTCAATGGGTGGACATTGGTAAAGTTCCTGACTACTGGCGTGCCATTCGCGGCGTGCTGCTCGGAGAAGTCAAAAATGTGGCCATTCCAGGGCATGAAGTGAAACCAGGCGTCTACACAGGTCTCAACGTCGCGATTAACTGGGACAAAGTCGAGATCCAAGGGCCGGTTTACATCGGGGGCATGACTCGCATTGAAGATGGTGCAAAAATTATCGGGCCAACGATGATCGGCCCGAATTGCTGTATTTGCAGTGGGGCAACCGTGGAAAACAGCGTGATTTTTGAATACTCGCGCTTGGGGCAAGGGGCACGGTTAATCGATAAATTGGTTTTTGGGCGTTACTGCATCGATAAAAACGGCGAAAACATTGACCTGGAAGCAGCCGCTTTAGACTGGTTGATTACCGACGCCCGGAAATCGCTGCCAGACCAACCGCCGGCGGAACGGCAAGTCATTGCCGAACTTTTGGGCACAGAAGACTTTAGGGAATCCTGAATAAATAGCGCTCAGATATCAGTTTAAACTGACACCTGAGCGCTATTTAATTAACAATTCCCTATTTCCTAGCTCGACAGATAGGTATACCCACTCAAACTGCGCTCGTAATTTTGCAGCAGCATCTGGGATTCTTTCAGGGAAATCCGCCCTTCTTGCAAAGCTTGCTCAGTTTGTTTGCGGATACTTTCAACCAAATCTTCAGGATCGTACTGAACATAGCCCAGCACTTCCGTCATCGTGTCCCCCTTAACAACGTGTTCGATTTGGTATCCTTTGGGCGTCAGTTTGATGTGAACCGCGTTAGTGTCGCCAAACAAGTTGTGCAGATTGCCCATAATTTCCTGGTACGCACCGGCAAGAAACATACCCAAGTAATAAGGTTCGCCGGCTTTCAGGGGATGCAATTCTAACACCGGCTTGACCGCCTGAAGGTCAATAAACTGGTCTATTTTGCCATCGCTATCGCACGTCAGATCCGCCAGTGTGCCTCGCTGCGTCGGTTCTTCATCCAGCCGGTGAATCGGCATAATCGGGAACAGCTGGTTAATCGCCCAACTATCAGGCGCTGATTGGAAGACAGAGAGGTTGATATAGTAAATCGAGGCCATGATATTCTCTAAATCTTCCAGATCGTCCGGCACATAGTCCTGCTGGCGCACAAGGGAAAGAATCTTCTCGCAACAAGCCCAGTAGAGACGCTCAGCTTTCGCTCGATCCCGCAGGCTGAGATAGCCAAAGTTAAAGATGCTAATCGCTTCTTCCTTAAACTGAATCGCGTCGTGGTAAGCCTCTTGGTAATTCTCCACGCCGATCGACTGGTAAGTTTCGTAGAGATTTCGCAAAATCAGGTGTTCTCGCTCTCCCAGGGGTGCCGGTGCCACAGACGGGACTTCACTTGTACCGAGCACATCAAACACTAAAACCGATTGATGGGAAGCAATCGCACGCCCGCTTTCACTAATCAGCGTCGGCACCGGCAGCTGGCGCTCCTCACAAGCCTCCTTCACTTCCGCCACAATATCATTGGCGTAGTTTTGCATATTGTAGTTTTTGGAGGCGTGGAAATTGGTTTTAGAGCCATCGTAATCCACCGCCAAGCCGCCGCCGACATCCAGATATTTCATATTGGCTCCCAACTTGGCCAATTCGACATAAATCTGGCTGGCTTCTCGGATCGCGTCTTTAATCACGCTAATCGAGGAAATTTGAGAGCCAATATGGAAGTGCAGTAGCTGCAACGAGTTGAGCAAACCGGCATCATTGAGCTGATCGGCTGCTTGAATAATTTCCGGAATCGTTAAGCCAAATTTAGCCCGATCGCCGGTTGAACCACCCCAGCGGCCAATTCCTTTACTGCTCAGCTTGGCTCGCACCCCCAGCACCGGCTCGATCCCCAACTTCCGGCTAGCTTCAATGACTAATTCCACTTCTTCCAGCTGCTCGATCACAATAATCGGCAACTGTCCTAGTCGCTGGGCTAGGGTAGCTGTTTCAATGTACTCGCGATCTTTATAACCGTTGCAAATCAGCAATGCGCCTGGGGTTTTTAAGGTTGCCAAAGCAATCAGCAACTCTGGTTTAGAACCGGCTTCCAAGCCAAACTGATGGGGTTGGCCAAAACGCACCAAGTCTTCTAACAAGTGCCGGTGTTGGTTGCATTTCACCGGGAAAACACCGCGATAAACACCCGGATACTTATAACGGGCAATTGCTTTGGCAAAGCAAGCATTCAACCGCTCAATTCGATCTTCCAAAATATCTGAAAACCGGATCAGCAAAGGCAGCCCTAAGTTCCGCTGTTGTAAGGCTTCCACTAATTCGCAAAGATCAAGAGAACCGCCACGATCGCCCTTGGGTGACACCGTTACATGACCGGCAGCATTAATTGAAAAATAAGGTTCTCCCCAGCCGCGAATGCGATACAGTTCTTCACTCTGCTCGATCGTCCAAGATTTACGAGCGCTGGCTCGATTTGACGGCTTCCCATTGTGCAGTGGGGGGGATTCGATGCTCGTCGGCAACTCGATTGAGACTTCTTCAGTGCCGGCATCAGCGGTGGTTGGCTCCAAACCCATACTAGAAGTGTCCTCGCTTTTGACCTGTAGAGTGACAGTTTATCGCATTCATCCACAGCAAGCTGAGGGGAGAAAAGCCTTCATTCAATCTTTAGATGGCTTTCAGAAAGCTTTCTCAACCCTTTGTTAGAATACGACCCATCAGGTCTGCAAGGAAGGACTGTTTTGATGGTTTACACACAATACGACTCGGAAGGCAATTCTTATGGAGAGGATGCCGAGGGGAATGTGTATATAGAGGATGCTGGGGGGAATGCCGAAGTAGTGGATGTTGAAGGAAATTATACAGCAGTCGATGCAGACGGAACCCTTTATACTGAAGACTCTCAGGGGAACATCGCAGCGATAGACGCCAAGGGCAATCTCTATTATCAAGACGCGGACGGCAGCTATTATGCAGAGTCTGCTGATGGAATTGTGCGTTATTCACAGGGTGGTGACGGCCCCTGAGTCTCACATATAGCATTGCCTGAGTACCAATCGCCTGCGCCGGCGAGAGCGATCCCCAGCTGGCGGGGGAAAATTAGTCAATTTAACGATTCGTAAAACTTTCCCAAAGATTCAGCTTACAGGGAATGTTGGCTCTACTTATCAGCCTGTATGCGGTGAAAGCCGACTTATTGGCAGCCAGCCAAACTCATCTTTCACCGCCTTCAAACTCTAGAGTTCAATCGAGTCGGTTGCTGAGCCAGCTTTCCCGCAGACCTTTAAAATGTGTTAATAGCTACAAGGTATTGTTACATTTGCTCTCCTCACTCGATCCACAAGGCACAATAGGATTAGAGAAGTTGAATAGGGATAACGCATGACCTCAGACTTTGAGCGCTGCACTTGATTTGTGGGTACATAAGATCACATTCTATCTAGCTTTGTGAAAGGACAACTACCTCGGATGAAGTCTTTAGAACTCTGAATTGTTATTGAATAGCTAGAGCTAGACGTAAACTTCCAAAAAATTTTGTTGTTGAGTCTTTTCTTAAGAGGCGATCTGACCATGATCAAACTAAGTGAACAACGGCTGAATTAGCGCGGTAACCGAATGAGCTATTTAACTTTACCAAGTCAAATTATCCTGCATTTGACTTGGCCCAGAGTGTGTTCTTTAGTAGAAATGTTACAAACAGCCGTCGCATCCAGTGGTCGGCTGCGGACGTTATTGGCTGCCGGCAAAAATAGAGAACTCTGTCAGAGTTTAGCGCAAACCTGGTGGGAAGCCGCCCAAAAAGCCCAAGAAAGCCTTGACCCAAAACTGCTGATGCGGCTTGCCGGCAGCAAAAATCCCGATCAGCCGGTATCTACTAAAACAGCCAACAACGAACCCTCAAAAGGCTCAGCCGGCAACCCAGAATCGACCGGGACGCCTCAGTTGACAACCTTCCAGTTAATTGATTTGGCTGAAGTAGAGGCAAGTTTAATTATCTTAAGTTCTTGCCTCAATATTTGGATTCACCTAGAGCCGGCTCCAACAAGCCTCAACTCACAACATCCTCAGCAAATTCATCCTTCATTTTCCCCAGCGCAATCTTCAGAAACAGAGTTTCTATCTGCATCCGTAACAAGCCCGATTTGGCAAGTTTCTTTAAACTTCGACCCACAAGTTATCGTCAAGTTGCTGGGCACCCCAGCAGTAGCAGCAGCGGCACCTCATTGCTCAGAATTAAACGCAACAGACCTTAACAATCACAGCAACGTGCTCCGCCGGGTTTGGTTACAACTGTTAGGAGTCGTCGGAGAAAATAGCGCTGATGTTACCGAACACCCGCAAGAAGAACCGATTAAGAGCAATCAAGAAGCTGAAAAGTCAAACGTTAACAACTTAGAACAACAAGCTTCATCCTTGCCTAATTCGCCACCTGTTTCACAAACTAGAATTCCAGGCAATCCTCATCCCTTAGCAGCCGGCACACCTCAGGCCAAATTCAGCCCGGATGAGAGCATTAACAACTTATTCTGGGAAGCCCCGATCGGCATTCTCTACGAAAGCATGGATGGCGGTATCCTGAGCGCCAATCCAGCATTTTGTCGCCTCACAGGTTACAGCCAAACCCAGTTGCGGCATTTAGATCGCCGGTCAATTTCTCATCCAGAAGATTTTGCGGTTGAGGTGAGAGTCATTCAACAAATGCTGAACGGCGGCAGCAAACGTCAAACTCTTCGCAAACGATATCTGCGGCGGGACGGTTCCTTTATTACAGCAGAAGTGGCAATGTCGCTGATCGGCGAAGAGGTAGAAGAAAGCTACTTGCTGAGTTTTGTCACAGACTTGAGCGAACACCAACGAGCTGAACACGAGATCCAGCAGCGGCGGGAGCGTGAAGCCCTCTTAAGTGAAATTTCCGCTAAAATCCGTGCGACATTTGATCTCGATGCGATTTTGCAAACAGCAGTCCAGCGTCTTAGACAGGCACTGGGTGCAGACCGAGTTTTAGCTTATCAGCTAGTTGACGATTCGTTAGTTGAGCTTAGCGTGCCAGGGCTTGCCCAGGTTAACCCAAATTTGTCAAGCAGCGGAATCTGTGTTGCGGAAGACGTTCATGCCATTTATCCGACCCTTAAGGGGATGTCGTTCTCCGCAGAGTGTATTCCCCCGCCTTATTTGGAAGCCTATCGCAACGGGCGTCTGTGGAGTGTAACCGATGTTTGGACAGAAGAACTTGCCGAATGTCACCAGAAAATGCTACGGCAAATGCAAGTTCGTAGCATGATGGCAGTGGCCATTCAACGTACCGAAGGCGCGGGGCATCGTAGCAGCGGAAACTTTCAGGAAAATGGCTCCGGGCACGATGCCGGCAATGCGCTCCGCCGGCCCTCCATTCCTCCTTTGTGGGGTTTATTGGTGGTTCATCAATGTCACGCCCCCCGACAGTGGACGGCTGACGAACAGCAGCTTTTGCAAGCAGTTGCCAATCAGTTGGCCATTGCCATTGAGCAAGCCAATCTGGTGCACCAGCTACAAGCCTACGCCCATGAATTGGAAAACCGGGTTAACCAGCGAACACGCTCTTTAGAACAATCGCTGAAATTTGAGCAGCTGATCCGCCAGCTGACTGAAGCACTGCTGCAATCGCTGGGTGAAGACCAAATGCTAAAAATTGCGGTGGAAGGTTTGGCGAATACCTTGGGTGTTGATGGTTGTTACGCCAGTTTGTTTGATGAGGGGCAGCAAGTCTTTGAGGTGCGTTCTCAATACTTGATCGGCTCACTTCAACTAGCCGCGCCGCTGATTGGATCGCGTTCGTCTCTGCAAGATTGGCCTGAACAGTTCCAAACCAGGCTCTTTGCCGGCCAACCGTGCATTCACGAAGTTCCGATGCCGCTAACCGAAAGTTCTAAGGTTGAGGATACACCGGGCGCACAATTCTTGGAGGCTGCGACGGTAGTATCTTTGCTAATTAGTCCGATTTTGGATAACCAAGGGTTAATTGGGGTGGTGTGCGTGTTTCATACCAGTCACCGCCGGTTTCAAGCCAAGGAAATTAACTTAGTAGAGCAGGTGGCTTCTCAGTGTGCGATCGCTATCCGTCAAGCGCGTCTATACCGGCAAGAACACGAACAGCGCCTCAGTGCAGAATACTTCCGCTTATTCTTAGAACAATCAACGGATGTGTTTGTCGAATACGACCGGCAGTTGTGCTACCTTTCCATCAACCCAGCGGGAGCATCTTTAATCGGCAAACCACAGAGTGAAATTATTGGCCAAACCAATCGGCAGCTATTAGGAGCTGACGCCGGTACGATTGAACCATTAATTCATCATGTGTTTAGCACCGGCCAAAAAGTTGTTTTCAATCACGAAATTTCCCTCCCCACCGGCACTCGCACATTTGAAACGGTTTACTCACCGATTACAGACGCCACCGGCACCATTCATCGCGTCATTGGCTTTGGTCAAGATGTCACGGAAATCAGGCAGCAGTGGCGGTTGCTGCAAGAACAAAATTATCAGCTTGCAGAAGTTAACCGTCTCAAAGAAGAATTCATTGCCACGACTAGCCACGAACTTCGCACGCCCCTGACTGCGATTCTTGGCTTCTCCAGCGTGCTGCTAGAGGAATCTTTCGGCAAACTCAATCCCAAACAAATGCTGTATGTTGACCGCATTCACAGCAGTGGCGAACACTTATTAGAACTGATTAATGACATTCTAGACTTGTCACGCATTGAGGCGGATCGTCTGGAATTAGAGCCGCAAATTGTGTTTATCCAAGATATTTGTGAAAGTGTGATTAGCTTAGTTCAAGAGCGAATCATGAACCACGGTTTAAACTTGGATGTAGATGTAGAACCTGACTTGGAATACATGGTTACAGATCCCCGCCGGCTGAAACAAATGCTGTTGAATTTGCTAACCAATGCCATCAAGTTTACCCCGCAAGGCACCGTGGGTCTAAAAATTTATCGCACCCGAAACGAGACAAAAGAAGAGGATGAATGTAACGTTTCTACACCTGAAACCATTCACTTTCAAGTTTGGGACACCGGCATTGGTATTGATGAAGTTGACCAACTTCGGCTTTTTTCTCCCTTTTCACAAATCGATTCTTCTTTGTCTCGCAAGTATCACGGAACGGGACTCGGTTTGGTGATTACTCGTAAATTAGCGGAACTCCACGGCGGTTCTATTACCTTAAAATCTAACAGCGGCCAGGGTTCGAGTTTCACAGTTTCGCTGCCGCTCTACCAATCTCCTGAGACATTAGCAAATATGCTTGGCAATATCGACCAGGCAAGTTTTGATACAGTTATGCACCTCGTTCAACATTTGCCCGATGCTTCCCCGTCCGAAGAAGGTTGAGTGGGGAAAAAGGATCAGTGAGAAGACACGGGGAAAAATTCCCCTAAACTGCTTACTTTTCTTTTTTCCCACCGGCTAAGCACCTAAGCGCCGGCCTCGAATCGCTGACGGCAAACAGATAATATGATCGCCGTGGGTGTGAATGAATCCTGTGGTTCGCAATTTACCCATCAAGCGGGTAACGGTAACGCGGGTAGAACCGATGGCGCTACCAATTTGGGCGTGCGTTAATGCCCAAGGTAGGCAGTAACCGGGTTCGTTGCCGGTTTTGCGAACTAACTCGCAAGGTTCCCCATATTCTTCCACCAACAGCGTGAGAAACCCTAAAAGCCGGTCGATGGTGCGCCGCTGTCCTAAGGTTGCCAGCCACAGCAATTTCCGCTGGTGCTGATAGCGAAACGCATCCATGACTTCTCGGCGGAAATGAGGCCAGTTGTCTAAATCTTGCCAGTACATCCACACCACAGAAGTTTGATCGATATGGGCATAGGCTTGGAGCTTAAACGGGGATTGGGCTACAATTTCAAACGGTTGGCCGGCACCCACAAATCCTAAAAATGCTTCTTCTGATGAATCTATGGAAGTTGAGTGAGACTTTGACTTGCCGGCAGCGGCACTCACTTGGGCAGTCCCCACCAGTCGCACAGCACCCCGTTGCACCAAATACAGCAGCTCAGATCGAGCTGGAATTCGCTCATCTTTACTAAATGTACGATAGCGATAGTGTTCCTCAGCCCAGTCGAGAATCAGTTGCCAAGTTAAAAATGGTCGAGAGACTTGTGACTGTAAGAATGAATGCATAAAAAAGGCTTTTACAGAGCGGTGAAGACTTCAAAGACAGCGCATTTGTTGAACCCGTGTGAGGAAGTTACACTTCACTCATAAATTTCACAAAATTGAGTAAAGAATCAAACTCCTTTGGTTTTAGCTACGTTATCTCTGTTTTATTTATAGGTCTTAAGGAAAAATTGAAAGTAGCAAAAAATACTTCTAACCTCCATAAATGTTTCAGGATGTTTTTGTTTGATTGGTTATTTGTGCTGAAAGTTCCAATGACAAGCTGGTATTGAGTCAGCCATTAGTTAAGGATGCAGGTGAGTGAGTGTGAATTTTGATTTATCTGCTACTAAATTGCCGGCTCTTAAGCGGTCGTTGGAGGGCCGGCTACAAGCTGCCATTCGGCTGCACGGCCCAACCTCCCAAACATTAGCCTCTGCTGCCTTAGAAGTTTTTCCAGAGTCTATAACCTTACTCCGGGCAAATGATACAAATCGAATTCTGTACCTTTGTCCGATGGGGTTAAAACTAGCTAAAATCTGGCAGATGTCTGCAATGGATATTGCAACTAAAATTACAGCTCATTTATTACAGATCGCCCCAGTCAATGCCGGCAGACTGGATTTTACAGCTCAAGCTGTCCCTCCCGGTTGGATTCATTTGCAGCTAACAAACGCTGGCTTGGCGAACTGGTTGCAATGCCTTACTCAGGGGATAGGTTCTTTCCCGCTTAAAGAATATCTGTTGGAACGAGGGGGAGAAGGGCCGGTGCAACAACCGGCATCGGTAATCTTATCCAAGCCAGGGATAGGGATAGCCGGCGAAAAAAGGGAACAGGAAGCAAATATGTCCCCAGATAATTTTAAAAGCCTGTTTCTCATTCAGTATGCTCACGCTCGCTGCTGCTCACTTCTGCGCTTGGCACATCGGGAAGGCATGATCACCCTCAGCGATCCCCATCCTGAACTCTGTTCCCCATTTTGGCATCTACTCGCCCCCAGCCCTATCCCCTGGCTCAACGCTGAAGCCTTCCCCTCTCCCGCTGTACGGTTGGTGCATCCAGCAGAATGGGGTTTAATTTCCCAGTTAGTTGACACCCTAGATGCTTTATCCTTGCCACCGGCAGATCAGCGGCTGACTGAGTGGCTGAAACTGGCGACTGCTTTGAGCGCGGCGTTTGAGAGCTTCTACAGTGCTTGCCGGCTATGGGGGGAGGTCAAAACTGAAACGCCCCAACTTGCCCAAGCAAGATTGGGCTTGATTCTGGCGACCCAATCGGTGCTGCGGTTGCTGCTGCAAGACTTGTTCGGTGTTTGTGCGCCGATGGAACTTTAAGATTTTGATAATGAAATGAAAGCTGTTTGAATACTACTTTCTTAAACCTTCATTTTAAAATCCTTAAAAGGATAGTAGGAAAGGGTTTTAGGATCAGAGTCAGCTCCGTATACCAACCCTATATCATCCAAAAATTTCAATCCATAATCTAAAATCTATGGTTAAGGGTTAAAACATCAATAAAACTTGCAATAAAAATATAAGAAGAGGGATTGACAAACCAAACATCCATAGGCTAGAGTTTCTCTTGTGTGAGGAGCGAACCAGCGAGGGCACCGAGACGAAACACGGCCAGTCGTCGGTGCCCTTTCTGCTGAGCGCTTATAGCAAAAACGCCTCAATCGCTGCCGCAGCACCGTCTTGCTCGACGCTTGGAGCAACCCATTTAGCCACAGCCTTTACTTCTGCCGGCGCATTGCCCATCGCTACACCAAGGCCGGCATAAGCAAGCATTTCGACATCATTAAAGTTATCGCCAATCGTCATCACGCTAGAGGCCGGTAAGCCCAGTATCTCCTCAGCCAGATAACGAACCGCTTCACCTTTGTTCACGGCTGGGTGAGTGGCTTCAAAAAAAGTGGCGACGGATTTGGTTAAGTAAAGCTCAGCCGGCGTGTAGCGTCCACGCAAAGTCCCTAATAACTGGTCAATGACGGCGGGATCATCACACAGCGCTAAGATTTTGGTTGGTTCAATTGTCAGAAATTGACGCAAGTCACCAACTGGAATTGGCTCTACGCCGGTACGTTCGCCATAAGCGATACTGGCTGGGGTGAGTTCACGCACATAAAGCCGGTCATCAACGTAACAGTGGACAGAAAGCAGGGATCGCAATTCCGGCAACTCAAAATGATCCAGCAGTTGTAACGCAAGTGGTTGAGAAAGTCGCAAGTGCCGGTGAAGGTGTTGATTGGTGGGATCTTTAATCAGCGCTCCCTGGTAGCTTATGAGGGGTAGAGTCGAGCCAATTTCCTCATAGAAGCGCAAAGCAGAGCAGTACATCCGCCCGGTTGCCACCGCCACTTGGACACCTTTCCTTTGAGCTGCTTTAATTGCTTGCTTCACCGGCTCGTTTATTTCATTCGACACCCCGGCAATGGTGCCATCAATATCGAGCACTAAAAGTTGAATGTCTGTAGCATTAATGCCGGCAGTATTTGCTCGGTTAACTGTAGATGTGATATCTATCATCTTTTCCATTCTCAAACGCGATTGGGACAAATCTTAAGTTGGGAATTCAGCCACCTCCCTGAGCACTCAGCATTCCCGAAATGGCCCATTAAACCGAGAAGGACACGGTAATGCCGTGCCCCTGCAATTGGTCAGTGAATCACATTTTCAAGCTGCCGGCTAGCCAATGGTGGGGGTAAATTGGTTGACTTCCATACCTGCCGGCACTCCCCCACAGCCCATCGCTTAACCGTGCCGGCTACTTCATTTTTTGTTTAATGAACGTCATAATCTGAGTAATTTGTTTCTTCAAGCCATCAATTTCAGCCTGCATTTTGACCATTTGTTGCTTCAGTGCCTGAACATCTGCGGAAGAATCACCTGAAGCTGCGTCACCGGCTGCGGCTGTCGGTGCGGCTGCGGCTGCCGGTGCCGGTGCTTTCGGCGCAATCTTCATAGCCAATTTGATCGCCTCAATCAGCGTTTTCTTTTCAAAAGGCTTTTCGATAAAGGCAAAATGCTTAAATGGTTCCTGAATTTTCTCCGTAACTTCCTCTTTACGCCCCGACATTAACACCAGAGGAATGCTTCGTAGTTCAGCATTCGATTGGATCTGCTGAAACACTTCCCAACCGCTCACTTTAGGCAGCAGGAAATCTAACATAATCAAATTGGGGCGTGCCTGACGGATTAGCTTGAGTCCTTCTTCGCCATCTTTCGCTTCTAGGACTTCAAAGTTACCAGGCGGTAACATTTCTCGAACTCGCACCCGAATGACCTTACTGTCATCGATAACCAGGATTTTGTGACTTGCCACGACTGACTCCTCTAGTGGTTGAGTGAAGGATTAAATTTAATGGTGACAGTTTTGTGACCTTGAAGCAGTTGAATCCTAGTTGAGGATGCAACCCCGATTAGACAAACTAGCTCAGGCCAAGGAGGGAAGAAGAATCAGCAATGTCTAGCTGCGGTGTATCCAGCCCAGACCCGGTGAGTCACACTACAACTAAATGAAGTAGCGTTCTCGCTGCCCAACAAAATCACTCTGATTAGAGTTTTATACAACAGTAATAGCAGCGATACAATTTTTGAGCCGGCTATTTCCATTTTTCTGTATTCTGAAGTCTCGCTAAAAACGAGCTGAGTTCTTCATCCCCTAGCTTAATGCCCTATTGGAGCCAACAGCAAAAAAGCAACCTCACTTTTTGAGAGACCCCCCACAGGTCTCTCTTGAGAAAGGCAAGATATATCACAGTTATTGATGTTAGTAACCTGCCTGAAGGATTATAATCTCACGTTTATGCCTAAGCAAAATAAGCAACCTTCCGTAACCTCATCATCAAACAAACAACTGAGGGCAGAAATCGAAGCAATGCCAGAGTGGCTACGACGCCCTATCGGCAAAGCCAGCGAACTTTCGGCTGTTCAAAGAATTATTAAGCAGCGCCAGATACACACGATTTGTGAAGAAGGCCGGTGTCCCAACCGAGGGGAGTGCTATTCCCAGAAAACCGCAACATTTCTGCTGATGGGTCCTGTTTGTACGCGCTCCTGCGCCTTTTGTCAAGTGGATAAAGGTCATGCGCCGATGCCTTTAGATCCTGAAGAACCCCAGAAGGTCGCCGACGCTGTGCAGCAGTTGGGCTTACGTTATGTTGTCCTGACATCGGTTGCTAGAGATGACTTGCCCGATAGTGGTGCCGGCTGGTTTGTAGCGACAATGGAAGCAGTGCGCCGGCTTAACCCTCAAACTGAGATTGAAGTCCTCACCGCCGATTTTTGGGGCGGTCATTCTGAGGAAGTTTCGCCGGCACAGCAGCAGCGCCAGCGCATCAACACTGTCGTTCAGGCAAATCCCGCCTGTTATAACCACAATATTGAAACCGTCAAACGCTTGCAAGGGCCGGTGCGCCGGGGTGCCAAGTATGAGCGGTCGCTGGATGTGTTGCGAATCGTCAAAGAAATTAATCCCAGCATTCCCACAAAATCAGGGTTAATGCTGGGACATGGGGAAACAGAAACTGAAATTATCGAAGCAATGGCAGATTTGCGAGAAGCCGGCTGTGATCGCATCACCTTGGGACAGTATATGCGTCCTTCCTTAGAACACCTGCCGGTGCAAAAATACTGGACACCCGAAGAATTTAGCCGCCTGGGCGAAATAGCCACAGAAATGGGCTTTTCCCACGTGCGATCTGGCCCCTTGGTTCGCAGTTCTTATCATGCCGGGGAGAGGGAATAGGGCATGGGGCATGGGGCATGGGGCATGGGGCATGGGGAATTGGGCATGGGGCATGGGGGATTGGGGGAGTTTTTAGTGCTGAGTGCTGAGGGGAAAAATGTTGCTGATTCCTCATTCCTGAGTTCATGCCCGTACCTAAAGGTTGGCGCAGCCTAGCCCCATGCCCATTCCCCTACTTATAAACCGGCATCTCCCCACTATTGAGACGATCCATATAATTTTTGAGATCCGCTGCCACTTTGTTAGATAAGAGGAAGCCGCCCAACATATTGGGGAACGCCATCGTTAGGATCATCATGTCGCTGAAGTCAAGCACTGAGCGCAGGTTCACCACTGAGCCGATGAAGACGCAGATGACGAACAGTGCCTTGTAAAAAATTGTTGTATTTTCCCCAAATAGATACGCCCAAGCTCTTTCCCCGTAGTAACTCCAAGAAATCATTGTTGAGAAAGCAAACAGGAAAACAGAAATCGCTAAGATTGCGGGAAACCAACTAATGACCGTTGAAAAGGCCGCTGAGGTCATGTAAATGCCATCTAAGTTAGCAGTTGCGGGATCGCTGTAGACGCCGGTGAGAATGACAACAATTGCCGTCATATTGCAGATCACCACCGTGTCGATAAACGGTTCTAATAGGGCGACAATTCCTTCACGAACCGGCTCATGAGTCCGGGCGGCTGAGTGGGCAATGGATGCCGATCCAATCCCCGCCTCGTTGGAGAAAGATGCGCGTCTCACCCCCTGCACAAGTACCCCGATAAAGCCTCCCTGAACGGCTGTCGGAGAAAACGCTTCCCTGACAACCGTGGCAAGAGCACCAGGGATTTCTGGGATGTTCAATAGCAGAATCCACAGGGAAGCTAAGACATAGAGGAGGCACATAGCCGGCACGAGTAGTTCTGCGACTGCCCCAATGCGACGAATTCCGCCGATAATGACTAGGGCCACTAAAAAGGCTATCACTAAGCCGTAGAGCCAACTGCGGCCAGCGAAAACCGGCAAAACTTGGGCGACGGCGGCAAAGGATTGGTTGGCTTGGAACATATTGCCCCCGCCGAAAGACCCGCCAATGCAGAAGATCGCAAAGAAAATTGCTAGAACCTTACCCAGTGGGCGCAAGCCAACCTCAGCGAGTCCGCGAGATAAAAAGTACATCGGGCCACCAGAAACACGGCCATCTGGGCTGATCAGCCGGTATTTGAGGCCAAGGGTACACTCAACAAACTTGCTGCTCATACCCAATAGGCCGGCAAGTGTCATCCAAAACATCGCACCAGGGCCACCCAGCTTGATGGCAATGGCCACGCCGGCAATATTCCCCAGTCCTACTGTTGCCGACAATGCAGCTGATAAAGCTTGAAAGTGTGTGACTTCGCCCTCTTCCGCCGGGTCGTCATAATGTCCCCGAACCACGTAGATAGCGTGTTTGAAAGCCCGAATGTTAACAAAACCCATCCGGATGGTAAAGAAGATGGCACCGCCAATCAGCCACAGCACAATAAAGGGCATACCGCCGATGCTCAAGAACAGCAGCCCAGACATTGCCTCAACCATCTGGGCGAAGACAGCATCAATGGCATCTAAAAAGCCGCCTGGGGCTGCTGTTTCCGCAGCGAGAGCGGCGCTAGGTAAGGCCAGAATCAGTAAAAATAAAAGCCAGGTTCGTTTCATGGCGTGATTTTTTAAACATTGTGAAGCCGCGTGGGCGGTTGTGGTGTGAAGTTCTTCAGGTTTGCCGCAATCAAGGGCAACATGATTCTACGGAGTACAGACCAAACAATCCAGCCAGTTAATAACCCCGATGATTGCGCTGTACACGCAAAGTTTACTTCGCTGCTAAGTTTGGTTGTTTTACCATAAAACGCTTGCTTGTTTTTGCACCTATTCTTGCCAAATCGTTAATTGTGAGGCCGGCAGCCGTAACGCCGGCAGCCATCTGGCCGCGATTGTGGCCGCACTGGGTTGTGATCTGTGCATACTGATGTTGAAACATCGGCATTTTAGGGACAGTTGTCTCAAGATGAGTTATCAATGAATTTGGTAGCCGATTTAAATAGGTTTAAACAATTTGCCGGCGGATGCCAATTGGCGAAGCTAAAACCTGTAAATTTTTGAGTTGTAATTTCTCAAAAATTATCATTGGTGTATAGATTAACAGAGAAAAATATCTCAAAGGTTCATCTCTGCCTTAACCCTGAAATTCTTGAGGTGCACTATGAAATTTCGTTACGGATTCCTTTTTTCCAGCTTTGTTAGCTTATCTCTTATCGGCTGTTCTGTTGGAGGAAAATTATCTGCCGGTGTTTCCAAGTTACTCGCTCCCGCTCATATTACCAAATTAACTCCTAGCGTTGTGTTAATTACCAATGAGAAACGGGGGGAGAATGGCACAGGATTTTTTGTGGATGGGGAAAAGAATGTCTGCACAGTTTTAACTACACGTCATGTCATTGGGATGAGTAGTCCAGTGCGGCTGCAAACCTCTGATTTAAAAATTTGGATAACTAACAAAATTCGACTTTTTCCCAATCATGATTTAGCAGTAGTGACATTTGATGCCGGCAGTGAAGATTGCCCCTATAAAGCTCTCAAGCTTGGTAATTCTGAGAATCTTAAAATTGGCGATAATGTTTACATTGCTGGATTTACAAAAGAGACTGAGGGTGGCAAAATAAATAACCACTTCGTTTCCAGTCGTATATTAACAAACCAAGACATAACTGAAGGTTATGCTATTTCTTATAATGCTACTACTGCCAATGAAATGAGTGGAAGTCCGGTGTTTGATAAAATCGGAAATGTAGTGGCAGTTCACGCACTTCCCAGGGGAAAAGCTTTTTATATGATGTTATTTAATAATAAATTTTTGCAAAAACCACATTCGGCAGTCAATAGGAACAATGAGGGAGGAGTGGTAGAAACTCCCGATATTGAGTGGGCAATTCCTATGAAAACATTTCTAGCAAATGTTAATAAGGTTTCTGTCGGTGATATTGCTAGTGTACAAAGTGCTAAGGACTGGTTCAATATTGGCCGGAATTTGCATTGGCTTCAATTGAATGAAGATGCGGTTGCTGCTTATGACAAGGCCATTCAAATTAATTCTCGCTTTGCTGAGGCTTGGTATGAGCGAGGCCAGGCGCTATTTAACTCGCAACGCTACGAAGATGCGGTTGCTTCTTATGACAAGGCGATTCAAATTAAGTCTGACTTTGCTGACGCTTGGTTTGGCCGAGGCTTTGCGCTAAATCACTTGAAACGCTACAACGATGCGGTTACTTCTTATGACAAGGCAGTTAAAATTAAGCCTGACAAAGCTATAGCTTGGTATTTTCGAGCCAATGCACTATATGACTTGAAACGCTATAAAGATGCGCTTGCTTCTTACGACAAGGCAGTTCAAATTAGTTCTCGCTTTGTTGATGCTTGGTTCAAGCGAGGCAATGCGCTATATGACTTGAAACGCTATGAAGAGGCGATTGCTTCCTATGACAAGGCCATTCAAATTAAGTCAGACATTCCTGCAACAGCTTGGTGGTTTAATCGAGGCAATGCGCTAAATCACTTGAAACGCTACGAAGAGGCGGTTGCTTCTTACGACAAGGCCATTCAAATGCATTCTGCCAAGACAGTTCAAATTAATTCTGACCTTGCTAATGCTTGGTATAACCGAGGCTTGGCGCTAGATGATTTGAAACGCTACAAGGATGCGGTTGCTTCTTATGACAAAGCGATTCAAATTAAGTCTGACTTTGCTAATGCTTGGTATTTTCGAGGCAATGCGCTATCTGACTTGAAACGTTACAAAGATGCGGTTGCTTCTTATGACAAGGCCATTCAATTTAAGCCTAACGATGCTGATGCTTGGCTTCTCCGAGGCATGGCGCTATCTGAGTTGAAACGCTACGAAGATGCGGTTGCTTCTTATGACAAGGCCATTCAAATTAAGCCTAAGAATGCTGATACTTGGTTTGGACGCGGCATAGTGCTAGTTTTACAGGGACGAAATCAAGAAGCGCTTGAGTCTGTGGAGAAGGGGCTGAAAATTAATCCAAACGTAAAATACGGCCAGGAATTACGAAAAACTATTTTACAAGAGTTAGGGCGCTAAAAATTGATGAGAATTCATTTTTCTTAGGTTATTAGCTGAACTCAGTTTCTATCACCTAATATTAGGTTGAGTTAACTCAGTAGCGTGCGAAAGCCACGCACCTTGCTTGATGTTTATTACCAGGCAAGTGCTAATCCATCGGCGCGGGGTTCGGATGCGGCGATTAACACATTATTTTGTCGTAAAATGATTTGGCCGCGACCAAATAAACCCGCGTCTGGATTCACTTGAATATTGTGACCGCGTTCGTTTAGTTCCTGCGGTAATTGAACACCGGCAGCCGGTTCTAAAAATACGTGATTGTCCTTGACAAAATGCCACCGGGGAGCATCGAGGGCGGCTTGGGGATTCATGCCGTAATCAACCAAATTCACCACAACTTGCAAATGTCCTTGGGGTTGCATTGCCCCTCCCATCACGCCAAATGGGCCTACCGGCACGCCATCTTGCGAGAGAAAACCGGGAATAATGGTATGAAAAGGACGCTTTGCCGGCGCAAACTGATTGGGATGACCGGCTGCTAAAGTAAACCCAATTCCCCGGTTATGCAAGGCAATGCCGGTGCCGGGAATTAGGACACCACTGCCAAAACCCGTAAAATTAGATTGAATAAACGAAACCATCAATTCTCCATCGGCAGCGGCGAGATAGACAGTTCCCCCTTTGGGTAAACCCGGTTCAGCTAAGGGAATGGCGGTTTCTCCAATCAGTTGCCGGCGTTGTGTGGCATAAGTTTTATCTAAAAGTCGTTCCACCGGCATCTCCATAAATCTGGGATCAGCGGTGTAGCGGTGAACATCGGCAAAGGCAAGTTTCATTGCCTCAATCTGCCGGTGGTAGCTTTCAACTGACTCGCGGGGATATTTTCCTAAATCAAAGCCTTCTAGAATATTCAGTGCAATTAATGTGGCTAACCCTTGCGTGTTGGGTGGCATTTCCCAAACACTAAAACCGCGATAGTCTGTAGAAATGGGTGTTACCCAGTCCGCTTGGTGCGCGGCAAGGTCAGCTAAGGTTAAAAAACCGCCGGTTTCAGTGGCAAAATTAGCCATTTTCTCAGCCAGCCGGCCCCTATAAAAACTTTCACCACCGGTGGTTGCAATCTCCCGCAAAGTTTCAGCATGGGCAGGACTGGCCCAAATTTCCCCGGCAGCCGGTGCGCGGTTATTGTTAAAAAAGACTGCTTTAAATGCCTGAAATTCTGGGCCGGTTTGAGATAAATAAGCTGCCTCTGCACGTTTCCAAGCCAGGGATGTCACCGGCGAAACGGGAAAGCCTTCCTCGGCATAGCGAATTGCCGGCGCGAACAATTGTTCAAATGGCAGCCGGCCCCAACGTTCCCACACCCCACGCCACGCAGACACCGCACCTGGAACCGTCACCGGCAGCCAGCCATAAGTTGGAATTTTATCGACTTCAGAAAAGTATTCCGTTGTCAAGTTCTGGCAACTTTTGCCAGAACCATTTAAACCATGCAACTTGCCATCCCAAACGAGGGCGAAAGCATCAGAACCGATGCCGTTTGAGGTGGGTTCAACAACGGTTAGGGCGACTGCCATTGCAATGGCGGCATCCACAGCATTTCCCCCCGCCCACAACATTTCCATGCCGGCGAGGGTGGCAAGGGGTTGGCTTGTCGCGACTGCACCCCGCCGTCCCATGATGACTTGTCGGGTTGAAGAATAGGGGTTTTCTGTAAGATTTGCGCGATTCATGGCATCGGTTGCCGGTTCGTAGATGTTTGCACTCTACAACACTTCTGATGTGGGTGGGTAAGGTTGTTAGAAGAGGCCGGCAGCGCGGCAATTAGAAGATTATGATTTTAACGCTTCAGTTACCACAAACAACTGAACCGTTAAAGTTAATACGAAAATAGAAGGTAATGTAGATGTTATTTACTCTGACTTTTTGATAGATGCCGGCAATCAATGACTTTTGGAGAAGAATTTAAAAACCAAAATGAGAGAATTTTTATTCTTCTATTTGAAAAGGATGTTCGCCTATTCCCAATTCCTCTTTACTGCTTTCTAGTTGCTGCCAAAGCTTTTCAATATCTGTGTAAGCTTCTTCTAGAGAGAGTTTTCCACCAGTCGCTAAGCACGTGACGATACTGA
Organism: Microcoleus vaginatus WJT46-NPBG5; assembly: GCA_019359355.1. Lineage (GTDB taxonomy): Bacteria > Cyanobacteriota > Cyanobacteriia > Cyanobacteriales > Oscillatoriaceae > FACHB-68. The sequence continues at coordinate 150,777 of JAHHHM010000009.1, read as the reverse complement.
CGCGCTGTGAAAATTCTTGCAAGTTCGCATTAAAAACTAAATTTTCAGGTTTGACTTCGCCATAATAGCGACTGCGGGCGTACAGAAAACTAGAATTAACTGCCATCTTTGTTCCCCCCAGTTCGATTAACTTATTGCTTATCGTTTTAATATCTCACTAAATAATTATTAGAAGGGTGATAATGATCGGGCGAAACTGTGACACTTTTCAGCCAATCAAGTGATGCCGGCACACATCAAATGTGATAAAAGTTTTTCCTTTTAGTGATGTCGATCATAATCAGTAAGTTTACTGAAATGAGGTTTGCTAGTTGTTTTAAGTCACAAATAGCCGGCACTTTATAACACAGCAGTTTTTCTAGCCCCGGTTTTTAATTAGCATTGCGTGAATCAGTTGATCGGCTGTTTCATCTGAAACCCCTAAAACGTGCTGAAGATCAGCTAAAAACTTTTCCTCTTTTTTATGTAAAACGCCATCTGACAAAACTAAATCAACAGAGACAGCAAAGGCTGTTGCTTGAAGTTCAGGGGAAAGAAATTCTTTGGCCGAGTTGACAAACGCTTCTGTTCCGTGCTGTTTGAGAAATTGGAGTAGATTATCAAGTACGCTTTTAATTTGTACTTCTGTATAGCCTTCAAAAAGTTTCATGCGCGATAGCACGAGAAAGATTGTTCGGGTTTCTGTATTAGTAAAGTAACCATCTGAAGCGATAGCCGCTAATGCAATGGCCGCAAAGGCTTCGGCACGGCTCAGCGAATTAAATATTGAATGCTTCTTCGGTTCGCCCTGAGAAGGTAAGTTCTCGTCACTCTGCTGTTGATCTGCCATTTCCCAAAATATACTAAACCAACTTAATTTTTGACTTCGACAAGAGCCGCTTATCTCATATCAACCCACAATCTGCTAGTTAAAGACAAAAACTAAAGATTTTTTTAATATCATAGATCGAAAGAATACAAATATCTCAAGAAGTAACAAGTTCTTAATGTGATTCCTGAGGCTGAGGTAATGCAATCTCCGGATTAATATCCGATTTTCCAAGATTTTCTGATTCCGCTGTCTTCCGTGATAGGTAAGTAGGGAATTGGGGCAATCTAAAGCAGGTGAGATGCAAATCTTTATCAGCAAGGCAATAAAAAGCGTTTCTATGTAAAGTTACGATGAATCAGCTCGGCTCTCTCTTATTATGTGGTAAATCAGTATTATCACGAGTGCTAGAGGTTTGTTCGTTTCTTTAAAGAGTTGTGAAGTCGCAAAAAGCATGACTTAAACGGTTGCGTTCACTCAAACTTAGTGGGGTGCCTTCCTTTACCTCGGTCGGAAAGATGCAAGTATGCCTAAAAAACAACCTATACCTTGGTCTCGATATATCCCTGCCGGGTTGACGCTTTGTGTGGGGGTGGGACTGTCTATCCTTGCGTGTGTTGTCGTAGCGAGATGGGAAGACAAACGTCGGGAATATGAATTTAACCGTTATGCAGATGGAGTTGCCGCCGCCCTGCAGCAGCACTTCAAGGAGGATCTGCAAATTATCCCAAACCTGAGCGACTTCTTTGCCGCGTCTAGCAAAATTGAACCGTCTGCTTTTAAGCAGTTCGTTCAGCGCCCTGTGTCTAGCAACACAAGCATTCAATTTTTAGCGTGGGTGCCAAAAGTCAGTGACGCAAACCGGCAAGCTTACGAAGCAGCGAATCAAACCGGCACAGTTCCTAATTTCCAAATGGCCGAACGAAACGCCGACGGTGAAATTGTCCCAGCTCAGCAACGCCCAGAATATTACCCTGTATATTATCTGGAACCGCTCAAAGGTAATGAGAAGACATTGGGGTTTGATTTGGCAAGCCAGCCGGCTTACCGATCAGCACTAGAAAGGGCGCGGGATACCGGCAAAATGGTCGTCACGGGCAAAGTTGAGTTACAGCCGGCAAAAGACGCTCAACTCAGCCTCATGGTCATTCAACCGATTTACGATAATCAAAATGCTCTTGCCGGCAACCACCCTGACTCTTTACAAGGGTTTGTGGTGGGAGTATTTCGAGTGGCTGAGATTTTTGAAGCGGCTTTAAAGGGACGAGGCGTGGGCAATCTCGATCTTTATCTTGCCGATAAAACGGATACAGCCAGCGGTTTGCTCAATAGCAGCGAGGCTTTTCCCTTGGCGTCTGGACAAGAAAATCGCTTCCTTGCCTTTTACGACTCCAGCACGAAAAAAGTGGTGGAATTTCCGGCTGTGCAAAATTTGCTGCAAGTCGATGGCATCAGCAAAACTGAGCGGACGGTGGGAATGCGAACCTTAACGGTTGGTGGCCGCGAATGGTCGCTTTACCTGCTTTCTACGCCGGCTTATCGAGAAATTCAAACAAAACACTGGCGTTCTTGGGCAGCGCTAATTATTGGGTTACTTTGGACTCATATTCCGGTTACTTATTTGCTCACTTCTTTGAGCCGGCAGAGACAAATTGAACAGCTCGCGCAAGAACGCACCCGCCAAGCCGAACAGTTGCAAAAAGCGCTCCAGCAACTGTCAAATGAGCAGGAAAAGTCAGAGCGTCTGCTGCTCAATATCTTGCCCCAACCAATCGCAGAGCGCCTGAAACAAGAGCAAAAAATTATTGCCGATAGCTTTGCGGAAGTGACTGTTTTGTTTGCCGATATTGTTGGTTTTACCCAGTTGGCATCGCGAATCTCAGCAACAGAACTGGTGCAACTGCTCAACGAAATATTTTCCGCCTTTGACAAGCTGGCGGTGTGGCATGGATTGGAGAAAATAAAGACGATTGGGGACGCTTACATGGTTGTCGGTGGTCTCCCGATGCACCGGCCTGATCACGCACAAGCGATTGCTGAAATGGCTCTGGATATGCAGCAAGCCATCCTACAATTTAATGCCGATCAGGGTGAAGCGTTCACGATTCGCATTGGAATTCACACCGGGCCAGTGGTTGCCGGTGTGATTGGCACAAACAAGTTTATTTATGATTTGTGGGGCGATACGGTTAATATTGCGAACCGCATGGAATCTCACGGCATCCCTGGTTGCATTCAAGTTAGTGCGGCGACTTATGAGCAATTGCAGCATCTTTATCAGTTTGAGAGGCGGGGCTATATTCCGATTAAGGGCAAAGGAGAAATGCTGACTTATTTACTGGCCGGCAGAGACTCCGATGAATTATCAGATTATTCTTTGAAACTTTCCGCCGCTCACAGATGCCGATGTTTGCAAACAAGTCAAGCGGACGTAGGACAGAATGCTTCGGTGTCACCTTCAACTGGATAAACAAGCGCTAAATTTTGGATGCCGTGAATTGTACAGATGTGCCGATTGCCGGTTTGTGTTGCGTTTTTAACCTTTTCGCTTATTAACTCAGTAATCAACTAAACTGGCTTGAGAAGAAGGCACACTCTCACCTAAAAAGTGAAGGAATTTTTCCTATTCGTCTTTGACTCCGAGAAAATACTTAAAATTTTCAACCGTTCAGTTTTTTTAGCGACTCCTGAAAGTCCAGCACACTTAGTGTTATAGTGTTAAAATTTTATTAAAATTTAATTCTTTCCGTATAAAAGCATACAAAACCTTCAAGCCCTCTAGATAATAGTTTTTATAAAGATACGAAAAAAAGCGGTGCGATTATAGGTTGAATCATCTAATTTGTCCTCAAAGAGGTTTAAAATTTTAGAAACTCTTATAAGCAGGCTGGGCAGACTTAAGGAATTCTACGTCCACTCGGACAAATGAGAGTCTTTGTCATGCTTCCACAATCAAAATTTACTAGAGACTTGCCGTGAATCGAGCTGTAGACAGCCTTTATCATGAAATTAGTATGGCTAGGGAAATAAACGCAGCCGTCGTTAATGTTAGCGGGCGACAGAGAATGCTATCGCAACGAATCGCCTTCTTCTGCTTAAAACTTGTTTGCACTGAAAATCCACTGGAACGAGAAAACCTGCGGAGGGCACTGGTGGATGCGATTGAGCTGATGGAAAAGTCTCACAACGGGCTGATCTGCGGCGATGAAAGCATGAATTTACCGGCAAACCCCTCAAAGACTGTCGAAGCGATGTATTTTGAGGCACCGCTCTATTTAGACAAGCAGGTGCGTCACTATATTGAGCAAGTGAGGGTGCTGATTTCTGTTGCTGATGCTGAATTAAGGGCCGACAATTCTCATCTGAGTTATATTATGAGCGCCGCGTCCTCGGAATTGCTCACAGCGTTGGATGCAGTAGTGAGTCAGTATCAGAAAGAAAGTGAGGCTGAACAGCTAGCACTTGACATGAAGCTGGTTGAACTTTACAAACAAAGTTGTACGGCGACGGCTGCCGCCCAAGCTCAAGCTCAGCAGTTGCAACAAACTCTGCACTATTTGCAACAAGCTCAAGCCCATCTGGTACACAGTGAAAAAATGTCTAGCCTTGGCCAGCTTTTGGCAGGTGTGGCACACGAAATTAATAATCCTGTGACGTTTATCTATTGCAACTTAAGCCACGCTCATAACTACGTTCAAGATGTGCTTGAGTTGCTAAATCTTTACCGGCAGCGTTACCCCAAGCCGGCTGCTGAAATTGAAAACTTGAGTGATGCGATTGAACTTGAGTTTCTGCTAGAAGACTTGCCAAAGGTTATGTCTTCAATGCAAATGGGGGCTGAACGCATTCGTCAAATAGTGTTATCTCTGCGGAATTTCTCCCGACTCGATGAAGTGGAAATTACTGTTGTGGATATTCATGAGGGGATTGAGAATACACTATTAATTTTGCAAAATCGCTTGAAAGCCCAGCCTGATTGTGCCGGCATTAAAGTGGTGAAAGAGTTTGGGAATTTGCCACTGGTGGAGTGCTATGCCAGCCAGCTTAATCAAGTATTTATGAATATTTTGGCGAATGCACTAGATGCGCTCAATAGCTACAACGCACAGCGCTGTGAACTAGATGTGCAGGGCAATCCTAGCTGCATTACGATCCGCACGGAAGTCTCGCACCCGGATTATGTGAGGGTGCGGATTGCTGATAATGGCCCTGGAATGAGCAAAGATGTAATGGCACAATTATTTGAGCCGTTTTTTACGACGAAGCCGGTGGGGCAGGGCACTGGTTTGGGTTTGTCGATCAGCTATCAAATTGTGGTAGACAAGCATGGGGGAAGGCTTGAGTGCGTTTCCTTGCCTGGAGAAGGGGCAGAGTTTATCATTGAGCTGCCGATGTGCCAAAAGGGGCAAAGGGAGACAGGTGAGTTAAATTCAATGGTTGCACATCAAGAGCCGGTGGCGGCAAAAGAGCGATCTTAAAGCAATCTTGCTCAACATTTATTTGCATTAAATGTGAATTGTATAAGATGGAAACGTGGCTCTTGCCTTTAACAAGGCGTTAAAAATGCTTACTACCAGTTGTTGAAATTATTTTTACAGTTTTTTGAGATTTTAAGACTTTACATTGTGCCCGGATAAAACTTTAATTTACACATTGATTTTTTACCTTAACTAAAATTAATATGCCAACTATTTGCGCGAACAGTCAGCAGTTATGTATGATGTATAAATGGGCGACTTGGGAAATATATCTTTCGGATGAGCCATTCGCTAACCTCATCCAGAATATAATAAGCGCAAGTGTGGGTTAGCTTAACTTAATCAAGCTATCAAAAGGCTCGCAACTTTTAGAGCGAGCCTAGGACACAAAGTAATTGAAGATGGAGTAGAGCATCATTTTGATGAAAACAAGTGGAACCCCTTGAAAAAAGGCCGGCTGGGAATGTGATAGCCACGCTCATAAAGATGGTTGTCTGGCTCAGCCGTAAAACTATATGAGCCTTCAGGAAATATTGGGTGTTCTAAATATCAGTAAAAGCTTATAGTCTTTTGCGTTTAATAAAGAAGACAACAAGTCGGCGTTTCCCCCAAAACCCAACGATCTCAAAGCACCTGGGTATGAGCTTCTAGCACTTTTAGTGACTCTGATTGTGGGCACTGATATCCTAGAAAATTAAGCATACTTGCACGTTCGTGTTTCCAGTGCGAGGTTTACTTCGAGGCAAAAGGAACTGACGAGGGAACTTAGCGGGAGATGTCGGAAGTCTGTTGAGATTACGCACAGCAAGTGTAAGAGGAGGGGGCCGATTGTGACAAGCTTTTTATCAACTTTTCAGCCAACGACAAGTGCAGCATTTTCTGGGGTGACACTCCCGCCGCAGCTATTTGTACAACTGTTTCCATTTCACTTAGTCTTTAACCGACAGGGCGCAATTGTGCAAGTGGGTGAAGTCCTACAACGCCTGTATGCCGGTTTGGCAGCCGATAGCCCCATTGAACAGCATTTTAAAATTAATTCTCCTGTAATCGCTATAGAATTTGAAGTGATCCGGGCGCAATCTGGGTGCGTATTTGTTTTGGAATCCAAGCAAAATGGCATACAGTTTAAAGGCTCGATGATTTATGTTGAGCAGCAAGACGCTATCTACTTTCTGGGGTTTCCTTGGCTCACTGATCTAGAATCTCTTGATCGGCTGGGATTAACCTTCAATGACTTTGCCATTCACGCGCCTATGGCTGATTTTTTGCTGCTGTTGCAAGCGCATAAAAATGCTTTATTAGAGTCCGGAAACTTAACTCAAGAGCTGACTGAGCAGCGAGTAAAACTACATGAGACACTGCAGCAAGCAAGACTAGCCACAGCGGAATTAAAAGCAATTTTTGAAACTTCTCCAGATTTATACTTCCGATTGCGAACCGACGGCACGATTCAAGAATATTATGCCGGTAAAACATCAAAATTGTACGCACCCCCTGAAGCATTCATTGGCAAAGCACTGCAAGATGTTGTACCAGCAAATGTGGCGCAACTCTGTTATGAGGCGCTTACACAAGTTGTTAAGACACGCGCTTTAGTAACGATTGAATATTCATTACCGATTCAAAACAAAGAAAAGTTTTTTGAAGCAAGATTTTTCCCATTTTGGGAACAGCAAGTTATCGTTATTATTCGCGATATTAGTGACCGCAAGCAAGCTGAGGAAGCGAACGCTCTGCTAGCGACTGCCGTCAAGCACGCGGCTGATATTATTGAAATTACTGATGCTGAAGCGAGGCTGCAATATGTGAATTCAGCCTTTGAGAAAGTTACTGGATATAACAGTGCTGAAGTGCTGGGGAAAACTGCGGATAGCTTGCTGCACACTCCTGAGGATAAAAAAGCATTTAATCAAAGTATTTGGAAGACCATTTCTAGCGGGCAAGTTTGGAATGGTTGTTTGCTCGGAAGGCGGAAGGATGGGACGATTTACCCTCAAGAGGCAACGATCTCTCCCGTCTACAATGGAGCCGGTACAATCGCCAACTATGTGATTCTCAAGCGAGATATTACTGAGCGCAAGCGCACAGAAGAACAACTTGAACAATCGCTTTCAATCCTACGCGGAACCTTAGAAGCGACTGCTGATGGAATCCTTGTCGGTGATAGCGGAAAAATCGTCGTTTTCAATCAAAAATTTGTAGATATGTGGGGCATTCCTGAGTCTGTAATCGAGTCAAAAGATCAAAATCAAGTGGTGACTTTTGTACTAGATTTACTTAAAGAGCCGGCAGAGTTTCTCTGCAAAACCATGAATTTATTCGCTCAGCCAGACGCACAATGCTACGAGATGTACGAATTAAAAGACGGTAGAGTTTTTGAGCGCTATTCTCAGCCTCAGTGGATCGGTGGAAAAATTACTGGCAGAGTGTGCAGTTTTCGAGATATTACTGAGCGAAAACAAGCAGAAGAAACCATTCGATATCAGGCTTTACACGACATTTTGACAGGTTTACCAAACCGGACATTATTTAATGAGCGACTTGCTGAATCACTCGCTAATGCCGGCGAGACTCAAAGTTCTCTAGCTGTCATGTTTCTGGATTTAGATCGGTTCAAAACGATTAATGATACACTCGGCCATGCTGTTGGTGATCGGTTGTTGCAAGGTGTTGCTAAACGGCTAAAAAGTTGTTTGCGAGAGGGCGATATTGTTGCCCGCTGGGGAGGGGATGAATTTACTTTGCTGTTGTCCCACATTACTTGTAAAAATGATGCGGCTAAGATTGCTCAACGAATTTTAGATACCTTCAAAGTTGGGTTTGATTTAGAAACTCATCACCTTCATATCAGCAGCAGTATAGGAATTGCGCTTTATCCCTTTGGGGGCGAAGATGCGGAAGCCCTGATTAAAAATGCAGATGCCGCGTTATATCGGGCTAAAGAAAAAGGTCGTAATAACTATCATTTTTATACACTTACGATGAACCCTAAAGGTTCCGAATTATTAGCATTAGAAAATAGTCTGCACCATGCTGTGGAACGGGAAGAATTGGTGCTTTACTACCAACCTCAAGTTAATGTAACCACTGGGGAAATCACTCAGATGGAAGCCCTTGTGCGTTGGCTACGCCCCCAGTCGGGGCTAATTTTACCTGAAACATTTATTCCGCTTGCCGAAGAAAATGGGCTGATTGTCTCGATTGGTGAATGGATATTGCGGACGGCGTGCGCCCAAAATAAAGCTTGGCAAGATGCCGGTTTGCCACGGATAGGCGTGGCCGTAAATCTGTTTGCCCGACAGTTTCAGCAGCCAAATTCAGTCGAAAAAGTGGCACAAATCTTGCACGAAACTGGGTTACCGGCAAGTTACTTGGAGTTGGAAATTACTGAAACTACCGTGATGCAAAACGCTGACTTAAGCAGTGGGATCTTACGCAAGTTTCACAGTATGGGAGTTCGCCTTTCTCTAGATAGTTTTGGTTCGGGATATTCTTCACTAAGTTATCTAAAAAATTTTCCATTTAATACGCTCAAAATTGATCGCTCTTTTGTCGATAATTTGGCTCCAGAATCAAAAGATGCAGCCATTATTAGAGCAATTATTGCGTTAGGAAAAGGATTAAATATTCGAGTGATTGCAGAAGGCGTTGAAGCTTCAGAACAAAAAGATTTATTAAATTTACTAGATTGTGAAGAAATGCAAGGAGATTTATTCAGTCAACCTTTACCGGCAGCGGAGGCAACTCAACTACTAATGAGAGCCGGTTTAAGTCAAGTATTTGATTGTTCAATTGCTTAAATACATTTAAGCCGGCGACATTTCAAACAGACACTTTAACCATTCAACAAATGTGAGTGCAATTTCTTGATCGTAACCCAGTACCCGCGCAGTAATTGCTTGCCCCATCGGCATTCCTGGTTTTTCCTGCCAAGCTAACCAAGTGTGAATGAATGCTTTAGGATGGTGAACAGGTGTATAGCGATTAATACTGGCTTGTTCAATTTCTTGCAAAATAGCTTCTACTTTTGGACGCAAAACATCATTAGCTGGGATGAGATGAGCGATAAAATCTTCTAACATTCCGGGGAGTTGATTATCAGGCATTAACCAGACTCCCACGCGAGGCAAAAAGCGATCAGGCGATGGGCAAACCCAACCTTCTGCTGGGGGAGTTTGAGGAATATTTTGATAGCCTGCTGCTTTTAATCGACCTCCCACAGCTTGCCATCGCGCCGCTAAATCTTGATCGGCATCAACGACAATTCCTAATGTTCGAATCTTTTCTTGCTTTAACCTGTCTGGCAAGCTACTTAAAAGCGCCTCGATTCCGTCCGTACCATCTTCACTATCTTCTTTACTATCTTTATTGGGCACTACCACAGAAAAAGTCTCTGGCAGCTTATGTTTAAGGCACAAAGCCCAAATAACGTGCTGATCATCTTTTCCTTCAACTAATAACTGGTGAGGTTTTGCTTGAGGAGGTTTTTCTTGAGGAGATTTTTGTGGTTTTGTCATTAACGCACCTCAATACTTTGACGCACAGCAATCGATAAGTCCTCAGGAGTGTATTCAACAGCGCGAATATCCTCACCACGCCGACTTAAGCGAAATAATTTTCCAACGAAGGGATCTTCTAACTCAGCCAATGCCTCTTGAAAAGCCGCGATACAATCCCAACTGTGAGTAGTTGCGAAGATTTGAACATTTAATTGCTTAGCTGTTTCAAAAAGTAACCGCCACATATCGGTTTGAGTTTCATAGTACAAGCCGGTGTCTATTTCATCTACGAGTAAAAAACCATTTTCAACAGTTACAGATGCCATTGCTAGATTGAGAATTCGACGTATTCCCTCACCCATGCTGCCAAGAGGAATTGGGTGATCTTGTCTGCCAAGCTTGAGCAGTATGCCGGTGTTGGAAGTCTGCCGGCTAGTGAAATTGATGCGTTTCACATCTGGCTCAAGAATTTGCAACGCTGCTACCACACTTTCTTCTTTTGGAGTCAGTGTAATTTTATCCCACAGTTCAGCTAGTTGCACAAAACTTAGATTGCTAGTTGTGAGAAATAAACTTTGCTTTCTGGTTGTAATATCGGCATCGAGCTTAGTTAGATTACCCAAGCGAGAGATGGGGTGCTGTCCAAATGTTCCATCACTGCGGACAGGAATCTTTATTTTAATAGGATGCCCGTATGTCAAGACAAGCTCAAAAGCTAATAAATTTGATTCAAATTCTTCAGAATCTGGCACAGATAACTGTTCAATTGCCTGCTCTATCTGGATTTTAAATGAAATTTTAGCATCTTTTACAGATTTTATATTAATGGCTCGTTTTTCTTTAAGATTATGCCCGTAAAATATGTGTAAAATTTGATAGGTTCGACGCAGTTTAGTGCCTTCTTGTGACGACAGTGAATGCCGCTCAAGAGTCGTCTCCCCACGATGGCTTAGAATCTCAAACAAACTTTGGATATTATTTTGATTCACTAATAAATAAACAGCTTCCAGCAAGCTGGTTTTACCGGCATTGTTTGGCCCAACGATCAAATTGACACGGGCTAAATCATCAACGTGAAAATCTTTGAAGCAACGATAGTTTTGAATCGTCAGATCGCGTAGCATAATTTCACCTGGTAAAATTTAGTGGTTATCTCTTATTCTAAGCGCCGGCTTTCGATTCAATCACTCCTTCAGCTTCGTGAACCAGCGCCCTCAAATCTTCTAGCATTTCTTGGCTTGCCGATTGCCATAAAGAACGCTGATTCGCCTCCAGCAAGCGTTCTGCCATATCGCGCAATGCCCAAGGATTTTTCTGCTCAATAAACTGTCGCACTGCCGGCTCCAACAAATACGCCTTTGCTACCCCTTCATACATAAAATCTTCCACACAACGCGCTGTGGCATCATAGGCAAATAAATAATCCACCGTTGCTGCCATTTCAAACGCCCCTTTATAACCATGACGCATCACACCGGCAATCCATTTAGGATTCACAACTCGCGAACGATACACCCGTGAAATTTCCTCCTGTAAGCGGCGAACCTTGGGGGCTTCCGGCCTGGAATTATCCCCAAAATAAGTATCAGGATTCTTGCCACTTGCAGCCCGTACAGCCGCCGTTAAACCGCCTTGAAATTGATAGTAATCATCAGAATCTAGTAAATCGTGTTCACGGTTATCTTGATTGTGCAGCACAATTTGCATTCCCTTCAAACGCTGCTCAAATGCTTCTGGTGCAGAGATCCCTCCCTTTTTTAGAGAGGATATATTTTCCCCTTGCGGCAAATCTGAGATGCCGGTGTAAGCGTAACTACTCCAGTTAATATAAGCGCGGGCTAAATCTGCATCATCCGTCCAATTTTGTGCCTCAATTAAACCTTGTAAGCCGGCACCATAGGCACCTGGTTTAGAACCAAAAATGCGATAGCGTGACCGGCTTTGTGCTTGCTGTAATGTTAAACCGGCACTTTCCCACAATTGAGTTTCCTGTTTCACTTGCGCGGCTAAAGGATTTTCCTGTGCCGGCTCGTTTAAAGCGGCAACCGCATTGACTGCACAATCAAATAAATCAATTAAATTCGGAAACGCATCACGGAAAAAACCAGAAATTCGCAACGTGACATCCACACGAGGCCGGCCTAATATTGACACCGGCAGAATTTCAAAATCCACCACTCGCCGCGATGGGCCATCCCAAACCGGACGCACGCCCAACAAAGCCAACGCCTCTGCAATATCATCACCGCCGGTTCGCATTGTAGACGTTCCCCACACCGACAACCCCAGTGTTTTGGGATATTCGCCATTTTCTTGAGTGTAGCGTTCAATCAGCGCCTCAGCGGCTTTGCGCCCTACATCCCAGGCTGTTTCTGTGGGAATGGCGCGGATATCTACGGAGTAAAAATTGCGTCCTGTGGGCAACACTTCCGGACGCCCGCGTGTGGGTGCGCCGGATGGACCACTAGGAACATAATGCCCATTTAATCCTGCTAGTAATTGGGCGATTTCTTGGGTAGTTTGTTGAAGTGCCGGCAGCAAATAATCACGTATCCAATCGAGTTCTTTTTGAGTGCCGGATTGGAAATCTTTTATGCCAAAGTTCGGAAATTCTAAAATTATTGGGCTTTTCTGGTTAATAATTTGTTCAACTAATTCCGCTGCTTGATGTTCTAGTTTTTCTATAACATCACCGGCATTGAGTAATTTCGTGTAGCCGGCATCTTGCTGACTCTCCTTTAAAGGTCGGTTGGAATCAATCGTTTGAGTTGGATCTGCGGTGAAAGGATCAAAATCCCAGCCTAAATCTTGAGCTAACGCACGAGTTAATCCCAAGCGACCGCCACCCGGATGACGGGCAATTGCGACAATTAAATCTCGTAACTGCCGGCCTTGTGGAGGCTGCCCAAAAATATGCAATCCATCTCGAATTTGCGCTTCCTTAAGTTCGCATAAATAACCATCTATGCGAGTTTGAATGTGAGTGCTTAAATTTTTAACCTCATCTTTTTCTAGCCCTAAATCGGCTTGAAGATTTTCTCGTACAATTAGCTGAGTAATGCGTTCGCGCAGAATTGGCAATCGGGAGGGATCTAAACTTTCTGCCTCGTAATACTCATCAATTAAATTTTCGAGCTGTTGCAAAGGCCCGTAAAGCTCCGCTCGCGTCATTGGTGGGGTTAAATGATCGATAATGACTGCTTGCGCTCGTCGTTTTGCTTGGGAACCTTCTCCGGGATCATTGACAATAAAGGGATACAAATGTGGAATAGCACCGAGAGCAATTTCTGGGTAACAGCACTCAGATAGGGCGATACTTTTCCCCGGCAACCATTCTAAATTTCCATGTTTCCCCACATGAACGATTGCATCAGTCTTAAAAGATTTCCGCAGCCAATAATAAAACGCTAAATAATCGTGAGGTGGCTCTAAATCAGGGGCGTGATAATTTAAGCTTGGATCGAGATCATATCCGCGTGCCGGTTGAATGCCTACAAAGATATTTCCAAATTGGATGCCGGCAATGGGAAAGGAGGAGGTAATTTTTTCTTTAATTTCTCCCCAGCGTTCGGTAATTTCCTGTTGCACCGGCTCAGGTAAAGTTGCAAAATATTCTTGATATTCTACTGTCGCTAATTGTTGGTTTATAGAGCGTAATTCTTGCGCTTCCGGGTCATTTGTGACCCCAGCAGTTAGGCGTTGAATTAACTCATCTCCAGTTGCCGGTATATTTTCTACCTGATACCCAGCTTGTTGCAATGCTTTGAGAATTTCTATACAGCTTGCTGGAGTATCCAACCCAACGCCATTGGCAAGCCGTCCATCTCGCGTCGGGTAGTTTGCCAAAATCAGTGCAATGCGTCGCTGCGCCGGCACTGTTTGCCGCAACCGCACCCAGCCGGCGGCTAAATCTGCAACAAATTCAATGCGATCTCTCACCGGCTGATAAACGACGACGTCGGTTTCTAGTTGGGGATGCCGGTGTTGCAAGGCTTTAAAGGAAACCACGCGGCTAATAATTCTTCCATCTACCTCCGGCAGCGCCACATTCATCGCCATATCTCGCGGCGAAAGTCCTTGAAATCCCGCTTCCCAGGCTTCCACGCCGCCACTACTAAAAATTACCTGCAACACCGGCACGTTTAGGGAGAGGAGGGGAGAGGAAGAAGGGGAAAGTGTGCCGGCAGATTGACCAAAGTCTGGAATTTGACTAATTGCAAAACTTGTGGTGTTGAGTAAAAGTTGAATTTCCTCAGCGTCTTTTGCTTGGAAATACTCTAAAACCTCGATTTGCACATCTGGATCACGCGGGGAAGACACAAACACTGCTACCGGCTCTAATCCTCGCTCACTTAAAGCTTGACAAAGCGCATCCACCGGCGCAGTATTTCCCGCCAAATAATGAGCGCGGTAAAAAAGTAGCCCGACTTTCTTCATTCCTGAAGATAAGGGCAGCGATCCCACCTCTGCCCCTTCCCTCTGCTGCCACGCATAAAGCCCAACGCGGGGCACTTCCACAGGTGCCGATGGATTGTAACTGCTTCCCAGACAAACATCTGCGACAAACTGAAGGGCATTGACGAAATTATCAACGCCTCCCTCACAGAAATAGCGCCACAACTGATTAACCGCCTTAAGAGAAATTGTGGAGTGACTGATTAAATCTGGATCGGGCCGGTCATCGCCAGGAAGTACAATTAAATGAGCTTTATTCCGTGCAATTGTGTCAATAACGACTTCCATTCCATAAGACCAATAGGCACGTCCGCCTAGCAATCGCACAATAATAATTTGTGCCGGCTCTAAAATTTCTTCAGCATAAACATCTATACTTATTTGTTGTTGCAGTTGTAGGAGATTTGCCACCCGCAGGGCAGGGAACCCCTTGGGAAGTTTAGAAACAGCAACCGCAAGCGTTTGAATATCCGTATCAGCCGCAGTGAGAAAAACAATCGGTGCCGGTGTTTGAGAAACAAAAGAAATCCCTTCGGATTGAGAGTTCCATCCTCCGGCAGATGTGGCAAGACGGTGCATGATGCTAAGCTCCTGTGGCAACGCGAAGAAAAAGGCAAAAGACGCTTGAGTTTAGTGGTGGAGAGAACTGAGGGGCGATGGATTCAGGGCACTCGGTAATGGCTCAAACTCAAGATAGATCACCCGAATACCTCGCCCCTTGCAGCAAAACTGGGATACTGCTTTTTCTTCCAACGTGCTGAACAGCCGCAATCGTCATCAACAATATCTACCGGCTTGCGATTGAGTTGAAGAAACAAAATAACAACTTTCAGTCAATTTAGCTAGAAAGACTGGGATCGCAGACTACTATAACAAAGTAAGCGATCCACTAGACGGTCAGAGACCGCGCCAAGGATACCCGAAACGGCGTGGCCAGTTCTAGGCTATGTTGCTGCTAATCATCATAAGGCAGTTACGACTGGAAACTCCGAGTGTCGATTACGAGATGCTAATTGAGTCTCAGGTGAAAAGCTTTGAATCAACTATCACGCTTTCTGCAAACCAACCGAGATAATGCCTAATTCTCAATTCATCCGTCGAACCTTGCCGCTAGCAATCTTTGAGCAACTGCGTTTTACGCTCTTACAGCAAGTCGCTCAAAATCCAGGGGAAAGCGCTGTCACGATTGCAGAAGATATTCTTGCCGCTGTAGAAATTCCTCAAAGCCAGCGGGCGAGACGGTTTGCCCTCGTGGTGTCCCAAAGGTTTAGCGCCTTGCTGACGGGAATACCCAGCGCCACTACCTCGGCGCTGGGGTGGGAAAACCCTCAAATGACGCTTTATCAAGTCGAGGTGAGTTTTGACGAATCGGGGATCGCCGCTTTTTTATCTCATCTGCGGAGTATTCTGCAAAACCATCCCCAGGTGCTGAACCAGATAGAACAAGCTGAGGGCATCCTCTGCCCCAATGATGGGAAAATTCAAAGTGAGTTTACGCTGCAATTGCTGAACATTCTCGCCCCAGACAGCAGCAGCTTTCCTGCCCCGCAGATGGAATATGCTTATTCCGTCTGTCAGCCGGTAGTAGAAGAGGCGCTGAGTCAGCAAATTGAACAGGAACGGCTTTTAAATCAAGTCACCGCTCAAATTCGCCAAAGCTTGGAGTTACCTGTCATTTTGGCAACGGCTGTTGAGAAGGTGCGAAGTTGTTTGCAAGTTGATCGGTTAGTGATCTATCAATTTGATAGTTATCACACTGTCCCGCAAAAGCAGAGAAGCACAGAAGGCGAAGCACATCCCCTGAAAAGCCAAAGCAAAGACTCGCACCGAAGAGAACAGAACATCCCAGACGGCAGCGGTTCTGTCACCTATGAAGCTAGAGCATCTGAGCGTATATTTTCTGTCTTAAACTGGCGTGAAAGAGAGCAGTGTTTTGTGGGGGTACGCCATTTGCGAGATAAATATCGCAAAGGCTTCACTCAGGCAATTGAAGATATTGAAACAGCTTATGCATTTTCTCCTTGCTTATTAAATTTCCTACGAGAAGCCCAGGTAAAAGCGAAATTGGTGACAGCCATTGTCGTTGGCGGCGAATTGTGGGGCTTACTCATTGCCCAGCAGTGCTTTGAACCGCGCCGGTGGCAAGAAAATGAACAAGATTTTCTTAAACAAATTGCCGAACATTTAGCAATTGCGATTTACCAAGCTCAACTTTATGCTGAGTTGCAACAGCAAAAACAAACCTTAGAAGATCGGGTGAGCGAGCGCACTCAAGCCCTGTATGATGCGCTAATTGCTGCTCAAGCCGCCAGCCGCGCCAAAAGTGAATTTTTGGCAACGATGAGCCATGAGTTGCGGACGCCTCTAACTTGTGTGATTGGGATGTCGGGAACGCTGTTGCGCTGGTCGTTTGGGCAATTAAATCAGAAGCAGCGGAGTTATCTGCAAACGATTCACGACAGTGGGGAGCATTTGCTGAATCTGATTAATGATATTCTCGACCTGTCTCAAGTGGAAGCCGGCAAGACGGTTTTAAATATCAGTGAGTTATCCCTTTCTCAACTCGCTGAGCAAAGCTTGGAAGCCCTAAAAGAACAAGCTGCCAAAAATGGAGTTGAACTCAAAAGTGAGTTAAGACTCGCTCCCAGTCAGGATCTGTTTATTGCAGATGAGCGGCGCTTAAAACAAATTCTTAACAATCTTTTGAGCAATGCGGTTAAGTTTACTCCCGAAGGGGGAGGGGTGACGCTGCGAATTTGGCTTGACAGCAATGCCGCCTTGTTTCAGGTTGAGGACACCGGCATTGGGATTTCTGAGAATCAGCGCCCTCTACTTTTTCAGAAATTTCAGCAATTAGATACCTCCTACCAGCGTAAATATGGCGGCACCGGCTTGGGTTTGGCGCTGACTAAACAGTTGGTCGAACTTCATGGCGGCTGGGTTGAAGTAGAATCTACCGTTAATGTTGGCTCGACGTTTACAGTATGGCTGCCGGCTCAGCCTTTGAGGGCGGCTCAATCAACCGTTAATCAGGATGGGTTGTCTGTCAATCCTGAAACCTCGCATGGGCGCATCGTTTTGGTTGAAGACGATGAGGATACGGCAACGAGCATCTGCGACACCTTAACAGCGGCGGGATATCAGGTGGTGTGGATGATCGAAGGTTCCACCGCTATCGAGCAAATAGAGGTCTTGCAGCCCACTACCGTGATTATTGACATGGAATTGCCCGGTATGGACGGGTATGAAATTATCTATCATTTGCGCCAATCGCCGGCAATGCAACACTTGAAGGTTTTGGTGCTCAAGGAGAAGGCGAGAACCGATAACCAAGAATATTGCCTCGCTGCCGGTGCGGATGATTATTTGGTCAAACCCATACAGCCGGCTCATTTATTACAAAAAATTGCCGCTTTAACCGCTTCTCAGGCTTGATCCCTGCTACTTTCTGCTGAATTATGAGAGAATGTTGTAGAAGTTAATAAATTTTTGTTACATTAGCCTTAAGGTGAAGGGCAATATGGAAATGGTGTCTGCACGGCTAAATCGATTGATCCGCTTCTTGCAAGAAGAATTGACCCTGCCGGCCAATGCAATCAAGCTGGCTGTCCGGGAGTGCGAGCAAAGTTCAAACGTCCTGCCAATCGTACTTTGGCAGTATGGACTGGTGACACTAGAACAATTAGAGCGAATCTTTGACTGGTTAGAAACTGCTTAATCTCTTACTGAAGAGGGATTAAAATTAAGAATTAAAAATTAAACAATAGAAAGGGTAAGTTACATTTTTTTAATTTTTAATTCAACTTTGAGAGGTTGTTCTGCTAACTGCGATAAGAGCGGGTAAAGCCGCTCATTTTTATGAGCCAGTTAGCCAAAAATAGGTTGCCTATCCCTTAAAATTTTGGCAACCACCCCACCCCAACGATTTCTCAATCTTCAATCAAAGGAACACTGACATCCATGAGTATTAAAGACAAGCCACAACCCCCTCGCTCTCGCCAGATCGGCAATATTCTATTACTGGTATCGGGGTTGTTCTTGCTGGCAAACATATTTGTGCCGCAATTTTTTGGCCCCAAAATTCCACAGGTGCCCTACAGCTTATTTATCGATCAGGTAGAAGATGGAGAAGTTGCACGAGTTTCTGTGGGCCAAAACCAAATCCGTTATCAGCTTAAAGCTGAGGGCGATCAACCGCCAGCCGTGTTGGCGACAACCCCGGTACTGGATTTAGAATTACCCAAACGGCTTGAAGAAAAAGGCGTGGAATTTGCCGCAACGCCGCCGCCAAAAAATGGCTGGTTCAGCAATATTATAGGTTGGGTGGTTCCGCCGCTGATTTTTGTTGCGATTTGGCAGTTTTTCATCGGTCGCAATGGTGGCCCGCAAGGCGCACTTTCAATTAATAAAAGCAAGGCGAAAGTTTATGTCGAAGGTGAAGCCGCAAAAATTACCTTTGCTGATGTTGCCGGCGTCGAAGAAGCCAAAACTGAATTAGTTGAAATCGTAGAATTCCTGAAAACTCCGCAACGCTTTACCCAAATTGGGGCACGAATTCCCAAGGGCGTGTTGTTGGTTGGCCCTCCGGGGACGGGTAAAACGTTGCTCGCGAAAGCCGTGGCAGGGGAAGCCGGCGTGCCTTTCTTCAGCATCTCTGGATCTGAATTTGTAGAACTGTTTGTCGGTGCCGGCGCGGCGCGTGTGCGCGATTTGTTTGAGCAGGCGAAAAAGAAAGCACCCTGCATTGTCTTTATCGATGAACTGGATGCGATTGGTAAATCTCGTAGCAGTTCTGGTATGTACGGCGGCAACGATGAGCGTGAACAAACGTTAAACCAGTTGCTAACAGAAATGGATGGTTTTTCTGCCGGCGATGCAACGGTAATCGTTCTGGCTGCAACCAACCGTCCGGAAACCCTTGATCCCGCGTTGTTACGTCCAGGCCGGTTTGACCGGCAAGTGTTGGTAGATCGTCCCGATTTATCGGGTCGTTTGGCCATCTTAAATATCTATGGCCAGAAGGTGAAACTAGGGCCAGATATCGATCTCAAGGCAATCGCCACTCGCACCCCTGGGTTTGCCGGCGCAGACTTGGCAAATTTGGTCAATGAAGCCGCTTTGCTGGCTGCACGCAATCGCCGCGAAACCGTTGCACAAGAAGACTTTGCTGAAGCCGTTGAACGTGTTGTTGCCGGTTTAGAGAAGAAAAGCCGCGTCCTCAACGATAAAGAGAAAAAGATTGTTGCCTATCATGAGGTTGGTCACGCCTTAGTCGGTGCCTTAATGCCGGGTGGCAATAAAGTCGCAAAAATCTCCATTGTGCCGCGTGGGATGGCAGCTTTAGGCTATACCCTGCAACTGCCAACTGAAGATCGCTTCTTGATGGATGAAGCAGAACTGCGCGGTCAAATTGCCACACTTTTGGGTGGACGTTCTGCAGAAGAAGTTGTCTTTGGTAGCATCACCACAGGTGCTTCTAATGACTTGCAACGCGCCACTGACTTAGCAGAACGGATGGTAACTGCTTACGGGATGAGCAAGGTTCTTGGCCCTCTGGCTTATGATAAGGGGCAGCAGACGAGCTTCCTAGGGGAGGGTGCAATGAACCCCCGCCGCATGGTTAGCGATGAAACCGCAAAAGCGATTGATCGTGAGGTCAAGGAAATTGTGGAAAGTGCCCACGAACACGCTTTGAATATCTTGAAGAACAACCGGGAGTTACTGGAAACAATTGCCTCTCAAATCTTAGAGACAGAGGTGATTGAGGGTGAGATTCTGCAAGATTTGTTGAATCAAGTCCGTTCTCCTGAGACTGCTGATGGCAAGGTGCCGGTTAGCGTTTAAATTATTGGATTTCTAAAGATAGCAGGGCCGGCATTGCCGGCTCTGTTTTTTTGGAGATGATTTTTGTCTGCAAGTCTTCATTCTATTTTTATAAAATTAAAAATCTTTCTCAAGGCACATTGGCTTTAGCTAAAGCTTGAATAACATATCAGAGGATACACAAGTTTTTGAACAAAGGAATGAGAAAATGATTAACGCTAACCGAGGTTTTCAAATATTTAGTCGCACGATTGTGACTGGAGTTCTAGCTGGCTTCTTCTGGCTATTCAGCTTGCCGGCTTTCTCAGCTTGGGCAATGCCGAATCTTAATTTTGACAGCAATATTTACTACGCAGATGGGGCACACAACGAACAACTAACCGAAGATTTAACACAAGTAGACTCTGCGGTTTCTCAAGCAAGGATTCAACGGATTGATGCAGTTGAAGATTGCAAAAAGTATCTGAATAAAACTAACAAAAATACGGTTGCCAAGCCAGATAAGCCGCTCGATAAAATGGGAAATGACCGGCTTGCCGGCGCACTAAAAGGAAACAGTGATCAAACAACGGTAGCAGAAGTCGAGTTTAAGCGCTGCCTCGAGGAAAAAGGAGTTGCACCTCAGCCGTAAGATCATTTGGGTGCGTGACTCACGCACCCTAGGAAGCTTTTTAAGAGGAATTAAGAGAAATCCTCAATATCCTAACAATCACTTTTTAGAAAACTGAATCGATTGCCAAACTAAAAATCTTTCAGAACCATCTGTGTTTATCTGTGTGCATCTGTGGTTTATAAAAAAAATACATAAAATGCGGTAAACTATAAAAAAAATTCCGCTAATGGCTGCCATGTCTGCTAATTTTATAAATCCCATAGAATTGCTCAATCGAGGACTAATTGTGTCCTGCCAAGCACCGGCAGACTCGCCCTTACATGATCCTCCAGTGATTGCAGCAATGGCGCAAGCAGCAATCAATCAAGGCGCTGCCGGCGTCAGAATTGACACTCCCGCACACGTTAAAGCAGTGCGAGAACGTTTAGGTGCCGGCATTCCCATCATTGGATTGTGGAAGCAACAAGTGCCGGGATATGACGTTTATATTACCCCCCTATTTGAACACGCGGCAGCCATTGCAGATGCCGGCGCAGATATCATTGCGATTGATGCCACGTTGAGAAATCGCCCGGAAGCGGTGGTTGAATTAATTTACCGGATTCAGAAAGAATTAAACGTGCCGGTGATGGCAGATGTCGATGCAATTGAAGCCGCAATCGCCGCAGCAGATGCCGGCGCAGAAATTGTGGGAACTACCCTTTATGGCTACACCGCTATCACTCAAAATCAAACACCCCCAGGATTTAACCTTCTCGCTGAAATTGTAGAAAAGGTGAGAGTGCCGGCAATTTGTGAAGGGGGAATTGCATCGCCGGCTATGGCGAAACAAGCCCTTGATTTAGGGGCTTATGCCGTTGTTGTGGGCACTGCAATCACCGGCATTGATCTCCAAGTTAAAGCCTATAAATCAGCTTTATTTAATCTAAAGTAATCTGATCTGCCTATACCTGCCGGCACGCTTTACTCTCATCTGTGGTTAAACAATTAACTCGCTAAAGATTCAGGCTCAGTAAGGCGTCGCTTCAAAATTACCATATCTGTGCCAATCACCGGACTACGGGCAACCACAATACTTTGAGAATCGGTAATTTTCAGCCGGCTAAAATCTAAATCCTTCGCCCG
Source organism: Microcoleus vaginatus WJT46-NPBG5 (assembly GCA_019359355.1). GTDB lineage: Bacteria > Cyanobacteriota > Cyanobacteriia > Cyanobacteriales > Oscillatoriaceae > FACHB-68. The sequence continues at coordinate 128,976 of JAHHHM010000009.1, read as the reverse complement.
TTGTAGCATTTCCTTTGCCAACTTATCTTGACGCCCATTCTTCAAGTTATACCAATCCTCACTAACTTTCACGACCAAAAGACTGCCCTGAAAATTCGCTTCTATCGACTCAATTAACCCCTCTGCATATTCAGTGGAAACGTCCGTAACTTGCTCCTGAATCGATGCGATTAAGCGCTGTTCCGGCGTTAATTCCGGTACGGGTTCTGGGGCAGGTTCCACCGGCACCGGCGCGGAGGGTGCGCTCAATTCCGGCGGTGTGGGAACTCCTCCGGTGGGAAGTTTGGCAACTTCTGGGGGTTTTTCCGAGAATAGGGCAGATCCCGTCCAAATGACTAGCGCCAGAAGTCCAGCGATTGTGCCGGTTAAACCCCAGTTGGGCAATTTTTGACTCAGGGATGCCGGTAAGAAAGAGCGAATTGTATCCAGCACAACCACCCAGCCATTCCAGAGGCTGAGGAGTAGGGGGCGTATTTTGTCGAACAGAGAAGGCTGAGGCTGTGCTGGGGGGGGTGCCTCTAGTTTTTCCACCGCTGTTTCTAGCAACCCGATGGTGCCTCGCAGGGTTTTAATACTCAGGGTTTTGAGTAATGAGGGCTTTTGGGGGGGCAACCCCGTAGCTGCCGGTGCGTCTGAAGGTTGGGGCGCTGGCGTTTGAGGTTGAGGTTTTCCTGATTCTGGGGGGTTTGGCTGATTTTCGCTCATGTGATCTCCCTTTTTTCAATCCCGGTGAGGGATTCAAGGAACCGCTTTCCCTGTGTTCACCCCCATTTTATGGGCATTCTCGGATAAAAATCACCTGGGCGCACTGGGCAATTGAAGTTATGGAGTGGAGTGGCAGACAAAGAAAATCTTTTTGTGCCGGTTTCTATCACCGGGTAAATCGTTCAAAAATTAAGCTTTCAATCCCTGATAGGGATTCAAGTGGATTTTAGGCGCTATCGCCGGCTCACTTTCCCGGCACGCTAAGCCCACAGAAAGTAAAATCGAATATCTTAGCCATTTGTCTTCCTGTGAAGTCTAGCCAACCATGAGCATTACACGCCGTCAGTTTTTAATATTAAGCAGTCTCACCGGCTTTGGGTTAACTGCGCTGGGCAAAACCCTTGGGGGACACACTGCCCAAAGTTCGGCTGGCTATACAATTGCTGCCACTGCCGAAGAAGCAGCGACAATCGCCTCTCTACGCCTCAGCCGGCCAATTTTTCGCTTTGTTTCCCTGGCAGACACCGGCACCGGCACACGCGGACAATATGTTGTTGCTGAAGCGATGACTCGCTACCATCAGCAACACCCGTTTGATTTAGCAATTCTTGCCGGCGACAATATTTACAACACAGGTGAAATTCAAAAAATTGGTGAAGTTTTTGAGAAGCCCTATAAGCCTCTACTTGATGCCGGCGTGAAATTTCAAGCCTGTCTTGGCAATCATGATATTGCCACCGATAACGGCAATCCCCAAGTCAAATATGCTGGATTTAATATGTTAGGGCGCTACTATACATTTCGCCGCGATTCTATCCAATTTTTTGCCTTAGATACGAATTACAATGCAGACTGGAAAACGCAACTTCCCTGGCTAGAAAAAGAACTTAGCAGCAGCGATGCTCCTTGGAAAATTGTCTTTGGTCATCATCCCGTTTATTCTGCCGGCCTACATGGAAGCAGCAAGAAATTAAGGCAAATCTTACCGCCTCTTTTTGAGAAATATAACGTCCGTCTTTATATTAACGGCCATGATCACAATTATGAACGCACCCAAGTTGTTAAAGGCACAACTTATTTAACTTGCGGTGCCGGCGCAGGAACCAGGCCGGTTGGTCATTCTGAAGTAACCGCCCATTCTGTCAGTAAACTAAGTTTTGCCGCAATTGATATCTATCCCACTCACATTTTGCTCAGTGGGATAGATAAAAATAATCAAATTTTCGATCAAGGAATTATTTTATTAAGCAGCTAAAGGGAATTCAGCACCGGCATCCATTCCGACTAATATTCCATTTCGGGCAGCAAGGGTCGTCACAGTTTCGACTAACTCATCTAAATTGACCGGCTTAGCTATGTGGGCATCATAACCGGCTGAGAGTGCCTGTGCGCTATCCTCATCCCTCACATATCCACTCATTGCAATGGCTGGAATGTTTCCGCCTCGCTCAGCATCAAGATTCCTGACTTTGGCGATCAGAGCGTAGCCGTCTTCTTCGGGCAACTTAATATCGCTGATTAAGACATCTGCCTTAAAATACTTCAATGCTTGTAGCGCTTCACTGGCTGAATTTGCTGCGATCAGTTCCGCTCCGTCTGCTTCAAAGAGAAGCGTGAGCAAACATATTGTATCAGGGTCGTCATCAACAACGAGCAACCGCAGACCATCTAGCGATAGATAATTATTCAGCATGGATGGATCTCCCATGTACGCAAGAGCTTGTCTTAGGAAAGGAATAAACAACCATTGCTACTACAAGAGCCGTTAACGCCTATTTCTACATCCTTAAACAATAAAGTCCCCTGCCTGAAGCTGTCAGTACGATCCCGCACATAAGCGGGAATTTAACCGGAATTCCTTAATAATTTAACCAGGCTTAGCATTCAATAGCCGCGCAAACTCCGTTTTAATTACTTGATAACATTCGCAGGCCGTGGCTTCCAAGTTTTCCTGGTTAAGAATAGTAATCTTACCGCGTTTGTAGGAGATAATTCCCGCCTCTTGAAGGGTGCCGGCTGCCACCGTCACACCAGATCGACGCGTGCCTAACATTTGCGAGATATATTCTTGCGTGAGCGGCAACTCGTCCGATTGTAGCCGATTCTGGACTAACAGCAGCCACCGGGAGAGTCGTTCCTCTAAAGTATGGAGGCGGTTACAGGCAGCAGTCTGGGATACCAAACTCAACAGCACTTGCGTGTAGCGTAGCAGAATCCTTTGCAGTTCACCACCGCGATCAAACTCACTTTTAAGCCGGCTTGCCTCCATACGCATCGCACTGACGGCAACTTGCACAAGGGCTTGGTTCGTCGTTTTCATGCCTCCCAAAATTACAGGAATACCAACCATTCCTTCATGCCCAACCAGTCCAACTTCGACGGTTGAGCCGTCTTCCATTACATAAAGCAAAGAAACCAGTCCTTGAATGGGAAAATAGACATATTCAATTGGTTGGAAATGGTCGTATAGAACTTGCCCGATTTCAATAGAAACTTTTTCCAAGTGAGGAACCAGGCGTTGGTACTCTTGAGCCGGCAGCGCCGCAAGCAGTTGATTTTCCGATCTTCCGGAATCTTTAGATACAGGCATAGCTCTCTTGACCAAGTCTTTCTAAAAAAAGTGATGACATCAGCAACGCAATGCAGAAGCCGTTGCTGATGTCAAAAACGATTTTGCAGAAAAAAGACTAAATTTCCCTTTATTCAATTCAATGGTAACAGATTAAGTTTGCATTTCGTCTATATAATTTAGCTGCTGCTTTATCTGTACGGTACCGTACAGACGGAGATAAGCAGACTTAACTACAAAACTTATTAATTTAGAAGTTGCTATTAAAAATTTCAGCCGGCCTAATTGTTACTAACTGAAAAAAATAAACTTTTTAGCAAGTTGCTCAATAAACTCTCACTGTTGCGTTCGCTTTCCCCGGCTTTTCGCCAGTCAAATACTTATTTTAATAAGAAGTTACAAGAACTTCAGCAATCTTTCCGCGCTTACTCCCCTTTGAATTAATCGCCCTTGCTGCTGATATCGTGTGAATATTGAAATCTTTATACAGTTCTCGAATAAATAAACAATCTGAATTAGACAACATTACTTTTACACCCAAAGTTGCCAATTTCGCAAAGATATCTTTCAATTTAATTTGGTCAGTTTCAGTAAAAGCATTGCGACTGTAGGCGGTAAAATTACTGGTTGGGCTTAAAGGATAATAGGGCGGATCAAAATAAACAAAATCTGTGCCGATTTTGGCATAATTGACAACAGCATCAAAAGGTCTAACTTCGATTTGAGTATTTTTGAGGGCTGCTGAAACAGAACACAGCAAATCCGCATTACAAATTGTTGGATTTTTATATTGTCCAATCGGAACATTAAACGCGCCCTTAGAATTTTCTCGATAAAGTCCGTTAAAACAAGTTTTATTGAGATAAATGAAACGAGCCGCCCTTTCAACGTCAGAAGTGCCGGCACCAGAACGCACTTCATAATAATATTCTTTGTGATGTTTTGATTGATGTTTTTCTAAAATTAAGATAACTTGCTCCACCTGATCTCGCACACAGCGATAGGCATTAATTAATTCTGGATTAATATCTGTTAAAATAGAGTGAGCCGGCAACAGGTGAAAAAAAACAGCCCCGCCGCCCAGAAAAGGTTCATAGTAATTTTTAAAATCTGTAGGGAAATAAGGGATATACTGCTGAATCAGCTTACCTTTCCCCCCAGCCCATTTTAAAAACGGACGGGGAGTGATTGTCTTGAAATCGTGCGTGAACATGAGCGATAAAAATAGAGAGAGGCAGCAGCTAAGACATTTAAAGTTAACATAAAGAACCTGAGCTTACCGCGCCCAGAACAGTTCACCGGCTGCCGAGTCGAAAGCTATCCGCCCGAAGCTTGCCAGAATGAGATTAAAGATCCCGCCAGACAACCGATACATCCTCTGCACCGCCAAGCTTCAGCACTCACCACTCCCCTGATCCACTTCTCCCTCTCTTTCCCACTCAGGGCTAAGGACTAAGGACTCAGCACTCCGATGAACTTGTCGAACTCGCCAACAAATGTTACCAGTTAAAGAACACTGACTCTTAGCCGCTCTTAAATATGGTCGCATTTGATGATTTTTGGACAAACGTCACTCGTTACCCCCGATACTTTGTCACCATCATCCTGGGGATATTTTTCTTCTTGTTTGAATGGTTGAAACCGTTTCTGAAGCGACCTGTCACGGCATTTGCCCTAATAGCGTTATTGGTGTCAGGCGCAATTTTTGTTAGTTTGACCCTGCGAGCCATGCTGGGGCTGAGTCCAGTCTAGACTAGAGGTTAGCACTCAGAGGTTTTTGCCTTTTGTCATTCCTCCTGTGTCTTTTGCCGGCAGGCAAATAACCCATAACCGAGCACAACTGACATCGGGTAACTGACAAAAAGCAAAAGCGCATACTGCATTAAAAAGGTTGAAATTATGGCTACCGATCGTCGAGTTTCCCGCGTGGCTTCCCAAATCAAACGCGAAGTTAGCCTGATGTTGCTAAACGATATTAAAGACGACCGCGTGGGTGCCGGCATGGTCACTGTTACAGATGTTGACGTTTCCGGCGACCTGCAACACGCTAAAATCTTCGTCAGCATCTACGGCACCACAGAGGCACGGGCTGAAACAATGGCCGGCTTGAAGTCTGCAACCGGCTTTGTCCGTAGCGAACTGGGCCATAGAGTCCGCCTACGCCGCACGCCAGAAGTCGTGTTTTTAGAAGATCGCTCTTTAGAACGGGGAGATCGCATCCTATCGCTGATTAACCAGATCAGCAGCGATCGCAAACCCGACGATCTTTCAGAAACCAACGGCGATGAAGGCAACAAGCTTTCAGAAACCAACGGTGATGAAGGCAACGATTTTTCAGAAACCGAAGGCGACGAAGACTTCTATACTATCTCGGCAGAAGAGGATTGACAGATTTGGCGAATTTTGATTCCAAAGCAGCGCTGCCTGACGTGGAAACCCTCTCCTTAGAGGAACAGGTGGCTCAAATGTTCGTAATTCGGGCGTCTGGCTACCTGTTTGATCACCAAATTCGTTATCCGGAATGGGAACCTACGGCAGCCAACCTCAAACACTTGATCGCCAACCTCGGTGTCGGAGGTGTGCTGTTGCCGGTGGGGAACAGCGGTGATCTGATTTTACGAACTCAACAGCTGCAATCTTGGGCTAAAATTCCCCTGCTGCTCGCCTCCGATATCGAAGAAGGCACGGGCCAACGATTTGACGGGGCCACTTGGTTTCCGCCACCGATGGCCCTCGGTGCCATTGCCGGCAAAGACCTTGTTAAAGCGGAAGGCTACGCGGAAGCAATGGGCGCATTCACCGCCCAGGAAGCAGTCGCTCTCGGCTTTAATTGGGTGCTTGCGCCAGTGGTGGATGTGAATAATAATCCCGACAACCCGGTGATTAATGTCCGCTCATTTGGCGAAACACCGGCAACGGTGAGCCGGCTGGCAACTGCCTTTATTCGCGGTGCTCATCAGTGGCCGGTTTTAACCACCGCCAAGCATTTTCCCGGACATGGCGATACAGCCGTTGATTCCCATCTCGAACTGCCGGTGTTGCCCCACAGCAGCGATAGACTCGCAGAAATTGAACTGCCGCCCTTTGCCGCTGCAATTGATGCCGGTGTGGATGCCGTGATGAGCGCTCATTTGGTGATTAAATGCTGGGATGCGGAAAAACCGGCCACCCTGTCCCATCAAATCTTGACCGGCCAGTTACGCGAAAAGTTAGGCTTTAATGGCTTAATTGTCACCGACGCATTAGTAATGGGGGCTATCGCTAATGAATATGGCCCGAATGAAGCCCCGATTTTAGCCTTAGAAGCCGGTGCCGATATTCTGCTGATGCCCCTTGATCCCGCCAATGCGATCAAAGCCGTATGTGATGCTGTTGCAGCCGGTCGCATTTCCCCAGAACGAATTCGCGCCTCCGTCGAGCGAATTTGGCAAGCCAAGCGGAAAATTTACGAACAAAATCCTCCTAGCCTCCCGACTCAGGACTCAACTCTGTCCCTCCTCGCCTCACCGGCAGCCCAAAACGCCGCTACCAGTATCTTGAAGGATTCAATGCAAGCCGGTGGGTCTTTGCCTTTGCCGGTTGACAAACAGGACAATTTACGCAATCTCGTCGTCCTTGATGACATTCTTCTCAGCGATGTTTTGGGCCACCACGCGCCGGCCATCGACTTCCCCAAACAGCTTGGCTATCAACTCCGGATCTGCGATCGCAACAGCAATTTTCTGCTCAAAGATTTAGAGACAGGCCACTTCCAGCCCACATTGCTGCAAATCTTCATTCGCGGCAATCCCTTCCGCAGCAGCGCCCAGGTAACTGAGGCAGCACTCGCTTGGTTTAAAAAATTATTACAAACTGGAGAACTACAGGCATTAGTGGTTTACGGTAGTCCTTATACGTTAAAGCAGCTCTCAGCGGATCTACCGAAAGAAATAACTTATGTGTTTTCCTACGGACAAACGATCCCCGCCCAAGCGCTCGTTCTAGAAACTTTGTTTGGTCATTCCTTTTCTCGCTCTCAGACTTTCTGATCTGTCTGATCTAGCTTCCAAATCTTTGTAACTTACATAATCCTTAGCTTTGGCCGCTGCCGGCAAAGGCTTGTCGATTCATCCCTAACGGCAGGAGGAACACCCAGCCCTATCAACCCCAAAAAATTTTTAGCGCTTCAGGCAGCGGCAGAATGACCACATAGCATGGCATATAACTGCACACCCCGCTTATTAAGCCTGAGATTCGGCAAATTCTTAATAATTATTTAACCTAATTTCGGGGGACTTAGCCTGAGAATAGGAAGGATTCAGTATACCTAGATACAAATTTACGTTTACTATATCAAGTAGGGAGTTTTACCTCCTGTTACAAGATATTTCATCACACCTTAGTGGTTTTCACGGTCTACCCCGGCTAGTTTGTAAATCAAGCTAGTTTGTAAATCAAGATAGAAAGGATAAATATGAATTTGTCTACCGTTCACTACTCCATCGATGTCATAAAAGATGAAGCTCGGCAGCTCGTGAGTAAAGGCATCGTTAGCCGCCAGCAACCCATTTACAGCCTGTGTCAGTATATACCGGCGCGTGAGTGGGCCTGCGTAGAAAACGAGTTAGAAAGATGCAACTTCTTACTAAGAGACCGGATTGGCGACCTCATGGGTCGTGAAGTCTGGGACAACGATTAAAAATTAAATCGGCGCTGCGGTGCCTCAAGGACTTGTTTGCCGGTTGAAAAACCGCCCGTAATATAGGCATTGTGAGTGCTCGGTTAGATACCTAACGAGCACTTTATGTTTTTAAGGGGATTTAAGGTTGCACTCTGGCAACCCACACACTTTACCCGTTAGAGTCTGAAGACTTCAGATTCTCCAGCTCAGCTCGAAGCGCCGCAATTTGTGCCGTCAGCGCCTCAACATCCGCCTGAACTTCAGGCTCGGCAACCGACTGGGCGCTTGTGGTAACAGTGGCATCTCCTGCCGCCGTTGTTTCGCTGTTTGCCGATTGAGCCTGTTGAGTCCAGAGAGTATCCACGAAATTTCGGGCTTCCAGCTCAGTCACCGCGCCTTTGTCCGCCCACTCCTCAGTTAGTTTACCGAAATCTGATTGCATCTTAGAAAGATTTTCATCGCGTTTTTGGGAGTCTTGCAGACTTTCAACTAAGGCACTTGTAGCGCCCAAGGTGACGCGAAATCCTTTTTGCAGTAAATCAGTTAAATTATCTGGGTTCATTCGTTAAAAATCGCTTCAAAACGATTGGAACACAATACAGCTAATTATGTCGCTTCGGCTACTCACTGGCGTTAGTGGTGTCCAACGGTGCCGGCACATCCCCATCCCTCGATCCTTGATGCGTGCTCAAGGTTTAACCGACTTGCTCCAGAAACTGGTTAACATCCTCAAGGGTGCGAGTCAGTTCAGCTTCAGTCGTCAAGCGAATACGCTCATCGCGCAGCGTAATTAAAACTTTTGCAGCAAACGGACTGGGCCAAATGTTCGGGTTGCAGAAAATTTCTAAAAACACCTCGCCGGTGTGCTGATATTCCATCGGTTTCTGGGGGCTAGGTTTACCGCCACCCCCCACGGCTGTTTTAGTTGCCACAGCCTTGAGTTTAACCATCAATTCTGCCAGTGCCCCTTGCAACTCTCGCGCCGCTTGGGGGCTAAAGCTAAAGGAGACAGAACCTTCAATGAGATTCAGTTTTAGTTGGGAAACAGACATGGGCTATCAAATTTAACATCCTGCTCTTAATGCTAAAAGATAGCGTCGCATTAGGGAAAGCATTTTTGAAATCTCTGGGGAGCCGGTGAGCATAATTGATTAATTGTGTCAGTCAAATGTCTCCCTCCCTGCAACTTATAAACCTTAAAAGCCTTATCCCACAACAGATTGAAAACTTTTTAACGATTAAGCTTTACCCTAAATGATATATAACTTAATAATGAACTCGACAAATTTATGTTAGTAGATAACCGCGCCGAAATTCGCAAAGTTTTAATCATTACGCTGCTGCTGAATTTGGTGGTAATGACGATCAAAGCAGGGGTGGGATTCCTCACCGGCTCTCTTAGCTTACTAGCCGATGCTCTGCATAGTGTCACCGACAGCGCCAACAATATATTAGGACTGGTGACCAACCAACTAGCCTCTCCGCAACCCGATCGGGATCACCCTTACGGACATCAGAAATTTGACGCCGTGGGAGCGCTGGGAATTGCCGCGTTTTTAGGCATTGCCTGCTTTGAAATTTTAAAAGGGGGAGTTGACCGGCTACTCAACGGGGGCAAGCCGGTGAACATTTCCCCCGCAGAACTATGGTTGCTGTTGCTTGTGCTGGGCATCAATATTTTTGTCACCTATTATGAGCGCAATGTCGGGCAGCGCATTGGCAGCAGCATTTTGATTGCAGACGCCAAACACACCATGAGTGATGTTTGGGTGACAATTCTTGTTATTGCCGGGTTAATCGGCGTCTGGCAGGGGCTAATGTGGCTTGATATTCTGCTGGCGTTTCCGGTCGCGCTGTTAGTATTTCGCAGTGGCTGGGATGTGATTAAAGACAATCTGCCCTGGCTAGTTGATGAAATGGCAATTGCCCCAGAAGCCCTTCATGCAATTGTGATGCAAGTACCAGGAGTGATTAACTGTCACGAAATTGCTTCTCGTGGCATTGTAGGCCGGCAGGTATTTATTGAAATGCACATGATTGTAGATGCCCAGGATGTGGAAACCGCTCATCAAATCACAGAAGAAGTAGAAACTCGCCTGCAAGAACGCTACAACCCGGTGCGAGTTATGATTCATATCGAGCCGCCGGCTTACCACTCTGAAAATATCACCTATAAATCTGAATCTGAGCAAAATTAGGTGCCGGCACTTGAGGAAAATTTCCCTAAGTTTTCCACAGAAAGGCGTAGTTTTCCACAGATTTATGGGGAGTTTTCCACAAAAGTTAATAGGAAGGTTAAGAGCAAACTTCCTAATCATTAATCCGACTTTAACCGGCTCAGTAGCGCCGGCAGCCCCTTCTCTCAAGCAAGACTTATGCTTTTCAATCCCGACTTATAGGGAGGGGGAGACAGCGAGATTAGAAGAGAGACAGATATAAGCTGCGACTTCACTAAGTTTTCCTGTTGAGATGCGAAGGTTGGTTTGGGCGAAGTGAAACGGAGGGTTGTCAACCCAACCTACATCTGCTGTTGAGATGCGGAGGTTGGGTTGGGTTTCTACCTCTCCCCCTCTACTCCCATTCAATGGTTCCAGGCGGCTTAGAAGTAATATCGTAAACCACGCGGTTCACGCCTTTAACCTCATTAACAATCCGGTTAGAAAGCGTTTCCAGTAGATCGTAAGGCACCCGTGACCAGTCAGCCGTCATGCCATCTTCACTAGAAATTAATCGCAAAACAATCGGGTAAGCATAGGTGCGCTGATCGCCCATAACACCGACACTGCGAATCGGTAATAGCACCGCAAAAGCCTGCCAGAATTCGTGATACAATCCCCGCTGATTAATTTCTTGGCGGACAACGTAATCTGCATCTCGCAAAATATTTAACCGTTCTGCCGTCACTTCACCCAAAATGCGAATGGCTAAACCTGGGCCGGGGAAAGGATGCCGGCGTACAATTTCTTCAGGTAAGCCAATAGATCGCCCAACTTTCCGCACTTCATCCTTAAACAGTTTCCGCAGCGGTTCAACTAATTTAAAGCGCAAATCTTTTGGCAAGCCGCCGACATTGTGATGACTCTTAATTTTCACCGCGACTCGTTCGCCGGTTTTGGGATCGACGTTGGTATCAGCAGACTCAATCACATCTGGATAAAGAGTGCCTTGTGCTAGATAATCAAAAGGGCCGAGGCGTTTAGACTCTTCTTCAAATACCTGAATAAATTCGTGCCCAATTAGCTTACGTTTTTTCTCCGGATCGGTAACACCGGCAATTTGTGAAAGGAAACGCTCACGGGCATTGACATACTCTACATCAATGTGAAATTGCTCTTTGAACAGCTTCACCAACCGTTCTGGCTCATACTTACGCATAAAGCCCTGATCGATGAACATACAAGTGAGCTGATCTCCAATTGCCCGGTGCAGCAAGAAAGCCAGGGTGGATGAATCAACGCCTCCCGATAGCGCCAGCAGCACTCGCTTATCGCCCACTTTTGCCTGAATTTCTCGAATGGCTTCTTCAACAAACGCTTCTGTTGTCCAAGTCGGTTCGCACTCGCAGATGTGATAAACAAAGTTGCGAATTAAAGCCAAACCGCCAATCGAATGTACCACCTCTGGATGGAACTGTACGCCGTAAAACTTTTTCTCGTGGTGAGCAACGGCGGCACAGGATGTATTGCCGGTGTGAGCAAGCACCTTAAAACCATCTGGCAATTTTGTCACAGAATCTCCATGACTCATCCACATGGTGGTGCCATCTTCTACATTGGTAAGTAAATCTGTAGGATCGTCAATTAATAAGGAGGCTTTTCCATATTCAGCTCGTTTGGCACGTTCGACTTCACCGCCTAACTGCTGCACCATTAATTGCATTCCGTAGCAGACACCGAGCACCGGCACACCCAAGTTCCAAATTTCTGGGTCACAATGGGGGGCACCGGCATCATAAACGGAACTTGGTCCCCCAGAAAGAATAATTCCTTTGGGATTCAATCGGCGCAACTGTTCAGCGCTGGTGCGGTAAGATAAAACTTCTGAATAAACTTGCGTCTCCCGAATGCGGCGGGCGATTAATTCCGAATACTGAGAACCAAAGTCCAGAATTACGAGCATCTGGCGATTTACAAACGCTTCTTCTTCCATCTCTCCTGAAGAGAGCGCCTCTGAGGGTTGTTGGGTTTGTGTAGGCAGGGTCATGCTGATTTTAGACTTTAGATGCGTGGATTTTGGATTGACTCAACAATCAGCAATCAACCCTTCGCTTGCCGGCATTTAGCCATGAATACTTAAGGCTGATGGCATCTTGTGAATTACTTATCTATAGAGTTCATTCTATGGATTTAAACTACACTAACAAAATTTTGCTAGTAATGAAGCACCTAAATCGCTTTTAACAATGATTTGACGTTTGCGGTCAAACATAACGGAACCGACGAGAACGCCGGCTTCTGTATGATTGCGAATGTAATCCTGTGAACGCTGGTCAATTTTTTGGGCAATTGCCCGATAAACTAAACTGACCCAATCAGTGCCGGCAGTTTTATCCAAAGCACGAAGATATTGCAATGCGTCTTCTGCGGTGGCACAATTAAAAATTGCTTGTAAATCCTGCGCTGGCAACCCTAAATTCCCACAATGAGCGCAAAGAATCTCTAGGCGTCCGTCGGCTAAGTGGTGGTGAGTATGAAAGATTCCACCGGCTAGTTTGATCAGTTTGCCGTGATAGCCAAATAATAAGAGCGATTTGAGTCGCACGGTGCCGGCAAGCGCCAGGATTGGCCCTAACCAGTTGGCCGTCTTCACCAGTTGTTCTGGATTAACGCCTAAACTCTTAGCTAAATCTAATCCATTTTCGCCAACACACAGCACTAAATTATCAAAATTGCCAGCTTTTTGTCGCAGTTCTTCGCAGTAGGCGTCAAGTTGTCCAGGGGCACTTAAAGGTTGAGAGATAGCGGAGGTTCCCAGCAGCGAGAGTCCTTCGATCACACCAAAGGCTTCATTTGAGGTGCGGGTCGCTAGCTGCCGGCCTTCTGGCAAAATAATCGTGACGGTGATTTTTTCCTCGGCTTGCAAATGCCGGCTCAGGTTTTCTTGTAGTAAACGCCGCGCATAGGCATAGATTGCCGGTTGCTCATTGGCGTTCATTTGCCGGCCAATTCCTTCGCCTCCTTGGATAATAATTTGTTCTGCGGAATCCGTAGAGTTTTGCTGAGAAGGGTTCTGCCGGTTTTGCAATTCAACCATCGCCCAAATCGGCGTGTTGCGTGTTAGGTCAAGATTATCTCCGGGATCGCTGCGGGTGATAGCTAATGCCATGCCTTGTTTAATACCGGCAACCTGTTCTATAGAAATTTCTACCGTTTCAGCCGGCTCAATTAAATCAATTGATACTGAGGGGATCGGTTGGGAAGCGTTTTTAAGCCGGTGTAATGCAGCGAGGGCAGCCGCACACGCAAACACCGGCAGCGTATATCCAGAGCGGGGCTTAGAGACTTTCATTAGATAATTCTGTAAAGAGATGTCGTAATTTCAGCAAGGCAAAGCGATACATTTCTATTAGGAATTCAAATCCATTTCTCCAATTCATTAGGTAGTTAAAATCCCCTTGCGGCAGATGGGGGAAGACGAGTTAGACTTAGGAGAAGTGTGAGAGCGAACGCTTTGATCACATCAGAAAATTTTTCAGGGTTGAGCAGCAGATACATCAACTGAGACACTTTCTGATTATCCCCTGTAATCGCCGGCTCACCCTTAGTAGTAGCGCTCTCTTCAGATTTAACTGCTTTGGTTTATGTAATTTTAAATGAGTGGCAGAAATTCCTGAGATTTCCCAATTGTCAAACTCTGCCGTTTGGTATTTCACTCCTATAAATAGGCATCTGTGAGGTTTGTCTGGCTCAGCTTGGCTTTGCTGTTGTTTTCGCGACAGGATTCTATGGCATTCAATGATTGCATATATCAATTTCTGCCAAATTTTCCTCAACCCCTATCAGAATTTCTTGTAGACGATTTTTCAGCTGCTTTTCCTGTCTTCTGGCAGACTCAACCATCAAAGTTTACCGCTGCTCAAGCTTGCTTTTTTACAGCAAAGGCAAGAAAGCTGTCTACGGTTCTATCTGAGCTATTTGCACTTCCTATCAATCTATTGAGATTAACCGGCCTTGATTGGGCATTCTAAGAAGAAGACATCAGTAACGAGCACATCCTGCCTCGTATGTCAATAAGCACTATAGATGATCGCAAATTGCATCACAAAACTCAGACCAACTATGTAGTTTTGTCTCAAAATATTGAGATATATCTCCCCGCTGATGGATGTGCTCGCACTACCTCACCCTTTACTTTCAGAGAATTACCCGGTAACGCTAGCCTCGCCTTCGATACTTGTTTATTGAAGGTGGGGTTGGCTTCATTCCTCGCTCAGCTCCCAAGATTTTCAATGCAGAGACTTTGAGTTTTGTTTGAGCGGTCAAAGCGATGAGACGCAACAGTTTCAGCAAATTACCCTTTCACTCAGCAACACTCACTCATCAACCCCAACTCTTATCAAAAGGTTGCTAATTCCCGTATGCTCAAACCCCTTGTGGATTTTGCTTTTGTTGAACCACTTTCTCTCTCAAAGCCGGAAATTGTAGAAACAATGATTTCCGACTCCATAGTGCCTTGCGAAGTGCTCAGCACTCCCGATCCGGCGGGGGAGCAAAAGGGGATTTCTAAGCAGGCAATCCGTTCTAGCTTAAAAGCTTCAACGTTTGATAGTGTCTTTTCCAACATTTTTGGCGCAGCCACCACCGGCGTGTTGCTAACAGACTTTGCGCTGCAATTGGGAGCAACCAGTTGGGAAATCGGTGTGCTGTGTGCGCTGCCAATGGTGATGAACTTCCTACAGCCGATGGGTGCCTATTTAGCAGACCGGCAGGCGAGTCGCAGCCGGTATAACTTGCTAATGTTTGGTTTTTCAAGGCTGCTGTGGTTGATTTTAGCCCTGGGGATCGGGTTCGCCAGTTGGTTCCACGCAGACCGGCACCTACTGTTGCAAGGGACGCTGTTTATTGTCTTTGCCGCTAATTTGCTCTCAGCACTCGGTAGCGCCTCCTGGCTAAGTTGGATGAGCGTATTAGTTCCTCACCGGCTGCGGGGACGGTATTTTAGCTTTCGCAACAGTGCCGGCAGCTTGACAACACTGTTGGGTGTGCCGCTGATGGGAATGGTTGTATCGGCATGGGCCGGTGGTACGATTCAAGGCTATGGAGTTGCCTTATCTGTAGCAGTCATTGCAGGGTTGATCAGTCTGGGGTGCCAGTGTTTCATGGCAGATGTTAACCCCCAGCAGCAGGAAAACCCTCAAAAGGCGGAGACAGGGGAAGAGGAAAAAACAGAGACAAAAAACTTCGCTGCACTCCTCAAAGACACCAATTTCTTAACGTTCCTGCTTTACTTTGGCTTTTGGACGTTTGCGGTTAATCTCAGCAGCCCGTTTTTCAATCTCTACCTGCTGAAAGATTTAGGCTTAGATGTGAGTTGGGTAACGATTTTTAACAGCTTTAGCGCTGGGGCGAACCTGCTGATGCTGCTACTTTGGGGTAAATTGGCCGACCGACTGGGCAACCGGCCCATCCTACTTTTGGTGGGGATTTTAGTTGGAGTGACACCTTTACTTTGGGTTGGAACAGGCAACAATCCTCTGTCCCTTTGGTTGTGGTTGCCACTACTGCACGCGTTGGGTGGTGGAACTTGGGCGGCAATTGACCTGTGCAGTAATAATATCCAGATGGAAATCGCCCCGAAAAGGCAGCCGTCTACTTACTTTGCGATGGCCGCAGCCGTTGCCGGTGTAACGGGTGCGCTGGGAACTACAGTCGGGGGTTTTCTTGCCGAGATCCCGGCAGTCGGGGGTTTAACCGGCTTATTTGCCCTCTCAGCCGTCCTACGATTGGTTGCCATTGTGCCTTTGCTGTTTGTCCAAGAGCGCCGCAGTCTTTCAGTGGGCCAGCTCATTCGCAATTTCTTACCGTTAAAGCCGCGAATGGAGCCAATTTTAGAGCCAATTTCTGTAGCCGGTTCTATGATAATCTCGCAGAACTCAGAAAGGCACTAAACGTTACTATTGAAAAGCCATTCGATTAACTCTTGATCGAATAGTGCCGGTTCTTCAAACTGAGGCGCATGGCTGCTCTTCTCAAATATACGGATAGTTAGATTACGGAACTTGTCTCTAACCGATTCCCACAGATATGGCGGTGGCTGAAGGTAATCATAGCGACCAAGGGCAAGAAATACAGGCGCTTGCAACCTTTCTAAGTTTTTAGTGATATCTATGTCGCGAAAAACCTCGCCCCAAACATAATCAAACATAGCCATATTGACTTCTACTCCTTCCCAAAGTTGTGTTGCGTCAAAGTTATAGTCAAACCAACTTTTGGGTGCCATGAGAAGGCAATAGGTGATAAAGGCTTTCTCCGGTGCAGCTTCCATTTCTTTAGGCAACCTGGCTAGGTTTTCAGCAAGCGCTGCTTTACGTTCAGGGCAAACAGAGTCATTCAAATATCGTTGAGCCGCAAGATGCCCTTCCTGCGACAAATTTGGGCCGGCACACATCATTACCACATGAGACACATTGGCAGGATATTTCTTAGCATATTCCAGCGCCATAAATGCATGACCTGAATGACCCATAACAATAATCTTATCGAATCCTAACTCTTTCCTAACCAGTTCAATATCATCAATCAGTGAATCTAATTGGAACTGAGCGGTGTCTTTACAATCATAAGGAGGTGAAAATCCTCGATGATCGACAAAGACTAACTTTAGACTATTACGAAGATTGTTAGAGAAGGTTCGAGAATAATACAGCGAACTTCCAACCACGATGGTAGGAACCCCGCTACCCTCAATAATATACTGGAGTTTAAAACCGCTGGAATACACATGGCCCCTTAGAGACATATTTTCACCTGCCCATATTTCATATACTTAATTAATAGAAAAGCTAAAGTTAAGTTTCCTCCACCGTTAGTCTACTAAAAAAATAGGTATGAATAACATTTTTTGCCAAATTTTTCATCTATCATTTTGTGAACTTCTATTGATTATTTTTTCAAGCCTATTAAGTTTTTATCGAGAACCAGTCCCTGTGTTTTTGCAGCTATTTTGCGGTTAACATACTACTTTTATATAAAGAATTTCTTTATAGTCTACTAGCGGAGAATTCGAGAGAAATTGCCAAATTAAATATTCATTAACCTGTCAACCTCTTTGACTCAAAACTCCAAACTCAGCACTCAGCACTTCTCTCTCACCACTTAGGTGCTGAGGTTATCAACGCCTCAGCCATTTTTGTATCCAAGGGTTTAGAAAACAAATATCCTTGCCCGGAATCGCATTGCAGTCCTTTGAGTTGCATCAGTTGTTGTTCGGTTTCTATTCCCTCAGCGACTACATCCATTCCTAAATTATTTGCTAGCACAACAATAGCTTTAACAATTTCTGAATTTTCATCCTGAGTATCTAACCGGCTGACAAAGGAACGGTCAATTTTTAAGGTACTCACCGGCAAGCTTTGCAAATAGCTCAAAGAAGAATAGCCGGTGCCGAAATCATCGATACATAACTGAATATTTCTTGCTTTAAGTTGATCTAGCACTTCCGCTGCGACTGCGGCATTTTCCATCAGCAAACTTTCCGTAATTTCCAACTTTAAGCTCGTCGCATCTAGTCCACTTTCGAGGAGAATTTCATCAATTTGCTCAATTAAACACGGTGCTGTAAGTTGTTTGCTAGATATATTCACATTCACGGACAGTTCTTGGGTGTTGAACTGTTTTTGCCATTCGGCCATCTGCAAACAAGCTTCGCGCAAAACCCACTGTCCGAGAGGAACAATCAAGCCGGTATCTTCAGCAATGGGAATAAATTCGGTTGGTGAGATGAAGCCTCGTGTGGGGTGCTGCCAACGAAGGAGTGCCTCGAAACCTAAGAGTTTACCCGTCTTGAGGGACACAATCGGTTGATAGTGAAGGAGGAATGAAGCATTGAGACTAGAGACAGGAGAATTAAGAATTTTTTCCCCATTTGTTATCGTTGCTGCTTCATCTTTTCCTAAGATGGCTCGCCGCAAGTCTGTTTCTAAGTGCAGGCGCTCTAATGCGTTGGCGTGCATGGCGGCGTTGAAAACTTCATGCCGTGCTCTTCCTAAGCTTTTGGCGCGATACATGGCGGTGTCAGCATCGCGCAAAAGGTCTTCAGGCCGGCTATAAGAGTGAAGGGTGAAGGCGGACTCGTCTCCTGTAGCAATTTCTTGGACTTCACTTTTACTCAACGCAATGCCAATGCTGACGGTTGTAAACACTTCATGTCCGTTGAGGTGGAAAGGCGACTTTAAAGAGGCTTGGATCTGCTCTGCTACAGCACTGGCATCACCGGCATCTTGGATACTGTCGAGGAGAATCGCAAATTCATCTCCTCCTAGACGCGCGACGGTATCATTAGGGCGCAGACAAGTTTGCAGCCGGTGGGCGAAGGCGACGAGCAGCTGATCCCCGATACTGTGCCCAAGACTATCATTGATGAGCTTAAAGCGATCCCAGTCCAGAAACAGCACGGCAAATCTGTAATCAAAGCGCTGTTTGGCTACTTCAACGGCATTCCACAAGCAGTTAGTGAACAAGGCGCGGTTTGGCAGGCCGGTGAGGGGATCGTGAAACGCGGCGTGCCATAATTGCTCTTGCGCCCGCTTGCGCTCTGTAATGTCGCGGGTGACGACTGAGAAGCCCCGCAGATAGCCAAATTTGTCGCGAGAGACGGTAATGATGACATCAGCCCAAAATTGCGAACCGTCTTGGCGCACGCGCCAGCCTTCTTCTTCAAGCCGGCCGGCAAGGGCAGCTTGTTTGAGGGCTTTCCACGGTTTTTCTTCCTGAATTTCTTCGCTGGTGTAAAAGCAAGAAAAATGCTTTCCCACAATCTCAGAAGCTAAATAGCCGGTGATGCCTTCCGCGCCGGGGTTCCAGCTAACCACCTGACCGAGGGGATCTAGCATGAAAATGGCGTAGTCTTTGACGCTTTCTAGTAAAAGGCGGAAGCTTTCTCTCTCTTCATACAGGGCTTCCTCTGCTTTTCTGCGATCTGTAATATCCCGGCAGCTATAAAGAATCGTTCCCTCTTGAATGGAGACGCGCTTGACGTTCACGAGCATGGTGCGACGCTTACCGGCTTTGTTCCTTACCTGCCGCTCGATATTTGGAACTTCTCCTGTCCTTTTAAGCTGTTCCCAGTCAAAAATATTTTCTCCTAGCAGCTTAGAAATCTTGCCTAACACATGAATTTCTGCGACTGAATATCCGAACAAAACTTGGGCGTTGGGTCCGATAAATGTTATTTTGCCGGCTTCATCGGTGATAAAAACTGCCTCTGTAATGTTAGATAGCGTGATTCGATGTAACTCTTCAGAGGCTCGGAGCGCGCCCTCGGCTTGTTTACGCTGGGTGATATCTGTATGAATTTTCATCGAACCGCTCAGGCAGCGATGTTCATCAAATACTGGCGTCCCGCTGACTAACACCCAAATTCTTGCTCCCGACTTTTTCCGCAGTTCGATTTCATAATCTTCGTAAGTGCCGGTGCTGCATTGCTGTCTTTTTTCTTGCAATAAGCAATAGTCGGCTTCTGCCGCGACCAAGAAATCTTCTGCTCGCCCTAACAATTCCTCTGCTTTGTAGCCCAGCATTTCGCAAAAGTGCTGATTCACAAATTCGATGATGCCTTCTTTGCCGGCAATCAATAAACCTTCGTTGAGCCGTTCAAGCAGCGGACGATATTCCAAGATAGAAGTAAAATCTCTTGTTTCAAGATTTTGTTTTTGTTCCCTCACTTCACGGACAAAAATCGCCAGTCTTGTTACATGACCCTGAGCATCCAAGACGGGAAATATCCTACTTTCTAGGCAATTTTTTGCACAGTTTTCTTCAAATCGTACCGGCCTTGATGTGCGAATGACTTGCTCTATTTGCACTTTTTTCTGGTGGGCAAGCTCGGCAGGTTCTAGCTCGTAAATACACTTGCCGGTGATTTCTTTAGGGGATACGCCTAATCTTTGGGCAGCGATTTCGCTCGTGGCGAGAATGGTTCCTTGGGAATCAATCAACACTGCTGACTCAGCCGGTGCATTCAGAAGCGCCTGCACTATTTCTTCTCGCTCTCGCAGGGCTTTTTCAACCTTTTCCCGCTCCTCAATCTCTTTTTGTAATTGCTCGGTTGCCTGCTTTAATTGAGTGCTGAGGGCGATCACTTGACTTTCCAACTCGGTACACCTTAAAGTCACCGCAACTTCAACAGATGGAAGAGAAGTTTTAGTTTCAGTGGACTCAGCAAGCGGCTGGGCAAGGGTGCAACAGTATTGCTTTCCCTCTAATTCGAGATAATATCCTATGAGTTTCACCGGCACATTTTGACCATTTTTGTGGCGCTGACAAGATTCTAAGGCGAAGGAGTCGGTTTGTTTCAGGGTATGCCAGTGCTGTGACCAATTTTTGGCACTCAGCTCAGGGTTGATATCCCAAATACTCAACTTAAGCAGTGCTTCGCGGCAATAGCCTATTTGCCGGCAGGCGGCTTCATTGGCATAGACGCACCGCCCATCTGAGGTGATCCAGAAGACTGCTTCGGCTGCCATATCAACGCCATTTTTTATTGTGTCAGATGCCGGCTTGTGCGTGAATTGGGCAAGTTTGCCCGATAAGCCGGTTGGGGACTGGTGCCGCCAGAGCAGAATAACAGCCTCGTGGCTTAAGGCTTCCAGGGCTTTTCTCTGCGGTTTTGCCAGCTGGTGAGGCACAAAGTCCATGACGGATAAGGTGCCGATTTTAGAACCTTGTGCATCAATGAGGGGGATTTTCGCATAAAAGGCGACCTCGCTGGAAGGGTGGGGAGCAGGAATTGCCGGCAACTCCAAGTTTTCTTTTGATTTAAAACAATGCTGGTAGCCGTTTTCCAGGCAGATTAGGGCAATGGGTGCATCGCACACCTGGGCGGCTAGGCGGGTAATCTCTTGCAATGCCTCTTCGAGCCAAGGTTCAAATCCATGCGTTTTGGCAGGTGAGGTAGCAAGCTCATCTTTTTGACTTTTCGGCATTGTTGTTGGAATCATTGCATCCTCTAGCTCTTGCTGGCTTGCCAATTTGAACCCTGCGCTCTGCCGGTTTTGCCTGAATGTTTGAAAAATTTGCTGACAGAGCGTCAGACACATAGACTATTTAATTTGTTTTGCTGTTAATTTATTTGTAACTTAAAATACAAACAGGTATTTTCCGTTAGCCTTCGATTCAAGCTGTTTTGGCGAGACTAGACTAGCTCTGATGACTGGGGTATGCCAAACGGATTTAGTTTTTTTACTAACCGCCACCACCAACTCGCTAAAATGCTTCGCTCTGCCCCTTTCCTTTGGGTTCGCTGAAGTTGACACGAATATACTTTACTCTTTATTATCTTGATTGTAATCTTATAATCTTTTAAGCGTTGTAACTTTATTGAGTCTTTCATCAAAACTTTAAGAATTAAGGCCAGAACAAGTATTTTGACTGAGACATTTGTCCAAGACACAGCTTTGCTAGAATCTTCATAATTTATAAAAATTTATACTAAGATAATTTGTGATATAATATTAATCATTCTATTAATTTTTTATAAAAAATAAAGTTTTCAGGCGGGCCAATACCTAGCTGAGCTAGCAGCCAGCTCAGTTAGAAAATGTTTGACCATTTTAGGAAATGCCGGCTATCAATGAAGACTTTGCATTATTGATTGAGCAGCAGCTATTTCCCAGGCAGCATAGTTGAGCGATTAGGCGTTTGGCAATTAAGAGACGGCTGCTGTGTTTCAGATAATTTGGGAAATCGGTAAAATCCTTTAAACTGTAAATATTAAGTAAGATTAAGATACAGCCGCAGCTCTGGCCAAAATGAGAGCCGGCAAATCAACCGCCTCTAGCTTAGAAGTATGCACTTACGCTAGTTCCGGCAATCAGACTCGCAAGCCGGGTCAGGATAAAAATATGAATCAGGTAGATTATCTTCGCATCAGTCTGATTGATCGGTGCAATTTCAACTGCCAATACTGTATGCCAGAGGGGGCAGAAATTGACTACATCCTGAAGCAGAATTTGCTAACCGATGAAGAATTGCTCACCCTGATTCGAGAAATCTTTATCCCAGTTGGGTTTCGTCGGTTTCGCCTCACTGGCGGAGAACCGCTGCTGCGTCCGAATGTGGTGCAATTAGTAGGCAAGATTGCCCAGTTGCCAGAAACTGAAGACTTGGCGATGACGACGAATGGATTTTTATTAGCCGATTTGGCTGAAGATTTATATCAGGCCGGCCTGCGGCGGATTAATATCAGTTTAGACTCGCTAGAACCGGCAACCTTTGACCGAATTGCCGGTAAAGCAGGCCGTAGCCGGTGGCCACAAGTTTGGGCGGGAATTCAGGCAGCTCATCGGGCGGGGTTTGACCCACTCAAGCTGAATGTCGTAGTCATTCCCGGCGTAAATGATGGTGAAGTTCTAGATTTAGCCGGTCTTACGATTGAACGCCAGTGGCACGTCCGATTTATTGAGTTTATGCCCATTGGCAACGGCGATTTGTTTGCCGGTCGCGGGTGGGTGCCATCCGCGCAGTTGCGGCAGCAAATTAGTGATCGCTGGGGATTGGTCGAATCGCGAGTCACAGGTGCAGGGCCGGCTGACATATTCCAAATTCCCGGTGCTAAAGGCACACTGGGATTTATCAGTCAAATGTCAGAATGTTTTTGTGATCGGTGCAACCGGATGCGCCTCTCAGCAGACGGCTGGTTGCGACCGTGCTTGTTAAATGAAACTGGCCAGATTGACTTGAAAGCGGCCCTGCGAAGCGGAGTTCCCTTAGCTGAGTGGAGGGAGAAGGTGCGCCAGTTACTCGCTCTCAAACCTGAGATTAACTTTAAGCAGCGCGAGTCAGGCACTGCCGGCGGCAGCTATACGCGCACCATGTCACAGATAGGAGGGTAGTCAATTGTCCTTTGTCACTTGCCCTAAGACAGTAAACGCAGGACAAAAGACAAGTGACCTAAGCTTTGCGGGAGTAGTATTCAACCACAAGCAGTTCGTTAACTTGTAGGGCCACCCATTCGCGCTCAACGACACCGTTGACTTTACCAACCAAGGTGTTTTTGTCAAACTCCAAATGGCTGGGCGTGTGGGCCAAACCTGGATTGGCCAAGTTGGCTTCAACTATCTTGCGGGAAGCTTCTTTGTCTTTAACCGCAATGATTTCTCCCGGCCTGCACTGATAGCTGGCAATATTGACTCCACGACCGTTAACGGTAATGTGGCCATGATTCACCAGCTGACGGGCGGCTGGAATGGTAGGAGCCATGCCCAAGCGGAAGACCGTGTTATCGAGACGCATCTCTAACAACTGCAGGATGACCTGGCCGGTGGAGCCGGTGACTCGGCGGGCTTTGCGGACATAGCGCAGCAGTTGCCGTTCCGTGAGACCATAATTGAAACGGAGCTTTTGCTTTTCCTCAAGGCGGATAGCATACTCAGACCGTTTTTTGCGGTTTTGGCCATGTTGGCCCGGTGGGTAGGCTCGTTTCGGCTGTTTGCGAGTAAGCCCTGGCAGGTCGCCCAGACGACGTACAATTCTGAGGCGCGGGCCTCTGTATCGCGACATGGAATTTCCTCTCTATCCTTTGGTGGAATTTTACCCAGACATTCTAGTATAAACCTTA
Source organism: Microcoleus vaginatus WJT46-NPBG5 (assembly GCA_019359355.1). Classification (GTDB taxonomy): domain Bacteria; phylum Cyanobacteriota; class Cyanobacteriia; order Cyanobacteriales; family Oscillatoriaceae; genus FACHB-68. The sequence goes on along the minus strand of JAHHHM010000009.1, from coordinate 105,268 downwards.
ACGACTATGACTTACCCGTGTTAAGTTGGATTCATTTTGAGGACATTAACTAGAATGACTATGCTTCCTCTTAATCGTTGGCACTATTATCTCCCCATGACCGACCAACGCAATGATCGGGCCGGCAGCCGCAAAACCCGAAGTTTGATGCGCTTTTCTGTCAGGCAGTTGGTGATTGCCGGCCTGCTGGCAATGGCAGTTCCTCAGCAGCCGGCTACTGCCACGCACGGAAATAATTATCAAAGTTGTGCGTCTAAACTGTTAAATGCCGGTCTGTTTCCAGAAACAGCAGCCCCAGCCTGTGCGGGTGCCCTCGATCCAGAGGAACTGGCTAGCTGCGTTGTCAAAATATATGGGAGAACAGACATTGCCGCAACAGATGCGCTGACGACTTGCCGGCAGGTGCGGCGTCCCCGCGAATTAGCGACTTGCGTGGTGGATATTAGCAAAACCGCTCAAGCCTCATTAACGCCAGCCGTGTTAGACAACTGCCGGCGCAGTCTATTGCCGAAGCGCTATTCCGAGTGTGTGGTCGGTCTCAGCCGCAGTATTGATGTAGTTCCCGCTCAAGCAATGACTGTGTGCATTGATGCAGCGGATCGCATTGCCGATTTTGATCCCAGCTTTATCCCCCAAAATCAGCTGCCAGGGACGCCGGCACCCACACCAAATTAACCCTCTTTGAGATGAGACCGAGGGATGGGGGGACAGAGAAATCAATTCTCCGATCTCCCATCCCCAAAACAATCGCGATTTATAGCCACGAAGAATAGTCACGTTGAGGAACACAGCCGTGGATGCCGGGAAGCAGCAGCAGATTTTAGGTTATTTTCTAGAGGAGGCCAAAGAGCACCTCGAGACCTTAGAAAAAGGATTTTTAGAGCTGCAAGCCACTGTAACAGACCAAGAACGGGTTAACGAATTGTTTCGCGCTGCCCATTCTGTTAAAGGAGGCGCTGCAATGCTGGGTTTCAACAGCATTCAGCAAATTTCTCATAGGCTAGAGGATTGTTTGAAAATCCTTAAAGAGAATCAAATTAAGGTCGATCCCAAGATAGAAGCTCTATTTTTAAAAGGGTATGACGCCCTCAAAGACTTGCTCGAACGGCTCCAAGGGCCATTTGGCTTGCGGGAGGAAGAAGGTGATCGCGTGGTTCAAGAAACAGAACCGGCGTTTACTCAACTGCAAGATTATTTGAACAGCCGGATCGCTGGAGGCGCGTCGGATGAAGCGGGTACAGACGCGAGTATTTTTGGTGATCAAGTGGTGAGTGTTCTTAAACAGATGTTACAACTGTTTAAACAAAAAGAAACGCCAGCCAGCCGCCAGCAGCTACAGAAGTTGTGTGCCGGTTTAGCAAAAATGGATGCCGGAGCGGAAACTTGGCTCAAACTTGTTAAAACTGCTCATAAAGCAATTTCTCATCCACAGCACTCTTATGCAATCTTAGCTCCTTTTGTGATTAAAGAACTCAAGCAAGCTAGTGATTTAGTCGTCGTTGGCAAAGCCGAGAAAATTGCACCCAGTTACAGTTTGCAGCAGCTAGCAGCAGGTGCCCCGGCTGCCGGTTTAAAGCAAGTCGTCGTGGTTGTAGAACCCAAAGCAGCAGCAAAAACGCTGATTCAAGCCTTTAGTAAAGAGCAGCTAGTGCAGTTGGTGCAGTTACTTCACAAAGCTACGAAATAAAACAGACTTTACGCTTTTAAGCTACTTAAATAAACAGGAAAAAAGATTTCTGACTTATTTAACTCGTGGGGTAATGTCTGCAAAAAATAACTCCCCCATCCCTATAAAAGTTCAGAGAGGGGGAGAGACCGTAAAAATCAAATTTGATTTTTACTAAGGGGTAAATTTACAGATGCCGGTATTACAGTCCGCCGTTGTTGACGATATACACCGTGTTGCTGACTGGGAAGCCTAAGCTGTATCCAGCGCCTTCTACTAAATCCACCTTCAATTCGTCATAGGGGGGTTCCGGCTCGCTGCCGGTGTCATTCAACGCTGCTACCGTCACAAAGGCATCGCGCTGGTCGGGTGCGAACGTAACAGTATTGCCTAATTGAACGTAGTCAATACCCGGAGTGGCGCTACTGGCGCCGGCAACTGCATAATTCACTGTTAGCGACCCACTGAGATCGCCCAGACGCTGGATGAGGAATGCGCCGGTACTCAAGTCAGCTTCTTCAGCCCGATCGTCAGATGCGAAGATGACCATCGTCGGAGTTTCGTTGTCCTTAATGTTGACGGTTGCTTCTTTTAAAGGCCCAACACTATAGGTCGTAGAGTTAGATAAAGTCAGCTTGATTGACTCACTTAGCTCCACAGTCGCATCATCAACGGGGTTTAAGGTAATGTTGGCAGTGGACTGACCCTCTGGGATGACAATCGTACCTGTCAAGGCGTCATAATCATTAGTCACTTTCGCTGAGCCGCCGCTCGCGTAATTAACTGTAAGATTGCCGGTGGTGATGGGGTTACCGGCACCGTCCCGGCGACTGACTGTGTAGAGTCCCTGTTGTCCCCCTTCCCTGGCATTGGGATTAGCGGCAACGATCTCAACAATGGGAACATCATTGTCAATAATTGACACCGATGCTGTATTTTTCGTGGCATCGACGTTGTAGCCGGTAGAAGGGGTAAGTGTCACATCCACCGTCTCAGACCCTTCTAGTAGCGCATCATCAATCGGCGTTACCGTTAGGCTTACCGTGCTATTTCCCGCAACAGTAATTTGACCGACCGGATCGGCAGGGTTGGGAGAAGTGACGGTGTAATCGGAGTTATCGGTGGCGGCTGTACCGGCAACGGTGTAATTCACCACAACTGCAGTTGCACCACTATTCGTAATGGTAAATCCGCCCGTTGTTTGGCCCTGCTCCGCTGCCGTTGCGTCGCCATTGGCCACGATTGAGACAGTGGGAACATCATCGTCGGCAATATTGATAGTAGCCGTAGCCTGGGTGCCAATGGTCACGCCGCCTGTGGGGGTGCCTAATGTCGCAGTCAGGGTCTCATTGCCCTCAACCAGCACGTCCTGCGTAATCGGAATGGTCACGGTTTGGTCAGCCGTTTGCCCGCTAAAGAAGCTGACTGTGATGGGGGTGTTGGTGTAATCTACACCGCCGATGGCTGTGCCATCTGCCAGGGTTACGGTGGCGGTTACATCTCCCGCACTGCCGCCGGTACGTTTAACCGTGATCGCGGCTGAGGTGGTGCCGTCTTCGTTGATTGTGAAGGTGGGCGCTGTAAATTCGAGAACGCCGGGATTGTCATTGTCAACAATGGTCAAAGTGGCGGTATTTTGAGCACCGATGTTTGCCCCAACGGCATTGCCTAAGGTCAAAATCACCGTTTCAGGCGGCTCGTTGGGAGTAGTATCATCGGTAATCGGAATTGTTATTGTCGCTGTATCTGCGCCATCGGCGAAATTAACTGCGATGGGTGCAGCATTATCGTAATCTTCGCCCGGTGTGGCATCGCCACCTGCTAGTGTGATTTGTGCGCTAGCTTCCCCATCACTACCGCCGGTGCGGGTTACGGTAACTGCGACGCCGATCGGTGTCCCATTTTCATTGTATTGGTAGGCTGCTGCAGCAAACTGCAGAGTGCTGGGGGCAGGGGGCGCAATTACGCCAGGGGGTGCGGGAGGTGCCGGCACGAAATCCTCTTGAGTGATGGCGGCGACATTCACATTGTTGAGGACGAGCAAAAACTGGCCGGTCAGCTTATCTTGAATGACGGTGTTCGCTGCGTTTACGTCTGTGCCTTGAAAGATATTGAGATCGGTAAAGGCCAGACCAGAAGCCAGCTCAATAAAATCAGTGGTATCTTCAAAGTCTGTTACGAAATCTGCAATGGTGACGGTTGCGCCTCCACTTTCTTTAGAAATGGAAAAAATATCGCTTCCCTGTCCGCCAGTTAAAGTGTCGCTTCCCAATTCACCGGCGAGGATGTCATCTCCTAGGTCGCCAAATAACAGATCGTTTTCTTTACCGGCCTGTAACGTATCGTTATCCTGACCGCCATAAAGACTATCGCTGCCTTCGTTACCATAGACAACATCGTTGCCTTGGTTACCATAGAGAGAATCATTGCCCTCTCCCCCAGCTACCAGGTCGTTGCCGATATCACCTAACATGACATCGTTGCCTTGGTCGCCATACATTTGGTCGTTGTCTTGGCCACCTCGCATTGAATCGTTGCCTTGGCCGGCATACATATCATCAGCTCCTTGGTTGCCAAACAACTCATCGTCGCCCAAGTTGCCAAAAATATCGTCATTCCCATTACTGCCGATTGCGGTATCGTTGCCGGCACCGCCCAAGATCACATCCTGAGCGAGGTCATTGCTCAAAAAGTTTTCCAGCCCAGGTAAAGGAACCTCTGTATCAAGTTCGATTACGGGTTGAGGAGTGTCTAAGTCCCCTAGTAAAAAATCATTGCCATCGCCACCATCAAGGGTATCGCCGCCAACATCCCCCCTGAGTGAGTCATTACCGGCACCCCCCAGAAGCAGGTCATTGCCTTGGTCGCCTAGCAGTCTGTCGTCGTCTTCATCTCCCTCCAGCTGGTCATTTCCCTCGCCGCCTGAAAGGGCATCGCTGCCGCTGCCGCCTCTTACCAAGTCGTCGCCTGGATCGCCAAACAGTTGATCATCATCTAGGCCGCCTGCAACTAAGTCATTGCCGATGCCGCCCCGGCCTGTATCATTGCCCAGGCCGCCGTCTATAGAGTCGTTACCCTCGTTGCCAAAAATATCGTCATTTCCGATGTTGCCAAAAAGTTGGTCATCACCTTGTCCGCCAAAAAGTTGGTCATCGCCTTCGTCGCCCTGCACAGTATCATTGCCCTGATCAGTGGCAACAAGATCCCCTCCTTGGCCACCACTGGCACTGTCATCTCCCTTAGATCCAAGGATCGTATCGTTCCCCTCCAGACCTAGTAGGGCATTAATACCTGAGGCGTCTATAAAGTCATTATTTGATGAGCCGATGATCTCTGCCATTTTGATGCTCCTAACTGCAAACCTTAATTATTTCCGTGTTCCTACTTATCCTGAGAGTATACCCGCATAAAGGTTCAATTTAATCACTTAGGTAGATGCGAAAAACTGAATTTGAGGAGCAGTGACGTCGGCTTTTATTTACGGACATAAAAGCCAGTAAAATCTCGATTTTGGCAAGATTTCAGGGATTCAGCGTATTCAGAGTTTTGAATAGAGCTGCCGGTAGTTAAGGGATTTTTTAAAAGTTGATTGAGGGTCTAGTTTGACATAACAAAAACATAAGTTGACGTTTTTTAAGGCGAAAAAGTTCCCTCTTTACGAAAAAAATAAGAGGGCTGCTAGCTAAAAGGCAAGTCTTGATTAATGGCATCAATTTCCCGCCGTTCCATCTCGTTGATTTCATCAATATAAGAGCGCAGAATTTGGCTAAGACGCTGATTGTAAAATCGGTGCAAACTATGGTTTGGAGTAGCCGGAAAGCCGCGTCGTTTTTTATGCCGGCCCCCAGCACCGGGATCAAAAGTTTGGATGCCGTGATTTACAGCCCAGTCAATGGGTGTGTAATAACAAGCATCAAAGTGCAAGCAGTCAATTTCATCAAAGCTTCCCCAGTAGCGCCCATAAAGTTGGTCGCCTTTGGTAATGCAAAAAGACATTCCTATCGGTTGTCGCTCGTCTGCTTCAGTATAAGCCGCAACAAACAAAACTCGATGTCGGTAGTTGTGATGCAACTGTTCAAAAAACCGTTTCGTTAAGTATTTACTTCCCCACCAGCCAAATTTGTCGCAGGTATTTTCATAAAAACTGTACATTTTGGAAAACAGGGGTTTGGGAATTTCATCGCCCGTGAGGGTTAACAGTCGCAAGCCAGCTTTTTCGACGGCTTTGCGCTCTCGTTTGATGTTGCGGCGCTGGTTCGCATTGAAGACTCCTAAATAATCATCAAAGCTTTCAAATCCATTGTTTTGCCAAACGTAACTGTGGTGCAGCCAACTTGTAAAGCCGTGGCGTTCCAAAATCGGTCGCCATGCGGGATCAACATATAAAAAATGAGAGCCAGAGATGCTGTTGCGAGCGCAGAAATGGTCAATGGCATTCACCATTAAGCCCGTGAGTTCGTCTTCATCTTCTGTGGGGGCGATTAAAAATCGATAGCCCTCTGCCGGCGTAAACGGACTCATGCCGAGCAATTTGGGATAATATTCAATGCCCAGCCGGTGGGCCAAATCTGCCCACTGATGATCAAAGACAAATTCGCCGTAGCTATGACCTTTAATATAAAGTGGGGCAGCAGCGATTAGTTGCCGGTCTCGCCAGACAAGCAAGTGATTAGGCAGCCAGCCGGCTTTTGCCGTAGCGCTGCCAGAGGTTTCCATATTGTTCAGCCATTCCCACTCTAGAAATGGGGTTTTCAGCGGTAAAGCCAAAGCATCCCACGCGGACTGGGGTACAGAGGCGATTTTGTTAATCCAAGCAATCGAATAGCTAGGCTTGAGCTGTTCAACCATAGGTAGGGCTAGGGGCTAGGGGCTAGATAAAGGCTAGGGGTAGGGTGGGGTTCTGTGTCTTGATGTCCTCCTTCCTCTGCCCACAGTCTCTTGCGGTTTCCTAATATAGGGTAATGCAATCACCCATCACGCTGCCGGCGATAGTGCAAAAATACTTCCTGCCCAACCGGCTTAACTTCCAGAAGTTCCAGGCGAGGGGCTTGTTCGGTTAAGAAGCCGTCGCCGTCTGCGGGGGTTGGGGCTGTCGATCCCCCTAAAATTAACGGGCAAACGGTGATCCAAAATTGATCAATCAAATCAGCAGCGACCAATGAGGCGATCAGTGTGCCACCTCCTAAAACGGCAAGACGTTCTAACCCTAAAGTGGCCAGATGTTGCAGCGCTGCCGGTAGGTCTATTTCTTGCTGGGGGGTTTCTAGGGCTAAAATTTGCTCGAATCCTGGCTGTTCTCGCCACCGGCTCTCTCCTGCAGTGGTAGTGAGCAACCAGCGGGGGATCGGTTGCTGAAAAAATTTTAAGTTGGGATCAATGTTACCGGAACACGAACACACGATCTGCACCGGCTGGCTGGGTTTGCCTTGTTCCTCGCGCTGTTTGAGGAGTTCGGGGTTGGTGACTCTCATGGCGCTGCCACCGGCACGTAGAGTGCCGGCTCCAAAGATCACACCATCGGCTGCCGCCACTTGGGCTTCCAGATGGGCTTTATCTGCTGGGGAACCGAACAGCACTTGGTTTCTTGCGGCTTCCGCAATTTTGCCATCAGCACTCATGGCGACAACGACTGTTGTCTCAGGACGCGTTAAACTGTTTTGCCTCATCTCGTTATAATCTGTTAATTTTTACAAATTTGCGATGAATTTGCGAATTATTTAGGTTAATATTTCAGGAGAAATTTGACGTAAATCAATTGCAGTCTTACCACAAAACAGTAGGATTTGTAAAATGCCAAATGCAATTTTTTAAAAAAAGCCTGTTTACTGCTGGCGCAGTTTTAATAGCATTTTGGTTTTGATCTGTCAAATTATGGGCGGCATACCCAATAGCGCCTATAATTGATTGAAATGTAGTGACTGATGTTGTTGACTAGCCTCTGTGCTGGCATAAACACTTCACCTAAGCCCCTAAGATACTGGTGGATGGATGCCTAATCTATCCGGTCTATTGAAACAATTTCGTTTTACTGAGATCGGTCCGACTTCCTTTCGCAGAATTTTGCTGTCGCGCATCTTACTTCTGAGCGTGCCGGTTCTATTGCTTGGGGAATATGTGACCTACCGAAAGGCACGCTCTGGCCTCCTAGAAACTGCCCGCCAGAACCTTTCTGAAAGCGCTGTAAGAAAGGGAGAAAGAATTCAAGACTCCATCAAAGCCTTACAAGCGGGACTGATCACGGCCAGTGAAACCACAGCCTTGCAATCAGGTTCGTTAGAGGTTTCTAAACAATTTTTAGAGCAGCTGGCGCAACAATTGCCGACACCGATCCAGTGCATTCAACTGACGAATGTAAAGACGGGCGCAATTGAAGTGAGTACTTGTGGAGTGCAATCGATTGGAGAGCTGTCGGCCAATTTGTGGCCTCAGCGGCGTAATCGGCTGGTTCCAGAAGCTTCAGATGTGCGAGTCACAGCGCTGCTGCCCAATGTCTCCCAAGAGCCATTGCCGGCCAACCAAACTGTAACGATGAGCGGTGAAAGCAAACTTAGCTTGCTGTTAAGTGCGCCGGTTTACGATCAGGGCACAGGGGAATTGCGCTACGCGCTGAGAATTCAGTCAGCACTACTTGAACCAGAGAAGGATAAACCAAGGTCTTTATCTGGCTACACGGTGGTGATCGGCCAAGATGGAACCATTCTGAATCATCCGAATGCCAGCCGAGTGGGACGGAACATTCAGCAGGAGAAAGACGCCGAACGACTGAGAAATATGGTTGGTACGGCGCTTAACGGGAAAACAGATTTTGGCCACCTATTTGGGTTTGAAAACAAAGGTGTGGAATTGCTGGCCGGCTATACGGCGATTCCAAGTCCTATTACCAACGACGGCAATCAAAAATGGATCGTTTTAGCCATCACTCGTTTGGATAACGCCCTCGCCGGCTTAGAAGAAATTCAGCACGTTCTGGTGACGCTGATTTTGGGTTTGTTAGCAGCTAACCTGCTGGCAACCGTGTATCTGTCTCGCGATCTGGCGCGTCCTTTAGAAAAACTTGGCTACTATGCCCTAACAGTAGAGGGCCGACGCTCTTTAGAACGAGTTCCCCACAACTTCAAAATCAAGGAGTTCAATCAACTGGCAGAATCGCTCGACAGTATGGTAGAGCGGCTGACAGCGTGGGCAGAGGAGCTAGAAACGGCTTGGAAGGAAGCAAAAATCGCCAACGAACTAAAAAATGAGTTTTTGGCCAATACTTCCCACGAGCTGAGAACGCCACTGAATGCGATTATTGGGTGCATCCGGCTGGTGCGCGATGACTGCTGTGATGATGAGGAAGAGGAAATGGAGTTCTTGCAGCGGGCGGATGACGCTGCAATTCATTTGCTTGACATTATCAATGACGTGCTTGATATTGCCAAAATTGAAGCCGGCACCCTGTCGGTGATCACTGAGCCGGTCGATCTCCCAAAATTACTCAGGGAAGTCGTAGATTTACAGCAAAGCCACATTCAACAGAAAGGCTTGCGGTTAAATTGGCACGAGCATTCAGAAACGGTGATTGTCGAAGCGGATACCGCGAAGCTCAAGCAGGTGCTGCTCAATGTGGTAGGCAACGCGATTAAGTTTACCGATACCGGCAGCATTACCCTGACAACTCGAATAGAGCCTTGCCAGTCCACTCAATCAAGCCCCCAAGCGGCAACATCGGCCTCATCCTTATCCGAGTCTCGTGTGATTGTCGCGATCCAAGATACAGGAATTGGCATCGATCCCAACCAGCAGCACCGACTATTTCAACCGTTTGTGATGGTGGATGGCAAAAGAACTCGCAAGCATGGCGGCACCGGATTGGGGCTGGCCATCTCTCGGAACCTAGTCGAACTGATGAAAGGCTCTATTACCCTGCACAGTACCGGAATGGGCCAAGGCACGACAGTTGAAATTGCGTTGCCGCTGATGGATAAGACGCCGTCGCCTTCACCGGCAGCGGAAAAGAAGACAGAGGAAACACAACCGCACACCGGCCATGCTGATTTGCCATCTGCTGCTTCCGAACTGCCGATCGCAAACCCTAACCCGTCCTAAACCGTCATAGGCAGCCCTCCCCGCTTCATAGACTCGGTTAAAGCGCTGAGAATTTGCACCGACTCCACACCCTTCCAACCTGACGAAATTGGGGAGGGTGTTTTTTTGAGGACACATTTGAGAAAGTGATCGCAAACCCGTGCTAAAGGCTCAGCCGGCTCTAGGGGAAGCACCGCACGCTTCTCAACCGATGGGGTAAACCCTGTGCCGGTGCGCTCGAAATCACCAGGATATAAGCTCAGTGGTGCATCCGGTGACAGTTCATCAAAAATTAAAGTGCCTTGGCTGCCTACAACCCCCAAACGCCTTTGTTTATCAGGATTGCACCAGCATAGATGGATAAACGCTTGAAAGCCGGTGGCATAGGTGAGTGTCACCCAAACTAAGTCAGCTAGTTTCTTTTCTCCCGCTTCTTGAAGCCAGACGGTGCCGGTGGCTTGCACTTGAGTGGGAATAAGGCCCAGCCAGGTATTAAAAATGTTGATGTCATGAACGGCTAAATCCCACAAAGCATCAACATCCGTGCGAACCGGCCCTTGATGCGTGCGGGTGGCGTAGCCGTAGCGCAACTGTCCTAAACAACCCGACTGAATCGCTTTCTCGCCCTGTTCTACGGCTGGGTGAAACAAGTAAGTGTGGTCAACTACGAGAATACAGCCGTGGTGTTCCGCCCGATGGCACAGTTCCAGAGATTCAGCAACATTCAGTGTTAAAGGTTTTTCGGCTAAGACGTGGTATCCCTGCTTGAGGGCGTCAGCAATTAAGGCATAGTGAGTCAGGGCCGGCGTTGCGATCACAACCGCCTCAATGGCCGACAGGTGCCGCACCTGCGCCCAGTCGCTAGACATAATTACGTCGGCATCCAGCTTAAACCGCTGCTGGAGTGCGCCCCAGCGTTCTGGATGGGGGTCTACCACAGCGACAATCCGCGCTAGGGGATGTTCTAGGAAATTGCGAACCAAATGGGCACCCCACCGGCCCGCACCCAATACGGCAATACCCACCGGCTTTTCGATTTCAGATGGTAGATTTTCCATTAATTTCTAACTCATAATTGACTGTTAACCTAACCTGAGTTCGGGTTAAGCTAAAGGCTAAAACCCATACTGTGACTAGCTTGAGCCAAGCAACCAGTCAGTCAGCTTTTCTCAATAAGGCCTTCTACTGCAAGTATTTGTAACTGCGGGGCTTATTGACAAGAACTTGACCTAGAGCGTGATAGCAAGTCACGGAAAATCAGGGCTTCTGGCGATTCCTTATCCCGAACTGACGTTAACCTATTTTTCTGCAATTTAAAACTTTGGCGCGAACAGTATGCCGGTACACATCCATAAATGCAACACGTTTCAAGCCAGTAATTGAGTCAGGTGCCGCCTGCTCAAAAGTTTATTTCAAAATTTTTATACAAAATTTGAGAGGTTTAGAAATATCGTTATTGATTTTTTAAGTTTTATCGACTTTTTACAGGTTATAATTTTTATAATAGGATGGTTCCAAAAATATTATTTAGTCACAGATTTTCATTATAAAATAATACCATACAAGCTTTTCAAAAAGTAAGTTTTTGAAAACATTTTTCCGCAAAAACTCGCAAAATTGCACATTTCCTAATTTCCTGATTTTGATCAATCCTAATCATTCCAGCCAATAGAAAAGTTTAATTTCAAGACTCCAAATGGGGATGAGATGCCTGATGCAACGACAAAAAAGCTTCTTGAGCCGCAGCTTGTTGAGCGGCCTTAATTGACCGGCCTTTGCCCTGACCCAACCGGCGGCCTTCCAGCAACACCTCAGCCGTAAATCGCTGGGCATCATCATGAACTTGCGTCGTTTCCTTAACCCGATAAACTGGCAAAGCTTTGTAGTGCGCTTGCGTCCATTCTTGGAGTGCGGCTTTATAATTTTGGCGGGCGGGATCGGTGCGAATTTCCGTTGCCAGTTGCTTAAAGTGAAAATCTAGCCAGGGGCGTACAAGTTCTAGCGTATGCGTACTGAGATAAAGCGCGGCTAAGACCGCTTCCAAAGAATCTGCCAGACGTGACTCCAAGCCGGCTGTGTCAGCAGCAGCACTATTGGCGACGAGCAAATAACGTTCCCAACCGTAGCTGTCAGCGATCCTTGCCAGAGCGCGATCACTCACCAACACCGAACGAATTGCGGCAAACTCACCCACTTGACAGTCTGGATAAGTTTCTAATAACAACTCTGCCGCCGCCAGACGCACCACGGCATCTCCGACAAACTCTAGTTGCTCATAGTTAGCTGCCGGTGAAATTGTCGGATGAGTCAGCGCTAAATCGAGCAGTTGCCATTGCACCGGCGAGTTTTCAGAAAGTCCTAATTTTTGGAGCAGTTTTTGGAGTTGCTTTTGGCGGTGAGGATGAGTGAGGGTCATGACAGAACAGTTTGATTGGAATTTTAGAGTTTGAAGTTTAAATGTTATCGCCAATTCAAATTCTAAAATCTAGAATTCCAAATAAAAAAGGGGAGAGAGTCGGACATAAGCCGGGTTCTGTTTTCCTAGCTGACGCGCAACTAAGAAGGTAGCTATCTATCTCCGACGCCTGTTACCAGACGCCTCTAGCGGTACATCTCAACGGAACGGGTAAAAGACCAACCTTAGTTCCTCTGACCTTGCTCCCAACCGGGGTTTACCGAGCCAGCGCCTCTCGACGCTGCTGGTGCGCTCTTACCGCACCTTTGCACCCTTACCAAAACTGCCCTGAGTGCTCAGTCCTGAGTTTATAGACACTCACGACTTAGGACTCAGGACCAAGTTTGGCGGTATCTTTCTGTGGCACTTTCCTCACGGTCACCCGCACTGGGCGTTACCCAGCAAGTTTGGTCTTTCGGGAGCCCGGACTTTCCTCAGACGGGTTAGCACGCCCATCCGCAACCACCTGCGCCTACTCTCTCCTTAATTCCAGTCTAATTCCTTGAGGGACTTTTTATGCTTGCCGGCTTTCACCAGTCGTTCGCTTACCGCTTGGAATACCAAGGAAGGGCGTATGTCCACTCAAGTTTTTTGACACTTAACAGACAGTACAAAGCATAAGAGGGCTTCACGTCGTCAGGACTGGTGGGATCGCTCAGCCGCAGCACCAGTCTGAGGGAGAATGAAATCCAGGGGTTTGTGGAGCCAGGTTTTAGTTTGAGCTGAGAGCGTTTGATTAAAGGCTCAGCGGGTTTGAAAGGGCCGGTTTCTGACTCGCGTTTCAGGACAGTTTCAGAGGTGAGTTTTTCCTTAAGGTTTTTACCTGGGGCAATCACGCTGCCAACTTGGGATTGGAACAAATTGTAAGTTAAGCCCTGTGTAAGTCGCACAATCCGCTGCGTTTGCCCATCTGGATCAATTAGACAGCAGCTTTCCCAATCGACGTCAATGTCATTTTCTGGGGAATTATTTTTAATGTTAATGACTAACTCACGCAGTTCCTCGAGTTGGTAACGTTCTTTAAAGTCAAATTTAACTTCAACCATCTCGGTAATATTTTCCACAGCGAGTTGTTGCTTAAAGTTGACTCGATCAAATTTAATCGTAATTTGCTCTCCGATTGAGTTGATGGATTGGTAAAGAACGGATGTGACGACTATCACATAGATGGTCAAAATTAGGAGGTCGTATTCAGTCATGACCTAAACCGAGCGTTTCTGTTGTTGAGTTTTGGGCGAGTAACACGGGCGGCACGACGATGGGGAACGAAGGGATCTGGGAAGCGATTTTTTTAATAGCGTGTCAAGCTCTAACTGCTGATTGTTCTGACATTTTTTTAGTGTTTTCCGTAATTATTGAGGTGTTTATGAAGTGAAAAATTCCGATTCTAGATATTTGATTTTTTCTGTCCCTATTGTTTGTGCCAAATATCAGCTTAAAATCTTGCCATTAAGGTTCCTTTTTAATTGCAGAAAAATTCTCAAACCAGCCCCGTTTCCAAAAAAAGTAAACCAAGCCAAAGGCAGTTATACTCATTATTAACCAGCAAAGCGGATAGCCAAAATACCAATTAAGCTCTGGCATATTCCAGGGAGATGTTTCTGCATTAAAATTCATGCCGTAGACGCCGGCAATAAATGTTAAGGGAATAAATATACTAGAGACAACCGTTAAAAGTTTCATGATTTCATTCATTCGGTTACCCATTGAAGAGAGATAAACATCCATTAAACCTGAAGTTAGCTCTCGGTAAGTTTCGACCATATCCATGACTTGAACGGCATGATCATAACAGTCTCGCAGGTAAATTCGCACGGATGGGCCGAGCAAATCGCTGCCATCTCGGATTAGGGTATTAATCGCATCTCGCTGTGGCCAAATTGCACGACGCAATGCGAGTAATTCGCGTCTAACTTGATAGATTTTTTGTAATGTTTGGTGGGTGGGGTTCATCACGACTTCATCTTCAAGTTCATCAATGCGCTCACCATAATCTTCTAAGACAGGAAAAAAGCCGTCAATAATTGCATCTAACAAAGCGTAAGTTAAATAATCTGCTCCATTTTTGCGAATGCTGCCGCGATTAGCACGAATGCGTTCGCGCACCGGCCCAAAACAATCGTGTTCGGGTTCTTCTTGCACGGTGAGTAGGTAATGTTTCCCTAAAACCAAACTGACCTGCTCAATCCAAAAACCACCTGTCTTTTCTTTAGGCATCACCATCTGAGTAATGATCACTAAGTGGTCACTATAATCAGCAACTTTGGGACGTTGAGGAACGTTGACGATATCTTCTTGGGTAAGGGGATGCAGATTAAAAACTTGACCCAGCTTACGCCAAGTTTCTTGATTGCCTAAACCCAGAATATCCACCCAAGAAACTGACTCGGTATCTAAGTAGGGCGCACAAGCTTCGGGCGCGGTAATTTTATGCCGGCTGGCATTAGTTTCACAGTAATCTATCAGCACAATATCGGGAGGCGGGGCATTTGGTTCGAGGTCAAGGGTGCCCGGTAAACTGCCTGGTTTGTCGAAGAAGTATTCAAAATAATCTTCTTCCTCTTCCTCGTTGGGTTGGATTCCGAGTTGGGACGGTGGTAGGCGATTTTCTGTCATGTTGTGTGACCTGAACAGATTGGCACTCGTGATTTTAAGCGATTTATCTTAAATTCTGTGTATCTATTGGTTACATTTACGTGGATGCGTTCAGGTTCCCTGATCAAAAAAGCAGCTTGCCGGGAAAGGCAAACTGCTTTTATTGTTCAGCAATTAATGACTCTTGACGAGTGACTGCTGACGACTAAGTGCTGAGAATTACATCATTCCCATGCCGCCCATGCCGCCCATGCCACCCATGCCGCCCATGCCACCCATGCCGCCCATGCCGCCCATGCCGCCCATGTCAGGCATACCGGCAGCTTTCTTATCAGGCCGTTCGACAACGAGGGCTTCGGTGGTGAGAATCATACCGGCAATTGAACCGGCATTCTGGAGGGCTGAACGCACGACTTTGGCGGGGTCAATGATGCCGGCGGCGAGTAAGTCTTCAAACTTGCCGGTGGCGGCGTTGTAACCCATGTTGAACTCTGAGTCGCGCACTTGCTCAACAATGACGGAACCTTCCACGCCGGCATTATCGGCAATTTGACGCAGGGGGGCTTCTAAAGCTTTGGCGACGATTTCTGCCCCAATTTTTTCTTCGCCAGTCAAGTCGGCTTTGTACTCATTCACTTTTTTGATCAAGTGAATCAGGGTGGAACCACCACCGGGCACAATGCCTTCTTCTACAGCGGCTTTGGTGGCGTTAAGGGCGTCTTCAATCCGCAATTTCCGGTCTTTGAGTTCGGTTTCAGTTGCCGCACCTACTTTAATCACGGCTACGCCACCGGCAAGTTTGGCAATGCGTTCTTGCAGCTTTTCTTTGTCGTAATCAGAATCGCTTCTTTCTAATTCTTTCCGCAATTGAGTGATCCGTTTTTGCACGTCGGCTTTATTGCGATCATCGGTGCTGGAGACAATCGTTGTCGTGTCTTTGGTGAGCGTTATCTTCTGAGCAGTCCCCAGCATAGTCAGGGAGATATCGTCAAGGCTGAGACCGACTTCTTCGGAAATCAGCTGTCCGCCGGTGAGAACGGCGATGTCTTGCAGCATGGCTTTGCGGCGTTCGCCAAATCCAGGGGCTTTAATCGCGCAGATACTGAGTACACCTCTGGCTTTGTTGACAACTAAGGTGGCTAAGGCTTCGCCTTCTACGTCCTCGGCAATGATCAGCAACGCTTGGCCGGCACGGGCGACTTTTTCAAGCACCGGCACCAATTCCTGAATCACGTTAATTTTCTTATCTGTAATCAGGATGCGGGCGTTTTCATATTCAACCACCATCCGCTCTTGATCCGTGACGAAGTAGGGAGAAATGTAGCCGCGATCAATCTGCATTCCTTCCACCACATCCAATTCTGTGGCGATGGACTTCGATTCCTCAACGGTAATGACGCCGTCTTTGGTGACTTTATCCATTGCTTGGGCAATCATTTGCCCGATTTCTTCATCGTTGCCGGCTGAGACGGTTGCAACTTGTGCAATCTCGCTGCCTTCCACCGGCTTGGCAATCGCCTTGATTTCTTCAACTAAGAAAGCGATCGTCCGTTCAATTCCCCGCCGCAAACTCACGGGATTTGCGCCGGCGGCGACATTCTTCAACCCTTCGCGTACCAAAGCTTGAGCGAGCACGGTGGCTGTGGTGGTGCCATCGCCGGCTATCTCTTTGGTTTGCGACGCCACTTCCCGAATTAGCCTAGCGCCGGTATTTTCGAGAGGATCTTCTAATTCAATTTCCTTGGCAATTGTAATTCCATCATTAACAATTTGAGGGGCACCGTACTTCGACTCTAGCACCACGTTGCGGCCTTTGGGTCCCAGGGTAATCCGCACCGCATCGGCTAGGGCGTTGAGTCCCTTCTCCAGCGCCCGCCTAGATTCTTCGTTAAATGCAACAATTTTAGCCATGAGTCGTTTTTTTTAGTTCTCCAACTAGACAATTTAGCACTCCCAGGGGTTGAGTGCTAAATTTTTGAGTGTGGAGCACCGAACAAATTTGAGCGGATTTTAGCCCATAGGGTGGGTTAGCCCCTGGCAGAGCAGTCAGGGCCATGCAGGGATGATTGGCCCTTTTACACAGGAGCTATGAGCGATTTCTGATTTTCCCAACTCTGGAATTTTATATTAAGAATATAATTTAATCACTCAAATTAAGCCAATCGAGGGCAAGCGTGTAAAGGTAGAGTATGAGGGAGATTGGTATAAAGCAAAAACTTTAGAAACTAGCGAACGGCAAGTCAAAATACAATACGTTGAGGATCAATCAGAAGAATGGGTAGATCCAGAACGAATTCGTTCTTATAAACCAGAAATGTTTGCGATTGGTGATGAAGTAGAAGCGTTATCTGAAGAAGAATGGCTGCCGGCAACCGTTAAAAAAGCCTGGTATGGTTTGCATCTAATTACTTATGACGATTATTCAGATTGGTGGGACGAATGGCTTGGCCCATATTATATCCGGGCGCGAGAGTAAATAGAAGAAAAACTGAGTAAATATCAACAAGGGGAAGAGGGGCGAGTTTTGGTTTGAATTTGAGCGATGCAAAATTTTTACCAAATTCGCCCTTTTTTCGAGGTTTGCTAAAGGTTGAATCTACTATCTCCCTTATCCATATTTATCAGGTAAGTTTCTCTAGCAATTTAGAGAATGTTACATACCCTAATTCCGGCTTCAAAAAATCCCGATTCTTCCCTTATTTAACTGCCACAGCCTCAAGCTTTTCTAAATCTTGGAACAGCGGTGTACTTAAGTAGCGTTCGCCAAAACTTGGCTGCACCATTACAATTAACCGACCGGCATTTTCTGGACGCTTGGCAACTTGGATGGCAGCGGCTAAAGCAGCGCCGGCAGAGATGCCAGAGAGCAACCCTTCTTCCCGCGCCAAACGCCGGCCATAAGCCATTGAATCGTCATCACTAACAGCAATGACTTCATCAATTAAATCGACTTTCAACACTTCAGGAATAAAGCCGGCACCAATGCCTTGAATTTTATGCGGGCCGGCATATCCCCCAGAAAGCACGGGACTATTTACAGGTTCAACGGCAATGGCTTGAAAACTAGGTTTACGCTGTTTAATCACCTCAGCGACGCCGGTAATGGTGCCGCCGGTGCCAACCCCAGCCACCAAAATATCCACTTCCCCATCCGTATCTGCCCAAATTTCTTCCGCTGTGGTTTCCCGGTGAATTTTGGCATTGGCTGGGTTCCGAAACTGTTGCAGCATAAAGGCATTGGGGGTGGTAGCCACAATTTGTTCGGCCCTGGCAATTGCCCCTTTCATGCCTTCAACGCCAGGGGTTAATTCCAACTGCGCCCCATAAGCTTTCAACATTGCCCGTCGTTCTTGGCTCATGGTTTCGGGCATCGTTAAGATTAAGTGGTATCCCTTGGCGGCTGCCACCATTGCCAAGGCGATGCCGGTGTTTCCAGAGGTCGGTTCCACTAAAAGCGTTTTTCCCGGCTCAATTTCACCGGCTTCCTCAGCCGCCTGAACCATACTAATGCCGATGCGATCTTTAACAGAAGAGGCTGGGTTCATCCCCTCCAACTTCACGACAATTCTGGCAACACACCCTTCTGCTTGGGGAATTCGATTTAGCTGAACTAAAGGTGTGTGGCCAATCAGTTCTGTAACATCATGAGCAATCCGCATAATTGTTTTAAGTTTTGAGTTTTGAATGAGAAATAGCGTAATTTGTTAAACGCTATATGTAATACATAATATTCAATCGCTGGCAATCATCCCGTTTTAGGCACAAATCCTGTAACGAATAGCGTCGCAAAACTTCTTGGGCGGCTAAATTTGATTCTGTCCAAACCTCTTGAAGTGCGGCACCCTCCGGCGTCGGGACTGAATCCGACTGTCCTTCATGTTCAACACTTTGTGGCCCCTCTAAGCAATCGAACACTTCTAACAGTGGGATCTGCCAAGGCGGCTTGGCCAACAAATAACCACCTTTCGATCCGCGTTGACTCCGGACGAAGCCCCCACGACGGAGTGTGGTTAACAGTTGCTCTAAATAACGGTCTGGTATCTGCTGACTTGCCGCAATTTGACTGATCTGCACGGGTTCCCCGTGTCCATACCGGCTGGCAAGTTCTAGAAGTGCCACCATAGCGTACTTGACTTTACACGATAGTTCCATGAGTTGCCATCACCCAAAGGCCAACATCGATTTTTCATTATACTACGGTTACCCGATGGAGTTTAAGTATTTTTTCTTGACGAACTGGGCTTGCTCGTGACATACTCCTGATTAACGCTCACTAACTACGGTATGTCTATCGATTTACCGTAGTTTATCTAACTCAATGAGCGACTGAGCAGATTTGTGCTCAAGTTTAGTCAGAGAGAAATGCTGTGATGAAAAAAATAGTTTTAACCACAATTGACGCGATAAGGACTTTCTTTGAAGCCGTGGGTGAAACCTTGTTTTGGTCAGGTTACGGTCTGATATACGGAGCAATTACCGGCTTAATGTTTACAGTACAGATAGAGCCAAAGCCACGCCAATTTGCTATCATTTGGCGGGTCACTGCACTAATTGCCGGCACCCTTACTGGAGCCATTGCCGGAGCGCTTCTCGGTGCGTTTGGGGGAGCCTTTTTTAAGGAAATCTCTAGCAGTCGTCGGTCTCAGTTTTCTGATTCCCCAAGACATTCCTTTTAATCGCTCCGCTGTTGCTATTTCGAGGAAAATTACCTGTAAACAAGGAAAGCCGGTCTATATCCAAATGCAAAAGTGATTCAAGCCTTGTTTAACCGGCTTCAATTCTTAAAGAGATATTAAACACTGGAAACCCGAAAAAGTCTTTTCCACAGCCCATTTTAAAGAAAAATTCATAAATTCTTTAAAACTTAGAATCTTCTCATTAAAGAAATCCTCAATAAATAAGAATTAAAGATGATAGTTTCTCCTGTTTTATTAGATCAGTATCCCAACCGGACGCAAACAACTTTTGCTCGCCGCTCTCTACTGCCTTTGAAACCTCATGAAATCTGGCAGATTAAAACCGGCGTGGTGCGGACATTTACCTGGAGTGAAGACGGAACGCTGATTCCTCTAGGATTATGGGGTTCCCAGGATATTGTTGGCAAAGTGCTATCAAAAGCTGAACCTTATACCATTGAATGCTTGACGCTGGTAGAGGCGACTGTTTTGCCGGCAAATAACAGTTACGAATTTATCAAAGCGCTGATTCAGCACAATCAGCAATTAGAAGAATTCTTAGAATTGCGGCATTGCAAACCAATTGATGCCTCTCTTTTAAAACTGTTAACTTGGCTCTCTAAAAGATTTGGTCGTCAAGTCGAGCAAGGACAGCTCATCGATCTGCGTTTGACGCATCAGGAAATTTCAGAAATGATCGGTTCAAACCGAGTAACCGTCACCCGGATGCTGAAGAATTTTGAAAAGCAAGGACTCATTAGCCGGCATCAACACCGTTATATTGTTGTACCCGACCGGCAGCCGTTTTGGCACTACGAAATTTAAATAGAAACGGGGACTTTTAACGCAAAGAGCGCAGAAGTTATTGCACAATCCTCTGAAAATTGTGTGCGTTTCCTTTGCGTTCTGTGCGTTAAATATTGTAAGTCTACGCCATGACCATCCCGCCATCGACATTCATCACTTGGCCGGTAATGTAAGCGGCTGCGGGATCTGCGGCGAGGAAGCGAACAAGACCGGCAACTTCCTCTGGTTGACCGTAACGCCCTAAAGGAATGAATTTTAAAATTTCCTCAGATTTGAGGCCATCGGTCATATCGGTGGTGATAAATCCTGGGGCAACCGCATTGACGGTGATCCCGCGAGAGGCGAGTTCTTTGGCAACGGTTTTGGTAAATCCAATGACGCCGGCTTTAGCCGCGCTATAGTTAGCTTGTCCAGGGTTGCCCATTTGACCGGCAACTGAGGCAATATTAATAATACGACCGGCGCGTTGCTTGAGCATAATTTTACTAACTGCTCGCGTGCACAAGAAAACGCCGGTGAGGTTGAGATCAATCACGGCTTGCCAATCTTCTAGTTTCATCCGCAACAGCAGGGTGTCACGGGTAATGCCGGCGTTATTCACTAAGATATCGACTCGGCCCCATTTTTCAAGGGTGCCATTGATCAGGGCTTCGACGCCATCCGTTTTAGAAACATCTGCTTGCAGCGCTATTGCACTACCGCCGGCTGCCTCAATTGAACCCACAATCTCCTCTGCAGCCGCACTTGAGCTGGCATAGTTGACCGCAATCTTTGCCCCCTCCGCTGCTAATGCCAAAGCGATCGCACGACCAATTCCCCGTGAAGCGCCGGTGACAATGGCCACTTGATCGCGCAACCGCTGCAAACTCTCTGGCAATGCTTCCATTTCCAATCCTCTTGTGAGTGTGTAACAAACTAGACCATCTTATCGGAACGATGAAGGGTGAAGGGTGAACTGGATAATTTTGCTATAAATTTGCATGATTCTCGCAGAATCTAGACCTTTGAACGATAGGGTTGTGTTAAGTTGAAATCTCAAGTTTAAAATTTAAAATTGTATTAATTCTAAGCGTCGTCTAACGCTGCCGATATATCATAAAAGTGTTCAACTTAATACACGTAAAAAGAGGATTTTTATGGCAGTTAAAAAGCAATTCAGCAGCTTTCAAGAATTGTTATCTGGTTCCGAGTTGCCGGTTTTGGTAGATTTTTACGCGCCTTGGTGCGGCCCGTGTCAAATGATGGCTCCGATTCTAGAGGAGGTCAATAGCCGGCTCAAAGACCGGCTGAGAGTCGTCAAAATTAACTCGGATAACTATCCTGACCTGGCAACTAATTATCAAATTCACGCCCTGCCAACGCTAGTGCTGTTCAAGAAGGGGCTGCCGGTGGAGCGGTTTGAGGGAGTCATGCAAGCTCAACAGTTAATTCAGCGCTTGCAACCCTTAATTTAAAATTTTTGTGAATGACAAACCCTTAAAGGAGAGAAAGAAAAATAAAATTAACAATCCTGGCAAAAGAAGAATTTAGGCTTACAATTGGCTGATAAAGTCTAGATTCAAGCTGAAATACCAACGATTTCAGATATTTACTCATGATTTTTGCAATCAGCAAGAGTTGCCACGTTAGAGGACAAAAATGAACAAAAAACTAGGAAGCATTGCATTTGCCACACTATTAATCACGATGGGTTTAACCCATCGAGTGAACGCTCAAAATGCATCGACGATTGAACGGCTTTTAAACACAGGAGAATGTCGCGGGTGCAATCTGGATGGTCTTGTCTTAGCGGGCCGGCGATTCCTCGATCCGATCATTTTTGAGGGAGCGACTTTAAGAGGTGCAAACCTCAGCGGAGTCTCCTTTTCCTTCGCCGATCTCAGTGGTGCAGACCTCAGAGGTGCCAACCTGAGTGGTGCCGATTTAAGAGGTTCTCTGTTAGTCGGCGCAGACCTCAGAGGCGCTAATTTAGAAGGTGCAAACCTGAGCTTTGCGAACCTTAATAAAGCGCAGCTTGATAATGCCACTCTCACAAAGGCTAACTTGACAAACGCTCACTTAAGTGCGTTTATGCGAGAAGCAAACTTGAGTAACGCGATTCTCCGAGGCGCTCAAATGGGGAATGCAACCCTAGAGTTTGCAAATTTAAGGGGTGCGGATCTCAGACCTTATGGTGAAGGGGAAGGGATGGTGCCCACGAATCTGCGTTATGACATGAGTACGTGTAATAAGCGGGAAGCCAACGATTTTAGTTCCTGTACAGTCACACCGGCTAACTTGAGAGGTGCCGACCTTAGAGGTGCCAATCTAACGAATGTAGATATGACAGGTGTTAATGTGAAGGATGCTATCAGAGACTAAAAAATACAGACCGATGGGGAGTCTATCTCCAAGCTTTTAACTTTTTAGGGGTGCCGGCCGGCACCCCTATTTCATTTTCAGTTTTTAAGGTTTAAGCAATTCTACTTGATAAAAAAATAGTTGAGATAATAGCGCTACCAAAGGCCGGTTGTAACTTTTTGTAAGACGCCTTAACAAGCCAGTACAGTTCTGTCTACCTTTCAATCTCCCACAGCCGCCGTTTTCAAGGGAGAGTTGAATCTTTTTGTTACCTTTAGAAAAGGTTGAGAGGATTTCTCAATCGCCAACAGCAATAACTCATCCGTAGGGTTCCTGATCTCTCCAAATTCTTTTGTAAAGACAGAGTAGTTAGATAGATTTTTTCAGGGGAGAAACGCCCCTTCCACAGGTAGGAATATTTAAGGTTCCAAGTTTTCCATTAAATAAATTTTGGCTCTGAGCTTTCAGGAATGATTATGGCTGCAAATACCGCACACATCAAACGCTTGCTAGAAACCAAACAGTGTCAGGGAGGCGACCTGCGTGATGCTAACATGGCTCGGTTTAATCTGAGCGGTGCAGACTTGAGTGGTGCCAAGCTGTCCTATAGCAACCTGAACGGTGCCACCCTTAGTAATGCTAATTTGAGCGGTGCTGATCTGACTTTTGCCAATTTAGTCGCTGCTGATTTAACAAAAGCAGACCTTAGTGGTGTTGACGGGAAGGGCATCAACTTGCTAGATGCCAACCTCAAAGGGTCAAATATTAGAGGTGCGGAACTCATCTTTGCCAACTGCGTGAATAGCAACTTGCAAAATGCCAACTTGAGTGGTGCGGATTTGGAAGGTGCTAATTTAATTGGTACGAATTTGGAAGGTGCTAATCTTAGCGGTGCGGGACTAAGCGGGGCTAATCTCAGTAATGCAGTTTTAATGGGGGCGAACCTGTCCAATGCTGACTTGAGAGAATGCCAGTTAGTTGGTGCAGACCTCAGCGATGCCAATTTGAGCGGGGCTAATCTTTCGAGTGGCAACTTATTAAGTGCCAACCTGAGTGGTGCGAACCTAACGGGGGCAAATATTGCCGGCGCTAACCTTAGTGGTGCTCAGTTAGATGGTGCAATCGGACTTTATACCGAAACCCCCGTTACCGTCCGACCACATAAGTCGCCCAATTCAGAAGCACCCCCATCAGGTTTTTCTTACCCAAATTTTCTCCAGCCAAGTTCGTCCCATGCAAAAACGAATAGCTTGCGTATTCCACGCCCAGGATTGCCCTAGCTAAGTGCTGAGTGGGAGAGTGGGGGAAAGATAGACAGTTTTTTGCGAGGCCGCTGGAAAATTAGATGCTTAGTCGCTGATGCTGCCGGCAAATTTTACTCGCCCAAAAACTCTGTTTCCCGCTTCAATTTTCACATCACTAAGACCGGCGAATATTAAAACAACACCAATCTTGCCTGCGCCAGAGAGTAGCGACTATCCAGCCATGTTGCTCTAAGGTATCGGCAACCGGCTTGGCTTGCTCTAACAAAACGCCGCTAATAATCCCCCAAGTAGTCGGTTTGGCTAGCATATCCAGGTGCGGGATCAAGTCGATAATCACTTCTGCCAAAATATTGCACAGAATGCCATCAACCGGCTCATCCACTAATTTACCTAAGCGATCCAGACTGCCAAGTTCAAAAACAAGGCGCTTGTTAGAAATACGATTGAGTTCTCGATTGCTGCGAGCAGATTTTACAGCCAAGGGATCGATATCGACACCGTAAGCCTTTCTCGCACCCAACAGGATCGCGGCAATTGATAAAATGCCGGAACCACAACCGATATCAGCAACAAGGGCATCGGTTTTTTCATATCCTAGCCGCATCTCCAACGCTTCAAGACATAGCTGAGTTGTGGCGTGGGTGCCGGTGCCAAAAGCTACACCCGGATCTAAACGTAACAGGTGCCGGCCTGGTTCTTCTGGTAAAGGCAGCCATGCTGGGTAGACTAACAACTGATCGCCAATCTCCATTGGATGCCAGTATTGCTTCCAGTTGCTTGCCCAATCTTCCTCATCAATTAAGTGCCACTGCATTGCCGGCGGTGGCAAACTCATGCAGAGGGCATCTTGGCGCAGCAGTAGAGATAAAGCCGCCAAATCTAGTAGCTGCGCTTGTTCCTCAGGTAAGTAAGCGCATACCAGGCAGGCATAACCTTTAATTTCATTGGAAGTGCCGCGACAGCCAAACGTTTCCAGTCGCCAGAAGATTGTATCCTCTAGGGCTGGATCGCACAGAACTTGAATTTCCCACCAGCTATTTGCCAACTTCTTGGAATTAAGAATTAGGAATTGAGAATTGAGAAATGGGGATTGGGAAATGGGAAATCGGCGAGGGCGTGGGATTCCACCACAACCGTAGCTTGCTGGGTGCGAAGCGGTGGAATTGAAAAATCAGTATTGGGTGAAATAAATTTCCCACAACTGTTTCAAACTTTCCCCCGCCCCATTCCCTATTTCCAGGCTTCACAGTGTCACGGTGTAGGCATCTCGAATGCCGGGAACTTTGGTAATTTCAGCCAGAATGCCGTCGGGTAAGGGATCGTCAAGACTGAGAACCATGACTGCATCACCCCGGACTATTTTACGGCCCACCTGCATACTGGCAATATTGACATTAAAACTACCCAGAAGAGAACCGATTTTGCCAATAATACCTGGCATATCCCGGTGACGGGTAAACAACATATGGTGGGTGGGGGGGACGTTGATCGGGAACTCATCAACGTTGGTGATCCGAATTTCACCATCTCCGAGGACTGCGCCGGTGACGGAGTGTTCGCCCAGAGAGCCTTTCGCCTCTAGGTGCAACGAGCCGGTGTAGTCACGAACGGAGGCATCGCGTGTTTCCACGACGCGAATTCCGCGTTCCTTAGCTTCAATGCTGGCATTAACGTAGTTAACGCGTTCGCGCAGAGCTTGGGAGAGCAATCCTTTCAGGGATGCCACTACCACCGGCTTGCTTTCACTGGTTGCTAATTCTCCCTGTAAGCGCACATTGAGAAAATCAACACGTCCCCCTGCTAGCTGGCTGACCAAGTTGCCCAAGGTTTCCGCCAGTTGCATATAAGGTTTGAGCTTTTCAAGTACGTCGGGGTACAACCCGGGAATATTCACGGCTGAACGTGCCGGCAGCCCCAGCAGCACGTCGCGAATTTGTTCGGCAACGTCGATCGCCACATTGATCTGTGCTTCGGCTGTTGAGGCTCCTAGGTGGGGAGTCAGGACGATTTCCTTAGAAAGTAAGCGCAAAGGCGAATCGGCTTCGAGTGGTTCGTTGTTGTAAACATCCAAAGCCGCACCGGCAATTCTGCCTTCTTTCAGGGCGGTTGCCAGCGCCGGCTCGTCAATAATTCCCCCACGAGAACAGTTAATAATCCGGGCGGTGGGCTTCATCTTCGCCAGCGCTTCGGCATTAATTAAGTTAGCTGTCTCTGTTGTTTTCGGGATGTGCAGGGTGATGTAGTCGGCTTCGCGGAAGAGGACATCAAGATCCACTAAGCGACAACCCAATTGCTCGGCCCGCTCTGTAGAAATGAACGGATCGTAAGCGAGCAGTTTCATGCCCATTGCTTTTGCGGCTGTGGCGACATGGGAACCAATTTTTCCGAGTCCCACGATGCCCAAAGTTTTTTTGTAAATTTCAGCACCGACAAAGGTTTTGCGATCCCACTGGCCACTTTTAACAGATTGGTTGGCATCAGGAATGTAGCGGGAGAGGGCGAACATCATAGCCAGAGCGTGTTCGGCTGCCGCAATTGTGTTACCTTCAGGAGAATTAACGACGACAATTCCCTGACGAGTGGCTGCCGGCACATCCACATTATCCACACCCACACCGGCACGCCCAATGATTTTTAGTTGTGTGCCGGCTTCTATCACCGCTTGGGTGACGCGGGTGCCGGAGCGAATCATTAAGGCGTCGTACTCTGGCATGATCCGCACCAGTTCTTCGGGTGCCAGACCAGTTTTTACGTCAACTTGGGCGACTTGGGAAAGAATATCGATACCGGCTTGGTCAATCGGATCGGAAACAAGAACCTTTGGCATGGTCAGCAGATAGGTTGCAACAGCAAGAGGTGAAAGATCACCGGCAGTGAGCGCAGCCTCTAGCCGCAAGGCAGAAGACTGGAGGGCGAGCACAGGAACGGTCTTTTACACGATGGAAAGGTTTCACCGCAGTAGGTCATTTTAACTGTAATGGAGCCTGAAACTGCCAACTGCTGGAAAGTTTTTACCTTCTTGGGGTGGAACAGGCGATTCATTGCTAATTGCGCGGCGTCCTCTTTCCTATTATCCACCACCTGTTATCTTTGCTGAGCGCAAGTGTGGCGTGTTTTTGGGTAAATGATTTGCGCTCTTGTGCGCTGTTAATCTGTTAGGTAGACCGTTAACCACTCTCAGACACTGATTCGCTGCTATGTATTATCTCGTCGCTGTGCTACCAGACCGCATCAAAGCAGAAGCTGCTTACTCTGCCCTAGAGAAAGAAGGCTTGCCGATGGAGCAAGTGGCCATTCTGGGCAGGGGTTATAAAAGTGCTGATGAATATGGCTTGATTGACCCGAATGAGGAGGCCGGCAAACAAGCTAAACTCATGGCCACTTGGCTGATCCCCTTTGGTTTTGTCGGCGGCTTCATATTCAATACAATCACCGGCTTATCGATTGTTTCCTGGGCCGGCGATTTTGGCAATCATTTTATTGGGGGATTGTTTGGTGCCATTGCCGGTGCAATGGGTAGTGTTTTTGTGGGCGGAGGTGTCGGCTTGATGTTTAGAAGCGGTGACGCTTTGCCTTACCGCAACCGACTTAATGCCGGCAAATATCTAGTTGTCGTGAAAGGTTCTGAAAGCCTAACGCGCCGCGCCACCTCTATCATTCGCCCGTTTGAGCCGGAAAATATCCAAGGTTACGCTGAACCTGGTAGTGTGTGAAAACCAAGGCTGCTAAATGTGAGAAAAAAAGCGTAAAAAGTCAAGTATCTCAGGAGAGAGGCAACCGTAAAAATTTTTCTTTAACTGGTTTACGGGTGACTTTTTACGCCCCTCACTCACCCCCAAATTGAGCGATTAATCCCACCCGTTCAAGCGCAATTTTCAACGCTTGGTTGAGTGGCATTTGCATTTGTCCTAGATTCGGGTCAAGGTTGGCAATCTCATTGCCATAATCGGAAAAATTAGGAGCCGGCACCCCTGCTATAATGGCTGCCTTTGCGATTTCTACCGCTGCCGGCACGGTTTGTTTATGATGCCGGCAGGCTGCTAATTCTGGCGTTCCTTGCTTATTTTTAACGGTGGCATAGCCAAACAATCGGCACACAGCCGGTCGCCCTGCGTAGACCCCGCACCGCCCATTTCCAGGGATGAGAGGATCGCTTTGGTAGAAAACACAAACGCTTCGTTCATTGAGCGCGGCAAGTCGCTCTAACCACTGCTGCGCTTTGCCCTGACGTAATAATTCTATTGCTAAAGGCAGCATTTCTAGGGGGGTTGCCTCTATTTCCGGATTTTCACAGCATCGACCGCAGTCGGCAGGACATTGCAAGCCGGTTACCGCTTGAAATGCGGTTGTTTCCTCGTCAATTTGTTGGTAGAGTGCGAGTAATCGCTCAATCACATCAGTATTCATAAACTGCGCTCAAGAGCGCGACAAAGGGAATCTATTAATTTTAGATATTAGATAAAAATTTAAGGCAGACTCGACTATTTAGGCAGATAAAAAAAGACAAAAGTTTATAAAATTCGTAAAACGCGATCATTTATTCTAGGTATCTCTACAGCGAATGATGTTTTAATCGCGCCGCTGAATCGATAGAATCAGAAGAGTGATTGAATAAAAATACTGCCAGAATGTTGCCAAGAGAAGAACTGTTAAAAGGCGTTGAAGATCGAGACACAGTGGCTCGTGTGATCGACCAAGCGGATCAGGCGATTAAAACGTGGGAAGTTGTCTTGACGGATTTTCTCTCGCCGCCGGTGCAGGTTGAGGCGCAGCAGGCTTTTAAGCGTCTGACAGAAGTGCAGTTGGTTGCCTGGGGTGGCTATCCGCAGGCAGAAAGACAGCGGCTAGGAATTGCCCGCTCAGAATTGCCCCTAGAACCGGCACAAGTGGAAGTGGCAGCGTTGGAGATTGCCGGCAATTTCTTATTCGATACCGCCACCCACCGAGACTTTATGGGTGCAATTTTGGGCACCGGCATTGTGCGAGAAAAGCTGGGTGACGTGATTGTACTGGGTGAGCGAGGTGCTCAGGCAATTGTCGTGCCAGAGATGGTGGAATTTTTGGAACTTGAACTCAAGCAGGTGCGCTCAGTGCCGGTGAAAACGCAGCGGATTGACCTGAGCGAGCTGAAGATCAAAGAACCCAAAAAGAAAGAATTAACCACCGTAGAGGCTTCTTTAAGGCTGGATGCGGTGGCTTCCGCCGGCTTTGGGATGTCTCGTAGCAAAATGGTCGATTTAATTGCTGCCGGTGACGTGCGGGTAAACTGGAAAGAAACCACTCAATCAAGTCAGCCGGTTAAATCAGGAGACTTAATAGCAATTCGTGGCAAAGGACGCCTCGAAGTTGGAGAAGTGGCAGTTACCAAAAAAGAGCGATATCGCGTTCAACTGACTCGATATATCTAATCTGTCTGATCTCCCTAGCTCTTTTGTCCTGGCAAGCAACGATACAGTTGGTAAGGCACACCAACCCGGTAGTAATGGGTGGGATCGATTGTACAGACAATTGACTGCTGGGACTCTGGGGTGCTTTGTGTTAAGGCAAATAGCTGCTGAGGATAGTCTTGTTGTTGCAGCAATTCAGGTGCAACCACCCATAAATTAAGCGGGAGTGCCGGCAGTGGTAGTTGAGATAGGTTTTGCCAAACTTGATTGTAATTTGTTTCCTGCTGCAAAAAAGCCATGTAAGAATCGGCTTTTTCAGGAAGATCATGTTTGTGTATTTCTAAGGCAAAGCTTACTCCTAACGCCACATCTTGAAAGGTTTTATATGCCACGACAACCAAGCGTGGAACTGCCGGCTCCAAGCTCATATCAAGCCCAACCCGTTGGGGATGGAAAGGCTTTTTAAAAGCTAAATCAGAAGTCACACAAAGGCAACTGATAATCCCAACAAATAATAGTGTATAGGGGGCGGCCCATAGGGTAAACGGCATTTTTTTTGATATTTTCACCCAGGTATTTTGCATTTTCCAAAGGCTTGCGCCTAATAAGGCGCAGAAAGCTGGATAGTAGACAAAGTGATATCGCGGCGCAATCGTAATATCCTTGTTTAATAGATAAACAATTGCCAGAAATGCCAGCAGCACCCAAAGTGTGAAGCTAAGCAGGGTGAGGGTTGCCGGCTGAGTTTCTAAATTGCTCCAGAGTTTTTTCAACCCCGTCAAGAAAAGCCATCCTATCCACAATCCGAACAAAAGCATAAAGAAGCCGGCAGGAATTATAATCCAAAGCGGTTGCTTTTCCACCGGCAGCATCACAACCATCGTCAGCCAGCCGGCGAGGGTTTGATACAGGGGAGCAATATTGTGAGGCTGCGGTAGCCAATTGGTTTCAGAACGCCCAAGATGACCGCTCAGAATTGGCAGCCAAGGGATAAACAAGGCAAACGGGACAAGACCAAAAATTAAACTATTTTGAAATTGGTATTTAAGATTTTTGCTTGGGGAGTTAAAATTGAAAATTAGAACGAGCAGTTGGGCGATCAGGGCAAGAATACAAAAGTAGTGAACGTAAAGACCGAGAGTGTTAACAATAACCCAACTGATCCAAACAAGAGGTCGCCGACGTTGCCCATGTTTCAAGTCTTGCTGAATGAGAATTAACGCCACCAGAGCCAAGGTAATTAACAATACCGGCAGCGTATAATGTCTCGCTTCTTGGGACAGGTAAACGCTATAAGGAGAAACCGCCATAACAGCAGCCGCAATTAATCCTGCTGCCGGTGAGAAAGCAAGACGATTCAGCCAGTAACCCGTAGCGATTGAAGCGACACCGAAGAATGCCGGTAAGGAACGTAACTGCCAAGCTAACCCCCAATTACCTTCAAACTTAGAAAACCAATTAAACTGATTCAGCCAAATTAACCAGCGATGCATCAAGCAAAAGAATAGCGGCGGATGCGTTGATTGGATGGCAATATTGTGAGAAATTTGGCTACAGGTGGTTTCTGGATTTAGTGTAAAAATTTCCTTTAATTGTTCGATTTTAAAAACTGCATCCAGGGGGATGTCATAGTAGTTGCGTCCCAAACTGAACAAAGCGGTAATCACTTCATCCAGCCACAGAGATTTGAAGTCAAGCTGAGCGAAGCGCAGGACACCGCCCAAGGCAATCACCCCAGCCAGCGCTAGGTAATGTTGAAAAAATCGCATTCTGTCAGGCAGTAGGCAAGCTAGCAACAGGTAATAGGCTTTCTTGTTTCCTATCGCCCCTAAGCCTACCGCCTATCGCCTACTTATACGGTGGTTTTCCTAGAAAATTATTTAATTCCGCCACTAACCATTCTTTTTCTGCCGGCATTAAGTTTGAAGCGAAGCGGTACTTTCTCACTCCAACGACTAAGCTACAGGAAACAACATCGCAGAGAAGTTCTACATTTTCTGTTCCCCCCTGGATTTGGTGGCTGAAGCACAGCAACTTCCAACGCAGCCGAAAGGTTTGCTGAGCTATCTCTAATTTCTCACTACGAGCAATACTGGACAGGGATAATCCTACCAGACTCAGCCCAACAAATACTATTATACTCAGCCCGACAGACCGGAGAAATATACTAGGGAAGGGCAATAATAGCGCTACTGTTTGCTCAAGGGCTAGAGCAACCAAAGAAAAAAGCCCTAGGTTCAGGATGAGGTTAAAAACTGCGAAGAATAGGTCAGTAAAACTCAATCTAGGAGAGGGAATATTCACAACTAAGCGTGAAGCAGTTTTGTTCAAAATAATGCGACTACCGGCAGGTTGCTGAAGAGTGGATAATCTGGGATAAATAATTTCTCGTTCACCTAACAAAACTGCCAACGCTTCCTTTGCTGAAGAAAACCGATCTTCCACAGCCGGTTCAATGAGGGTTTCTATCCAGCCGGCAAAGTCATCTGAAATTTGAACTAGAGAGCGAAATTCTATTTTAAGCCGGCGCTGCGGTAAATCTGCCGGCGATTGATGTGTTAGCAAAAATAATAAAGTTGCGCCTAAACCGTACAAATCTGTTGCCGGTTCTGCTTTCTCCCGAAATTGCTCCGGTGCCATATATCCATAAGTACCCACCACCGTACTACTGCCGACAAATGTATGTCGGTAAGTGTCTTGTACTGCGCCAAAATCCACCAAAGAAACTTGCCCATCTTCCGCCAGAATAATATTTTGGGGCTTAATATCTCGGTGAATCACCGGCGGCGTTAAACTCTGCAAATAGCTAAGGATTTCTAAGACTCGAATCGCCAGTTTTTGCACTTCACCTTCTGATGCCCGCCAGCCGGTTTCTACTAGCGCTGCAATTGACTTCCCCGGTGCGATTTCTTGAACCAAATAAAAACTCCGATCACTGGCGGTATCCACCTGAAAGTAATCTAAGTAAGCCGGAATGCTTGGATGATTGAGTTCGGAGAGTACCCGTGCCTCTCGTTCAAACAATTCCAGAACCTTCCAATCAGTCAGCCGGCGTAGTGATACCTCCTTCAGTGCCACTCGCTTGCCGGTTTCTTTATCTTCGGCTTCATAAGTGATCCCGATCCCACCCTGCCCTAAAATATTGGTAAGTCGGTATCGCTCAACAATAATGTCCCCCATCTGGTGCAGTGGTTCCATAAGAGCGCAGCGCATCCCACTAACAACTCATTAATAGAATATACTCTCAAATTTGTTAAAAGAAAAATATACAAACAGAGAATTGGCATTTTTACAACTTCTCTTATCTCATCCCAGCCCATTTTCTGCAAAAAAAATTTTAATAAAAAAATACAAATATTAACGATAGCCTAGTGAGAAGTATACACTATTTGTCGGTTAACCCTATCTGCAATCATCTATAATCATTAATCAGTTGTATATGCCTAACAACACGCTGCGCTATCATCTGCGTATGTCTAACGGCACCCTGCGTTATCATCTGCGGTAAAAAAAATCAACCTTTACAAAAAACCTTGAAAAATTTCTTTTTTGGGAATCAGCCTGATCGCCCCTATCAAGTAAAAGAGGAAAACGCGTCAAATCCTTACTCCAACGCTCTTGAAATTGATCGGGCGGTGCAGAGGGAAATGGCTAAGCAAAAACTTTATGGGCTAGCCATTGGCATCGTTAAAAATGAAGAAATTATTTATCTCAAAGGTTACGGCTACGAAGACTTTGAAAATAAAGTGCCGGTGGAAGCTCATAAAACCATGTTCCGTTGGGCGTCCCTGTCAAAATCAGTAACAGGTGTTGTAGCAATGCAAGCTGTGTTTGCCGGCACCCTCGATCTCGACACAGATGTCAGAAACTACGTGCCAGGATATAAGTTTCCAAATAACTATGCTTATCCCTTAGAAAATGGCAAATTTCAGATACAGACAATTCCAAATTATACTAAATTGTGCATCACCCCTCGAATGCTTCTTAACCATGATTCGGGAATCAAAGATTTTAGTAATGGCCCTAACGAAGCGGGTGTTCCTCCAGATCATTTAATTAATGATCCCAATGTTAATACCGGCATCTTTTGGGCAGGAAAATATTTTTGGAATGATCCCGATCATTTGCTTTATATTCCCGGCACTCAATACAGTTATTCCGTTTACGGCTACACCCTTGCGGGAATGGTGATTGAGCGTGCCGGCAATACATCTCAGTCTTATTGGGAAAAAGTGCGTGACAAAATAGCCGTGCCGTTTGGCATGACACCAACATCCTTTCCCAATCACCCTGAAGCCGGTTATTTATCAGAAACTTGCTTTCAACCAGATTGGGAATGGGTGAATATTCCGCGTCGGGCAATTGGATACAATTACAACAAAAAAACTAGAAAATATGCAAGAGTTGAAAGTAAAGATGTGAGCTGGAGATTACCTGCTGGTGGTTTTATTTCTACTGTTGAAAATTTGGCACAATATTGTAAGGGTTTGATAAATAGAGAAGATGTGCTGCCGGCACAGATTAAACAAGATATTCTCTGGAAAGGCAGCCAATATAGGGAGGGCAAATCCATGAAGCAAAGCATGGGTTTTAGTGTGGGCGAGTTTAAGGACAGAAAGCGCATTATCGGTGCCGGCGCTCAGCCAAAAACGAGAACTCGCTTGATTATTTATCCAGATGAACGTCTGGCATTTGTGGCGATGAGTAACTCGGAATGGGCTAATTTAAATAAAGTTTGTGATGTTCTAGAGAATGCTTCCAGAAAGAAAAAGCGATTCTTAAATGGAGTGAATTTTTGAAACAAAATAAAAGGCTGGGGATCTGACAAAAATGCAAACCTTTTTCAATTTTTTTGTAGAAATTGAAATAAATTTTTCATCTTAAAATTAGCTAATAAAAAACAACAAGAACTCAAATCTAGCTAATGAATAAAAACATAAAGCAGAAAGAATTTTTATTTTTAGCAAAAATCTTGTATAAAATAACACAAACTAATTTAATGTAAAAATCAATCTTTTGACAGAACCTATATAAAACGAATACAGTTAAAATCACAAGTGCTTTATGAATTTAGATATTTTTGTTAAGCCACACAAACTCATACTAATTAAATATTTATATGTTAAAAAATTGGCTGTCTAGTATATTCAGTCAAGTCGAAAATGAGACCTTAGGGGAAGCAATCCCTCTTACCCTTCAGGAAATCCAAGAAGATCGGGCATCATCAGAGACAGCACTTCTAGCAAACCCGCCTCAAAAAATTCCCAAGTCGGCAATTCGCTCAAGCCTCAGCGCAATAACCCTCGAAGGTGTCTTCGCTACGATTTTTTACAGTATCATCGGCGGCGCGTTGCTCAGTAATTTCTTGCTCGGTTTAGGTGCCGGCCCCGTAGAAATTGGGATGCTAGCCTCAATTCCTCAGCTAACGAATCTGCTGCAACCCGTGGGGGCGTATATCGCAGATCGCACGAAAAGTCGGCACTGGTATTCCATCTGCATTTTCGGTCCATCACGGCTGCTGTGGTTGATTCTCGTGCCGGCACTTTGGTTCGGAGGCTCGTTTCATCTCACTAACCACCGGCTGGTACAGCTAACACTCGCCATTATCTGGATCACCAATATCATGGAAGCCTTGGGCCGAGCTTCTTGGTTCAGCTGGTTGGCTGCCTTAGTCCCTGAGCGATTGCGGGGTCGGTATTTTGGCTTTCGCAACAGTGCGATCAGCTTGACAAATCTTATCGGTGTGCCGGTGTTGGGTTTAGCAATATCAAAGTGGCCCGGTGGAACGCTCCAAGGTTACAGCACTGTCTTGGTTCTAGGCATTGCGCTGGGGTTAGTCAGTCTGTCCTGTCAGTTCTTTATGGCCGATGTGAACCCGCAGCAAGTACACCTCACCCATTCAGATACCGCCCACAACTCGCCAACAGGGAATGTTTTTAGCTTCCTCAAAGACGCTAATTTTTTGAAGTTTTTGTTTTACTCTGCCCTATGGAGCTTTGCCGTAAATGTTAGCGCCCCCTTCTTTAACCTCTACCTGCTTGATGACTTAGCGATAGATGTCAGCCTGGTTACGCTTTATGGCAGCTTAGGAGCCGGTGCTAACTTGCTAATGCTAGTTTTGTGGGGCAAACTGGCTGATCGGGTGGGAAATCGCCCCCTGATGATCGTCGTGGGAGTTTTGGTCGCCCTAACACCGCTACTCTGGCTAGAAGCGGGAACCGCCCCAATTTTCCTTTGGGTTTGGTTCCCCCTGTTGTATATCGTCGGCGGTGGGACGTGGGCAGCAATTGATCTGTGCAGCAGCAATCTTTTGATGGGAGTGGCACCGCTGCGAAATCAGTCTATTTACTTTGCGATTGCGGCGGCGGTTCCTGGTGTCGGCGGCGCAATGGGAATCACCCTCGGTGGCTTTCTCGCAACTGTCAGTGAGTTTAATGGCTTGCCGGGGGTGTTTGCCCTCTCAGCCGTCCTAAGACTGCTTGCTCTCCTGCCTTTGGTTTTTGTTCATGAGCAACGCGCTGTGTCTCTAGGTAAGTTTTGGCTGCTTCTGCTGCCGGCTTGGTGGAGAAGGCTAGCCATTGAACCGGGTGATATTCGTTTTCAACCATTCATCCTTCCAGAAGCTGAGCTTTTAGAAGAAACACCAACAGAACAATCACCCGACACTTTGCCGGCAAGCGATATCCCTGATTCTCACCTGTGATTTTCCCTAGAGTTCTAACGCTAAAGGGAGAATTGCCTAGAGCATTACCAGGCAACAACTCAACTTTTCATTTCTATCCTTCACTCTCTTGCTTTCGCCTGCTGAACTCTAGAAAGAGACTTGTGTTTTCTAAATCGTTTCCACCCTGCCCTAAAAGATTGATGAGCCGGTATCGCTCAGCAATGATCTCTCCTATCTGGTGCAGTGGTTCCATAAGAACGCAGTTCATCCCACTAACAACTTATCAATCAATATACTCCCTAACTTGTTATAGCACTACGCAAAAACGTTATGACATTGTTTGAAGGCTGCATCTACACATTCCCTGACTGTTTCAAATTCCTTCAGTCTCTGTTTCATCCACATTTTTAAGAGTGCCCACCAATTTTCTATTTTGTTTAAATCCGGTGAATAAGGTGGTAGATACCACACCTCACATCCGGCACTTTCGATAATTTCTCTGATCTTTCCCCCCTTATGAAATGTGGCATTATCAAGAATAACGATATCTCCTCTTTCTAATTGAGGCACTAGACTTTGCTTGAGCCAAGCCTCAACTAAATCTCGATGACACCCTCCAACAAATGTTAAAGGCGCTAATAACTTTCCAGCTTTTAACGCACTAATCCAATTACTTCTTTCTCTTTTTCTTCCAGGTTTGAGTGCGTAACATCTTTCCCCTTTAGGACTATAACCATAGGGATAGTCTTCTCGCTCATCAAAAAGCTTCATCGACATAGACTAATTTTTCTTGAGGGACTTCTGACAGTCTTTTGATGAACTCTGTTCTCAGCTCTTCATCTCTTTCTTGATAACCGTAAGTTTTTTTTTTCGGGTTATGCCTAGCTTTTTACACGCATAACTCACATTTTGTTGAGTTAAACCCTCTCCCCATAATTCGGCTATCCTCCCTTGAGTTAGCTCTTTATGCTCTTTGATAAACTCTTGAAACTTTGTCTCATCTTTGATTTTGGGGGTTCTGCCTTTCTGTCTGTTCGTGTTGGCTTGATAGTCTCCCGTTGATTTTTCTTTTTTTAGCCACAAGTCTAAGGTATTGCGACTAATTTCTAGCAGACGACATATTTCGCTTTTTCTTTGTCCTCTCTTGAACGCCTCAATGGCTTTTGTTCGCAGGTCATAACTATAGGGAGCTGGCATATTATTTTGGGGGACTTAGAGCTTTCTTCTTATTGTATCATTGTCCTAATCTTATCGCGTAGTGCTATAAAAGAAAAAGATACAAAAAGACCAGCAGTATTCTGGCACAGCCTATCTTATTTCATCCCAGCCCTAATAACCTTTCCCCAACAAAGACTATCACCAACATCTGGATTGATCTGCGGTTAAAAAAATAAATCCTCGCTTCAACGAATTAAGCATCTGTATTCATCTGTTTTCAAAGGAGTATAAGCCAACAAAATTTAGTCAGGGTCCTCTAAAAAGTACCGAGGCTGTTAGTTAGGGATTTGGCTCCCATTCAGTTACTCGGTGCGATAGCTGTTAGGCAAGTCTGCAAAGGCTTCGAGAATGGCAAGTTGAGACATACAACTCCGGGGGATGAGTACGATACTTTACTAACATATCCACTACTCAACTAGAATGAAACAGCCCTGGCCGGTATCTACAAATTTCAGCTTAAGCCTTGTGAGCTTTCTTACAATACCTCTTCACTTTTAGAACATCCTCTTAGGTTTATGGCTGCGTAGGATTGACAGGGCGATAATTTTCAGTTTAATATTATTTTTCCAATACTCTCGAATCAAAACCGTCAGTCTTTCATTGTAGTATCAAGATTTGTATTAACCCAAATCCTAGGAGATTAACAGGTATGAGTACAACTCCCGGCTTACCCCTCTGGGTGCAAGATAGAGAAGAAGTTTTGAAACAGGATGATGGAGTAGAATGGCGGTACGGAAATCGTCCAGACTATTCTCACAGTAATGCTTCCTTGGAAAAGGAAAAGAAACACAATCATGTCGAAGGGTCTTTGAATGAGATCGCCTATAATCTGGTGAGAACATTTGAAATGGAAGCATCCTTCAAAACCAATCCCCAACAATGGATCTCTGTCGTTACGGATAAATTCCGTATGAGAACTAATGGCGGAAAAGAATACACAGCCGAAGAGATTGTAGATCAGGGAACCTATAATCTCTTTCTAGAAAACTCAGATCACTACCGCGCGTCTGATGAAACCTTTCAATCCTCGTACAACCTCTTTCACACAGCTTTTCCCGACGGCTTTCACTGGGAATTACTCGAAGTCGTTGCAGGGCCTCCTAACGTTGTGTTTAAGTGGAGACACTGGGGTATCTTTAAGGGATCTTACAAAGATCATCAAGGGAAAGGAGAAACTATTGAAATTATTGGTCTTAGTATTGCTAAAGTCACAGAAAATTTAAAACTTGAGTCTGTAGAACATTTCTTTGACACCAATAATTTCTTGACAGGGTTAACGAGCGGAGGATGTCCCGTAAGTCATTAATCAAAGGAAGAGGTCATCTCGTTTCCGCTGGCATCGAATCATACATAATTGTTTGAGTTGTAGTGCAAGCGTCTCGTTCGCTTTAGCTAATTAGAGCGAGCGAGACGATCACTTTCGCTACTGTATGATTCCGATGTAACCGGATTTGAAGCGAAACCCAACGAAAGCATCCCATCAGAGCCGTTCTGCTATAGATAATTACCAAGCACCGGCTCGACCTTTATTTCTACCCTTCACTCCCTTACTTTCGCCTGGTGAACCCTCGAAAGAGACTTGTGTTTTCTAAATCGTTGAAAGCCATAGATAGCCGCACCCCCTAAAAGCAAATAAGGGCTGAAAGCAACTAACCAAATGCTCAAAGCAAGTAAACCTAAAGTAAATTCACTAACTGAGTGAGTCGCTTTACCCCAGCTTTCCTGCATCCGCAAACCTAAGGTTGGCTGCGTCTTAGACGAAGCAGAAACAGCCGCTTCTAGATTAAGCAAAATAGTCGAGTAGGCAACCTGATCTCGCAACTTTTTTAACTGAGCATCAATGCGCTCAATCTCATCGCGAATGGTATTGACTTGTTGAGATGCTTTTAACACATCCCCAATAGAACCAGAGCGCTCCATTATTTTTAAAGTCAATTCTTCAGATTTTCGCAAATTCCGCAGCCGTGCATCTAAATCGACTAACTGATTTGAAACATCCTCTGCCGTCAGGGTTTGTTTTTGCACAGTTCCCAATCTAGTTAAAGCATCTAACGTCGCTTCCAATTTGTTTTGCGGCACCCGAATTCGCATGGATGCTGTGTGCCGCATACTGGAATCTTGAGGCTTTTGATTCTGAAATCCTAAGATATCTCCCTGCTGGGTTTGGGCAATTGCAGAAACTTCTTTCATGGTTTTGTCAATAGATTTGACCATGAGAGTTAGCCCTGCATTTTTAATCAGTTGGGGTGCGGCTTTCGGCACTTCAGCAGCCGTGACAGCCTGATTTGCTGGCGCTGGAGCATTTGCCGGCGGCACGGGAGAACTTTCCATAGAGGCGTTGTATTGACTGGCTTGCTGGGCACAGCTTGCCATCATGACGGCAGATAGCACTGTAAGCACCAAGACAACACTAAACCGCTGGCTGCCGGCAAAGGTTTGAGGTGGGTTGAGTTGGGTGGAATATTCGGCGGATTTGGGTTTGAAGTCACTTTTCATAAGGATTTTTTTAGAGAAAATCGAGTGCTGCTTCCTGGGTGTACCTAAGTTAACCTCAAATAAATCGTGTACACATAACTGATACAAAAATTGAAACGCCAAAAGTTGGGGGAGGACGAGTTTACAGGGAAATTAAGAGACAATAAGCGTTAAATGCCGGCTAAACCCGCTGCTATATTCATATTTTTTGGCAGTCGTCTGACGGGATAACGAGATTTTCCGAATTGCTGTTTAAGAGATAAACTCAAAATTATTACCGGCTCAAAATTCCGCCGCCAAGCAAACGATGCCAAAAGATTCAGATAAAAATATTACCCATTCAGAGAGCGCAGATACCGAGACGCAAGCACTTACACCGGCAGCGCTACGCGAGTTGGCGGTGCGTCGCATTCGGGAGGGACTACGCTCGGGACAGCAGCAAATGACGGATTGGCAGGGGGGTCCCTTGGCGGTTTCTGCTGTTCCTGGTGCCGGCAAATCGACAGGCATGGCGGCAGCCGCAGCTTTGGCAATTGCAAATAACCAGTTACACACCCGCCGGCAATTGGTGGTTGTCACTTTTACCCGTGCCGCTGCGGCCAATATTAAAGCTAAAATTCGCGAATATCTAAAAAATTTATCTTTACCTTATTCAGGTTTTACTGTCAATACATTGCATGGCTTGGCGTTGAATATTGCCACTCGCCATCCAGAACTTTCACATTTAAGCCTTGATACTGCCACGCTAGTAACGCCAACACAAAATCACCGACTGATTCGCACTTGTGTAGAACAGTGGATCGCTGCAAATCCGCGCCGGTATCAAAGATTACTCGAAGGGCGTCAATTTGATGGAGAGGAAACAGAAAGACTGCGCCGGCAATCTGTTTTACGCACAGAAGTTTTGCCAAATTTGGCAATGACAGTGATTCATGAAGCCAAATCATCAGGTTGCTTACCGCAAGATTTATTCACGATGGGCGAGGGTGTTTCAGAGGATGAATATGAGATTTTAACCATTGCAGCCGGCTTATATGAAAATTATCAAAATTTGCTAGAATCCAGAAATTTTATTGATTACGATGACATGATCTTAGCTGCATTGCGTGTCCTTGAAAATGAAGGAGCAAGGCAGTTATGGCAAAACCAAGTCTTTGCTGTTTTTGAAGATGAAGCACAAGATTCTTCACCCTTACAAACTCGGTTATTACAAATCCTCGCAACTCAGTCGCGCAGAGGTAGAGATGGGGAGAGAGGGAAATTAATCAATCCCCAATTCCCCATGCCCAATTCCCCATCCCCAAACTTAAATTTAGTGCGAGTGGGAGATCCAAATCAGGCAATTAATTCTACGTTTACCCCTGCCGATCCAAAATACTTTCGGGAATTTTGTAAAGATTGTGCAACTGAAAACCGGCGCGTGAAAATGTATGAGGCCGGTCGCAGTTCTCAAATTATTATCGATGCGGCTAATTTTGTCTTAAAATGGGTGAATAATTCTCATTTAGCGGGAAGTGAACCGCCTTTTGAGGAGCAACAAATTCACCGGGTTGATGTGGGAGATCCGCAAGCAAATGCGAACCCAGATCCGGTCGGTCATGGTTTAGAGATTTATACGCCTCGCGATATTTATAATACGGTTCAGTTGATAGGAGCGCGAGTCATTGAGTTATTTGCTGAAAACCCAGAAAGTACCGCAGCAGTTTTAGTGCGAGAAAACCGGCAAGGAGAATGGTTAGGCAACGAACTCAGCCGCCAATATAAAGACAAAATTTCTGTTTATGATGTGGTGCAGCAAGAACGGCGTTCTCATGTGCCAGCTCAAATTTTAGCGATGCTGCAATTCCTTGACCGGCCTCATTCTCCAGATTACTTGAAAGCGGCACTAACGGTATTAGTGGAACGCCGGCTAATTCCCACTCAAGACCTTAATACTCTAGCAAGTTTACCCGAACAATTTCTCTATCCCGGCCCTCTCGATCCACAACCGCAACCACTGCCGGTTGAGCAAGCACGTCGCTACTGTTGTAGTTTACTTCGTGCTCGGATGGAATTACCGATTTATAATTTAATTTCATTTCTGGCTTTGGCACTGAATTATAACCAAGCAGAGTTAGCAACAGCGGATAAATTAGCAGAAAGAGTTGCTCAACAAAATGCGGGAAATAGTTCCATGAGTTCTGTGCTGACAGTTTTGAGTGATATTGTCAGTTCAGAGCGATTTGAGGGCGTAGAAACAGATGATAATGAGTCACTTTATACGCAAGCCGGCAAGCTGACCATTATCACCATGCACAAGGCAAAAGGGTTAGATTGGGATTACGTTTTTCTCCCATTTTTGCACGAACAAACAATTCCAGGCCGGTTGTGGGTACCGCCTCAAGTGCAGTTCCTTGGAGAGTTCACACTGGCGGAAGTTGCTAGGGCAAAAATTCGTGCCGGTTTACATAAGAAACCTATCCCAGATGTTGGCAATGCTTGGGAACAAGCCGGTTATTTAAAAACAGCAGAAGAGTTTCGGTTGCTTTATGTGGCGATGACACGGGCAAAACGTTTGCTGTGGATGTCTGCCTCTCAAAAAGCACCGTTTACTTGGAATAAACCGAATAATTTGGAAGATAAAAAACCCTGCCCTGTGCTGCCGGCACTCAAAGGCCGGTTTCCCAATTCTGTGATGCATTTATCTGCTGAAACTATCCTGGGTTTTTAGTTATTGGAATTGTTGTAGCACTACGCAAAAACATTAAAACATTGCTTGAAGGCTGCATCTACACATTCCCTGACTGTTTTAAATTCCTTCAGTCTCTGTTTCATCCAAGTTTTTAACACAGCTCACCAATTTTCTATTTTGGGTGAGTAGGAACTTTCTTTTCTATTCTCTCACTGTCCTAACTTTAACGCGTAATACTATAGTTATCTACTTACTTTCAATTTTGTTTGAGAAAAACTCCTCTAACAGTTTTGAGCAGTCAAAGGAGCTGAATTTATAAAATTAATTGCTTTGGTTTTTTAGCAAAAGACTAACGATTTTAGGCAATAACCTGGAAGTCACTGCTAATTAGAATTGGCCTGTTTTGTTCTAGTAGGTAAGCGAATTGAACCTGTAAGTTTGCTCCTGTACCATCTGAATCAAAAAAGAGTGCGCCGGTTGATGAGTTATAGATGATGCGATCACTCGAATCAGCAGCCGCAGCGCCAACGACAAACTGTGAGGGATGCAGCGATCCAGGTCTTGAGCCGGTTGTGGTGATTAAGCCGCCGCCAAACCCACTGGCTGACAGCCCAATTTTATCGCCTTCTATCCGGCTGAAGTCGCGAATGGTATCAACACCTTCACTGCGAGAGTTGAAGGTAAAATAATCTGCACCGGCACTTCCAATCAATTCATCGCTGCCGGCACCTCCTCTGAGGGTGTCATTTCCTGCCCTGCCCCAAAGGAAGTTATAGCCGCTACTACCAACAATAGAGTTGTCAAGTTCGTTGCCATAGCCGTAATAAGCGCTGCCTTGGAGGTTGAGGTTTTCGACGTTTGGACTTAGGGAGTAACTGGCATAGGCGTAGACGGCGTCTGTGCCGGCACCCACCTCTTCAGTAACCACAGCACTGCTGCTGTCTATCGCGTAAGTGTCATTCCCTAGCCCACCTACT
Organism: Microcoleus vaginatus WJT46-NPBG5; assembly: GCA_019359355.1. Lineage (GTDB taxonomy): Bacteria > Cyanobacteriota > Cyanobacteriia > Cyanobacteriales > Oscillatoriaceae > FACHB-68. The sequence goes on along the minus strand of JAHHHM010000009.1, from coordinate 62,005 downwards.
ATCGTATCGATGCCGGCACCGCCCCACAGGTAGTTACTGCTGCTATTCCCGGCAATATAGTTGTTGCGTGCGTTGCCGTAACCAGCATAAGCGCTGCCTACGAGGTAAAGGTTTTCGACGTTTTCACTTAGTCTGTAATCAGCATAAGCGTAGACGGTATCTGTGCCGGCACCCGCCCATTCAGTAACCACATCAGTAGTGTTGTATACATAGTAAGTGTCATTGCCATCAGCGCCTATCATCGTATCAATGCCGGCAGCACCATTGATGATGTCGTTGCCGGTACCCCCATTGATGATGTCGTTGCCGGTACCCCCATCGATGATGTCGTTGCCGACCTCCCCATAGATGAGATCGTTGCCGCTACCCCCATCTATGTTGTCATTGTCAGGAAGCGTATAGAGGTCGCTATTTGTATTCCCATAAATGGTATCGTTGCCGCCTAAGCCAGTTATGTGGTCGTTACCGGCTAAGCCATAGATGCTGTCTGCATCAATAGTTCCAGAGAGATTGTCGTTTCCAGAGGTTCCGACGATTGTAGCCATATCAATTACTCCAAATTAGCATTGTTGTTGAATTAACTGAGATGCAGCCACTGCCTTGGTGCTTAGTAATTTATACAAAAGAGTATGTATTAGCGTGCCATTTTCCTTTAAGGGATACAATACGGTGATCGCCGTAGTTAATTGTTAAGCAGTCCCTGTCCCTCCACAATCTATGGAAGTCCTGACAAGTATTGATTGGCAGTATCTGCACGAGTTTTTATTAGTAATTTATAGCCCCTATAACCTCGATGAATTTCCGGGGCAAATACTTACAGCCTTGCCAAAGTTGATTGGTGCAGAATTATTTGGGGCAGCTAGTTTCAGTACAGAAGATATAATTCTGCCACGTATCCGCACATTCCCAAATCCCGAGATAGGCATAGTAGCTGAATCATTCACAGCAAAACGTCAAAATTTTTTCACTCATCCAGCTTCGTATCATTATGTTCAGGCAAATGATGGACAGGCACTAGCCATTTCAGATTTTTTCAGTGAATTAGAATTTCATCGGCAGGAACCTTTATACTCAGATTTTTTTCAACACTTGGAGCTGGAAGATCAACTGCTAATCCACTTTGAACTTCCGTCTAGATTGAAGACTGGCTCAGACATTGATCCATTCCACAAAAGACAGGAACACTTAGCCCTATCAGCAAGCCGTAATCGTCGAAGCTTTACAGAACACGATCGCCTCATCCTAAATTTGATTCGCCCTCACTTGAAACAGGCTTATGAAAACGTTGTCACTTTCAACTATTTGCATCATCAGCTTGCTAAACAGCAAAAAGCTATTGAACAAGCAGCACTAATTTCCCTATCTATAGATGGCAAAGTGAAATGGGCAACTCAAAAAGCAGAAGAAATTTTACATTGTTACTTTTCACTATCTTGTGTTCAAGTCACATTACCCGAGTTTGTACAACGTTGGGTTAATCAACAAATATTTATATTTTTTCAATCACCAAATGATATTTCTTCAATCCGTCCACTTACCTTAGAACTGAATGGGCGACGCTTGAAAATACGTTTTAGCTGTAACATTGAAATGGAGCAATTTTATCTTTTACTGGAAGAAGATCAACCCAATCAGTTTTCAATTGAAACACTACAAATACTGGGATTAACCAAACGAGAGGCCGAAGTATTGTTTTGGGTCGCCAAAGATCAAAGTACCCAAGAAATCGCCAAACGATTGGAGATGAGTGATCGGACTGTCAAGAAACACATGGAGAATATTTATAAAAAATTTAATGTTCAAACCCGACTTGGCGCAGTTATGTATGCTTTAAAGAATTTAGGTATAGCAAATCTTTAAATTTTTCTACTACTTTCCTACTCACCGGATTTAAACAAAATAGAAAATAGGTGGGCTATGTTAAAAACTTGGATGAAACAGAGACTGAAGGAATTTGAAACAGTCAGGGAATGCGTAGATGCAGCCTTCAAGCAATGTTTTAATGTTTTTGCGTAGTGCTATCACAGTAAGGCGAGAGCAATGTAAAACCGGCACCCCAAATCTGCGGATGCCGGCCTAAATTCCATTCACCAAAGCTTTAAAACGGATTCATAAATCTTGGCTGAGTGCTACTAACTTTTAAAGGCACCTGCCGGTGTTGCTGCAAGACCTCAGTATAAAGCTTCTCCACTTGCGAGATATTGCTGCTGAGCGTGTAACGTTCCAACACTCGCTGACGCGCTTTTTGCCCCAGCATCGTGGTAAACTCCGGCTGCTGTTCAAAAACAGGCAGCAAGGTTCGTAACTGTCCCGTCACCCCCTGCGTCCGCAAAACCACGCCGGCACCCCCATCCAGCACTTCCCCATCCGCCCCCGCATCCGTCGCCAAACACGCCAACCCACACGCCATCGCTTCCAACAGCGATAGGGAAAGCCCCTCAACTAAAGACGGCAAAATAAATACATCCGCCCCTCGCAGGATTTCGATCCGCCGCTGCTCATCCCCAATAAATCCCAGCCAAGTGATGCCGTAATCTTCCCCGTAAAACTGCATCAGCGAGGCTGCCATCGGCCCATTGCCCACAATCACGAGTCGGCTATCAGCGCCCATGTCAGACCGCTTCCACGCCTTCAGCAGCGCCTCTACATTCTTTTCCAAGGCAACGCGGCCTTGATAGACAAAAATCCGCTTTGCACCCAATTGAGCCTTTAACTGCGAAGGCCCAGGCGAATACTTCTGGACATCCACCCCATTTGGAATCACTGCCAGCCGTGATTCTGGAACCCCCAAGCGCATCAGCACATCTCGCTGTAGTTGGGAAAAAACAATTGTCCGGTCATAATTGGCCAAAAACGGCGCATACAACTGATACATCAACTGCTGCGTTCCTGAAGTCAAATTCCGCAACTTGCCATCAAACGGCGGGTGGAACGTTGCCACTAAGGGCAAATTCAGTTCCTCACAGATTTCTGGCAGCATAAAGTCGAGAGGAGACAGCGTCAGAGACGCATGAACCAAGTCGGGTTTGAGCTTCCGCAGCGAGTCGCTCAACACCTTGCTCGATTTTAAGGTGGGAATTGTGTAAATCGTGGATTTGTAGAGGCAAGGCAGAGAAACTTCACAGGCGACAGGGCCGGTATTTGCTTCTGCAACGATTGGATCAATTTTTGATTTCTTTAAAGCGGTGCGGGCGGTACTGCCGAACTGACCGGCCCGCAGGTAAGGAAAAAAGTTATCCGGGTCGAAGGCTTCTTGGGCAAAGTGGAGGAAGCTCACTTCGTATCCCCGGTCTAGCAGCGCATTTGTGACCTCGCGGGAGTAGGTGACATTGCCACAAAATGGTGATTTTTTTCCAAGCCAAGCGATGTGCATTGTTTATTTGTTTGTTGCCCAATGGGCTGCCGGTGAGCCGTGTTGATACTTCAGGGTTTATTGTTTATCGCATTCAGGCGCGAACAATTAACCGTGAACACTTGAACTTCTTGCAAAGGTTGTTTTTTTAACCGCAGATCAACGCAGATGATAGCCTTAATGTGCCATTAGGTATACGCAGATGTTAGCCAGCGTCTGCCGTTAGGGATAGGCAGATCAGGGGAATGAGTTCGATGCGATTAAGGGTTTTTGCAAGAAGTCTACTCAACCATGACAGCTATTTACGGGAAATATACCAGGTTAAGACGCCTCCGGCGAGAGCTAATGCGGCTAAGCCTAGAAAAACGACTTTTAATCCGAAGAAAGTTTCGGCAACACCGGCTAAGGCTAAGGGTAAGGTGAGGGCGATATTAATGCCGTTATTCTGTAGGCCGAATACTTTGCCGCGCATTTCTTCGGGGGTTTCTGCCTGAATGGTGGTTTGCATGGGAACGCCGACCACGGCTGCAAATGCCCCTAACGCGGTAATCAGCAATAATGCCGGCCATAGCTGTTGTGTGAATACGGATAGACCGGCCAGAGAGGCTGCCATGCCCATTGAACCAACTAGACTCAGTTGAGAGTGGGAAAAGCGCTGGCCTTTGTGACCGAGAATTGCAGCACCGGCACCCATGCCTAGCCCCCCGGCAGCGAGTAAAAAGCCAAACTGAGAGGCTTTCATTGCCGGGATCAATTCCGCTAAACGAACGGCCAAAACGGCTAATGCGGCAAAGATTGAGAAGAGAATGACTAATTGAATCATGGCGTTGCGGACGCGCCGATTTTCCCGCAAGTAGCGCAGACCATCCCGGATATCTTCCCAAACATGGGGGGCTTCATGATCTGCCGGCATTGACTTTTCGCCGGTTTTGAGGGTTAGCAGGAGCAAACCAGCGATGCAATAGCTACCCCCCACCACCAGTTCTTTGCCAATCTCCCAGTGACCGAATAGGGTGTCTGCCAACGCCAGCAACGGTTCTCCCACGGCAAACCCAATAATGACCGAGGCCATCATTGTTGTGGTGTAGAGTGAATTTGCCGCTAAAAGCTGGCCGCGTTCTACGATCAAAGGCAAGGCTGCTTGTTCTGCCGGCGCAAAAAATTGCGTCAGCGTTGAAACCAAGAATGTTGCGGCGAGTAAAATGCAGAACCCCACCGGCAGTCCCGCCACAGGTGCCCAATCCTGAACCACCCACAGCTGCACCGGCAGCGCCAAAACAATCGCGCCGCGCAGTAAATTCGTGATCACCATCACTATTTTTTTGGGCCACCGATCCACAAACGCGCCGGCTAGAGAACCCAACAGCACGGCTGGAATGGTAAAGGCGATCATAATCGCTGAAACCCAGGAACTGATCGTCTGCCCAGATGCCTGAAAGCGACTGGCGATCAGCGCAATCATCAGCACTAAATACACCTTATCTGCCAGCTGAGAAAATATCTGGCCACTCCACATCGTCACAAAGTTGCGATTTCTCAGAATCGGCCTAAATCCTCTCTCTTCTGGTTGCGCCGGTTCGAGGGGTTCTGGGGTGGAGGGGGAGAGCGTCTGGGGCGTCGCTTCGGTGTTCTCTGGCGCATCTGCTGCCCCATGCCCATTTGCTGGTTCGCCTGTTTTTTGCAAGGGAGTCTCGGATACAGGCATTTTATCAAGCCTGTGGGCAGCCGGGTCTTTGCTGCCGTTTGAGCGATCAGCGTTTGGGCGGTGATAAGGTATTTGATTACTACCATTGCCACCTGGGCGGGGTTGGCTCACCTCGCTGGCTGGCTGGTTAGCGTGTTTTAGGGGGGAATGCTGTATTTTAAAATCAGAATCAGACAGTCGCATCATGGCTCACGGGGAAATGGGCAGGGAGGCAAAATAGGAATCTATTAAAGCAGCCGAGCGGATCGAGCGATCAAATTGAGACTGAGCGTACTGACGCAAAATGCGTTCAACTGCGACCCAAGCTGTCTCTGTGTTCTGGGTTGGTAAATGAGATAGACCTGCATGGGGCCAAAGTATCTGAGGTTCCGCTAGCTGCTGAAGCAATGCCAGTTCGACGGCATTAAGCTGGGTATCGATTTTTACGGGTCTTTCGGGGTGAATGAGTGTGCGGTAGCTGTTGTTAGTAGTCTCAGCCACTTTGTTGCCGATGGCAATGCTTTTTAAGGCTGAATTCTTTTCAGGTCGCGTTTCTATGCCGGCGTTATATTTACCTTGACTTATGGCGAATTTTGTAGTATGGAAAGCGGATCTGTGCAGTTCAATTGCCGGCCCTGAACCTGGCCCTTCCAATCGGCGCTTCTCTGGCAAACTAACGGTTCCGCCGGCAGCGATACTAAACCCAACTCGCCAGTCTGGCTCAGTAAAATCTGGGATGAGCTGGTGCTGGGTGATAGAGCAGGATTGAACTTGAGGCGCAATGCCGGCTAAAGCCAAAAGGTGATAAACACCGTGAGTTAGGTGGGCTAGCACCGACACAGACATTGCACCCTCGCCTGCGTTGGGTAACTGCTCAATTCGGCTCAAATGCTCGTTGAGCAAGCAAAAAAGTTCTTCCTGCGGTTGTTCGCTCAAGGCTTGACAGATTACCACTTCAGCCAAATACTGCCCAGCGGCAAGTTTTCCTAGATCCCGACTTAAACCCGGATAAGATTCTAAAGTTTCTGCTTGGGCAATTTTATCAAGCGAGCGCCCCTTTTGAATCAGCAGTTGGTTAACCACAAACAAGCCACCGCGCCCCCCCATCTGCGAGTTTGGCTTTCTCGCCCCCGGTACGACTGCGCGAATTAAACCAAACTCCCGCGTCAAAATCGTCAAGAGCCGGTCAGACTCGCCCATTGGTGAGCCTTTCAGGTTAATTCCAGTCGCTTTGTAAGTTTGACCCATTTTTTAGTGGCTAGTAATTAGGGCATGGGGCATGGGGGCATGGGGCATGGGGCATGGGGCATTGTACAAATTCTCCTCCTAGTCCCTAGTCTCTAGTCCGTTCATGTTTCTTCACGCTTCTCTTCCAGGTTATCGCGTAAGCGAATTAATTCGGGTCCGCGAGAGGTGCCCAGACGTGTTGCGCCGGCTAAAATTAACTCCACGGCTTGCTGATAAGTACGGATTCCCCCCGATGCTTTGATTCCTGCCTGTCCTTTACTGAACTCCTTGAGCAAGCGGATATCTTCCACAGTTGCCCCCCCATAAACGCCTGTGCTGGTTTTGAGGAAATCCACACCGGCATCCATACAAAGTTCAGCCGCCATAATTTTTTCCTCATCCGTGAGTAATGCCGTTTCTAAGATCGCTTTGACGCTTTTCCCGGTCTCGTCACAAATTTCGGCAATCTCCCGGTGCAGTTCGTCGGTTTTACCGGCTTTCAACCAACCTAAGTTAATTACCACATCTAGTTCAGTCGCACCATTCTCTACGGCTTCTTGGGATTCGTACAGTTTGACTGCCGATGTTGTTGCGCCCGTGGGAAAGCCGATCACCGCACACACTCGCGGTTGCTTGCCGTGTAGGAGAGTTGCGGCTTGACGCACGTAGGTGGGATATACGCACACCGTCGCGAACTGAAAGCGATCTGCCTCTTCGCACCATTTCTGAAGCATCATCGGCGTTGCTGTTGGGTTCAGCAGGGCGTGATCGATAAAAGGCGCAATATCAATTTCTGGCTGAGCCGCAGCCATTGCTCATTCTCCATTAGATATACTTTTCACTTGTATCAGAAATTTTAAGAACTTTAAAGCAACTGCAGGAATCTTTACGGATACACACTACATAAGTGTTGAGGCCGGCCCTGTGCGGTCTGGATCGCTACAAATGTCTTTCCCTGTGCATTCCAGTTTTATCGCGACTGTAGAGCCTTCCACCTATCCCCTGAGTGCCGGCAGCTACCGTCACTGGTTCTCAATTTTATTTTAACATCTAGTTTGATTTCTCTTTTTAAGAACTCAATTAGTATTTATCCCTACAAGTCCCTATGAGAAAGTATTTATTCTCTGATGGGGTTAATTTTTGATTTCTCTACTTATGCAAATTAAATGTTCGTCACTTGTTAAATTCCGGCAAAAATTGCTTGTCGGTAGCTACTACGACTTAAGATAGAGGGACAAACTCAACGGCTAATAAATTTTCAGTATATTTGCAGTTGACAACGAGTAAATTTTTGTGAAATTTCGCTAAAGTTTGTATAAAAAACAACAAAGTTTCACAAAAGTAGGTTTAAAGTAGAACAAAGCCACAACTGGCAAATATACCTTTAGGAAGATGACTTAAAGGCACGTCCTCAAAAGTTATGTCAAGGTCAACAGCCGGTTGAACTGTTACCCAATTTAAGGAAAAAGAACGATGGCAACCCTACTTTTAGGCTCATTTGGATTGGTTTACCTGGTCAGCGCTCCTTGCTTTTTCACGAGCTGGCTGCAATTCTTTAAGCGGGAAGCCGGAAATTTATCGGAAGAAGAAAAGCAGCTTTCCTTAGCGACTTTGGTCATGGCGAGTGTTTTGTGGCCTCTTGTGGTTCCTGTGGCTTATTTAGAGCAACTCTCAAAAGCCAAACAAAAGCAGCCGCGCCAAATTATGCCGGAAGCTCAATAAAAGCGCTAAACAGGTAGGGTCTTGGGTTTTTTTATATTTAATAATTTGGTTGATTATTCCCTTAAGGGCATCTTTAACCGTATTTGCTCGCGCAACTCCTCAACTGTCCTAGGTTGGGTTATCCCTGCTGCCAGTGGTATTTGCTCAAGTAACGTCTCCCACACTTCCCAAAGCAAAGGAACACCTAGCTGTAAATCCTGCAACAGATGACGCTGAGAAAACACAGCTACTGCGTCACCTTCAGTGATCAGGCGTCCTTGGTGAATCACAAAAATCCAATCTGCCCACTGATAAGCCAGATTTAAATCGTGCGTTGCCATTAACTCAGTGGTGCCGGCAGCATGAATTTGTTCGAGTTTTGACATTAGCTGCCGTGTCTGCAACGGATCTAAATAAGCGGTGGGTTCATCTAGTAATAATAGTTCAGGCTGTAATACCATCACGCCGGCAAGGGCAACTCGTTTCTTTTGCCCTAAACTGAGATGATGTACAGGTCGGGTAGCCAATTCAGTTAAACCAAAATCGGCTAAAGCGCCGTCAACTCGCCAGCTAATTTCAGCGGCGGATAATCCTAAATTACACAAGCCGTAAGAAATATCTTCCTCGACAGTGGGGGCTACAAGCTGTTGCTCTGGATCTTGAAACACTAGCCCCACTTTTTGTCTTAGCTGAATCAGAGAGTGCCGATCATAGCGCATTGGCTTACCGTGCCATCGCAGCATTCCTTGTTGAGGTTGATGCAAGCCATCAGCTAGGAACAGGAGGGTGGATTTGCCACAACCATTATGACCGATCAAGGCGCTTTTTTTTCCCGCCGGCACGCGTAATGTCAAGCCGTTGAGTGCCGGCTGCTGGCTGGCTGGATAGGTGTAGTTTACGCCGTCAAATTCAAGTAACCATTGTGAATGGGGCATGGGGAATTGGGCATGGGGAATTGGGCATTGGGCAAGGCTTCGCCAACCTAAAGGTATGGGTAAGGCTTCGCCAACCTAAAGGTATGGGCATTGGGAATGGGGCATGGTACGCGAAATGTCCCTACCCTCTCTCACTTTTCCCTAGTTTCTCATCTCTGAGGTATTGGACTATTATCGATAGCTTGTAAGCATTTCGAGTCCGAGTAAGGTAATGCAGCCGAGGGATGCTTCTAGGATGTACCGGCGCGATGGGCGAGTGCGCTGTGGATGCCAAACTTGGAAGTCGCCGGTGAAGCCGCGTGAGGCGAGGGTGAAGGAATATTGCCGGTAGCGTTCGAGGGTGCGCTGTAATAATTGACCAATTAATAGTGTTAGGCTACGCATAGTGATGCTCCAAGAGCGGTGTCCGTTCCGCGCTTGTTGGGCGATCCACAATTCACCGGCAGTTTGCAGCAGCACAAAAATAAAGCGATACATTAATAACAATAGTTCTGTTAAAAGGGTTGGGCATCCCAGCCGGCGCAAAACTTGTAGAATTTCTACAAACGGTATGGTGAGAAGGATGAAAAACAGACAGCAAACCCCGGCAAGCGAGCGCAACAAAATGCTGAGTGCTTGTTGAGTGCCGGTGTGACTGATATAAAAATACCAATTACCCCATTCTATTCCTATCCATCGATCTGAAAGAATTGCCGGCATTTCACTGATTGAAGTCAGGTTAAGCATGAGTGCCGGTAAACTCATGAGTAAAAATACCCCAGCGCCGGCAATCATTTTTAAATAAACTCCTACTGGGATTCGCGCATAACCAATCGTCCAGATCGTCATCCAGATGATGACAGCCAATTGTACCGGCGCATGACTGATAAAAGCGATAAATAGCGGGATAATCGCAAACAGTAATTTGTGTGCCGGTGGCAAATACCGCAACCGATTCGTGTAAGCCAGCGTATCGATATAAAGGTGCATGAAAAAAAGCAAAAGAAAAAGTAAGCGAAAAACTAGCTCTCTACTTTTTACTTTTTACTTCTCTAAAACCTCGTCCTCGGTATAAACCAATTACATATCCAATCACACCGGCACCGGCAGCAGCCTGCACTGCAAATAAGAGCGATTCAACTTCTGCACCCGGTAACTCTACAATCGGCTCAAACCAAGGCTTATAATTAGGCTGAACTTCCTGAATCGCCTCCTCTGCTTGGCCGTCTGCCCCTGCAAAATCAGCATTTTTTACGACTAACAACGGCATTGCTGCTAAAAATACCACTCCTAAAATCAACAGCCAATTATCCCAAGCTCTTTGTTTCTGCTGCATTACTCCAAACCTTTCAGACAGTAAATAACTAAAAAATTTCCCAAATACCCAATTACCAAAAACTTAACTAAGCGCTCCGCTTAATTAACTTCAACTGTTCCAATTCTTGACGCCCATAACTAGAAAGCCAATTCCACACCAATACAGTCAGCAATCCCTCGCTGATCGCTAAAGGAACTTGAGTGATGGCAAAAATTCCAGCAAACTTGATAAACGAGGCAACAAAGCCGCCGGTTGCAGAGGGAAACGCCAAGGCTAGTTGCAACGAAGTGACAAGGTAGGTGGTTAAATTCGCCACTGCTGCCGCCAAGAAAATCGCCACTTTCTGTTTACCGGCTACCTTAATCACCAACTGATAAACACCAGAGGCCACTATCGGCCCGACTACGGCCATCGAAACCGCATTTGCCCCTAAAGTGGTCAAACCGCCATGTGCCAGCAATAAGGCTTGAAATAGCAGCACTAAACTGCCTAAAACAGACATGGCCATTGGGCCGAACAGGATGGCCCCTAAACCTGTGCCGGTGGGGTGGGAACTGCTGCCGGTGACAGAAGGCATTTTTAAGGCAGACAGTACGAAAGCAAACGCGCCGGCTAAGGCAAGCAGTAATTTTAATTCGGGATTTTCTTTAGTAATGCGGTGCAGCGAGCGCAACCCTAAGGCAAAAAATGGGATAAACACCAACCACCAAAAGATTGCCCACGGTGCCGGCAAAAAGCCTTCCATGATATGCATTCCATAGGCGGGTGCTGGTGCGCCGATACTCAAAAATAAGATCAGGCCGGCTAGGAATAATCCACTAGGTTTTAACAAATGTCTTTTCATCCTTATCATCTGTACCTCGCAGATGGATAACAGGTTTTTATGCAGTCGGTGGGCATTCTGACTTAGCAACCACCCGTGGCGGTTACATCACAGCTGCGGGACAGTGTCGGATTGGCACCGAACTTTCCCCCTTACGTCTGGCGGCTGCCACCAGAACCGACTTAGCTTTAAGAGGTTAAAGCATTTTAACTGTTTAAGACAGCGAAAGTTAGATAAATTCATTGGGATGGGGCATGGGTCAAGGCTTCGCAAACCTAAAGGTAGGGGCATGGGGAGATAGTGCTGAGTGGGAGATGGGAAAATAGGGGTGAAATTATCACCTTTGGAAATTACTGGAGTGGGGACAATCAATCAGCCAAAAGCTTTTTCGTGTTGGGATTTTGACCAAATCAATAATTGGCCTTCTTGACCACCGGCAGCGAGTTGATGTCCTTGGCTGTCCCAGGCTAAGCAAGAAAAACCAGCCGGTGCGCCTTCCAGAATTTGCGCGAGTTGCTCAGCTTGTTGCCACAAACAAACGTGGCCATCTTCACTGGCTGAGGCGAGGAGAAAGCTAGCCGGTTGAAAGCTTAAGGTTCCGACAACTCCCTCGTGAAGTTCTAAACCCCAAGCTTCCCAGCCGGCAGTTGCTTCTCGTTGCTTTTCCCAGACGGAAATGGTGCCGGCGCTGGCAGCCGCTAATAGAGGCGCACCTAATTCGGTGGCTTGATCTGACCAAGCTAACTGGCGGACTTTGCCGGGGAACCCCCGCATTACCCAGGGATGAGGGTTGCCCCATTCTAAAACGGTGAGGGTTTTATCCAGGTTGCCACCGGCTAAATATTTGCCATCGGGTGACCACTTGACAACGGCAGTTGCAGAGGGAATCGCCAGCGAGTAGGGATCGTCTTCCCAATTTTGAGTATTCCAAATTTTGACGCCTTGATAACCGGCAATCGCTAAATATTCACCGGCGGGATGCCAAGCCAGATCCAAAGCCGAGGAGGCTTCAAAATTCAGCTTGGCAATGATTTCTCCTTTGCCGGCATCCCAGATTTGCACGAAGCGTCCGGTACTAAATGCGAGTTGGTTGCCGGTGGGATTCCATGCCAGCCGGTCCACCCATGCCGGCGCGTTTTCCAGGCAATACAAAGGCGACTGAGCAGACACACGCCAAATCTTGACTTTGCCCTCTTGGCCGGCAGCCGCTAGCAGTTGGCCATCTGAGGAAAAAGCAAGGCAATCTATTGATTCACCGTCACCTATTTGCAAGGTTGTCACAGTTTCTCCGTCTTGCCACAAAACCACTTCGCCGGCAGATGAACTCGCTGCTAAAGTTTTGCCATCGGGCGACCAAGCAATTGTGGTGACGTAATCTGAAAGGGTTCCTTGCCATTTCAGATCCACGATTTCTGGGCCGGCAATTCCTAAGCCAAACACTTGAGAAAATCCTCTCTTAATTGCGCTTCATCTAGATTGCGACCAATAAAGACCAATTCATTTTTGCGGGTTTCTCCCGGCTTCCAAGGGCGATCCGGTTTCCCGTCAAATATCATGTGAACGCCTTGGAAGACTAAGCGATTCTCTTCGCCGGCAATATTTAAAATTCCTTTCATCCGAAAAATATCTGGGCCTCTAGTTTGTAATAGGTTGCCCAGCCAATTCGTTAATTTTTCCCAATCCAGTGCGCCGGATTCTACCAATGCCACGGAATACACCGATTCATCATGTTCGTGGGCTTCTTCATTTAAAAATTGTGGATCAATTTCCAGTGCTCGTTCTAAATCAAACGCTTTTACCCCCAAAAGCGCATCCATGTCTAATTCTGCATTTTGAGTGCGATAAATTTTTGCTAGTGCATTCATCGAGCGAATCCGCTGCTCTAGTTGATCCAGCTTTTCTGACGTGACTAAATCAGTTTTATTCAGCAAAATGACATCTGCAAATGCAATTTGTTCTTGCGCCTCACTGCTATCCCAATGTTCCCAAATATGCTTGGCATCTACAACGGTGACGACGGCATCTAAATTGGTTTGGCTGCGAACATCTTCATCCATAAAAAATGTTTGAATCACCGGCGCTGGATCGGCAAGTCCGGTTGTTTCTATGACTAAATGATCAAACTTATCTCTGCGCCGCATTAAGTTGCCCATAATGCGAATCAAATCGCCTCTAACGGTGCAGCAGATGCAGCCATTATTCATTTCAAAGATTTCTTCATCAACGGAATTAATCACCAGTTGATTATCAATTCCCACCTCCCCAAATTCATTGATAATCACGGCGACTTTTTTGCCGTGTTCGTAAGTCAGGATGCGATTAAGGAGAGTTGTTTTACCGGCACCCAGATAGCCGGTAAGTACCGTAACCGGAACTGAACTCGACATTGCAGCTTGTATCACGAGTAACTCCTCTAAAATATTAAAATGATAATCAATCTCAAACTAGTATAGTGGATTTTCGCCACAGACATACCTACAGGGAAGAGGGGATGTGTGGGAAATGGGGATAGAGGCAAATGCAACCAATGCCCTATGCCCCATGCCCCATGCCCCATTCCCCATTAGCTAATGGGAGCCAAACCTCGCATCTGGCGAATAGAGTTGATACAAACAATGCAATCGCAGCCATATTGAGCAATGGCAGCGTCGCTTTCTTCCTCGGTGAACTCCAACATGGCCGGTTCGGCAGCCGAATCACTTGGCGTTTCCATTTGTACAGGAATGGGAATTCCTGACTCAGAATCGTCAAATGTGACCATTTCTGTAGAAGCCGGCACAGTTGAGTCTGGAAGGTTTGCCGCTTGGGAGAGGCGCATACAGACTAAATTCTTCGCCAAAGCCGGTTGCTGGCAGGTTAAGGCGTCTAGGGTGCGGGGAAACGGTTCGGCAGCGTGGGCGGGGTTCACCATCGCAAATACAGACAGCAGCGAACTGAAAACGGTGGAAGTGGAAAGTAAAGTCAGTACGAGTTTATTCATCAGTTACCTTTGAAGAGTTGTTGACAAACTCAGCGTTTTCGCTAATCTTTTCAAGGTAGCGGACTTTGGATCAGGGATCTTAAATAAATTAGAAAATCTCACCCATCAAGCTAAGCAATTATTCAGATGCTCTTGAATTTGACTAGCATTTAAATTGCGCCCAATGAAAACGAGCTGATTGCTGGGTTTCTCTGGCCAGTTATCTGCCTGGATGTCAAAGCGTTTGCCACTTAATTGAAATATCTGCCGGTTGGAACTTTCTTCAAACCAAATCAGTCCTTTGGCGCGAAAGACATTTTCCGGCAATTGCTCTTGTAAAAACTTCTCAAATTTATTGACTAAAAAAGGCCGGTCACTTTGGAAAGAGACGGAGACAAATCCATCGTTTTCTAGGTGATGGGAATGATGATGATGTTCATGATCATGATGATCGTGATGATCGTGATCATGATGGTGACTAGATTCTTCTGTCGATGGATAGGATGCCGGCTGAGTGAGTGCGACATCGAGAATGAGGGGAAGGGGGACTTGGCCCTTTTGCGCTCTGAGAATTCTGGAGCCGGCTTTGACTGTGTGAATGTAGTCTTCTAATTGAGCAATTTTCTCTTCGGTTGCTAAATCTGTTTTGTTGAGTAGAATAATGTCACCGTAAGCAATTTGATTGAAGGCTGCGGAACTTTCAAAATGTGAGGGAGTAAAAGTTTCAGCATCCACGACAGTTAAGATAGAATCCAGGCGCGTTAAATCTCGCAACTCTGGCCCTAAAAAGGTCAAAGCAATGGGGAGTGGATCGGCGATTCCTGTGGTTTCTATGACGAGATAATCGATGCGATCACCGCGCTCTAGAACTTTGTAAACGGCATCTAATAAACCATCATTAATCGTGCAGCAAATACAGCCATTGGTTAATTCTACCATATCTTGATCGACAGAAACTAAAAGCTGACTGTCAATATTGATATCTCCAAATTCATTGACCAAAACGGCCACTTTCAAGTTTTGGGCGTTGTGCAAAATGTGATTGAGGACGGTTGTTTTACCACTTCCTAAGAAGCCGGTAATGATTGTCACCGGCATTCCCCGCTTCGGCATTTCGAGGGGAGGATTAACTGAAGCATTGGTCATGTTATTCTTCCTTAATACTCTTGCAATTTTTACAGTTTAATTATTTTCGGGATCAACAACTTGTAATCCTGCTTTGGGTTAGATAGCCGGCGGAAGCGCTGAATAATCCGGGTGAGGGAATCTGCTAGTGGGATGCTGGAAGACATCAGGGATTAAATTGAGAATCATTTTCATAATACCTCAACCTAAGTAGAAAGCAAAGGAGGAATTCGACTGAATTTTTCTTTTTGGGGATATTAGGGAAATTGAGAGATTTTTTCAATGCTTAAAAACTGGACTGTAAACCGATGCGAAAAGTTAAACCGGGTTGATAGATCCGATTGACTCTTTCATAAGTTTTATCAGTCAAGTTTTCTAGATAAATGGTCAACCCTAACTTTCGGGTTAGAGGAACTCTGGCACTCAAATCCAAATTTAGGAAAGATGGGGAGAAATCGGTATTTGTATCCTCTGGATTATTAAAAAAAGCTCTTCGAGAACCGCTGTTATAAGTTGCAAATAAATTAATTTCCCAGCCGGCACTGCCATAGCCAATTCCAGCTTTAGCAACAGAATAAGGAATTAAGCCTAATTGCAAACCTCTATCTATGCCGGTTTCGATACGTGCATCGGTATAAGTATAGTTCAGAAAGGTTGCCCATTCTGGAGCAATTTGCCACTTCAGCGCGGCTTCTAAACCATTTGTATTGACAAGACCAATATTTGCCCACTTGCCGGCTTCTATTCCCAGCCGATCATTCAAACGACTGCCAAAGTAAGTAAACTGACCCGTAAAATTAGAAGTAAAATTAATATCGAAGCCGGCTGTCCAAGAAGAACCTTTTTCGGGATCTAAATCTGGGTTGGGCAACCAGTTATGCACCGTATCATAAACATATAATTGATCTAAGCCAGGGTTACGCTGAACTGAAACCCAACTGCCGCGTACTGCAACTTTTGGGTTAATATCCCACCGTAAACCTGCGCTAGGATTTAAATAACTGCCAAATTCACTATTAAAATTTTGCCTAATCCCAACTTCAGCTTGAAATGTATCGGTAATTTCCCAAGTATTTAGGGCAAATAGCGCTCCATTAAAACGATTTTTATCTTCAGTTTCATTCAAACCGGCTCTTTCAGGAATAGTGCTTAAAACATCGCCGGTTAAAAAAGTTTGTTGCACGTCCAAACCCCAGCGAAGATTATTATTAGAAGCTGTGCGCCACTGATGTTCCACTCTAGCCGTGAGCGCTTGAGAATTGAGCGCCCCTTGGCGGTAAAATGTACTTTGTGCCGGCCCGTAGGTATTAAAGTAATCTTGGTTATAACCAATCGTTGTTTGCAGAACAGAATCATCATTATCACTCAGTTGGCTATTCCAAGATAAACCAAAATTAAGAACATCATGATCGAGTCGATCTCTTTGCAAAGGAAAGCCAAAATAGAGAAGACCGCGCCGGCTGCTGATTTTGTAAGCATCGAAACTCAGAGTATTTTTAGGATTCAAGCCGATTCTGACACTGCCAAAGTAATTGCTCGTTGCCGTGTCGCCATTAAATAAACGTCCATCTTCATCACGATTTGCTGCACCTTGCGGGACACGATAGCGATTATCGATTTCGGATTCTTCATAACTGAGATTAAAATCTAAAGAGCCGGTAGATCCACTATAGCTAGCATGATAGTTAGACTGATTTAAAGAACCAAATTCAATCAAACCATTAAATTTAGGAACACCCTGTCCCTGTTTAGTAATAATATTGACAACGCCACCAAAAGCTTCAGACCCGTATAAAGTTGCACTGGTGCCACTCGATAATTCTACCCGTTGAATTGATTCAACCGGAATGCTATTTAAGTCAGTTGCGCCATGATAGGTATTAACATTGCTGCCAATCGGTCTACCATTTAATAAAAACACAGATTGATTAATCGAGTGTCCACGATAGTAAGTGCCGGTGTGAATATCCGCACCTTTCCCTGCATCATGAATAGCAAATCCCGGTAAACCCCTCAGCACTTCTGCCGCACTGCTAGAACCTTGCTGTTGGATTTCTTCAGCAGAAATTTCGTATACCGGCGTAGATAGCTGAGTTCTATTTCTTATCGCTGTAACAATTAAATCAACCGGCTTTTCTGGTGAAATAAATACAACCGGCTTCGCTTCAACTTGATGCTTTTTTGGAAGACTAACAACAGGTAAACTTGGCTGCTGAACTAGCAACTCAGCACGGGTATGCGGAAATCGGATATCACTTAGCCGGGGAATGTCTGAAAAAGATTGTTCGGGCTGTGAAACTTGTGTAAATGCCAGAGAATAGGGTTCGGCTAAGGCTGCCGGCATCATTCCCCAACACAAGCAGTTGATGCCAAACACAACAAAATATAATTTCATACTGATTTAATAACAAAACTAGACGCTCAAAATCTGCCCCTCAATTGAATTAAGGGGAATCGCTGTTTCGGGGGCATGATAAAGCCACAGGTTATTGTGCAACAGCTTGATACCTAAGTCAAAAGACAGGCTGTCAAACTTCTCTATTTTTGTTAAATAAGGAAAGTTTTAAGTGTAATGTGCTATATAAGAAAACCAATGCTAGCGTGTTAAACAGTTATGACTCCGCTGCCGAATTACCGTCCCAAACAACTTTCCCTCGGCCCTTTGGAGGCAGAGATTTTAAACATTATCTGGGAACTCGGTTCCGCCACTGTTAAGGATGTACACGAACGCATTTTGGCCGATCCTGACCGAGAATTAGCCTACACTTCAGTTACAACCGTGCTGCGTCGCCTCACCCAAAAAGGTTGGCTTGCTTGCGATAACAAAGGGCGTATATTCTCTTGGCGACCTTTAGTTTCTCTTGAGGAAGCAAAAGTATTAGAGGCTTACGAAAAATTGCACCGATTTTTGGAAGTGAGCAACCCGGATATTGTGGCAGCTTTTGCTGATAGCCTCGATTGTGCAAGTTTAGATCAATTAGCAGCAATTGCCCAACGAATTCAAGCCGCACGCAAAGCCAGGGAGGAAAAATAATGCATTTGTTGATGATTTTGGCAGCAGTAGCGGTTGCCTGGTGTGTAAGAAACAGATGGATTACGCCGGCAGGAAACTGGAGAGAACGCTGGCAACGAGCAATGATGCTTTTTCTATTTCCTCCAATGCTATTGCTCATGACAGCAATCGCCGTGCTTTGTATGGGTCACTCAGGGCAAATGTTGGGTATGCTGACAGACGCGTTAAGCTATATAGTTGCCTTCGGTTTTTTAGGATTTGCAGGAGTTTTATGTCTCAAATTAGCGGTTGCGGGATGGAAAACGGTGCAAAAAACTCGCACTTATTGCCGGCGCAATATTACCGGCATACCGGCTCGAATTCTTGACACAGAGGCTCTATTTACCGCTCAGATAGGTTTTTGGCATCCAGAATTAGTTGTCAGCGAAGGGCTATTGCAGACCCTTGATAGCGCTCATTTGGAGGCAGTTTTTGCCCACGAAGAAGCACATTATTATTATCGAGATACCTTTTGGTTTTTCTGGCTTGGCTGGGTGCGTTCTTGCACCGCTTGGCTGCCAAATACAGAAGCTTTGTGGCAAGAATTGTTAGTTTTGCGAGAACTGCGTGCTGATGCGAAAGCAGCGCAACAGGTAGACCCTTTATTATTAGCTGAATCGTTGTTATTGGTCGTCAGTGTGCTGCCGGCACCCTGTGAAAGCTTCTGTGCGGCACTCAGTGCGGTTGCGCCTCGAAGCCGGCTAGAGGAACGTATAGAAGCGCTTTTGGCACAGCCTGAGGAACAATCTTCAACAAATGTCTGCTTTTGGATGTGGTTACTTTTGGCTTTTTTGCCTTTGCTGAGTGTGCCTTTTCACAATTGATTCCAAAATCGAAGATTGATTTTTTAACCACAGATTCCGCAGGTGAAACTTGAATGTGCTGTGCTCGTCATTCAAGTTCCACCTGCGTCCACAGATAAATATAGATAAAATTGAGGGTTGGATGCGTTGAGTTAGTGGCTTTTATAATTTTTGTTAGGGGTAGATTCAGAACTCAATAGGAGTGCTGCACCTAACCCCCTAAATTTGGTGCTATTGCAGAACGGTCTGAATCTCAGATTCATCCAGATCACGCCCGATTAGGACTAATCGCGTTTGACGAATTTCGGTTGCTTGCCAAGGGCGATCGTAGAAATAATCAAAGCGAGATCCTACGCCTTGTACAACTAAGCGCATTCCTTTAGCCGGCACTGAAACAAAGCCTTTCACTCGATAAATTTCTTGCTGTTGCACTAATTTTTGCAACTTAGAGATTAATGCTTGCGGCTCAAATTCGTTGTCGCCGATAAAGTGAACTGAGTTAATATCGTCATCATGATCGTGTTCTTCTTCTGTGTCGTGATGACTAGGCCGGCTTTCTAAATTATCCTCGACTGCTGCATTAAATCCTAACAGCACATCTGGGTTAATCTGACCACTTTCACACGCAACAATTTTGACTCCAGGAGGCAGTTGTTGTTGCAGCCATGTCTCTACTTTTTGGCGCGTTTGAGCATCAACTAAATCTACTTTCGTTAGCAATACTAAATCGGCACAGGCTAACTGATCTTCAAACAATTCTTCAATCGGTGTTTCGTGTTCTAAATTCGGATCTGCTTGTCGCTGTGCGTTTAATGCGTCAAGATTACCAACCAGAGTGCCGGCGGCGACAGCTTCACAATCTACCACGGTAATAACACCATCAACGGTTGCGCCGGTGCGAATTTCTGGCCATCGGAAGGCTTGCACCAAGGGTTTTGGCAAGGCGAGTCCAGATGTTTCGATTAACATACAATCAATCTGTTCTCGGCGTTGCAATAACTGCTGCATTGTCGGTAAAAATTCTTCTTGCACTGTGCAGCAAAGGCAACCATTGGTCAGTTCTACAATATTACCTATCGGGTTGTCTTCTTCGTCGCACACTTGGCAAGATTTCAGCAAATCTCCATCAATTCCAATCTCGCCAAATTCATTGACGATGACAGCAATTTTGCGTCCTTGGTTATTTTCCAAAAGGTTGCGAATTAGGGTGGTTTTACCGGCACCCAGGAAGCCGGTGATTACAGTGACAGGAATTTTATGCATTTGTTCGTTTTGTGGGCAGGGTTTGATTGAAGTTTTCGGTTTGTTGGGAAAGGTTATTCGTTGAACCCGCCCTTGCAGTTTTCAGGTGAGGAAATTTTATAAATTTAAATTTCCCCTAAGTGTTATTTTTGAGCGACTAACTCTAACGTTGGAATTGGGGGAATTTTTGCTAAAATGCCCTTTTTTAGGGGTTCAGGTCGTTCTGACCAAGGCAATAAACCATCGGGTTTCGCATAGTATTGACTAGCACATTGCAACACAGCGGCAGCACTTTCATTAACGGGTAAATCGCCAAACAAATAAGTGTATTTGCCGGCAGCCGCGAACGAAACCGCACAAGAACGACTGCAAGCGCTCATACATTCAACTTCTTGGATGGGGAAATCTTCTCGTAAATCCCAATTTGTGTGCAGTTCATTAATTTGTTCTAAAAGATGCTGACCTCCACTTTTCCCCTCTCGCTTTCCATCTTTCCAAACTGAAGCGCAGGCTGTACAAACAAATAAAGTATGGGGTGTTTTCATCAAACGTTGTCCTTGCTCATACGTGAGCGTAAAATTAGCGAATAGCAGCTAGCCAATCGCTCAAAACTGAATCAAGATTGACGCAAAAAGAAAATACTTTTTCTCTTCGCATTATCAAGATAAATGTTAAATTTGCGAATCTTTAGTTAACAATCAAGCATCCCCAGCAAATAGGATGCCGGCAACCGCAGACTCGAACTAACAAATTGTTAAAAGATTAAATGAACGTTCATCCGTACCTCGCAGATGTGTTGACTCATTGACTTGTTTGCCGGTGGGCATTCTGACTCACTCAATTTTAGATAAGGACAAAAGACAATCTCAAATCCAAAATCAGTTTACAGCTGCGGGACAGCGGCAGATTTGCACTGCACTTTCCCCGTTACCTCCAGCGGCTGAACCCCGCTAGAACCGGCTCGATTTCAATATAGTACCTTGTCCGTCACCTAACTGGAAACGGCCTTGACAAAAACATAAAATTGTGATTTTCTAAGCGCAATACCCTGGGACTGAGCAATTAACGCGAGAGAAATTTTTTCAGAAACGGCAAAATCGCATCGGCCAAAGCCACAGGATGTTCTTCATGTAATCCTAAAGAACCGGGAAGCCAACACTTTTGCACGCCTGAGAAGCTCACTAGCACTTCCATTTCCATGCGCGACTTCGGAGGCGTTTGCTCACCGATCACAACCAACACCGGCACCGGCAGAGGTTGAAATAAATCGATAAACTGAGGTCTTGCTTTCACCGTATCCAGGGTGCCGGTGACAAACGCAGCCGGGGCAAATCGCGCCCCGCGTTGTCTGGAAATCTGCTGCTTTTGTTGAATCAGGCTGGGGGTGACGGCATTGGGGTTGCTGTAAACATGACGCCGGTACATTGAAGTTAAGAAGGGCGCTACGGTATTTAAAAAATAGAGGAACTGCCCTAACACCGGCAAGCAGACTAACTGCTTCAAAATTTTGTAGAACCAGCGATTTTCACCCATTGCTGTCGGCAAGGGACCGCGCCAAGTCGGGGCGACTAAAACCACCCACGACCACACCGGCGGCTTTTGCTGGGCCAAATGCATCACATAACCGGCAGCGTGGCCGGCAGCAATGACAACGATGGGTTCAGTAAACGTATCGCGCACAAAATCCGCTAAAAAGCTGTAGTAGAGGGTCGGTTCGTAGTTAAAAGGCGGGCGTTCTGAGCTGCCAAATCCGGGCCAGTCTACGGCAATGACCTGAAATTCGGGGGCCAAGAGTTCTGCGATGCCGCGCATTTCTGCCCGTGTGGAAACCGTACTTAAGGCCGGCAACAGTAAGATGGGCCTTCCTTCACCCATAATTTCGTAAGCGATCTGTACCTGGCGTTTTTTCCAAGTCCAGAGATATTCGTAAACAGTGCCACCGATGCCGGTTGTGGGGTCGGTGGTAGATGCAGAAGTCGATTCAACAGTGGTGGCCATAGTGGAAAGCGAACTGGGTCTTTCTCCACAATACCAGTGGCTTTGACTTTCGATTGATTAATTAAGGCATTGCCACGGCTGCTAATTAAGGTTGAGCTTGGCTAACGTTTAGCAGTAATATTTAGCCGGCAAATAGATTGAGTGGTTTCCGGGGATAGTGATCCGTCTGTTGTTGTTATCTACAAAGTGCCCCATATCTGGAGTTTACAGTTTAGATTTGAATCAAGGGAACTCAAGCGTTTTTTCACCGGCACTCTTATAAGCTCGTAACTCCCGAAACGCTTGTACAATCTCGATCAATTGGCTTCACCATTGCTGAAGCTTCACCGGAACTCGTTAACACAAAACAATGACGCCCGTTTATTGCACGAAAGGACATGAAAATCCAGCCGGCAATCGCTTCTGTCACCAATGTGGCGATAAACTTGCCCCATCGGCAGCCGGTGGGATGTCTGCGGGGATCATTCTGGATGATCGCTATCGGGTTATCCTCCAGCTAGGGCAAGGCGGCTTTGGGCGCACTTATCTGGTAGAAGATATCAATCGTTTTAACGAACGCTGTGTTTTAAAGGAATTTGCCCCCCAAGTCCAAAGTGCCAGCGCCTTGCAAAAAGCCCAAGAACTATTTGAACGCGAAGCCGGCGTTCTCTACAAGCTGCAACACCCGCAGATTCCGCGCTTTCGAGAGTTGCTGCGGGGGCAAATGGCCGGCGTTGAGTCTCTGTTTTTGGTGCAAGATTATATTGAGGGACAAACCTACCGGGAATTGTTAAACAGCCGTAAAGGTCAAAGACAGTTGTTTAGTGAGGAAGAAGTCACACAACTGTTGCTGCAACTGCTGCCGGTTTTAGATTATATCCACTCCCAAGGTGTCATTCACCGCGATATTTCTCCCGAAAATTTGATTTTGCGGAATTCCGACCGGCTGCCGGTGTTAATAGACTTTGGCGGCGTAAAAGAAGTGGCGGTTTCTGCTATTTCTAAGTTCAGTCAGCTTGCCTTTTCCACACATATTGGCAAACCCGGATACGCCCCAGAAGAACAACTTAAAAAAGGGAAAGCCTTCCCCAGCAGCGATTTATATTCCCTGGCGGTAACAGCTTTAGTTTTGCTCACTGGCAAGGAACCGCAAGACTTATACGATAGCTATAAAGCGATTTGGCAATGGCGGCAAGTCGTGAGTATTAGCCCAAATCTGGCGGCAGTTTTAGAGAAGATGTTGCTAAGAAATCCTAGCCAACGCTATCAAGCTGCCGGTGATGTTCTTCAAACCTTACAACCCTTTGCATTAAAAACTCAGCCCAGTAATATTACCCAGATCAACACCGTTGTCGTTGCACCGAAAGCCCCACCAGCGCCCCCTAAACCCGCGCCGGCACCTCCCCCTGCTATTGTGGTACATCAGCCGGCACCGATTGTTCCTGCTGCCGGTCACGGGCGTTTAAATCCTGTCGGCATTCTCCTATTTCCCATCCGGTTTCTGTGGCATTGTTTTCGCACACTAACTGCCATTAGCCTTGGTTTGCTATTACTAGCCGGGGTTGCTTCTTGGGCGTTTCCTAAGTTTATTTCTTGGACACCCCCCCAGTTGCCAAGCACCATTTCAAGTCCCAAAGAAGAATCTCGCCTAGACAATATTTTTGATCGCCGCGAAGCCTTGCAAATTCCTGAAGAATTCTTCAATGTTTTAGTGAATGAACAGTTTTACAGCCGGCACCCAGAATTACAAGGTCGCCTGTTGACAAATAGTCAAGAAGATGATGTTTATCGGCAAAAATGGTATGACAGTGCTGATGCTTTGCTGAGTAAATTAGAGCGAGCAAATCTAAGTGAGAAATCGCGTCGGCAAATTGGGCGATATACCGAAGAAAATTATGATAGCCGGCAGAGCAATCTCAGTGGTGAGGAGCTAATCCGCCAAACTGACGAGCAATTTTATCAGCTATTTCCCGAACAAGAGGGGCAAACACTCAACCCAGACTCATGGGGTCAAATTTGGTATGCCATTGCCGCCAATCGAGCAGCGAAAGCCACAGATCAAAGGTAATTGAGGAAAATTTTTCGAGCCAACATCCAAAATTGACTTCAAGTAGCCGATTGGTACAATCTCAGTGGATTTGCTATACCGATACTGAACCCTTTTACAATCGCCCTAGGCCAATGAAGCCCGTCTATTGCAATCAAGGACACGAAAACCCCTCTGGCAGCCATTTTTGCCTTCACTGTGGGGAAAAGCTACAGGCACCGGCAACCTCTGGTGTTGTTCAAGGGATGATTTTGGGTGAACGTTACCGCATTTCGCGTCAGATTGGGCAGGGTGGCTTTGGACGCACCTACCTCTGTGAAGATGTTAACCGCTTCAACGAACCCTGTGTTCTCAAAGAATTTGCTCCCCAAGTCCAAGGCACCTACGCGCTGCAAAAAGGCCAAGAATTGTTTGAACGGGAAGCCGGCGTTCTCTACAAGCTGCAACACCCGCAAATTCCGCGCTTTCGGGAGATGTTTCGGGCGAATTTGGACGGCGAGGGACATTTGTTTTTGGTGCAAGATTATGTGGAAGGTCAAACTTACCGTTCCTTGTTAGTCAACCGGCGGGTACACAATCGGCTGTTTAGCGAGGCAGAAATCACGCAAATGCTGCTGCAACTGCTGCCGGTTTTAGACTACATCCACACCCAAGGCGTCGTGCATCGAGATATCTCTCCCGATAACCTAATGCTGCGGAATTCCGATTTGCTGCCGGTGTTGATAGACTTTGGCGGCGTTAAGCAAGTCGCGGCAACGGTGGCGTCTGAGTTTGTGGGAGGGAGTAACGCACCGGCAACGCGGCTGGGTAAGGTAGGATACGCCCCAGATGAGCAAATGCAGATGGGCGCTGTTTACCCCCACAGTGACTTATATGCCTTGGCTGTGACGGTGTTGGTACTGCTTACCGGCAAGGAACCCCAAGAACTGAGAGACCCCCAAACGCTGAGTTGGAAGTGGCGCAATTACGTTAGCCTCAGCCCCAGTTTAGGGGCAGTGTTTGATAAAATGCTGGCTTACCGGCCTGGTGAACGCTACCAATCGGCAAAAGAGGCGTTACAAGCCCTCACCGGCACTCCACCGGCACCCCTGCCGCCTCCACCCCCAGCACCCCTGCCGCCACCGCCACAACCCGATATCACCCAAGCAACCCAAGCTGTCTCGCCGGTAAGACCGGCACCCTCCCCACAGCCGGCACCCTCCCCACAGCCGACACCCTCCCCACAGCCGGTTCCTGCTGCCGTGACTCCCCAGCGGAAAGCGGCTGCACCTTTTTGGCTAAACCTGCTGCTAATGGGCATCGTGATTGCCGGCATGGGTGCGGTTGGCTGGTGGGCTGGTAATTATTGGGTGGACAAACAACGCGGGGGGGATCACTCTATTCCACCTCCAGACCGATCGGATAATTATTCAACCGAAGAAAGACAGCGCAAAGACGCGCTTCGAGATCGCCGCAAAGCCTTGGGAATTGATTACAACTTTTATATTGATTTAGTCAATGAAGCTTTTTACACCAAATATCCAGAACAACAAGGACGTGTTCTCAGTGATGAACCGGCTGATGAAGCGTGGCGAACACGTTGGGATAGTTTGGCTGATCAGCTGCTGAATCAACTTGCCAGTCTTAGCGAGCAATCTCGTCGCCAGTTGGGCAGTTATACTTCAACAGATATTGATCGTTGGAAAGCGCAAATTAATCAGCGGCATTTGAGTAGTCGGGCGCTGAATGACTTAACAGATGCGAGGTTTTTCTATCTATTTCCCGATCAACCCAAGGGTCAGAATTTGCTTGATAGACCCATTGGTCAAGTTTGGCAAGGAATTGCCACCGATGTTGTGCAAGCGGTGGGAGATGGAAGGGCTTTAGAAGAAATTAAATTTGAACCGGGTACGACAAGTCAGCAACTGATCGGCAATCTTGAACCGGGTGTCGGTAAAGCTTATATTGCCAAGTTGAGGAAAGATCAATTAATGAAGTTAGATTTAGATGCGCCGGCTCAATCAACCCTGCTCTCTCTCTACACTCCCAGCGGCAAGAACTTGCCTTTATTAGAAGATTCCAAACAAGTTAGTTGGTCAAATAAACTTGCTGAGGCCGGTTATTATGAAATTGTCGTGGTTTGTGATGCCACAGAGCCAATTTCCTATCAGTTAAACCTGGAAATCAATTAACTTTTTTTCGCGGCGGGTGTCCCACTCAACTAAATCTTCTACCCGTTACTACGGGTAATATTCCTGATCTTCAGATTATTAACAAAATCTGTATTAATCCGCATTGCTCTGCGTTTATAGGCAGTTAAAGATCAAAAATTAACATGAAAGTTTACCCTCACCCAATTAAAGATTTCAGTTATAGGTGAAGGCAAACCCAATCATCACTCACAGCAAGCCGGCAGAATCCGTATCTAAAAATAACATAGCATTGGCTTGCCGGCGGAGAATCGAAGCAGGACAAACCGTACTAATCGCTTCATGTAACATCTTTTTCACCGGCAGCGCTTTGCGTTTTTCTGGCGCAAGGCACAATATTTTTTTTGCAGAGCAAATCACCGGCAGCGTCAGGGTAAAGGCGTATTGCGGTACAGCTTCAAGATGGGGAAAATGACCTTCATCAACCTGCTGCTGACGTGTTGCCGTGTCCAACTTCACCAGTTTAATGTGATGCGGATCATTGAAATTAGCGACAGCCGGATCATTAAACGCCAAATGTCCATTTTCCCCAATACCCAAACAGCAAAGATCAATCGGTTGAGCTTGCAAAAGTTGGGTGTAGCGTTCGCATTCATTTAGCGGTTGCATCGCGTCACCTTCTATATAATGAAACGTACACGAGTTCACTTGATTTTCCACTCGCTGACGCAAATAGCGGCGGAAACTAGCAGAATGGGCGCTATCAATTCCCAAATACTCATCCAGATGAAAAAAGGTAATGCGTGACCAATCTACGCCTCCCAAAGAAATCAGCGTTTCGAGAAATTGGATTTGAGAGTTGCCAGTGGCTAAAATAACTGCAGCGCTTGCCTGTTGCGCGAGGCAGTTCTGCAAATAGGTTTGGGCGATTTGGGCAGCGTCGTGAGCGATTTCGACGCTTGAGTTGTAGACTCGCACCGATAAGCCATCGATTGCAAACATTTGTACCGGCATCTTTCCTTCTGAAGTGATCGATGTGTTAAACATAGAGGCGTTAGAACTTTTTTTTGATGGGTGTAGCTGCACCTGCCAATGATCCCAACAGCGAAAGTGCCGACACTCCTGTCCCAGGATTTATAGCCGGCCTAAAATTTTGATCGCTTTCGGGCATCTCAACAAAAACTTGCCATTTTGGCAACACTCATAGGATTTTATTACCTAAACTATTGAAAATACACAAGTCTCAGTATCGGCGGGAAACTAATTTTTCAAAAGAAACCGAACTCAACAGTTTCTGCTTAAAAACTGATTCTGCTGTTATTCAGTATCATTCAGCACAACTTTAGGCAAAGTTAAAATTTAATGAAACCTTTACTTCAGCAGTTTCAAGTTTTCACAGATAGAATAAAACTTAATGCAGACGCAGAATTAAGGGTTTAACATTTCATTAAGTGGAGTTGCGGTTGTCAGTGTGTAACTGAAAGAACAACAACAGCAAGATAGGCCAGAAAATGAACAAAATTGAACGTTGGTTTTAGGGGTGTAAATTATGCAAAGTCTTGATTTTACTAATTACGAAAGTGGCAGCAATTCTTTAGAAAATTTCCCGGTTATAAATTCTTACCAGCTTTCACCCCAGCAACAGAGCCGACTTTTTGCGAGTCTTACTACAGCGCCATCTGGAAGAGATATTGAGCAGGTCATCGTCGTTTTGCGTGAAAGCTTGAACGTCTCGGCATTCCAGCAAGCGTGGGCGCGAGTGGTAGATCGGCACCCAATTTTGAGAACAAGCTTCCATTGCTTAGACTCTAACGAAGCGTCTCAGGAAGTCCATCAACAAGTTGCCCTTACCCTACAGCAGCAAGATTGGTGCGATCTGCCGGCAAACGAAATTGAAAGCCGGCTGGCAGCATTTCTAGAAGCAGATCGGCAAATTGGCTTTGAACTGAGCGCTGCACCCCTAATGCGCGTGGCAATTTTGCAAGTCGCCGAAGCTGAATACCGCGCGATTTGGAGCTTCCACCCCGTACTGCTCGATAGTTGGTCTGTAGAAATCGCCCTCAAAGAAGTTTTTGCCTTTTACGAAGCATTCAGCGCCGGCTACGACTTACCACTCAAACAGCCCCGTCCTTACGGAGATTACATCGAGTGGCTGCAACAGCAGGATCTCTCGCAAACCGAGTCATTTTGGCAGCAGCAATTGCAAGGGTTGACAGCACCCACGGCGGTTCTGCCGGCCATTGCCCCAGCAGCGGAACCAGAAACCGGCTTTGTCACGCAAGAAATTCGCCTATCGCCGGTTGATACCCTGCGCTTGCAGGCTTGGGCGCAGCAACACCAACTCACTCTGGAAACCTTGCTACAGGGCGCGTGGGCGCTGCTGCTCAGCCGCTATAGTGGCCAGAGCGATGTGGTTTTTGGAGCCACGGTCACAGGCCGCCCGTCGGTTCCTGGGTTAGAGTCTGTTGTGGGACTTTTCAGCAACATTGTGCCGGTGCGCGTTCATGTCTCGCCGGCTCAGTCTCCGGTAAGCTGGCTTACAGAACTGCGGCAGACTTACAAAGCATTGCAAGCCTATCAACACACCCCCTTAACCCAGATCCAGCAGTGGAGTGAATTCCCATCAGAAACTCCCTTATTTGAAAGTATTCTGGTTTTTGAGAATTACCTGTTAGATTCCTTCCTGTTAGATTCCGCTCTAGAATTACACGGAAGTAGCTGGGAAAATCGTGAGCTTCAGCACCGGCACCAGAGAAACTACCCTCTGACATTAACCGGCTACGCCCAGCCAGAATTTTTACTTAAGCTCGAATACGACACCCAGCGTATTGATGCCGGCACGATTAACCGGATGCTGGGACACCTAAAAACCTTGCTTGAAAGCTTGGCGGCTAATTCCGAAGGACAACTGAAGGACTTGCCAATGCTAACAGAGCAAGAGCTTGGGCAAATGTTGGTGGAGTGGAACGACACAGCCGCAGAATACCCCAAGGATGCTTGCATTCATCAACTATTTGAAGCTCAGGTAGAACGCACACCCGATGCAATTGCGGTTATTTTTGGGGAGACAAAATTAACCTACCGCGAGCTTAATACCAGAGCAAATAAACTTGCTTACCATCTGCAAAGTTTGGGTGTAAAACCTGAAGTTCGCGTGGGAATTTGCGCGGATCGTTCTTTGGAAGTTGTGGAAGCCTTGCTCGCCATTTTCAAAGCCGGCGGCGTGTATGTGCCTTTAGACCCGACCTATCCTAAAGATCGTCTGGCATTTATGTTAGAAGATTCCGCTGTGCCTGTGTTATTAACTCAAACCCATTTGGTTGAGCAATTACCCGAACACAATGGACAAGTTGTGTGTTTAGATGCAGTGGGTGAAGAAGTTAGCCGGCAAAGCGATGAAAATCTAATTTCTCCCACAACCCAAGCTCATGCGGCTTATGTCATCTACACCTCCGGAACCACCGGCAAGCCCAAAGCTGTTGTCGCCGAACACGGCAATTTAATCAACTATATTTTGGCAACACAGGACAGATTCCAATTTGACACAACCGATGTCATGCCCTGTATTGCTCGCTTTTCCTTCAGCATTTCCCTGTTTGAATTATTAGCGCCTTTGATGGCCGGCGGCAGCGTCGTTGTTCTCTCACGAGAAAATGTGCTGGACATGAATAAACTGGTCAGCGGATTCGGCCAGTTAACGAATGTTCACCTCACCCCCAGCTTGATGCGAAAGGCCATCGATTTTATCAGAGCGCAGGGATTAGAGGCAAAAGATTTTAAAAATATCCGCCGAGTCTTTATGGGAGGCGATACCGTTGCCCCGGATCTGCTCGAAGATGTCAAACCCTACTTCCAAGATGCACAAATCTATGTGATGTATGGGTGCAGTGAAGCAACAACCTTGTGTTTAAATTACAAACTTCCCACAGAGATTAAAGCCGAAAAGAATATTGTAGGCCGCCCGTTTAATAATGTGCGGATACGCATCTATGACGAGCAGCAAAATTTAGTACCTGCCGGCGTTTCTGGGGAAATTTACGTTGGAGGTGCCGGCGTCACACGGGGCTATGCAAATCGGGAAGATTTGACCCAGGAAAAATACGTCTGGATCGACAATCAGCGGTGGTACAAAACTGGCGATGTCGGACGTTATTTAGCCGATGGCAATATTGAATTACTGGGGCGCACAGACTTTCAAGTATCACTGCGCGGGTTTCGCATCGAAACAGGTGAAGTTGAATCCGTACTGCGGCAGCATCCAGCCATTAAAGATGCCGTCGTGGCGGCAAAAGACGATGAGAGCGGTGAAACACGCCTCGTCGGCTATCTCGTCCTACAGCAAGAACCTGCCCCCGCCAGCCGTGCGCTGCGTCACTTCTTGGGGGAAAAACTGCCGGAATATATGGTGCCCTCAGTCTTTGTGACGCTGGCAGCGCTGCCGGTGACACCCAACGGCAAGCTAGATCGCAAAGCCCTACCGGCACCCGAATGGACACGCCTTCCTCGTGAAACCGACTATGTGGCACCTCGCAACCTCCTTGAAGAGGAACTCGCCGGCATCTGGGGGGAAACCATCGGAGTTGAACAAGTTGGCATTCATGACAACTTCTTTGACTTGGGGGGGCATTCTTTGCACGCAACCCAAGTCCTCTCCCGCGTGCGCGAAAGCTTCGAGGTGAATCTGTCGATGCGCTCACTGTTTGAGTGCCCCACAGTTGCGGAATTGGGCGAACAAATTAACGTATGGCTGCGAGGCGGGCAAATTCAGAAAACGGCCCCCATCGTGCCGGTTTCACGGGACACTCACCTGCCCCTGTCCTTTTCCCAGCAACGGTTGTGGTTCCTTGAACAATTGGAGGCGGGTAACTCTGCCTATAATATCCCCGCAGCCGTGCAACTCAAAGGAGCACTTAACACCGGCATCCTGAAGCGCAGCATCAACGAAATTGTGCGCCGGCACGAATCGCTGCGAACCACCTTTGGCAAGGAGGAAGACGGGCAGCCGTTTCAGGTCATTGCCCCAGCTTTAATCGTAGAGCTGCCGGTGGTAGACTTGCGTGCAATTCCTGAACCTCAGCGATCTGAGGAAGCGCAGCGGCTGGCATTGGCAGAAGCCGACAAATCCTTTAACTTCTTTGCTAACGAGCCGTTAATTCGCGCTCAACTCGTGCGTCTGGCTGAAAACGAGCATTTATTTCTGCTGACAATCCACCACATCATCTCCGATGGTTGGTCATTTGGCTTGTTGATGCGGGAACTGGCAACGATTTACGAAGCCTTCAGCGCCGGCAACCCTTCACCTCTGCCGGAGTTGTCTGTACAATATGCAGACTTTGCCCATTGGCAGCGCCAGTGGCTCCAAGATGAGGTTTTAGAGTCCCAGCTTTCTTACTGGAAACAGCAACTAGGCGGCAAGCTGCCGGTGTTGGAATTGCCCACCGATCGCCCGCGCCCGCCGTTGCAGACTTATAACGGTGCCAAGGAATCTTTGGTGCTTTCTCAGGAACTGAGCGAGGAAATCAAGGCGCTATCACGTCGGGAAGGTGCCACCCTATTTATGACCTTGCTGGCAGCCTTCAATACCTTGCTCTGCCGGCATTCTGGACAGGAAGATATTATTGTTGGCTCCCCGATTGCCGGTCGCAACCGCGCTGAAATTGAACACTTAATTGGCTTCTTTGTCAATACCTTAGTGCTGCGTACCGATTTATCTGGCAATCCCAGTTTCCGGGAGCTACTGGAACGGGTGCGTGAGGTGGCTTTGGGAGCATACGCTCACCAAGAGTTGCCATTTGAGAAGTTGGTGGAAGCTGTGCAACCAGAGCGAGATCGCAGCCGCAACCCGATATTTCAGGTGTGGTTTAATTTGCTCAACTATGAAGACAACCAAATCGAAATACCGGGATTAACGCTCGATCATCTCTCGTTTACTGAACAAGCGTCGAAGTTCGATATCACGCTATACGCTCAGGAACAAAACGAGGGAACCAAACTTGAATTGGTTTACAACACCGATTTATTTGACCGGCAGCGAATGGTTGAGATGCTGGCCCAACTCCAACATCTGCTTGAGCAAATTGTCAAGAATCCAGCCGAACCCATCGCTCATTTCTCCCTCGTTTCTTCCGAAACTCAAGCTCTTTTACCGAACCCAAATCAGGCAATTGAGGATTGTTGGGAAGGCGCTATTCACACGCAATTCTCCCAACAAGCAAAGCGAGTCGGGAATAGCACCGCCATCATCGACCGGCAAGGAAGTCTGACTTATTCAGAACTGGATAAAATCAGCAACCAACTCGCGGATTACCTGCACAAAAATGGCATTGGCGCTCAAGATGTTGTCGCAATTTACGCTCACCGCAGCGCCCCAATCGTCGTGGCGTTACTGGGAATTCTCAAAGCCGGCGCAGCGTTCACCATCTTAGACGCCAATTACCCCGCCGAGCGGTTAATTGATTGCCTGAAACTTACTCAGCCCAAAGGTTGGCTGCAAATGTCAGCCGGTGGAAACCTTCCTGAGGCTTTAGAAACCTTTGTCGGGACGCTATCAACCCAGTGCCGGCTCGCTCTTCCCACTGCTGCCGGTCAAATCGGTGAACTGTTAAAGGATTATTCAACAGAAAATCCCCATACCGAAATTAACCCCGATGACTTAGCCTATATCGCCTTCACCTCCGGCTCAACCGGCAAACCAAAAGGCATCTTAGGCACCCACAAACCGCTTTCTCACTTCCTGCAATGGCACGCACAAACCTTTAATTTAAATGAATCAGACCGATTCAGCGTGCTATCTGGACTCGCCCATGATCCCTTGCTGCGAGACATCTTCACACCCCTGTGGTTAGGCGCAACCCTCTGCATTCCCGCCCCAGAAGAAATTGGCACTCCAGGCAAGTTAAGCGAGTGGATGAAGCAACAGCAAATCACGATTAGCCACCTAACACCGGCAATGGGAGTGCTGTTGACAGAAACTTCCCAAACCCAACAATTAACCAACCTACGTTATGCCTTCTTCGGAGGTGACGTATTAACCACTCGTGATGTTGAAAAACTGCAATTGCTTGCCCCTAACATCACTTGTGTCAACTTCTATGGAGCCACAGAAACCCCGCAAGCAATGGGGTATTATACGGTTCCAAATCAACAAGGAGAAAATTCCCCAACTTCCCAAGGCCGAATCCCCCTCGGACGGGGCATTAAAGATGTGCAATTACTGGTGTTAAATTCCTCCTACCGGCTCGCCGGAATCGGTGAAATCGGAGAAATTTACATTCGCACATCTTACTTAGCCAAAGGCTATTTGGGAGACGAATCGATGACGGCTGAGCGATTCCTCACCAATCCATTTACTCAAAGCAGCGAAGACCGGCTCTATAAAACCGGCGACTTAGGTCGCTATTTACCCGATGGAAATATATCAGTCGTTGGTCGCGCTGATAATCAAGTGAAAATCCGGGGTTTCCGGATTGAACCCGGAGAAATTGAGGCAGTCTTATGGCAGCATCCCAACGTGCGCCAAAGTGTCGTAATCGCCCGCGAGGATGTACCCGGAGAGAAACGTCTAGTCGCTTATGTCGTTCCGAAGGAACAACAAACCGAACTCAAATTCAGTGAATTACGCGGCTTTGTTAAAGCAAAGCTGCCTGATTACATGGTGCCTTCAGCGTTTGTGCTCTTGGAAAGCATCCCGCTAACGCCCAACGGTAAAATCGACCGCAAAGGATTGCCGGCACCCGACACTTCCCGCAGCGAATCAGAAGGTTCCTTCGTTGCACCCCGCGATGATTTGGAACTTCAATTAACAAAAATTTGGGAAACGGTTATTGGGGTTACACCCATCGGTGTTAAGGACAACTTCTTTGAGTTGGGGGGACACTCGCTGCTAGCGGTACGTCTGTTCAGTGAAATTGAGAAAATTTGCGGCAAAAATCTCCCCCTCGCAACCCTTTTCCAAGCACCAACGATTGAGCAACTGGCCAGTCTGATTCGCCAAGAACGATGGGCAGCGCCCACAGAATCCTTGGTGTTGCTAAGCCCGGGTGGCGACAAACCCCCACTGTTCTGTATTTACGGAATCTTGCTTTACCACGATTTAGCAAAGCATTTAGGTGGCGATCGGCCCGTTTATGGCATTTACCTCCAGGCTGAAGTTGACCTGCTCAAAGAGGATAACGTTAGCAAAGAAGACTCTCCTTTAAACAGTGTCCCTGGCGTTGCGAGTCTGTATCTCAAAGAAATCCGCAAGCGTCAACCTGTAGGGCCATATTATCTAGCCGGTGAATCGTTTGGCGGCTTAGTCGCCTTTGAGATGGCCCATCAGCTACGTGCAGAAGGTGAGACAGTCGAGTTAGTCGCCTTGTTTGATACCTTTGCACCTGATGGGATGAAAGGGTTGCCTTTAGGGCGGCGGCTGGCGATTCACTTAGAGACTTTCCTGCAAAAAGGCCACACCTACATCTTGGAGAAAGTACAGGCAAAGATTTCCTCAAGCAAAGAGAAAGTTCTCAGCCTCATCGGCAAAATATCCAGCAAGTTTGATCACGGAAGCGAGCAATCCTTGTCTAAGTCCCTGCAAAAAATCACCAGCAACGATGCCCGCCGGACTGTGCGCCATCAGGCAGTCAGGAATTATGTACCGCAACCCTACCCAGGCAAGGTGACTTTATTCCGGGCTATGCAGCGCAGTGAGTTTGAAAGCTATTACACTGATCCGAAAACCTGGACTCCTTTTACCGTTGGAGGGTTAGAAGTGCACGATGTACCGGGCAACCATATCGGTATTCTCAAACAACCCAATGTACAGGTTCTAGCCGCGAAGTTAAAGGCTTGCCTCGCTCAGGCATCGGCTGAAGATTAAGGATAAGTTTTTCAAGTGTCTCCTCTGTTTCTTTAACGCTTCTCCTAGGGCATTTCTTTCTTGGTTACGTTCGCACTCCGGTTACGTTTTATGTACCTGAGTTCGCCGTAAAAATCTCGAAGGAAATGCCTTTTTTTATAACCTAAAATCTGGCATCAATGAGGTCAGCCGGCATAAAATTACAGCAGGGATACTTGGCGGCGGTGAAGTTGCTGTCTCATCAATCAAATTAAACCGGCACCCTTTTTACACAGCAGCAACAACTTTAAAAACCAATATCATCATCGTCTTCTTCATAGTCTTCTTCCTCCATTGGGAATTCAATTAACTCATCCTCATTCAAAGCTGCCGGTGTGGGATCGTCCTGCTTGTTGCTCATTTCAATTTCTTCTCCGTTAAAGGACTTAACGAGGATCTGGACGGCACTTTCTAACTCATCTTCAGGTGACTGCCGCAACCGGGAAGCATCTTTCTGGAAGCCATTTGTTACAGATGCCGGCGGTGGTGTTGCAGCAGCTTGGTAATTGTTTGCTGCAGGTGAGTTGGCACTGGGAAAGTCTCTTTGTGGTTGTGCCGGCGGTTGCTGGTATGTGTTGTTGTCTGGTGCCGGCGGGGGAATATTCTCATTAAAAGCTGCCGGTGGTGGTGTTTGCGCCGGCATGGCTTTGGGTTGGTTGGCACCGGCAACTTCTAAAGTTACCTTGATCTTGCGATTGAAGATTTTCAAAAAGGCTGCTTCAACATTGGGCATCTTTCCCTGTCCCATCTTGTACAGGGGATTAGAACTAATACTAATGCGGGCAACCCCACCGTCAAAGCTGATGAGTTGGCAATGTTGGCGCAGCAGTTCTTTCGTTCCTAGTGGCTGTAGATTAGCCAGCACGGCTTGCCAAACTTCTTGAGGATCATACCCTTGTTCAGCCGTCTCTCCTGAAGGTGTGGGAAGGGAATCGGCTTGAGGTTGCGCTAACTCCACCGGCATCTCTGGTTTCGGTGTCTGAGAAGGTGCCGGTGAGGGACTTGGGGATGTAGGAATTTGAGCTTGTGGAGTTTGCTGTTGGGGTGGCGGAGAAGCTTTAGCAAAGGCAGTCGGCTGCGGGTTTGCCGGTGCCGGCTGGCTGTTGAAGGCTGCCGGTAATAATCCCAATAACGTGACTTCTAACCACAAGCGCGGCTGAGTGCTGTGTTTTAGTTGCACTTCACTGTCGCGCAAATGTTTTTGGCCGGCTAATATTTTGCTGATTTCCCAACTTTGAACAAACTCACACATTTGTTTCCAAGTTTGGGGGGTAATAGCAACTAAATCGTTCCGTGCCGGGGCTGTTTTTGCTATCAATAAATCTCGGTAAAAGCCGGCAAAATTTTGCAGCAAAACTAACGGTTCTCGCCCCCGGTTCATAATGTGACGGGTTTGGTCGATAACTTCTGCGGGGTTATTGTTATTAATCGCTTCTAGCAGTGTCATTAAATCTCGTTCGGGCACTGCGCCGACTAAATCCCAAACTTTTTCAACACTAACCGGCGGTGCGAGTAAACTTAGTTGATCAAGTAAGCTTTCCGCATCTCTTAATCCTCCTTGAGCGATTTGAGCAACGAGGGTAATTGCATCGCTATTGATATTAATCGTTTCTTTTTCGGCAATGTATTTTAAATGCCCCACCATCGCCTCTAACGGAATGCGGCGGAAGTCAAACCGCTGACACCGAGAAATAATCGTAGGTAAAACTCGCTGAGGGTCGGTGGTTGCTAAGACAAATACAACGGTATTGGGTGGTTCTTCTAAAGTTTTTAGCAAGCAATTAAATGCTGCTGTACTGAGCATATGGCAATTATGAACTAAAAGCTCGTTTGCCACAAAGTTGTGATGGTCTTCAACTTCAATATCATAAACTTTTTCTACCTTACCAAGAGTTACAGTCTCGACTGTCTCCAAATTGGTCAAAAACTGAATAGTGGTTGCAGCCGGCCCTCTCTTTTCGACTGATGGATTAGATTTTGTTACTGTTAAATTTTCTCTAAAAGTTTGTTTTTGCTGAAGCTCTCCTTTCTGTAAGCAAATTGGCAAGAAGTCAGGTATTTTTCCTAAAAAAACCGGCTCTAAGCTTACATCGTTAAAATTCTGCCAATCTGTTAAACGTTTGCGGGCTAAAGGTGAGAGAATTTTCATCTCTGGTTTCAAATTAGCCGCTGCAACCCATCCTTTATCTGTCCGAATTAAGTGATTGCCGGTGCATCTAATTTCCCGGTGGGTTGTTTTGATAACAAAGGTTTGCTTTTCTCCTTGGTCTAACCATCTCAAAACCTTTTTGAATTCCCAGACTTCCAAAACTTCGTTATAACTGAGAACTTCTTTGCCTTTAAGGTTGGGATCGTCAATGCGAATCAAACCTTCGCGGGTTTGTATAAGTGAGTCGCCGGTTAAGCATTCATCAATCACATAAACTTTATACCGGCACTGCACGGGCGCGAATTGTGCCCTTTCAATCAGTTCACGGATATTATCAACGCCGGTGTTACTCGCGGCGTCAATTTCTATCACATCCAAGGATGAACCGTTGGTTACCGACCGGCACACATCACAAACGCCGCAAGGCTTATCTGTGGGGACATTATTGGCCAAACAGTTGAGAGATTTGGCCAAAATCCGGGCGCTGGAGGTCTTGCCGGTGCCTCTAGGGCCGGTAAATAAGTATGCCGGTGCGATCTTATCAAGACGAATAGCATTACTGAGGGTCGTGGCGATGGCGTCTTGACCCACTAGATCCCCAAAAGTTTGGGGTCTGTATTTGTGGTGGAGAGGTTCGTAGGACATGGAGGTGTAAGCGTTGCCTACAATCTAGAATATGTGACGCGCGGGTGCGGGAGATGCTCAAGGAAATGTGGCAGCGGTTTTTTGGCAGTGAAAAGAGAGAAATTGTAAAATCTCAGCCTGTATCAGCCGGAATGAAACCGCCACCGGCATTGGAGGATGCAGATTATCAACTGCTATTCACCCAATTGCTGGAGGGGGTGAAACGAGGTTGGGATCGTGAACGAGTGTTAAAGTTTTTTGACGATCTCGGAGAACGCGGCAACCTGCAACTGTGGGCGGCTTGGCTTCGGCGCTATGGCGAACGGTTTTTGGCCACGCCGGCACCCAATCCTGAGTTAGCCAGACAGTTACTCGGGTTAGGACAAATGAATTGCGGGGACTTGGCAGATGTGGCATACGAACTGGGCAGCCAATTGCTGGCGCGAGAACGGGGGGTGCCGGCACCGGCCGCTCCTAATGCCCCTGCGGCCCCTCCACCAGACAATGCTGAAGCTTGGTGGGAGCAAGGAAATCAGCAATTAGGGGTTGGGGATGTGTTAGGGGCAATTGCCTCTTATGACCAAGCATTACAACTCGATCCAGAGTTAACAGCGGCTTGGTTAAACCGGGGTGGAGCGCTATTTTACTTGGAAAGGTACGAAGAAGCAATCGCCTGCTTTGAGGCTGCGATTAAGGTTGAGCCTCACAATCCTAACACTTGGTATCTGCGAGGTTTAGCGTTCTCGGCTTTAGAACAGCACGAAGAGGAACTTAACTCTTATGAAAAAGCGCTGCAA
Organism: Microcoleus vaginatus WJT46-NPBG5; assembly: GCA_019359355.1. Taxonomy (GTDB): domain Bacteria; phylum Cyanobacteriota; class Cyanobacteriia; order Cyanobacteriales; family Oscillatoriaceae; genus FACHB-68. The sequence continues at coordinate 23,207 of JAHHHM010000009.1, read as the reverse complement.
GTGAACCCAGAGTTCCCGGCGGCTTGGCATAACCGGGGGGTGGCTCTCACTAAACTCAACCGCCATGAAGAGGCCGTCAGTTGCTATCAGCAAGCGCTGCAACTGCAACCCGACCTCCCCCAAGGGTGGCATAGCCAAGGGGATGCGCTGATGGCTTTAGGCCGGCATGAGGAGGCTCTCAACTCTTATAACGAAGCCGTTGCCAGGGAACCGAGTGAAATTGAAACTTGGTTTAACCGGGGGTTGGCGCTGAGTTACTTACACCGGCACGATGAGGCGCTGCAATCGTTTGACCGAGTGGTGTCCCTGGCCCCAGATTACGGGCCGGCTTGGGTCAACCGGGGCGTTGCCCTCACCAGTTTGCACCGGCACCAGGAAGCCATCGCCTCCTTTGACCGAGCGTTAAGCGTTCAGCCGGATGATTCCGTCGCCTTGGCCGGTCGGGAGGCTTCCCGTCTGCTATTGGAAGCCGAGGGAGATGCACCGACTTCTGAGGGGACTGCCTGGGGGTAGCTGAGCCGATCAGGTTAATTAGTTGTTAGTAGATCGTAGATTTTTCTACTATCTACTTGCCTCTAATTAATGATTAATTATAGCATTACTTTATTAATTCTTAAAAAAAATAATGTTCTAAAATTGATAGATTGATATAGCAATCCTAAATTATTCGTGAGACTTTCCGGTAATGCCAGTGTCTCGCTCGCGTTATATAGCAAGAGGCCCGGATTTCAAATTTCTGCAATTCAAATAGGATTGCTCTACAGAATCTTTACACTTTTGTAAAAAAGCAAATACTAAGTTAGAAGTATGCTAAAAAAAATATGGGATCGGCTTGTACAATTCTTCCAGCAGTTATTTAAAAATTTTACATCATCAAAAGAAGAGAAGGGATCTCAAACCCCAGTCCCCATTAATCCTTTGAGTGATGCCGGTTATGAAAACTTTTTTATGCAGCTCATGGATGGGATTGGAGAAGGTTGGCAGCAAGCGCAGGTGTTAGAGCATTTGGGAAACCGCATTCAGGACAAATTTTTTATCTCCTGGCTAAAACGCTTTGGTCGAGATCGCCTGTTAAAATCTCCCGCACCTAACCATGAATTAGCAACGCGGATGGTGCGGCTGAATGAAATCGGTTGTGGGGAAATTGGGGAAATTTCAAGAGAAATTGGCACTCAATTGCTGGCCAGAGAATCTCAAGCGTTGAGTGACGAAGAATATGAATCTTTGTTTCGCCAACTGTTAGCCAAAGTGCCGTTTGGTGAGATAACAGCCTTAAACTTTTGGGAGGATATGCAATACCGCGCCACAACAGAACAATGGGTACAGTGGTTGCGCCGGTTTGGAGAAACATTGCAGGAAGCACCGGATCGAGACTTGGCAACTCGGATGATAGGGCTGAAAGAAATAGCCGATGGAGAATTCTCAGAAGAGGCGCTAACAATTGGGACGCAGTTATTAGAAAAACTTCCCCCAGTTTCTAAGTGGGATGAGATTTGGACAGGACAAGTGATTGAGGCGGTATTTGTTGGAAATGGATTAGATAATCCGCCACAGGCAAAGGAGAAAGAGGAAGCAGAAACTGCCCGTGAAGAGGCAGCGGTATTTGTTGGAAATGGATTAGATAATCCGCCACAGGCAAAGGAGAAAGAGGAAGCAGAAACTGCCCGTGAAGAGGCAAAGGAGAAAGAGGAAGCAGAAAGTGCCGGCGAAGATGCAAAGGCGGAGTTTAATCGAGGTGATCAGTAATACATGAGAGGGGATTTTCGTGGCGCAATTACCGCTTTTGACTGCGCTGTAGAGATTCAACCTAACTATGACGAAGCCCGGTATAACCGGCGCGTTGCCAAAGAAATGTAACCCACTCTTGAAAAAAATCAGGTAGGCAGTTGTCGTTGCAACCCAACAGCCGTCTCCTCAAGACAGCTTTTCATGAAATTGCCGGCCTGGGTATAGAGTATTGTTCCCATAGCGATTGCCGTGATAATTTTGGGAATCCATCGCTTAATTCCTCGCTAATGTCTTCTAGCAAAATCCAAAGTATTTACACCGATGGCGCGTGCACCGGCAACCCCGGCCCAGGCGGCTGGGGAGTCGTTGTTTGCTACGCTGATGGTTCCACCCATGAACTCGGCGGGGGTGACTCCCAAACCACCAACAACCGCATGGAAATGCAAGCCGCCGTTGCTGCCTTAGAATTCCTCACAAGTGCCAGTCAAGACGAACCCATCACCCTCTACACCGACAGCGAATACCTGAAAAACGGCATCACCCAATGGATTAAAGGCTGGAAAAAGAAAGGCTGGAAAACCTCCACCGGCAAACCCGTCCTCAACCAAGACATTTGGGAAGTGCTCGATAAACTCAACTGCCGGCAAGTCAACTGGCAACACGTCCGAGGACACTCCGGCAACTTTTATAATGATCGCTGCGACACCATTGCCCGCGCCTACGCAGCCGGTAAACCCGCTTCCTTGCAACAGATGCCGGTGAAACAGGTCATTAGTTCAGCAGCAACTAACGGCGGCGACACCATCGCCCGCGCCTATGCAGCCGATCAACCCGCTTCTGTGCAACAGATGCCGGTGAAACAGGTAATTAGTTCAGCAGCAACTAACGATTTAGGAAACAAAACGATACAATCCAGTTCAGTACCCTCTGACCTTTCGACATCGGATGTTGCCATGACGGACTCGACTGCCCCTTTTGCTGCTGACTCCACCGAAACCCACTTACCTAGCGAATTCAGAGTCTCTCAACTGCGGGACTTAGTAGAAACCCTAAGGATCGCCGATGAAATCGCTGAAAAACGCTACCTCATCACCAGTTCCGAACTTGCCGACTTAATGGATGTCAACGCCAGCGCCGTTACCAGTCGAGGAGACAACTGGGTGTGGCGAAACTGGATCGTCTCACGAGTGCGGCGCGAGGGCAACCAAATCCTCTGGCAGCTGGAACGAGTGGACTAAGAGATAGGCTAGGGACTAGGGACTAGGGGCTAGGGAAGAGTCAGAGAGTATTCTCTACTATTGATTAACGATGCCCCATGCCCCATTCCCCATTCCCCATTCCCTCCCTAAGAAAGCTTTTAGCCACTCCCCAAGGTGACATCCAAAAACATCATCACCACAAACCCGATCATCACCCCAAAGGTTGCTTCTTTTTCAAACCCTAATTGGTGAGATTCGGGGATAATTTCATCGCTAATCACAAATAGCATTGCACCGGCAGCGAACGCCATCGCCCACGGCATAAAAAATTGGGCAAGCGAAACCACTCCCGCCCCAATCACGCCGCCGATGGGTTCAACTAAGCCGGTAAACAGCGCAATTAAGAAAGCATTCCGTTTAGAATATTTTTCACCCAGCAAGGCTAAAGCAACGACAAGCCCTTCTGGTAAGTTTTGCAACCCGATGCCGGTAGCTAAGGCAATGCCATTGGCAACATTTCCCCCACCAAATCCCACACCCACGGCTAATCCTTCGGGAAAGTTATGAATCGCAATTGCGATTACAAATAGCCAAATTCTTTTTAAGTTATTATTATCAGCTCCTTCATGCCCTTTAAAAAAGTGTTCGTGGGGAAGATATTGATTGCTATATAGTAAAAAAATACCGCCTAAAAGAATCCCTATTACCACAATCGTAGCAGCCCAAATACGATTTCCGGTGTTATCTGAAGCCGCTTCTATTGCCGGAATAATCAGTGAAAATGAGGTTGCGGCTAGCATCACGCCAGCCCCGAACCCCATCATCATCCCTTGAATTCTTTTGGTTATATTAGGAATCAAAAAAATAGGAATGGCCCCAATTCCCGTTGCTAAGCCGGCAAATAAGCTGCCAATTAAGCCTAGATAAACAACGGGAATATCCTTAAAGATTTCAAACATCTTTTAATCTCAGCAAAAAATTGAGAGAGGGGCGGGTAAGTGAAGAAAATCAGCAGGATTTTAGCGTCAAAACCAACCCCTATGCCGGCACCTTAGAAGTGCAAGATATCAGGATTACTCATATTTTCGCCCCCGCCATTGAGTTGGTCTTTGAATGGCGGAAAGAAAAATTCGCACCACAGCTAAAGGATCTGCCAACGGAGACAGCCAAAACATCCAGCCGGCAGATGCTTGTGAGCGATCATAAGAGGGGGCAATTGCGAAGTTTAAAGCAAATCGAATTGCCAGCAAAAACAAATTTAATCCCAATAGGGAAAGCGGGAGAGAGGGAGAGAGGGAAAGCGGGGGAGACAGAAACCAGTAGCTGAGTAAAACCGGCAGGGGTAAACCTTGAATTGCTAGCAACAGCCACAAATCGCCCCAAATTTGACCCGATGAAGAAGCATCTTTAAGATCAAGCGATCTTCCCCACTCGCGCCAAGTTTCCGCCGCACCTTCATACATCCGCACCTTCAACACCTTTGCCCCATCCCAGAAGCCAACTTTAAAGCCTTTAGCGGCGATGTTTCTGGCTAAGGTGACATCATCACAAAACGAACTACGGGCGCTGCTGTAGCCATCTAGCTGGCTTAAAACAGAGCGCCGGCACAGAAAACACTGACCGTTTGCCATCACTCGTTCTGCCGTATCTGCGCCAGTGCCGGTTGGGCCAAATCGGTAGACGAGGGTGAGTAACAGTGCCGGCTGCAACCACAATTCCCCGGGATATTTCAGAATAAATTGCGGCGACAGAGACACCAAATCGTAACCCTCCGCCTCAGCGGTTGCGACTAAACCGGCAACCAAACCCGGACTCGGTTGAGTATCGGCATCCATTCCCAAAAACCATTCGCTGCCATCTGAAGTGTGGTAAAAGCCGGTGTGCAACGCCCACGGACGTCCCACCCAGCCGGCCGGCAGCGGATCGTCTGTAATCACCCGAAATCGGGGATCTTTCTCGCCGGCAGCCTTCACCAATTCTGCTGTCCCATCCTGGGATCGACTGTCTACCACAATCATTTCCCGAACTTCATAACTTTGGCGAGTCAAGCCGGCCAAACACGGGCCAATTCGTTCTGCCTCATTCAGCGTGGGCACAACCACACTCACCTTTCCCAACAAATCCAAAGTTGCCGGTTGCGGTTCAATCGGTGGCTTGCGGGTTGGCCCTTTAATCAGACGCGACAGCAAAATTGCCACTGCCGGCACTTGAAACAGCAGCAGCCCTAATGACCAATAATTTATTGACAAATTAGTAGATATCGGGTAAGCGATAGAAAAAAAATTGGTAAGCACAAGAAAACCTTTCTCATCGTTAACAAGTCATTTGTTCGCACGCTCACACGGAGGACAAATAACAGACTAGACGTTTAAAATTTTTTCATCAAATAGCAAAACATTAGTGAGTTTGTATAGATGAACGAGATTCTTTATGATGCCGGCCTAGAACAGGGAGCTTTGGCAGCCTCTACGGATGGCCCTTTTAACCCAATCGTTTTCGGTGTGTTGCTTTTCACACTTTTATTATGTTTTGCCGGCCTGATGCTACAGAATCAGAAAAGACGCTAAGCGTAAGCTTTAAAAGCATACAACAGGCCAGAGAAACCCAACTACTAAGGATCTAGTTGGCTTTTAACCGAATTCTTAAAATTGAACAAATCTGCTTTAGAAGTACAGGAACCCCCAAATTGAAAGTTCCCCTCATCTTTGGCGTAGGGTTTTGAGAAAAATTGAGTATTCTTACCTTTCGCCTGACGTGAGGGGAAAATGACCGATTGAAAATTAGAGCGGTTGGGGGTTGGCAGCACACCCCAAAACCGAACTGAAATCGCACTAGCGCTGCGCTGCCGGTCAAGTTTACCTCCCGCCTTATTTTGCGGCGACTTCCACCGGCTTCACCGGCAGTTCAGCACGCTCGATAATCAAGGAATCGGCTTCAGAGGGGGCATCCTCCACAGTTTGCGGTGCCGGCGTAGCTATCCACCATAGAATCACAGCCGGCACAACACCCAGCAACACACTCAGCGACGTGGGAATCAAGTACCGGGCATCTAAGGCACCCAAGGTAATAACCGCCCCGAAGGCGAAGTTAACCACATAAACAATTAAAGGTAACCCCAGTTGTGAGCGCTGCAATGAAATCCGCGCATTTCCCCACAACAAAGCTGCCACAGACATAAACAGTGCGCCGGTGCCCATCCAACCGGCTAAGTTGCGGTAAGGCATCCCAAAGAAAGCGCCGGCTTCCTGAAATTCCCAGAACGGAAAAGCAGTCTGACTCATCGCTGGATCAAGAACAAAATCCCAAGCCGTGAGTAACAGTGAACCCAAAGCAATCGCCGCGATGTGGCGAACCCAACTAGCCATGCCGATGCGTTCTAAGCCGGCGCGCGCCAGCAGATAGGACACCAGGCCCATATAAAACCAAGACAGGGGAATGGTAAACGGCACCAAACCGGCGACTTTATAGCCCAAGCCACTTAAGTATTGGTAATGGCCAAACGGGAAGCCGGTGCTAGTGCCCAACAACTCACTCCCCAAAGACAGAAATACAGACGGCAGCATAAACGACAGCCACAGCCGCATTCCCAGCAGCCGGTAGGCATAAATCGCCACCGCAGCCGCGCCTAAGATGATATAGACCACCCCCCCGCCGGCCATACTCCACTGGAAGATGCTTTGTCCGACAGACGATAAACTCAGAATTAATTCTGGATGGGGTAAAACCAGCAGCAGCCCAGCCAGTCCGAACGCCATCGCCACAATATGGCCAATCAGTAAATAGCGCTCAGCAGTAATCAGTAGCTTCATGGAACTCCTTTAAGAAATGTGAACCTTAAAAAGCGCTTCTTAACAGTTTACAAATGTTTAACAAAAATCTTGCTGTCGAAAGAGGCTTTTCTCAAACTAATCCAAGAGCCTTACAATTCTGTAGGCTTTCTAACCCTCGATACAGTCGTTATAGGATAAAAGGGGCATTGGGGATTGGGGATTGGGCAAGGCTTCGCCAACCTAAAGGTAGGGGCATTGGGCTTTTGATGTATTAATCACTACCTCCGTAGCTTACTGGGTAGGATCAAGGATGGGGAATTTTTTCCTCCTCACCCCCCCTCCCCCTCGTTCTATCCCGTCCACAGAAGGGTCAGCCTGAATAAACTCGCAGAACAAAAATTCGGTAACAATTGTGGTGATCGCAGAAAGCATAGGAATCGGTGTAGGAACTGCTGCTCTGTTGTTAGGGGCAGTTGGGTTAGCGCTAGAGTTACAGTACCGGCGGCGTCCCGGCAATGATTTAAAGCTGACGCAGGGAGATTGGAAGTTAGAAGTTGTGGAACCCAACCGCTATCTTTTGGTCGGCGAGATGGAGTTTCATAACCAGACGCAAAGTTTAGAAATCATGCTGCCGGAAGTGCGTTCAGAAGTCAGCCTATTGTCGAAAGGCAGCTTGGATGGCATTACTTGCCACAGCCAAGTGATTCCCCTGCATCCAGATGCGCCGGCACGGGATGATGGATATTGGTTTGGCTATATTGTCAAAACCGGCAAGAAAACGCGCATCAAAGTCTCAATCGAGATTCAAGGGCCGGATCTAAGCCAATTGCAAACCGCCTGGATCAAAGTCAACTACGTCACCTATGGCCCTCAAGGACGCATTCCCAAAGTCCGTCATGTGGTTGTGCCGCTGAAATATCCAGAACCCGGGGCAACGGCTGGAAGTTGGCGATCTACAACTGTGGCAGACGTGCTGCCGGTGAAAACCCATTTACTTACGCACCTGGACGATCCGGTAGAAATCGTTAAGCGTTATATCTTCCCCCACTCCCAAAAAGGAGATGTGGTGACCATTGGCGAAACCCCCATCGCCATCATGCAAGGCCGGTGGCACCATCCCACCGATATTAAGCCCGGATTTGTGGCCAAACGACTGTGTTATTTCTTCATGCCTACCTCTAGTTTGGCCACTGCTTGCGGGATGCAAACTTTAGTGAATATTGTTGGGCCGGCGCGGGTCGTCTTCGCCTTTGTCGTTGGGGCAATTGCAAAAGTTTTTGGCAAGCCAGGGGTATTTTACCAACTTGCCGGTGAGCAAGCGCGGCTGATTGACGACGTAACCGGCACCTTGCCCCCTTATGACCAGTTCATCGTCCTCGGCCCAGAAAATCCTCAAAAAGTTGTAGAACGAATTCAACAGGAGACGGGATTATCAGCCGCCATTGTAGACGTGAACGACTTGAAAGCAGTTAAGATATTGGCAGCGACCCCCGATCTGTCAGCGGCTTTGTTAGAACAAGCCTTAAGAACTAACCCAGCCGGCAATGCTGATGAGCAAACTCCGCTGGTTTTGATTCGACCGAAAGCTCAGGGTTAATCGCGCATACAGGTTTTGCCCCGTTCCTGACTGTAGAAGCAACTTAAAAAATTGCCTCTCGCAAAAACAGGGTGAATCGTCGTATACATGGAGGGCACGGCTCCCCTGGAGAATGAAGAATGGAAAAAGGAGAAAAGAGAAAAACTCTAAGCTCTACATTGTTCGTTCAAAAAGGATAGAGGCCGCGTAGAAGGTTTAATGGCTCCTGTCTCACCCCAGAACCCTAATACCGTGATCCGCCCCATCCAATACCGGGATCTGGAAGTGATGGAAAAACGCTGTGCAGAGGAGTTTGAAGCCGAAACACACAGTCGTTTAACTGACACTTGCCAGCAATTGTCACAAGCTCGGCGCTGGTTTGGTTGGCTAAAGCTGCTGAGCCTGTTTCCCAATCCCTACCAATACCTCTTTTGCTGTCATGTTGCCGAGCAAGAGGGCAAGTTTCGGGGCATGATTCAAATCTCGCCATTTAACCGCACGCGGAGCACTTGGCGAGTCGAGCGGGTGGTCATCGATCCAGCCGCTTCTAGCCAGGGTATCGGCTCTGTGCTGCTGCGCCACTGCTTAGAGGTGGTTTGGGAGGCTCGGACTTGGCTGCTAGAGGTTAATGTTAATGATAAAAATGCGCTAGCCCTCTACCGGCAAAATGGGTTTCAGCCCTTGGCCCAAATGACCTACTGGACAATCGGGCCGGCACTGCAAGAGCAATTGGCCAACCGGGAACCGGACTTACCCAATTTGTTGCCGGTGAGCAATGCCGACGCTCAACTGTTGTGCCAGTTGGACACAGCCGCCATGCCGCCTTTGCTTCGCCAGGTGTTCGACCGCCACATCCAAGACTTTCAAACCGGCCTAGTCAGCGCTTTAATTGAAGGCTTCAGACAGTGGCTGGCTCACACCGAAGTCGTCAGCGGCTATGTGTTTGAACCCCAGCGCAAAGCAGCGATCGGTTACTTTCAAGTGCAGCTGAGCCGAGACGGCTCACAGCCTCACGTTGCCCAGCTAAGCGTCCACCCGGCTTACACTTGGCTTTATCCAGAATTGCTGTCCCAAATGGCCCGGATTGCCAAGGATTTCCCCCCCCAATCCTTACATCTGGCTTCTGCAGATTATCAGCCAGAACGGGAAGAGTATTTAGAGCAAATCGGAGCCGAGCGTATTTCCCACACACTGCTGATGTCTCGCTCAGTTTGGCACAAGCTGCGTGAGTCCAAACTCAACGCCCTGGAAGCCTTACAGCTTTCTGATGTGCTTCAAGGATTCCAGCCGGCACGCAAACCTGTACCAGGCCGGATGTCGTGGCTTAATCCGCTGCAAAAAAACAAGTCGGTTACTGAACCGCAGCCGGCACTCAATGTAGTCGGAAGCCCTGAAGAATGCGCGATCTGTAAAAAAACTGAGCCAGAACTTCATCAAGGAGACTCAGGACTGACAAACTGAGAAATTAAATAATAACTATGGCAGCGAGAATTTCAGCTCTGGGTTTGGATCTTGGTACTAAACGCATCGGGGTGGCCGGCTGTGATGGCACTGGCTTAATTGCCACCGGACTGACGACCATCGAGCGCACCTCCTTTGACCGAGATGTGGCACAACTGCGTCAATTGGTCGAGGAAAGACAGGTACAAGTGCTTGTTGTCGGTTTACCCTATTCCATGAATGGCAATGTGGGTTTCCAAGCCAAATCCGTGCAGAAATTTTCCAACCGCCTTTCTGAGGCACTGCAACTGCCGGTGGAATATGTGGATGAGCGTTTAACGTCATTTCAGGCGGAGCAAATGATCATTGCAGAAAATCGCTCTCCCTCGCGGAATAAAGGACTGATTGACCGCAAGGCAGCTGCCCTGATTTTACAGCAGTGGCTAGACGAGCGCCGGCAGCCAAAGAGGGAAGGTACTCTACCGTGATATTCTGGTGAGTGCAATTTGCTATGCACTAGAGTCGTCCAATAGACGTTAACCAACGGCGATTGCATTTAGCTTTCAGCGTTGGTTTATTCCCAGTGACCTTGGAAACTGCCCCGAACTGTCAACCTATTCACCCTGTTCTCATCCCCTAGGTCATTGCTCAGTGGGCTGCGCTCACTTGTCAGTGGCTCACAGCATCTGACATCTGACATCTGACCGCTGACATCTGACAAAGGACAAATGACAAATGACAAAATCCCAATCCCCTAAAGAGAATGGGCGTCCTTCCTCAGATACCGTCACCCTGACGGATGAATCTGGGCGGACGCTTACCTGTTCTATTGAGCATTCTTTAGAGTTAGAAGGTCAGGATTACGTTTTACTCCTACCTATCGACTCTCCCGTCGAAATTTTTGCTTGGCAAGCAGAAGGGGATGACGAGGAAGCAGTCCCTGTAGAAGACGAGGACGTTGACCCGCTCTTTTCGATAGCCAAAGCTGTCCTCGAGGAGCAAAACCTCACCCTCAAACGCACAGCCATCACCCTAACAGTTGAAGGCGACTTGCCGGATTTATCCTCCGAGGATATCGGGGAAGATGAAGATACAGAAGAGGGAGATTATGAAGAGCTACAGTGGCTCGCGAGCTTCTACCACGAAGAGCTAGAGTATGCCATTTATACGCCCCTCGATCCCTTCTTTGTTCTGGCTCGGATTAATGCCGACGGTCAGCCTGAATTGCTCTCTCCTGAAGAGTTCCAAAAGCTAGAGCCAATGCTGCCAACTCTAGAAGGACTGATCGAAGACCGGCTCTTTGAGGAACTAGAAGAGTAAGCCTCGAGAGTTTGGGCTTTGCCGCTTAAAATCCCGACCTCAACATCCTGGCTTTCATAGCGCTCATCAGGGCGAAGTATGCTCTCTTAGGGCATAAGTCAAGCCCGGTAAGGGGGTAGGCTATGCCGGTAAAGGCTGACGCCCCCTCGCACTCACGACTTTTATGTAGAAACTGATTGTTTAATAGCATTAAATATGAAAGTTGTCAAACGCATTTCCAAGTGGTCGTTGTTCCTTGCTATCATCCTGACGACCCTAGGAGTCTGTGCTTGGCAGGGCTGGTCTTGGTGGAGTTGGGCCAGTGCGCCGCCGGCAGACTCGGTTGCTTCTGGAAACTCACCCCAAGACAAAGCGGTTCAGCTGCAAATTCCGCCCGGAACATCGGCTCAACAAATTGGCCAGGATTTAGAGTCAGCCGGTTTGATCCGTTCCGCATCCGCTTGGAAACTATGGGCGCGGTGGTTAATGCAACGCAATGGGGGTGGGGATTTTAAAGCCGGCACCTATAACATCGCCCCCACAGAATCGATGCAGGAGATTGCCAACAAAATTTGGACTGGCGACGTTGTCAAGCTCAGCTTCACCATTCCCGAAGGATGGTCACTCAAGCAAATGGCTGCTTACTTTGAGTCACAAGGGTTTTTCACAGCCCAAGACTTTCTCAAAGCCGCCAGCGAAATTCCGCAAGCCCAGTACCCCTGGCTGCCCAATGGCTTACCCCATCTCGAAGGTTTCCTCTACCCCGACACCTATCAGCTAGTGGGTGATGACATCACTGTGCAAGCAGTTTTAAGACAGATGCTCACTCGGTTTGAGCAGCTGGCGCTCCCCATATATCAAAAAGGAGACGCCAAGACTAAGATGAGCTTGCTTGAGTGGGTTACGCTCGCCAGTATTGTTGAAAAAGAAGCCGTCATTCCTGACGAACGCGCCCGAATTGCCGGCGTGTTTACCAAGCGCTTGCAAGAAGGAATGTCATTAGGTGCCGACCCCACCGTTGAATACGGCTTGGGAGTTACCCAAACACCCGATAAACCCCTAACCTTGGCCCAGGTTAATACACCTTCTCCCTATAACACCTATATCAATCCAGGGCTGCCGCCGACGCCAATTGCCAGTCCCGGCGTTGAGAGCTTAAAAGCCACTCTCAATCCAGAGAACACAGAATTTCTTTATTTTGTGGCGTTGTATGACGGAACTCACGTCTTTAGTCGCACCTTAGCCGAACACGAAGCCGCTCAAGCGAAAATTCGGGATGAGCGTTCGGCTACTGAAAAATCACCCAACTAACCATCAACAATTAACAATGTCTTGGGGCAAACTCTTACAGCCTGACTTAGTTTTAGGAGACTCAATTTTGAGTCTGACACCGGCGATTGTGCAGCAATACCAGCTCAAAGGATTAGTGCTGGATGTGGATGAAACCTTGGTGCCCATGCGGGTTGCTGAAGCTTCTCCTGAAATGCGGCTGTGGGTAGATACGATTAGACCCCTGGCAAAACTGTGGCTGGTCAGCAATAACCTCAGCGCCTATCGTATTCGCAGCATCGCTGAGTCCTTGAACGTGCCCTACATTATGGGAGCGGCTAAACCCTCCCGGCGCAAGTTAAGGCAAGCAGTTGATGGCATGAACCTGCCGGTTGATCAGGTGGCAATGGTTGGGGATCGCCTCTTTACTGATGTCCTCGCCGGCAACCGGTTGGGAATGTTTACCATTTTGGTTGAACCTGTCATCGATCCCACTGAAGCGATCCGCCGCTATCATTGGCGTTCCTTTGAGGTGTGGTTTTCTCAAATCCTCGGAGCTACCCTCACGCCGCCAAAGTAATAAAACTTTACAAACCGAGATGAATCATGACATCGCGAAATATAAAGAAAACATTATGAAACTGAAGACTTCGCTTTTTTCAGGCGATGATAGTCATAGTTCAAATGGGGTCAGCAAATATAAAGACCCTAACCATAAAAAATAAATAACTTTGTAGAGCGCCAGTCTTCTCGTAGGAGGAGCTGGCGCTTTACAATTGATGGGCTAGGGGAGAGATGCCCAATGCCCCATGCCCATACCTTTAGGTTGGCGCAGCCTTGCCCCATGCCCAATCCCCAATTCCCCATGCCTTACCGAGTCCCCTGATCTCTTGTCATGCCGCAAACTATCGTTGTAAAAATAGGGACTTCTAGTTTGACGGTGCCGGCCACCGGCAACCTCGCCCTTTCCACCATTGCCACCCTGGTAGAAACCCTCACAGACCTTCGCCGGCAAGGGCACCGAGTTGTTTTGGTTTCCTCTGGTGCCGTGGGAGTGGGTTGCGCTCGCCTGGGATTGCAAGAACGGCCCCGCAGCATTGCGCTGAAACAGGCAGTCGCAGCAGTTGGCCAAGGCCGGCTCATCCGGGTATACGATGATTTTTTTACAACCCTGCAACAGCCGATCGCGCAAGTGCTGCTGACGCGAACCGACTTGGTGCAGCGCAGCCGATATGTGAATGCTTACAACACCTTCCAAGAATTGTTGCGGTTAGGCGTGGTGCCGGTGGTGAATGAAAACGACACGGTAGCGGTTGAAGAACTCAAGTTTGGAGATAACGACACACTGTCGGCGCTGGTAGCCAGTTTGATCGAAGCTGACTGGCTATTTATACTCACCGACGTGGATCGGTTGTACTCCGCCGATCCTCGCGAAGTGCCAGACGCCCAACCGATTGCGTTAGTGCAGCGCTTGGAACAACTGGCAGAATTACAAGTACAAACCGGCGGCAGTGGCAGCAGTTGGGGCACCGGCGGCATGGCAACCAAAATCGAAGCAGCACGTATTGCTACAGGTGCGGGGGTTCGCACAGTGATCACTGCCGGCGCTTATCCCAGAAACATTGACAAAATCTTGCAGGGAGAACCGATTGGCACTCAGTTTGAACCCCAGCCCCGAACTGACAGCGCCCGCAAGCGCTGGATCGCTCACGGTTTGATTCCGGCGGGGAAGCTTTATTTAGATGCCGGTGCTGTGGCAGCGATCTGTCAGCTTGGAAAATCCTTACTCCCCGCCGGCATCACCGCGATTGAAGGAGAATTCAATGCCTCAGATGCTGTGCAACTATGCGATCTGAGCGGTCGGGAAATGGCGAGAGGATTGGTAAACTATAGCAGCCCCGAACTACAGCGAATTCGAGGGCGCAAGTCTGATGAAATTTCCCAGATTTTGGGTTATGCCGGCGCTGAAACCGTGGTTCACCGAGATAACCTGGTTTTGAGCAACTAGACGCTACGAACTCGTTGAGCAATCAGGAAAGAGAAGCAAGGCTGCCCCAACATAGGAGAATCGAGCCTTTCTTCCCCTCTTCCCTAGCCCCTAAAAAGCTAGCGCCTCCGGCGGTGCAATATCAGAACCGGCAGCTACGCGATTTTTGCCGGAAGTTAAACCGGGCGTTGCCGTTGGTTCCGCCGGCACAATTGACTCAGAGACAGTTTTAGGAGATAAAGCAGACGGATCAGGTTCAGCAATTGCACCGGGTGTAGCTTGCCCAGACATCCAAGAAAGTCCGCCCACGGCACTTGCCATGAGGGCGGTATAGCCAACGTACAAATGTCCTGTTCGCAATTGCATTCCAGATTCAGTTAAAGGTCGATGCCAGGACGGTACGACAGATTTTACAGGGTCAGGTGCCGGTAAAGAAGCGACCATGCCGGCAGCATCTAACCCCAGCGCATTTGCCAGCCGGCGGATAAAACCCCGAACGAAAACATCTTCTGGTAACTGCTCAATGTGCCCTGTTTCTAAAGCTTCTAGATGAGCGAGTGGGACTAGGGTTTGACGGTGAAGCTGCTGGCGGGAAAGGAAACGAGCCTGACGTGCTTGTTGCAGTTCTTGGCCAATCTGACGCAAACGCTCTTCCCGCTGTAGCTCGATTTTTTGGGCTGCCAGCTGAGCTTTCGAGAGTTTTTGAGTTCGACTCTTCATAACTGCTAAGGAGATTGCTTGAGACAGAACAGTGCCGGTTTGAGGGGACGGTTTGCCGGCATCGGCAAGGGCAGACGGGTTAAGAGTATCTTGAGCGCTTGCGTCCTCACCTTTTTGGTTGGCGGCTGGCAGCGCTCGATAGTGTTTGATAAATTTTTTTAATGCCAGTCCAATTGCTTCTCTGGTCACTGCCTTGATCAGAATCTGGCTGCCCTGATCTTTTTCCCCTAGCAGCGTCTCAAAACTGGCTATGGCGCGGCGATAGGTGTCACTTTGATAGAGTTCAGCTTCAATTTGACCTAGTAAAACTCGTAAGGCTTCTTGAGATGCTTCAAGGTTTGTCTGGCTAGTCACATTAGAGTGCGCCGCCGGTTTCAGTGCCATGATTGCTATTGTCTCCGTGCTTGAGTGAAACAGCATCTCATACCAAATCCGCAGTCCGCTTCCAGTCCTGAGTTCTGAGCCTTGAGTCTTCAGTCGGACACATAGGTAAGAAAGCGGCTTTAGTCTCAAGAAAAAGGGGGTTGTGGATACGGATCTGGTATGACTAACGAAGCCACACAGAAGAAGGCACACATCATATTTTCAGTTGAGCTAATTCTAAAAGAGAGCTTAGATTTTTGAGTGTTTTTTTACCAACATCCAATATCTAAAATTCCAAATTTAGCTGCTGATAGAGTGTGGGCAATTGGTAACAGTATTGGGGAAAACTGTAACCATCCCTTTCTGTTGTGCCGGCTCACTAGCTGTTAGTGGTTAATTCACAGGATGCTTGAATTGTACTAAGTACGTCTTTCGCAAAATAGGCAGTGATTCCGGATCGCTGAGGTTTTAATCTGGGCAAAGATCGCGAGTTTTGAATATGCCGGAAGGCTGAGGGCCGGCTAATCTTTATTCACCCAGTCGATCAACCACAATACTGTAGTAATGCCGACAAAATGAGCCACAATCGTGTGAGTGTTCCCCAGCACCAGAAAGATATCCAGCGGTTGAATCAATCGACTCACTGCTGCCGGATCGGTGAAGAAAGCGCCTTGAGAACTAAATGACTTGGCCAAGAGAGTGCCGTTAATCGCTTCTGCCCCCAACAGGGTCAAGAGCATCCCCACTAAATTTAGTAGCAATCCGCCCCGCAGAAGTTTCATGGCGTCTGCTTTTTTGGGGCGCAAGTTGGGATTGGCAGATTGAAGTTGGTTGGCAACGCGGGTGTATCGCCAAGACCAATAGATACTGATGCCAAGGGCGACGAGTCCGCTAATCGCAAAAAATGTCCCTGGGCCAGTACCGGGGTTGGTTGTGTTGACGGCGTTGGCACGCGGGATGGCCAGCGGGATACAAAATAAGAAAATTAGGCCGGCAACAACAGCTAGAACTAATTGCACCCAGAAGCTAGTCCAGCCGGCATAGCGAAAGACAGGGACAACTCGCTGAACAGATGGGGGAAGCGCAGGGCGATCTGATTTGTTTGACATACTGATTCCCAGTGGGCGTGGCTAGGATATATCCTTACGATACTTGTTTTGATGAACTACCCCACCCCATAGAGGGATGTTGCATGAGAAAACCCATCCGTCCTAAGGCTAGACTTTTAAAGCTGCATCTGTCCTAGTTGCTTGATCGAGCTGATCTGCTTGCGCTTGTGGATCGACTCAGTAGGGCTAAAACATCTACAGTCTGAAAAGCTAGTTCCTATTCGGCTGAAGTCACTTCTGTGCCTTGTCGTTTCTCCTAGATTTTAAAGCTGGTGACGGGATTTGAACCTGCGACCGGCTGATTACAAATCAGCTGCTCTACCACTGAGCTACACCAGCAACAAAACGCATTATAGCAAAGCTTGGCTGACTTCCGCTACCCTGACTTACGATTTTTTTTACTCCGAAATGCCGGCATCCCGCAGCAATTTAGCCGGTAACCTCTCATTTCCTGGACTAACGCTTGTGAGCTAGACAGTGAAGTATGATAAGTGATTCAGTGCAGAGTCAGCCCCTCAGGCCGGCACTAGCTACAGGAAACTGCGCTAATTGCGACCTTTCCCCTTAGAGAAACAGTGTGGGAAGCTGAAAACCGCCCTGATTTATCTGGGGTATGAAAACAACTCAAGCACTTTTAACGGCTGTCAATCTTTGTGATCGACTTCTATGAAAATTTTACCTGGATGGGGATTAACTTTTCGCCACCGACATCTAGAATATTTTTTTCTGAAGAATCAATTAAAAAGATTTTAATATAATTAGACGACACTTTTTCGTGTTTCTTAACTGTACCCTCCTCTCATGCAAGTTTAGATGCAAATAAAGTTTTTAGTGAGATTCATGCTGGCAGTTACTATTGAAATACTGAGTAGATGTTTTTTTGTTTAAGTTCCGCAATTAAAACCGTTATTCTTAAATTATTGTATTTTTTGAAGAGGCGTAATTAGACAAAACATGAGTTTTATATAAATAGTCAGTTCCGCTTGCTTAAAATGTACGGGGAGAGAAGACGATACAACTACATCCGGTAGAATCTAGCATGATTCAGGCTGCCGACTATGACGAAGCAACCGAAACGTTGGAAGTTGTTTTTAATAGTGGCAAAACCTACCGCTACTTTTAAGTCCTCAAGGATGTGTGGGAAAGCCTGCTGGAAGCTGACTCTAAAGGTAGCTATATGTGCTAAGCCGTGATTGACGGCTATCCTTACGAGCAGGTGAAGAAGGGCCGGCGATGAATCTGTTCTTATTAGATTAGGCCAAAAGACTTAATTTTTTTAAAATATGACCCAAATCTTGAGTTGGGTGGTTGTTTTGCCGACATCTTTAAGAAATGTGTCGGTTCGTTTGAAGAAAATCAACCAATTGACACATTTATGTTGCAAAAAGTTACAGCCAGTGTTTATAATTTTAATAAATCACCACAAAGTGTCTGAGTCGGCTCTAAACGAGAGAGACACGTAAGCGATTTTACTTTCCAGCTAAAGACGATCAGCAAAGTGTGATTGACTTGCTTTTGCTGTAGTATGATCAATCGGCACAGCTAAAAATATCCTGTCGTGCTAGCTAATTCAGCCTCTCTCGGAGACTGCAACTAAAGGACAGGTAAGCAATTTCATCCAAAGAGTAGTATTTATACTACAAATAACGCAATTAAATCTTTTTGTCTTAAACACAAAGGGGGGTGAAGCCAGTGACCAAAACAATGAAGCCTTGCAATTATCCAGTGGTTGAGTTGGCAGAGGGAGTCTTCGTTCACACCGGCATCTCAGATGCTAATTTGCCGGCCCTGCGATCAGGATTCGCCGGCTACCCAGCTAACCCCCGGTGGAACGCGGTTAAGTTTCATGCATGGAAAACAGGTCGGCAGTTGCGGCAAGCAGTTGCTTGCGGTGAAATGGTGGTGCGTTCTACAGATTCAATGCTTGTGCCGGTTAATCACAAAGAAGAGACAACAGACTCTTCAGCTCAATCGCCAGTACATAAACCTTTGCTGATTCCTCAACTGGTCTTTGCTTCTTAATAACCAGTTTGAGTGATCTAGTTCATGGGAAATTAGAGCCGGTGGCAATATCCTAGTAACCGCACGAGGATAATTGCCGCCGCTTCTGTTTTATAGGGGATCACAGTTAAATTTTTTGGAGTAGCCGGCATTAGGCGATGAGGGCCGGCAGTGCAAAATTTACATCACGATGCCCTATCGTCTGGTTTCTAAGTTTTTCCATAATTTCAGGTAGCCGTTCGCTACTTTAAGATGTAATGCGGTCATCCTTGGAACTCCTCTCCCCAATTGCCGCTCGTTCTTTCACGCAGCCTGGTTCCTTCTCCTAGATCGGCGGCAAAGCAGGCTTTTTTATATCCGCCCTCGTCAGGGGAGAATTCAACCTATCGTTTGCAATTGTCCAGCGGCTTCAATAGCAGTTACTGAGCGCGTCGCTCCTATATTGAGTTTTCTGACGATACTGTCTTTTCTCCAGCGTAGTTTATGACTTTCTTGAAAAAGGTTAACTATCAGAAGCCTGTAGAAGTCAAGGTGCAAGATTATCTTGCTTGTTAGTAATTGTTGCGGAATGTAAATTAATTCACATCAAAAGGTACAACTTGAGCTTAGATTAGAAGCTGAGTCACTTTGTCTCAAAGATGGAAACACGGGAGCTAGTTCAGCCAGGAGAACATACAAGTCTAACAGTAGACATTGATGGCCCGTTGCTGTCATTTGACAAATTTCGCAAGGCCCAAGAGGAACTGGCGACTATACTGTGTGAAGTGGAGCAAAATCTTGCAGAAAGTCAACGTCCATCGGTAAGCTGGGTTGTGTCTTCTGTAAGCAGTGGTAGCGTTCACTTAACAGTTAAGGGAATACCTAAAGATGAGACAGCAGTTGTCCAAGTAGCTGAAGTTGTTAGAGCAGTTGAATCTGGGATAGCAACTTTAGAAGAACGTCCTGAACGGCCACCTTTTTTTTCAGACCGAGCGTTAGAAAGCGCTAAGGCTTTAGCCAGCTTGGTTGACAAAGATATTTTAATGATTCAGGTGAGCGTTAATTCTCATAAAGTTAATTTAACTAAACATTTAGTTGCAAATGTAGATGAACTAATAGGTGCTAAGTATAAAAGTTTTGGTTCTATAGAAGGTCTTCTTAAGGCAATAGACTTAAGCCGCAAGCCTCTATTCAGAATTTACGATTTAATCACCAATAAAAGCATCAAATGTTACTTTCCGTCTAATTTTATTGACCAAATCAAAGATGCTCTTGGTAAAAGAGTTGCAGTATATGGTTTAATTTGTTCAAGGGAAGATGGGCAAAAAGTTAGTATAGAAGTTGAGGAAATGGAAGTTTTTCCAAGTGAGCAAGAACTTCCCAGTATAGAAGATATTCTTGGCATTTTAGGAGGCGAAGAATGAGCAAGTCATCTAAGCTTCTTCATTACTGGGATTCATGTACTTTCTTGGCTTTACTTAAGAATGAAACTGATAAAATAAATGAATGTATTTCGGTTATAAAAGCTGCTCAATCTGGCCAAGTCAGAATAGTTACTTCTACTTTGACTTTTATAGAAGTAGTTAAGCTGGAGAAGGGAAAACCCAAACTTCCAAAGGAAGATGAGGAAAAAATTAGAGCTTTTTTCAAGCATGAATGGATTTCTATATATGATGTTGACCGGAAAATTGCAGAACTAGCTAGGGAGTTAATGTGGCAATATGAAGGTCTGAAACCAAAAGACTCTACCCATGTAGCCACAGCAGTACGCGCTAAGGTTAATGTTTTAGATACCTTTGATGATGGGTTGATAAAACTTTCTAGTAAAATAGGCGATCCTCCGTTAATCATACAAAGGCCATTTCTGCAAACCCAACTAGACCTTTTTGATTCAATGTGATCACACTTAATTCTCTACCTCACAGTTCTACCTTGACGGCTTTGTCAAGGATGGAAGGTAGCAGTTAGAAAAACGCACCATTGCCACCACCTCTACTTTACAAGCCATCACCGTTAAATTTTTCGGGGATGCCGGCATTAGGCGATGAGAGCCGGCAGGGAAAAATTTACATCACCGTGGGTTGTCATAGAACTACAGAGGGTTTCGGTAATTTCTTGAAACCCTCTGTAGTTCTAACTTTTTTTAAAAGGCGGCACCCAGATTTGAACTGGGGGTGGAGGTTTTGCAGACCTCTGCCTTACCACTTGGCTATGCCGCCGCACTGGAATTATCGCAGCGTTTATCATCATAACAGATTTTTCGCTTTACTCAATCCTGCCGGCTTGATTTACCTGAAAAAAAACTGTGCTGCCGGCTGCCTCAGTCTCAACCAAGGCAAAATTCAGAGAATCTGTGATCGAAATCACACAGAAGACCCTCCCAGATCGCTAATTCCAAACTTCGCTAAAGCTATTGTAAAGAGATATGAAATCGCGGGCATTAAAAAAAAAGCTTATTCACAGCCCAAAATTTTTAGTCTAGAAACCATAAATTCCGCACTCCAGTTGAATAGCCATGAGCCAAGTGACCCCTCTCCTCGTTGCTCAAGTCACTGATATCCACTTGTTTGCCGATGCTAAGCAGGAATTGCTCGGTCTGGCAACCTTATCGTCATTTCAAGCTGTTTTGGCACACTTGCAAGCGTTGCAGCCACAACCAGACTTGCTGCTGCTTACCGGCGATCTGTCCCAAGATGAGACACCAGAATCTTACAAACTCCTGCAAAGTTTAGTCAGTCCTTTAGGAATTCCCACTTACTGGCTACCAGGCAACCATGACTGCCTGCCGGTGATGCAGCAAGTGTTAACTGAGCCTCCCATCTTTCCCCACAAAGCTTTTGGCGTGGGCAACTGGAGCTTTTTACTGCTCAACTCAGGTGTGCCTGGATACGTTCACGGTTTCGTGTCACCGGCAAGCTTAGATTGGTTAGACTGGCAGCTTAACCTTGTCGGCAACCGGCCTACCCTTGTTGCACTCCACCACCCACCCTTCATCGTGAATTCACACTGGCTAGATGGCAGCACCCTGCAAAATCCAGAAGAATTGTTTGCCGTTCTTGACCGGCACCCCCAAGTTAAACTAGTCTTATGCGGTCATATCCATCAAGACTTTGAACGCGAACGCCGGGGAGTTCGCTACTTAACCACCCCGTCAACTTGTATTCAGTTCAAGCCTCAAAGCAACAAGTTTTCTCTTGATGAGGTGGAACCAGGATTCCGGCTGTTGAAACTCTATCCCGATGGCAGATGTGAAACCAAGGTTGAGCGCGTTGATTATGC
This sequence comes from Microcoleus vaginatus WJT46-NPBG5, assembly GCA_019359355.1. Taxonomy (GTDB): domain Bacteria; phylum Cyanobacteriota; class Cyanobacteriia; order Cyanobacteriales; family Oscillatoriaceae; genus FACHB-68. Next base: position 1,488 of record JAHHHM010000009.1, on the reverse strand, counting down.
GTTTCAGCCTAATTTTGCGTCAACGGGTTATTAATTGCACTACGCCACTGTTTGACAGCGTCGTGTAAGCGCCCTTGCAGCCAAGCATCATATTGAGGATAAACCGGCAAGCGTGGCACCAACTGCCATCCTGCCGGTTTTAAGATTTCTGAAAGTTTTTGATAGTGGGGATGGGGGTAGTCGGGGTTAACCTCATCACGCGGCCCAATTCCCCCTAAATCTCGCGCACCGGCTTCTAAGCAAGCGAGTAATGCTGCCGGTTCTTGGACTAAATTCGGAGGAATTTGCAAAGCGATCTCTGTCGGCAATATCTGACGGGCGATTTTCACCACCTCTGTAAGCCGGTGAACACTAAACGCTGAACCCTCCCACGTCTGCTGAGTCCCTGGACTGTGGGGTTGCAGGATCACTTCTTGAATATGCCCCCATTGCCGGTGAATGTCTGTGATCGCTTGTAACGTTTCCTCGCAGTCGTCTAGAGTTTCCCCAATTCCTAATAAAAGGCCAGTGGTGAAAGGAATTTGCAGTTCTCCCGCCCATTCCAACTGTTGCAGCCGGCACTCTGGAATTTTGCTGGGTGCGTGCCGGTGAACCGTTAGCATCAGTTTAGGCGTCAGCTGCTCTAACATTAGCCCCATCGATACATTGACAGTCTTTAACTTCGCCATCTCTTCCAAACTGAGAGGGCCGGCATTTGTGTGGGGCAGAAAACCCAGCAAGAGGGCGAGTTCACACAAATCGTAAATGCGCTCAAACCAGGCTTGCCGGCGAGAACTTTGCGGATGCACCTCACCGCTGAGGATGAGAATTTCAATCATGCCGGTGTCCTGAAGCGACTTCAGCAACCTTTGGGCGTCGCTTAATTCCAGCCAAGGACTTTGCTGCGGATCAACCCGAAAGTTGCAGTAGGTGCAGCGGTTAAAGCACTCATAAGTCGGCACGACCGTGTAAGCAGGGCTATATGTAACAATTCGCGACATAGTTTAAAGTCATTACTTTACCTTGGCTCAGGCATCCTTATTCCGGTCTACCGTAGCCTCGTAGCCTTTTTAGGCTAAGCCTGATACCTAAAATGGTAAAAATATTTTTATGAAAGGGCTTTACAAAACTCAATATAGACGGTAATCTATATATTAAGGTAGAGAAAACGCTACCGCGCACCTCGAAAAATCAATAGCAATCATAAATCGATGACCACAACCCTTCAACGCCGCGAAAGCGCCAACGTTTGGGAACGGTTCTGCCAGTGGGTCACATCAACCGAAAACCGGCTTTATGTCGGCTGGTTCGGCGTCCTGATGATCCCCACCCTCTTAACCGCCACCACCTGCTTCATCATCGCCTTCATCGCTGCCCCTCCCGTGGACATCGATGGCATCCGCGAACCAGTTGCCGGCTCCTTACTGTACGGCAACAACATCATCTCCGGCGCAGTCGTGCCCTCCTCTAACGCCATCGGTCTGCACTTCTACCCGATTTGGGAAGCAG
>JAHHHM010000008.1 GCA_019359355.1 Microcoleus vaginatus WJT46-NPBG5 | reverse complement strand
CTATTGTTTCTAGTCTGACTTCTTTTTGGGCTTGAATAATGTTGATTAGAAGCAGCAACATCAGGAAATGGGCGCGGCCCAGTTGCTTCTCTAGATGCTCGTGATAGAATTGCAGTAACATTTTTTTGGTTTTTGGGTTTGCTTGTCACTATAACCGACCCATATTTTTTTTGTTTACCTAGCTCTCATCCTTTCTCTGTCAAGGTTTCAGCTTCCTTGTTACCCCCCCAGCTAAAAAATAAGGCTTTTCAGGACTTAAAAAATTTTCAACTTAAAGCAAAATTAACTTTTGTAAAACAAAGAAACAATGAATTCCTTGAATTAAAACAAGTTTTTATAAATAATTTTGTAACTTTGATTACACAATATCAGCGTAAAATAATGTTACTAAGTAATTAAAATTAAAGTTTATTTAAATCTGCCAATTTGGCAACCAAATTATAAATTAAGAGATTAACTTATAAACAGATTTGAATTAATTTTCACTAACATCTTTCCTGGCAGACAAAATTTATGTTAAAGCTAAGTTCTGTGTTTACAATAACTCAGTGCCACAATCGAGGGTTGAATCACATTTTCTTTTCATTATGCGGACAGTGGCGTGGGCCTGAGCTTGAGGCGCAGATGTATGTGCCAAGCAGCGAACCGCAATGTCGCGGGAGTAGTGTTTGTGAGGCGATTCCGCCCTTTCTAACCAAGTTGTGTTATCGCAGTAAGAAGCTTCCCCAATACATCGCAGAAAAGCGTTTTGTAGCAGATATCAAAAAATTTGATGCAGCTTATTTATGGCCGGCTACTTCATGGGAAACTTTCAGGCAGGTTAACAAAAAGGAAAAACCCATTTTTTTGGAGCGCTTTAACTGTTATACAGGAAAAGCAAAACGTATCCTGGATGATGCTTACACGCGCTTGCAAGTGCTTCCTCAACATTCGATGACCTCTGAGAAGATTCAACAAGAGGACGCAGAAGTAGGTGTGGCTAGTTACATTTTTTGTCCCAGCCCAGAGGTAAAAAAATCTTTCCAGGAAGCCGGTATTGCCGAAGAAAAACTGATTTTAACCAGTTATGGGTGGTGCCCGCAGCGTTTCTCAACGATTCCAGTTAAAGAACAGCAGCAGAATACGCTTACTGTGTTGTTCGTGGGGACAGTCTGCGTGAGAAAAGGGGCGCACCTATTATTGCGGGCTTGGGAACGAGCCGGTTTAAAGGGAAAACTGGTGCTAAGCGGAAAAATGGAACCAGTCATTGCGGAAACTTGTGCCGAGCTTTTAAGGCGTTCTGATGTTGTTCACACTGGAATGAACATGAATATTACCACCGCCTTTCGTGAAGCAGATATTTTTGCGTTTCCGACTCTTGAAGAAGGTGGGCCGCTTGTTACCTATGAAGCGATGGCTCATGGACTACCGATTCTCACGTCGCCGATGGGAGCCGGCAGCATTATCCGAGAGGGGATTGATGCCATAATTCTGTCGCCTTATGATGAGGATGCATGGGTTGAAGCTTTACGAAAGTTAGCCAGTTCTCCGGAATTACGCGCTCAATTCGGTGCTTCAGCACGTGAGCGAGCTGAAGCGTTTACCTGGGATAAGGTAGCAGCTAGACGCAAGGAGTTGATGCTAGAAAAATGGAATGCTTAGGGTGAATGTTTGAGTGAAAACCGGCTCGGATTGTGCCAATGAGACGATCTTGGGGGATCGTCCAATCTTAACTAATCCCTGATAAAGCCCATTGCAAAGCGCTCAACACCGGCTAAATCGGGGAATATTTGAATTTTCTCATAACTTTCTTGCCGGCTTAATAATTCCACCACAGCCTCAGCTTGTCCCGCCATCATTTCAATCAGCCAAATACCACCGGGACGCAAATATGCCGGCGCAGTTTCTACCAAATGCCGGATGCAGTCTAAGCCATCCTCACCCCCGGCAAGCGCCAGATGTGGTTCGTGTTGGGCGACTTCGGGTTGCAACTGCGCTATGATGCCGGCGGGAATATAAGGCGGGTTGGACACCATGCCGCTGAGCCGGTTTTTTAATGCGTCCAAAGGCTCAAACCAAGAACCTTGATAAAACTGAATTCTGTCTGCAAACCCTAACTGCTGGGCGTTTTGTTGCGCGATGGCCAAAGCAGCGGAGCTGAAATCTACAGCATGAATTGTTATGTTTGTCAATGCTTGTGCTAGCCCGATTGCGATTGCACCGCTGCCGGTGCCTAAATCTGCCCAATGTCCTTGCTGCATCTCGGCTGTAGAACCTGCAGCCGCCAGATCGATAAGGCACTCGGTTTCTGGACGCGGGATGAGGACTGCCGGTGAAACAGTTAGGGAAAAATTTCGCCAGGGTGCGCGTCCTACTAAATATTGAACCGGCACTCGTTCAGATAAGCGCCGGTTCCAGAGTTGGGTGAGTTCAGGCAAAGGCAGTTGCAGGGGAATTTGCAAACGTTCTTTAAAAGATTCCAGCCGCAGCGCTAAGCGATCAAGACCGGCTACCTCTTGGAGTAGCCAGTCCACTTCTGCCGGTGGCACATCCGCCGCCACTGCACCCGCCTTCGCCTCAACTCGCCACTGCCAAAGCTCTAACCCTGAGACAACCATGCAATTTTAGATTTTAGATTTTAGATGATTCTAAAACCCAAAATCCAAAATTCCTATCGTTGAGGAGCCGGCGCGGGTGCGTTTTGACCGCTGGGGGCTGCCGGTTGGTTGGCGCGTAAATACTCAATCGTTTCGCGGGGTGGGATCAGCACCAGTTGGTTCAGTTGCGGATCATCACTTTTTTGCAGCGTCTCAATTACGCCTTCGAGATCCACAACCTTAATTTGCACTTTGCCGGCTAAATCAGGCTGTTGTTGCTCAAAGCGGGCAACCATCGTCTGCAAGTCATCTTTGTTAAAGAAGATAGGGATCACGCTTTGCTCACCCTGCTGAATCGTCAGGTAGCCTTTATCTGGCCCACCTGTCGCCACAAACATTGGCACCCCGTTAAATTGGTTAACTTGCTGCCCCTGTTGCTTTAGCAATGCCACGGCAGCATCCACCTGCTGCTTCATCGGTACATAAGCAATTTCCAGCTCATCTGGCTTATTTTCGTTGTCTTGATCCATCTGGTACACTTCAGCCAGGGACACCGGCACGACTTTCACCGTTCCAGCCAGTTGAGGATCTTTGGCCTTTAGCTTATCAATGAATGCCTGAGCGTCTAGCTGACTAATAAAAATGCCGGCAACTGAAGTCTGCTTGTCTCCATTGGGAACTGTTGCTGTTAGGGGTGCTCCCTGTGCGTCAGTAATGGTAAAGACCGGCACCAGTTTCAGCTTTTCCATAATTTGATCTTCCGGCAATGCCAGCGCTTTGATGCTGCCGGTTAGCGGGGCTAGCAAAACAGTGCCAATTAAACCCAACGTAGCGCTCCACCGAATCAGTGATTTCATAATTTCTCCTAGTCTTGATATTGCAACAGCGTAAGAAAAAGCGGAACTTTTGTACGATCAAAACATCTTTATTTTTTTCTCAGATTTATCTGGCTGAACGACTGAGCTGCTAATTTTCCTTAATATATTTTCAGGTTGCTTACTCATCGTCAAGCGTTTAATTTATTCAATACTCCTGCTACTGGTTTATAACCTCTGCCGCTTGCTAGAACTGCTCTGAGCGTTAATGATGCCACCCCTTGCCTGATAAAACAACCCGCTCAGGCTAACACAAAATTGTTCTCCACTACCGAATCGTTCAGATCCGTTAGTTTTTCTCGAATCTATACAGTGCTGCCGGCTTGGAGGACTCAACCGTAGTTGACTCAGCCTTTTAGGAAAGAGTTCCACTTAGAAGTTGAACCCAATTGCCTTTCAAGGTATAGGAATTATCTTTATCCCTCGGTAACTGGCTGGGTCTTGCTGGTAGGATGTTAACACAAACGCCGCCCTTTGATTGCTGGAAATCATACTCCTTTCAGATGATTGTCTCTATTTGGCTTTTCTGAAAGGAAAATTTACCGGATCGTTCTACTTTCTCTCTGAATGTTTAAACTTATGGTTAATCAATCATGGCTTAGGGCTATCATTTTATTTAAAATATGCGAATAGATATGCTTTTTATCCTGTTCTTAGCAGAATAAACAGATATTGGCCGTTTAATCATCAAACACTACTTAAACGGAATCATTAATAAATTATCATCTCCCTATTTGGGAGAGCCGGCAATTTTCCTAACCGATGATATGAAAATATCTATCTTTAGGATGAGGTCAATTGCTAAGTTGTTTGAACAATGGCGTTCAAGCCGGCAACAGAAGTGCCGGTGAAGGCTAGTCATTTTAAAAATTAAATCGGGATGACAGGATTTGAACCTGCGGCATCCTGCTCCCAAAGCAGGCGCGCTACCAAGCTGCGCTACATCCCGTTGTTCTCTTGTTCTATTCTATGGCAGTTTGCCCACAGAATGATACACTTTTTTATCTTTCTTCTGATTTTAGCTAACGACGCACCTTTTCCCTAGGGTCAAGGTGATTAAACTCCAAGGAGCGATAATCAGCACACCCGCATCTCACAGAATACAAGGTTTTTTTAAACTCAGCAACCCAAGTGGATGTTTCTTGTCTTCGCTTGTTTTGCTGTGCTTGCTTGCAAGACCGGCACTGATGACGCCTGTAAATTTTACCGTTAACTGTAGGCGCGACACCGAACTTTGCTTCAGGTTGCTGGGTTTTACAGGATTTGCCAAGTTTGATTGAACTTACCAAGTCTGCTACCAAGCCGCGCTTTATTCCAGCAGCTTTACATTATACTACGCGTTTCCTTCAAGAGCAAGCGCGTTTCCTTCAAAAACAAGCGAGAGAGGTCAGTAAATTCACGGTTGCGGAAAACATCGGCTGCTTCAGAAGCGGAAGATTTGGCGCGGGTAACCACAGAGGAGGAGAGCCAATGTGAGAGCAATCCCTGGATCACCGGCTTTAAATCCTCCGCAACAGGGCTAAAGTTCGCTTTGTGGCTGGCTAGAGTGGGGAAACTTGAGGAATTGCCGGCGATGGAGAAAGCAGCGCCCAAGAGTCATCGTGCAGCGGCTATGCGTACCGTCAATCGAGCAGTGGGGAAGCAAGAAACGAAATTAGAAGCGAATGATACGAAATCCGGTTATGATAGACTACTGATAAAACTGAGAACTCAATCGGGGCAAATCCCGCTATGCCGAAAGCTGCTTATTTAGCCAATCATTTCAATTCTGATGAACTAAAACAAAAGTATCTCAAAAGTCAAGACCCAGTCGAATCAAGAAGATGGGGCTTACTGTGGAAAATCTCCTTGGGATGAACTATAAAAAATAGCGCTCTTGCCCTAGGATTAGACTATCAATACGCGAAAAAGATTCTGAAAAGATATAACGAAACAGGCGAAGAAGGTGTTAAAAATAAACGAAAAACTCCGCGAACCCATCGCCGAGGTTTACCTCCATTATTAAATCAGCAACAACTGGAAAATTTAATTCAAGCACTCAGAGAAACACCATCAGACCAGGGCGTTTGGACTGGGCCTAAAGTCGCCCGATGGATTGAGAAAGAAACTCACAGGGAAAAAGTCAGCAATCAAAGAGGCTGGGATTACCTAAAAAAGTGCAATTACTCTTGGCAAAGAAGGCCCAGACCTAAACATCGCCAAGGAGATCCGCAATTACAGCAGCAGTTCCAAGAAAACTTACCCCGGCGAGTCAAACAACTTCAGGAAAAATATCCCTGTGCTGAAATTGAAGTGTGGTTTTTTGATGAACATCGCGTTGGACTTAAACCCATCCTCAGAAAAGTCTGGTCTCCTGTGGGAGAAAGACCCATCGCCATTGTCCAACATCGGTATGAATGGTTATATGTGTATGGATTTGTCGAACCGAAAACTGGAAAAACTTATTGGTATTTAGTGCCCCGGGTCAATACTCAATGGTTAAACCTCGTTTTGGCGACGTTTGCTAGTGAAGTTGGGGCTTGTTCCCAAAAGATTATTTTGCTTGTCCAAGACCAAGCCGGATGGCATAGGAGCGCAAAATTTAACTTACCAAGTGCAATCATTACGGAATTTTTGCCCCCCTACTCTCCTCAATTGCAACCAGCGGAAAGGTTATGGTCATTAGTTGATGAACCGTTGGCTAATGAACACTTTGAAACCATTGAACAATTGGAAGATGTGTTAGCGGCCCGGTGCTGTCATCTTCAAGAAATGACAACTCAGGTCAAAAACTTAACTGATACCAAATCCTTTTTGGTATAACTCCTTTCACCTAAGCCAAAACCTTTGCTCCAAGAGGATTTGGTCAATCTGTAGGGTGTCTGTCATAACCGGATTTGGTATGACTATCATTGGTTGAACTATAGTTAGCTTATCAGTAGCCTTTATTAACCGGATTTGGTATGAATAGACACTTGAAGAATTTATGCCGGCACCCACTTGAATTAAAAAATTACTGAAAAAACCGCATCAAAAATTCAGCTCAATTTTAAAATTGGACGATTAAATTGAGTGTTTATATTCAGGGGAACTCGCAATTTCTCTTGTTAAAATCTTCTATTGATAGATTTTGCCATTAGGTAAGGTGGCTCCCTTCAGCTTGATTCCCCGGCGATCTGCGTCCGCTACATTCGCATTTCGCAAATTCGCGCTCGTCAAATCTGCCTCAGACAAATTGGTGCCAATTAGATGTGAGCCACTCAGATTCGCGCCGGCAAGATTAGCACCGCTCAAGTTAGCTTGAATCAAGTAAGCCCCACTGAGATTTGCTAAGCTCAAACTGGCACCACTCAAGTTCGCTCCGGTTAGCAGTTTTCCGCTTAAATCAGTGCCACTCAACTCTGCCCCACTCAGATTAACCCCACTCAAATTAGCCTGCTTTAAACAAGTATTTCTTAAGTCTGTCTTACTCAAGTTTGTCTTACTCAAATTGGCACGTCCTAACGTTGCTTCAGTTAAATCAGCTTCACTGAGATTCGCCCCATTTAAATGTGCGTTGTTTAGATTTGCTGAGTTTAGGTTCGCGCCGGCCAAGTTTGCCTGAGATAAATCAGCCTCGCTCAGGTTTGCTTGCCGTAGCTTTGCCCCCCGGAGGTGTGCCTTGCTCAGGTTAGCCTGACTCAAGTCTGCCTTGTTCAAACTAGCTTGGGTGAGATTAGCTCCGCTCAAATCGGCTTTGCTGAGATTGGTGCCTATCAAGTAGGTGTGACTGAGCTGGCTTTTGCTGAGATTGGCTCCGCTGAGGTTAGCGCCGCTCACATCTGCGCCTGTTAGGATCGCTCCCGTCAAGTTGGCTCCGCTCAAGTCTGCCCAGTTTAAGTGTGCGCCGCTCAGATCCGCTCCACTCAAGTCAGCTCCACTGAGATTTGCCCCACTGAGACTTGCTCCATGCAGGTTAGCTTTAATGAGTTTGGCTCCCCTCAAATCGGCTTTGCTTAAACCGGCTCCACTGAGATACGCCCCACTCAAATCTGTCTCACTCAGATCCGCTTTACTTAAGCTGGCCCGACTAAAATCTCTCGCCCCTGATGCGTAGCGTTGGAGCAGTTCATCACGGGTGAAGCTCTGTCTTGGCCCAGTAATCACGTTAGCTATCATAATAAGTACACTTTGTTAAATTTATTTAGGGTTCTATGAAAATTGTATTGAAAATTACAACTCAGTATAAACTGCAAATTCCCTGAACTTTCATTAAAGTTTATTTAAACGTATAGAATTATTTATTTTTTTAATAAAAATTAACATTTCGACAAATTTTTAGGGATTTTCCGAAGATTTCCAGCGTTTTATTCTTGCCGGTCGCGGCACTCTTTTTGCTCTGGGCCATAGGGATGAATAGCACAAATTAAGTAGTGGCCCCCATAGTGCTGACCATGATAATAGCGGCAGCCTAAACAAGGCTTAGGAGAAACATTAAACCGGCGGTTGCGGTGTTCGCCCTGATCGCTACCCGCTGCCGACATCATTGGCCGGATACCATAGTCGATCTGAAGCCTTTGAATAATGCCATCGGCTGAGTGGATAGCACGGCGAATAACTTCCAGTGTTGAAAGCGCCGGCATCTGTAGCTCCATTACAATCTGCCGGTTGAGTGTGTCCGTTTCCATCGTGCAGTGGGTAATGCTACCGCCGGTTTCCTCCAATGTTTGAGAAATCGCCATAAGCACCCCACTAACAGACATACAATAACCCGATAGATGAATGCGTTCTGTGTCCGTGGTGGCTTGAATAATCAAGCTAGCAGGAGTAATGAACTCCTCTGGAATTGCTGAGGAGTTCGACTTAAAAAAATTTATCATTGTTGTCTTTAACTGGGAGTGCGCCCTTATTTATTAAGCAGATGCTCTACATCTAAGGGCGCGGGTGTCTTCTCTAAATCCTCCTAAAGATAGATTTACAGAAATTTTTGAAAAGTTATTTTCAGTGGTTAAATTTATTTTTTCCTTTCAACTCGCAGGAGCGCAAACTTTCACTTGTGTGTCTAGATCGCCAGCCTTTAAACTGATGAAATAAATTAAAGATTCAGCAGCTAATGTTATGGCATTAACCCCGTCAACAATGTTGGCGCTAGAAACTCAAGCGCCGGATTTTCATCTGCCGGATGTCGTTTCCGGTCAAACAATATCTCTTGCCACATTTGCCGGCAAAAAAGCACTGCTCGTGATGTTTATTTGCCGGCATTGTCCCTTCGTCAAGCACATACAGACAGAACTCGCGCAAATTGGCAAAGACTATGCCGGCAAAAATGTTGGCATTCTAGCGATCAGCGCTAACAATGTGGCAACCCATCCGGAGGATGCCCCCGATAAACTTAAAACAATGGCGCAAGAACTCGGCTTCACCTTCCCCTACGGTTATGACGCCAGCCAAGAAACAGCCAAAGCTTACACAGCCGCTTGCACACCAGACTTTTTCGTATTTGATGCCAACCGGCAACTGGTCTATCGGGGCCAATTAGACGATAGTCGGCCTAGTAACGGGTTGCCTGTGACCGGCAAAGATTTACGATCTGCCCTGGATGCGGTGCTAGCCGATCAGCCAGTCAACCCAGAACAAAAGCCGAGTATTGGCTGCAATATTAAGTGGAAACCAGGGAACGAACCTGGGTATTAACCCAATGGAAAAGACTGGGCTAAATTTCTTGCCGGCGCAAAAACGGGATCATTGCATTACATACTTTTTCAGACCAATGTTCTTGGGGGTAGTGCCGGCCTTCTTCTAACTTAACAACTTCTGCATTTTGAAGGCTGTTGGCAAAGGTTTGTGCTTGGGAGAAAGGCAGCCAAGGATCGTTCATTCCCCAGATCATCAAAGTGGGTTGCTGCCATGCGGGAAAGCCGGCGGCAATTTCTGCCATTGCCGGAACCATCTGCATATTTCTGACAGTGTAGAGCAAACTGCGCCCTGCGTCGGAACTCTTGAGAAACGGACGCCGGTACACATCTAAATCTTTATCGGATATTTGGTAGCCGCTGCCGCCTTCCAGCGTTCGGTCAACCAGTAGCGGATCTTGGGTCATCATATCTCCCACCAGCGGCAAACCCAATTGCTTAATCTTCCAAGGCAACTTGGCATCTGTCGTCACCGGCGTATTGAGAATCACTAAGCGCTCAATTTGCTCTGAATGACGCAGCGCATATTGCAAGCCGACAGAACCCAAAAATCCCTGAACAACTAAATAAAATCGCTCAATTTCCAAAACTTCAATAAAGCCGGCAAGCGCATCAATAAACGCATCTGGGGTATAGGCAAAGTCGCGTCGGTCTGGTTTAGACGATAAGCCAAACCCGATCCAATCGGGAGCAATTGCGCGAAAACCTTGCTCTGCCAAAGCCGGCAAAACTTCATTCCAACTGTAACTCTGGGAAGGTAAACCGTGTAGCAACAGCACCGGCAGCTTATCACTCTTGCCAATGGGCTTAGCTTGCCGGTAAAACCACTTCAGCTTCCCTACCTCAATCAATTGTTCGTCAATTGCCACGATGTCTCCCCATGCCGGTGCTCGCTAACTGTTCGAGCTTACCGCCCAACGGGATTACTGAGCAAGCCGCTTGCCGGTTAGATAAACCAAGGCAGGGGAACGCAATCGCGCTAAATTGAATAAATCCCTTAGTCGTTAGCTTTTGGCAAACGCATTGCGAATTGCTAAGTGATAAAACCTTTGTTTGCTGGCTCCTACGATGACTGAAACACCACAAGATACCCCAAATCCCGAACATAAAGACTTAATATTCTCCCTGCGGCGCAAAGAAGGCACCTGGGTAGAATGGGGACAAGCCTGCCAAACCCTGCAAAAAGCCGGTTATCAACCCCAGGAAATCTTTGAAGAAACCGGCTTTGAACCAATCCAGCAAAATCAAGTAATCGTCGGTGCTCAAGTCTACAGCTCAATGGTGAGTACCGGCGTTTCAGAGGCAGCGCGAGAATACTTTGAGCGTCGCGGTAGTGAGATCCTGTATGAATTACGCATTCTGACGCAGCCGGAACGTGCCGCCGCCGCCGAATTAATCGTTGCCCACTCGCTGGATATCGAAGCCTCCCGTGACGTTGCCAAAGCAATTAAAGACTTCTCCCGGCTTGGGAAGTTACCAGAAGGCTTTACCAACCATCCGGGTGATGCGACTGCTTATTACTTTTGGAAACTCGCCAAACAAAAAGCCGACTTGCAAGAGCGATCACGTTTTATTGCTCAAGGCTTGAGGTTTGCACACACTCAGACAGCTAGGCAACAAGTAGAGAAACTGCTGACAGACTTTAGCGTAGTGTCATCACAACCGGCCCCTCGCTTGCCGGTTTACCGTCTGGAAACCTCCGATGAACTGCCCCGCGTTTTGCCAATTGTCGGGAAAATGCCCCTGACATCAGCCCAATTGCAAGCCGTGATGCCGGTGCAAGAAACCGGGCCATTTAAAATCATTCATTCAGTCGCAAACCAAGACTGGGTTCCCATCCCCGGCTGGCAAGTGCTGCGCCAAGCCGAAGATCCCATCGTCATTTTGTGTGACAGCGAACAACTACCCAGTCCACTTCCCGGCAAACCCGAAGAAGTGTTAATCGTTGTAGACAGAACCCAGCAAGAATGGGATGCCAACAACTACTTTTTAGTAGACACTGCCGGCCAGTTGCAATTGCAGTGGTTTCCAGAAAGCCCAGACATCCCCATTATCGGGCGAGTGATTTTAATCATGCGTCCGAAAAAAGTTTTGGATGAAGAGTTTACAAAAGATCCTTGGCAAATTGACGAATAAAGGCATAGGGCAAAACTGCGGCCACCGAAAGGGATAGCTTTTGTTATCCTCATTCACCCTAACTGAGGAATAAAGCAGGGGACAGGGGTTTAGTAACTAAAAAGTTTTCTTGATACTTCCCCTTTCCCTCTCTATACCCTAAACTCTTTTTCCACAGCAATCACCAAGGTTTCTCGTCATAAAAACCGGCTCGCATTTATAAAAATTTGATGAGGTATCATCTGCATTTATCTGCGTTTATCTGCGTGCATCTGCGGTTAAAAAAACTCTTATGTCGCACCCTTCGCACTTGAACAGATAACCGGCAACTGTCTAGCGATGTTGCCGGCCCGATTTCAAGCTTTACTTAGGAAGATAGCCGGCGGCTTCTAACTTCTGCAAAACCTTCAGCGCACTTTCTTCCTCACTCTCCTGATCGGTGTGACATTCCACATCCGGGTCAGTAGGTGACTCATACGGGTCATCAATGCCGGTGAAGTTCTTAATTTGTCCCGCCCGCGCCTTTTTGTAAAGCCCTTTCACGTCGCGATCTTCACACACTTGCAGGGGCGCATTGACATAAACCTGAACAAAATCCCCAATCCGTCCCCGCACCTCATCCCGAATCTCACGATAGGGCGAGATCGCAGAAACTAAGACAATCACCCCATTACGCGTCAACAGATGCGCCACAAAGCCGATGCGGCGGATATTCTCATCGCGGTCTTCTTTACTGAAACCTAACCCCTTGGTCAAGTTCTCACGCACAATGTCGCCGTCGAGAACTTCTACTAAGTACCCGCGCTCTCGCAGTTTCTTCTCCACTGCGCGACTAATCGTGGTCTTACCGGCACCACTGAGTCCTGTAAACCACACTGTCACCCCACGTTGTTCCATCTTTGCTCAACTCTCGACTTTTTGCGATTTTAGATTTTAGACTTTAGATTTTAGCCTTGCGTGCAGTCCAAAATCCAAAATATACTGCAAGCCGGTACAAAAAGTGCGGATTCGGTGGCGGGTCATTTTCGGACATCGCTTAAAAGTCTACCTTTCCATCACTGGGCGTTTGGGCAATCGTACCGGCATCCAGTCTCAATTACTCTTCCTCAATCCATTCGATTTGTCCTAACATCTTCTGTAATTTGCCGGCCAGCGACGGAGAACCGCTCACCATAACCGTTATGGATTTCTCATTTAAAAGATCGCAAATGTATTTGTGAGGCGACATCTCTCTAACACTCGTTTCCACAGCAATCCCCGCCCCAGAAAACCGGCTTTGCGCTTCCTCTAGAATGTCGGTAGCCAAAGCGCGATAGCCTTCTAACATTGAAGTTTCTAGATTTCGCAACGCCCCAGAACCTAGCCAACCTTGCTGGCCCAAGCCGCGCACGATATCAGCCACAGAACCCGGATCGATTAAAAACACCACATTCATGCCGGCACCGGCAAGCTTAGCTGCCTCCAATGCCCGATTCAGTCCTTTTTCGTAAGCATAGAGGTTCGTCAACACGAGCACCTGGGTTGCCATCCTACCACCTCAAACCCACGAGAGGCCAATACAGTTTACTCATCGCTAAAAAAAACAAAAAAGTGAGAATATCCAGCCAAATTCCCAACCGCAAGACGGCTAGGGGGCGCACAAACCCGCTGCCGACTGCGATCGCAATTGCCGGCGTGCTGACGGGAAACATGAAGCCCAAGCCGGCAGGCACAACAACACCTAGTGTAATCGCATGGGGATCGATGCCGTAATTAGATGCCAAAGATAGCGCCACCGGCATCAGCATTGCCACCGTTGCCGCATTGCTCATAAACTCTGTCAAGCCAAGCGCTATGAGTACAACTGCAGCAAAAATCACTAGGGGTGATTCAATTCCCAAAGCAAGCAGTTGCTTTGTCAGCGCTTCCGCTGCGCCGGTATCTCGCAATGCTGCACTCAGGGCGATCGCACTGCCATACATCACAAAAATTCCCCAATTGACATCCTCCTCTACCTCGCGCCAATCGGCAATGCCCAGCACAAATGCCAAGGACACCCCTAAAAATCCGACTGTTGCCAGTCCTAAACGATCTCCTTGAAAGATCCAGAGAACAATCGTCAGCAGCATCACACCGGCTGTATAAATTTCCCGCCGGGAAATGGGACCCTGCTTGTTATTGCGGGCTTCTAGAAACTGCTGTGCTGCCGGTAGAGAAACCTCTTCGCCTCGCCCCGCGATCAGCAGCACAACGCCGGCTGCCAACAACAACACCAGCACCACAGGAATTGACCACAGTGTCCACTGTACGAAGCTAATCGTCTGGCCGGTAGCATTCTGCAATATTCCTAAAGCTAGCGGCCCTCTTGCGCCGCCTAGTAACGTTGTATTAGAGCCAATCACCGCACCCCACGCCATCGCCAAAAAAGCCGCAAAACCAAAACTTCCTCCCGGCTTGCCACCGGCAGCACGGACGACCTCAAGCACGATTGGGAAGAGCATCGCGGCAACTGCGTGGGCGTTAATAAAACAAGACATCACCGCCGCCAAACCCAAAATAGACAAGATCAGCGCACTTTGATTTCGGCCAAACCGACTCACCACCGCTAGGGCTAAACGAGTGCTGAGTCCGGATCTCATAATCGGGCTGGTGAGGATCAGTGCGCCCAACACGAAAAACACCGCTTGATCGCCAAAGTAAGCGTAGGTACTTTTCGTGGAAATCGCACCGCTAAAGGGTAATAAGAACAGAATCAACAAGCCGGTGACGGCAAGCGGTAACGTATTAGTCGCCCATAAGAAAACAGCGACGCCAAACACAGCTAATGAGCGCCTAGCCTCAATTGAAAAACCTGGAAGCGGTAATACCAGAATTGCTGCGTAAATTGCCGCTGCCATTATGTACCAGAGCCAGCGCCCCTCTTCAGAGCGGCAAAAGCGCCCAAAAGAGCGCAGACCATCCAATATCAACGAAGAAATCGGTTTGCTGTCCATGCCTGTTTTGAAAATTTACTGAGCCATTTTGTCGCTTCACTTTTGAAGTGATGGGCGAAGTTGGTAATAGAAATTCGGCTTTTTACTCGCTTAGAACTCGCGTTATTTACTATCAGCATTCCAGGATTTTTCTTGAATCTCGATTGCATCTGGCACGCAAACTTGCCCGGGGTGGCAGCTTGAGAATACTAACAGAGTGAAGCCCGACTTTAAACCGGCTCGTTTTATATTAAGAAAATTTAACCAATAGGGGTAAATTGTTTAATCAGGGTTATACAGTAAAAAGCATTTCTTTAGCTCGCGCTAGATTGCTGTAGCTTAGCGGCTTTCTGGTGGGCACTCTAAAAGCAATCAATCAGTAAGGTTGTGTCGTTATGTCTCGCCTCAATAATCGCGCTTTTGAAATTTTGCGGGTCGAAGTCTTTAAATGCTCTGGAAATGATATAGCCGGCAAAGTACAGCGGGAGATTGCCCTGAAGCGATTAGAAAAACTGCGGATGCAAGATGGAACGCCGGCTACTTTTGCAGAACTGCACCAGACAATGAGCGATATTTTGCCAAATTTCAATGAGAAAGTGCTGAAAGAGGCGGCGAATGCTAACAAGCCGAAGGGAATGTTCGGTTTGTTAGCATTCGCGACTGTTTTCGTTGCTGGTGCTGCTGGTTTTATCTGGGTGGCAAATCTACCGTTTCCGATGATTCGTAAGCCGGTGGCTTCAGTGGCACCTCTGATCTTGCTGCCCAGCTACATTAAGATGGATAACGACTACCGGCAAGCCATCTCCTTGGTGGAACAAGCAGACCAACTGGTTAACAAAGCAAGCGGGCCGGCTGATATTAATTTAGGCGCAGAAAAAGTTACGAAAGCACAAAAACACCTGAACGGACTGCCGGTGTGGTTTTTGGGCTATGAACCAAAGTTTTATTGCAGTTTCTTTGGCTGTAGTTGGAAGTTTACCTATGATGAATTTGAAATAGCCCGCAAACAGATCGGGCGCATGGAAGCAACAATCTTCCAAGAAAAGAATGCTCAAACTTTGTTATCTCAAGCAGAAGAAGGACTCAACGCAGCCAAACAGCAATATCAGCAGGCTAAACCTGGGGCAGATCAACAAAAAGCGATTGCGGCTTGGCAAATCAGTATTGACCAAATGGGAGAGATTCCAGAATCCACTTTAGCAAATCTCATGGCGCGGAAAAAACTGCAAGCTGCTCAACGCGATTTTGCAGAAGTTGTGGGTGACACTGCCGGTCGTCAGCGCACAAATACATTAATTGAAGCGGCAAAAACATTCGCAATGGCAGCAGCCGAATCTTCCCAAAATCCGCCCCATAGTGCAGATGAGTGGGGCCAGATTGCTGATCTGTGGGAGCAAGCCATTAATCAACTCAAGCTTGTGCCATTACAAGATTCTGGTTATACCGATGCTGTTGGGAAGATTGCTCAATATCAAAAAAATTTGGGAATTGCTACCACGCGTCAGAAGGCTGAGGAAGAATCTGTGGAAGCGCTGCAACGGGCAAAACGCCAGATTCCGCAATTGCAAAGGTTAGCGAATGCTGAAACTGAAAGTGGTGCGATAGCCGGCCAACTACAGGAAATTATCACCGAGTTAGAAAACGTTAAAACCGGCACAACCGCTTATTCAGAAGCCCAAGATTTGTTGAAATTCGCGCGAGCAAAACTAAAGTAGCTTTAATTTGAAGTAATTTAGTTACTTAGAAGCAAAGCCGGCTGTTACAATTTCGGGGAGTCGGCTTCTTTTCTTAAACGATTTCATCTGTGAAAAAACTGATAGAGATTTCAATTACATACATTCAAAGATTTTATTTTAAATATCTTTAATTACAAGAGATTTTAAGACTAAATCATTTAGACGATTTTTTAGGAAGTGCGGTCGCGTCCGCGCAAACATCTGGCTCGCTACTCAACCTGCGAGCTATCACTTTCCTCAACTAATTGTCATAATATGAGCCGGCAAGCTGTCGGCTAGAAATCTTACAACCATTTAGCATTGTTATATCTTACAAAATAATATTTCAACTAAAACGGTATGTCAGCCCTCACCCCTTTTAAAGAAAAATATGCACTAATCTTTTTTAGTAATCAAGACTTTTCCGATAAAATTGGCAATCTAAACTGTAAAATTCGACCTTGGAAGGGGATGCGACATCTGCTTATTCGCGCTAAAATACCATACTTTAATTGATCACAGCATTTAGGCTGGGTGCGGCAGTGGAACAAGGAGCAGAATTTGTTGCAGAAGTTACAACACAGCCCCAAAGCAGTCGGGGTACTTTTACCTAATACCGTAAAATCGAATATTTTTAAGCGGTTAAGTGATGAAAACATCGAGTTATTGACGCCGGCATCAAAGGGGAAAATATTTTGAAAAGATGCAGTAGGATTTAATTCTGCACTGCCAACACCTAAAATTTGCTGCCGGCATCAAGCTGGAACATCCCCGAACAAATAACCATCAAGCGCTAACATCCCAACACACCAAGGGCGTGGCTCAAACCACGCACCAGCGATGCGCTCACATGGGATACGGAAAAACTTAACATAGATTCAATCTGCTGATTCCTTGCCAATATGAGCTATTGCCTCAATCCGAGCTGCCCGCAGCCGCAGAATCCGGTTACGGTTAAGTTTTGTCTGAGCTGTGGGACAAAATTACTCCTCAAAGATCGTTACCGTGCCATTCAGCCCATCGGTCAGGGAGGTATGGGGCGCACCTTTTTAGCCGTCGATGAACACCGGCTGCGTGCTCGCTGCGTGATTAAGCAATTTTTACCGGCACCGGAAATTCAAGGCAATTCTGACGCAATGGCCAAAGCGATTGGGCTGTTTGAGCAAGAAGCGAGACGCTTGCTAGAACTGGGGGAACAGCACTCGCAAATTCCGGGGTTGCTAGCCTATTTTGAACAAGATAAAAGCTTGTATTTGGTGCAGCAGCTAATTGAAGGGCAAGATTTATGGCAGGAGTTGGAAGAACAAGGGGCGTTTAGTGAAGAACAGATCCGGCTGCTGTTAAATGATTTGCTGCCGGTGTTGCAGTTTGTCCATGAAAACCAAATCATCCACCGCGACATTAAGCCGATGAATATTATCAGACGCCGCAGAGATGGGCAGCTGGTGGTGATTGATTTTGGCATCTCCAAACAGTTAACCAGTACGGGTTTTGCTGGGACGGGAACACGAGCCGGCACAGAAGGTTATGCACCCATTGAACAGCTTCGCAGCGGCAAAGCTTATCCAGCCAGCGACCTTTACAGTTTAGGCGTGACTTGCATTCATCTACTAACTCATACGGCGCTAGAAGAACTGTTTGACCCAATGACAGGCCGGTGGGTGTGGCGTTCCGTGCTCAGGCAAAAAGGCAAAGATGTCAGCGCTCAACTCGCGCAAGTTTTAGACAAAATGCTGAAAGAGTGGGTGAATGATCGCTATCAGTCAGCATCAGACGTATTGAGAGATTTGAAAGCAGAACCCTTGAAACCGGCAACTTCACCACCTGTGCCGGCGAACGTGCCGGGGAGAGGCATTCAAATGCCACCAACTCCACCCCTTAACGTTAGGCCGGCATCGAAACCGCTGATTACCAGTACAGCAGATAGCTTCCTTCCGTTCAACGCACCGACGACGTGGAAACGGGTTCAAATTCTCACGGGACACTCTCGCTTTGTTAATTCGGTTGCCATTAGTCCAGATGGTGAGATTCTTGTTAGTGGCAGTTCTGACAAAACGATTCAAGTGTGGAAGCTGGCAACCGGCGAGCATCTGGGGACGTTCACGGGTCATTCAGATGATGTTACCTCGGTTTGCTTTAGTCCAGATGGGCAGACGATCGCCAGTGGTAGTTTAGATAGAACGATTAAACTGTGGCAGCTTTATACCGGCAAACTGTTATGTACCCTTGCCGGTCATTCAGATTGGGTGCTGTCGGTGGCGTTCAGTCCGGATGGCAAGACGCTGGCGAGTGGGAGTTGGGATAAAACGATTAAAGTTTTGCATCTGGCGACTGGAAAGCTGATCTACACCCTGGCGGGACATTCTGACGGCGTGAGAGCGATCGCCTTTAGTCCAGACGGGAAGATTCTTGCGAGTGGGAGCTGGGATAGAACCCTTAACTTATGGAATTTGGCGAATGGGCAACTGCTGCACACGTTAGCCGGTCATACAGATCCCGTGAGTTCCATTGCCATTAGTCCTCGTTCCCTCACCCTTGCCAGTGGTAGCGAGGACAAGACGATCAAATTGTGGCAGCTAGGAAATGGTGGGCAACTGCAACAAACACCCCTCCGCACCCTTGCCGGTCATTCAAACTGGGTGAATACTCTAGCGATGAGTTCTCGTGCCCAGATCCTCGCTAGTGGTAGTCGGGATAAAACGATTAAGATATGGCATTTGCCCACCGGCAAGCTGTTGCACACGCTTTCTGGGGAATCTTATTCAGTCAATTCGGTCGCCTTTAGTCCAGACGGTCAAACGCTTGTGAGTGGCAGTGAGGATAAGACAATTAAGATTTGGCGGATGTCGCCGGTGGTGGAAGCGTGAAGTCAAAAAAAATAAGTTGTAAAGTATTGCGCCGGTGTCAGGGGGTATGTTATGGTTATGAACCGTTGGGACGCATAGCTCAGTTGGTTAGAGCACTACGTTGACATCGTAGGGGTCACTGGTTCGAGTCCAGTTGTGTCCATTATCTAGAAAGCCGTCAGGGAAAGGAATCTAGGCTTTTTCAATGGTTGCGATTGCTAGCTAGCTGCACCCTTGAACTATGACAAAGAATGCCAGTTTCAGCCATCTACTGAGATAAATTTGAGATACGAGCTTTCAAGGGTTTGAGGCATGGCTGGGCAACAGAATCGTAAAGGAACGGTTACCGTTCAAAGTTTCAAGGGCGTTCTGCGACTGACGTGGTCTTACGTAGGCAAGCGCTATTTTCTTTACTGTGGGCTGGCTGACACGCCTCTCAACCGCATTGTGGCTGAGGGGAAGGCCAAGGTGATACAGGGCGATTTAGCGACAGGGAACTTTGATCCTTCTCTAGCTAAGTACAAGCCAGAGCGTCAAAATCAGATTTCTGTTGCCGCGCTATTTGAGCGATTTATGGAGTCTAGGTCAAAACAAGTCTATGACCGGACGTTGGAAAAATACAAAGGGCTTTTAACAAAACTGCGAGAGTTTTTTGCCAACAAACCAGCCATTATTATTTCTGAAACTGAGGCTGAGAAGTTTAAGGAAAATTTAGCAACTGTGATAGCTCCTATTACCCTGCGGGAACGAATTGCGTTGCTCAAAGCTTGCTGGAATTGGGGCATTAAAAAGAAGCTAGTTGTAGAGAATCCTTGGGCAGATATCAAAGTTCGGGTGCCGGTGAAGCAAAAACCTAAACCTTTCACTAAAGGTGAAATTCAGAAAATTATCATTGCTTTTCGTGAGCAATTCCCCCATTATGCTGATTTTGTAGAGTTTTTATTTGGCACCGGCACTCGAACCGGCGAAGCAATTGGTTTGCAATGGAAACACCTTAATGATGACTGCTCAGTTGCCTGGATTGGAGAAAGTGTGAGTCGAGGCCGGCGAAAGGAAACTAAAACGGGAAGTGATCGCTATCTTCCGCTTACTTCTCATCTTCAAGAGATGCTTTTAGCTCGTCAGTCGGTTGCGAGGGTTAGAGAGCAGTTTAGTATGGAAGATTTAGTTTTTCCAGCTCCGCAGGGAGGAGCAATTGATGACCATAATTTCCGCAACCGGGCGTGGAAACCTGTGCTAAACAGCCTGGGGATTCCTTATAGAAAACCTTACACAACCCGACACACTTTGGTTTCCCATGCACTTGAAAAAGGGATGAACCCGGTGAATGTAGCTGAACTGACGGGTCATAACGTGAGGACTCTTTATCAACATTATGCTGGCAGTGTTAGCAAAACTAAGTTGCCTGATATTTTTTCTGACGCCCCTTAAGTTGATTACCGAGTTTCTGGGATTGGTAGTAAGCGATTGCTCTCTGATGGTCAGGATGATTGGGATTCATGCCGCAGGTAATCAAATCCTTAAGTAATTCTTCGTTGTAAAGCCACTCGTTGCCTACATAAGCACAGTGAATGCCTTCAATGAGAATCCCACGACTACGATATCGATTTAGAGTTCTTGAACTCTTTGAAAGAATTTCTCCGGCTTGCTTCTTGTCAATAAACATTATCTTCTCCTTTTGTAATCAGCAATGATTTCTAAAGCTTTTTTGGCATTAATCAGAAGCTTGAGCGAATAGCGATGTTTGGAAATTTTGAGTAGGAGCGCCTGACACTCTAGAAGAGTTCTGTCTCTCTCGCGCCTTGATTGTTGGTTTACATCCATATCTAGTCCATCCACACAACGAGCATTTGTAAGCATCGAGTCCGGGGATTTCTATCGGAGATTGACACCGGCTGCAAGTTCCATAGTTCATATCGATTTGATGGCAGAGCGAATGACAACGGCGATATCCTCTTGATCGGGTGGGGAGGGGGAAAATTTCACTTTGGATAGTTGAGCGCGGTGGATTTGTTCACAGTCGGCTTTGGTAGCGATATCCCAGCCTTGAACTTTGAGTCCGGCATTACACCGGCGGCAGGGAACGGGCGGGTCGATGCTGAGGTAATCCGACATGATCGAAGCTTGGATGAATTGATGGTGAATCGCGCCGGTGTCGTTGCAGCAATGGCAACTCACACTAATCACGTTGTCTGAAAGAGAATTAACCGGCTGCTTGGCATAGATGGGTTTGGTGAATCCGCAGCAGTCACATTCCCATTGGCCGGTGCGAACTAAAACTCTATCGAGCCGATGGGGGGCCGGTAGCAGCGTTTGGATGCACGGTAGATGCCCACCACCCTCGTCTTTACAATACGGACACAGCATTATTTCTTCGATCCCATTCCTGTAGAAATTTCACCCTGATATCCCGCTCTAGGCTGCCTGGGGCGCAATCTTTGACGAAGTCGATGTACTCGCAATCCATTGCGCGAAACTCTTGGTCAAACTGCTGGTAGAGTTCCTCGGTCAGTTCGTCGGCGGCTTGTTGGGTTCGGATTTGGGCAGCCGCTGCGGTGCCGGTGAACCGCCGATAAAAATCTAGGTATCTAGGCTGGCCTGATGCGTCGCCGGCGGCGAGATAATCCTGAAGGCTCACAACAGGTCGAGGTAGACCGGCAACTTCAGTTCGGCAGAAGTTTTCAAAACTCTCTCTCTCGCTTTCTGAGAGAGAGTTGAAAAATATTTGATAAGAAGATTGAAAGATATTTGAGAGGTCGCTGGAAGCTTTTGCTGGCAGGAGTTTTGGGGTTTCTTTGTTGCCGGTTGGCGACTGGGTTTCGCAATATGGCGACGAACTTTCGCAGGTTGGCGACTGGATTTCGCAAGGTGGCGACAAACTTTCGCAGGTTGGCGAAACTTCTTGTCCTGACTGGATTTCGACCACATTTGACGTGGGAATCCACAAGTCAAGACCGGCAATTGTTTCCCATTCCAAGCGCCCCTTAAGCTTGAGTTTGCTGATTGCTCGGTAGAAGGTGGCACGGTTAATTCCGATCTCTTTGCAGAAGCGCTCAATGTCTCGA
Source organism: Microcoleus vaginatus WJT46-NPBG5 (assembly GCA_019359355.1). Classification (GTDB taxonomy): domain Bacteria; phylum Cyanobacteriota; class Cyanobacteriia; order Cyanobacteriales; family Oscillatoriaceae; genus FACHB-68. Next base: position 200,899 of record JAHHHM010000008.1, on the reverse strand, counting down.
ACTCTCAGTTTTTGACCAGGTTTTCGATAAATCCCGACTGCGTAAAAAACGAGTCCAGTGGCTGTGATGATGCCATCTTCATAATCTCGAATCGCCTGATCCAGCGATAAGCGGTAATGCTGCTTAGGCTTTGGTGTGTGCATCATGGTTTTGATGAGCAAAGTACAAGTTGGGGAATCCAACTCTGCGGATAACTGCAACTTGTCCCGCTTGTTCCAGCTTGGTCAAGGGTTGGGTTATCCCAGCTGCATCAAAGGGCAAAACCTCAGCTAGCTGAGAGGCGGATAGGGGTTTGTGAGATTTCTGTAGTGCTTGCAATATGAAGTCAGAGGGGTTTACCGGAGGGATGATGATTCCTTTCCTCCTTAGCCGTCTGCCAACTGTGCGGGTACGTTCTTTTGTCCAGCCCAGGAGTGCAGCCATCTCACTGATCCACTGGTGGCCAACGTGAACTTGTGGAAGCGCACAGGTAAGCTGCTGTTCCTCAAGTAGCCGTTTCTCTTCTGTGCTGTTGAGGGGTTTAGAACACTGAGAGGGCTGGGGTTTAGAGGGCTGGGGACGAGGTTCCTCTAGTGGCGTTTCAACCGGCAAGATCCCTGCCTTGCGTTGACATTCCGCACAGATGCCGTTGATTAATTGACGGAACTTGCGAGTGCCGGTGCGGTCGCGGCAGGCTAAGCACCATCCGTGAGCCAAACCTGGCCGCAGTCCATTGGGCAGGTCGTTAGGTGAGTGAACAGTTAATCCGCTCATGGCTGATCTGAGAAAAATCCTTGACTTCAGTAGTAGGTTTTTGCTCACCGTGCTAAGATGCGATCCCCTTCAATATTTGCGGTTCTTCTTTTTCTTGGGGAACTCTTTGAAAGTGAGCGGCAACCGCTTCTTCAACAATTTTTCCAACTGAAATTCTTTTACTTGCCGCTTCAAGCCTTAACTGTTTATCGAGAGATTCTGGTAGCGTCAAAGTTCTTTTGGTTCTTGGCTCTTCCATTTCCAATTTCCATGACTGGCAACTAGGTTTCCATATTATTTTATTTACCACTTGTGGAAACTACTAATTTCACAAAGTTTTGTAAATTAACTGTGCATCTACTATGGTTGTTCGCTCAGTGGATTCAGAAGCTCGACAAAGATTCGCTCAAGTAGTAACGGAGCTTAGAGGCAATCGTTCTTATAGATCCTTCGCCAAGATTCTCGGCGTGTCACACCCGACAATCAAAGCTTGGGAAAACTTAGAGGTCGTGCCAGATGTGCAAAGCTTTGAGCGAATCGCAGCATTGAGGGGGGAGACGCTCTCTGAGTTTAGGGAATTTCTTGCCGGCACCAGGCAGCCAACTTCTCTACAGCGGCTGATCCAGCAAATTCAAGGGATTCCTATGAATGATTTGGCTCAAGTGCTTCGAGCAATTGCCGATAGGATTGAGAATACTTAATAAAAGTTTGCATTTGCGTATTTTCCAAAAGTGGTAAACATGGTAATTTGGTAACTACAGGTGGCAAGTAGATTACCAAGCAACAATGGCAAAACTACCAACAGCATTTACAACCCTTGACCTGCAAGGATTTGAGATAGACGGGTCTCGCCAGTACACCACAATTAACCGTGAAATGGTGGATGTGGCTTGTGCGGTGCTGCAAAAAAACCGGCTCGGCATCGTAACGCGCTCAGTGCAGGCGGCGCTGAAGCATATCTATGGCATTGGAGGCAGTGCAGATACAATTTGCCAATTGCTGAAAGAATGGCGGTCTGAGAACCTAGCCGCCCTCAAGCAAGGCAGAGGCGAGAAAGATTTAGTTTCAGCGATCCTTGAGGCGACGGATGATGGATTGTTGGATGAAACTGACATCCCTGAAGATTACTTAAATGCCATGAAGCAAATGGCAGTTGCCGGCTACAAGCTGGCTTACCAAAAAGCGGATACATCAGTCAGTGGGGATCGGATGAAAATCCTGGCGGCTGAGAACGATTTGATGCGCCAGCAGCTTAAAGATTTCCCACAGTTGCAGCTTGAGTTAAATTTTTACAAATCAGAATACGAACGCCAGCGTAACGAACTGCGGGAAGCCTACATGAATCTGAATAAACAGCAGTTGGCTGAGGCTGAGGAATTCCGCAAACAGTTGGATTCGCTGTATCAAGAGAGAAATGATTTAGCCGGCCAACTATCTGAGGCGGAGAAGCGCTTAGCAGAGGTGGCTGATTTAGAAGCCAGAGAGCGAGAGCGTCATGGGGAAATCTCCCGTTTGAATGGTCAAGTTGAGGCACGAGAACGGGAAATTTCCAGCTTGCATTCTCAGATTCAATCGTTGCAAGCGGCTGTTGGTGAAAAGCAGGTTTTAGAATCTCAAATTACCACTTTACAAACTCAACTGAAGGAAGCCAACGAAAGCATTACTCGCCTACAAGCCATAACAAAATCAACCTCAGCGCTAGAGGTGGATGTAGACGTGGATGCTTTGATTGCGGAAAAGGATGCTTTGATTTCTGAGCTGCAATCTCAGCTTTCCAAAAAAAACGGCAAGGCTGTCGTAGCAAATAGCAAATAACAAAGATGTTATCCCCATAGCAGAGCGAGAGAGTTGCTATGGGGAATGAGAATCAGGGTTGTAATCATGACAGAAAAGAAAGGGCTTTATCAGGTAGCCCGGAATAAATCAGAATTGGAATTGATGCTGGCGGCTCGATATCCGTTGCTCTACGTTGTGACGCCAGAGGAAGAAATCGCAGAGGAAGAATTGTTAGCCGTCGCCGGGGCGAGGAAGTCGCAGATTTATTTCTGGGATTTTGCCAGAGGTTGGGGTGACAAAGACGGTGCCGACAAAGGCAATCCGATGAATGCTTTGGCCCGTGTGGGGAAAGCGCCAGGAGAACAACCGGCACTGTTTGTTCTAAAAGATTTGGCAACTTTAATATCTCCCAATGGAAATGGCCAGACAACACCGGCTCAATTACCGTTGGTGAGGGAGATCAAGAATCTGGCGCGGGAAATGGCGCGGGATCGGCGGACGTTGGTGCTCCTGTCAGATCAACTGCGCCTGCCGGTGGAACTGCGGGAAGAAACAACAATTGTGGACTTCTCCCTGCCGGCACCGAGAGAGATTTCTAAACTCATCGATGAACTGGTAGGCAAGAAACTCAAGCTCTCGGATGAGGGGCGAGAGCAGTTAGTAAAAGCCTGCCAGGGATTGAGCCGGTGTCGCATCGCCCGTGTGCTGGCGAAGTGTCTTGCCCAATCTGGGAAAGTTGATTCGAGGGCATTGGATGCTGTCATCGATGAGAAACGGCAAACCATCCGAGAAACCGGCATCTTAGAATTTATCCCTGCCGCTGCCGGCTTAGAATCCGTTGGAGGATTGGAAAACCTCAAGCAGTGGGTTCAAGTGCGGGCACATAGTTTCAGCAACGCCGCCCGTGCCTATGGTTTGCCGGCACCCAAGGGCGTCTTGCTGGCAGGGATTCAAGGCACCGGCAAAAGTCTGAGTGCCAAAACCATCGCGGCCCAATGGAAACTGCCGCTGCTGCGCCTGGATGTTGGTCGGCTGTTCGGTGGGATTGTGGGTGAGTCTGAATCGCGGATCAGGCAGGTGATTAAGTTAGCCGAAGCAATCGCTCCCTGCGTGCTGTGGATAGATGAAGCTGACAAGGCGTTTGGAAATATTACCAGTGGCAGCGATGGTGATTCCGGTACATCGCGGCGTGTATTTGGCAGCTTGATTACTTGGATGCAGGAAAAAGTTGAGCCGGTGTTTATAGTCTTGACTGCCAACAATGTTGAAGTGCTGCCGGCAGAATTTCTCCGTAAAGGCCGGCTGGATGAGATTTTTTGGATTGGATTACCCACTGAACAAGAGCGCTCACAAATCTTTCAAGTGCACCTATCCCGGTTACGTCCAAACCGGCTACAAGAATTTGATTTGCCGTTACTCGCTGCACGTTCTAAAGACTTCTCTGGGGCTGAAATTGAGCAAGTTATCTATGAGGCCATGCACCAGGGATTCAGCCGGCAAGAAGAATTTACTCAGGGCGATTTGCTAGATGCCATTGCCGGGTGCATTCCTCTAGCTCGAATTGCCCAACCTCAGATTGAAGCACTCAAAGCGTGGGCAGTGAGAAGCGGTGCTAAATCTTCCAGTTTCCAAGAAATAGAGATTCAAAATTGCAAGCTTAGGTCTTTGGAAGTCGATTGAATTAATGCTTTCGCTTGCCGGTTTTGATGTTGTTGAAGATTAGGACAATGACTGAACCGACTGAACCTAAGAAGATGTCTATGCAAGAACTAATTGACTATATGCCTGGTTATGAGTGGATTACTCCCCCAGAAAATGATGAAAGCGAAGATGAAGAGGATGAGGAGTAATGCTATCGCTTCCAGATTTTGATGTTGTGATAATCCATGAAAATCATGCTGGAAGCAGAAAAACTCGAAGCCGCATTGCCGCAATTCAATGGCACAAACAATTACTTCAAGCACATCTTGGGATTGAGCTATACAGATGGCCTTAAATTCCTAGCAGAAAATGCTGAATGTTATTGGTTGATTGATGCGATTGCTTCTCACCAAATCAAGGCATTAAAGAATCCAAGATTGAAAGACTTTCAACTTTGGATATTAGCGGTTGGTGACAGCCATGAGTTCATCAAACCTAGCCCAGGAAATAACGCCATTCTAACGTGCTGGGAAGATACACCTGTTTTGGGAGTCAAGCCACCTATTACCCAGCAGATTGAATTTACTGATTTCCCCTTGCCAGTCATCAAATTTTATTTAGAAAATTCTGTTTTGATAGCGAAGCGTGGACGCAGTCCATTGCTGCCAAGTGAAAGATAAGCCAAGTTAGCGTAATGGCGGGTCGCTTCCGCCTTAATTCATCATGCAGTGTTGCAAAATAACTTTGGGAAGATTGATTTGGATAGGCCGGCGTAATTTGGGACTCTCTCAAAGAGAGTTAGCGGCTGAATTGAAAATCATTGATTACATCCTGTTATCGAAAATTGAAAATGACCGGATTGAAATTCGAGGCAGTGATTACGACTTCTTAATAGATTTCCTGGTTGAGTTCTTTAAATTGGATAGGGAATATGTTGAGACAATTCGCCAACAAACAGAACCAGAACCTAGACATCTTTGAGTTTGTAGAAGGATATGAGCATTACAGATGGGGAGAAGATATGCCCACATCTTACACAGTTAGCTTTGAGGCCGGCTGGTTAGCCGCAGAAACGCTTTATCACACTTATGGACTGCGTCCACGCTATGGACTGCGTCCACGCTTCGCTATCGCTATGGGATTTCTCCCAATCTAAGAATATGCCATTAATTAGCTTTTCAGTCTTCAAAGACAAAATCCTGTCAGGTGAAAAATTACAGACAATCCGAGAGTTGCGGAAATACCCGATTAAACCGGGAGATACTTTATATCTTTGGTGGAAATCTCGCACTCCAGAACGTGAGTTTTTAGGGGAAGCAATTTGCACTGAAGTGTTGCCGATTGAAATTCTCGGTTCTTCTCTAACTGTTGACGGCAACCTAATTGACAGTTTAGAAGAGAAAACAAAGTTTGCGAAAGACGATGGATTTGAAAGTTTCTCAGATTTTTTAAATTTCTTTAAAGCTGAGACTAAAAGACAGAGAGTTTTGATTAAGTGGGATGAGATACTACAAAATCGAATTCACGATTGAGAATGGAAAGTTTGATAGCAAGGTCATAGAACGTGTTATCGACGACGGCCCAGCCTGTACATTGCCCCAATACTGGAATAAACCCATGAAATATTACAGAATCGAATTCACGATTAACGCAGATGGGATTGTCACCGAGAAAGTTATCGCCACCGGCCCGAATTGTACAGCAGTAACAGAAGGGCTTGAGGTGGCAATTGGTGAAGTGCAATCACAAGAGTTTTTGCCGCAGTACAATCAGCCAGACATTGAAAATACGGGGTCTGAGGAATTATGGAATCAAATGTAAATAACTCCAAATCTCTTTCACCTCAAGAATTAGATGCTTTCATGGATGGACTAAGCTTTTATCTGTTTAGTGACCTGCCAGAAACAGAAAAAATGGAAATTGCACAATCCCTGATCAAAGACAGACTGGACAATGACACAGATGAAAAAATTGAAGCTTGAACAGCTTAAGGAGTTAGCTAAAGAACGATTTGGTTCTGGGGCTTTTATGCTGGCAGAGAAGGAAGTTAAGGAGGGTGAAAGAGGCGCTATGAATTCAAAGAAACCTTGGATTCGACTGTTGCAGCGCTCAACCACTGCTGAGGACTTAATCGAATTAGCGAATCACCGGCAATGGCAGCAATCAATCCAGAAATTAATTGGTGACAAATTAAATGACTCTAAACCCGACTGATTTGCGGACTTATCCTGTCCAGCCAAAGCCCTGCCGTACCTGTCCGTTTGCCGGCAGAAACCCAATAGAACTGTTACCAGAAAGATATCAACATTTTCTGGCCAATCTATTCGGGCAGGGTCAGCATCTTTGTCATAGTGTTGATAACCAGAAAATCTGCCGGGGTGGACGCGAAATTCAACTGAGGTGGCTGTGTCTTATTGGTGCTTTGAATGAACCAACTGATGAGGCATTTAACGCTGCTGTTGATGAAGTAATGAGGAAGTTAAATGACAAAGCTCAATCTTTATGAACTGGTTGAACAATATACAAGCGAAGGTTACTCAGCAGAGGAGGCTGAGGACATGGCGTGGCGAATGATTCAGGGAAATCCTGATAACTGGCAAGAGGTTGAAAGTGAATCTGATAGCGATAGCGAAGCGTGGACGCAGTCCATAGCGTGGACGCAGTCCATTGAAAATAACTTCGAGGAAAAGAACTCATCTAGTGGAGAAGAAAAATGAGTCATCTAACTCACATCAAAACTCAAATCAAGAATGCAACCGTACTGGAGAAAGTTTTGAATGACATGATTGAGTCTGGACTCGATGGGATTCTGGCCGGCGCATATCTCGAAACCAATAGCGCTATCCATGATCCGTTTGGGAATAGCAAGATAGCAGAATTTGTTATTAGGAGAAAACAAAACTATCAGGGAGGATATGATTTTGGCTTCAAATTGACTGATTCAGGAGAGTTTGAATTCTTAACACGGGATGGAAGTAAGCGGACTGCTCAAAAGTTCATGCAGGAACTATTACCTCGATATGCACGAGAGAATACGATTGCCGCACTAGCGGCTCAGGGATTTGAAATTGAATCTCAAGTTGAAGCGGATGGAGTTATTAAGATAGTGGCGGGAAAATGGGCTTAAAATTGTAATGACCTTGTGCAAGATCCCTCTCATGGTAGAGGGATTTTTTTTAGACATGATAAACTACAAAAAATCATTTCGAGGTTGAATATGGCAACAGCAGCAACCGTCGCAAAAATTCTGCGAGAAGCGGTCAAGGACTTCAATTATTGGGCAGAGAGCGAGTCGGATACCCCCTTAGAAATTAAGCGAACTAAAGGGCTAGTAGATGAGGCAAAGATTCTAAGCTTTGACAAATCAATGAGAGCCAAAGCAAAAGGGATCGATAAGTATGTAGCTCCTGAAAGGACTGTACAAACTAAAACTCTGGATGAGGTCTTCAAACCTATCGTTGCCAACAGCTTATTAGAACTGCAATCGGTTGCGGGTGCAGTCCGCGATAGCAGCAGAAAGATGGAAGACCTGGAGGTGCCGGCAGAAGCCGTTGAATACTATATTCAGCTTTACGCTGCCTTTAAACTGCTGCCAGATGCTAGAGTTTGCTACGTTTCTGATAAAGCGGACGCGACCGGCAATAACGACCCTTACACCGGCTTGTTTATTATTGGAACGGGTGAAGACGGGGAAACGGTTTACGCGAGAGCCTTGTTAGTTCAAACTTAGGTAAGTAATTACTTCAAATCTAGTCCGTAGCCGGTTGCAAAAAAATAAGGATGGGGTTAGCAGCAATCCCATCCTTTTGTTTGAGCTATTTAGGCTCTTAGAATTTGAATTCAGGAATGTCTCTGGCAAGTTTCCAGCCGGTCTTTTCGCTCCAGATAGGCGTATCTGGACTCACCGCAGTCATCTCAGATTCAGAGATTTGATTGATTGTTCCATCTGGTTTGCCCATAAACCACGTTGGTTTAGACTGCGCTATCAGATTTGCTGGAATTGGAGGCGGGGTAGCTGGCGACTGCGCCTCTAAAGAAGTAACCGGCTCATCGTTTTGGGGTGGTGATTCCTCAAAACTGTTAACGATTTTCTGGGCAAAGTTCTTAGAAAACTTAAATGTTGGCTTGCGCTTGGGCGGAACGATAACGGGTTCACCCGTGCGTGGGTTTCTCGCCTGACGTTCAGGGATATCTTTGTAGGCGAAACTGCCGAAATTCTCTACCCTGACTTCTGAACCCTGACGGAGGGAAAGTTCGACAAAGTTGGAAAATCCATTAAGGATGCTAGAAACAACGGGCTGTGTGTAGCCGGTAGATTGTTCAAGATACTCGAAAAGAGACTGACTCATAAAAAGAAAAGCAAAGCTACAATTTCATTATTATCTGAAATTTAGAAAATTGTTAATTTCTTCTTGAGTTAGGGTGGGGTCGAACAGAGTCACTTCAGTTGTTTGGCTATTTTTAGCTCTAGTCGAGTAAATTTTCATCGTACGGGTTTCACCGGCTTTTAAGTAAGGAACGGATTTCTCACCAACTAAACCAAGATGATGAAATCCCATTAACCGCTTCGCTGATTCCAATTTCATCTCGATTGCAAGTTTTTGTCGGCTGGTATTGAGATAAGCGCGTGTCTGTACTTCCTGCCCAGACCAATACCACCCCTGTGGCGACCATTGGGAATATTGACATCCATAGCAAACAATAACCTTAGCTTCTTGCGGTTTCATCTCTTTGAGATAAGCAATTACTTCATTACCAAAAATCATAAATACCAAACCGGCATCACCCGTTTCTGCTTGATGTGCGGCTTTCCAATAAGCACTAACCCAACTGAGCGGGCCATAAAAACTGCCATCTGATTTGGGGGTTTCAAGAATACTTTGACTGCTGGCTTTGGTTGCTTCAGCAACTTCTCTGATTAACCGAGTATCACCCTCATTTTCATCTTTCCAAGCAATCGCTTTTGCCATGTCAGCCCGGTATCGTGTCCGGTGATCCATAGCGTATTCAAACTGTTCGGCTGAATGTGGAACGTCGCCAAACAGGACATTTTCATAAGTGCGCGGGCTGCTTTCAATCTTGAGGTCTGGTGCTTTCCAGTAAGTATTAACTGTCTGAACGAGACGAGAAATTGTATCACCGGCACCCGTATCAACCGCACAGGGTCGGTCACGATAACAGGCTGGGTCTTTGAAGTCTTTCAGCCAAGGAGATTCTGCACCCAGTTCATCCAAAAATTTCTTGACGGCATCCAAACCGGCCACATTATTTGGATAGGCGGACTTTAAGCTATCGACGGCGATCTGCAACTCCTGTGAAAGGAAGTCGATAATTTTCATTTCTCTGGCTTCTTTCTGTTCTCCGCCCGGTGGGATAAGCAACACGATTTGTTCCGCACCAGCAGCCCTAGCTCTGCCTAGCAGGGAGGCAACCACGCCGGTTAAGTCGTTCATGCTGCGAATCGCAATCTGTTGGAGATTTCCTGTCAGTGCGACTTTGGGCAACTTGTCAACGATGGGGGACTGGCTAAAATTGGCGATCGCCTCCCGCATATTCGGGTAAGCGTTGCTCTTGATCAGCTGTACAAAATCCCCGTCAGTGTCTCGCCCAAGGTTAAGCAACAACAACCGGGGTGCAGCCATAATGCCGGTCGAGTTCGTGTAGATTCCTTCGTGTCGGTTTTCCCACAACTGGCAATCGCCCCAGTGTCGCATGGGGTTACAAAAAACGATGTACTCGCCCGGTTCAAAGTCTGGAGCACAGAACACGCGCCGCCCGATAATTCTGCCATCCGGCAAGACAGAGTGATAATGTGCCAAACTTTCATCGGGCTGTGCCATCAGGGAAAAAAACCTAACACCGGCAGCCTTACCCAGGTTCAGCCATAGAGCTTGCAAGCGTTCCTTGACGCGGCGCACGACATACGGGTGTAGGAGAAGTAACCCCCGCTGATCGGCCTGAATGATCCGCATCATCGTGTTTTCGTACTCAGCCTCAGACTGGAGTTTGTCGCTGCCTTCTTCTAGTTCCGCCTCAGCGATGGATTGGTCAATTCTGAGGATTTCGGCGAGTTCGGTGATGCTGTTGTAAGCCCGTGAGAGGCGCTCACACTTTTCTTTGAGCCGGCTGATAATGTTATCGGCTTCCAGCGTGGCAAAGTCAAACCACTGAAATAGCATCCAACCCGGCTTAGCCCGTCGTTCCTCAGCTTCAAAAACCAAGCCCATCAATAGCTTGCCTTCGTAGTTGCCGAGTGCCGGTTTCACGCCTTTGAGTGAAGAGTGCGGAATTACCAAATCAACCCCAGAGTTATCAAGTTCTGGGTTATAAGCAATCGTGCCTTTGCCAATCCACTTCTTCCACTCTGCCATTCTGAATTGAATGGGTGTCTGTGGATCGACTTCGTTTCCCTCTAAGTCAAGCGGCAATCCCAAAAGCATCATCAAACTGCGGCTGGCTTTGGCATGGGAATCGCCGGTTTGCCAGTGCCGGTTATTGGTTGGATCATCCAGTGGATTGCCTTCACTGTCGCGGTTTTCGTCATCAACCACAACATATTTGACCGGCTTGTAAACCATTTTTTTGCAGCCGGTGTGGAGAATTGATCCATAGATGATTCGCTTCCAATCTTCACCACAGTAGAACTTGCCCACCGGCGTCTGACAGAATGTGAAGCGCCCGTGAGTTCGGCTGTTGCTGGCCAAGTCTAGAAAGTAAGTTTCACTGCTGCTGGGTTTAAAAGGATCGAGTGCTCTAGCATTCGTTTCAGTTTTGGGAATTTCGCCAATACAAAAATTCAAGCTTGGATGAAGACCAAATAACAAAGCATTACGAATAACGACTGGCGGAACCGATGCCCATTTTTTAGCCTTGCAGAGCCAGACTGATAAATCTGTGATTGTCGAAATCTGACCAGTTGTTTGTCGGTCATCAAGTATTCTTTTTGTAAACTTAATTGGCATTCTCTAAAATTCCCAAAAATTCTCAATACTCACATTAAAGCCTCTGAACAAGCTATCCGCTTCGGCAGATGAAAGTTGAATAGGTACATTAAAATTACTCATATCAATTCCCAAAGTAACTTCATTTTTTTCATTGACTGAGAAAGCATAAACTTTTTGATAACTTCCTCCAAGCTGGGCGCGTTCATTGATCATTTCTAAAACAAGTTGATTGAGCAACGCTCTAATTCCAGCTTCAGGTTCATTCTCAACCTTGGACATCGCAAAATCTTTACTGCCATCAGCCTTGATGCCGAACATATAGAGAAACTCCCCAAGTTCTGTTGACCGGCTCAACTTAATTGCACCAATAATGATGATTGCGGCAATCAGGATGTAGGGGGCATAAGCAGTTAGGAATGCCCAGGCACTGCCTGCGGTGCCGGTTGTGGCGAAGATAGCTGGCAGTAAGGCAAGATTTTGTTTCAGCACACCGGCAGCTAAATATCGGCAAGCTTCTGCCCCAGAACTGCTGAAAAACTTCACCACAATTGAGGCAACAGTATTCGTTAATGCCGGTAGTAAAACTTGCTGAAAACCCGTCACCGCTTTCAGCAAAAAACTTCCCAAAAGCCAATCTGAGATAGACTTAATCACTGAAATGATAGTCGATGGCGTTGCAATTGCACCTCCAGCAATGGGCGCTAAAGCCATCTGAATATCTGGATATCTTCTGATTGAAGTGATTCCCCGACTAAACCGGCTGCTAAAAATGTAAGGTGCGGTTGATGAATTGCTGCCGCCACTGCTTGTGCCGCCCCAAGATTGAATCTTTTTGAAAATTGAATTAAGCCGATATAGAATTCTCTGAGCTTTTAGTTTAGCTTCGCCTGTCAGTGCTGTAAGACTGGCTTCAACTTCTGATTTGATTTCGTTTAACCGGCTCGTTGCTTTTTGTTGATATTCGTTCAAAAATTCTTGACCTGAATTTTGTACGGATTGAATTTGAAATTCCATCTGTTCAACTTGATAGCTCAACCCAGGAAGATTAAGCCTTTCATTGTAAGCTTCCAGTGTCGCTGTATAGAGAGATGGATTATTGCCTTTCAATTGCCCTAAAATTTCACTGCCCCTCGAACTTAGAAATGAATAGGTTCGGGAATTAAAACTTTTATTAATTGAGTAGCTAGATTCAAGAAATAAGAGTCCAGCGCTTGTGACAATGTCAGAGCTTTCTTTAATTGAATCAATGACTTGATGAATGGGGGAAAAAACCGAATCAGTCTGAGACTTCACAAATTGAATCGGTGGCAGCGACTGAAACCAATCAAGAGGAGATTGAATTGACCGGCTAATCTGCTCAGAAATTGAAAATAACTCTTTCCCCAGCCAGCAGTTATTCAAGATTCGGCTTCTAAGAATTTTGTAAGTCTGACTGTTCATTATTTGTTAATAAAGTGAACCCAAAACTCCCCATCGGGAATACATTTTTCCCAGATTAATTGATATGAGTAGTGCAGATAAGCGCCTGTTAAGTCTGTACGGTAGCCGGTGGCAAACCATTCTCCATAGGGAGCATGAACAATGAACCCGGAGGCATCATAACCAACCAAAACAATAATGTGTCCAAAAGAGGTGAAATAGCCATGTGTGACGCAGGGATTTCCACCGGCTAACCATTCTTTCACTTCCTCAATATTGGCATTGTCTTTGAAGTTATCACAGCACCCATAATCACGAACAATCTCTGCTAAGTCACGAGGATCATGCCGGCTTAAACTATGATCCAGTGCATATTGATAAAGTTCATCTTCAAATTGCTCAAAATTTGAGTATCTAATTTTCCGCTCAGCTTTCAGATACTCCAGACACATTGCCAGCGACGTGACATTACACGAACCGCCGGGGTTATGCCAATTGTCGAGTTGAGATTTATAGGGAATAGTTAAATGAGAGAAAGGGGCAAGTTCTGTCATGCCGGCTACCACGAAAAACAGGACTCAATTATAACGGCTATCGCCGAGCGACATTGATGTTTTTTAACTTTTGTTATGAAGACCACTCTCACGTTTGCAGGCGTCATCGGCACTATTCTAGAATCCTCCCCACATGGCAATTATCTCGTTGTCGAACTCAGTGAGCGCGTCAGCGTTGTAGGTACTTACAGCAATCAGTTTGACTGGGAAATAACACCAGATACAGAGTCAGGCTTTGAGAGTTTCATTACTTACATTGGTTTGAATTCGCCGGCAGAGTTCGACAAAATCAAAGCCTGGGTAATCAAAGCCGGTGGATATTTCGATAAGAGTGGTGAGAAGCCACGCCCATCTAAGCGAGTTCGGCATTTTCCGCTTGAGATTAAAGTTCGGGGATTGCCGGCTGAAGCTGTTGCAAAGTTAGCAAAAGCACCGGATTGCTTGAGTTAGTCTCTAGGAATGCTATCGCATAAGGAAAGTGATGAGTTTAACCTTTCCTTATGATTAGCATTCCTTCCAAATCTGATAAACAACTCTCTCAGCTCAAAGACGCAGTCCGAATTCTTGCTTGGCAACAGTACAAGATTGATAATCAAGTCAAAGGTTTAGAAGCTTATGAAATGTTCGCTGAAGAGTGGAACGCTCATGAGATTCAAGACATGGATATGAAAGGACTCACAAAGCTAATCAAGAGCTTAGAGTACACAACATCTGAGTTACTTCAAATCCGAAGTGAATATTACAAGCAGCGAAATCAAGCTGAAGGATTAGCTAGCATTCCAGTTTCTTCTTCACAAACCATGTCTCCGCCGGCACCAACAGACGAACCGGCATTCTAGTTTTAGCCAAGTCAATATCAAGCCTCAGTCTCTTAGGAGATTGGGGCTTTTTTTATTGCACCGGCATCTAGACAAACCTGCCACACTCGCAAGCGAGTCTGCCAGGTTTTCCGCTGTGACTCATAGATAGCGCTAGCGCGAATAGAGTTTGAGCTTTCTGTTGTGACTCAACATCTAGCTCCCTATCGAGAAAAGAAATTAGTTAGTAATTGGAGAAAAATTATGTTGAGAAAGATTAGTAAAGTTAGCGGAAACAATCTAGAAGAGTTGAGAAATTGGTGTAGAGATAAAGTCAGCCTAATGACATCTGATGTTAGTCGTTATGGCAGAGGTAGAAAAAGACTCTGGTTATTTAACGAAGTCAATCTAGCGAATGGTGATGTTAAAGCAGGCTATTCCGATGAGCGAATTCGCCGGTTTAGTCAAAGAGTGTATCCAGGCTGTGAAATTGGATTGTTAACTTTTGGCGGCAAAGTCAATGGAATCTCTAGCACCGGCTTAATTGGCAAACATCGAGATCATGCGTATGGCAGCCCCACAGCGGTGTTAGTAAATCTTGGAAGTTGTATCTTTGGCTATGGCGATCAGCAGTATCAACTCGAAGATGGCGATATCATCGAGTTTAATTGTAAAGAGATCCATAGTGTTGAGCAAATTCTCAGTCCAGAAAGATTTAGTTTAGTCTTCTGGAAATTTAGCCCCAAGTTTAAGAACGATTGGTGTCAAAGATTTGATATTGATCCAACGCTAAAAGGATTAAGCTTTAGCGAAGGCATAATCAGTATGAGTGGAAGCGACGGTTGGGAACCATTTCGCTGTGAATTGCCAGTCTGTCAGAATGGCGATCCAATAGACAAAGGCGTTTATCAGACAACTTTCTGTGACGAGTTTGAAGTTAAGCAGATTTATCGCTATATAACAAAGCGAGTCGTTCACAAATTCAGCATCACCGGCATCAGCGAATATGGTGAAGATGAAATCGAAGTCAATGAGTTTGTGAAAAGAATTAGGTAAGTCGAGAAGATCCTAGAAACCTAGGATCTTTTTTCGCTTTGGATTCAAGATTAAGCAAAAGCTAGGAACTTCCTAACAAAACCTAGGAAGTTCTCTAAGAAAAACTAGAGTCTTTTCTAATCGGCATGGATGCTATCGCTTATTGAGCTTGGTGTTTTTTCACGAGGCTTATGTATTACATCAGACAAGGGGTTGAAGTTGCCGGTGTTCCCTGTCCCGAATATGGGTGGGAACCAGAATATGCAGAGGATATCGAGCAAGAAACGGCATATTCCCCAGACGAATCAGAAGAGTTTTAACTAATTTTCTGAGGTGAGCAAGTCAATCACTAAACTGCTCACCTACCAAATTTACTGACTAGAACAATGCTTGAACTAATTGAAGAAATGACAGAAAGACTGGAAAACCTCAAAGCAGAAATTGAAGAAATTCTCATGGATGTTGACATGAATAATTTTCTCACCCAAGAAGCAATGGATAAGTTGCAAGAAGCTGTACACGCGATTGAAACATTCTTGGAGGATTAATCATGAAAGCATTCTTCACCGGCCACCGATGGATTGATGATAACTGGCGGAAAGAAATCAACAAATTGATTGACTATGCGCTAAGTCGAGGTGTTAAACACTTTTATTCAGGCATGGCGCTTGGTACAGATTTGCTAGCAGCAGAGTGTTTAATCCGTAGGAATTTAGACTGGACAGCGGTGATTCCCTGTCGCAATCAAGATGAGCTTTGGAAACTAAAAGAGCGCAATCGATATGCCAGAGTTCTCAAGACGAATCCTAAACAAATCATTCTCTATGAGCATTACAGTCCAGGCGTGATGCAAGCGAGAAATCTTTGGATGATAAAACGTTCAGATTTGTGTCTTTCAATTTATACCGGCAAGCAATCTGGCGGGACAGCAATGACTGTGCAAACTGCTGCTGCGCGAGGCATTCCAGTTGTCAATATCAATCCGCTGAATCATGATTTCTGCTTGTATCAAAGCCGGTATCAGCAGCTAAGCCTGTTTGAGTTTGATCGGGTTAAAAATAATTAGTCAATTGAGTTGGTTCTGACGCTATCGCCTCTGGGTTTTGGTTTTCCCGTGAGGCGATATGCAAAATTCATCACACTTTGATTGGATGATTAAAACCAACTTCCCTGAAGCAGATTTCTGGCTGATAAATAAAGGAAGTTTGGAAAATTAAGGCAAGCCTATCAAAGAGTTTCAACCCTATTACACCGGCTTGAAATGCCCAGCACTCATTCTTCCTGACTACGGTTATTATCTCTGCCTTTATTTCCACTCTATTGGTGTGTGGAAAACGTTAGGCGTAGGCAGCACCAATCTTACTAATCTCAGAATCTCTGATGTGAGAGATGTTTTCAAGAACATATCTCGTCAACATCGAGAAGCAAAACAACATATCCAAATCTGAGGTAACTAATGAAAAAGAAAATCTCAATCATTCATTCACGCGTTGCTGAACTAGCTAAGGAAGTCACAAAAGCTAATTTGGCTGAGTGTGAATACATAAAAGATGAAGACTCCTATGTTATTCGCAAGCAAGGAGAACTCGTTGGTCGCAAAGTTTCTACCGTTGCTGCCGGTGCTATTTTCCTTCAACTTCTAGGCAGAGTCTAGAAGCATAGCACAATAACGCTATCCAGAAATAGAAACAGCATGAATAGCGCTACTTTTGCTATCCATGCTGTCGCTTTGTGATGTCGGGTCAACCTTTTTTTACCTTACTAATTTTACCATGCAACTCAAAGTCAAGACCAAAGAAATTCCAAACTGGCTACAAAAATTCTGTGTTTTAGACACTGAAGCCATCATAGAAATTCTGCAAAAGAAGCAATTCTGTGATTGTGACCGGATGCCAACCAGCGAAGTCAAATATGCCCTGACGCAATGGTTCAAATCATTGGTTGATTCCATTGAAGCCGATCCCGATTGGTTCATCAATGCTCATTGTTCTAAGCATTTCACTCAGCATCTTCCAGAACCTTTTGATGTTGAAGAGTTTGATAGCGGAGCGTGGACGCAGTCCATAGATGACGAATAAGTAAAAATTGGGGGATGTGTGTGTTCATTCCCCCAACGGGCAACCTACAGGATAACTTCTTCTATGATACAACAGCAGCAACAATTCCAAGCACTCAAAAAGCTTTCAATCTACAGAAAGCAAATGGAAAAGTGGCATTCTAAGGCTGAAGAAATTATGCCAGAAGCGATCTCTGAAGCCTTAGATATTTGCTCTAATCCTAGCAAATCTAACAAGACAGTCTTCCGAGATGCTGAAACTAAAATTGTTCTGGTGTTTCGCCGGCAATTCTCAGCCACACCAAAACTTGAGCGAATCAATCAGGCTATTCTCAATGAAACTCAACGACTGGCAGAAAAGAATGCTGAACAACTTTCTGAACTGAATAGCAAAATAGCAAAACTTCGAGAGGAGATTGATACTCTAGAAGCAAAACGCGATAACTTGCTATCCTCTCGCTATCTTTCTCGACTGAGGAAAGAGCTGAAAGTGGCGAACGAAGAAAGTGTTTGTTTTACCCCAAGTCTGTCAGTTTTCTTGGAGTAAAATAGATTGAATGCTTTCGCTTCAAGACTTTGATTCGCAGATGATAGCGAAGCGTGGACGCAGTCCATATCTGAAACATTAACCGCAAACAGAAATAGAAACATGAACGTAATCACGCAAGATGGGTTTGCATTCCGCATTCCTGAAATTCCGGCACGCTATCGAGCGAATTGTTCTAAGGAATGGGGTTGTTTTGTCACCGGCGAAACCAGTAAGATGACTTGTTCTCAAGCCGAGAAAGCTGGGTTTACCCGTGGCAATTATGTGGAGATGGCACTCTGCTGGGTTGATAGCAAGATTTTGACATTTGAACCGCATTACATCAATGAGTCATTCACGGAAATTTGGGGAATTCCCGTTGCTGGTGAAATGAAAACTAACTTTCATGAGAAATGTTCTGAACTTTCAACATTTCTGATTCACCGGCAATCCAAGGATAAGATGAACGGATTGATTGAAGTGTTTGGGCGCGAAGCTTTCAATCAGTGGGTTTCTGAAGGGATGAAAGGTGATGCTCATGACTATGCGATTCAGAAAGCTGCTGAGATTTATTTCAGTAACATTTTCCGCTTTGAAATGGTACAGACGGAAGGTGGTTATGGGGCTTATTTCTATGTTCAAGCCACCTATCGCAAGGCAGGTGAAAATGAATTTGAGCAAGCTGCGCTCAAAGCAGCTAAGCAAATTTACGAAGGACAAATTGCGGGGTTAGGTTACTGCACCGATCCGCGTTTGGAAGATAATCAGGCTTCTTGTCAGGCAGCATTGGCTTCTCCAGATGAAGCAACCGCACAACTGCCGGCAGCCAAACCTGCCAAATTGTTGAAGCCAAAAGCTTAATTTTCACAGAGTCGGGAGCAATCCCGGCTCATTTTTTTATCTACAGGAGACAAACAACATGACTAACATCGAATGGACCGATAGAACCTGGAATCCCATCGTGGGATGCTCAAAAATCTCACCAGAGTGTGTTAATTGCTATGCGGCAGATGCGGCAAAGTCTGCACGATTGCAGCAGTTTCCTCAGTATCAAGAAGTCAAGGAGTGGAAGGGAAAAACTACATTCGTACAATCTCAATTGTTAAAGCCTCTGAGTTGGAAACAACCTCAGAAAATATTCACTTGCAGCATGAGTGATTTATTCCATGAGAACAACCCGTTCAATTGGATTGATAAAATACTTGGAATTATGGCGCTTTCTAGTAGCGAACATCACACCTTCCAAATCTTGACTAAACGCCCGCACCAAATGCTGATGTACTTTGACTATCAGCAGGAATTTGTTGACTGGGTTAAGTTTGACCGACTGGGAACAGCAGTAAATTTGCGACGCAGAATGCCGCTGCAAAATGCGTGGATCGGAGTCAGCGTTGGAAACCAGAAAGCAGTTGAACGCATTCCACTTTTAAGGGAAGCACCGGCAGCCCTACGATTTCTAAGCTGTGAGCCACTGTTGGAGGAAGTGAAACTAAATTTAACCGGCATTGATTGGGTCATTGTGGGTGGGGAGTCTGGAAGTAAGGCACGCCCCTGCCATGTTGATTGGATTCGGTCAGTTGTTGAGCAGTGCAAGGTTGCAGGTGTGCCCGTATTTGTGAAACAACTTGGTGGCTACTGTATTAACCGACAGCTCTATTTCAAGGGTGAGGCTGGTGTGCCTTACCGATTGAAACTTAAAGATCACAAGGGAGGGAATATTGAAGAATGGCCTGAATGGCTAAAAGTCAGAGAGTTTCCTAAATAGATGATCAGAATTCTTGACCTTTTTTGTGGAGCCGGTGGTGCTGCTACCGGCTACTTTCAAGGCTTCTCTGAGGCCGGTTTCGATACTGAGATTATCGGGGTTGATCTTCACGTTCAGCCCCGATATCCATTTACTTTTTACCAGGGAGATGCGCTGGAATACTTTGACAAACACGGACATCAATTTGATTTTCTGCACGCGAGTCCACCCTGTCAGCAACACAGCATATTGAAGGCAGTTGCCGGCAGAGAATATCCCTGCTTCATTCAGGCAACAAGGAGCCGGTTTAAAGCTTCAGGAAAGCCCTACTGTATTGAAAATGTTGTCGGTGCGCCTCTGGAATTTCCGATAACATTGTGTGGGTTAAACGTTGGAATCCCTATGCACGGCCATCGATTGTTTGAATGCCGGCCTATTATTTTATCGCCGCCACGGTGTCACACAAATTTAAAGGCTCAGAAGTGTGGCAGGAAGCCAGAGGAAACAAGGCTTTTGGCTAGGCCGGCTGGTCACTTTGCAGGATTAGACGTTTATCGTCAAGCGATGGGGGTTCCTTGGATGAGCCAGAGTGAAATCGCGCAGTGTATCCCGCCGGTGTTCACACGCTGGATTGCCGGTCAAATGCTGAATCAATTGAGCAATTATGATATTTACAATCGTTTATGAATAAAAGTATTATTTATATTCATTGGTTGAGATTGCTCACTTTTAAGAGGAGAAAATCGCTGGAGACAGACTTTTTCAGGAAGGCTAAAACAGCGTTTCAATTCCTTGGTTGCTAACTTCAAGACTTTCGCCGCTTTTTCTCTAAATACTGCTGGTGATATTCTTCAGCTACATAAAATTCACCAGCCGGCTTGATCTCGGTGACGATATCCTTGTCGTAGTTGCCGGCTATTTGTAACTTCTGCTTGGATGTTCTCGCCATTCTTTCTTGTTCGGGGTTGTGGTAGAAGATGACAGACCTGTATTGTTCACCGCGATCTGGCCCTTGCCGATTGAATTGAGTAGGGTCGTGGCAATTCCAAAAAACTTCTAACAGTTCCTCATAACTAATCAAGGTCGGGTCATATTCTACCCGGACTGCTTCGGCGTGACCTGTTATCCTGGCACAGACATCGAGATAGCAGGGATTGGGAAAATGACCACCCGTATAACCGGCTGTCGTGGAGGCAACACCCTTGACTTGACGAAAAGTGTTTTCAACACCCCAGAAACAGCCGGCAGCAAAAGTTGCTTGTTCCATTTATCCTTCGCTTCTTTTAGCGATTGCGATTGTTTAAACCTATGGTTTTAGGCTTTCATTGGGTTTAGCCGGCAAGTCAACTCCTCCTATCAAACAAAACAGATGCGCTGCTTTCCTAAAGTCTCAGCAGTCTTTCCTGTGAAGACATTAAAGTTTTACCGGCCTTACGGGACGGACGAACTGACTATTTGCCCTAACCCAACAGTGGTATCGGCTCATTGATGTTCCGATCCAAACCCAAGGCCGCCCTCGGTCATCTAGAGCAATGAGAGGGCCGCGAATCAGTTCTCCTTGCTTGAATGTGTTGCCCACCGGGAAGTTATAATAATCCTGACCTTGAGCGCTGTGGCGGTCTGCTTGCCGGCAGTTTAACCCGTTGGGATCAGGGTCTACCACTTCCCACTCGTAGGGAAGGGGGCCGCGTTCTCCTTCTATGTAGTAATCACCATTTTCATCTTCCACCAAGCGCCGTTCTTGAGCAACGGCTAAGTGCGTTGGCAGAACTATCAAGGCACTGAGGCACAACCCGATTAAGAGAACAGCAGGCAAGCCAGTTTTTGCAAGATTCATGATGGTGCTTCTCAACTCCACTGTTAGTTATGCAGCAGTTTTACTTTAACCAGCACGACTTACACTCAAACTCGGATGCAATATGCTGTAACACTTTGTTTGTGAATGTCTTTGATGGCAGCAGCAACCCAAGCAACGATTACTCCTCAGCGCCGGCAGTGTCGCTGCTATTCCTGAGCCGGTCTCAAGCATAAATTATTGCCGGAGGTTAGCGTTGGTAGTTCCGGGGAAAACTAAGATGTTACAAACTCGGAAAACTGACGCTCAAGTAAACGCATCAATGATGAAATAAATGCAAGGATAGCCGGCATCAGAAACGGGGAGCCGATAGAAAGACATTGCCACCGGCGGCTAGCTAAATGGGTCAATTTCATCCGGGTTGCAGTGTGTCGGTTTGAGGTCGAACAATATCCCTTGCTGTGGTGCGCCCTTTTCCCTGACTTGCTGCTGGTAATTGAAAATTCGGGATTTCCACTCAATCAGCGCTTCTTCACCCATCACCAGTTGCGGAGGTTTGGGTGGGAGTGAAGAGGGCTGAATTGTCTTGTCTGCGAATAAGTCTAGTTGTTTAGGTTCCACGGGTGTTGCTGTACTTGCCGGCACGGGTATCTTATCATTGGCCACCAATCAAAGGTAAAAGTCGGCAGTGACGCGAGTTGCCAGTGATGAAGTTGTGAAATTTTCACAGGTTAGGAGAGGATTGCTTGATTGTCGAGTTCTGTAAGTTCTTTACCTTCCGTGCCGGCTTACATCACAGCAGACAGTTCAGTGGTTAATTGAATCCGACCTCGACGTAGAGAGTATAGCAGCCGGTCAATGGCGGTTAAATCTTCATAAGAAATTGATTCATCCAGCGCAGCCAGCAATCCATAGAGTGAGATAAGAATCAAAGTATTTCAGATTTTGCTACCGTAAGCCATCGCTACTACAAAATCCAATCTGAGGCTGTTGTGGAGTTATTGATCGAGGGTACACAGTGGGAAGATTTGTTTTGTTTGATGCAAATCTTTGATCCCACATCCCGTACTTCTTATTTTAGAGAAACGGCTGAAACCTTCATTCTACCGTTAGCAAGTTTGGCATTTTGGACTCCGAAACCCCCATTCTTCCGTTGCCCATTAAAACGTGTCCGAAGTATTAAAGTATTAAAGTTGTACATTAATTAAGAAGTAGAATAGATAAAAGAGTTAAAATTCAGACAATAAAGTTTTACACTGCGCTGTGAATCTTATAGCCTCTCTCATCATTAGAGCTTGAAGCATCCCTCTGTATTGGCAGAAGGAGATGATATACAATTTTTACAGCAATCATGCAGTAATTATTTCTGGTACAGCTTGCTTACCTATTAAACTCATAAGCCATGTCCTCTGAAGCTGAAACTCGTCAAAATTTAATAGACGGTCAGCTTGAAAAAGCTGGGTGGAGCTACCAGCGACGGAACCTGCTGGATGAATTTTTGCTTGTCACTCCATCTAACAAGGTTAAAGAAGGGCAAGGAGTTTACCAAGCACATCGTGAGTATATTGACTATGTTCTGTCGGGCCGAGATGGTAAACCTTTGGCAATTGTAGAGGCAAAATGCACGAGTCGTGATCCTTTAGCAGGAAAGCGACAGGCTGCTGATTATGCCGATCACATTCGTGCATTTCATCATTTTGAACCATTCATTTTCTTAGCCAATGGTGAAAAGATATATTTTTGGGATCGAGAACGGTATCCAGTACGAGAGGTCAGTGGCTTTTTTACAGAAGATGATTTGGCGCGTCTCGCCTTTCAGAGTCAGTACCGAGAAAACCTAAATCAGTTTAGCCCCAGTCGTAAAATCGTTGATCGCCCCTATCAGCTTGAAGCGGTGAAGCGTGTTACCGAAGCATTGGAACGAGGGCAACGGAAGTTTCTGCTAGTGATGGCAACTGGAACAGGCAAAACGCGGACGGTGATTGCCTTAATTGATTTGTTAATGAGGGCCAAGTGGGTGCAGCGGGTGCTATTTCTGGCAGATCGTCGGGAGTTGGTACGACAGGTATTAGGTGATCTTAAAGAGTATATTCCTGATGAAACTAGAGCGCGAGTTGAAGGCGGAGAAATAGACAGCACGGCTCGTATTCATGTGGCGACTTACCCCAGTATGATGCAGGCTTACCAGCAGCTTTCGTCTGGATACTATGACCTGATCGTTGCCGATGAAAGTCATCGTTCGATTTACAACCGTTACCGAGCGTTGTTTCACCACTTTGATGCCTTACAGCTTGGCTTAACGGCAACCCCAACCGATTACATTGACCACAACACCTTTGAACTGTTTGAGTGTCCAGATGGACTGCCAACATTTTACTATCCGTATGCGAGAGCGGTCGAGGACGGGTATTTAGTCAACTACCGGGCATTAGAGGCACAGACTACCTTTCAACTTCAGGGCATTAAAGCGGGGCAATTGCTCCCAGAACTTCAACGGCAACTAGAAGAACAGGGGATCGACCTGAGCGAACTCAATTTTGAGGGAGGCGATCTGGAGAAGCGGGTGACGAATTCGGGTACGAACGATGTTCTGGTCAAAGAGTTTATGGCTAAATACCGTAAGGACGCAACGGGAACGCTGCCTGCCAAAACAATTATTTTCGCGATGAGCCATCGCCATGCGATCGAGATCTGGAAAAGCTTCAATCGCCTGTATCCAGACTTACAGAAACGGGGATTAGCTGAGGTCATTGACAGTCACATGGAGCGGGCTGAGCGGACGCTAGATGATTTTAAGCGGAAGGCGATGCCGCGAGTGGCGATTTCGGTGGATATGCTAGATACCGGAATTGATGTGCCTGCGATTCAAAATCTGGTGTTTGCCAAGCCTGTCTTCAGCCAGGTGAAATTCTGGCAGATGATTGGGCGGGGGACTCGATTGTGGACAGATTCGCAGACGGGTGAGAAGAAAACAGATTTTCTAATTATTGATTTCTGGAATAACTTTGCCTATTTCAACATGAACCCTGAAGGCGAAGTTGCCAGTCCAACAGAACCGCTACCTGTACGACTGTTCCGATTGCGGCTAGAAAAACTTGCTCTACTGAGAAGTCAGAAACAAAGGAAGGCGAGCGCTGCCACTATCACTCAACTTCAGCAAATGTTGGTGCAACTACCCACCGATAACATCAATGTGCGTCCGCACTTGCAAGAGTTAACAGAATTGGCGAAGGCTGGTGCTTGGAAGTCTTTAAATGAAGCTAAAGTTGAGCATTTGAGTACAGCAATAGCCCCTCTGTTGCGGTTTCTGCCCGATATTAACTTGCCCGTCATGACCTTTGAAGTGAAAACAGAGCGGCTGGCGATTGCCCACCTTGCCGGACAAATTGATTCACTCAACAAGCAACAGGAATCCATTAGCGAAGACTTGAAGCTATTGCCTGCTAACCTGCGTGATGTTCAGGCACAACGGGAAAAACTTGCCTGGATGACCAGTGCTAAATTTTGGGATCACCTGACCTATGATCGCATTCTGGATTTGCAGACAACCTTTGCACCCCTGATGCGGTTTCGGCAGCGTCCTCGTCGAGACTTGATTGAGCTAAATCTGCCCGACCAGATTGCTACTCGTCGCTGGGTGATTTATGGGCCTAGTGGGGAAGGAGCCTTTGCTGAAAATTATCGAGAGCAGGTTGAGGCTCACGTGAAAACCCTAGCAGAGCAGCATCCCACAATACAAATACTGATGAGGGGTGAGAGTTTGAGTGAAAAAGAGATCGAATCTCTTGCCCATACGCTAAATCAAGCAGATCTGTTTGTGACTGAAGATGTGTTAAGAGAGGTGTACGATCGCCCTGATGCTACTCTCATAGACTTCCTGCGTCATATTCTAGGGCTGGTTCAAATTACCAGTCGGGAAGAAGAAATTTCTGCGGCGTTTGAGGAATTTATTGCTGCCCATCCCGCTTTTTCCGCTAAACAAATTTACTTTCTCAGAACTATGCGCTCGGCTATATTGCGGAGAGCAAAGTTAACGGTTGACGATTTGGAGCAACCACCGTTTAGCCGGGTTGGAGTAGTGCATCAATTGTTTGAAGAAACAGAACTGGAAGAAATTCTGAACTTTTCCAATCAGTTTGTTGCGTAGGAATGTTAAGCTACGTGACTCAGGTGACAACTTGGTAGTAATCTTAATGAGTTAGTCGCTGATTTTGAGTATGGCTCTGTGCTTTCACCGCAACTAAAACGTGAAATTCGTCAACTGTGGGATTATTTCTGGTCTGGTGGGATTGCTAACCCGTTAGCTGCGATCGAACAAATTACCTATCTGGTATTTGTCAAGCGGCTAGAGGACTTGAAACCGAAAGACCTCGTTATTCCAGAGGCGTGTCGCTGGAGCAATTTTAAGCACCTATCAGGAGATGCTTTACTGAAGCGGGTTCGGGGTGAGGTGTTTGACTGGCTGCGATCGTTGGATACGGATAATCAAAAAGGGCAAAACTCTGAATCTGAAACTTCTGAGGACGATACAGACCACAAGAAGGATGAGAAGCGTCAGGGGCGGATGAGCGATGCTGTCTTTCTCATTCCCAATGCAGCATTGCTGCGGCGAGCGATCGACACTATAGACAAGCTGTTTATTCCCTCACGCAATCAAGACATACAGGGCGACATCTATGAACACTTGTTGAGTGAAATTGCTGAAGCTGGAAAAAATGGACAATTTCGGACTCCGCGCCACATTATTCGGACAATGTGCGATCTGGTAAATCCGCAATGGAATGATCGCATTTGTGACCCAGCCTGTGGCACAGCAGGATTTTTGGTTAATGCTTATCAGCACGTTCTTAAGACCCATACATATCCAGTAAATTTGGTGTTTGAGGGCGATGGCACACCCATAAACACCCTGGAAGGCAGACCCTTCAATATGGTGGGTGAAAATCTTTCCCCAGAACAGGATAAATATCTCCGAGAAAACGCGCTCTATGGCTACGATTTTGACAAAACGATGGTGCGTTTGGGCTGGATGAACCTGATTCAGCATGGTATTGAAAAGCCGAAGGTTAACTACGCTAATACGCTGGGCAGTGCGTTTAATCAAAAGATTCAATCTGGTGAAGTGGGTGATTTTAGCGTCATTTTGGCTAACCCACCATTTACAGGCAGTTTAGATAAAACAGACATCGGTGAAACCCTTCAGGATCTTAAAACCAACAAAACCGAACTCCTATTTATAGAACTGATTTTGCAGCTTTTGGCGATCGGTGGTAGAGCAGCAGTGATTGTACCAGAAGGGGTGCTGTTTGGCTCAACCAAAGCACACAAAACCTTGAGAGAAAAGCTAGTTGCCGAAAACACTTTGAGAGGGGTGATTTCATTACCAGGAGGTGTATTTCAACCTTATACAGGTGTGAAAACTTCGATTTTGCTGTTTAACAAGGGTGGTAAAACCGATGAGGTCTGGTTTTATGAGGTAGCGAAGGATGGAGAAACGCTGGATGCCAAGCGAACTCCCAAACCGCAGGAAAATGACCTGTGGGATCTAACACTAAAATATCGACTGCAATTTGAAGAATCTGCCCCTGCATTTGTAGATGGGGAAACTTGGAAGCAATGGCAAACGATGGAACCCAAAAGGCGATCAATCTCCTATGCCAAACCTATTATTGAAACTGAGTTAATCCGATCTGAAGAGCCTGAAGAACGTGAAATTAATGACAAAATCAAAAAGATTAAGGCTCTACTTCATCTATGGTATAAATCACTTCTATACATCCAGAAACAGCAGCTCATTAATTATAAAAAACTGGAATTTTGGAAATTCAGTATTGGCTATCACTTCTGGTTTGTCGTTATCACCTTTGAAGTTAAGATTCTTGAAAGACTGGAAACTGAAGAGTTAACTGAGCCAAAAAACTGGTTATCTTCTACAGAAGATCTTTCTGCCGACAATTACAATTTATCGGCTGGACGCTACAAACCGCTTACATTAATTACTGAAAAATATGATCCTCCAGCACAGATCATCTCTGAATTACAAGATTTAGAGAATAAAATTCAATCTAAATTGAACTCTTTGCTCTTAATGATAGAGGGGAAGAAATGATTTATTTCAACCAATTACCATCTAATTGGAAAATAATAACATTAGGCGAACTTTCTACTTTAATCCAATATGGGTTGAATGCAACTGCAGAGCAAGAAGGTGAGGGTTTTTTATACTTGAGAATATCTGATATCAATGATGATGGTAGTGTAAATTTAGCAAATCCAAAGTATTTATCTAAAAAAACACAGGATGTATCTAAATACATTCTTGAACCCGGAGATCTTATCATAGCTCGTAGTGGTAGTGTTGGTCGAAGCTTTGTTTATCAAAGTTGTCAAGAACCCTGGGTTTTCGCATCCTATTTAATTAGATTCCGTATCAGGCAAGATATAGCAGATCCTGACTACGTTGGCTTGTTCATGCGCTCGCCAACTTATCGCAGATATATTGATAAGATGAGTAGATCAGTTGCTCAGGCTAACATCAATAGTAAAGAACTTTCTAAACTTCCGATTCCGTTGCCGCCATTACCGGAACAGAAACGAATTGTTGCTATTCTGCGGGAAGTCGATGAAATTTGTCGTTTGCGAAAACAAGCGAATGAGAAAGCAAAGCAACTTTTATACTCTTTTTTTCAGGAGATGTTTGGAGATCCTTCAACAAATCCTAAAGGATGGAGTTATGGTACCCTTCGAGATGTTGTAAACTCAGTTCAAGATGGGCCTCACGTTAGCCCAAAATATTCTCATGAAGGAATCCCTTTTCTTTCGACACGTAATGTTCGAGCAGGTGAAATAATTTGGGAAAATCTGAAATTTATTTCAAGACAAGATGCAGAAAGGCAGTGGAAAAAATGTAAGCCAGTGGTTGGTGATATTCTTTATACAAAAGGTGGAACTACTGGATTAGCAAAAGTGATTGATTTTGATATAGAAATTGCTGTATGGGTTCATATTGCCTTACTGAAACTAGATAGGATTAAAGTAAATCCTTTATGGCTTGAAAATATGCTAAATTCACGTTTCTGCTATGAGCAGTCTCAGTTATTAACGCATGGTATCGCTAACCGTGATCTTGGAATCACTCGTATTCCAAATATTAAAATATATATTCCTCCTCTATCCCTACAAGAAGAATTCGCAGCGCAAGCCCAGGAAATACGTGAAACTATTTCAAAACAAGTAGAAGCTTTAACCAAAGCTGATGATCTTTTCCAATCTCTTCTTGCCCAAGCTTTTACAGGTGAACTTACCGCAACTTGGCGAGAGCAGCATCAAGAAGAATTAGCAGCAGTAGCAGAATGTGATCGCCTACTTCAAATATCTCAGTCTGTGGATATAGAAGAACTGGCTGATGAGAAAGCAAGCGAAAATAAGAGAGTAGAACTTCACCGTGATCGCAAAGAGCTGTTACGGAATTTAAGCCAAAATCAACGAAAAATTTACGAATTAGTTATTCAAGAAACCGTCTATTTTACTCCCGAATATCTGGAAGAAAAATATTCTATCTCCTATAACATTGGCCAAAAGAGTTTGCAGCTATTAGCTGCTACTGGACTCATTGTTCCCGTTACTTTGCCCGCTCCTACATCTAGTGGATTACGCTATGAATTGGCTTATCGCAACTTAAACCAGGATGATACCCAGTCTATTGATGTTCTATTGTTAACGAAGGATGCTGTGTGAGGTTACGCTACTTACATCTGTGGGGGACACCGCCCTTAGAGGAACTTATCACTACCTTTAACCAGGAACAAATCCTGGGGCGAAAATGCGCTATTCGCTTTGTTGTTGGTGTAAACGGCACTGGCAAAACCCAACTACTGCAAACTCTCTCAGAAATTTTTCTCAGCCTGGAAAGAAAACGATTACCGCCTTTTCGGGTTACATTTGCCTACGATCTGGAAAAAATTGGCGAAGAAGAGCGCCCTGCAACCGTATATTTGCATTATCCACAGGACTCCCCTTCATCCGCAGCTATCTTCGCTGTATTTGAGCCACCCTTACCTGACGAGCAGGATTGGGAAGCACTAGAAAACATTCCCATTGAAAATTTTGAAACCGATGTTTCGGGAATTTCACTCCTTTTTCGTGGCGATCAACTCGGTAGTACGATTCGTCCTTATCTCCCTAAAGTTCTGCTAGCCTACACCTCTGGCGCAACTGAAGCCTGGGCAAGTCTGTTTGCCAATCAGCAGACCGAACGTGAAAATTTACCCGATGCCGTATTTGAGGAAATTACCCCTGAAGAAGAACGCCCTCTTAATTGGAATTTAGGTGAAGAAAAACTGTATCGAGAACAAGAAGGATTAGAGCCTCTACTAGAGCCAGAGCTAACTTCTGACGGAGCGCAAACTGCCAGCATCGGCTATTATGTCTCTCCCCAATCTCTTAAACTTATCTTCTTTGCTGTTGCGCTGCACCAAGCCCGAAAAGACTTTCAGGAAATGCCCACCGAAGAGGAAGAACCAGCTTACCGCAAGCGCATCGAGCAAAGTATCCAAAATCGTGAACCAATGACCGGGTTGCGGGGACTGTTCAATAAAATTGACTGGCTTTGGTTGATTAACGTTAATTTTCAAATCCTCTTTAAACCCACCCGCTTTTCCCAGCAGACCAGCGCACTGGCCCGCCTCTATGACATAGCCACTGCCGTCATCCGTGAACCCGTTCCAAGCGATGTACAGAAACTCATCTTTGACCTGCGTCGCTCCCTGCCGGATCAAACCGATGTTGATACTAGCACTTGTGCCGCCCTCATTCGAGCAATCTGCGACAAAATTGATACTGCGATCGATGAAATCACCCCCTTCGATATCTTTAAACAACTGCTCTCCTGGCAAGAACAAGCCTGGCTCCAAGACTTAACAATGACCTTCTGCAAACGGAATGTGGAAGATATTTTGCTCTACAACTGGCTAAGTGACGGGGAACGGGTATTTTTGGGACGTATGGCTTTATTTCAACTGCTGCAAGGCGAAAACGATGCCTTGATGATTTTGGATGAGCCAGAAACCCACTTCAACGACGTTTGGAAACGTGAAATTGTTGATGTAATTGACACCAGCCTGCGAGATAATACAACTGAAGTAATTATTTCCACGCACTCTAGTATCTCACTGACAGATGTATTTGATACCGAGATTACCCTGCTCTATAAAAATGAAATTAATGGTATGATCGCCATTATTGAGCCACGAATCCCCACGTTCGGAGCTTCACCCAATGAAATTATGATAGATGTTTTTGGTGCGCCTGAGAGTGTAGGACAACGAGCCACCGAATTTCTTGATTTAGTCCTGATACTAGCTGCTCATCCCGATGAGGTCGAAGCAATCTGGCAGATGAATAGCGATGATGTTGTACAAAATTCTCGTGAGTTTGACCAACTTAGAGAATTTATGCGAGAACTCCCTCATCAATATGGAGATGGCAACAGTGAAGATATTGAGGCCTACCTCCTCAATACTCTCAACTCTATTAGTCATTATGCCCAGCAACAAAGACCTAACCAAGATATTCAGGTTAGCGACACCCTCGAACTTCTTCAACAGAAACTTGGCCCTGGCTATTACCAATTTGAATTTCGCCGACGTTTAAGAGCCTTAAGAGAACGACAATCGAATGCTTCACAAAATTAATTTACCAAACTGTGAAGAACAGTTTAAAAAAATTTTTGCATTTCAGCGCCAGATACTTGCCTTTGCGTGTGATCCTAAAACATCTATTTCTGTTGAAGGTGCAATCGTTGAAAACGAAATTTATTCAAAGTTTAGTGGCGATATAGGTGTTTGGTTATGGAGGAAAAAACTTTGGGTAAATAAAAGAGATGGTAGCCGCGAACAAAGTGATTTACAGAAGGGCTTAGTTAAACTGATCAAAGCTGCTCAAGCACATCAAACAGTCAGTTTGGTTGTGCTAGATGCTTTCGATAATGATATCCAATTCTGCAACTGTTTCAACAAGCCTACATTTGAGTTCTGGTACAAAACTCGTTTAAATGTTCCAATTCAAGAAGCTCTAAAAGATTTGATGGAGGTATTCTACACTAAGCTTCTAGA
Source organism: Microcoleus vaginatus WJT46-NPBG5 (assembly GCA_019359355.1). Lineage (GTDB taxonomy): Bacteria > Cyanobacteriota > Cyanobacteriia > Cyanobacteriales > Oscillatoriaceae > FACHB-68. The sequence continues at coordinate 169,768 of JAHHHM010000008.1, read as the reverse complement.
AGATGGCTTTCCAGAAGCTGTTCATGGAAATGTCGAATCTTTTAAACGGATAGATTTTGTATCGGAATTTTGGAGAGTGAATGACGATATAGAGGTTTGTCCAGCTTGCGATTCCCCCCGACCTGATCGGGTACAACGCCAGAGAGGAAAAGGAAGAAATTCGAAAGTACAAACAAAAATATATGGAAATTTAGATCATTTTTTTCCAAAGAGAAAGTACCCTTTCCTTTCTGTTCACCACGCTAACCTAGTATCCCTTTGCGAGGCATGTAATCTGACATTCAAAAAAGAAGAAGATCCTGTAGATCCAGAGAATAGTACACAGCCGTTAGTACATACGTTTCTTCCCTATCTTAATCCTGCTATAGATAGTATTGAAGTTAAAGTAACTCGTAATAAGGAGGGTGTACACCTACCAAGTCTTACAGAGAAAGATGGTACGCCTTCTCGTAGAATTGACAATCTCAACAGGGTGTTTAAGTTGGAAGCAAGATGGCATGATAGATTACGCTACGTTATTGGAACAATTCGAGATGGGCTTTCTGGAGACGGACGTAGGTGGCGTCGAAAAGTAGTTGAATTAAACGAGCAGGACTTAAAAGACTTTCTGCAAGATATGCTTGAAGACTGTATAAATAGTCAAAAAGGTAAAATTCATTACGGGATTTTAAAGAGCAGCTACTTATCGTTTGCAATCGAGGATGAAGCAGAAATAGCTGAACTATTTACACAATTTACTGGTTTATAATTTATTTTGCCTTTTTGTAGAGTTTTTCTCCCCAATCTTCAGCAGACTTACTGGTATGTTTAGTCAGAATGCTGGGGGGGGGTAACAAGGAAGCTGGAACCGTGACAGAGAAAGGATGAGAGCTTGGCGAGCAAAAAAAAGATGGGTCGGCGTGATTGTACTACTCAAGTGTGCCGTTACGTGCTAATAAATGCCGTCCACAACACACATTTACTCCCACCCTAGTAACAACTGATGGCACACTCACAGGCTAAAATATGCTATCAACACAAACGCCGGCATATCAATGGCCACAGAAAACAAGCGAATTGTTGGGTATTTGCCCCAGGACTATTACGCCCAACTGCGCGAGTACATGGAACAGGAACACATCAGCGAGAGTGCAGCGTTAGTGCGGATGGTGAAGCAATTCTTTGACACACCCAATGCACACCCGGATGTAGAAGCTGAGGTGGCCGCATTGAAAACCCAAATGCAACAGGTGCTTTCGAGGATCGGCGCTTTGGAGCAATTGGCACAAACTCGCCCAGCACAACGCAAAGGGGGCGCATCCCAACCCCATCCCATGTTGCAATCCCTTAGCCGTGAGGAACTTGCACGCAGAATGGGGGTGAGTTCAGAACTGCTGTTAGAGGTGGCAAGCAAAGGAGAAACTGAATTTCAGCAATGGTGCAGACATCGAGATCCGGGCAAACGACTTTGGAGACGGGTTGGAGAACTGTTTCATCCCGTGGAAGAGTGAAGTCTAGGCTGGGATTTTGTCGGCAGTCATAATTGTGTAACAATGACTTTCTAGAAACGCATTTCTAATAAGCTATACCTCTCACCGGCACGTAGCAGCCCCATATCTAGCCGCATTGATCGGCTCAGATGGTAGATGCAAGCTGAGCCAGATTAAGCGGTTCTGAGATGCCGGTTGCAAGTTAGCCAGCCGTGAGTATCGAAAAGCTAGAATAGAATTTAATCGGCTGACAGCTAAATAAAAGTTAAGGTTGAAAGTCTCTCTAAATCGTTAGGGAGACTGTGCATCTATCTTTTTAAGATTTTCATGTTGTTTTTCCGTTGCTTTGCCTTTTCAACATTTTCATGATATTTTCTCCGTTTCTCTGCCGGCCTAATATAATAAAAGTTAAATAAATCATCTAACAAACTCAAGTTAAATAATGCAGCTTCTTCTTCATCTCTAGCTAATTGATTTTTATTAGGATTAGAGTGAACTACATCATTTCCCTCAGACCTAATATGAGTCAAATCATCTTCAAGGTCAGGAGGTATATGGCGCTTACTTTTTTCAACTTTAATAAACTCTTCAATTAATTCCATTAAAGTGCCTGTTATAGTGGGATGCGTATATTTAATAAATTTCTCTATAATTAATCTTGCCATAATAGAAGTTAACTTAGGACTGATTTCTAAAACTTTTTGAGCAATAAAATAATCCTCCCTAAGAACGTCTGGAATTTCTTCTGGAATTTCAATTTCTGTAGTTTTGTGTGATGGAAAAATATCTTTTATTAAACCTATTGTTTTAAGAAACAAAGGAGATTCTGTTAAATCATCAGGAGTAAATGGTGTATCAACTTCAGCTTTTGCAAATATAGTTTTCTCACGACAATTAACATTAGGGCAAAAACAAATAATAGCAAATTCTATTGTTTGACTATATTTTTCTGTGACTTCTTCAAAACGTTTTATATTAAACGAAGCATAAATATTACAATTTGGACAAATACCATTAATTGAATAAGGAGTATATCTAGTTATTTCATAAAAAGGGGGGTAATCAGGATCAACATCATTTATTTTCAATTCAAAATTTACAAAAAATTCAAAATCTTTTTGATAGTTCATAACCGTCTAATACGTTAAATAGCGTCAGTAATACTACCATAACATCTAGTAAAGCACTCACCGGCGATTAGCAGCGCCATCTAGCCGCATTGACTGGCTCAGATGGTAGATGGCTGAGCCGGATTATGCAGTTATTGGATGCCGCTGAGTGTCGCTTAACAATCATTATCCCTGCTGTCACTATTGTTTCGGAAGATTCGAGAGCAAACAAGCATCGATACGTGCAAACAGAGCAATTAGACGATCTCGACGATTTAAAAACCAACCATCTTCTTTAGCCGCCCAAAGACAACTGGGAAGATGCCCTTTTGGTGCTTTTTCAAAATCATATTCAAATAGATCAGAACGACGCCAAGAGTAGTTATCGTTTTTATCACGAACTCGCCAGCCTGTCTGATTACCGAATTTGTCTCTAATTTCCCCGTTAAAGACTTGGGTTCCGCCAAGGCTTTTGTAAATTTCCCTCTGGATGCTGAAACCAAATTTTCCATTACTATGCTCAAGCCATAGTTTGTCAATAGTATTCAGATCATCACAAGGAAATTTGCTAATCATCATCTCATCTAATTCTGTGAGTACCTGATCGGGGACAACAAAAGTTTCTTCTTCATTTTCAAAAAGCGCCCAAAAAGCAAGTTGTGCTGCTGAACACATAATTCTTGCAGTTTCCTGATCTGCTTTTTTCCATTCCTTATCTGCAAGTAATTTCTTCAGTTCGCTGTAATCAACTCCAACAGATGACTCTTGTGTTAACGCTTTGAACTTTTCGTCATTTCGGATAAAGTCAAAGTAGAAATTATTTTTGACCTTTTCGCGGCATTCTTCAAGATTAAAATTAAAAGCTTTCTGCAAACTCTCTAAGACTTGGTCTGTGTTTTGCATCGCTGCTGCACAAGCAGCTTTAACATACCACGATTCGTAGTCTTCTGCTTCAATAGCAATTGCTGTTTCAACTGTTTTAATTGCTTCACTATAACGTTTTAATTTATATAGAGATAAACTTTTACTCAACCAAACGGAATAATAATTGTCATCCAGACTAATCGCTTTGTCATAAGCAACAATTGCTTCTTCATATCGTTCTAAGCTTTGCAAACAATCTCCCTTATTTTCCCATGAAAAAATATGTTTTTCATCAATTTCTACTGCTTTATCGAAATCTTTAATTGCTACCTCGTAGCATTCCAGTCCATACAAAGCAGACCCTCTAAGATTCAAGGCTGGCACTAAAATAGGATTGAGTTCAATAGCTCGATCACAAGCAGCTATTGCTTCTTTTAATTTTTGAGCTTCAATGTATTCAAATGCTTTTTCACATAACTCTTCAGCTTGATTTAAAGAGTGATAATTAGTCAATTTAAGACTATATGAATCTAATACTAAGCTACAAACCGCTTCATAGTTAATTTTAAATAACTCTGTCCATTCTTGAATTAATTTTTCTCTACTTTTACGATATTTTTCTAAAATCAACTGTTTCTCCTCTTGTTCTTTGGACTTAGCTTGAGTAGTTACATAAGCATTAGTTACAGCCCCAAAAAGTCCACCCCCCAACAAGAATCCTGCACCAGCACTTTTGACGACATCCCAATTGAATAATGAATCTTCTTCTTCTTGGAAAAAATGATAATTTAATACCTCAGTCGTGTGTAGTCTCAGTTGTTTAATTGCTGAACTAACTTTTGAAAAATAGGAAGTAGAAATACCAGAGAACAAAAATGTAGTCTTGGTTAAATCTAAAGTTACTCCAAATGATTTACTTAAAATGATTAATGATTTAGGAATTTTTTCAATGACTAATTTAAATTCTTGTTCTAGATTGTCAATAAAAAAATTTGCAGCTTCATGAATATCTTTCTCTTCTTCGTCTTCAACTCTTTTCAAGAGAGGTTCACTAAAAGCAGTTTTTAAAGTTTCATAGATTTGATTAGAAAGCCGAATTACATCAACTTTAGGGCTAGATGCTAAATTAACTGACTGCACAAATTCTTCATTGTCTGAGACAGAAGTATTGAATAAACCAACTTGTTGTAACGGAATTTCTGATTTTAATTCAAGGCTAATTTCTTGATGCCAATCAGGGAAATCTTCATCCGTTTGCTTGCCAAAAATCTTCATAGTATTGACAGACAAAATTCTCAATTTTAAAACTTCAGCATTGAGTAAATCAACCATCGTTCGCTGATTAGGAATTTCTGCTGATTCCAGCATGACTTGTAAGCAATCAGTTTTCAGCTTGGCTTTTGCTACCACCCCATGAGGTTGTAACGACTGATTGAGCAAAGTATTAATTGCCTTCACATCTCCCTGCCTTGCTAATTCAGAGAGGTCTTGTATTGGTTGAACAGACAAGTTAAACTCTTCGAGCCATTCAGGAACATCCTCATCCACCTGCTTACCGTATACTTTGACCTTTTGAATAGCAGTAGGCATTAGATTGGTCAGCCCTTTACGGAGAGAGTCTACATAAGGCTGTTTTGGCGGAACTTTTTCTGCTTCCAACATAAGCTGCAAACAGCCATTTTTCACAGCCGCCTTTGCAGTGATACCTTTTGGTTGAAGAGAGCGGTTCAGCAAGGAAGCAATAGCTTTGGGATTGCCTTGTTTAGCAAGTTGCTGTAAATTAGGTTGTTCGGTTGTCATGGCAATGTTTTAAAGGGGAAACTGAGTAGACTTAATGCACAGAGATTTAACGGATTGAATTAAAATCTTTACTTAGGGAAACAAATTTTATTTTAATTCCATTTTACAAATGCTCAATCCTTTACGATGGTAGTATTCCCGATTTATTGAAAAACTAACACCGGCTTGTCACCAGCACTCAATAAGACCTAGCGCAGAGCCTCTAGCGAATCCCAGTTAGGGGTTTTTTATATCGAATAAATTTTTATTTCTTCCCCCCCCGCCCCCTTGGGGAGCTTCCCCCCCTCCTCCCCCGCTGGGGGAACCCCCGGCTTTGTCATTATTGCCGGTTGGCGCAAGGGTAATACAAGCGGTGGAGAATTCGATGTGACCTGCCATGTATGAACTACCGGCCTATAGCCTAGCGGAGATTTGCTAAGTTTTCTACGAGGGATAAAGAGTAGCGAAACTGCTTTTTACTCGGATGAGGGTGATATTGACAGCGGCTGAAAACTTAGGGCGATTGCCGGTACCCGGAGTATTTTTGAAGGGTTCTATGCCTTGAGTGCCACGACCGTAGTGCTGCTGGTGGGGCAATGGTTGTGGGCAAAATGATGTTAAGACTTCACAGATGGGGTTAGAAGAAAGAAAGGATATCTGGTGAAAGGGCGATTGCTTTTTGGGCTAGTGACGGGTTTGGCGATCTTGAGTGCTGGATCATCATCGGTTCTGGCCCAATCGAAACATATAGTACAAAATCTTCCGAAGGAAAAGCAGCTTTACGGGCAAGCGCAGTCTCCGGTGCAAGCAGCTTCCTTGTTTCGCCCCCTGTTACCCCAATTGCAGCGGGAAACTAATGTACCGATTCTGCTGCCGAGCGATTTAGAGTTTTTTTCACAGCAAAGGCAGCGCATTTATGCAGAGGGTCGCGAGCGAACGGTTACAGAATCGATTTAGGTACGGCTCCAAACTGCCGAGGCGTGACGGCTTGCTTCTTTGGTTATTTTGGAGCGGAGCGGGGCGGCAAACCAAATCCTGGCAAAGTAGTTAAACCCCAGTCAGGCAGGAAATCTGTCCATAACTTGGTCCCAAACCTCCTGAGCTTCTCCAATACTCAAGCGTGAATAAATCTCCTGAGACTCTTGGGCAGAATGCCCTGAATAAGGTTGAAATAAAGCATTATCAATTCTTTATTTCGTCAGCCAAGTCATATTAAGTCGGGTTGTTAATTAACTCTAATTAAGCGCTTACTTGGGGCCACCAGTGAAAAAACGCTAGTCCCCGAATCAAATCTTTTTGCAACAGCATCTGGCAGCAGCGTTAAAACATGGCTTTCTCTAGCTCGTCTAAAGTCTCAAACGATTCTATTAGAAGCTTGCTCATTTGCCAAAGGTAATATATTGCTTCAATTTGGCAAAGAATTTCTCAATTTCGTTGCCGCGCTTTGTACAAGTGTTTGTCATACTCGTGAAAAATGTTCACCACCCAATAAGTGGCTGAAACTTACGAAATGATTTGTAGTTTAAAACTTGAATACTTGAAATCAGCATATATTACCTAGGTTTTGACATGATAGTTTCCTCACTGGCCGAACCTTACAAAGAGCAGATGCTGAAGGAAAAGCAATCACAGCATTTCTAGAGAAACAGGTTTATTAGGCGGCGGAAACGCAGCATCCAGGGCAGTTAATTCATCATCACTCAACTTCAAATTCAGCGCAGCATAATTCTCTTGCACATGGTCAATGCGGCTAGATTTAGGAATGACAATTACATTATCTTGATGCAATAGCCAAGCAATAGCCACTTGAGCTGCACTGACTCCTCGTTTTTGAGCAATCGTATTGAGTTCCCGATGCTTGAGCAAACGCCCTTGTTCAATTGGAGAATAAGCCATGATTGGGATGCCTTGTTGCCGGCACCAAGGCAGTAAATCCCACTCAATCCCTCGTCGCATCAGGTTATAGAGAACTTGATTGGTTGCAATGGCGTTCCCACCCTTCAGTTGGCTGGCTTCCTCCATATCCGCGACATTAAAATTGCTCACACCATAACTGCTAATTTTGCCGGCTTGCTGAAGCGCCTGAAATGCTTCCAGCGTTTCTGTCAGCGGCACAGAACCCCGCCAATGTAGCAGGTAAAGATCAAGATAGTCAGTTTTCAATCGTTTCAAACTTCGTTCACAAGCAGCGATCACTCCTCGCTTCGAGGCGTTGTGAGGATAAACTTTGCTGACTAGAAAGACAGATGCACGACGATTCGTTATTGCCTGAGCAATCACTTCTTCTGCACCGCCTTCCCCATACATTTCAGCAGTGTCAATTAGAGAAAGACCCAAATCAAGCCCGTGGCGTAAGGCATCAATTTCGTTCTGGCGATTCCTGGTATTCTCTCCCATTTGCCAGGTGCCCATGCCAAGAACCGGAATTAGTTGTCCAGAAGGGAGTTTAAGAGTTCGCATGAGAGTTTTCATCCATTCAAGTCAAACTATTGTCAGGAGCGCATTTCTTACTAAGGCATGGGCATAGCACCGATTTTAGTGATTAGTGCCCATCAGTTTAACTTTCTCCTGTCCTCAATACATCTATCAGTTTGAGGTTATGTTCGCGCATTCCTCCACTGTAGACCTTCCACTGGCATCTGTTGCTGTAGGCAGGCGAGCGCGGTAGTAAGAACGAACACCAATCCCAACATGGCTTATATCAAGGAATTTATTGATTGGCGTCTTAGCATTGTGGAAACCGGCAGGCAAGCCAGAAGAAAGTGTTTAATATCATCTCAAGTGCGGATTTTTTAATAGCGTCATCCGCAAATCAGTTTAATTGCTTAGGTTCTACTGTTATTGCTGTACTTGCCGGCACTGCGGATTGTACCACTGGCCATTGATGGTAAAACCGGCAGTGATGCGAGTTGCCGGCAATAAAGTTATGAAATTTTCACAGGTTAGAAAAGGCTTGCTTGATTGTCGAGTTCTGCAAGTTCTCCACCTTTAGTGCCGGCTTACATCACAAGAGACAGTTCAGTAGTCATTTGAATCCGACCTCGACGTAGAGAGTATAGCAGCCGGTCAATAGCGGTTAAATCTTCAGAAGAAATTGATTCATCCAGTAGCGCAGCCAGCAATCCATAGCGGTCAGCCTTCGTGATGTGGTGAGTGTCGGTAACGGTTGCGAGGATTTCAGAGATTGCGCCGGGGAGGAGGTTGACTTGAGGCATGGGGTTGGTTTGAACTCGACACCTTTATAATCTCTGATTTTCTCATTGTGCTGGGTGATCCTCAAAGCTTCGCAATGATGATCATTCCCCGCTTTAGTTGCGATCTGTGTTCTCTATTAATTGTGATGGCCGGTTGCGCTAAAATGCGATCTCGATCACTTTGATTTGTAAAATTTCGACAGATTGCTGGGCTGCGGCTGTATGAGGTGGATTATTGGGGAACCTGTGCCAATTCTGAGACAACGATTTACCTTAGAGGAAAAGCTAGCGCTACTGGACTACCACCCGCTGTTCACGGCCAGTGTCCTCAATGCGGCTATTAATTCGATATGAAAAATCAGCCTCTAGTTCATTGGGACTGCTATCGATGCGCGTGGCTGGATGATTCAGTGTAATTTCATCTCTTTAATTAAGTTACTAAAAGATCTAAAATGTACATTTCTAAATTTCAACTTTCTAACTACAAATCTTTTTTGGATTCGGGAGAATTAGAATTTAAGCCAGGTATAAATATTATTGTAGGTCAAAACAACTCTGGAAAAACAGCATTACTTGAAAGTCTTAGCTTATCTGTTATAAATCAACCTCATACAAGCATTAAAACTCTTCCTTATCCTTATTCTGTTCTTTTAAACAAATATTCATCTTGTAGATTTTCAGTAACCTTTAAAAGACCAGAACTTTATTCTATTTTAGATCGCATTACTCCTTTTATGATTCCTCAAGCGGCAGATAATTTACTTTTCCCTACGGAAGTTAATTTGTTTAATGAGTGGTTAATAAAATCGGATGACATAATTTTTAATTTTTCAATTTCGCAAGAGTCAGAACTTCAGAATAGTTTTTATAAGGAAAATTTAAGTTTTAATTTGTACAAAATCTCTTCTTTAAACGGAACTGCTATAAAAATGGAAATAAATAACGGTTTTTTTAGTGAATCTGGAGAAAGGATAATATCTCCCCCTATCCAAGATTACCTTGCTTGGAAACTATGGCAGGCTATAGTCTCTCGTATTTATCGATTCTTTGCAGAGCGGTTAAATGTTGGACAAGCTCCCTTTGGAAGTAATCAAAGCCTGCAGCAAAATGCATCAAATTTAGCTGAGGTTTTAGGCGTTTTAATACTTCAAAATCCAGAAAAAGCTAATCGGTTAAACAAATTAACTTCGATTATTTTTCCACACATCAAAAGAATTACTACAAAACCCTTAGTTAGTAACTTACTCGAAATTAGAATTTGGACTATAGATCCTGCAACAGAAAGAGAAGATTTATCATTTCCACTATCGTCATGTGGGACTGGAGTAGGACAAGTCTTAGCAATTTTATACGTTGTGCTTACAGCACAAGAGCCACAAATAATTATTATTGATGAGCCACAGTCTTTTTTACATCCAGGTGCTGCTAAAAAACTTGTAGAAATTCTTAGAACGGAGTTTCCTGAACATCAATATATTATTGCTACTCATTCACCAACTATTATTGCTGCCGCTAATCCTTCTGTAATTATCAAGCTTAGCTATAAAGATGGTGAAACAGTTTGTTCTGAAATGAATTCTAAAGATATAGAAGAGCAAAGCTTACTTTTAAAAGAAATTGGAGTGAATTTGTCTGATGTATTTGGGGCTGATAATATTTTGTGGGTAGAAGGCCAAACAGAGGAAGAGTGTTTCCCATTAATTCTTGAAAATATAGGTAAAACTTCGTTACATGGTACATTGATTCGGAGTGTTAGAGAAACAGGTAATTTAGAAGGTAAAAAATTTGAACTCGTTCTTAAAATTTATTCTAACCTTAGTAAAGGACATAGTTTATTTCCTCCAGCTATTGGATTCATTCTAGATAAGGAAGAACAAATGGAAGAAGAACAAGACGATTTAAAAAAACGAGCAAAAAATATTGTTGATTTTTTTGATTTTCTTCCTCGCCGTATGTACGAAAATTACTTATTACATTCTCAAGCAATAGCCTTTGTAATTAATTCTGAGAACCCAGATGATAATATTACACCTGAAGAAGTCGAAATTTTTCTTCTGAAGAAATACGAAGACAGAAAATATTATTCAAGAAACCATATTAAAGAAAGCAACTACTCTCCAGAATGGGTAAAAGAAAATATTAATGCGATTAAAGAAAATATTAATGCGGCTAAGGTTCTTGAATATTTGTTTGATGAATTATCTGACTCGCGGGTTGCCTTTAAAAAGACTCGACATTCTGTTCAAATTACAAAATGGTTGATTGAAAATGATCCAGATTCTCTCTCTGAAATTTCTAATTTATTGAAGAAAGCATTGAGCTATCAGCCTAAATTGAATCTTCCTACATAAGTCAATATCAAAATCAAACCCTAAAGTGCTTAACGATATTTTACGGTTTGTTTTTCTTAATTGAGGAAATTGCCAGCTTAAAAAGATTTTTTCCTATCAACTTCATAGCCTCCTACCCCCTTAGCCACGGCAGTCGCTTCTATCTCGAAGGTCACAAGGTGGTGATCACCACCGGCCGGCTCTAGAATAAGCAGGGTTGCCATGCCATGCTTGGGCTGTAATCATTCGATTTTCAAGAGCAGTTGGACATAGGGCGAGAACCGGCCCAACCCCAATGCCAACATTGCCTAGCTAGAAGGAAATTAATGAGCCAATGTGATCTCTAAGGTCAATTGTGTTATTTTTTGCGATCTCCCCCGAAAAAATCACGATCCCAATAGGGGCGGCTAGATTAAGGCAAATCGTTGTTAATCCAAGCCGGCCAAAATAAGATAGAGTCGGTCATTGGATACTAGAGTAAGGAAATCGGGGCATTTCACCCGATCACCCAGTTCCGATGCTGGACTCCAATGTTTGATTTTTAGTTTTCTATTGTTGGATTCGTTGAAGCTCAATGGCGGTTAAAAAGACTGAACTCTATAGCTCACTGTGGTCTAGCTGCGACGAACTGCGCGGCGGGATGGATGCTTCCCAGTATAAGGATTATGTCCTGACGCTGCTGTTCATGAAGTACGTTTCCGACAAATACGCCGGCGATCCTGACGGCATGATTGTCGTACCGGCAGGTAGTTCGTTTAAGGATATGGTGGCGCTGAAGGGTGATAAGGAAATTGGCGACAAGATCAATAAAATTATCAGTGCCCTGGCGGAAGAAAACGATTTAAAGGGCGTGATCGATGTCGCTGACTTCAACGATGAAGACAGGTTGGGCAAGGGCAAGGAGATGGTGGATCGCCTCTCCAACCTGGTGGCAATTTTTGACGGATTGGATCTGAGTGCCAACCGGGCTGAGGGCGATGACTTATTGGGCGATGCCTATGAATACCTGATGCGCCACTTTGCGACAGAGTCAGGTAAAAGCAAGGGGCAGTTTTACACACCGGCAGAGGTGTCGCGGATTCTTGCCAAGGTGGTTGGCATTACCGCTGAAACCCGCCAGGATCAAACGGTGTATGACCCCACCTGTGGTTCAGGATCGCTACTGCTGAAGGTGGCGGATGAAGCGCCGCGTGGGCTGACGATTTACGGGCAGGAGATGGATAACTCCACCTGGGCATTGGCACAGATGAATATGTTTATGCACGGTTATGCTAGCCATGAAATCTGGCAAGGCAATACGCTGTCATCTCCCTATTGGAAAAATAGTGATGGCAGTCTGAAAACGTTTGATTTTGCGGTAGCGAACCCGCCCTTCTCCTACAAGTCTTGGAGTAATGGGATTAACCTGGCAGATGATGAGTTTAAACGGTTTGAGTATGGTATTCCACCGAATAAAAACGGTGATTATGCCTTTTTGCTGCATATTCTCAAATCTCTGAAAAGCACCGGCAAGGCAGCGGTAATTTTGCCGCATGGGGTGCTGTTTCGGGGCAATGCGGAGGCGCGTATCCGGCAGAATTTGGTGCGGCAGGGCTATATCAAGGGCATTATTGGCTTACCGGCAAACCTGTTTTATGGCACCGGCATCCCAGCCTGCATTATTGTTATTGACAAGGAGAATGCCCGAAACCGCACCGGCTTGTTTATGCTGGATGCCAGCAAAGGCTTTATCAAAGACGGCAATAAGAACCGGCTGCGGAGTCAGGATATTCATAAAATTGTTGATGTCTTTAACCACCAGATTGAGCTGCTGCGTTACAGTCGCATGGTTAGCTTAGAAGAAATTGAAAAGAACGACTATAACCTCAACATCCCCCGCTATATCGACTCTAGCGAACCAGAAGATTTGCACGATCTGAATGCTCACCTTAATGGTGGTATTCCCAATGCAGATATTGATGCGCTAGATGCCTACTGGCAGGTGTTTCCCAACCTTCGCAAGACGCTATTTGCAGCCAGTGGAAGGGAAGGTTATAGCAAGGGTCTGGTAGAGGCTAGTCAGGTGAAGGCAACGATCCTCACCCATCCAGAATTTACCGCCTTTGCTGAGCGTTCCCTGATGCTCTACACCGCTTGGTGCAAGGAACACGATGCACGGCTGAAGGGGATTGCTATTGGGGATAAACCCAAGGAATTAATTACACACCTTTCTGAAGATTTGCTAACACGATTTGCTGAGGCGGATTTGTTGAGCCGGTATGAGATTTACCAGTTGTTGATGGACTACTGGGCAGAGACAATGCAGGATGATGTCTATGTGCTGGTGCAGGATGGCTGGAAAGCGGGGAAGGTGTTGCGGGAGTTGGTGGCGAAAAAGGGTGAGAAGTTGAAGGAAGCGCCTGATTTAACGATTGGTAAGAAAAAATATAAAGCGGATTTGATACCGCCGGCGCTGATAGTGGCGCGGTATTTTGCGGATAAGCAGCAGCATATTGATGATTTACAAGCAGATTTGGATGCGATTACTCAGGATTTAGAGGCGCTGATTGAGGAGCATAGCGGGGAAGAAGGAGCGTTAAGTGAGGCTCAGATGGATGCGGGGAAGGTGACAAAAAACAGCCTTAAGAAGTTAATCAGTGAGATTGAAAAACTAAATACAAAAAAAGGACAATTAATGGTTAAAAATGGGGAGTTAATTGTTAATGAGGCAGAATTATCCAGTGATGATGAGCAATTATCAATTCTTCAACAATGCCTAAAGCTATTTGAGCAAGAGGCAACGATGAAAAATGGGGTAAAAGATGCTCAGACGGCACTGGATGAGGCGGTGTTTGCTCACTATCGGAAGCTGACAGAGGATGAGATTAAAATCTTGGTGGTAGATGATAAGTGGCAGGCGACTTTAAAAGCGGCAATTTCGGCAGAGATTGAGCGGGTAACGCAGCAGTTGGCGAATCGGGTTAAGGATTTAGAGGAACGCTATGCGGAACCGTTGCCGCAGTTGATGGATGAGGTTGAAGCGTTATCGAGTAAGGTAGATGAGCATTTGAAGCGGATGGGATTGTCATGGTGAGGGAAGGGTACAAGCGAACTGAAGTTGGGGTGATTCCTGAAGATTGGGATGTTGTTCCTATTACCAAAGCTACGAGTGAAATATTTCTTGGGCTTACGGCTAAAGTTGATTATGTAAACAGTGGGGGAATACCGCTAATTCGAGCAAGTGATATTGCCAACAGTAAACTCAGTTTTGCTGAGGCAAGAACTATTTCTGTTCGTCAGCATAAAAAATTGACTAAGTACCGTCGCCCAAAACGAGGAGATGTACTTGTAAGTAAATCAGGTTCTCTTGGTATATGTGCAATTGTTGATGTTGATATAGAATTTAGTATTTATGAGAGTATAATTGTTCTTCAATCAAATCAATTTCTAAACTCCAATTTTCTTTTGTGGCTTCTTAGAGACAAAAAAACTCAGTTTCGTATAATTGGGGAGAAGGTAGGCTCTACTGTTGGGCATTTAAACTTGGAGATGTTTAGAAAATTAATCATCCCACTACCATTAATAGAAGAGCAAAAAGTAATCGCCCAAACTCTATCAGACGTAGACGCCCTAATTGCAGCACTGGATAAGCTCATCGCCAAAAAGCGAGGAATCAAAACCGGCACTATGCAGCAACTCCTTGCCGGTAAAAAACGTCTGCCGGGGTTTGCTATGGAGTGGAATAAATGTCGGTTAGGAGATATTGTAGATAAAATTGTAGGGGGTGGAACACCTAGTCGCTCTAATCCTGATTTTTGGGGTGGTAAAATTCCTTGGACAACAGTAAAAGATTTTGCAACTTTTAATCCATTTTCTACACAGGAATATATTACAGAAGAAGGGCTTTCCAAGAGTGCTTCTAATCTAATTCCTAAAGGCACATTAATTACATCAACTAGAATGGCGCTTGGCAAAGCTATTATTTATGAAATAGATGTCGCTATAAACCAAGATTTAAAAGCTATTTTTCCGAAATTAGACGTTAATAATATTTATCTGTATTATTGGTTTCAAAATAATTCTGAATATCTTGAAATTTTGGGTAGTGGAAGCACGGTAAAGGGAATTTCACTTATAGATTTGAAAAGCATTCCTTTCTTAAAACCTTCATTAGAAGAACAACAAGCAATCGCCCAAGTCCTCTCCGACATGGATACAGAAATCACCGCCTTAGAAACCCGCCGTGCCAAAACCCAAGCCATTAAACAGGGAATGATGCAAGAGTTGTTAACCGGCAAAACGCGACTGATATGAGTGCAAAAGACCTATTTCATGAAGCCGTCAAACGAGGGTTAGAAAAAGACCAGTGGCGTATCTCCAGCGATCCCTTAGAACTGGGATGGGAGGAAGTCAAGGTCAAAATTGATTTAGCTGCCGAACGGTTAATTGCTGCCGAACGCGGAGAAGAGAAAATTGCTGTTGAGATCAAAAGCTTCATCGGCACATCAGCCATTAGCGACTTTCATACTGCTCTGGGGCAGTTCCTCAACTATAGAATTATGTTAGAAGTCAATGAACCAGATCGCCAACTTTACTTAGCGGTTCCCCTAGAAACTTATGAAACGTTTTTTCAGAGCCGGTTTGCCCAGGTTGCCATTGAACGACATCAACTCAAACTAATTGTGTATAACCCAATCGCAGAGGAGATTGTGACATGGATAAACTAGACCACTACCGTCGCTGCATCCAAACACTATTAGAAGAACACAGCCAATCTAAAACCCAGGAAGAAGTTGAGAATGAACTCTTTTTTGACACCGTCCGTGACCACTATCAACTGATGCGCGTCGGCTGGAAAGGCTTAAGCCGCGTCTATCATACCGTTCTCCACTTCGACATCAAAGATGGCAAAATCTGGCTGCAGCAAAACACGACCGATAGTGATGTTGGTCAAGAATTAGTTGAAATGGGAATTCCCAAAGAAGATATTGTCTTAGGGCTACACCCCGCCTACAAACGCCCCTACACAGGTTATGGTGTCGCTTAAAAATTTTCCTACCGCCTAATCGGACACCGTTGCTATAACTGAGACATTGACTTCTTGACGCCATGCCGTCTAAAACCAAAATAAGGAAAAGACACCGTGAGTACAGTTGGACAGATTGAGCGGATCACCCAAAATCGCGTTATCAAGCTGTTTCAAGAGCAACTGGGATATCGATACCTGGGCAACTGGGAAAGGCGCACCAACAACCGCAACATTGAAACGGAAATTCTCACCGAATGGTTAAGCAATCAAGGCGTTAACCCGACCCTGATCAACAATACCCTGCGCCAACTGGATCAGACTGCGGCATTGGGAGAAGGGCAAAACCTTTATGATGCCAATAAAGCCGTTTATCGCCTCCTGCGCTACGGTGTCAAAGTCAAAGAAGGGGCAGGCCGGCAAAACCAAACGATCTGGCTCATCGACTGGAAAGATCCTGAAAATAACGATTTTGCCATTGCTGAAGAAGTCACTATCAAAGGCGAAAATAAGAAACGCCCTGATATCGTTCTCTACGTTAACGGCATCGCCCTCGGCATTCTGGAACTCAAACGCTCTAGTGTCTCAATTGGTGAAGGCATTCGCCAAAACCTAGACAACCAGAAGAAAATTTTTATCCGCCCTTTCTTCACCACCCTGCAATTGGTGATGGCCGGCAACGACACCCAAGGACTGCGCTACGGCACGATTGAAACCTCTGAAAAATATTATTTGCAATGGAAAGAAGCGGGAGACAATTGTTTCGATAACTCCCTAGATTGGCACCTCAGCTTACTGTGTAATAAAAGCCGGTTTCTCGAAATCATCCACGACTTTATCGTGTTTGATTCTGGCACGAAAAAAACCTGCCGGCATAACCAATACTTCGGCATTCATGCCGCCCAGCAGCACATCCAACGCCGTGAAGGAGGCATCATCTGGCATACTCAAGGCTCCGGCAAAAGCCTGACAATGGTGTGGCTGGCTAAATGGATTCGGGAAAACCTCACCGATGCGCGAGTCCTGATTATCACAGATCGCACAGAACTTGATGAGCAGATCGAAAAAGTCTTCAAAGGCGTAGATGAAGATATCTACCGCACCAAAAGCGGGGCCGACTTAATTACCACCCTAGATCAAACCACACCCTGGCTAATCTGTTCCCTGGTGCATAAGTTTGGCAACAATGAAAACGAAGCTACGGATGAATTTATCCAAGATTTGCAAAGCCAAATCCCCAATAATTTTACCCCGAAAGGCAACATTTTTGTATTCGTGGATGAATGCCATCGCACTCAATCCGGTGAGTTACACAAAGCGATGAAAACAATCTTACCCACCGCCACATTTATCGGGTTTACCGGCACCCCGCTGTTAAAACAAGACAAACAAAAAAGCATCGAAATCTTTGGCGGCTATATTCATACCTACAAATTTGATGAAGCCGTTGCCGATGGAGTCGTGTTAGATTTACGCTACGAAGCCCGCGACATCGACCAACACCTCACCTCACAAAAAAAGATTGACCAATGGTTTGAAGCAAAAACTCGCGGCTTATCAAACATCGCTAAAACGCAACTTAAACAAAAATGGGGCACGCTACAAAATGTACTTTCTAGCCAGTCTCGCCTAGAAAAAATTGTTCAAGACATCATGCTGGATATGGAAAGAGACCCCCGCTTAGCGGATGGGCGAGGAAACGCCATGTTAGTGTGTGCCAGCATTTACCAAGCGTGTAAAGTTTATGAACTCTTCAGCCGCACCGATTTAGCAAACAAGTGCGCCATTATTACCAGCTACAAACCCTCTCCCGGCGACATCAAAGGCGAAGAAAGCGGCGAAGGATTTACAGAAAAATTAAATCAATACGCGATTTATCGCAAGATGCTAGCGGATTACTTTGGGGAATCTGAAGACAAAGCCATGTATCGCGTCGAAGAATTTGAGAAACAAGTCAAACAACGCTTTATCAATGAACCCGGACAAATGCGCCTGCTCATCGTGGTAGATAAGCTGCTCACCGGCTTTGATGCCCCCTCTGCCACCTATCTCTATATTGATAAACAAATGCGCGATCATGGCTTATTTCAGGCAATTTGTCGCGTCAACCGGCTTGATGGCGATGATAAAGAATATGGCTATATCGTGGATTACAAAAATTTATTTCAGCGCTTGGAAGGCGCGATTGATGACTACACCAATGGCGCACTCGATGGTTATGATGCTGCCGATGTCGCTGGATTATTAACTGATCGCCTAGAGAAAGCGCGAGAGCGTCTAGACTCAACCCGTGAAGCCGTTAAAGCCCTCTGCGAACCCGTCCAGCCGCCCCGTGACACTCAAGACTATCTCCACTACTTCTGTGGCTCAGAGGGTGCCGGTTTAGGCTCAAATGAACCCAAACGGGTTGCCCTTTATCAAGCAACCGCATCCCTACTGCGTGCCTATGCCAACCTTGCCAATGAAATGACTGAAGCGGAGTATAACTCCCAAGAAGCTGCCGCGATTAAAGCCGAAGTCACCCACTACGCCCAGATGCGCGATGAGGTAAAAGTAGCCAGCGGTGACTACCTCGATATGAAGCGGTTTGAGCCGGCGATGCGTCACCTGCTCGATAGCTACATTCGCGCCGATGAAAGCATTGTCGTGTCTGAATTTGAGGATTTGGGCTTAGTTGAACTCATTGTCAAAAAAGGGCTGAACGCGCTGGATCAACTGCCCGATGGCTTGAAAAAAGATCAACAAGCAATGGCGGAAACAATTGAGAATAATATCCGCAAAACCCTAATCGATGAGAAGCCGGTTAACCCCAAATACTACGAGCAGATGTCGGAACTGCTGGATGCCCTAATCAAAGAGCGCCGGAAACAGGCAATTAGCTATCAGGCATATCTAGACAAAGTCAAGGAATTAGCCCAGCAAGTCATGCAGCCAACAGGCGGGGCATACCCGGCTTCGCTGGATACGCCAGCCAAGCGCGCGCTGTATGACAATTTAGGAAAAGATGAAGCTTTAGCGATCCGCATCGATACGGCGGTACGCCACACTAAAAAAGAAGGCTGGATCAATAATCGCTTCAAAGTTAAGGAAGTCGCCAAAGCGATTCAAACAGAACTAGATGGGCATAACATTAATGTTAATGACGTGCTAGAGCTGGTGAAAAACCAACGTGAGTATCAGTAATCCCGTAGTTACCACAAGTATCATCGTCAGCAACATTCCCGTGCAGGTTGTGCGTAAGTCCATCAAAAACCTGCACCTATCCGTGTGTCCCCCCGATGGTCATGTACGGGTAGCGGTGCCTGTGCAGATGACCGATGACAATGTACGCTTAGCAGTCATTACTCATCTGAGCTGGATTAAAAAACAACAAGCCAAGTTCCAAGCTCAAACCCGCCAATCCCCGCGTGAGATGATAACCGGCGAAAGCCATTACCTCTTTGGCAAACGTTACCGCTTGGAGGTAATTGAGCATCGTGGCCGGCATGAAGTGGTGATCAAAAACAACAGCACTCTCCAGCTTTTCATTACCCCTGGCACTTCCACCCAAAATCGGGCGCTGGTGTTGAATGAATGGTATCGAGATCAGCTAAAAGCTCGAATTCCCGACTTACTGAACCACTGGCAGCCGGTTATCGGTAAAGAGGTTGCTGACTGGGGCATCAAAAGGATGAAAACCAAGTGGGGAAGTTGTAATATCTCCCAGCGCCGAATTTGGCTCAATTTAGAACTTGCCAAAAAGCCAATTGAATGCCTGGAATACGTTTTAGTTCATGAACTGGTGCATCTTCTTGAGCGCCATCACAATGCTCGCTTCAAGGCTTACATGGACAAGTATTTACCACACTGGCAGCAATGCCGCGATATCTTGAAGCGTGAACCATTGGAAAATGAGAATTGGGTTGATTAGGCTTAGGCAACCTGCAAGACTTTACCGCACTCGGTTCGAGCAAAAGTCCCCAAACCTGGAAAATTTTCACAAGTTACAGAAGTGCCGGTGCCGGTGCTGACGAAATAATCCGACAGCTCAGAGCGCAGCGTACCCGTGAAGAGTGTTTCGTGGCAATTCCAAAAAACTTCTAGCAATTCTTCATAACTAATCAGGGCCGAGTCATATTCCACCCGGACTGCTTCGGCGTGACCTGTTATTCTGGCACAAACATCGAGATAGCAGGGATTGGGAAAATGACCACCCGTATAACCGGCTCTGGTGGAGGTGACGCCTTTGACTTGACGAAAAGTGTTCTCAACACCCCAGAAACAGCCGGCTGCAAAAGTTGCTTGTTCCATTTATCCTTCGCTTCTTTTAGCGATTGCGATTGTTTAGACCTATGGTTTTAGGCTTTCATTGGGTTTAGTCGGCAATTCATCTCAGTGTCGGCTTTTAGATTATGGATGGGGACAGCACTTGCACTTCAGTGAGGATGCGATAGGTGAGTGTATCCTTTCCTCTGGCAAGACTGCAAGGCTACGCCCAGCGCTGCCGTTGAAGAATAGTCAATCAGTGGAAACTGCCACAATGGTCAATATTGAGGCCGGCTATGATAGCGGAAAACAGGCGAAAGGGTGCAAGCGGAATCTATTGATTGATAGCTTGGGATTAGTGGTGATGGTGCTAGTCACTGCTGCCAATGTCAATGACCTTGATGAAGCACGCTGTCTGTTTAAGAAACTGTATCAGATATGCCAACGCTTTCCCTGTCTAGTACGCATCTGAGTTGATGGCGGCTATAGCAGTGAAGAGTTTATGCATCCTTGTGATGGATATATGATTAGATTCTCCAACTCGTATTGCGTACGCACACTGCCCAAGGCGTTGAGATGCTGCCTAATCGATGGGTGGTTGAGCGTACTTTCGGTTGGTTCAACTGGTGTCGGCGCTTGAGTAAAGATAATGAGATTCTGTCTGAAACTTCCGAAGCGTTCATCTATATTGGCATGATCCGTATCTTGCTCAGACGATTAGCATAATCTTTGACTTCTCAGACATCCTCTTATTAAAGTTATAATCTGCTATCAGAGATGCTTGTATAACTTAATATAAATTTTTATGTCTAAACTCAACATTTTTGGGATATTCAACTTTAATGAATATAATCAGAAATATTAAGCATGGCTAGAAAATGTAGCAATTTCCTGCTACTTTAAAGCTTTCTATCTATTCAAGTTCAAAGATTTTTACTATCCGAAACACTCTAAGGAATAACGCTAATGCTGCTGAATTCAACCCAAGGTAGCTACCGTCACAGAGACACAAAGCTAAGCCAGATTAAGCGAGTTTGGGATGCCGGTGAACGTCGCTACCGTTTGATGTAAATGAAGGGTGGTTTTTTTTTGCCAAGCGACCGAATCGATCCCTGATCCATGTTCCTATTTCCCTCCTTACAGCACAGGTCGGGGGATGTGTGATTGCCAGTTCGCTCTACAGGGCGATGCTGAGCAACTCTTGGCCGGCCTAAACCAGGAAGTACAAGAGCTTGAAGCCGGCACCGACCCCAACGAAACTAATCTCAACTCAGAGCGCAGTGTACCTGTGAGGAGTGTTAGGGCGTGTCATCAACTTCAGATTTACTTAAATAACCTGAGTTCGATATAGGCGAATAATTGGTAACCATTACTCTGTCATCAAGATGTTATGAAAAATAGCAAGATAGCCACAACCCAGCTTTCCTTACCCAAAGGCGGCGGCGCGATTCAGGGAATTGGAGAAACATTTCAGGCTAATGAGTTTACCGGAACGGCAGCACTGTCTATTCCTATTTTTACAACGCCTTGCCGGGGTTTTGAGCCGCAGTTGAGCATAGAGTACAGTTCTGGTTCAGGAAACGGGACTTTTGGTTTTGGGTTTAGTCTGGCTATTCCTGATATTTCTCGCAAAACTTCAAAAGCAATTCCTAAATATGATAATACCGATACTTTCCTTCTATCTAGTGCTGAAGATTTAGTGCCGATTTCTGGAAAGCAGCGCACTGAAAATATTGAAAATATAAACTATACAGTTATTGTTTATTGTCCACGAGTTGAAGGATTATTTGCCAAAATTGAACGTTTGATTAACGAGCAGACAGGTGATTGCTATTGGCGGACGGTTAGTAAAGATAATGTAACCAGTATTTTTGGCAGAACAGACAAGGCGAGAATCTTTGCTCCAGATAATCCTAGTCACGTTTTCCAATGGCTATTAGAGGAAACGTTTGATGCTAAGGGAAATTATATTGTTTATCAATACAAACTAGAAAATGACAAGGTTAGTCATGATATTTATGAGGCGAATCGAACACAAACGGCTAATAAATATATTGAATGCATAAAATATGGAAACAATCGCCCTCTAATTGAAAGTCAAAATGTTGAACAAGTAAACTGGCATTTTGAAGTTGTCTTTGACTACGGCGAGTACAATATTGACCCAACTAACTCAACGCCATATACCCCTGTTAGTCAGTGGAAGAATCGCCAAGATCCATTTTCAACTTATCATGCAGGTTTTGAAATTCGCACCCACAGATTGTGTCAAAACATCTTGATGTTTCATCGTTTTGAAGCAGAATTTGGCAACAATCCCATTCTCGTCCATGCTACGCGCTTTGACTATCAAGAAACTCCAACGATGACTTTGCTGAAAAAAGTTGAGTCAATCGGGTATCGCTATGAGCAAGAGCAAAAGAAGTATGAAACTAAGAGTTTACCACCTGTAGAGTTTGACTATACTGCCTTTGCACCTGAAGGACACAATTTTGAGCCGCTTTTACAAGGAAAAGATCGCGAGTTACCAGGTTTGAACCTGCCTCCTGATTATATGTCCGTCGATTTATATGGAGAAGGCATCCCGGGAGTTCTCTATAGTGACGGGACGACTACACTTTATTGGGAACCAGAAGGCAGCGCAAATGGCACGACAGGGGGAGTAAAATATGCCCCACCCAAACAATTACAGAACTTCCCTATTGAACGCCATTTGCAAGATGCCGATCGTATGTTAATGGATCTGGCAGGTGACGGGCGCATGGCTTTGGTTGTCAGCACGTCAGGGGCTAGCGGTTATTATCAGTACGATCCCGATAAGGACACTTGGCAGAGTTTTCAGCCGTTTGCAGGATTTCCTACAGATTTTCACAACCCAGATAACCAGATGGTGGATGTGACTGGGGATGGATTGATGGATATCCTGTTGGTGGAACGCGATCGCCTGCGGATTTATCCGAATCAAGGGGAAAAAGGTTTTGGCACACCCCTAATACATAACCAGGAAAACGACGTTCCCACGCTCAAACAAGGCGCAGTAGAAGAATCGCTGCACTTTGCTGACATCTTTGGCACGGGGAAACAGCACCTTGTCCGAATTACTAATGGTTCGGTTGAATGCTGGCCTAATTTGGGATATGGGCGGTTTGGCAAAAAGATTCAGTTGGCAAATGCGCCTCGCTTTGATGAGAGAATGGATGCTTCCCGACTGTTTTTAGTGGATATTGACGGTTCGGGAACCGCAGATATTGCTTATGTTAGCAGCGATCGCATCCAGATTTGGTTTAACCAAAGTGGCAATTCCTTTAGCAGCCCAATAAGCATTAGTTTACCCAGCAGATGGGATAACTTAAATCAAATTAACTTTGCTGATATTTTAGGCAACGGCACGACTTGTTTAGTTTTTAGCAAAAACCATCCCCAACCCCAGCACTGGTGTTATGACTTTTGCGGGAAACTAAAGCCTTACTTATTGAACCAAGTTGACAACAATTTAGGAGCTATATCCAAAATTACCTACGCTAGTTCGACTCAGTTTTATCTGCAAGATAAGCGCAACGGAACGCCTTGGGTGACGAAGCTACCGTTTCCGGTTCATGTAGTCGAAAAGGTAGAAAATATTGATGCGATTTCTAATACGAGGCTTGTAAGTTCCTATAGCTACCATCATGGATATTACGATCGCATAGAGCGAGAGTTTCGCGGTTTTGGCAGAGTGGAAAGACAAGACGCGGAAACTTTGAAAGCTGATGCTCAATCAATTGATGTACCGCCCGTACTGACAAAAACTTGGTATCACGTCGGTGCGTGGGAACAAGAAAATCTGCTTTCGCGGCAATATGAAAAAGAATATTTTCCCGGAGATAAAGACGCTTATCTGTTACCAGATAGCGTGTTTGATTACACAGATTACCAGAACCAAAACCCCAATTATCAGCCAGATGACGTAGCACAGCAAGAAGTACGTCGAGCCTTAAAGGGTACAGTGTTACGGGAGGAAGTGTACGCTCTCGATAATTCTCCTCTACAAAATAACCCCTATACAGTTACTGAGACAAATTACAGTGTTACGTTGCTGCAACCGCAAGGGGAAAACCAATACGGGGTGTATTTTGTTCACCAGCGCGAAACGCTTACCTATCATTATGAGCGCAATCCCGATGACCCTCGCATCCAGCACGATTTTATTCTAGAAATCACTTCTTTCGGTAACGTCAAGAAAGCTTGCAGCATCAATTACGGCAGACGAACCTCTAATAATCCTAATATTCTTGTCTATCCGGAACAGGTTGAACTGAAGGCAACTGTGCAGTTAGGGAAGTTTATCGAGGAGACAGAACGCTTCAGGATAATTGGGGTTCCTTATGAACAGAAAGCCTTAGAAATTGCTGGTTTAGATTTGCAGGGGCAAACGTATTTTAGCCTTGACAAGATTCGTCAGCAGGTAGATGAGGCATTAAATAACCAAGTTCCTTATGGAGTAGCATTTAGCCCCAATACTAAACAGGTTCGCCTGTTCTCCTGGCAACAGTCTTATTTCTGGAACCTCACACAGGATGAGGTGCTTGACTTGGGGCAGATAACGGAACGGGCTTTGCTGCACCATCAGCAACAGGCTGTCTTTTCTGATGAATTGTTACAAGCGGTTTATGGAAATAAACTAGACCAGACAATACTCAGCCACGACGGTGGGTATTTCAAGGAGGATAACGGCTACTGGTGGAACAAAGGTTTGGTGCAATATTATTTTAAACCCGACCACCCTGAAGGTTTTTATCTGCCCTGGAAAACTGAAAACAACTACGCACAAACAGCCACCCCACCCCAAGCTGACGGGTTATTCGCTAAAACAATTGTTACTTACGACCCCTACTACCTGTTGCCAGTCAAGGCAGAGGGGTATATCACCGACACAGAAAAGAATGTAACGACGGCAGCGATCGATTACCATACTCTCACACCCTGGCAATTGACAGATATTAACCAGGTGATTCACCAGGTGCTATTCGATCCATTGGGAATGGTTGTCGCTACTTTTCTATTCAAACAAGCATCTGACAAGGTTGCCAGGATTGGGGATGACGATCTGAGCAGCTATAATGTACGTTCAGATGCCAGCTTTGAGAAGGTTTTAGCGAATAAGGCTGACTACCTGCAAGATGCCACCAGTTGCTTTTACTACAATCTCTTTGCTTGGCAGGAGAAAAGTCAACCTGCTAGTTATATCAGTTTAGTTCGGCGAACCCATGTCAGCGATTTGCAACTTGGTGAGCAAAGTGTTATCCAGACTTCGGTTGGCTATTCGGATGGCTTTGGCAGAGTTGTCGAAGAAAAACTGGAATTTGATTCAGGAGAAGCCATCCTGCGGGATAACGAGGGAAATTTACGACGGGACGAGAATGGGCAGCCAATTCGGGGTGAAACAACTCAGCGTTGGCTCGTTTCTGGTCGCACTGTTTATAACAATAAAGGAAAAGCCGCAGAACAATACCTGCCTTATTATTCCAACTCTCCCCTGTATGAATCACAGCAGGAAATTGTCGAAGAAAAATTAGTTCCTCCACCTACAGTCATCCATTATGACCCCTTGTTGCGGGAGATTAGAGTCGATACGCCTAAAGGATTTTTCTCAAAGGTGGAATTTACGCCTTGGGAAACTCGACACTATGACGAAAACGATACTGTTAAAGATTCGGCTTACTATCAACAATTTATTGCTAACTATCCAGCTAATCCAACTGAATCGCAAAAAAACGAGAAGAATGCTTTAGATAAAGCAGCAGCCTTTTACAACACCCCGACGGCTACCGTACTAGATAGTTTAGGTAACGCTTTTTTGGAGATGCAGAATAATTTAGGAGCAGTGTTACAAACGGCTTTTCAAGAGATTGTCAAAGATAAAGCAGTTTGGGATACCTTAATCGCTAAGGGATATTTGCTCCCAACTGAAGTCAATGCTCAAGATGCCTGGCTGAGTGCAAAGTTCCAACCCTATCAGCATGATTTTAAAGCAAAGTTTTTGCAAGACTTGGGAGAGCAATATCAATCCTATGCAGAGGCTATTCTGAATCTGCTGAAGCAGAATTGTTTAACCTCTTACCACAAGCATGATATTCAGGGACGGGAAATTGAGTCTATCGATCCGCGCCTTTATTTTACCAACGTTACCCAGGAAACGACATATGCCAATTTCAAATATCAGTATCCAATGGGAGATGATGGTAAAACTCCCCTGATGACCGATAGTGCTGATGCTGGGCTAAATCTGAGTTGGCATAACATTTTTGGCAGTTTTCTCTGGAACCTCAGCCCTAGAAATTTCTATCAAACGATTGAATACGATCGCTTGCAAAGGAAAGTCAAGATTCGGGTTCAAGGTCTCAAAAATGACGGCACTGTTGCTACCGATAATATTGTAGAAACTTTCACTTATGGGGAAAGTCAACCCCAGGCGGAAGACAACAATTTACGCGGACAGCTTTATTCGCATCAGAATCAATCTGGCGAAATTACCAACCATCGGTATGGGTTGCAGGGAGAGTTACTAGCAACAACTCGACAGTTGACTCAGAGTTACAAAGATTACATCAACTGGGATGATCGAGTTGCGCTAGAAGCAGAAAGTTATACTACTCAGTTTAAGTTTAATGCCCTACAACAGGTAATTACAGAAACAACGCCGGATGGTTCAATTACGACGAATACTTATAACCAAGCGGGGTTACTCGATCGCGTTGCAGTTAAATTTCCAGGTAGGAAAGTGAAAGTGCAGCCGATCATTGATCGCATTGACTATAACGCCAATCGCTTAAGAACCAATATTGCTTATGCCAATGGGGTGAACACTATCTATACCTATGAAGACACCACATTGCATTTAATCAAGCTGTATAGCACGAGAGCGGGCAAGGATGCCAAGGGACAGGCTCGCGCAACCGTACTTCAAGACATTACCTATACTTACGATCCGGTGGGAAATATTACTCGCCTGAGCGATCGCACTTATGAAACGGTGTTTTATAGCAATCAGAAGGTGGAGCCAGTTTCAGACTATACCTATGATGCGCTGTACCGATTAATTCGGGCGAATGGCAGGCAGCATCCGGGGATTAATGCGGGAACCTATCGTAGTAATGAAAAAGACGAGGATTTTAAGCAGAGTAAATATATTCCGCTGAGTGATTCCAGTAAGTTGGAGAATTACTGGGAAACCTATACCTACGATGAGGCGGGGAATTTGATTCAAACGGTTCATGGGGCAACAAATTCCTGGACTCGCCGGATGGAAATTATGCCGAAGTCGAATCGGCTGAAGACTGTGGATGCGGGGTTGGGGGTGCAGGCTGTTGAGTATGACAAGTCTGGTAATCAGAACCAACTAGCGCTTAACAGCAGTGTATATTTGACCTGGAATTGTTGTGAGAACCTAGTGAAAGCTGCTGTGATTCAACGTCCGGGGGAACTGGATGATGCGGATTACTACACCTATGACAGCAATGAGCAGAGAACTCGTAAAGTTTCTGAGCGGATGGTGAATGGCGGAGCAGTGACTCAAATAGAAGAAAAGATCTATTTGGGCAATTATGAAATCAAACGGTTGAAGGCTGTAAGGGGTGCAAGTGAAGACACTATTCTGCAACGGCAAACGCTGAGGGTAATGGATGACCAAACCTGTGTGGCAATGATTCACTACTGGGAACGGGATAAGACTCAGCGGGAAGTAGATAGTGCCGGAACCCGCAGTCTGCGGTTTCAACTGAGTAATCACCTGGGTTCGATGTCGCTGGAGGTGGATGGGGATGCCCAGGTGATTAGTTATGAGGAGTATTTCCCCTATGGCGGGACAGCGTTGATGGCAGGGCGGAATCAGCAAGAGGTGAAGCTGAAGGAGTATCGCTATAGCGGTAAGGAACGGGATGATGCGACAGGATTGTATTACTACGGTGCTAGGTATTATGTACCTTGGTTGGGGCGGTGGTTAAAGTCAGATCCAGCAGGAACAGTAGATGGGCTTAATCTTTATGTATTTGTAAGTGGAAATCCAATAACTTATCGTGATCAATACGGAAAAGCCAAACGAAAAGCGTCCCATGCCTTTGAAATTCAAAATGTTCAAGGACTAGGAAACTCAAGCGCTAGCAAACGACGGAGATTCTTTGCTCGAAAGCCACCTAAAATGTCTGGAACTCATACGTCTGTAGCAACGGAAGTTATGTCTACAGCAGTTGCCCATATTGTGTCAAGCGATCATTTTCATGGTCACCAAGTGATGGATGCGTTTCATGGAACAGGGACTAAGCCTTCCATGAACTATCTCGCTCCCCCTGGATCCGTTTTAATGGATTCTCTCGTACCTCCTCCGGATATTCTAGATGCATTAAAGGATATGGGAATTCCTAATAGTGTAACTACTATTGCCGGCATACATGGTTCACGCTCACGCAAGAGTAGTCACAGGAACCCTCTCTGGGCGCCAAGCCCCCCAGGGGTTTTCCAATATGGTATCCATAGTCGAAGTGGAGGAAGTTCTAGGGCATTAAAAGCGCTTGTAACACAAGCCTATGCGTTGCGTGACTTAAATCCAGCCAGCCCTATGCACCTTTCAGGCGATCTAAACCAAACAGCCACTGATGTTCAGGTCTTGATAAACGCCATTGAAGGAGCCGCTCCAGCTAGAATTGGGCAATTAAGAGTAACAGCTCCAAACAATAATACGCATATTACTCGGTCTACAGGAAAGATGCGGCGATTGGATTTTACAATTACGAACATCCATCCCGCTGATATAGATGTGACGGCTGATTCACCGGGTGGGCGAGGTGGAAGTTCAGATCATGGAAGGTTAAGAGTCACTTTGGCAAACAATCCTAGAGTCGGAGCGATGGCCGGAATATGGCCTGGTCCATCGCCTGAACCATAAAGGGAAAACAATACCTACGAGGTTGTTTACAGACCAGTGCGATCGCCTGATCTTATAAATTGGGTTTCGTTCTTCAACCCAACCCATTCAAATCCCAGAAACAACCAAATCAAAAACAGTTTAATTGACCAAAACGAGGAAGCTAAAATGTCAACCATCAAAATCTCATATTCCAATCTCAGTTCCTTCTACAGTCAACATCCTGATTTTGACATTCTTAAGTTTGATTTTTATAACCCATCAGAATATTTATTTCATACTTTTAGATAGTTTAGATACTAAAGTAGATGAGATGAAAAGTTATCACCGATCACCCCAATTCCTAAATGATAATTCTTCAGTGTTTCAAATATTGGTAGAGTTTGATCGCCCATTTTGTAACTTAGTTCAATAAACCCACACATTCATCTATCCGCTCATCAAAATTACCAACCCAATAGAGAAAAATATGTCAGACTTCACCCCTATTCAACAAGATGCAATTCTCCAGCCTTTCTTTGCTCTAAATCAAAATATTGACTTACTAAGGTTTAATTTTTTAGATGAGAATGCCGTAAACCAATTAAACTGGCAGAATTTAGATAAAGATATAATACTGGATCGCCTAAAAGCATACCAGCGATTGTTAAACATCGGATTCTCTCCTAGTGATGCAAAGAAACGATTAGAAGATGCGGATAATAATGCTGGTAATTTCCTTTCTCTAATAGAGATCGCTCCCACGCCCGAAGGAGAGGTCGTAATACCCTCAAATTCCGACTCGGAAAAAGCTAATGCCGAGCATTTACATTCTGCACGAGCGATCGCTTCCATGTCCCAAGCAGAGTTCGTAAAAGCTTCCAGCCTCGACCCAGAAAAAGCTAGTGAAATCCATCGTAACGCTACCCAGACAGCAGCCGGAACGATGGTACTTTTAGCCAACGCAATGCAGTTTAGTTCACCCCGCGTCGGAAATATGCTGGGTGATAATACCGCTCAACTGCGCGATAACTTTCAATCGTTTCCTAGTTACCAACAGCTATTTGGCTCTCTTGATTATTTACAATGCGACCCATGTCAATCTATTTCTAGTCCGGCTGCCTATTTTGTCGATTTAATGCGAATTGTTGACCAGTATATTACTCAGCCTAACCAAGGAAATCAAGGCTTTAGTAGTCTGAGCGATCGCCGTCCCGATTTAGAACAGATTCCATTAACTTGTGACAATACCAACGATACTGTTCCCTACACCCAAATTGTCAACGAAGTTTTAGAGAAAAAACTAAAAAATGATCTGGGCGTAGATGTATATGAACACCTCGCTCAAGCAAAATATCCGCATACCTTGCCTTTCAATCTATACATCGAACAAACTAAAATTTATTTAAACCATTTAAATACCAATCTTGCTGATATTTACGCAACTATCAATCCACAAGAGTCTGATAGTAAAACTTGGGCTCAGGCATATTTAGGCTTAACCCCACAAGAATTGGACTTGTTGATAATAGCACCACCACCTGATTATCTAACAATGGAATATCTAAGCGACCGTTACGGTGTTGATGTGTCGACGGCAAACATGGGGGGATTAACTCAAAAAGGAACATTCCTTAAACAAACAGGACTCTCTTGCCAAGAATTGAATGAGTTACTTTATCAAAATTTGTCGGCTCAAGAGAGGCAAGACTCTTACATTATTGAAGTTATGCGTAATTTTTATATTAGTGGACGAAATCTTAGTGGAGGAACTTACCAATATATAAATTTGGAAAACGACGAAATTAAAAATCTCATTAATGAAAATAATGAAAGAACCCTCGATTGCATTAATCGCTTCTTGCGCCTTGCACGTAAGCTAGGTTGGTCATTTGCTGATTTAGAGTGGGTGTTAGCTTCTACCGGCATTAAAGATAGAAGAGATATAGATGAAGCAGCCATCCAAGAAATTGCTAAAATTAAGCTACTTCAATCTCAAACAAAATTACCCCTAGATGTACTGTGTAGTTTTTGGGGGTACATCAAGACAATTGGGATAGGTGACAATCCAAATCGTCCACAAGACTTATTTGATCGCATTTTCAACAATCCTTTACTTCTTCAAGGAAGAAGTAAATACGACCCTTCTAAACCAAATAGTTGGAATATTAATGAATCCGCAAGTCAAAGTTCAGACTTTGGTAAAAGCCGTCTGCTAGCAGCTTTACAACTGAGCGATGAGCAGTTAATAGATATTGCTAAAATATTTTTTAATGACGGAGAAATCACATTAGATATATTTAATTTATCAAAACTATTTCGCATCAGCACAATTCTTAAACTCTTGAGATTAAAGGCAGATGAATTCAAAATATTGTTGCAGTTACTAAATAAAAATCAAACAAATTCGTTTCCTGACACATTTGACCCTAACCTATTAATTGAAATAATACACTTTTGTAAATGGCTAACTACATCTGGCTTCACAGTCTACGAACTCGATTACATTCTTAATGAAAATATACATCCTTCTGTCGAAGTTTTTTTGACAGAGGACAAAATGGCTTCTTTTATGAAGAATATTTGGAAGGCGGCGAAAGTAAGTGAAGAAAAAAATCACCTTTCTAGTTATTTTGGGATTGATCCAGGATTATTCTCTATATTGGCTCAACAAATTGCACCAACTGTAGAAAATCTTCCTAATGCGGACTATCACGAATTATTGCTGACTACTGTAAATACAGATGATAATAATCTGGAATGGCAAAAAATTGTTGCTTTTCTAAAACGGTTCTCAAGAATGCGCTTATTAATAAATAAGCTAAATCTAACAGAAGCGGAACTAGAAAGCATCAATAATCATCACGAATATTACAATATTCAGTCGCAGTCTTTTGTAGAGATAAACACAGTAAAAGAAATTGAAAATATCTACAATTTCAAAAAACAATTAGTACCGCTTTTTAATAAAGCTGAAGGAGGAATAGTTAAGTATTTTGAATTACCAGAGTCTAAAGAAAACTTAGAAAAATTCACAGGCTGGAAAGAAAAGCAAATTGAAGGCATTGAGAATGATGCTTCACAATTGAAATCAGTTCAAAGATTGCTTGAGTTAAAAAAATGTTTTGAACTCTGCACGAATATAGGCTGCGACATAGATTTCTTCAAAAATATGTGTAATCTATTAGAAACAGAGAGCAGTTTAGATGAAAACACCGCTCATGCGGTCATCGCTCTTGTCAAAGCCAAGTACAATGACGAAGAATGGCAAAAAGTATTTGGAAAATTGAACGGTACAGTTGAAGAACGCAAGTGCAAGGTTCTCACTGATTTTGCTTTGTGGAAACTGAATAAAGAAAATCCACGCCAACTGTCTGAATATTTACTGCTTGATGTAGAAATGACCAGTTGCGCCTGTAACTCTCAAATTCAGCTTGGCATTCTTTCAGTACAAACTTACTTACAGCGTTGTAGCATGGGATTGGAAGCTGGAGTAACCCAAGTTGATATTCCTCCAGCTTGGTGGGAGTGGATAACCAACTACCGCAAATGGGAAGCAAACCGCAAAGTATTTTTATATCCAGAAAACTACATCGACCCCAGCCTACGTAAGTCTGCATCTCCCATTTTTAAAGAACTGCAAGATGAGTTATTGCAGTCGGAAATTACAACAGAAACAGTCGAAGACGCTTATCGCAACTACTTCAATAAATTTGCCGAACTCGCTCAATTGCAATTTGTCGATAGTTGTTACTACCCAGTACAAACGCCTAAAAGTCCCGACCAAATTGATACCCTGTTTATTTTTGCTAAAACCCTTACTCAACCTCATATCTTCTATTATCGTCGCTGCGAACGACCTACAAACACTAACCCATTCTGGAGTTATTGGGAAAAAATAGACCTACAAATCAACTCAGACTATGTTGCACCTATTTATGCCTTTGAGCGCTTGTTTGTTTTCTGGGTAGAAACAAAGGAGATTACGAAATCCCAAAATGAGCCATCAACAACCAGAGAAAAAATCACCCAAGCAACAATTAAGTATTCTTTTCTAAACCACAGTCAAAACTGGGTAGCACCGCAAACCCTTATTGCCGATGTGGACATTTTTAGCGAATCTGATCAAAATGTAGACAAAAAGTTTTGGCAGCAAGTTTACCCTATAATAGTTCCAGATTCAAATCAAAACTCCGGGATGATAGCAACTGTATTTGGAGGATTACAGGGTATATCATCGAGTAACTTTGATTGTGAAGTGATAAATTTTTTTAATACAAGAGCAAGTAAAATTTTCGGGCAAGATAAACATTTAATATCAATAATTACTAGCGAGCTATTAGCTAGCAATAGTAATTTATTAACAGATAATCCATCTTTATGGAAATATAATACTTCCATAAACCTTTCCCAGGCTCGTACTGGTTTAGTAGCTACAACGGTCGGGAATTTGGTTATATTTGCTGGAGGCTTTGGGGCGGATGGACTATCCTCCGATAAAGTGGATATTTTTGAATACAAGGATGGCTCCTTATCACCAGTCACATATCAACTCACCCTTTCTCAGGCTCGTAGTAATTTAGCAGCTACAACAGTCGGAAATCTGGTTATATTTGCTGGAGGCATTGGGGCGGATGGACTATACTCCGATAAAGT
Source organism: Microcoleus vaginatus WJT46-NPBG5 (assembly GCA_019359355.1). Lineage (GTDB taxonomy): Bacteria > Cyanobacteriota > Cyanobacteriia > Cyanobacteriales > Oscillatoriaceae > FACHB-68. Next base: position 136,239 of record JAHHHM010000008.1, on the reverse strand, counting down.
GGATATTTTTGAATACAAGGATGGCTCCTTATCACCAGTCACATATCAACTCACCCTTTCTCAGGCTCGTTATGCTTTAGCAGCTACAACAGTCGGAAATCTGGTTATATTTGCTGGAGGCTTTTGGGGGGAAGGATACTCCGATAAAGTGGATATTTTTGAATACAAGGATGGCTCCTTATCACCAGTCACATATCAACTCACCCTTTCTCAGGCTCGTAATAATTTAGCCGCTACAACAGTTGGAAATCTGGTTATATTTGCTGGAGGATTAGCGAATGAAGGGATGTCCGATAAATTGGATATTTTTGAATACAAGGATAGCTCCTTATCAGTAGTTACACATCAATTTACTCTTTCCCAGGCTCGTAATAATTTAGCCGCTACAACAGTTGGAAATCTGGTTATATTTGCTGGAGGATTAGCAAGTGGAGGATTTGCGACTGGAGGATTGTCCAACAAAGTGGATATTTTTGAATGCAAGGATGGCTCCTTATCAGTAGTTACACACCAATTTACTCTTTCCCAGGCTCGTAATAATTTAGCCGCTACAACAGTTGGAAATCTGGTTATATTTGCTGGAGGGGTTGGGGGATTGAACGCAATATTTGCGTCTGGATACCAACAATATCCGGGATTGTATCAAAGAGTTATGAGTGGATTCTATCCGGAAGAGACGGAATCAATGGCGAGTCAAGGATACTCCGACAAAGTGGATATTTTTGAATATAAGGATGGTTCCTTATCAGCAGTCCCACATCAATTCACCCTTTCCCAGGCTCGTAATACTTTAGCAGTTATAACAGTGGGGAATCTGGTTATATTTGCTGGAGGCTCGGCGAGTAAATCATTGTTCGATAAAGTAGATATGTCCGATAAAGTAGATGTTTTTTATAGCCTTAATCCTACTTTCAGTAGTTTACCCTCATCCGTTACCTCTCAAAAAGACACCTTTATTACTCCTATTAAAAATCAACCACAAGGATTTGTTGTACAACGCCGAAGCGAAGCATTCGTCTCACTCCTTGGAATCACCTCTAACCTAACGCGTTTAACAACCAGCACTATTCAGGAATTTAATCGAAAATTGTTTACCGAAGGTCTAGATGGTTTGTTAAGTCTTGAATCTCAACTGATATCTGAACTGGACTTTCCGCTTGTATCCAATAATAAACTCGACTTTAACGGTGCTTACGGTGCTTATTTCTGGGAAATTTTCTTCCACATTCCTTTCATAATTGCCTCCACATTAAACGCTAACCAACGCTACAACGAAGCGCGTCAGTGGTATCAATATATTTTCAATCCTACTCAGCCTCATAACTCAAGTTCATCAGAATCAGATCGCTTCTGGCGCTTCCTACCCTTCCGAGGTCAAACCCCAGACAAACTCCAAGACATTTTAACCAACGAAGCAGCTATCCAAGCTTACCAAGAAAACCCTTTTGACCCCCATGCTATTGCCCGTTTGCGAATTGGTGCTTATGAAAAAGCAGTGGTGATGAAATATATTGACAACTTGCTCAACTGGGGAGACGCACTGTTTACCCAGGATAGTTGGGAGTCCATTACTCAGGCTACCACTCTTTACCTACTCGCCTACGACTTGCTTGGTCTCAAACCGCAAAATTTAGGGAAACCGCCCACACCAGAACCCAAAACTTTTGCAGAGATTAAAGCAGGAGCAAAAGGAAAAGTTTCTGACTTCCTTATTGATTTAGAAAACCGCCCAGAATACCAAGAATTCATCCAAAAATTTGGCACTGCTGTTCCTTTTAACGCTCTCGACGCTTATTTCTGCGTTAGTGACAACCAAGAGTTCGCCAAATACTGGGATCGGGTTGAAGACCGCCTGTTAAAAATCCGCCACTGTCAAAATATCAAAGGCATCGAGCGACAACTCGCCTTGTTTGAACCCCCCATCGATCCGATGCTATTGGTACGCCAAGCCGCAGCCGGGGATGGTGCAATCTCCTCATTCATCACAGACAGCGTACCGAACTATCGTTTCTTCTACCTACTAGAACGCGCTAAAGGCATGGCTTCCACGGTCATCCAACTCGGTTCCACTCTACTCAATACCCTAGAGAAAAAAGATGCCGAAGAATTGGCTTTGCTGCGATCGACTCAGGAATCTGTATTGCTGCAACTAATTACCAAAACCAAGCAAAAGCAAATCGAAGAAGCCCAAGCCAACTTGGATTCTCTGCAAAAGAGTTTGCAAGCTGCGAGCGATCGCTCTCAATACTATCAAAACTTGATTGCTGGGGGATGGAATGCTGAGGAGCATACTAGCATAGACCTCATGGGCCAAGCATTAGACTCCCAGATTGCTGCTACTGCCATCCGATGGGCTTCAATTGCTGGTTATTCGTTGCCCAATATATATGGATTGGCTGATGGAGGGGCGCAGTTTGGCGAGGCGATTAATATGGGAGCAGCGATAGCTGATGGAACTGCTGGCATCCTCAGTCATAGTGCCTCTATCGCCACCGCGATCGCTCAATTCCAGCGCCGCAAAGAAGAATGGGGATTCCAGCAAAAAATGGCAGATTGGGATATCCAACAAATACAGACGCAAATTCAATCCGCGAACTTGAGAGTAGACTTAGCCCAAGCTGAACTCGACGTTCATAATAAGAGCATTGAACACTCTCGCCAAGTCGAACAATTTTTTAAGGACAAGTTTACCAATAAAGAATTGTATCAATGGATGGTAGGTCGTTTGTCGAGTCTCTATTTTCAAACCTACCAAATTGCTCTAAAAATGGCATACTCTACCGAAAAATCTTATCAGTACGAACTGAATAAAGACGATACCTATCTTCAGCCGACCTACTGGGACAGCTACAAAAAGGGACTTTTAGCAGGCGAAAGTTTAATGTTAGGGCTAAACCAACTAGAGAAAGCTTATCTAGATGGAAGCGATCGGCGCTTAGAAATTGAAAAAATCATTCCTCTGTCCAAAATCGCACCGGAAGCATTAGCTAATTTTAAAAAGAACGGCTCTTGCCATTTTAGCTTTAAACAAAAAGACTTTGATGACGATTTCCCCAGTCATTATTGCCGTCAAATCAAAACCATCTCAGTGTCTATTCCCGCAGTAGTCGGCCCTTACCAAAACATTAACGCTACCCTAACGCAAACGAGCAACAAAGTATTAATTAAACCCGATAAAAGTGCAGTTGAGTGGTTGTTAGGTCTAAACGGTAATTCTTCAGATACGGGAACACTGAGTCTTCCAGCTCCGGGAACACTGCGTCAAGGCTGGCGCAACAATCAACAGATTGCTATTTCCAAAGGAGTCAACGATAGTGGTTTATTCGTCCTGAATTTTCAGGATGAGCGCTACCTTCCGTTTGAAGGCACAGGAGCCATTTCCGACTGGACACTTGAGATGCCTAAAAACAGCAACGACAAGAACGACAAGATAGATTTTGACAGCATCACTGATGTCATCATTATCCTTAACTATACAGCTAGATCTGGTGTCTAGATTTCGAGTATTGATATTCTTACAAGTAACGTGAGTTCGGGTTAAATAGACTCAGGCAAAAAGGCATCGGCGATGAGGGATGTTTCTTTAGCTGATGACAGTAGGCAATCAATCCGCAGACCAAATTGACCAAGCAGTTGACTGGTGAACGGTGACGAGAATGCTCAACCTGAGAAATGTTCTTCAACTGGTCAATCACCGATTCAACAATGGCTCGTCGCCGTAGAAGCAGCAAAGGCTGCCAAGGTAATCAAGCGGTTTTTCATGTTCCGTTTGAGCTTGGTAATCAATTCCCCGGTCGCCAAACACCTTGCCAGAAAGCTGTTGCAGTAATTGGGGGACAGGCTGACGGTCATCAACATTGCCAGGAGTAAGAAGCGCGTTAATTCGATAACATTTTAGATTCCATGTCAAACAAATCCTTCAGCACTGCCTTGACATCAGCAAACTTGAAATATTCCGTTAATTTGCCGATGCGATAATTAAAAGCTTTATAACGGTACTTGAAGTAAAGCTCGACATTTCCTCGATGCGGCCACAGTCCAAGCAAATTGACAACAACATCAGAGTAATGCGTTTTCAAATCCCGTTGCACTTCTGCGATGCGTTCCTCAATCTGCCGAGTTGTTATGCCAATTTTATAAAACGTTTGCCCCTCAGCTTTAATCTCAAGAAAGTAGAGAGAATTTAACAAAATCCGTTTCAACTGTGCGCGATAAATCCTTAAGTCAGCCACTCTTTCATCTACACAAGATAATGAAGCAGCTTGAGCAATCTCTACAGAACGTTCCAACTTTGCCAATTCTGCCAACAACAACGGTTCTTGCACTTGGTTGAATAATGCCAGAGATAGAGCGCCCACCGGGATTTGACCAAGGTGTGTGAATTGATAGGTGCAATGACTCTCGGCTTGCAACAATCCATTCAGCACCCATCGGAAGTTTATCAAGTCCTTGGGAATTGGATATTTGAGAGCGCTGTACTGTTTCCATAAGACTTTTAGCTGTTCCAACTCCTTACCTTTGAGCTGAATGTTGAAGTTGTCATACAGAGGCAGGGAGGGAAAGGCTTTATTTTTAATCCTCTGACTAACCGGCTTGCAAGTCTCTGTAGTGTGGGAAAAATGGTGTTCTTTAACTGACCCCTTCTTGGCTGTGAGTTCCCCACCACAGTAGAGGCAGGTTAACTGACTTTTCCCCCGTGAAGCTTCATGAATGCTAACCAGTTCTCCATCGGGAGCAACACCGTATTTGAGCCACATAATCAATACCCTGGAGTTTTTGATTTCAAGCAACAGTGGGCAATTATACTCAAGTTAAAGATTTCTTAAGACCTAGAAAGCCTTGCTATTGCTGAGTTCTTTCTTCAGGGTGAGGAAGTCGAAACCGGACATGGTCAAAGTTATTCCTGTTGAGCCATGACTTTTTCCGGCATTGTCTTCAAGTGTCAGTGCTTACTTTGACTATTTATTTGTCTCAAACTTACAGGGTGCAATTGCTGCCGGTTCTACACCCATTCCCCATCCACCTAGGAGATGTCTTTACAGCTGGACAATCCCGCCGGTGGGACTGCCGGCAGCCGACAGCCGCATTGCCGGTAGATCGCTGACCCAGTTAAGGGGTTCGTCAGGCGTGCGAATCAAGTAGACTTCTGCCGCGTAGGGCCGGCAGATGAATGTAACATTATTTGTATTTTTTCCCCTAAAATTCCCCTACTGTCGATGCCTAACTGGGTTTCAGAATCATGCGGTGTAAATTCTATATTTTCCTAAGTTAGACCGCTATGTTATTGAGGCAATACTTGCATATTAATAATCAGAATTGGCGAACAAGTTGTGAATACTTAGGCTTTCTAGATTGTGTAAACTATGATTAAATAATCTTTGTTTTTCGGATTTTTACATCTCAGAATTGATTCTCAATCTTTTGACAAAATCCGTAAAAATACCGATGAAAATATTATATTTTTTGAAATAAAAATGGAAATTACTGCCTATTTTAAATAGGTCTCATTCTCCAATGAACACTCAAAACCCGAACAACGACGTCATTAAAGAAATTTTAGCTCTTAAGGAAGAATTAAAAAGTCTGAGAGACAATCAGACGAGAAGAGGACGACTGCTATTTTGGGAAAAAATCATCATTTTGCTGATGACAATGATTTTAGCCAATAGCGAAATGTCTGAAATGAAGTCCGTTGCTCCTGAAATGCTAAAGACCTTTTTAGAATCTACAGAATAAGCTTCTTAAATTCATAAGGCAAGATAAAGTCGGGTTCCATCCAGAATCCGACTCTTTTTTTGCAAGCGTCGGCACACTTTCTTAAAATCCCAACGTAAAGGCTTAAATCTCTGGAAGCTGAAAAATGATAGTGCTGGAAGGGTAAAGAATTGGCGGACATTCCAGCAGCACATAACTGAACTTGAATATTTGTAGCTAGTTTAACTTCTGTCCCTAGATACCAATCACACACCCATCGGTTGTATTGGTCTATTTGAACTGGGATAATCGTGAGGATTTGGGAGCCAGCCGCTAGATTTAATAAGAATGCTTTAGATTTTTCAGCCCAATCCCAATGTTTCAGAATTCTAGGATCTTCGCTAGACTGACCCCATTTTTTTGTTTCAGGGGCATCTATCCACCGAGCGCGACTAGAAAATTCTTGTCCGTTATACCTAAGAATTACGGTGTCTCCATCTAGGACGGTTTTAATTGTTGTCTGAATTTTTTTGTGAGGTTGTAAGTCCATGAAAGCAGAAACTTTTTTGTTAGTAATATTCTATTATGTGCTGCCGGCACCCCATCACGGTGGATGAGCCGATGTTGCCGGCCCTTTCAAAGTGGAGGTCGCCCGTCTTAGGCTTCCACCCCGGCACCGCATCACGGTGGAGGAGCTGATATTGCCGGCACTTGCGGAAAAAATATAAAATTGATATATTGATTTTCATAAATGGTTGAAATCCTTACCTAATAAGGCTTCTGGAAAAACTAAGCAATTTTGACATCGTAGGGGTCACTGGTTCGAGTCCAGTTGTGTCCATTGAATAAAATCTAAGGTGTTTGGCTCTCAAAGAATTGGTTATTGTCAGACAGGATATGAGGCAAGATACCAGATTGATACCAGTCTTAAAAGTCAGGTTCATGCAATATTAATTTTTTAAAAGACAAAGTTTAAAATAATAAACAAATCTAATCAGTGTTTTTACTCGCTCCAAATATATCCCCTATTTTGAGTCTAAAGCGGAAAAACTTCTCTAAAAGTACAATTTACCTAAAAAAGTTTTAAGAGCCGTTAGAGCTGATTTATAAAGAAAATCTTAAGTGACTAATCGCTTGAGATTTTCTTTATAAATCAGCTCTGAGAGCGCAGGGAAGTTGATCCTGTAGTTGTTTACTTACCGGCTGTTAAAGGCTGATAATTTTGTTTGATCTGACACCGTTCGGCTGCCGATCAAACAAAATTTACAAAAATGATATGCGTTTAATTTTGTACAGTAAGCCCGGTTGCCATTTGTGCGAGGGGTTGCAAGAAAAGCTTGAACAGATTCAAGGCATCGATTTTGAGCTAGAAATCCGGGATATTACGACCCGTGAGGATTGGTTTCAGGCGTATCAGTATGAGATTCCTGTACTCTGCAGAACTGCCGCCGCAAGCGAGGTGCCGGCCCTCGAAGAACCACTTCCCCGCCCTTCTCCCCGCGCTTCCTTACAGCAGTTGGCACAAATGTTACAGAAATATTTCCCGAATAATCGTTAACAATAGGCAAAATATGAAGTGGTGTGAGGAATCACGGATATGAAACTGCAAGAATTATTAGCGACTGTTCCAAATGTTCTGCAATTCCCGACAGAAACGCTTCCCGATGTTGAAGTAACGGGTTTAGCGACCAATTCTCACGCTTGTAAGCCGGGAGATTTGTTTCTTGGGATGCCGGGAACGCGCGTGGATGGGGGAGATTTTTGGCCGAGTGCACTGGCTGCCGGCGCTGTGGCAGCCCTCGTTTCGCCCCAAGCTGCCCAGAAAAACGGGCCGATCAATGGTGCTTGTGTGATCCCTGTAACGGATATGACGCAAGCCTGTGCTTATGTAGCGGCTGCGTTTTATGGGCAGCCGGCGCAACAGTTGAAAATGGTGGGCGTCACCGGCACGAATGGCAAAACCACAACCACCCACCTGATAGAATTTTTAACCACCCAACTTCAGTTGCCCACAGCCTTATTTGGCACCCTGTACGCCCGTTGGCCGGGTTTTGTGCAAACTGCTGTTCACACAACCCCGTTTGCTGTGGAATTGCAGCAACAACTGGCATCAGCGGCAAAAGCCGGCGCGCAAGTTGGCGTGATGGAAGTCAGTTCTCATGCATTGGCGCAAGGGCGGGTGATGGGGTGTCCGTTTGAAGTCGCAGTGTTTACCAACCTGACTCAGGATCACCTGGATTATCACCGCGATATGGAAGATTATTTTCAGGCGAAGGCGCTGCTATTTAGCCCGAATTATCTTCAAAAACGTGCTGTGATTAACGCGGATGATGCTTATGGCAAACGGTTAATTGCTCAGTTGCCGGCGGAAAAAGTTTGGAGCTACAGCACCTGTGATTCTACTGCTGATTTGTGGGCAAGCGATTTAAAATATTCTCCCACCGGCGTTAAGGGAATTTTGCACACGCCGGCTGGAGACGCTGAATTTAATTTGCCCTTGGTGGGTCAGTATAATTTAGCGAATATGTTGGCTGCGGTGGGTGCCGGGTTGCATCTCGGTTTAGACTTGCAACAAATGGCTAAGGCACTGGAACAGTTTCCGGGAGTACCGGGACGGATGGAACGCGTGCAGATCACAGATGATCAAGATATCAGCGTGATTGTAGATTACGCCCACACACCCGATAGTTTAGAGAATTTGTTGAAGGCCGCACGGCCTTTTATTCCGGGTAATATGATTTGTGTGTTTGGTTGCGGCGGAGATCGGGATCGCACCAAGCGCCCGTTGATGGGTAAGATTGTTGCAGAATTGGCAGATAAAGTTGTCGTGACTTCAGATAACCCGCGCACTGAAGAGCCGGAACGGATTTTGCAAGATATTTTAGCCGGCATTCCCGAATCTGCTCAGCCGGCAGTATTAAGTGATCGTGGCACTGCAATTCGCGCGGCAATTTTACTTGCTAAGCCAGGAGACGGTGTTTTAATTGCCGGTAAAGGGCATGAAGACTATCAAATTTTAGGAACAGAAAAAATACACTTCGATGATCGCGAACACGCCCGATCTGCGTTAATGGAGCGTTTAGCTGTTATTGCCTAACAGCATTCTAATCCGTGTTTTAAGCAAGTTTAAACATCCAATAAGCGGGCTAACCACCCGCTTTTCTTTTGTTAAAATTTATTAATTTTTGAAGATTGGATGCGCCTAAAAATCAGCCCTTTACAGAAATTCTGTCTAAAAGAAGATAGGATATTGATTGACAACGGAAATTAAGAAGATAGAGATAAGTTTATGCTAGAAATCGCCCTACTTGAAAAAATCTCACAAAATTTTCAGAAGACTAAAGATTTTATTACAGAGACTACTGACAAAGCGAAGACATCTTTATCTGAAACTGCCGGCAGCACAAAAGACACGCTCACCCAAACAAGCAACCAAGTCTTGAGTAATTTCACTGAATCCACAAATAAAGCAGTAGAAAGCGTTTCTGGCATAACGGAAAAAGCCAAAGGTGCTTTTTCTGAAACGACAACGAAAGCAGCTACTACTATTACCGATACCGCTAACAAAGCAGTTAATAGTGTTACCGAAGCCACCGACAAAGCAAAAGCGCTCAATCGTTCTCTTTCTGAAGGCATTCAAGGAACTATTAGTTCATCCCTCAATGTTTGGATTTCCGATCATCCCCGACTTGTTTGGTTAGTGAATCATCCCTTGCAAACAGCAGGTATTTTACTTTTAATCATATTCCTTTTTTCAGGATTGCTCAAAGCGGTTTCCAGTTTTACAGAAAAACTTTGGTTATTTTTACTGCAAGCCCCGTTTAAACTTATTCAGTTCATTTTTGATTTGGGTTCTAAATCTCTAGAAAAAGTGAAAGCGAGTGGATTAGTTGCTACAAACTCAAACGAAGTTTATACATCTAGTGATCGCCAAGCGCGAATGACAAATATTATGAGCAGGCTCGATAAAATTAAACAGGAACAAGACTTACTTTTACAGGAATTAGCAACATTAATAGAATCAGATAAGGCCAGGTAGGATAGGTGCATCCAGATTTTTAAAGATTTAGAAAGTGACAGCATCTTGCTCCCTCAAATACTCGATAAGTGGGCAAGATGTAGGCCCTAGAAATTGACAAACAGGTAAGGTTGCAGTTAAGTCTATTTATAGAAATCCTAAATCAGTTGTTATAACATGATTAGGCAAGATACCCACAAACAAAGCTTTTTAGATTATTTTTTTTGTTCTCAAATCATTTAAGCTTTCTATTTATTTATAAAGAAAACTGCAAGGAAAGTGGAAGATTGATCGTTTCTTGCATTTGAATTAATTTATTAAATAAGCTTAAAGTGGCATCAATATTTTGATTACTATCTATAAATCGAAAGGCTGAGCCGGCTAAATAAGAAGGGTTCAGCTCAAAAGCAATCCATCGCCGCTTTAAAGTTTCCGCAACATATCCAGTGGTATTCGAGCCGGCAAAGATATCAATTACGGTATCTCCGGAATTTGTTAAAAAGTTAATAAAAAATAGCGGTAGTTTTTCAGGAAACCTCGCCGGATGTGCAGCAACACCAACCGCCTTGCACATCTGAATGTATTGAGAATTGCTTTCAGTATTCGGAATTTGTAATAAGTTAGAAGGAATGGCACCGCCATTATCTATCGCAAAGCCGGCACTGATATCATGCCCTGACGGTCGTGCTTTAGGCTTATAATATTTAGCAGGATTTTGCTGTAGTTTTTTCATGCGCTCCGAATAAGGAACCAGAACATTCTTCACATTGGCTTTAGGATAGTCAGTTTTTGACAGCCACCAAACCGTATTGACAGCATCCTTAACCCGAATTTTGCGCTTATTAACCCATTCAATCGGCGATGGTAACTTAGAAGGGTTATACCAAAAAAACTCTTCAGCTAAGCGAAAATCCAACTCATCGCATAACTTAATCAAAAGTCGGTAATTGTAGAGTGAGCGAACGGGACGTTTACTTTGATAAGCGCCACCCAAATCAAGAACAAAACTGCCATCCGGTGCTAATACCCGATACACCTTTTTACAAAAAGGAAAAAGCCAATCTATATAAGCATCTTGATCAACATTTCCATAACGCTTCTCACGTTGCAGCGCAAAGGGAGGGGAAGTCATGACTAAGTTAATCGAATCGCTTTCAAGCTCATCAAGTAATTCTAGGGAGTTGCCGGCATAGGCAGCGCCCCAGTTTGTCGTGTATAAAGCTTTTTCAAGAACCATAGTTAATATTTTTAATGGAGATTATGAGTAGTAAAGTAAGTGATTTTTCTATATTGAATATGCTTTAAAGCTTCAGGATATGCCCTCTACATTAGTCTACTCCGTTAGCAGAATCACCTTGCAATAAAAAAGCCGCCTCTGTGTAGAAGCGGCTAAAGAAATTAACAAATTTAGATTGCAGCAACGATTTTGTGGTGCCGGCATATCACCGGCATCCCAATTCTCTCGATTAGTAATCGAAGTCGCCGCCGCCCATACCGGCACCGGCACCGGCACCAGCACCTTCTTTCGGTTCAGGCTTGTCAACCACAATGCACTCGGTTGTCAGCACCATGCCGGCAATAGAAGCGGCATTTTGCAGCGCAGAACGAGTCACCTTGGCAGGGTCAACAATGCCGGCATCAAACATATCGACGAACTCATTAGTCGCCGCATTGTAACCAACATTGAAATCCTTCTCTTTGACGCGCTCAGCAATCACAGCACCGTTCTGACCGGCATTTTCAGCAATCCGCTTCAGAGGCGCAGGAATGGCACGAGCCACAATCAAAGCACCTGTCAATTCTTCATTTACCAGGTTGGCATTTGCCCACTCTTCCAAATGAGGAGCCAAGTGAGCCAAGGTTGTACCACCGCCGGGAACAATCCCTTCTTCCACAGCGGCTTTGGTTGCGTTGATGGCATCTTCCAGACGCAGCTTGCGATCCTTCATTTCGGTTTCAGTGGCAGCACCCACTTTAACCACTGCAACACCACCGGCTAGCTTAGCCAGACGTTCTTGCAGCTTTTCCTTGTCATAAGAAGAATCGCTTTCTTCCATTTGACGACGGATTTGTTCGCAACGGGCTTTCACCGCTTGGTCATTGCCTTCTGCAACAATCGTGGTGCTGTCTTTGGTGAGGGTGATCCGACGAGCCTTACCCAGCATATCCAGCTTGGTGTTATCCAGTTTCAAACCGGCATCTTCGGTGATCAATTGACCGCCGGTGAGCACTGCGATATCTTCCAGCATAGCCTTGCGACGATCGCCAAAGCCAGGAGCCTTCACAGCAGCCACATTCAGCACACCCCGCAGGCGGTTGACCACCAAGGTTGCCAAAGCTTCTTTCTCAATATCTTCGGCGATGATCACCAGAGGACGGCCAGAACGAGCAACTTGCTCAAGCACCGGCACCAAATCTTGCACCAAGGCGATCTTCTTATCTGTCAGCAGGATGAACGGCTCATCGAACACCGCTTCCATCCGCTCCATATCGGTTGCGAAATAAGGAGAGATGTAGCCTTTGTCAAAGCGCATCCCTTCGGTAATCTCCAGTTCGGTGGTCATCGATTTCCCTTCTTCCAAGGAAATCACGCCTTCCTTACCCACCTTGTCCATCGCCTCAGCGATCATCCGGCCAACTTCTTCGTCGTTGCCGGCAGAGATGGAAGCGACTTGAGCAATTGCTTTGGAATCTTCTACCTGACGGGCGTGTTCAGCGATCTTTTCTACCAAGAAGTGAGTCGCTTTATCAATCCCGCGCTTCAGGGAAATGGCATTCGCGCCGGCAGCTACGTTCCGCAGCCCTTCTTTCACCATTGCGTGAGCCAGAACTGTTGCCGTTGTCGTGCCATCACCGGCAGCGTCATTGGTTTTGGAAGCGGCTTGACGAATCAAAGCAACGCCGGTGTTCTCAACATGATCTTCTAGTTCAATTTCTTTGGCGATGGTTACACCATCATTCACAATCTGGGGAGCGCCAAATTTCTTTTCTAGAACTACGTTGCGGCCTTTGGGTCCGAGGGTAACGGCCACAGCTTCAGCCAGAATGTCCATACCCTTTTCGAGGGCGCGACGAGCGTTTTCGTTGTAAATGATGCGCTTAGCCATAAAAATGTCTGCGATTCCGTGTTTAGATTTTGGATGTGTGAATTCTGTCAGAGATCATTTGCCATCAGTCATTTGACTGCTGGCATTTAACAAAAGCTATGAAACGATAGCAAGAATATCTTTTTCCGAGAGCAGAACGTATTCTTCGGTTCCCAGTTTGATATCGGTGCCGGCATACTTCGAGTAGAGAACCTTGTCTCCTGGTTTGACTTCCATCTCTTGACGGGAGCCATCCTCGTTCCGCTTGCCAGGGCCGACTTGCACAACTTCACCAACTTGAGGCTTTTCTTTGGCGGTGTCGGGCAGAAGAATGCCACCAGCGGTTTTCTCTTCCGAGGCAGTTACTTTGACGAAGACGCGGTCGGCTAGAGGTTTAACTGTGGAAACGCTCAGAGATACAGCTGCCATAAAAATTCGCTCCTACTACAGGTTAAATTGAATTAAATTGAGAACGCACCTTTCTCAGAAGTCAGCCCGATATTTCCTTAAAGGCTGGCACTCGATTTTATCGACTTGCCGCTGATATACCTATCAGGGCTTCCCGATTTGTCAATCCTTCTGGGGTTGCGACTTTTTCTGAGCTGGTGTCTTGAGTTAGCACTCTCAACTCCTGAGTGCTAATTTACCTGAGTGAGCGCCCAAAGCGCAACTGATTTTTCTGTACGGGTTCCCGAACTTAACCTGTTATGCCGGCAATACGGTAGAAATACTTAATGTAGGCAACCAGTGTGAGGGCGATCTGCCGCTTGCCTCTAAGTCGCGCCAGGTTTAAATAAAACTTTTTGCTTACCCCTAGAAACTCCCCCAACAAAATGCCCCTAACCTTTGAACGCTTAATATGACTTCGTCTGTCACTCAACCGCCCCAGAGCGATGAATCTTTCAATAACCAAGCCTTAGCAGCGTGTGTCCAAAGCTTGGGACTGCCGCAAATTCAGCGACACATCTTTATCTGCGCGGATCAAACCAATGCCAAGTGCTGCACAAAGGAAGCCGGTTTAGAATCCTGGGAGTATTTGAAGAAACGCCTAAAGCAGTTAAAACTCGATCAACCCACTGAAACTCGCCCCAGTTGCATCTTCCGTACCAAAGCCAACTGCCTGCGAGTTTGCGCCTGTGGGCCAATTCTTGTGGTCTATCCGGATGGCGTCTGGTATCGCAATGCCACTCCTGAAGTGATCGAGCGAATTATTCAAGAACATTTAATCGGGAATCAGGTGGTTGCAGAATATGTGTTCTTAACCCATCCTTTGCCACAACCCCTTCAGGTGTCGGCAGATTTAGCGCCGGCTATTGAACAAAAAGCGGCAGATGAGGGAACGCTTGAGCCGGTGATCCCAGAGCAGCCGGACCCTAAACTTTGACAGTCGCCGGTTGAATCACAACGCACTTAAGGGCCAAAACTCTAAGATTTTCCCTCTCTCTTTCCCTATCCCCAGATCCTGGCAGCCACACTGCCTCAATCCTAATTTCCTTAAGAGTAGCCAACCACCGCCAAACCTTATATAATAGCACCATAGTAAAGTGTATGACCTCCGTATCTCTACGGTTGTTCTCAATTTAAAGGGGCATAATCTAAAAAAAAATAGAGGCTTTTTCCTGATACCGAAAGGAAAAGCAAGTGCAGCCGCAGAGACATGAAATCGTATATTCTACTGATAAGAAAATCGCTCACACAAACCCTCAATTCAGGCAATACGAGTTGCACAGCATGAAGGAAACCAGCATACGAGATCAACGGCGACTTTTACTGATTGATGATGACCCAAACCTAATTTTGCTCGTCAAGGATTACCTTGAATTTCGAGGGTATGAAGTCATCACAGCAGAAAACGGTCGGGAAGCGCTGGAGATTCTGGAACAAGAAAATCCAGATATGATTATTTGTGATGTGATGATGCCAGAAATGGACGGCTATTCATTTGTACAGCACGTCCGGCAAGATCCCAAAACAAATTGGATTCCAGTCTTATTCCTTTCGGCAAAAGGACAAAGCCAAGATCGGGTGAAAGGCTTAAACACAGGGGCTGATGTTTATATGGTTAAGCCGTTTGAGCCAGAAGAACTCGTCGCGCAAGTAGAATCTTCCCTCAAACAAACAAACCGCCTGATCAATCATCAAAACAAAGCAGGAGATAATGGGCCTAAAATTCAGGTGCCCTTCGATGTGGAATTAACTCCTACCGAACTAAAAGTCGTTCAGTTAGTGGCGCGGGGCATGGCAAACCGTGAAATTGCTGAAGTGATGAATGTCAGCCAACGGACAATCGAAAGCCATGTCTCCAATATGCTGGGCAAAACCAGTCTTCACAACCGCACAGAGTTGGCGCGTTGGGCGATTGAAACCAATATGGCTTGAGGCTGAGTTCCGTGTATTTCAGGGGTGCCAGGGTGCAATTTGACGGTGTTCAAATCTGTGGGGTGAAGCACCGGCACTCACTCCACGAAATTACGAACGCTGCGGGTTACACCAAGCGAGTTCATTCAGTGTAATCTTCAGCGCCCACAATAGCGGCAAGCTGACGCCAGTATGCGCTTATAGCCGGCAAACATAAAAAACACACTGCGCCGGTTACAGGCATCTGTAGCAGGTTAGTTATCAGGTTTTTCGCCTTCCTACTTCCACCTTGGCTTGATTTTTGACGCGAGAAAGCTGGCGGTTGAGTGTTGCAACCGGCACTTTTGCAAGAACTCGCCGATAAGACAAAGTATGAGAAAATAAATAGAAGGTTTTCGGCGGCTGTAACCCGTGGATGCCATAAAAACTGGCAGATTGGACGTTCTGCTGTCATACACAGTACCCCCATTGCCAAGCAGTGCAACCCCACGGTTAACCTTGCAACAAGGGAAAATCGCCGCAGCTAAAGTAACCTGTAACTCTTGGGCACATCCACTCTTGCGCCGCTACTAGCCGGCAAAAGCGCCCTCGGTTAGCATTTTGTCTGGCTAGTGTTTGACACACTCGCATACTTAGACAAAATTCTTAACCCGGCTTTCTGCGAGTTAGAGCGTGTCAATTAGAGGTAAAGTTGAAAGGTGGTGAGGACGCAGTTGTGCGAAATCTCTCGCCTCGCCAAGCATCTATGTTTCTCAAAGGGTTACAAAATTATCATCCTAAAGGTGCTACTTAAATTAAAATCTGAAATATCTAGGAGAATTGCGCTCTGTTACATTCAATTAGCAGCCGATAACGTCTTACCATGATTAGCTAAGTGTTCATCTGCTTAACCAAAAGCGAGTGAGCCGCGAGTCTAGGAAAAGCAAAAATCCCTGATAAGTGCGATTAACAGGCAGTTTTGCCCAAATCGAACTGGCCGGTTAAACATCTAGTCCCTAAAAACTTATTAATAAGTACCAATTTTGAAAGGGAATTGCTAGAATAGGCTATTCTGCTTAATGTAGTTTTCTACAAATTTTAGACCTAACTTTCTATGAATTATTCAATGAACCGTCTGTCTATTTTTGTAGACGGAAATAATATGTTCTACGCTCAACAAAAAAATGGGTGGTTTTTCGATCCCAGAAGAGTGTTGGAATATTTCAGAAGTGAACAGCCAGAAGTGCGGCTAATCAATGCTTTTTGGTATACAGGTCTTAAAGATCCCCAAGATCAGCGCGGATTCCGAGACGCATTAATTAGTTTGGGCTACACCGTTCGCACAAAAATTCTAAAAGAATATTACGATGACTCTTCCGGACGCTACTCGCAAAAAGCAAATTTAGACATAGAAATTGTTGTTGATATGTTTAATACGGTTGACCAATATGACCGAGTCGTTCTATTTAGTGGGGATGGAGATTTTGAACGAGCAATTGAGCTGCTGCGCTCCAAAAATACTCATATCACCGTAGTGTCTACAGAAGGAATGATTGCTAGGGAACTGCGGAATGCGACAGATCGGTATATCGATCTCAATGAAATTCGCGACCATATAGAAAAGATAGATTATTAAATTCCTGTCTTCGTTCCTTTGTTAAGGGTAAAGGACACAAGATTCCAGACAAAAGAGACAATACACAAGACAAAAAACTCAAGCTAGAAGAGGTACTTGAAATGAAACCGACACAAGACCGAATTATCATTTTTGACACCACACTTCGGGATGGGGAGCAGTCCCCTGGAGCGACCTTAAATGTAGATGAAAAACTCACCATTGCCCGACAATTAGCGAGACTAGGGGTGGATGTCATTGAAGCCGGCTTCCCCTTTACCAGTCCGGGTGATTTTGAAGCCGTACAGAAAATCGCGCAACTGGTAGGAACAGAAGATGGGCCGATTATTTGCGGCCTCGCTAGAGCCACCAAAAAAGATATTGAAGCCGCTGGAAATGCTTTGAAACCGGCAGCTCATGCTCGGATTCACACGTTTATCGCCACGTCTGATATTCACTTAGAATACAAGCTCAAGAAAACCCGCGCGGAAGTGCTGGCGATCGCCGAAGAAATGGTTGCTTACGCCAAAAGTTTTGTCGAGGATGTGGAATTTTCCCCAGAAGATGCCGGCAGATCCGATCCAGAATTTTTGTATCAGGTATTAGAGCGAGCAATTGCTGCCGGCGCGACAACGGTGAATATTCCAGATACCGTTGGTTACACCACTCCCTCGGAATTTGGGGCGATCATTCGCGGAATTAAAGAAAATGTCCCCAACATCGATCAAGCCATTATTTCGGTTCACGGACATAATGACTTAGGTTTAGCGGTTGCCAACTTCCTAGAAGCCGTAAAAAACGGTGCACGGCAGTTAGAATGCACCATCAACGGCATTGGCGAACGAGCCGGTAATGCGGCGATGGAAGAATTGGTGATGGCTTTACACGTCCGGCGTCAGTATTTTAATCCCTTCTTAGGGCGTCCGGCTGATTCTGAAGCGCCTCTGACGAACATTGACACACGGCAAATTTACAAAACCTCCCGCTTGGTTTCTAGCCTCACCGGGATGTTGGTGCAGCCGAATAAAGCAATTGTGGGGGCAAATGCTTTTTCTCATGAGTCAGGGATTCACCAAGATGGCATTCTCAAAAACAAATTGACTTATGAAATCATGGACGCCCAATCCATTGGGTTGACCCAGAATCAAATTGTTTTGGGTAAACTTTCTGGCCGGCACGCCTTCCAAACTCGCCTTAAAGAATTGGGCTTTGAACTGTCAGAAACAGAGCTAAATAACGCTTTTATCAAGTTTAAGACCGTTGCGGATAAAAAGAAAGAGATTACCGATTGGGATCTCGAATCGATTGTTAATGATGAAATTCAACAACCGCCCGAAATGTTCCGTCTGGAATTGGTTCAGGTTTCCTGCGGGGATCGTGCTCGTCCTACGGCAACCGTAACGCTGCGGACACCGGCAGGCGAAGAATTAACCGATGCCGCTATTGGTACGGGTCCCGTGGATGCTGTGTATAAAGCGATTAACCGCGTGGTGAATGTGCCGAATCAGTTGATTGAGTTTTCGGTGCAGTCTGTAACTGCCGGCATTGACGCCCTTGGAGAAGTGACAATTCGTCTAAAGCACGGAGAGCGCGTGTTCTCTGGACGCTCAGCAAATACTGATATTATCGTCGCTTCTGCCCACGCTTATGTAAACGCCCTAAACCGACTTTACGTCGCATTGCAGCCGGCACCGGCAGCCGGTGAGGCTTCAGAGAGGGCAACTGCAACTCACTCCTAAACCTCACTCAGACTGACAAAACAACACTGACGGGGGCGCAATTGACTGCGCCCTTTTTGCTTTCTCCTCAAAGCCGGTGGGGCAAAGTAAAGCTTAAATCTGATAACAAACGCTAAAACCCTATTAAAAAGAGGATTCTACGGGGTTTGACATTTTCTAAAATCTAAAATCTAAAATTGATTAAAGGCCGGCAGCTTTTGGGTAGAGTTCCGTTTAGTTCTTTAAAATTAAAAATTGCTGGAAGCTGACCTTGAACACTGAAAGTTTGACAAATGAAAGTATCCCAAGAGGATTTTCAATGGGCTGCCTCCCAGGAACTTATCACCCCTGAACAGGCAGAAGCGCTCTGGGAGGCACTCTCAGAGCGCAGCAAGAGCCGCTCACAATTCGGCATGGCTAATGCAGCCTACTCTTTTGGTGCCGCCATCGTCATTTGTGCAATGGGTTGGTTCATGCTTCTGGCTGAAGAAGCTTTTGGCAGTCGCGGGGTTTGTCTGACAGCAAGTTGCTACATCCTCTGCTTTTTCCTTGCCGGCACCATTCTTTGGTACAAAAAAAACCTGAAAGTTTTGGGCGGCTTACTGGTCACGATAGCCGTTTGCCTGGCCCCCCTAGCTACCTACAGCCTGCAAAGATGGTTAGGAATTTGGCCCCAAGGCAATCCAGGCAATTACCAAGATTACTACATTTGGATTAAAGGCAGCCGATTCCTCTTAGCACTGGCAACCATCCTAGCCGGCGCAGTCGCGCTTAAAGCCATCCCATTTCCCTTTCTGAGCGTTCCCATTACCTTTTGCCTCTGGTATATGTCGGTGGATTTAACGCCCGTGCTGTTTGGGCTAAGAGCGTTTACTTGGGAACAACAACTGTTGGTTGGTTTATGGTTTGGACTCGCGTGTTTAGTCGTCGCTTACTGGGTCGATCTTCACACCAAAAGAGGTCAAGCAGATTATGCTTTTTGGCTGTATTTATTTGGGTTACTTTCTTTCTGGATTGCGCTATCGCTGATGGGAGGAGACAGCGATTTGCAGCGATTCCTTTATTGCCTAATTAATGGGGGATTAATCGTCCTCTCAGCACTATTAAAACGGCGAGTATTTTTACTGTTTGGGGGGATGGGCGTTTTGGGATATCTCAGTAACCTAGCCTATCAAATTTTTCAAGACGCGGTCTTTTCTCCTTTGACCCTGACAGTTGTGGGTATTGCCATTATCTCTTTGGGACTTTTGTCTCAATGCCGGCGTCCCAAGATTGAGCGCTTTATCTTTCGCTTATTGCCACAACGGTTGCGACAAATTCTGCTGAAAGATAATTAATTATACAAAGGGGGCATGGGGCATGGGGCATGGGGCATAGTTAATAAATATAGGGAATACTTTCCCCCTCTCCCACTCAGCACTCCCTCCAATGCCCACTGCCCAATCCGCAATCCCCAATTCCCCTACAAACCCAAATCCGTAACCGCCCCAACACTGCTTGAAGAAACCAACTTGGCGTATTTAGCTAGTACACCCGTTGTATAGCGGGGTTTAGGCGGTTGCCACGCACTGCGGCGGCGCTCTAATTCTTCATCAGGTACATGGAGGTGTAACAAACGGGTACGGGCGTCAATCGTGATGCTATCGTTTTCCTGAACCAGGGCGATCGTCCCCCCAACGGCTGCTTCGGGTGCGACATGGCCCACCACCATGCCATAAGTGCCCCCAGAAAACCGGCCATCGGTAATTAATCCCACCTGATCTCCCAAGCCGGCACCGATCAGCGCAGAGGTAGGAGCCAGCATTTCTCGCATTCCTGGCCCACCTTTTGGCCCTTCATAGCGAACAATCAGCACATCACCGGCTTGAATTTTGCCGGCCATAATTGCTTTCAAGCACTCCTCTTCTGATTCAAACACCCGTGCAGGGCCGGTAATACTGGGAGTTTTGACACCGCTAATTTTGGCGACTGCGCCTTCTGTTGCCAGATTTCCTCTAAGAATTGCCAAGTGCCCTTGAGCGTAGAGCGGATTATTCCACGGACGGATCACATCTTGATCGGCTGCCGGTTCAGATGGGACATCTGCCAACTGTTCTGCAATCGTCTTGCCGGTAACTGTTAAGGCATCTCCGTGCAGCAAGCCCTTCTCTAGCAGCATTTTCATCACCAGCGGAATCCCGCCGGCTTTATGCAAATCAGTTGCAACATAGCGACCACTTGGCTTGAGATCGCACAACACCGGCACCTTGGCGCGAATTGTTTCAAAATCATCAAGCTTTAACTCGACACCCACAGCATGGGCAATTGCTAGCAAATGCAGCACAGCATTCGTAGAGCCACCCACGGCCATGATCACCGAAATCGCATTTTCAAACGCCTTGCGAGTCAAAATTTGACGGGGCAAAATCTGGTTTTTGATGGCTTCAACCAGCACAAATGCCGACTTTTCTGCACTGTCTGCTTTTTCTGCATCCTCAGCCGCCATCGTGGAAGAGTACATCAAACTCATTCCCATTGCCTCAAATGCAGAAGACATGGTGTTAGCCGTATACATACCGCCGCAAGAACCGGCACCGGGGCAAGCCTTACGCTCAACCGCCATCAGTTCTTCCTCATCAATTTTGCCGGCGCTGTATTCACCCACAGCCTCAAAAGGGCTAACAACTGTCAGATCCCGTCCGTTGTGATGACCTGGTTTAATCGTGCCGCCATAAACAAAAACTGCTGGGATATTCATCCGGGCGATCGCAATCATCGCCCCCGGCATATTTTTATCGCAGCCACCAACCGCGAGTACGCCATCCATACTTTGGCCATTACAAACTGTCTCAATCGAGTCTGCAATTACCTCGCGTGATACCAGGGAATATTTCATCCCTTCCGTTCCCATTGAGATGCCATCACTGATCGTAATCGTGCCGAACAACTGGGGCATGGCACCGACAGCCCGCGCCCCAGCCTCAGCCCGCAGTGCCAACTGGTTCAATCCCATATTGCACGGTGTGATCGTGCTGTAACCATTAGCAATTCCCACAATCGGTTTCGTGAAATCTCCGTCACCAAACCCAACGGCACGCAGCATTGCCCGGTTTGGCGAACGCTGCACGCCTTGGGTCACAACGCTACTTCTCAAATTGTCATTTGTCATTTGTCAGTTGCAAGCTTGCTAATTTCTAATTGTTCATTGTTCATTGTTCATTGATGATTGCTGGCATGAACGATGAACCGTCAATCATCAGTCATTCACCCAAGACTGATGACCCATAACCAATGACCAATGACCATGACAACTCTGATTGTCTCAGAATCTATGATTGTTTGCGCGGTTTGTGCCGGCGAAAGGAGACAATTTGTAGACAACTTTGCGGCGGTTGCTATGGAGCGACACTTATTGGGCAGACTGAAAAAAGGTTAGAGCTAAAATCTTATGTCATCTGAGACGATAAATTAAAACCCCGCCTCAGTAGATTGTGTAATTTATATAATTTGTGAGATACAGGACATGGATGTCAACGAACTTCTGAAGCGATATGCAGCCGGTGAACGAGATTTTCGCGATCTAAAAATGAGCGGGTGCCACCTAGAGGGAGTAGATTTGAGTGGAGTTAACTTGCGGGATGCGGATCTCAGTGGGGCGTATTTGCAAGAAGTTAAGCTCAGCCGAGCCAATTTGCGGGAAGTTAAACTTCAGGGTGCAGACTTGAGTGGGGCTATCTTAAGTGAGATGAACTTAATCGGAGCGGATCTAAGCCGAGCCAATTTAGAAAAAGCAAATTTAAGTGAGACAAACCTGAGTCGGGCAAATTTGAGTGAGGTCAATCTCCAGGGAGCAACACTCAGTGAGGTGATTGCCAGTGAGGTAAAACTGACCAAAGCCAATCTCAAATCAGCCAATCTCAGTGACGCCAATTTGAGTCGGGCTATCCTGACTGAAGCCGATCTGAGCCGTGCCAACTTAGAAGGGATTAATCTCACAATTGCGATTCTGATTAACTGTATTCTTGAAGGGGTAAACTTGACGAATGCGATTTTGACTGGGGCAAACCTGACAGGAGCAGACTTGAGTCGGGCAAATTTGAGCAAAGCTAAGCTGAGCGGCTCTAACTTAGCGGGAGCCAATATGAGTAAGGCACAACTGCGCGGAACTAATGTGAGTTGGTCAACTTTACGGGAAGTCAATCTGACTGGAGCGACGCTGTATCGGGCTAAACTGAGTTGGTCAAACCTCACCGGCGCGAATTTACGAGATGCTATCTTGATTGACACCAATCTGGTTCGGGTGAATTTGCGCGATGCCGATCTTAGAGGGGCGATAATGCCGGATGGGACAACCCACGATTAAATTGTCTGTGGGGAAAATGGGGCGGCTGCCGGCAGTGGAGGCTTTCGATCCGTAATCTCAAAAATGGATTTACCTCACTTTGCTATAAAATCACATTGTTTTTGTGCTTAAAAAGCCTGCGAGCTTTTTGGGTCAAACTAAAATCTAGACTTTAAAATCTAAAGTTGATTTGCCTTCCACAGCTGGTTGATGCTAACAAATTGATAGCCTTGCTCTAGTAACAGGGGAATCAGTTGGGCGGCTGTCTGCGCTACATCTTGTCCGCCAAAGTATCCGTCATGTAAAACTATCACCGAACCGGGTCTAACTTGCCGCATCACCCGCTGCACCACAAGATCCACGCCGGGACGCACCCAATCTTCTGGGACGACACTCCACATAACAGGCCGGTAGTTCCATTGGCGCAACAACTGCAACGTTTGAGGGGTAAAGATCCCATTAGGCGGGCGCACGTCTCGCACAGACTGCTGGACATACTGCAGATCCAGTTCACAAGCATTGGCGATCGCAATTTGGGTTTGTTTTAAGCTTTGTTTGAGAGCTTCTTCGCTAAGCTGGGGAAAGGCGCGATGCTCGTATCCATGCAAGCCAACCCAATGACCCTGTTGATAAACTTGTTTGGCGACTGCCGGCACCCGATTAACACACACGCCTAACCAAAAGAAACTGGCGACAATGCCATAGCGATCTAAAACTTCTAGCAGTTGAGGGGTGTGTTCTAGATGAGGGCCATCATCAAAGGTCAGGGCAATGGCAGGGGAAGTATTTGGCCCCGTCCACAGGCAGCTGGGAAAAGCCGGCTTGAGAAGTTGATAGACAATCGGAAATAGGGGCGCTAATTGCACGATTTTAATTGCTGTAGTAACTTCTTAATCAATTTTAAACGTTGAATTTTGAATTGAAATATATTGATGGGACTCGGCCATTTATTGAAACTACAGCTTTGGAATTTTCTTTAATCGTTTTTATATAACAAGTAAATTTGATATGTTTGTCAAGACAAACCGTTGCAATTGTCTGAATGCTAGGGCGAGAGGTGAAAGCGTGTCGGCTCAGATGGCTCAGATGGAAGGAATCGGCAAGGGTGCGCTGCGGCTTTGGGCAGGGACTATTTTGGCGATAACGGTTGCCGGCTGCAACACTGTAACCGCACAGCGATATGAAGCAACCGCTCTAACAACCTATACCTGGCAAGTGGAATATTCAATTAATCCTGCCGGCGATAAAATGCCCCGCCGCGAAAGTTTTGGCTCAACCTTTCTACTGAACCGTAATGGCGAAAAGCCAGAAGGGGCAACCGCCGGCCCTGATGACAAAGGTTTATGGTGGCCGGCACTCCCGCCACGCCCCACAGTGGATGACATTGAGAAACGACTACAGAAACCGCTAGAAAAAGCCGGTTCTCCCCAACTTCAGAAAACTGTGGAGTACAAGCTAAGTTATCAAGAGGGCCTACAAACCGTTACACTGCCGACGAACTACCAAGTCTATCGGCAGGCAATTAAGGCAAACGCTTCTGGCACACCGTTGGAACTAACCCTCGGTGTCAACGATGGATCTGTTGAAAAAGCGGAGCCGCAATAGGAATAAACTGCAAGCTTGACAAGCCTTGCTCTTGGTTGCTAGCGATGAAGGCATAAATAGGTGCTTGAGATCAAGTTTATGACGAGTGGGTGCCGGTGGCCGGCAGCGGAACTCGCGCTCAAAACGCCTAAACACTTCCTTGGGCCAAAGCTTTTCAGCAGAGAGACCCGTGTCCGAACAGTTCTGTCAGTTGCCGTTCCTGAGCGAGGTCGCGGATCAGTGACAGTTTAGATCGGATGTAGGAATTTAAAATATTCACTTCATCATGATTGAGCGAACGATCTTGTTTTAACTGCTTGAGCAACCACTGCTCCAAGCTGGCATCATCAAGGTTTAACAGAAAGTTGGCTTGGGCCTTTTCAATCACAACCCATAGCTGACGAAGCATTGAGGGAGTCATACAACCTCCTTCTATCGTTTACCCATCTCGGTTTGAGATGGTGTGGAACCCGTTTTTAAATTGGCAGGCTGGAAGATCAGCCGAACCCGTCTTTATATTTGCTTAATTATTCAGCATCCTTACTACCATACCTGAATCTAGAAAAAGCAGCCGGACCACCACACAAGTTGCAACAACACTTAGAAATTGCTTAATAAAAGATTAAGTATTTTAAGATGGGTGAGGGTTAAGGGCGGTGATCTGAAGCTAAGCCGTCTGATTTCGTAACCTGTATGGCGTGCAGGGAGGGGAAGAACGGGATCGAGGCTGGATGATATTTAAATTGTTTCTCTTGTTTGCCCTCTCACCGACTGATGGGCAAAAGGGCTGTTAGATAGGGAATTTTGCATTGTCTCTATAAAGTGACCGTATCCCTTTAAGCCTGATTATTAGAGCAAAATTTAGAAAGATTTACGATAAGAAAGTTACAAATGCCTAGATTATTTGAAGAAATGGTGACTTTCCCAAAAATGTGTGCGCCTTAAACTAAGTGGGCGCTCTCCCAAAGCTATTCCAACATAAAGTGCCCTAAAAGGCCGCTTTATATTTCACACACGGGTAGGCCATTTTAGACTTCTTACCTTCAAAAATTGACTTTCGTCTTTCCAGAGTGCTTTTGGCATAATCTCAAAGGCTTAAATACTACTCACAGGCGATCCAATGCTGTCCCTTCCAAGAGTTAATTCTTCCTCGACGCTTGCTTGAGCCATATCTTGGCCTTTTTGAAGCAGATGTGAGTGCGAAAGTTCTTGCCCACCTTGGTAACAAAGGGATATTTTCGGCCTTTTTTCTTTTCCTTTTAGCGAAAAAACTTTTGGCGGTTCGGCCAGTTTATGGTTCAAAAATTGGCCATTGTTATGCGGCAAGTGACATCAATATCTGGGCTGACGTAATTAACTGCGCCAATCTGGGTATGGAAGTTATGCACGAGTGCAACATTCACAACTTCCCTCTTGACTTGGCATCCGTTAAAGCTCCTGTTATCAAAGGCTAATATCTAAATCCAATAGAGACGTTGCATAAATATCTCTACGCGAATAAAAAGCGCCCCCAATAGGAGGGCGCTTTTTGTTTGGGTCGTATCAAACCAGATATTTAGTACCGGCTTTTAAAACCAGTGCTGTTGTTGATAACTTAAATGAAAGCAAAGTAGCTTCCGTCAAGACTTAGGTTTGAAGTATTTTCTACAATGGCAATCAGTTCGTCAGAGCCAGAAGTCTTCTGGAAAATGGCGGTTCCCGCTGGAAATCCGTCTGGCGAGGCCATCAGCACATAGGAAGCGGCTGTACCGTGCAACTGGATAAAATCCTCGCTTTGGTTGAGATCGCGAATTAGGGCATAATCTCCCCAACCAGAATCGGCATTGCTGCCGTCATTATAATAAGACTTCGAGAAATCTCCCAGCACAAAAATATCAGCACCGGCACCACCTGTGAGGGTATCAATTTCATTCAATCCCGGATTGGCAGTAGTGGATTCAACGCCGATGAGGGTGTCGTTTCCTATGTCGCCACTCACGAGATCGTTGCCTGTGCTGCCAACTATTGCATCATTGTCTTTACCGCCAAACAAGCTATCGTTGCCAGCGCCCCCATTCATAGAATCGTCGCCAACATTGCCGAATAAAATATCATTGCCATCGTTGCCGGCAAGAATATCGTTACCCAAATCTCCGGCTAAGAGATCGTCGCCGACACCGCCAAGTACCGTATCGCTATCTTTGCCCCCACACAAGATATCGTTGCCGCCGGCACCGTCTAAAAAGTCGTTGTCTTGATTGCCGAATAGGATATCGTTGCCGTCGCCGCCAGTGAGGCGATCACTACCGAGATTGCCGGCTAAGATGTCATCGCCGTCGCTCCCCTCTAGAGTATCGTTATCCTTGCCGGCAAACAGGGTATCGTTGCCGCCTCCACCATTGAGGGAGTCATCATCCTGGTTGCCGAATAGCAAATCGTTGCCATCGCCACCCTCGATAATGTCGTTACCTTTGTCGCCGCAGACGATGTCATCGTCAAAGTTGCCGACGAGAGTGTCCGAATCTTTGCCGCCGAATAGGGTATCGTTACCGACATCCCCATCGAGGAAGTCATTGCCTGTGTTACCAAAGAGAATATCGTTATCCGCATCGCCGAGAAGATAGTCATTGCCTTGTTTGCCGATGAGGATATCATTTCCCTGGCGACCGTTTATTGTGTCGGTGCTATCGCTGCCGGTGAGGGTGTCGCTGCTATCGCTTCCCTCTAATGTCGGTTGCGGGATAGGTGTCGGGATTGGCGTGGGTTCGGGCGTTGGCGTTGGAGTTAGGGCGATCCTTGTGGACGCTTGCGCCTCAGTTGGCATTGCTTGTATATGGCCAACATTATCCGTTGCTTGCGTTTGGAAGGCGTAGGTGTGACCGTTCTCGCCTTTGTAAGTGGCTGATGTCTCGGTGGTATTATCGAGCCAGAGTGCGAACGGCCCCCCGTCAGTAGACACGAAGACATCGTAAGATCCAATGCCGCTGCCATCATCCGTGTTTGACCAGGATACGGTAAATTCTTCTGCGGTGGTGGTTTCTGGCAGTTTCGTGACGGTGCTGGTGGGATCGCCGATGTCGATGGTATTTAAGTGAACTGGCGTGTTTATCGCATCATTGGTATCGAAGACGATACTTGCTTCGGCGGTTAGTTCGGTGCCGGTGGGGAGGCCAGTTTTTGCTTTAACGCGGTAGCTGACAAAACCCTCACCGGCATGATTATCGTTATTTGGTGGCAAAAAGCCGGCAGTGGGGTCGGTTGGCAGATCGTTGGTTTCTGGGTCAATTGTCTGTAGTTTCCAGCTTAAGAGGCCGGTTTCGGTGTCAATTTTGCCGGTGACATCAACGTAGTAACCGATTTTATCCCGCAGATCGAGGCGTTCGCTGTAGGTTTGTCGGCCTTCTGCAACATCGACATAGAGATCGCCAAAGCCGAGATCCCCCAGTTCTACGGTATTCCAGTCGAGATCCGAGTCTAACTGTTGGGTGACGGTGACAAAGACTGCCGGTGCGCTCGCATCCTTGGCGTTCTCGAAGCGAATGGTGTAGGGGAGGATTTGATCGGGTGTCAGCCAGCCTTTTTCACCGAAGCCTTTTGGCCCAACTACATCGTTAGGATCGCGGGAGACGAAAACTGGCGTACTCGTTTCCGCAACTGGAGTTCCATCTTTAATTTTACGGATAATCTTGGCGGCTCCTCGTCCAAGAGCACCTTCAATAGGGCTAACAACAGTTCCTCTGATCGCCCCAACCATTCCACCTACTATTGCACCCGTTGCTGCCCCCGAAATAGCTCCTACAGGACCACCAACTGCCCCACCAGCGATTGCACCCTCAATAGCACCCGCTGCTGCCCCCATCGCGGCATTTTTAACCAAACCATTTAGTATGTCCTTTCCTATCTCTTTAGGATCTAAAACATCTTTACTACCATCTTCTTCTGTTGCACGCTTTCCAATGTTTATTAGAGAACCTATTGCTCCTGTTACTAAACTCTTCTTTGTCGGAGGTTTTTTGAGTCCGTCAACTGGATCTTTGGGGGGTTGGGGTAGAGTTCTCAATCCAAGTGGGTCGATCAATTGAACAGGATTGTTGTTTACATATCCATACAGGTTCAGTCCACCGGCCATCCCAAGAGGATCTTGCTGAGTAAATCTCCCATTACTAGCGTCATAAAACCGTGCCCGCATGAAATCAAGGCCATTCCCCCCATCCATCACTCCCCACTCGCCGACAAACTCAAAGGGGTTAGAAACAGCCTCAACTTTCGTTAAATCTTCCCCAAACGGCAGATAACTGTAACGGTTTACATAACTGCCGCCAGCATTGGATAATCCAGCAGTTGAACCGATCGCATCAAAATCGTAATAAGCAGTTGCATTGCTAGCATCAACGCGACTTTCCAAACCAATTCCGTGCGTGTAGCGAGCAATTAAATTGCCAGTACCATCGTATTCGCCCACCACATTTCCCAACCCCGCCGGATCGAGTAAGTATTCCGTCCGCTGTCCGTTGTGAACGCTTGCCGTGCGGTTGCCAAAGGCATCGTATTCGTAAGTCCAAATACCCTCCGGCCCCGCAACCCCGCTAAGGCGATTTTCCGCATCGTAGGTGTATGTCCAAGTCTTGCCTTCCTGCGTTTTGGAAGTCAAATTTCCGTCGGCATCGTAGGTGTAATTTGCCCCACCGGCACTCGTGTATTGATTTAAATTATTTGCCGCGTAGGAACTCGCCACCCCATTATCTGTAACCGTCGTACGGTTGCCGGCAGCATCGTATTGATACTGAATGGTGCGACCGGCTGGTAAGGTAACGGAGGTAAGCTGACCTGTAGCATCATATCCATACTGCCAAGTCCCTTCTAGCGTCGTCATGCCGATGCGCCGGCCTAAAGTATCGTAGGTATAGTCAAACCGGGAGTTAACCGAACCGCCGGCAGCATAATTCACCAGATGCAGCAGTTGACCGGCAGCATCATATTCGTAGGTGGTATAAGTTCCATTGCCATTGTTTTCGCGGGAAAGCCGGCCTACCTCATCGTAGGTATAGCTCACAATACTCTGCCCACCGGCATCCGTTAAGCCTGACAGCCGGCCCATCGCATCATAGGCATAATTCACCACAAAGCCACTTTGATCCACCATCCGAGTCCGCCGGCCCGCATCATCGTAAGCGAACTGCAAGGATCGGCTGTTGGGATAGGTAATGTTTGTGAGCCGATCAGCAGCGTCGTAGGCGAGCGTTGTGGTGCCGGTGGCATCTGTGGCAGAGGTCAGATTGTCGCGTGCATCATACGTGAAGTTTACCTTTGATCCATCCGTATAGGTCTTGCTTGTGACCCGGTCTCGGTTATCGTAAGTATATTCAACGGCCTGACCCCGCCGATTTACAGATTTGATTAAATTTCCGCCTGAATCATAAGCAAACTGCTCAGAACTGCTATCTGCATAAGTTAAGGAGGTGAGATTGCCTTTGCTGTCGTAGCTGTAGCTAGTGATATTCCCCCGCTGATCGCTAACACTCTGAAGATGGTGGAAATTCTCCTCGTAGGCAAAGCTTACCTGATGGCCTAGCGGATCGGTTTGGCTGACGAGATTGCCATGCTCATCATAGTTAAACGCCGTAACAGTATTTTCTGGTGCAATTAACCGGATAAGGTTGCCATTCTCGTCATACCGGAACTGGGTGAGCCGGCCTAGAGGATCTTGTAGCTCACCAACTTGCGCCCGGTCGTTCAATACTTGCCGCGTCGCCGCACCTGTGGCATCTGTAACCGTAACACCGCCAGTGGAGTCGTAAGTATAGGTAACAGATTCCACGCCACCGGCACTGCTTTGCTTCACCAGACGCCCTTTGTCGTCATATTCAAACAGCGTTTTCGTGCCATCTGGATAACTAATTGAGCTAATCGCGTGTTCGCGGGCCGCCCCCTGACCCGTTATGTAAGTATAGGTTGTAGTGCCTTCTGGGCCAGTGACGCTCAGTAAATGTTCGTCGGCTGCATCGTAGCTATAGGTTGTAACCCGACCTGCTCCGTCGGCAGCCTGGGTAATGCGGCCTTGAGAGTTATAAGTATAGGTGAGATTGTCACCGTTAGAAGAAGTCAGACTGGCGACGCGATCGCCGATGTACGCCAATGTTGTGCGGTTGCCGTTGGTATCCTCGGTGTAATTGAGCTTACCATCCGACTGGAACGCCAGAACAGTTCCATCCTGTTCGCGGAGATGGTAGCCATCTGCTACCTTGGTTAATGTCGCCTTATCGCCTTCTGAACTGAGGTAGCTGCCATCGGGTTGCTTGCGGAACAGCCGGTTTTGAATGGTAACATTCCCCTCAGCCTCCGTAACGGCTTTAATATCCAGGGGATCAGACTGTCCCCGACCGAAAGCACCCAAATTGTAACGTTGGGAAATTGCCCCAAAATTACCCGCCTGTTGCAATTCAAATGCCAGCAACCGGGAAACATCATTCGTGGGTTCATCTAACTTGCTGAGGATGCCGGCATTGTGTGCGAGCACTGCTTGGTAGCTGCTAACTTTTTGACCGACTTCGGTGGTAAAGTTGCCCCAGATAACGTCCCAAGCATCTGCAGGGACAGACTCGGGCCGAGAGCTATCTTTAATGGCGTTCCAATCGATGGTTTCGTTTTCTTTGGCCGCGCCAACCGTGAAATCAACTTGATTAACACCGGCATTCGGCTGGAATTTGGCGGTAAAGCTGCCGGTGGCACCCGGTGCGAGTACATCTAGCGAACCCTCGTTGCCGACACCGCGAAACTGCACGCTGGTTTCTGCAAACGTACTCTCACCGTCTTTCCTCAGCTTGCCGCCTTCAGCATTTAACGTGAGCACGGGGACGGGGATATCCGTATCGCCGGCATTTCGGTAGGTAACAGTCACTTCTCCCGTCCACCAAGGCCGCACTCCAGATGGCGCACTGATGTAAACTTCTAGCTGGCCTGGATTGCCGGCACCGACGCTGAAGCTATCTTGGGAGGTTGCAGTGCCGGCAGTGTCGGCCACCTGAACATCATACGCACCTGTGGCGAGGCCGGTGAGGTTAAATGTTGCTAACAGAGTTGTGTCATCTTGCCGCTTCACCGCTGTTGCTTCCCGCACGCTGCCATTCGCGTCAATTAAACTGGCTTTGGTGGTATCGGTGAATTGATTGCCTTTAATGGTGAGAGTTGCCTGACCGGCATTGCTGCCAGAGTCAGGAGTAACGCTGCGGATCTGGAATGGTTCTGGAGTTGTGTCGGGTGTGGCGGAAAGTTGCAGGTTGTAGTTAGTATTGCCACTATATTGATAAACCTGAACGTAGTAAGTGCCGGTTTCTAATTCAGAATTAATTGTTTCTGACTCATTCCCGCCGTTAACTGAACTGTTAATGACGTTGCCCTTACCGTCCAGTAATTCCACATCAGCATCGGCAGTCAAACCATTCAGTGACAAATTAAAATTGCTGTTTTTTGTCAGATGGAAGCGGTAAAAATCTTTGGTGTCAATATTGCCGACAAAATCGCTGGCTGTTTGGGTGCCGGTGAGGATGCTGAGGTTGCGAGCGGTTTCTAGGGAGTTGCCGGCTAAGTCAGCAATTCCTGTTCCTTTTGCGGTTAGGGTGTAGTTAGTGTCTCCTGAAGATTGGGAAACTCGCAGATAATAAACGCCGGCAAACAGGTTGGTATCTAGCGACTGCGATGAGCTGGTAATGACATTACCGTTGCTGTCGAGCAGTTGCAGGTAGGCATTGGTATCTGAGTTTAAACCGCTCAAGTTAAGGTTAATTATGCCATCGGCTGTTAGCTCAAAGCGGTAGAAATCTTCGGTGTCACTGCTACTGACAGCGCCATTAAACGTTTGGGTGCCGGTGAGGACTCCCATATCTTTAACGTCACTGCTTGTCAGGTTTAGAGACAAAATATCAGTCCCGGCAAGATCCTCCACTGTTTCAATAAAGCCGGTGCCGGCAGTGTTACCAAAGCGAGTAGAAAAGAAATTACCAATTGTTAAGTCAGTTTCTGGGGTAGCAACACCATCTTGATTTAAGTCTATGACTAACGATGTCCCGATACGTCCCAAACCCATCGCACCCGCACTCAGTTTAGTTAGCGAGAGAGTGGTGTTAGAAAGACTAAGGCTATCTGTGCCGCTGCCATCATTAATTTCACTGCCGGCAGCCGTTGCTGCTGTTAGTAAATAATTGTCATTACCCCCACCAGCATTTAACGTATCGCTTCCTCCATTGCCAGCAAGAGTGTCATTGCCGTCCCCACCAGAAATCGTATCCCCGTAACTACTGCCAGTAATCTGGAAGCGCTCAAAATAATAGGCCCTCAGATTATCTACCAAATTGTTGTTGCTGTCTTGACGTTGGAAGTTAGCGTAGTAGCTACTGCCATATCCGCTCACCCCCCGTCCTGTATCTGTGACGGAGAAGTCTAAGATTAATAAGTCATCCCCCTGTTCCCCGTCAACGTCATCACTTCCTAACCCTGGATTGACTGTATCGTCGCCGGCACCGGCATGGAAATTATTGTTAATTTGTCCTAATTGTACGAGGCGATCATTCCCGCTGCCTGTTTTGATATTCTCGAATACCTCAAAATTAGCAATTATGCTGCCATCTGCTAAAGTTTGCGTAGCAACTGGGTTGGTGCTGTCGAATACCAGCGCCGTGGTTTCATTGGCAAAATTTTCTGAAAGGGTATCAATTCCTGCGCCGCCGTCGAGGTTGTCGCTGCCGCCTTCACC
Source organism: Microcoleus vaginatus WJT46-NPBG5 (assembly GCA_019359355.1). Lineage (GTDB taxonomy): Bacteria > Cyanobacteriota > Cyanobacteriia > Cyanobacteriales > Oscillatoriaceae > FACHB-68. The sequence continues at coordinate 103,138 of JAHHHM010000008.1, read as the reverse complement.
GTTGAGGCTGTCGTTGCCATCTCCTGCGAGCAAAGTATCATCTCTAGAGCCACCAGACAGCGTATCATCATAGCCCGTACCAGTAATCTGGAAGCGTTCAAAATTAGTGGTCCTCAGATTACCTACCAAATTGTTGTTGCTGTCTCGATGTAGGAAGCTATTGGGGTTGCTACCGGCCGATGCGCTCACCCCCCGTCCTGTATCTGTGACGGAGAAGTCTAAGATTAATAAGTCATCCCCCTGTTCCCCGTCAACGTAATCACTTCCTAACCCTGGATTGACTGTATCGTCGCCGGCACCGGCATGGAAATTATTGTTAATTTGTCCTAATTGTACGAGGCGATCGTTCCCGCTGCCTGTTTTGATATTCTCGAATACCTCAAAATTAGCAATTATGCTGCCATCTGCTAAAGTTTGCGTAGCAACTGGGTTGGTGCTGTCGAATACCAGCGCCGTGGTTTCATTGGCAAAATTTTCTGAAAGGGTATCAATTCCTGCGCCGCCGTCGAGGTTGTCGCTGCCGCCTTCACCGTTGAGGATGTCGTTGCCATCTCCTGCGAGCAAAGTATCATCTCTAGAGCCACCAGACAGCGTATCATCATAGCCCGTACCAGTAATCTGGAAGCGCTCAAAATCAGAGGCCATCAGACTATCTACCGAATTGTTGTTGCTGTCTTGACGTTGGAAGTAAACGATATTGCTACTGCCAGATCCGCTCACCCCCCGTCCGGTATCTGTGACGGAGAAATCTAAGATTAATAAGTCATCGCCATCTTCGGCGTAAACGTTATCACTTCCTAACCCTGGATTGACTGTATCGTCGCCGGCACCGGCACTGATGATGTCATTCTCGAGTGTTCCTAGCAGGTTGTCTGCATTAGATGTTCCAACTATATTTGCCACGTTTTACTTCCTTAAATTGCAAACAAAGTACTCACAAAAAAGGTATCCACACGCACGGCGAACAGAAAACTTTGCCCTTTTCGCACGCATGATTAAGAAAATTTACGAACAATAAAGTTATTTTTATGCCCAAACAGCTGTGTATGAGCAATCAATAGCTTTACTCACTCGTTCTCTTTTCCCTTTTAGAGGGTGTTTATAAAGTTCATTCGCTCCCCCCTACTGGGGCGGGATCGCTTAGACCAGACTCTAAGGGGGGGTTTGTGTCCTTCCCTCTCTTAAAAAGAAGGGAAGGAAATATCTCCTCTAAAAGCAAGCGTTTTCAAAATTTAATATTTTCCTTATAAACACGCTTTTACAAAAGAGATTAGCTGGCTTACGGTGTGCTGATTCAGTAATAATCCAGATTATGCTAGGATGACAATAATGAAAAGTTATAAATAGTTAGTATTTTTATGCAGCTTTCACTGAAACTAAGGACAGATACCCCTTAGAGGAAAAAATGTGGGTAACCGTCAGGAGAAGCTGTAGATCACCCCGTTTACTTCAAAAAAATTGACTTTCAAATATGACAGTTGATGAAGCTCTCTATTTCTTAGACTCCGTTCTCCAGCACAAGCATCTCAACGACCTTCAAGTCTTGGTATTCCGGCAAGCTTGGGAAGGCCGCTCTTATCCGGAGATGGCCAAAAGCGCTGGTTATGATGCCGAATACATTAAGCTGGTTGGTTTTCAGCTATGGCAACTGCTAAGTCAGACATTTGGCGAAAAAGTTAGAAAAAGTAATGTCCAGTCAGTGCTGTGGCGCAATGCACAATCGGCTCAAGTAGCTGTTGCACCCTTAAATAGCAGATATGTCAGTTATGGTAGAAATACTCAAAGCTATCAAAGTGATGGTATTACTCACTGTGTTACTGCTGATGCCGGCACTGCCAACAGATGCGTTGATTGGGAACAAGCCATTGAGTCTGGTGTTCTCTACGGACGTGCCGAAGAGTTAAACAAACTAGAGCATACCCTCAATTGAGCCAGATGACAGCACCAGCCAAATCAATTGCAGCTAGAAAGTTCTTGGCTCGCTTATCGTAGCCTATGGCAATGGCAAGGGTACTGCTTAAGTTTGGCAACGAGGTCGTTAATTTTACCAAGTCCGCTTATGGTTAGCGACTGATTAACCTTGCCTAATCAGAATTTCGCTCCCGAGAAAGGAGTGAGGCTTGATGATATTTAAATTGTTCCTCTTGTTTGCCCTGTCACCGGCTGATGGGTGGAATACCCCTTTATGGCGGGAATTTAAAACGCACCCCTAAACTTATTAGCTTTATTAATAACTTATTAAAGAAACGATTAGTTAGATAAATAACGAAAAGAAATTTCCAGCCAGATAGAGGGATTGTTTGAAGAAATGATGACTTTCCCAAAAAAGTACGCCTTAAATTACGTGGCCACTCTCCCAAAGCTATCTCTACCGGCTCCCTGGCTCCTAAGCCCTCGCGCTCGCCAAAAAGGAGGGGTTAAAAAAAGTTCTCAGAAAAATATAAAAGTTCTTGACAACTTCCGGTGATTGGGTGTTAGTATATTCAAGGTGACAGCAATGGGGTGTCGCCAAGTGGTAAGGCAGCTGGTTTTGGTCCAGCCATTCCGAGGTTCGAATCCTTGCACCCCAGTTAAACATTGATAATAATTAAAGCCGTTCTCACCCTAGGCGATTATGTGGACTGAGTTGCCGCTAATTCGCCTGGGGACAAACAGGCTTGCGCCCTCTGAAATTTTATGATGGATATTCTCAATTTTCCCTTAGCCTTTCAATTTGCTTCTCCCGGCCCTATTATCTTCAGCCTAGGGCCGCTTAGCGTGCGCTGGTATGGCCTGTTGATCGCCTCTGCCGTATTGATAGGATTAAGCCTTTCCCAGTCTCTAGCCAAGTACCGTAATGTTCACCCCGACTTAATCGGAGACTTAGCTATTTGGTTGGTTTTAGCGGCTATTCCTTGCGCCCGTATTTACTACGTGCTGTTTCAGTGGCCGCAATATGCCAACAATCCCGGTGATATTATTGCCATTTGGAAAGGCGGAATTGCAATTCACGGTGCGATTATAGGCGGCATCGTTGCAGCTTTAATCTTTGCGCGACTGAAAAAAATTTCTTTTTGGCAATTGGCAGATATTGTTGCGCCCTCTGTAATTTTGGGCCAGGCAATAGGCCGGTGGGGAAATTTTTTCAACTCTGAAGCATTTGGCCGGCCAACCGATCTGCCCTGGAAACTTTATATTCCTCCAGCACAGCGTCCTTCAGGCTACATCAACTTTGAATACTTCCATCCCACCTTTCTTTACGAATCTTTGTGGGATTTGGCCGTATTTGGCTTATTAATTACCTTATTTTTCCGAAGCCTGAAGGGCAAGCCACATCTGAAATTGGGCACCTTGTTTCTCGTTTACTTTGCAACTTATAGTGCCGGTCGAGTCTGGATTGAAGGCTTGCGTACAGATAGCTTAATGCTTGGCCCGGTGCGGATCGCTCAACTGGTGAGTATTGGGGGGATGCTTTTGGGGTTAGCCGGCTTAGCGTGGCTTTACATTGCAGGCCGGTCTTTGCCTGATGTTGTCCCATCTGAGCCGCCGTTGAATTCTAGCGCCCAGTCTGCCAATCCTCCAAACAAATTTCCCTAATTTTATCTTGAGAACTCAAGCGACCTCCGGTGGGAGAGAAAAGGAAAAAGGCAAACAGAATATCTTTTAGGTTGGCTTGTTACTTTTTACCTTGATTTCAGGCAATTTGAGGCCGCAACAGCGATACCAATTCTTCAACCCCTCTTTGAATTCGCCGGGTTACCGTCATCGGGCTAACGCCAATTTGCTTGGCAACATCCTTGCGGGAGATATCATTCAAAAATACAAATTCAATGACTTCGCGGGTTTTTTCTTCCAACTCGCCCAAAGCGCTGTGTAGTTGTTGACGTTCTTCTTCAGCCCGCTGGAGTGATTGGTAATTCACATCAAGCAAGGTATCACCCAAAGTCATCGGCGTATCAATTTGTGGGCCAACTGCAGCATCCAGACTCAGGGGGGTGCAATTTTGTGTGGCTAACTGGCTATCGCGCCATTCTTGTACAGAAACTCCGAGTTGCTGGGCAATTTCAGCCTCACTGGGAGAACGGCGCTGATTGTTGGTAAATTCTTCCCGTACTTTCTGCCCCTCTCTTTGCAGTTCTTGCCACCGGCGGGGAATTCTAACAGAACTGCCCTTGTCACGGAGAAAATGCAGCATTTCCCCGCGAATGTAGGGAACGGCAAACGAACTAAAGGCGCATCCTTGTGTCGGATCGAATCGCTCAATCGCCCGGATTAAGCCAAGATAACCGATTTGTTCGAGGTCTTCGTAAGGTTCGGCGCACTGATGGCTGACGCGATGAGCGATTTTGCGTACTAAGCCAATATTCAACCGCACTAGCTGATTGCGAATTTCGACAGAGGGATTGTGTTTGTAAGAAATCAACAGTTCCATCCCGCGAGAGCGGACAGAGGATTGAGTTGCCATGCTTAGAAAATCCTCAAAGGTAGAAAACCTTTGGTTCAGGGAAATGGGCTGGTTAAGAAACTGACGCTTTACATCCCATCTGAATCAAAGCTGAGCTTATTGTGCGGGAGAACCCAATGAGAAACTATCGTTCATTTACTGAATTGCCAGAGGCACTCAAATCCAGTCTCAGCAGAAACACGTACAGTTTTGGCCCAATAGCTCGATTGGTTTTAGCTTTTCTTTAGGAATAGACCTGAGACCGTTTGGATCTGTCCATAGTTCAGGGCCGACCATTTAAGTAAAAATAAGTAAAAATAAGCATAGTAGTGATATTTCTGGCCCATCCGAGGAAAGTTTATGAGTAGTACCAGTAACTTCCGAGCAGCGATTCGGGATGCCAAACACCAAATACTGGTGGGTCCCAACGTCATTGCTAACGCGTTGCCCTTTGTGGGAGGTGGCCTGGTTTTAACGGCTTTGGGCACCTATGGCGGTTTGAGGGTGATGAGTGCCAACCCAGAACTCTTTATGCCGACCTTCTGGGGGGCATTGGTGCTGGAGTTGATTCTATTTTTTGTGGCGCGTGGCGTTGCAGAAAGAGGAAATAACGGTGTTGCACTACCTCTGCTAGCCACCTACAGTTTACTGTCGGGTTATACCCTCAGCGGGTTAGTTTTCTTGGCGCTGAGAACTGCCGGTGTTGGATTGCCGGGAATTGGGTTTGCTGCTTTAGGTTGTGGCGTTACCTTTATTGCGGCGCGACAAATTGGCTCGAATTTGTCTGAAAAAGACGGCATGGCTGTGACTAAAACAGTCCAGTTGGGGGTGATTGCCCTGCTGGTTGTGATCGTTGGCCAAGTGTTGTTGTCATTTTTTGGAATTTACACGCCGACTTGGTTAGATATTGCCATTTCTGGAATTGGCGTATTTCTGTTTGCCGGCGCTGCGGTGGTTGATTTCTTTATCTTGCCTCGCGCCTACCGCGATGATCAGTACCTGAGTGCGGCTTTGTCAATGTACTTGACCTACATCAACTTGTTTGTTTTCATCCTGCGGTTGCTGCTTGCTTTAAATAGCAGAGATTGAAACTGTATTACACATTTAGAAGTATAAGGGCACGGACATCGTGCCTTTTTTTGTGCGCTTTCTAGGAAAGCCCTATCTAAACTCAGGAGTTTGAAACTCCCCGCCCGTCAGCATTTCAAAATCTGAACATCTAAAATTTAAACGGTAAAATGGTATTAGGATTGATCAGTAAGCAACTATATTCTCTACAAAGCTCTGACTATGGAAGTCTCAGACATAAAACGTGAAGTCGAAACGCTGTCTCAACGCCTGGGTGTAACCCAGGACTATCTTTGACATCCCTGCACTGACGGCTAAAATTCAAGATTTGGAGCAGTTGGCGGGGCAACCGGCCTTTTGGGATGACCAATCTGCGGCGCAAAAAATCCTGCAAGAACTTAACGATTTGAAATCTCACTTGCAACAATATGACCGATGGCGAGCGAGTTTGGAAGACGCCAAGGCGGTTTTAGAGTTGCTGGAGTTAGAGGCGGATGAGGCTTTGCTGCAAGAAGCGCAAACGAATGTTACCAAGCTGAACCAAGAACTGGATCGGTGGGAGTTGCAGCAGCTGCTTTCTGGGCTTTATGACGAAAGCGGTGCGGTACTGACGATTAATGCCGGCGCTGGCGGTACTGACGCGCAAGATTGGGCGGAGAAGTTGATGCGGATGTATACTCGCTGGGGTGAGAACCACGGTTATAAGGTGCATCTGGCGGAGATTTCTGAGGGTGATGAAGCCGGCATTAAATCGGTGACGCTGGAAATTGAAGGGCGTTATGCCTATGGTTATTTGAAGGCTGAAAAGGGAACGCACCGGCTGGTGCGGATCTCGCCGTTTAATGCTAATGGCAAGCGGCAAACGAGTTTTGCCGGCGTGGAAGTGATGCCGGTGTTGGATAAATCCGTAAAGCTTGACATTCCAGACAAGGATTTAGATATTTCCACTTCTCGTGCCGGCGGTAAAGGTGGCCAGAACGTCAACAAAGTGGAGACGGCTGTACGAATAGTTCATATTCCCACCGGCCTTGCTGTACGCTGTACCGAGGAACGCTCCCAGCTGCAAAATAAGGAAAAAGCAATGGCTATTCTTACGGCGAAGTTGCTGATTATCGCCCAAGAGCAACGCGCCAAGGAAATTGCTGAGATTCGGGGGGATATGGTGGAAGCGGCTTGGGGTAACCAAATCCGCAACTATGTGTTCCATCCATACCAGATGGTGAAGGATCTGCGTACCGGCGTTGAAACGACAGACATTGCGGATGTGATGGACGGAAATCTTGATCCATATATCGAGGCGTATCTGCGCCAAGAAAACCAGCTAGGTGAAAGCCGGTCTGCATAATCTGCTCGTTTTGCAAAAGTTCTGACATGAGGGAACCCTCTTGACGAGAGGGTTCCCTTATTAGATCGTGAAAGGTGGAACGTAGGACGGGTGTAGCTGATCAATTAGGCTTTTAACATATAGCCTGAACACAAAACCCACTCCGGCTAACTCCTCTCACAAGCCATGTAAAATCTAAAATTTAAAATTGATATGTCTCATCCTCGCGTACTTTGCCTCGGTGAAATTCTGTTCGATGTTCTGTCTGATCAACCAGGCCGATCGCTAAAAGAAGTTGAATCGTGGACACCTTATCCGGGAGGTGCGCCGGCGAATGTTGCTTGCGCTTTGGTTAAGTTAGGGACAACGGCAGGTTTTATTGGCTGTGTGGGACAGGATGAACCGGGGGACGCGCTGGTAAATTTGCTAGAAGAAGTTGGGGTAAATAGTGTCGGCGTGCAGCGCCATGAAACGGCACCCACTCGGCAAGTTTATGTGGTGAGATCGCAAGCCGGCGAACGGGAGTTTGCTGGATTTGGAGAGGTGAAAACAACGGAATTTGCGGATACTTATTTGCAAGCGAAGCGCCTGCCGATGCAATTATTTGAAACCGCTGAATTTTTGGTTTTGGGAACGCTGGAACTTGCTTATCCTGAGAGCCGGCAGGCAATTTATCAAGCTCTAAAGTTGGCAAATCAGTACGATATTAAAATTTTAGTGGATGTAAATTGGCGCGAGATGTTTTGGCCCGATCCGAGTCAAGCTCAGCCGATTATTCAAGAGTTAATCAAGCAAATTGATTTCTTAAAAATCGCTGAAGAAGAGGCTGAGTGGTTGTTTAATACGACGGATGCCGGTGCGATTAAATATCGTCTGGACTCTATAGAGGGTGTGCTGGTGACTGCCGGTGCCCAAGGTAGCGCTTACTGTTTAGGAGGCAATGAAGGGAAGCTGCCGGCTTTTTCAGTGGATGTGGTGGATACAACCGGCGCGGGAGATGGTTTTGTTGCCGGTTTTGTTCATCAATTGTGCCGGCATGGAATTCACAGTTTAGAAGATCCTGAAATTGCAAAAAAAGTCGTGACCTATGCGAGTGCGGTAGGAGGGCTAACTGCCACAAAACCCGGAGCAATTGCCGCGCAGCCGACAGCAGAAGAAGTGGATGCGTTTTTAGAACGTAGCCGATAGCTTTTTTGCAAACTTACTCAACTAATATTCATAATTTTGATAGCAAACGGACTAATTTTACTAATTAGTCCGTTTTTTTTATTTTTAAGAAAGTAGGCAAAATGTAAACACTTATATTTTTTAAAATATTTAAACTTTTCTGAATTAATAATTCAGATATTGACTAGGGATCATCTTAAGTGATTGAGCTGTTGATGCAACTTTCACCCCTAGAGCGTAGTCAAATGATCATGCACTTCTCTGGTGAGGCGCTATTCGCTAGATTGAATACGGACAGATAAATGAGCAAGGTCTTAATATAACTCGTCTACGCTCAATAAAAGTTTAATTTTAATAAAATTTTCATGGATTTGTGTGGTCTTTATAGATTTTATAAACAAATATAACAAAACCTTTTCGCTTTAAACGCTTAAAAGCTAAGTTTGCGGTGGTAATTCTTGTGCTGGTTAACAGTAATCTTTTATTAAACGTGAGGAGAGCATGGCAGAAGAAAAGACTTATCTAGAGCTTTCCGAAGCAGATGGCGGAAGTCATAAATTCTATGAAGTCACGATTAATGATACTCAAGTAACTATCCGCTATGGTCGAATTGGCGATGCTGGACAAACTCAGACGAAAACTTATTCTACTGCTGAGAAGGCTAAGGCTGACGCAACTAAAAAAATTAACGAAAAGCTGAAAAAAGGTTATGAACCGGCCACGATGGGAGCGCGCCAGAAACGTTCTGTAACCAGGCGACAAGTTGTTAGCCAAACTTCAACAGCAAAACGAGCGCCGGTGATCTGGAAATTTGCTTCGGGATCGTCTGCTTTTGGAATCTTTATTGATGCGGAACGCTGCTGGGTTGGAAACCAGAATGGTAAAGTGTTTGCGCTTGATCAAAATGGTCAAGTTTTGAATCAGTTTAAACTTCCTGATGGGGTCAAATGTTTAGTTTCGGATGATATCTGGATTTATGCCGGCTGCGATGATGGAAATGTTTACGATTTAACCGGCAAAATACCGCGCCTTGCCTACGAAATTGATGAAGATGTGGATATCTACTGGCTAGATATCAAAGATGGGTTTTTAGGAGTCTCCGATGCTAACGGCGGTGTGACAACCGTTAATCATGAGGATGAGTCTCAGTGGACTCGCTTGAGTCAGGGTTCGGATGGCTGGATGGTACGCTGTGACAGCGATGGGGTCTATCATGGTCACAGCAATGGGGTGACGATGTATGATGCCAAAGAAGGCAGAATGCTCTGGCATCAAAAAACTGCCGGTGGTGTGCTATTTGGCTGGCAAGAAGCATCGGCTGTCTATGCCGGCACCAGTGATAGAAAAGTTTATTCCTTTAGCAAACAAGGCGAAGTTGGCACAGTTTACAAGTGTGATGGTGCGGTTTACTCCTGTGCCACGGCTGAGGATGGCAAATATGTGTTTGCCGGCGACAACTCTTCCTCTATTTACTGTTTTAACCAAGCTGGAGAACGTCTGTGGAAGCTTGGCAGTGGTTGCGGATCGGCGTTATCGATGCAGTTTTTTGGAGATCGCATCTACATTGTCACCACAGACGGTTCTTTAGCCTGCATTGATGCGAGTGAAACTGCTATCAAAGCTGCTCAAGCGGGCACAATTCCGGAAGCTGTAACCATTAAAGCACCGAAAACCGAAGGGGCAGCACCTTCTAACACGTTGGAAACCACCACCGATACCAACCAAGGCGTTATTGTGGAGTGCTTCCGGGAGGGAGGGAAACTGCGAGTTCGTGCGGTTTCTCCGGGATATAACTCGGCATGGAATGTGCAGTTTCCCAAAGATATTCGCAAAGAGGGTGAACGCTATCTTGTTCAAGAAGTACGGGAGTCTGCACACGGCGGCTTTTATCGCGCCTTTGGTGATATTAAGAAGTTGGTTTAGATAGTAACCGAAGACGCTCTCGTTAATCGAGCAAAGATTTACAAGCACTAATCGTACCTCCAACCTCTCTCTATTTTAAGAGAGGGCTGGTTGGTAAATTCTTCATTAAGTATTGAGGGATTTAATATTAAATCTTAAGCCATAAATATCCGCTTACAGGAAACTATTAGAGACTCTGATTTGAAAATGTTTGTGTGCCGGCTTCAGCATTATCTTAAATTATCAAAATAAAAAAGGCGACCTGTTATGATCGCCGAAATCAGAAGTAAAAATTTTCGCCAGCCAGCCTCTGCATTTAAAATTTCCCAGCATTGGCAGGGAGTGGCGAACGCAGCTTTAAGCAAAAAAATCCAAAACAGTTGTCTTGTTGATGTCAATCATTTAATCGAAAGTTTTTCCAGGTACTCACGGCGAATCAAAACAAACTCTCCGCCTGCCCAAGCATCTAGCAGTTTCCCCAAAGCTGCCCCTTTGCCGTGAATAAACCCCAATTTAATCGCTTCCCGTCGTAGGGCGCTGGGTGTCTCAGGGGCAACCCGTGCCATAATGACGGTGCGCTCTAGTCGTGGCCGACCTCGCGGATTGGGCATACTATGCTCCTTAATTTGCTTGACGTTTATTAAACTGAGCTTGATTTTTTATATATAGCAATTATTGGTACTTATTGACCACTAACCTAGTAGGTATTTCTGCTAAAAAAATAAGGCAACCTGGTAAAGTTGCCATAATATAAAACCTAAAAAGTTAACGTGTAAGCTCTCACAATTCCAAATTAATTGAGTTTCTTTTGAACACCGGCAGGCGATAAAAATTTTTAAGTTTTGCGCCGACAGGCGGCAAACAGAAAGATAAGCTGACTTCACCCTTCACTTCTACCCATACTAAAAGAGACGCGAATCCTCGCGTCTCTTTTAGTTAATCAACAAGTCGGTATTAAACTACAGCTTCGTGCCACATTCCGGGCAGAAATTACTGCTAGAAATGTTCTTAGCACCGCAGCTACTACAGTAAAGCAGTTCTGCGGCTTTCTCTAACTTGCTGCGTTCTGGCAAACCAATCATCTGAGCATTACTCTTGCCCGGGGCAACCATCGGGTAACAATTTTCATTGCGCTTGACGTGGACATCCATCAAAACCGGCCCGTTATGAGCCAGCATTTCCGCAACCGCATCCTTCAGCTCATCCCGACTGCGAACGCTCATTCCCTTGATGCCATAAGCCTGAGCCAGCATCACGAAATCTGGCATCCCGACTTCCATATTCGAGGACGAGTAACGCTCTTGATAGAACGTCTGCTGCCACTGGCGCACCATCCCCTGCCAGCCGTTGTTGACAATCACAATCTTGACATTAATGCCATACTGTGCAAGTGTACCCAGTTCCTGAATATTCATTTGGACACTGGCATCACCGGCAATACAAATCACCTGTTCATCAGGCAGTGCCACCTTGACACCCATCGCCGCCGGCACCCCAAAGCCCATCGTTCCCAAGCCGGCGCTAGAAATCCACTTGCGGGGTCCATTTTTCAAGAATTGCGCCGACCACATTTGGTGTTGGCCTACATCCGTCGTGTAGTAAGCCTGGGGAGCCTGAGTTGCAAATTCCACAATCACCTCTTGTGGCGACAAACTATCGGCATACCGAGGCACCACCAACGGATAATCCTCACGCCAACGCTCAATTCGTTCCCGCCATGCTTTCGTTTGGTTAGGATCGGCTGGCTCCTTCAGTTCCCGAATGCGGCGCAGCAACTCCTGCAAAACTTTCCTGACATCCCCCACAATGGGAACTTCTGGTGCCCGGTTTTTCCCTACCTCAGCCGGGTCAATATCAATATGAATTACCTTAGCGCGAGAGGCAAACTCATCCAGCTTGCCGGTGACGCGATCATCAAAACGCGCTCCAACTGCTAGCAACAGATCGCACTCACTCACCGCAAAATTTGCGTAAGCCGTGCCGTGCATCCCCAACATTCCCAAGGACAGCGAATGATTTTCATCAAACGAACCCTTGCCCATCAGTGTCGTTGTCACCGGAATATTGAAGTATTCCGCTAATTCCTGAAGTTCCGCATGAGCACCGGCAGCAATCGCACCGCCTCCCACATATAACAGCGGACGCTGTGATTGCCGGATCAGCGTGATCGCTTGATTAATTTGACGAGGATTGCCCTTCACCGTTGGCCGGTATCCCGGTAACTTTACCGATCCCGGTTCCACCGGCACATAGTCAAATTGTTCCAGTGCCACATCTTTGGGCACATCCACCAACACTGGACCTGGACGTCCCGTGGCGGCGATATGAAACGCTTCCGCCACGATCCGCGACATATCTCTGGGATCGCGCACCACATAAGAATGCTTAACAATCGGCAGCGTAATTCCCCAAATATCCGTTTCCTGGAACGCATCCGTCCCAATTGACGCCCGACTCACCTGACCCGTGATAATCACCATCGGGATCGAGTCCATGTGGGCGTTGGCGATGCCGGTGACTAAATTCGTCGCTCCGGGGCCAGACGTGGCAAAACACACTCCCACTTGGCCGGTAGCACGAGAGTAAGCATCTGCTGCATGAGCCGCACCCTGCTCATGTCTAACCAAAATATGCTGGATACCACCTTCAGCTTCAGCTCGGTACAGCTCGTCGTAGATCGGCAGAATTGCGCCACCTGGATAACCGAAAATATGCTTAACGCCGTGGCGCTTAAGACTATCAATTAGGGCAAAGGCACCAGTTGCAATACTGGTTGCCACACTTCTTTGCAGTTGCACAGACAAACCTCACGCAATGAGTTTTTTTATGGATTAATAGTCGATGATTTTATTTAATAATCATGCCTTAGAAGGTATAACTATAGCGCAATTTTGAGCAGACCTTAACACTTTGATGGGTTTTAAGGAGAAATAGAACGGGCGAGGGGAAGCGTAAAAGTAGGAAGCGCGCTGGGTAGTTAGGGAAAACAAAGTAAGAGACAAGCAAGAAGGAAAAGTTAAGAAAATTTTCAATTCCCAGCTCCCAATTTCCCGCACTCGATACCTTCAGGTTAGCGCAGGCTTGCCTGATCATCGCCCTATCCCCCTAACCTTCTTGTGACCGCAGCGTTGCCCCTTGCCCTAAATCACATCTTGCAAAACGCGGCGGGTATTTTGCCAAGCCCAAATCCCCACGATGCACACGACAAAACTCATGGCGAGCATAACCGCCCGCAACCCAACCATATCCGTAAGGGGTCCAGCAATTGCCAGTGGCAGACTCAGGGCAATATTGACAACATTATTTTGAAAGCCAAAAACCTTGCCCCGCATTGATTCAGGGGTTTGCTCTTGAATTAAAGTCTGCATTGGTACGCCAATGAGCGAAGCGCCCAAGCCCAACAGCCCGCTTAATGCTAAAACCAGCCACAGTTCATCGACTAAGGTAAATACGCATAAGACAAAGCCCATAGTTAAAAACCCAATTAATGGCAAAGGCTTGTGGTGAAAGCGATCGCCCCAATGACCCAAAATGCCGGCACCAAACACCATGCCTACCCCAGCGGCTGCCAACAGAAAGCCAAATTGATTTTCCTTGAGACCGATATCGACCACCAGAACGCTGGCCAAAACGGTGAGCGCCGCAAACACTGAGTAAAGAACGCTCAGTTGCAGCATCGCATTACTCACCAAGCGGTTTTTCTTGAGATAGCGCAAGCCTTCTTTGAAATCGCTCCAAGGATGGACAACAACCAATGGATCTGGAAGGACAGTTTTTTTGAGGGGAAGGAAATAAAAGGCTGCTGCTGCCAACAGGTACAGCCCTGCCACTGCAAATTCTTGACCGTAGTCGCCACCCCAATTTCTAGCGAAGCTAAGCACCGGCTCGCCCACCGCAAAACCAATAATTAAGGAACTCAACATCGTTGTGGTAAACAGGGCGTTTGCAGAGAGCAATCCCTCTTTGGGCACCAGCAAGGGAATTGTGGACAACTCTGCCGGTGCGAAAAATTGGGTCAGGATCGATTCTAAAAACGCCACCACCAACAGGAATGCAAACTCCTTCGGTAGCAAGGGGATCGCTAGGAGTAATAGCCCTCGCAGCAGATTGGAAATAATTAAAATTTGCTTCTTGTCAAAGCGGTCAACAAAAATGCCTGCCGCAGAACCGAAAAGAATTGCCGGCACCGTATTAGCTACTAATACAGCCGATTTCATGGAGGCTTTTAAGGCATTGGGAGGTCTGTAGTCTACCAACAGGGTAATTAGTAGGACAAGAAAGACTTTATCCGCCACCTGGGACAGTATCTGCCCAGTCCACAGCAACATGAAGGGTCGATTCCGAAACAGAGCGCGAAATCCGCTCCCAGAGGGGGGTGGGCTAGCTGGAAGCATAGGAAAAATTTATCTTTGAATGAATTAACATAAAACGATTTATTCCTCACAAACAGGTGGGAGGAGTACACCGTGACGCTCTATAAGGGTAGCTAAAAACAGAGCGGCATTTGTGGGGATCGGCGGTTCAAACCCGAAGCCGGTTTTGCGAAACCACCATCCTTGAACAGTTTGTGGTGAGCGCCACAAGTCTAAATGTTCCACCGGCGGTGAGGCATAGAAACTTTCTTCTCCGCCTCCCAGTAAAGCAGAACTCCAGTGGGTGAAGTAATCGTGACTGAGCCGGTAGATGGGAAAATCGCCATACAGCGGCACCCCCCAACCATCCAAGGCGATGAAGGCATTCACCCTCCCGCCCATTTGCCGCCATGCCCACGCTGCCCCAATTGCGCCGGCAACGCCGGCACTAAAGCTGATAAATATTAACGACGCTTCCGGCTGTCTCAGGGTTGCGCCACTGCCCAGATGCGCTTGCAAAAACTGGAAAATTTCAGGGGCACAATATGCTGGGTAGTCCTGAGTTGGGAAAACCAGTAATGTCTCGGATTGACAAGCAGCCGAGCCACGTTCCTGAAGCTGATCCTGTAACTCTTTAATAAAGGTTTCTGTCAACCTTGGGTGATGAATGCCCGGACAAATAATTAAACTCACAGATTTTCTCGTTTGCCAATTGCAAGCTCGTTAATTTTAGATGCCTCCTCTTCAGGAATGACCTTGATTGAGGTCTTTACTTTGCTGTGGGGATCGCCCAATGTCGTGTTCGGGAACCGACTTGCTCAGTTGCAAGTCTCATGCTTAACAAAACGTTATGAGCCTCTAAGGGCAAGTTGGGAACCCTGAAAGATTACTGCTGTTGGATGAGGCGGTCTGCGCTCAAAGTTGCTAGAGTATCTCACGGACAGAGGGGAACTCGCAGCAGCCTAAAGTCGGAGACGAAGCCAGTGAATTAAACGTCTGCTTTCCGATAACCTAAGGACGATTCCTTGCCGGTGCCCGTTATCATTGTTATAAGCCTCACTTTTATTTTGCATAGATTAATTTTTCAATTTAATTCATTACAGACAAATTTTTAACAATACTTAGTATAGCTTCAGAGTGAAATTTGTTAGGGGAGACGCAGGTTACTGTCCTTAAATCACTGAGTACATTAAAACTGGCACATCCAGTTCTCGGAAAGCTGTGATGTGCACCTCACTTTCCTGTCTACTAAAAGTTTATATCTGGATAAAACATCCAGCAGGTACATCAAATGAGTGCCAAGCGCAAATCGCTAAATGTAGCCATCAGGGATTTATTTGTGGGTCGTTACCTCACCCCTGGCTTCATGATCTTTGCCGGGGTGGGGTTATCAGTCGTAGCGTTTTTTGTGGTGCGGCAATGGCAACAGGAAGGACTGAACGTTCAACTCCAAAAGCGAACCGACAACTTAGCGAGTTCGTTGCAGAAAAATATCGATAGAAATTTTGAAGCGCTGCTAGGCGTTAGTGACTTCTATAGCGTCTCCCCGAGAGAGGTAACGCGGCAAGAGTTCAGCCAGTTAAGCACGAACATCCTGTCTCGCCATCCCAGTATTGAAGCGCTGGGCTGGGTTCCCCGTGTCACAAATGCCCAGCGAGCAGCTTTCGAGACAGTCCGTAAGGCGCAAGGTGACGCCACTTTCCAGATTACGGAACAGCAAAGTCAGGGGACAATGGTCAGAGCGGCTGCGAGAGCGGAATATTTCCCGGCTGCTTACCTTGAGCCGGCGGGGAAGTATGACTTGGCTATTGGTTTCAACTATGGTTCCGAGATCAGACGTCGCTCAGCTTTAGAACAAGCACGCGACACCGGCAACATGATCGCCACCAGTCGGCTTGATTTACTGATCGATCAACCGGGCTTCTTAGTTGCCTTGCCCATCTATCAAAACGGCGTTCCCCACAACACCCTCCTAACACGCCGGCAGAACTTAAAAGGGTTTCTCATCAGTGTTTTTTTGCTGACAGATTTTGTTAAAACCTCCCTCACAGGACTGGACTTAGAGGATCTCAATGTAGCTTTTTACGACGAAACTCCAGGCGTTGCAGAAAACTTCCTTGCTTTCTATGAATCAAGCACGAATCGCGTTCTCAGCAAACCGACCGACAAAGATCGGCTTAAAATGAACAGCAAGTTGGTCTGTCCCAAGCCAACCACTTGCACTCGCCGCTTGAATGTGGGCAGCCGGCAGTGGTCGCTTCTGATCGTCCCAACCCCTCAATACCTCTCCAAACAAAGACCTTGGATTGCGTGGATGGCGCTTGCCAGCGGACTGATCCTCACGGGCTGTTTTGCGATTTATCTGCTGAGATTTCAGCGCCACACCTCCAGAGTGGAACAGCTTGTAGAAGAACTCTCAGAGGCTAACTTTGAAATTCGCTCACTCAGCCGCATCACCGATTCACTGCAAGCGTGTCTCACCTTAGAAGAAGCCTACAGCGTGATCCCGCGATTAATCCAAAAACTGTTCCCCCATCACTCAGGCGGCATTTATGCGATCAGTGCTTCTGGAAATATGGTGGAGGCGGCAACCACGTGGGGATCGGAGCTTTCCAGCCAATTGGTATTCTCCACCAATAATTGCTGGGCCATTCGCTGTGGCCGAGCGCATCTGTTTGAAAACACCCATAGCGGTTTAGCCTGTCAGCACTTTACCCAACCCTTGCCGGCGGAATGTTTCTGCGTCCCGATGACGGCGCAGGGAGAAAACTTGGGGCTGTTGTTTTTGAGTGGATCACAACGCGGGAAATTTACAGAAGCCAAACAACAGTTGGCAGTAACGGTTGCGGAACACGTTGCCTTGTCATTGGCTAACTTAAGGCTGCGGGAAACGCTGAAAAACCAAAGCATTCGCGATCCCCTGACGGGTTTGTTTAACCGGCGCTATCTGGAAGAATCGCTAGAGCGCGAGTTACACCGAGCCGAACGCCAAAAACACTCGGTGGGCATCATCATGCTTGATATTGACCACTTTAAGCACTTCAACGATACATTTGGTCATGAGGCCGGGGATACTCTGCTGCAAGAATTGGCCGTATTTTTGCAAGGTTCGATCCGAGGTTCAGATGTTGCCTGCCGTTATGGGGGTGAAGAGTTCACCCTGATTTTGCCTGAAGCGTCTTTGCAGATAACGCAGCAACGAGCCGAGCAGTTACGCGAGGGTGTGAAGCACTTGCACGTTCAGTACCGCCGGCAGCCTTTGGGAATGATTACGCTCTCGTTGGGGGTGGCGACTTGCCCGTTACACGGAGTGAATGCTTCGACGGTGGTTCGCGCTGCTGATGCGGCGCTGTATCGCGCAAAGCAAGAGGGACGAGATCGCGTTGCCACCGCCTCCTAAGTTAAGGTGATTTGTGAAGTCTTTTATCGTATGCCCCTGGAGGGGATGCTAACCTAAGAGAATGGACGTGCAGCGCTGGTAATTTGGAAGAGCACCACAACGCCATGCCCCAGTGCTGTACTCCTCATAACTAATCCTCTGGAGGAACCTGACGTGGTTGCCACCCCTGAAAAACTGCACGCACACCCCCCTGACTCGGCTGCCGGTAATGACCGAGTTGCCGTCTTGCTCATGGGCTATGGCGAGGTTGAAAGTTACGAAGATTTCGCCAATTATAACGAACAGGCGCTGAATCTCCTCACGGCTAAATTTGCGCCGGTTCCGACTTGGATCTACCCGCCCTTAGCCAAACTGCTGGCGATTTTTGACCGGCACGAATGGGGACATACTCATCACGATTTTATTTCGCCGCACAATGCGATTTTTGAAAAGCAACGTGCCGGTATTGAACACGAACTGCAACACCGCTGGGGTGAGTCGGTGCGCGTGTTTAAAGCGTTTAACTTCTGTGCTCCTTTTCTGCCGTCTCAAGTTTTGGCAGAAATCAAGGCTGAAGGTTTCGACAAGCTGCTGATTTACCCGTTGCTAGTGGTGGATTCTATCTTCACCAGCGGTATTGCCGTTGAGCAAGTGAACAAAGCCCTGGCTGAACTGGCTGATGGCGATGAACACTGGGTGAAGGGAATGCGCTATATTCCCTCTTTTTATAATGAGCCGGCTTATATCGATTTGCTCGCTCAGTTGGTTGAGGAAAAAATTGCGGCTGAATTGGCTGATAAATATTTGCCTTCTCAAATAGGCATCATCTTGATGAACCACGGCTGCCCCCATAAGGCGAAGGGATTTACCTCTGGGATCGCTGAAAGTGAAGCGATGTACGAACTGGTGCGCGAAAAGCTGATGAATCGCTATCCCTTAATTTCTGTGGGCTGGCTCAACCATGACACGCCGTTAATTGAGTGGACTCAGCCGAATGCAGATCAAGCCGCCGGCAATTTGATTGATCTTGGCGCTAAGGCAATTGTCATGATGCCCATTGGCTTTGCAACGGAAAATCACGAAACGCTGCTAGATGTGGATCACATTATTCACTCCCTGCAACGCCGGCATCCAGATGTGACTTACGTGCAAATGGCGTGCGTCAACGATACTCCTGAGTTTCTCAAGATGGCGGCTGAGTGGGCAGTTCCCCAAATTGAAGCGTTGTTGTCAGAACAAGCGTTATCTGTCAATCCTCAGATGGCGTTGCCGGCGCTTCACACTCACGAGCATCATGAGCATCACGAGCATCACGAACATCATCATCACGATGGCGCTCACCATCATCATTAACTTTTGCTCTAGATTGTGTGGGGCCGGCGTTGCCGGCCCTACTTTTTAATCTTTTCTTAATGCCGGTTCTACAAATTTAAGTTCTGAGTGCTGAATGCTGCGTGCTGAGTGAGCTTGAGAGTTTTTGAAAAGTTTCAGTCGCGCGGACGATTTCCTCTTCAGTTTGAGAGTTTTAGGTCGTTAAAAATCCCTTTAGTTGTTGGTCAGAGCGAGTTTTAGGAGTAAGGGCGAACAACTTCACCCGTGAAATATTTCCTATGTTAAAACTGGGGATCGCTGGCACATTTTGGAGCATTAGTGGATAATTTTCGTCAGTCCACCTCAGGTGCTGAGGAAAATAAATTATGGAAGTTAGTTGGAAACCGCTGCGATGGCTGGCAGGAACAATCGCGCTGCAAGCTTTAACCCTGACTCTCGCTGCTTTACTACTCATTGCTATCGCTTAAAACATTCTTAACAAAAGACCGAGGAGGCGGCTTCAGTTTCCTGCCAAACGCGAAGAAAAACAAGGAGATTCTCAAGCAACGTTTCGCAGTTTTGCAGTATTACTTACCAAACTTTCTGCAAATTGATCAAAGCGCTGGGAAAGTTTTTCATCCACAATCTTGCCGTCTTCCCCAAACGCTGTCCAGGCTTGCCCAATAGCGATTTGTTCGGGAATTACCCAGGCGTGTACCCAGCGCATAATTACTCTCAAGTCATTGAGGGTGTTGCTGTTGGACTGACCCCCCAAAACGCTAATCAAACCTGTAACTTTATCGGATAGCTGCTCAAAGCTCATCAGATCCAAGGCATTTTTCATCACACCGCTGGCACTGCCGTGGTATTCCGGAGTCGATAAAATCAGTCCGTCGGCACGGCTTACGGCATTGCGAAGTTTCTCAACATCTGGGTAATCCGGATATTCTTTTTCACCGTTGCAAAATGGCAACTGCATCTGGCGCAAATCAAGGATTTCCATCTGTGCGCCGAGTGCAGTTATCCGCCTGCTTGCGGCTTGCAGGGCGAGGTGACTGTAGGACTGAGGGCGCAAACTCCCAGCAATTCCAACAATTTTTACCATAGTGGCTGTTTCTGTGATGTGTGTGGGGACAGTATTGCAGTCAAGGTTCTTAGTAAAGCGAAGTCGTTATGACTACGCACATTTTAGCGAGTTGAAAGATATCCTGTCAAGTTGTCGGCTTGGTTGGAGGGGTGTAGCTGCTGTGCCGATGCAAGGCAACCGCTGCTAAAGCTAGAATCGGGAAAGATAAACTAAAAATTGAAAAGGTTTTCTCAACTCGTGCCGATGGGTCGAGCTTCTGAGGATCGTAAGCAAGAGTTAGACAAGTCAGCAGGCGGTAGTGAGATGAAAGGTTCCTGGATGAAAGCAAGCATGGGGCAGCAACCGGCAGGCGGATCTGAGGTCAATCGGGCGACGGCAGAGCCTTTAGCAAAGAAAAGCGTAGGCTCAATGCTGCGTGAGCCGGCACGCCGCCTTGGCTCTCTCGCTGCTGGTTGGTTGATGGTACAGGGGTTATTGTTGGCAACACCGAGTTTGGCGGCGGCAGAGCGATTAACGCTGAGTTATAGCCAGCTGTTGCAGAAAATTAATGCTGGTGAAGTCACGAAAGTAGAGATTGATCCCGCTCAACAAATTGCCAAAGTCCAGTTGAAGGACTCGAAGCAAAAAGAGTATGAAGTGTCTTTATTGGAGAAATACCCAGAGGTTTATCAAGCAATTCGCGAAAAAAACAAGCTTAACGAGGATATTCAACTGGATCTGCAGCCCTCTACAGATCACAGCGCGGCAGTGGGGCTGGTAGCCAATTTACTGCTGATTATGCTGTTAATTGGGGGATTGATGATGATCTTGCGCCGGTCGAGCCAAGCCGGCAGCCAAGCGATGAATTTTGGCAAAACTCGCGCGCGGTTCCAGATGGAAGCAAAAACCGGCGTGATGTTCGATGATGTGGCCGGTATTGAAGAAGCGAAAGAAGAACTTCAAGAAGTTGTCACGTTTTTGAAGAAGCCAGAACGCTTCACAGCCGTGGGTGCGAAAATTCCTAAAGGCGTGCTGTTGATTGGCCCGCCCGGAACCGGCAAAACCATGCTAGCCAAGGCAATTGCTGGGGAAGCCGGTGTGCCGTTCTTCAGTATGTCCGGTTCGGAATTTGTTGAGATGTTCGTTGGGGTGGGTGCCTCACGAGTACGAGATTTATTCAAGAAAGCGAAGGAAAACGCCCCCTGCTTGGTATTCATTGATGAAATTGACGCAGTAGGCCGGCAGCGGGGTGCCGGTATAGGTGGCGGCAACGATGAACGGGAGCAAACCCTGAACCAGTTGCTGACAGAAATGGATGGGTTTGAAGGCAACACCGGCATCATTATTATTGCCGCAACCAACCGTCCTGACGTGCTGGATGCTGCCTTGCTGCGTCCAGGCCGGTTTGATCGGCAGGTAACGGTTGATTTGCCCAGCTATAATGGCCGGTTGGGGATTTTAGAGGTTCACGCCCGAAATAAAAAGCTGGCACCGGAAGTGTCACTTGATGCGATTGCGCGGCGCACCCCTGGATTTTCTGGGGCGGATTTGGCCAATTTGCTGAACGAAGCGGCAATTTTGACAGCCCGCCGGCGCAAAGAGGCGATTGGGTCATTGGAAGTTGACGATGCCATTGATCGCATCACCATTGGACTCACCCTAACGCCGCTGCTCGACAGCAAGAAAAAGCGCTTGATTGCCTATCATGAAGTGGGCCACGCTCTGCTGATGACACTGCTGAAGAACTCGGATCCGTTGAATAAAGTCACCATTATTCCCCGTTCGGGCGGGATTGGCGGTTTTGCCCAACAGGTTTTTAATGAAGAGATGGTGGATAGCGGTCTTTACAGTCGGGCTTGGCTGAGAGATCGAATCACTATTGCCTTGGGCGGTCGGGCGGCTGAGGAAGTCGTGTTTGGCGATGCGGAAATCACGGTGGGTGCCAGCAATGATATCCGGGTAGTGGCCGATTTAGCGCGGGAAATGGTTACACGCTACGGGATGTCTGAGCTGGGTCCACTGGCTTTGGAAAGTCCGAACAATAATGAAGTGTTTTTGGGTCGAGACTGGATGGCACGCTCTGATTATTCAGAGGAGGTGGCAATTAAAATCGATCAGCAAGTTCGTATGATTGCGCTTCGCTGTTATCAGGAAGCTTGTCGGTTGATCGGCGAAAACCGCGCCCTGATGGATCGCCTCGTGGATCTGCTGTTAGACGAGGAAACCATTGAGGGCGATGAGTTCCGGAAAATTGTCAGTGAATTCACGCAACTGCCGGAGCATCAGATGGTATCAAGCCATTCGGCCTGAGGGACTAAGAACTAGGCACTAGGGACTGGAGTGGGAGAGTAGGAGAATGCAACTGATTGCTTTCACGCTTCATCCCTCAAAGCGTTCCTAGTCCTTAGCTATTCTTGGGTTCTGCTGGAAACAGAGGCTCTTTGCTGGCCGTACATTGCCCGTAGGACAATGGCTGGGTCTATCCACTGGTTGGAGTATCTCAGTCCCCAGTGCAAGTGCGGGCCGCTCGTCCGACCGCTCATGCCCACGCGCCCTATCCTGGCACCGGCGAGAACCTGCTGACCGTGCCAAATTTGCAGTCCGCCGGCACGATCAATGAGATAATTCCGACCGTTGGCTTTGCCGACTTGCCCTTCCAGGTGGCAGTAGACGTGTTCCCAAGGGCCAGATTGAATGACAAGGCCGGTGCCACATCGACCGTCATCAATGACTTCTACTACGACGCCGGCCCACCAGTTACGGATATAGCTGCCCTGTGGGGCTGCGAGGTCAAGTCCGTAGTGAAAATCTCCGTATCCCCGTGGGCCAAAGGCAGAGGTATAATCTTGAAAATTTTCTACAGGAAAGGATGCACCTTGCCAAGTGCTGCCGGTGGCCATTTGCTGGGCTTCACTGGCTTGCGCTCTGATTGGATCGGGCTGAGAGCCTAAGGCAACTACAGCGAACACACTTAAACCGGCCAAGAACAACACACGTCTCAGACGCGCTAAACCCATTCCCTTCATTAGTGACACTCCTCAACCGCCAAGTGAGTTTGGAAACAACGCATTATACTATATTTTGCTTTTTGTCAAGCAAAATGCTTGCAAAGTCATTAAGCTGACTAACTTAATTCAGTCTTCAAAGCTAGCCCATCATTCCAGTTCAACGCACCCGATCCGGAAGACTATTAAAGCATGATTTGAGTTCAATCGTGCAAAAAATTCAGGCGGAATTTTAGGTTAAAATCTCACAAAGGCTAAAATCTTTAAGAACTATTACCAATACCTTGCTTTAAATGGTTTTTTGACCGATGCTGACTGAAATATTTCCGTTTAAGTTCGCTCTGGATGCCACAGTAATCGCTGGGGTGAGTCTGTGGTCGCTGGCTCTGTATTTGGGCTTCTCGCCGGTTAGTGAATGGGTGATAGAGCAGCTGAACCGCTGGTTTAATTTTGCTGAGCGATCTCTTTACACTTCTGCAGAGGAGTTTGACAGAACTCGTGCCGGTCGAGAAGCACAAAATTCATTCTACGCTTCCCTATTTAGCATTGTGCCCTTTTTCCTAGTTGGGGCGCTTTGCAACTACGGCGTAGAAATTGGTTTGGGGCGCAGTTGGGCGATTAGTATGGGGATCATTGCCTGTATTGGTTCTGGCGTCTATGAGTTAGGGCGGCGAGATAGCCGGTCTTAGATTTCTTAAATATTAACGGTTAAATGGGTAGCAATTACCCATAATCAATTAGCATTCGCTTGTGAGGTTTCCAGTTGATTTGTGACTGGAATTTTTGCGAATTTACCCCAATTTTTGACTAGAGTCTTTGCCCTAAGCTCTTGCTTTTCGATTAGTTCTGCGAAATATTCGCCATGAAGCCATGAAAGGATAGATTCAGGATATGTCTTTGGCAATTTTAGCCAGCGTACAACTAGAGACACAGTGGCGTCTACCTTCCGCAATTTTAGCCAGCCTACAGATGTTGTTTTGGGGTTATATTCCTGCTGTCATTTTGGGAGTTCCCATTGCTATTCTGATTGGAAAGAACCGCTTGTTTTATCATATATTTAGGCGACTCTTTCAAATACCCGGCACCATCCCCTCTATTGTTTTATTGCCCCTCGCCCTCCTTGCCTTTAAGCAAAAGCAAGTTGCTATCATTTTTATTGGTTTTATTAGCGCTATTTTACAGATTATTATTCATACTTCTATGGGGGTGCGACAGTTTCAACAGAATTCTAATAGCTTGGGTGTTTCTTATATTTTTACAGGTTTAAGGTTAGGGATTCGGGTCGCGTGGTTTGCCGTGATTGCTGGAGAAATGTTGGCAGGCGCTAAAGGAATTGGCTTGTCGATTTGGGAGGCTTATAAGCTTAACAAAGTTAGCGATTTAATCGTGGCGATTCTTTATCTCAGCCTTACCAGCTTCTTGCTCGATCAGCTTTTAGAATTGGGAGGATATGTTGCTTCTCAGCTTTTCCCTGAAGAGCAAAAAGAAGATTCGGATGATTAGGGATTCTTAATTTATGGCAACCAATTTAGGATTGCTATAGCTCAATATTATTCCTACCACTAAGCGAACGTAACCTGCCGGCATTCCTATTGAAGTGGTTTTTTTACTGTAAAGGCATCTGCCGGCAGGTTGCAAAATGGATGGAGAACCGGCAACGATTGTACTCTAGAAGTTTGGAAATTGTGAGTTGGACAGCCCTTTGATTTTCTCCTAAAATTATTGATAAACCATGCTGGAAATTTCTAACACCGTCAGCGTCCCAGAACCTGAGATAGAGATGAGTGCAGTGCGCTCTCAGGGTGCCGGCGGCCAAAACGTGAACAAGGTATCAACCGCCATTCACCTGCGCTTTGACATCATGGCATCCTCATTGCCAGAACCCTACAAAGAGCGGCTGTTGAAGCTCAATGATCAGCGCATTACCAAGGAAGGGGTAATTGTCATCAAAGCTCAAGAACACCGCAGCCAGGAGCAAAACAAAGAAGAAGCGTTGCAACGACTGCAAGAATTGATTAAACGTGCAGTAGCATTACCCAAACCCCGCAGAAAGAGCAAACCCACTCGCAGTTCTCAAAGAAAACGTCTCGATAGCAAAACGAAGCGAGCACAGTTGAAGACGATGAGGGGAAAAGTCACGGATGAACGAGAGCATGACTAGCTCGCTAACAGCGGCAATTAACCCCCAGTAACCTTGAATTGGAAGGAACTCGTTATTGTTGAAGAGTGAATTCTCAGCGGAGTTACAATCTTAGAAGCAGCTGAAAAATTATGATGGTCGCAGCTAATTTGAGCGAGTAAAAAATCATTAAAAATTCTCAACGAGCGAGGGTAAATGATCCAGACACAGCCCATCTTTAGCGTCTACGGCACGTCCAGTACCTTCCCACTCCTCCAATGGTCATTTGATGCTCAAGGCAACTTGGTAAGCAATGACCCCACGCTGCCGAGTGCCGGCCTCATGGGCAACGCTCATTGTGCGGTCGAGCGAGTGGAACGCGGCCCTTACCAAAGCTTACGGTTGAGCAATGATGGTATTACCTTGCCACCCACCCCTTCGCTGGAGGTGGCTGAAGAAGACTTTTCCGTCTGTACCTGGATTCGCACGGGTGATCCAGGGATTTCAAAGATTATCGACAAGCGAATTGAGAATTCAGGTCCCGTCCAGGGGTGGTCTTTCTTTATTTACCAAGGTCGGATCAACCTACAATTAGCTGATGGTAAGTTACCTCACAGGTGGGTTAATTATGCTTACTCACCCGAACATTTGGCTGCTTTGCCGATTGTTACTAACAATCAGTGGCATCACCTTGCCGTTACCATCAATCGTGATGAATCGGATGGAGGGCGCTGGTATGTTGATGGTATCGAAGTCGGCCAGCGGTTTAACCCAACGGGCAAGCAGAGTTCCTTAAGCACCCACATTCCCCTCACTATTGGGAGACGCTCGGACAGTGGTGGAGGCGGCTTTCAAGGCAATATTGGGGATATTCGGCTCTATAAGCGGGCCATACCGGCAGAAGAGGTGCGAACGATTTATCAATCGGTTCAACTTCCCCCCAGCAATGGCATTGCCGATCCAGCCACTCTGCCTCAAAAGTCTGTCATCTACTATCGAGGTGTGGTGTTGCCAGAAAGATACCTCTACCTACACCCGCATCAGTGGCAACCGCACTGGATTTTAGAAGAATCGAATGCCGAAGTTCGGCGTCTCCTCGTTCAAGAAATTGGCTACAGCCGTATTCTCCAGGAGTTGCAGGCAATAGAGGTGGATTCTTGGAATGAATATACACTCCTCAAACTGCCGCAGGCGATTGATTCTGAGCCGCTATTGGTGTTAAAAATGACCTGCCCCAGCACTGGATCGATTCATACCTTGCGCGTACCGCCTCAACTCGCCTCTGCTAGAGAAGCTATCCGCTGGGCGAACTGGGGTATTGACCCAGAACAATTTGCGGTGCAGACCTAGAGCGTCGAGCGCAACCTTCATCGGCACTCATCCTATCACCAAGGCCGACCTTTATAGATTGCCGGCTGCGCTGCTGGATAAATCAATTCCTTGCGAAGATTTCACCGCCATTGACCGGCTGCTTTACTCTCTACGTCGTGGTCGGATTTAAGTGACTAATGAACGGTCTGTCGTGAGCGTTTAGAGAATTGCTATTACATGACCTGCGAATGTGCCGGCGAGGAAACTCAGCAGCCTTTGACTTCAAGATGAATCGCTAAATATTGGCAATGCACAATCATCACTCCCTGCATGACGTGAGTGAGTTGTTAAGATGTGTAAAGTATCTTTGTTCTTAAGCCAAATTTAAATCGTTTGAATATGCTGACCGAAGCGCAAGTCTCAGTCAACCAGCCGAATGAACTTCTTGCCGGCGGCACTGACCCTACTCGATTTGACTGCAAGGAAGCTTGGTATCCTGTCCACTATGTTGAAGATTTAGACAAAACCAAGCCCAACAAGTTCACACTGCTCGGTCAAGACCTCGTGTTATGGTGGGATGCTCAAGTGACCTGCTGGCGAGCTTTTGAGGATCAATGTCCCCATCGGTTAGCACCCCTCTCTGAAGGAAGAATTGCCGAAGATGGATTGCTGGAATGTCCGTATCACGGCTGGGCATTTCAAGGCGATGGCGCGTGTGAGCGTATTCCGCAAGCACTGACTGGGACAGCACCACAAGAATCAAAACGAGCTTGTGTTCAATCGTTGCCGACTGCTGTGCGTCAAGGATTGCTGTTTGTCTATCCGGGTCAACCGGACAATGCGCCAAAAGTCGCTGTCCCAATTATTGAACCGCTTGAGGAATCGCCTGACGAATGGATTTGCCTCAACACATTTCGGGATCTGCCCTATGATGCGCTGACACTACTGGAAAATGTGTTGGATGCCAGTCATGTGCCATTCACACACCATGAATCAGTTGGCAACCGCGCCAATGCTGCGCCGGTTGAGTTAGAAGTGCGCTCATCAAGCAAGCAAGGTTTCACCGGCCTCTGGGAAGAAGGCCCCCGCAAAGGCACCCTAGGGCAGCAACACACTCGCTTTATTGCTCCCAATTTAATGTGGCACGATCTGACCTCAAAGCAGTTTGGCAGAACCATGACGGTTGTTTATGCCACACCCATTCGTAAGGGTGAGTGTCGGGTATTTGCTCGGTTTCCCTTCAAGTTTTCCTCCAAACTTCCCGCCTTTTTTATCAAATTAACACCGCGCTGGTATTCCCACATCGGGCAAAATAACATCTTAGAAGATGACCAAATCTTCTTGCATTATCAAGAGCGTTACTTAGAAGCCAAGGGGGGTAGTGAGCGCTTTGCCAAGGCATTTTATTTGCCGACCAAAGCAGATGCGTTTGTCTCACAATTACGTCAATGGGTGAATCAATTTGCCGCTGATCCTTTTCCGGGAGAATCACTGTCACCAACGCTGTCTACTGAAGTATTGCTAGATCGCTATCATTCGCATACAGTCAATTGTGCGAGTTGCCGGCCTGCTCTTGCCAACTTGAAGCGAATTCGGTTGATTGTGGCATTTTTGGGCATAATTTTGTGGGCAATTCTACCCTTCCTGAATCATGCTTCAGTGTTTCTAAATTTGCTGCCGGCAACTGCTGCATTGGCATGGTGGGGGTTAGGCAAGTTAGAGCGCCGGTTTTATGAAGGGCGTGCTCTCCCGCCTCGAAATTTACCCCAGAAGAAGTAAGTGTTAATTTCTTGTGGTGAGTTGTGAAAATTTTCTAGGCCGGCTTGATGCTCTTTACGGGGTGGGTGCTGTTGTTGAATTTACTCAAATACCAGAACCAACAAAAACCATAGCCGAGTCAAAACAATCACCACAAGCAAAATCATAGCCGGCAGTAGAACAGAGAGGAGAAAAGTCACAGATTAACTAGAGCATGACTAGATAGCTAACAGCAGCAATTAACTCCTAGTAATTTTGACTTAGATGGAACTCGTTATTGTTATGCAGTCGCCTTGTCGTTGGATAGAGTAGTTGTTGAAGAAGACAACGGGGTGCGATAGTGAAGCTTGTTGTTAGAATGCCCAAATTGCAGGGCCTGGACTTAGAGCTGATTTATAAAGAAAATCTTAAGTGACTAATCGCTTGAGCATCAGACGAATCAAGGAACTATAAATCATTGCTTCGCTAATCTGTGAATACAACTCATAATCTTTACTCAAGCGTCGAAATCGATTCAGCCAACCAAAAGTACGTTCCACAATCCATCGTTATGGCTGCGCCACGCTACGCGAACGGTAAGCGCTCAAAAGCCTTTTGAGTTCGCTCAATCACTTCCACCCTGACATTGTCCCCACAGACCTGCTTCACGGCCTTAGCACTCATTCTGGCCCGAATACCCTTGATCTACCCAAAGCACCTCCAATCTAGACAACTTCTCTTGGGCTTCATCAAGAACCACAATCGCCCCTAATCGTTCTGAAGCATTAGCCTCGCTGATGAGCAGTCCCAGCAAAAGTCCTTGGGAATCTACGACGATATGGCGCTTACGTCCTTTAACCTTCTTGCCACCGTCATAGCCATAGACCTCCCCTCTTTTTCCGTTGTCTTCACGGATTGAGAATCTGCTATGGCAACGGTAGACTGTTCTTGTTTACCTAATTCTGTTCGCACCTGCTGGCGGACTTGGTCGTGGATTAGTTGCCAAATGCCTTTGCGTTGCCATTTCTGAAAGTAGTGATACACCGTGCTATAGGGTGGTAGGTCATGAGGCATCATCTCCCATTGACATCCTGTTCGTTGCACTCTCGAAGATCCCATTGAGAATTCCTCGGAAATTTACTTCAACTGGATGTCCAAAGCCTTTGGGCTTCGGCAATAGTGGCTTCAATATCTCCCACTCCCCGTCACTCAAGTCACGCTTGATACGGTTTTCTTAAAGGATTGGCAATTTTAGGTAATTGACTCATTCTCAGAGTTAAACATTCAACTGTTTTTAGCCTAAAATTTACTCCAGTCCACTCTCGGAGTTTTTTATATTTTCTTTATGAATCAGCTCTCATCTGTTAGAGGCGAAAACTTGGATGAAAAAAACTTACCGTTAGCCTCCAAAAATTCATTTGAAGGATCTGTAACGCTGACATATTTGAAATTCTATTAACGGGTGTATCAGTCGGAACGCAGCGATCACCACCTGCACAATCACGGATAATTACTGGTTCTGGCACTAGAAAATTCTTATGAACAACTTGAATACATCCGAAAAAGAAGCGTTCAAGCAAGAACGGCGCGAGGTTCTGGAACAGTTAGAAGACTGGCTAGAAACACCAATGCTAATCCTTGGCTTTGTGTGGCTGGTGTTGTTAGTTATTGAACTGATCTGGGGTTTAAATCGCCTGCTTGAAGTTATCAGTAACGTTATCTGGATCGTCTTCATCCTAGACTTTGCCATGCGATTTAGCCTGACTCCCAACAAACTCGCCTATGTGCGAAGCCACTGGCTAACCGCGATTTCTTTAGTGCTGCCGGCATTACGCGTTTTCCGAATCGTGCGCGTTCTCCGCTTGGTACGGGCTAGCCGGGGGTTGCGATTGGTGCGCGTGGTGAGTTCGCTTAACCGAGGAATGCGTGCCCTCAGCGGCAGTATGAACCGGCGCGGTTTCGGCTATGTTGTCGTACTGACTCTGGTTGTGACACTGGTGGGGGCAGCAGGAATGTACGCACTTGAAAGTAACCTTCCTGATGGCGAAGGCTTGCAAGACTATGGTGCAGCGCTGTGGTGGACGGCGATGCTGATGACCACGCTGGGTTCTGAATACTGGCCAAAAACGCCAGAGGGTCGCGTACTCTGCTTTATCTTGGCGCTGTATGCTTTTGCCGTGTTTGGTTATATCACGGCAATGATCGCCACCTTTTTTGTAGGGCGTGATGCGGAAAACGAGGAGGGAGAGTTAGCAGGGGCTAAATCTATTCAGGCGCTTCATGCTGAGATTGCCGCCTTACGCGCTGACATCGCACTTTCCCGACAGAACCCTCAAGGATGATGCGTTACTGCTGACAACACAAAAGGCAGTAGCGAATAACGCGACTGCCTTTTTTGGGCTTCTATGAGGCTAAGTTTAAAGCTGCCGGCTCATAACTTAGTCGGTAAATCAGCGATGGCTTACCACCGGCCTTCCTGATCAGCCGGGTCGCCGTAAGGATCTTGGCTAGCTGGGATCACGTTCCCAAATCCATCATCAACATAGCCACTATCCGCTGGATCACCATAAGGATCTTGGCTAGCCGGAATCACGTTACCGAATTGCCCGCCGTATTGATCCCCTGGATCGCCATAAGGATCTTGGCTAGCCGGAATCACGTTACCGAATTGGCCGCCGTATTGATCCCCTGGATCGCCATAAGGATCTTGGCTAGCCGGAATCACGTTACCGAATTGGCCGCCGTATTGATCTCCTGGGTCACCATAAGGATCTTGGCTAGCCGGGATCACGTTGTCATAGTTTCCATAATCTGCGGGATCGCCGTATGGATCTTGACTGGCTGGGCGTACCTGCCGGTCGTCGTAATAGCCATCTTGATCGGATTGCTGATCACCATTGCCGAGGGCATCCTTCATCAATCGCAAAAATCCGTCTACCATGATTTATCTCCGTTTTTGTTTTTAAACTGTTGGAAAACGGCTATTTAAGGGATATATCCCGCTTTTAAATAGCCGTTTTCTTTCTTTTGTTTCTTGTCCCTGTTCGGGCGCTTGCTGTCAAAACTAATACTGCTGCGCTGGAACTGGGGCGGAACCCAAGCCGGTGAGATCACGGCCTGTAGGGCGGTTGTTATAGCCTTGGAAGTCGCGATACTGTTGTGCCTCTGCCTCTGGAACTTGAATTCCACCCTGAGGCGGCGTTACCCAGTGGGGACGATTTTGGGCGTCGCGGTAATAAACGCGCCCGTTTTTAGAAAGGTAATACTGTCCTTGCGGCCCTTGGCCCTTGGCGTTCTTTTGCTGGTTGTAGAGATAGTAAAGCCCAGCAGCGCCGGCCAAAATTGCCACTTTCTGAGTATTCGATAATCCTTGACGCGCCCTAGGTTGTTGCGGGGAATTGTAGGGGGATGAGCCACCACGGGTATTGTCAATCGGTGGTGGCGGTGCGGCTGTTTGTGAAGAGCAAGCCGCAAACAGCGGAAGCCCTAGTAATGCTGTCAGCAACAGCGCTAGTGGACGTATAAATTTTCTGCCCTGTGGATATGTTATGTTCATCGGATCTCGTCTCGTATTGACTGTACGTTACAGGAGGCCATTTTTAGGCGGGATCTTAATGAACCAGCGCTGTTGCAAAACAGTGTTTCGATTGAATATTAATTCTTCAGATATAACCCTAAAGAATTTGCTGATTCCCGACAACAGCGCAGGTGCAGCACTTCCGGTTCCACTTCATATTCCTCGACTTTGCCGGTCATTCCATCCCGCTATAGGCAGAACTGCTATTTGATGTTTCATCCATGAGGAATATGCCGGCATTAATGCTGAGTTCGTTTGTATAAATCTTTTATAATTTAAGCCTTTAAACTTATACAAATTCTCTAAATGCTAACTACAGATATAGTCTCAAGAATATAGGCTCTTCCCACTATTGATTTAATAACTTCTTTTGTCAAGTGTTCCAGTTGCTTCCTAATTAAACTCCTTAACTCATCTAAATTCTTTGGTAATTCCCATCTCAATCCTCTTTTTAGATACTGCCACACCCCATCTATTGGGTTTGATTCCGGTGTGTGCGACGGCTGAAACATTAACAATGATGTTATTCGGGATTTTCAGTTTTTTCGCTTTATGAAACCTGACATTATCTAATTGAATAATCAACACGCTCTCCGGAAATCTTTGGGCTACCACTTCCAAGAATATCTGCAAGCATTGACTATTCAGATGGGTAAACTCATCAAATAAATGCTCTCCGATTTCAGGTTTAACCACCCCATATATATATGTTGCTTGGAATTTCCATTGCACTTTTTCTATGGGTTTTACCTCCCGGCAAGTAATTCTATGGACTGCGTCCACGCTTCGCTATCTGCCACTTATTGTTTTTAGTTCTATTCTAGTTTCATCTTGACAAAAAAATCTAATCTTTTTCCCTTACAAAAGTTAAAAAACACAGACTTTAAACGCTACTTTGGAGTACATCAAGAGACATTCAAAGAGATGGTAGAAATAGTCAAAGTGGAAAAAATAGTTCAAAAAAATCAGGAAGACCAAGTAAATTGTGCATAAAAGACCAAATCTTAATGACCTGATCCTATTTGCGAGAATATCCTACTTTTTTCATCCATAGAAAATGTCGCACAATTGGGTTGGATAATCAACCGTAAAAAGCGACAAGTAGAAATTCATCGACCTAACTAAGAGCCAGAAGTTATCGAAAATCTGGCTCCAGTTTCAGGAGAAGAGATTTTGCCAGAATTTAGTTTAAATTTAGCAACAATTTGGTAACAGTTAACTATTAGCTATTAACCATTTTTTCCGCTGAAGTAATCGTGCAAAATCGGCAAACAGAACCCAAGAACTCGACTAACTTGTAATTCGCCACAAACATATAGCGATCGCGCCGCCAAATTGGAGAAGCCACATCTTTCGACCAGCGATATCCCCGATAATTATACTGCCAAAGTTGACGGTCTCGTTCCAAGCGAACCATCAGCTCACTAAGCACATCATCATCCCAAAGTGCTGTAATTTCCTTGCCCAAAACCTCTCCAGCAGAGCGACTATTAGACAGCAAAGCAGCACGGTTTGCAAACAAAACCTTTTGGTCAGACATCTGAGTAATATAAATTGGATTATGCTGGCGATAGAGATCGTTCAAATCCAAATCTAACTCCGAAAAAGCAATATTGGGCTGCGGTTGGTTCTGGGAACTCGTCGTCATAAAACAATCCTTGGTTAACTTTTCAGCGTTGAATTTTGGGATAAACTGCTGTCCCGCGCATAAAATTTCCAAGCTGGGAATGAACCCCAGTTTCAAAATTTCCTTCAGCCCGTAAATAGCTAAAGAAATCGTCTTGGACATTTTGAAAACACGCGCTGCAACAGTTGCAGAAGGACAATTAAAGCGCAAGATTTTACTATTAGTAATCAATTCGATAGTTACCCCTTCTAAAATCTGGCAACTCGCAGTTGGAAGAAATTTACAGAGCAGAGAGCTAACTAAATAATTAGAAGCTTCATGAAATTCTCTTTCGAGTTGCAGTTCGTCACTGTTGTCACTTTGATATTCGCGCATAGAGCACCCTGATAATTTATCTACCGTTCAATCCGAACGTTTTACCATTTACCCTGCAATCAACCTCACTCTCTCCTAAATGATGAGTGTTGCTCTCAGGAGAAGCGCGAGGTTCGACTTCATCCCTGGAATCGGGGGAAGAACTTCCATCCCGCAACATTAAAAGTTCTTCGTGTTCGTAAAGACTGCCATCTGGTTTCTTAATGAAAATTCCCATCCACAAAAGTTCTCGGTCATCTGGCAACAAGTTGCCCCTGACAATAGGAGCAATTCGGCTTGGATATAAGCCAGCTTCTGTACCTTCCCTAAGCAACCGCTCCTCAAATTGTTCATAGCTTAAACCTTGAGCAACTCTATATTGTTCCATTAAAATGTAAAAAGGATTGTTTTGATATTTTTTCATTTCAAGCAAACCAAGATTATGAAGTTTTGAAAAGATCAGGTCACGGAGCCGATTATCTACCTGCACCATTTTTTCAAACGACAAATTTTCGGCGAGTTCAAAGATAATTTTGACTACAGCTTCCTGATCGATAGCGTTTACTTGAAAATTGTCTAAACTCTCTGCATTACCCCTAGTAATGGGCGGGCTAGCTTCAAAAGAGTTCGGTGTTGCTTCTCGTTTGTTCCTAGCAAATATTTCATCCCCACTTTGCTCAGGCAAGTTTGTAGACTGTCCGCTTTTGGGGAGACGGGAAACGAACTCCCCCGCTTGCTCACCAGTATCTTTCAAAATCTGAATCAGTTCAGTTAAGGTCAGCTCCTCCAACCAAGCTCGGAATTTAGCCATAGTAATCACAGCCCTGGCTCTGGGCTGCAAACCATCTTGAACAGAGCCTTCGATTAAATCTGCCAGTTCGTAATCTCCCCGCAAATACCGCTCTATTAATTCAGGAGTGAAACCAGACAATTCCGACAGTTTAGGAAGCAAAAATTCCCACATTTCATCGCTTGGAAAAGCTCTAGCTGTCTCCCAACCGCTATAAGTTGGCAACTTAATCTCTAGGCGAGCTGCAAACTTCTTCACGCCGTCGTTACCACGAATGTACTTGAGGAGTTCGGAAAATTTTTGCTTTTTTTCTGGTGAAATCACTTTGCCGACACTCCTAAATGAGTAAGGTTCAGTCTGCACGCCGAAGTTGGAGTACAGATTTTCACCTCCATTATCTTAATTTGCGGCGATGCAATGGGGGAGCTTATTAAGCACAAGCGATCACACTTGGGGTGAGGGGGAAGACCCCCCAATCGACTCGCCAGTTTTTATCAACTTTTTTTAACAAAATTGCGAGGTGAGCAATTGACACTACTGAAAGATGGTTGTAATTTGTCAAACATACAAACAACATAATATATGATTTGTATGTGGCTATGTGGGCTAACACCCCGCATAAAAAAAGTAAATCTCGAAGGTGATTAGCTTTCGACGGGCGATCGCCGATGCCGCCGTCGGCACTCGCACGGCTAAAACCTCTTTTCCACAAAACCGTTAAAGGCAATTCGGTTCAGTTTAGTTCAATAGAACTTCTCTTCAAGGCGATCACACCTCGCTCTGCCTACATATCAGATTTTGGATTCAATTCAAAATCACAGATTCTTGCATCCAAAATAGGATGAAATTCTTTTCCTAACTCTAGCGAGACGGCTAAATTTTTATGCCAAAAACAAAACCATGTTCCGATCTTGAACAAATTCGTTGGGGGGGCAAACCACAATGCCCCTACTGCGGTTCAACCAATTCTACCCCCATCAAAAAAGAACTCCGATACCACTGCAATACTTGCTTTACTTCCTATAGCGTCACCGTTGGTACTTTATTCCACAAAACTCACGTCGATCTCCAAAAGTGGTATCAAGCAATTCAACTGGTTTTGACAACCGGAAATATCAGCGTCCGTAAGTTAGCTCAAGAGATAGAAGTGAATAAAAATACAGCTTCTTATATGCTAGTGCGGATTCGCAAAGCTATGACAGAGGAAAAAGAGTTTTTGTATTCTCTCGTAGGAATTGAGAAAAATTAAGCATCAAACTAACCATAGTTTACCGCTCTGGTACGTAAGAGATGAGACAAAAAGCGGACGGATTTTTTAACTGTCCTAGTTAGCGGTAGTGACTTAATCAAAAACGGTATATACCATAAAAAATTAATAGCCACATCTATCTATTGGGAGAGAGGAAAGACGGAAAAATTGTTCAAAGTAACTTTTACAGCGACCTTAGCAGAAATTATGAGAACGCGATCACGCTTTCCAGACTAAGCTGGCTCAGCAGCGATTGGCATCAAATTAGCAGAAAACAAAAATCAATTCATGTAATTAGGATCGAATCAAATGACTGTTTCATTAATCAAAGTCGCTAAATACTATAAAGGCAAACCTCACCAAACCAGAGCTTTAGAGCGACTTCAAGAGCAAATTCAAGCCGTCCGCCCAGACCTGCTACAGGAGAATTCAGATTTCATCAAAGCCTGGAGAACACCCCTACCTGGTCAACAACAAACTGCTACCCCCGCCGCCCCCGCTAAGGCAGGTGGTACAGTCAAGCTGAACGTTCCTTACCTCAGCCAACTCGACAACGAAAACAACCCTCACGGATCTTGCAACGTCACCTCCGTATCGATGTGCATGGCTTACTTCGGCCATCCGTTGATGAATCAGAAGACAGGGGAACAGCTAGAAGACGAACTGTACCGCTACTGCCTCGACAATGGCCTGTCGCGACATTCCCCGCAGGACTTAGACAAATTAATGACCATCTATGGCTACGAAGACGACTTTCAACCCGATGCCAAGTGGGGAGATGTCAAAAAGTGGCTGGACTCTGGAAAACCTTGCATCGTGCACGGGTGGTTTTCTCGTTCTGGACACATCATCGTAATTCGCGGCTACAACGAAAAAGGTTGGATCGTCAACGACCCTTACGGACAGTGGTATAGCAGCGGTTACGATACAAACCTCAGCGGTGCCGGCTTAACCTACTCGTACCAAATGATGAAAGAAATCTGCGGGACAGACGGCGACTTGTGGATTCACTATGTTTCCGGCAAAATCGGGCAAAACTTTAGTACACCAGGTCAATTCGCCACCGTCAAACCCGGTATGGTGTTGCAAGACATTTTGAAGAGTGGCCAGCCAATTGGTGTAGAAGAAGCGGCGAAAGAAACAGCTTTAATTAAACAGATTCAAATTCGGCTGCGATCTCTAAAAATGCCAGTAGGTCAAGCCGACGGCAAATGCGGACAAGCTACAAAAGCCGCGATCGCCCGCTTCAACAAAGCCTTCAACGCCCCCCCAGACCAAATCACCCCCCCAGCCGCAAAACAACTCATTCAAACCCCAGCAGTACCCGGCTTTGACCCCTTGCTGGAAATGATTTCCTCAGAACTCACCGCCGTCATCCTCGACTGTCCGCTTAAAGATGCCCAAACCTATCTACCTGGAGTTATGAAAGGACTCCAAGCCAAAGGCATCCTCAACAAACATACATTAATTGCCGCCCTTGCCACCATCGGCGTAGAAACCGCAGGCTTCCGACCTATTAACGAGTGGGGCGACACCAACTATTTCACCGAAATGTACGAAGGTCGCCACGACTTGGGGAATACCAAACCCGGAGATGGAGTCCGCTATCATGGACGCGGCTTCATTCAAATTACAGGTCGGGCAAATTATCAGTCCTACGGCAAAAAATTGGGCGTGCCCTTAGAAGAGAAACCAGAATTAGCTTTAGATCCTCAGATTTCAGCCAAGATTTTAATCGAATACTTCTGGGATCGTGGAGTTGACAAAGCCGCTCTAGAAGGCGATTGGAAAAGAGTCCGGCAGTTAGTAAACGGCGGTCTTAATGGCTGGGATCATTTTTGGCCTATAGTCCAACATCTGCAAAACAGCCTTCCTTAGTTCAAAACTCTTGTAAAAACAAGAGCCATCGCATCTAGTACAAACTCAACAATCCCCAGCTTCTGTTAACGGTTAACAGTTAACAAATAACAATTCCCCCAAAGAGGTGCATCCAGATGACTATTTCTTTACTCAACGTTGTTAAATACTACCAAGGTGCAGCAAATCAAGAAAAAGCTCTCAATATTCTCCAAGCAGAACTTGAGAGAACTCACCCTCATCTTTTGAGAGAAGATTCCGAATTTGTCAAAATCTGGAAAACCCCAGAAGATTTACAAGCAACTGCGGCAATGGTGACACCAAATACCACTGTTATAAGCCAAAATAGCGACGCTCTCACCGCAGTAGCCGCCGCAGCGAACTTAGGTAATGAAAGCTCGACCGCAGTAGCAGCAACAGTAGTAAAAAAACCCGGAAACCCATCAACAGTTCAATTATCAGTTCCCTACTTCAGCCAGCTAAACAACGAGCTGAACCCTCACGGATCTTGTAACGTCACCAGCGTTGCCATGTGCATAGTATATTTGGGTTATCAATGGTTTAACTCCAGCGGCGAACAATTAGAAGATCAACTCTACCGCTATTGCACTGACAATCGACTATCCCGCCATTCCCCCACAGACTTAGCCAAACTAATCAATATTTACGGTTACAAAGACGACTTTCAACCCGATGCCAAATGGGGAGATGTCAAACAGTGGCTCGCGGCAGGCAACCCTTGCATCGCTCACGGATGGTTCACCCGTTCTGGACACATTATCACAATTGTTGGATACAACGAAAAAGGCTGGATTGTCAACGATCCCTACGGCGAATGGTACGAGTGGGGATACGAGACTAGCATTAGTGGGAAAGGCTTAGTCTACTCCTACGGAATGATGAAAGAAGTCTGCGGTTCCGACGGCGACTTATGGATTCACTTTGTTTCCAAGTAATGGCAAAAAAATACCATTGAGGTTTGTAGTAGAACTTTATCCCGTATTCGGAGGCTAAAATCCTACTACAAACTTCCTTCAATTAACTAATGAATTTCCAGATAGTTTCAGGGTGTTGTCTCATAAAAGAAGCTTTTATTTCCGGTAGTGATGCACAGTAATGGTTTAATACTAAATCAACATAAATTTCCGAGATAAAAGTATGAAATTCCCTAATTGCCAAAGCAATTTTTTTATTAAAAATGGAAAGACTTATTACGGAAAACAGCGATTTAAATGTAAAAATTGTAGTCGTCAATTTATTGAAAATTCTCAATATAAGCAGATTTCACCAGAGACTAAAGCCTTAATTGAGCGGCTGACTTTAGAAAAAATTTCTTGAGCCGGAATTGCTAGAGCTACGGGGGTATCCATTCGATGGCTTCAGAATTATGTAAATAAAAAGTATGCCGAAATTTCCCAAGAAATTTTGGTGATGAAAAAGCCGAAAGGTCAGTTGACTTTACAGCTTCTTCGCTTTATGAAACCTTCTATTATCTAATTGAATAATCAACACGCTCTCCGGAAATCTTTGGGCCACCAATTATAAGAATATCTGAAAGCATTGACTATTCAGATGGGTAAACTCATAAAAGAAATGCTCTCCGGTTTCAGGTTCAACCACCCCATATATATATGTTGCTTGGAATTTCCATTGCACTTTTCCTATGGGTTTTACCCCCCGGCAAGTAATTCT
Organism: Microcoleus vaginatus WJT46-NPBG5; assembly: GCA_019359355.1. Classification (GTDB taxonomy): domain Bacteria; phylum Cyanobacteriota; class Cyanobacteriia; order Cyanobacteriales; family Oscillatoriaceae; genus FACHB-68. Next base: position 63,828 of record JAHHHM010000008.1, on the reverse strand, counting down.
ATGGACTGCGTCCACGCTTCGCTATCTGCCACTTATTGTTTTTAGTCCTATTTTGGTTTCATCTTGACAAATAAATCTAATCTTTTTCCCTAATCCCATGACCGTTACCGCTATCACGCTCAGCATGGCTAGGTTTTCTATAAAGTTTTTTTAAAATCTTTTAATCTTTGTTCTGACTGTTCTGTGCTTTTGGGGTGGGCTATTTTTGGTGAGGCTTTGAGTCGATAATATACTAATTTATGGACTATTTTATAATTGGCTTCTATCCCTAACTTCTCTCTCAACCATGAGCAAATTTCTCCATAACTCTCGAACCCCGTTGGGGACTGAAGTTTCTTCTCTAGTTCTTTTTCTGCCCACGCCGGTATTTTCCTCGGTCTTCCTGTCCCGACTTTTTTCTCTAAAAGCTTAATCAGTCCTCCTTGACGGTATTTAGTTAACCAATCTTGGACTGTGACTCGATTTCTCCCTACAAGTTCTGCGGCTTCTTTGATAGTTTTAGCTTTTTTTGTTTTGAGGATGTACAACAGTTGTAATCGTTCTTTTCCTGAGCCTGTTTTTTCTTGGCTCAGTCGTTTTTCTAGCTCGCTTTCACTTTCTGTGATTTCTAGCTTATAAACTCCTGCCACTTTTTTCATCAAACTCTATTCAACGTACTATTCTACACGATTTGTAGTCACCCTTTCAAGAATTGGTATAACTTTGTCATTCAGGATGAAGCATTGGGAGCGCGATAAGTTAGGGGTTGAACAAAGCATTTATTAGCCGAATGCTATGCCGGGAGGGCACGCTGAGAATTGCGCCCCTCCTGGGAAATTTGCAAAAACGGGATGACGGATTTTTTACACCGGCAGGTTTTAAACCCTAAAAATTAACCTGGGCGAACCCTCTAAAAACCAACACATTTTCAAGCTAAAAAACAGGCAGCAGGAAAGAGCAGATATTCTAAGAAAAAGAGTTTCCAAATAAATTGATAAAACTGTGCAATTTCGGCTTTGTCCCGCAAATCTACCTGCTTGCTGCGCCACCACATCAAACTCAAGGCAATCAGATGCGTAATGGCTAAGAATAAAGGATTAACGGTCGGCAGCCAAAGCCAACCGGCAAGCGTGAGAGAAAGGTAGCATACGGTTAACACCCATCGGGCAAGATTAAACACTGTCGGCGCACCCATTTGCAGGGTAAAAGTGGTGATGTTGTATTGCCGATCACCTTCCATATCGGGAATATCTTTAAAGATGGCGATTGCAAAAGTAAAGACCAAAATAAACAGCGTCAGCGCCCAGATCGTGGGTGGAATGATGGGGACGCTAAGCTTTTCTAGCTGCAACAACACCCAGTTAAAATGAAGAAACAACCCTAAATTAACAACCACTCCCCGGACGGTAAAGATACAAAAAGAGGCCCAAAAGGGAAAGCGCTTTAAGCGCACCGGCGGTAGGGAATAAGCCGTTCCCAGGGCTAAACTGATACTCACCATCCCCAACAACCACGGCCCTAGTAACAGCGCCAGCAGCAGGGCTAGAATGCCGGTAATTGCCACAATGAGCTGGGCTTGCCGGCGCGAAAACTCACCGGCAGCTATTGGCAAATGTGGCTTATTAATTTTGTCAATTTCCACATCTTCCAGCTGGTTTAGCCCGACAATGTAAACATTGCCACACAGACAGGCAATCCAAGTGCCGAAGAGTTGCACCCACGGGAGGTCGGTGAAGGCCGTGCCGGTGCTTTCAGCATAAGCGATTGCGTACAACGCCAAAACACTCAGACTCGTGCCAACAATTGTGTGGGGGCGAGAGAACTTCCAGAAGGCATAAAGCGAGGAAACAGATTGCTGTAAAAAGCCAGGTTTGGAAGACTCAGGTTGTGAAGTTGGAGATTTTTGAGAAGAAATCTGGCTCATGGACGCCCTAAATGATTATTTTTGCCTAATCTTAAGTTTAGGGGCGCGTGGCAATGCTTCTCTACATCTGTTGCGTCTGCTTTTTAGCGTTAAGCAAGCTAGAATCTCTCAACCGCAGCCTCTAACAGATGCGGTTTAAAAATTTTGATTCAGTTAGGACTGCTCTCAAATAACTCGATGCAAGGCGGGTTCTCAGCGTTTCGCCTGGTGTTTCTGACTTTTATTCCAATTGGGGAATCAGTTGCAACGGGCCGAGTCCGAGGTCTTTGGCTGACAGTGATTTTACCTCAAATAGAGCGAGCATATCTTTAAGCTTGGGATTACCCCGGGAAGCGCCGGTTAGTCCTTGGGCGATGATTAAACCACAGTAACCCTTCGTTTTTTTACAGCGCTGATCCCACTTTTTGCGGGCAGCGACGTGAACCGGATCGTCTTCAATAAATTCACCAAACAGATGCAACTGACCGTTGCCCGTCTGTAATATTCCCAGATCGTAGGCAACGTCTTCAAACGAGTCTTCTCCGCGATTAAAGCAAATTGCCTTTAACCCGCCGGCATCTTGCAATTCCTGAATCATCGCTTTGGCTTTGGGGCGGGAGGTTTGAATCAAAACCACCGGCAGCCCTTCGCCGGCAGCAGTGACTGGGCCAGATTGATAGCAATCAACGCCGGTGCGAAGAAATTCCACGCTTTCCCAAGGCACTACACCTAAACTCAGAAAAGAATTTGCCGGCACCAAGTCATCCCGCAGCAGCGGTTGGCCATCCTCAAAATCCTCATCATCTTCTTCGTCAGCAGCGTTGGCCATTTCCAACAGTTCGCTTTCCAACTCAGGCTGGGTGGCAACTTTAACGGAGAGGGTTGAAGGTTTGGCATCATCGACTGCCGGCAGCGGAATCCGATAGCGACTGTTTAACTTCGGCAACACCTCCCCTCCCAGTTTTTGACGGGAAGCCCGCCAAAAGCGATGCAGGGCTTCCAATGCCACCCAAACCGTCAGCGCCTCTTCCTCGTAAAGAAACGAGCGCAGCCCTTCGAGTGGGTGGAGGTTGCCAAAGGTGGGTTGAATTTCCGACAGGGGCAGATCGGCGAGATCGAAGTCGTCTTCATACTCATCTGCGACATCGCCAATACTTTCAAAGCTTAGAAACAGGCAATCTTGACCGAGGAAGGCTTCTTCAAGCTGGTTGATAGAATCATTCGCCAAAACCCGCTGTCGAAACCGTTTAAGCGAATCGATGGAACGATAGAGCAAAATTCCATAATCGACGCCCAGCATTCCCAAAACGCAGATATATAGGGTATCGATGTCCCATTGGTTGAGTTCGACGGATAGAATTTGGTGATCGCCCAGCAATTCCCAAGGAGCGTCGCGCCAAATATCATAAGCTTTCTGGGTTAAAACTTCAGCATACTGAGGCGGCAGATGAGGCGGTTTGGTGCTAACAACATCTTGAAATCCTCTGAAGATTTCGTCAATCAGGGGCAATTCCGGTACATACTCAATCGTAATATCCAGCGTTTGCAAAACGCCCCGTAGGTAAAACTTCAGTTCTCGGTCTTTGACAACAATTTTTTGAGGTCGAGCCGGCTGTGCGGGACTGTGGGGGTGTTCCATCGCCCGCAGCAATGTCCGAACAATGGCTTCAGGGCCGGTATCGAGTGTCACCATATCCATCGCCCGGACAAATCCTTGTGAACCATCCACCCACAGAATGCACTCACTGGTGCCCGTTGGCGCAGAAACTGGGTCAGCCCACTCTTGGCTCATAGCATCTTCAGCCGATAAGGGGCGACGATCACCCTCCCACACGCTGGGAATTTGCGGTAGATTTTGCAGGCGACGACGGGTAGAGTGATTGAGAGCTGTCATAGACTCAGTCAACTGGATGAGGGAACAATCATACATGAGGGAGTAACGAGAAGCCGCAGTTTTTGATAAATCACTTCCTGCTGTAGGCTGCTTTTGAAGTTGATGCGATAGCTTTCAACTTGCCTGCCGGCACTACCCTCTTTCCTTACGGTTGAAGACTTTAAGCAACTGGATAGACTTCAACTTACTATTACCAGCATAGAGAGTTTTTTGCCCATGCAGTCTGCCAAAAGTCTACAATCTGCGAGTTCTCGATAAAATAGATGGACAAGCTCAAGCAGCCTGTATCATCTCGGCACAAGGAGTCGTGTAAACCAATGACACAAGCAACTCAGTCTCAACAACGGGGTATCCAGATTACTGAAACCGCCTTGCAGCAGGTTAAGTCACTGCAGCAGAGCCAAGGGAAGGAACTCTCTCTGCGTGTGGGAGTGCGCCAAGGTGGCTGCTCAGGTATGTCCTACACGATGGATTTTGAGGATCTCAGTAATGTCCGCGAGGATGATGAGGTTTTTGACTACGATGGCTTTAAAGTTGTCAGCGACCGGCGCAGCCTTCTCTATCTCTACGGTCTGGTGCTTGACTACAGCAATGCTATGATTGGCGGTGGCTTCCAGTTCACCAACCCGAATGCCAATCAGACTTGTGGCTGTGGCAAGTCGTTTTCTGCTTAAATTGAAACCCAGTCTCCTTGGAAATGGAGCATAAGGTTTGGGGAATTGAGCATTGAGAATTGTTTTATATTTTCTCTGCTCGATTCTTCATCGTTTTCTCTCCCCCTCTCTCTCTTTATTTTTCTATGACTCAAACTGCTGAAACTCTTTTTACTGAAGGAATAGACCGCTATAAAGCCGGCGAAGGCCCAGATACTCTGATTCCGGTTTTTAAAGATATTTGCGAACGCGCCCCTAAAAATAGCCCCGCTTGGACGTGCTTGGCGTGGCTTTATCTGTTGGATAATAAGGCCGCTCAGGCTTACAAGGCGGCTCAGAAGTCTGTCAAGTTAAATCCCCAGGATGCTCAATCTCGAGTTAATCTCGCGATTGCAATGCTCGAAAGTAAGCAAAAAGGCGTGCGGCAGCACATCGACGTGGCGCAGCAATTAATCATGGTTTCTTCAGAATTGCGGGATGAAGTTAAGGACAATCTTGAAGAAGGATTAACTAGAAAAGCAGATTGGGATAGCTTAAAGCGCGTCAAAGCGTGGCTATTTGAGGGTTAGACCGGCAGAAATCTAAGCCCAGTGCCGGTATTTATCCCTAAATTTATTCTATTGTGTAGGAATTGTAATAATTCCTTACTTAAATACACGTAAAAAAAGTGAAATCTAATGATAAGATTTTATGAACCGAAGGATAAAAGAATCTTTTATCTCGTCTTTCAAACATTTTGTACATCATCCGGAGTTTGACTACCATGACTAATGAAAACGTTGAAATCAAGCCAGAAACCCGCAACCACAAAGGATTCTTCATTCAAGAAGCTGCTTACAAGCTGATGGGCATTGATCAGTCCGGTTGGGCATTAATTTGCATTGATGACGCAGTTTGCCATTATGTTGACCCAGATAATCTTCAAGCACCAAACGAATCAGGCGGCAGCTTCGAGTAAGCAGACGTCTATGCCACCAGAAGGATTTTTCTTAATATCTTTGGATTGGACGGCTGTACTTGCTTAAAGTGCAGCCAAATTTTTTTTAGAAACTGCTACAAATTAAAATGATTGTAGCCTACTTGAAGCGAGCTGAACAAAAGTCAACCCCTCAGTTTTTGGTAGTTAATTTAAAAAACTTACAAAAATTAATATTACCCATTATCATTGAGCCGGCAACGCCCCTGTGTCTCGCATTCCATGCGCTTCTGGCGATCTTTAACAATTGTTGCTAAATTGGGTCGCCCAGTCAGACTCAGCCGGTAATCTGCCCAAATTTCATATAACTTATCAACGATTGCCCCAATAACCGGCAATTTGGTAGCGGCATAAATCCAACCCATCCCCAGGATCTCATAGACACGACGGAAGACTTCCACATTCTTAATAACCGTCCCATCAGGAAGCACCGCATGAATTCGCCCCATCGCTGTTTCAAAATCAACTCCGCCATGCGCTTCCGGGGTGTAGCCATCATCAGCAATATCGACAAACGCCACTAAACCTCTACCGGCATCCCGTTTCTGCAAGAAATTGACTTCTCGCAAACACAAAGGGCATTGACCGTCGTACAGTAGTTCAATCTGCCATGATGGCGAACTGGATGGGTTTTGAGTCGTCACTTCAACAGATTCAGGGAACTCAGTCTTAGAAGAAAGCATAAGCAGTTCTCAATTAAAAGATTCCTCAAATGAGGAGAAACAGACACACTTAATCATTGTTTTCGCCGGCTTTAGATGTACAGTGACAAATTACTGAACACTGTACATCTAGGCTCTAATTTCACTCTAACGCGTTACGCCCTACTTCACAACTTCATTACTTGAAGTTTTGGTTTTATTAGGATTCGGAGTTAACTCCGCTGGGGGTGATTGAACCGCACCCCAATCAATTAACAAACGATTGAGAAGAACTTCTTGTTGATTGCGAAATTCATCCTGATTTTCTCCGCCATTCATAATCGCAACCCAGACAGAACCGAGCTTTTGAGTTGGCATGGCACCAGCTAAAGAACTCACCCGATCAAGAGTGCCGGTTTTCAGCACTGTATAGGCAGGAATTTTGCGAACTTCTAAAACGCCTAAATCTTTACCGGCAATCGCAAAGACATCAGCAATGGTCATCTGATAAGGCTGCAAATACCGTTCAATTGCCTGAAACATTCCTACGGCTGCGCGAGGAGAAATGCGATTTTCTTCACCCAATCCCGAACCATTGATCAGTTGAATTTCTTGGGCCGGCACTCCTGCTGCTTCCGCTGCTTTTTGGGCAACAACTTTTGCGCCGCCGGCAGAATCTGCTAACATTTCAGCCATCAAGTTGTTACTGTACATATTCATCTTTTTCAACAGTTCTGCAACTGGAAAAGAAAGATGTCGGACTAAAGGCTTGACTGACTCAGGTGGAGAAGACACAACTTGCACCGAACCATCAATTGCAACTTCAGGTCGAGGCGTTCCTTGAGGTAAAGTCAAATATTGATCTTCCGCTTCCGCCGGCCACTCTTTAGAGTTCAATCCTTCTTTGAGAAAATTCCCAGATGTCTGCGGGTTTGGCTCAAAGTTCATGTAAAAATTGCCGGCGATCACCAAATTGCCGGTCACCCGTTTAATACCCAGTTGATTTAAGGTATTACCGAGGGCAACCGCTTCTTCCCAAACAAAAAACGGATCTTCTCCGCCCTGAATGACTAGATCACCTTTTAAGACCCCATTTTCAATTGGGCCGGTTGCCCCAATCAGCGTTACAAATTGATGTTCTGGGCCGAAAGTTTGCAGCGCTGCCAGGGTTGTTGCCGCTTTTGTAACTGAAGCTGCCGGCAAAGGAACGGTGCCTTGATGATTCGCTAAAAGCACTTTATTGGCTTCAATCCACACGCCTTGCTTTTCTTTCGGAAATCCTTGAGCAGCGAGTTTATTAACGTATTCCTGAATTTTTTTGTTGGTGACGGAGTCTGGATTCTCTGGTGATAAAACCTGATTGACAGGTTCCGTCTTACTAATTGGCTGTGACGCGATATTCTCTGCTTGATTTTCTCGCGGCTGAGCAGCACCAGATTGAGCAGATATCGAAGTCGCATTGGATGAAATAGAAGGAGAGCATCCAGCCGCAAGCGCTAAGATTCCGAACGCTAGTACCGCTGTCAAATATCTAATTTTTAGCATTGTTTGTTGGGATTTAGACAGAACAGAAAGAAAAACTTTAACAGCCATTAACACCTTCTCTGATATTCAACCATTGTTGCTGCAAATCAGTTTCAGTTGGAAGAATTTTTCTTCCTCCTAACTCAGGATGTCTTTGATAAAAGATAGAATCAACGACGGCTTCACATTGTCTGATTTGCGCCCATTGTTGTGCTAAATCTGTTTCATCTGACTGGATTTTTCTCCCTGCTAACTCAGGATATCTTTCAGAAAAAATTCTGTCTGCTATATTATCCAATTCTTTGGAAGTTGGCACCGCCGGCACCGAAGAATTTGCCGTGGGTGTGGCAGGGGGTGCCGGCATTACAGGGGGATTTGGAGAGGCAACCGGCGCGGGATTGCTTGGCGTAATCTCTGGAGAAGGAATCGGCGCGGGATTTGCAGTGGCATTCGGCACTGAATTGATAGCCGCGGCTACCGGCATTACTGGTGGAGCTGGAGAGGCAACCGGCGCCGGAATTACTGGAGTTGGATCTGGAGACGCAGCCGGTGCAGCATCAACTGCAGTTGATTCTATCGCTTCTTCAGATTGTGGTGCCGGCGCGGGAGATGCAGCCGGTTGCACAACCACCGCCGGCTGCTGACTTTTTGCTAAAACTACGCCCGTTATCACCGACGCACCCACCAGCAAGCCGGCAACGATAGCATTTCTTAACCTCCCTCCTGTTTGGGCAACATGAGTGACTGGCTGAACTGTTTGGGGAGACAGGGCAGGCGCTGGGGAAGGAATTGTTGCTTGAGGGGGGGCGGGCGGTAACGTCACCATTGTTGCGGCAACAGTTGCGGAATATTGCAAAGCATTGAGCATTTCCCTGGCTGTGGGGTAGCGCTGCTGAGGATGGGATTGAATCGCCTTATCTAACACCCCAACCAGCGTCGGACTTACATTTAAGGCGTGCCGGTGCCACAGAATTTCGCCGGTGTGAGCATCTGAATCCAATTGCTGCGGAAGCTTGCCGGTGAGTAAATAAATCGCCGTTAAGCCTAACGCGTATAAATCACTCGAATACACGGGCTTACCGGCTGCTTGCTCACCTGGCATGAAACCGGGCGTTCCTATCGCAATCGAGCGGCTAGAATTTTCTGGAGAATACAATTCTGTATTCATGGTTTCCTTCACCGCGCCGAAATCAATCAGCACCGGCAAGCCATCCCGCTGTCGCCAAATAATATTATCTGGCTTGATATCCCGATGAACAATTCTTTTGCTATGAACATAATCAAGCACCGGCAGAATATTAACGAGAAGTGCCCTCACCGAACTTTCGCTGAGCAATCCAGAGGTTTTCAGCTTTTTTGTCAGGGTTTCGCCTTCAACCCACTCTTGGACTAAGTAAAATTGAGTGGATTCTGAAAAGTAAGCATACAACCGGGGAATCTGAGGGTTGCTATCACCCAATTCTTCTAAAATTGCAGCTTCTCGCTGGAAACGCTCTTGAACAATTTGGTTGATTTGGGGATTATTCGTCACCGGCTTCAGTTTTTTAATTGCACATCGGCGTCCTGATGGCATTTGGGTGTCTTCTGCTAGAAAGGTTTCGCCAAACCCACCGCTTCCGACTGTTTGCAGGATTTGGTAGCGATTGTTTAACAGTGCCGGTGCGAGCATCGCAGTTTTTGGGGTAAAAGTTTTTCTTTGAAGATAGCATCCTGTATAAGAAACAGCTACCCGTCAAATGCAAAGTTAACATATTTCGTAGACTGCCTAAAAATTTAATATTTACAACTATAAAAAATAGCTTTTCTTAAATTTGTTTGAAAAATTCTAAATTAAAAGATGTGAGACGCTTTGAGCTGTTTTGAAAAATTAACTTTTCGGAGTTTTATGTATTAAATAATTTCATTTTTTGGCAATTAAATGGATTAGAATTCAGTGAGTTGCTATTAATTTGATAAAAGATTTGCCAAAGTTCAAACTTTTATCAAATTATAGCTTTGAGCGGTAAGCATCTCATTTAAGATCAAAAACATAAAAATTTAGAATCCATATTATGACCGGCAACACAGAACAGTCAACCATTATTAGCAAGTATCCATACTTACAGCTCAACAATCAGGGGCATCTGATCAAACTGGAACTGAAGCAAGATCGGCATATTTTAGGACGTGCACCAGAACAGGCGGATCTGTTGCTTCCTCCAGATTGGCGAGTCATTTCTGCTTGCCACGCCGTACTTCGCAAAGCCGGTGATGATTACTGTATTTATGACGGCGACTCTCAAAATCCCAGTACCAACGGATTATTTCTCGACCGCACACGCATCACCCCATCTGAAGGGCATCATCTGAGGGATGGCACCGAGATTCGCATCGGTCAAGATCCGCGCAACCAAATTTTGCTGACTTATTTTAATCCCTTCAGCCGGCAGTCTCTCACGCCACCACGAGAGCGATTTGTGTTTCTGAAAAACCGCTCAGTTTTGCTCGGACGAGATCCGAGTGCGACATTGCAACTAGACGCCCCGACTGTATCGCGCCGGCACGCCACTGTTGAACCTGCCCCACAGGGAGGCTACCTGCTGCAAGACTACAGCGCCAACGGCGTGTTTGTAAACGGGCAAAAGGTAACGAATTCAACGCATCTGACAGAAGGTGCAACGGTTCGGATCGGGCCGTTTACTCTCGTTCTGCGGGGTGATCGGCTGGAAGTTCTTGACCAAGGCAATCAAATTCGTTTGGATGCTGAAGGTTTAGCGATTCAAAACCGGCTGGATAATATTTCCCTGGCGATTGAACCTGGACAGTTTGTCGCCTTAGTTGGTGGAAGTGGTGCCGGCAAATCAACTTTAATGCGAACGCTACTGGGAATTGAACAGACGACTGCCGGCAAGGTGTATTTAAACGGAGATGATCTACGAACCAACTTCAACATCTACCGCACGCAAATTGGCTATGTGCCGCAAGACGACATTATTCACCGGGAATTGACGGTGGCAGAGGTACTGACTTACGCCGCACAGTTGCGATTACCGCCGGATCAGGATGTTAATACGGTTGTGGAAAAGACTTTAGGCGATATTGAGATGTCCCATCGTCGCACTGCTTTAGTCAGCGATCTCAGCGGCGGGCAGCGCAAACGAGTGAGCATTGGCGTAGAATTGCTAGCCGATCCGAAGCTTTTCTTCTTAGATGAACCGACTTCGGGACTCGATCCAGGTTTGGATAAAAAGATGATGTTGCTGTTACGAAAGCTGGCAGATCAAGGACGCACAATTGTTCTCGTTACTCATGCAACTGCGAATATTAAACTCTGTGATCGTGTTGTTTTTCTTGGTCGCGGCGGACACCTGTGCTTTTTTGGCCCTCCGAAAGAAGCGTTTGACTTTTTTGAGGTAAAAACTGAGGATTTTGCAGATATTTATAACAAATTAGAAGAAAACGACAAAGCACCGCTGACATTTGCCACTAAGTTTGCCCAATCACCTTATTACAAACGCTATGTAGAGAATCATCTCAGCCGGCCGGCCGGTCAGCCGCAACAGCCTGCCGGTGTCGTTGCAAAACAGGTAAATCCTTCTCCATTCAAGCAGTTATCGCTCCTCGCCCAACGCTATTTTAAACTAACGGGGCGCGATCCGGTGAATTTAAGTTTAGCGCTTTTAACTGCACCAATTGGGATTAGTTTAATTACCCTAGCAATTCGAGATAAAAATCCTTTAATTCTCGGAGATGAACCCGATCCAACCTTAGCGCCTTTAGCATTGCGGGTGTTATTTGTTTTTACCTGTGCCGCAATTTGGGTTGGACTCTCGACTTCTCTGCAAGAGATTGTTAAAGAATCAGCAATTTACTTGCGGGAACGATTAGTAAATTTAGGACTATTTCCTTACTTAGGTTCCAAAGTCTTAATTTTAAGCGGCTTAGCCCTGCTGCAAACACTGTTAATGGTTGGCGTAATTCTAATTGGGTTTAAATCTCCCCAACCTGATTTAATAGCGTGGCCACTAGGTGTGGGAATCACCACATTTCTAACTTTATTAACGAGTATGAGTTTGGGATTAATGGTTTCAGCCATTGTGAAAAACGGTAGTCAGGCGAATAGCGCTTTACCGCTGTTATTACTCCCGCAGATTATTTTTTCTGGGGTTTTGTTTAAAATGGAAGGTTTAGCCAGTAAGCTTTCTTGGCTAATGTTAAGCCGGTGGTCTGTGGGCGCTTATGGGGCGTTGGTGAATGTAAATGCGATGGTTCCCGAACCGACTAAATTGCCCGATGGCAGTACAATTCCTCAGCCATTTGAACCAAGCGCTGTTTACGATCCAATCTGGGAAAATTTAGGTTTAAATTGGGGGGTGCTGTGTTTGCATACGGCGGTTTACTTAGGGGTAACGTGGTGGATGCAGAAGCGTAAGGATATTTTTTAGAATTCTTAGCAATAACCAAAAGAGGGGAAGCAGCCGGCTTGTGAATTCTCGCTTGTTTCCATAAAAAATCGTCTGGATGCTTGCCCCACTCCCAATTATTTTCGCAGCAAGATGAATTACGGAATGATTAGGCACTGTTTATCCCTGAAATTCACTACCGAATCATTCCGCTATTCAGAAATATTTTATTTTTTTCGTGTTCTTACCCTTTTATTTTGACGGGTTTTTGGTTCGGGAACTTGGTTTGGTTTTGGAAGCGCCGGCACAAACACCTTAAGAAGCTCAGCGATTGCCAGAACAAAAATAGACAGTGAGAAAATTGTTGCGCTAGTAACACCCCCATATTGCAGTAATGTAGCCAGATCAAATTGTGTGAGTGGTGCAAGCATGGGAGCTTCAGTTGTAGCAATCGATTTTTCGGTTTTGACTAGCGACGGCTGGCTGTCTGGAAACTTATAGCTTTGCGCTTGGGGTTCAACAGGGTTAAATGCCGGGGAGTATTTCATAAATCTGCTCATTTCTCTAGAATTATTGAATGTCGAGTAGCTAGCTTGCCACTGCAAACCAGTTTATAAAATCTTTAAAAGAAAGTCCCAGAAAATGCTTTCCGTTATATAAAAATTTTAAAAACAATTATTTGGAAAATTTTTTCCATTCTTTCAGATAACCGGAAAATTTTTTCCATTCTTTCAAATAACCGGAAAATTTTTTCCATTCTTTTAAATAACCGGAAAAACTAGCCCATTTCAAGCCATTTCGGCTAAACTCAACAGAGAAGACTCTAAGTAGTGAGAAAGTCTGAGGGGCTAATGGGACGATGACTTTATGGCAAAGCTTCTTAATAATAGAGATATCGCAACTGTATCAGTTGAGTCGTCAGGAGGCAAAAATTATTCTAGCGAAGTTTCCAGATGAGGAAACTACAAGAACCAATAACGAGGTTGCAGATAGACTCACAGAGAATAGCGAGGTTGCGATAGTCCCAGAAAATGTGAGGAGGCAAATGTGGACAATCTACAACGAGCGCTTTCGCCCCAAGCAAAACTGCGAAGGTTTTCCAGATTACAACCAACAAGCGTCTCCCGCTAAAGATACTGCATTCCTCAATTGGCTGAAACAGAAGTATTTGGAGTGGTTGACAACGCAGGATTCTGCTCCATCGGCTAATGCAGATATTATTGAAAGGCCAAGCTGTGATATTTTACTGAACCCCTTTATCCCGCAGAATGGCAGAGTTGACAATCCTCAACAGTTCTTTAACCGGCACCGTGAGATCCAACGAGTATTTGAGCTTCTTAACAGCAATAGTAGCGTTGCCTTGATAGGAGAAGAAGGTATCGGCAAATCCTCTCTGCTATTAGAAATTGGCCGACAGTCAAAAACTCGCCTCTCATCGCCGCGTCAGTCGGTTTACATCGAGCTATTACAAGGAGTTAATAATGACGATCAATTCTACAGCGTTTTGTGCGATAAGATTGATATCCCTGAAAGCAAAGGATATCCACTAACTCGCGCTTTGCAAAAGCATCGATTGTTGCTAACTATCGACAATGCGGGAAAGATGACGCGGGAAGGGTTTACTCGTAACCTCCGCGATCATTTGCGCGGTTTAGCTGAGGGAAGTGATACACCTTTGCGGCTGATTTTAGCTGTTGGCGAACCCCTTGATCAGCTTTTTAAAGATAATCAGGATGAAAGTCAAACATCACCTTTTCACGGTCTTTTTCAACAGGAATACATAAAACCTTGGGATGAAGTGACTGTTCGTGCATTTATTGAAAGCCGGCTTAAGACAACTTCTGTGCGTTTTACGGAAGAAGAAATAACTCAGCTAGTGCAAGAAAGTGCCGGCCATCCCCGGCGACTGATGCAACTGTGCTATCAAACCTATGCGCGATACATGGAGCAAGTGCAATGAGCCAAGATCAAACTCCCGTTCCGCGCCTAGACTTGGCTCCTAAACTAAAGCGCCCTCTCTCTTTGTGGAATCCCCTCGATTACCTGCGGCTGCGGTACTGGGTGTTTTTTTTCCCCCAGGCGTTGAAGTGGTATGGGGCAATTTTCGGGAATAAGGCTGCGGCTGCTTTTGCCCTCGTGCGTTCTCTTCCTTACGCAGCCGAACTATTAACCTTAGCTGAAACTCTAACAGCTTTTTACAGCATTGAATCTCTAGAGGATCTGCTGCTGATTGAATTGCCCAATCCTCCCAACGAACCCCTACTGCGTCCAGCTACTTGGAAAGCGATTGCGAGTTTGCGTCGAGTCGCTGAGGATTTCCGGGCTGTTGTGGGTAGTGTGTCTCGCTCGACCCGCTCTTTCGCCCTCAACCGCGCGTTAGGAGAGCTTAAAAGCATTTTAGACACAGGGGACTGCTTGCCTGAAGCAGAGCGAAAGCTAATCCTTGGCATTGCTGAAGTTTTGCAAGAATTGTTGCTAAAAGTAGCGACTGAAGTCGGGGAAATATCTATCACTGAACCTGTCCGCAATCCTTATGTTGTGGGAAACCTCGTTCAAAGGAGGCTTTTTTTCGGACGGGAAGATGTGATTAGACAGCTAGAGGAGTTGTGGGTATTGGGCAATCAAGTGCAGTCTGTCGTTCTTTTCGGTCACAGGCGCATGGGCAAAACTTCTATCCTCAAAAATGTGGCAAACTGTCTCGGATCTGGGATCAAAGTCGCCTACATCAACCTGTTAAACCTGGGAGATATCTCTCAGGGAGTTGGGGAGGTGCTGATAGCAATCTGCGATGAGATTTCTCGGACGGTAAACCTCGCACCCCCTGCGGATGCGGATCTGCTGAATCTTCCCACCCGCACGTTTGAGCGCTATTTGAAACAAGTTGAGGCAAATCTAACCGGCAGCTTAATTATCGCCTTAGATGAATTCGAGAAAATTGAGGAACTCATAGAAGCCGGGAAAATCTCGAAAGATTTTATGGATTTTCTGCGGGGAATGGTGCAAATGAGTCCGCGAATTGCTTTTGCATTTGCCGGCCTTCATACCCTGGAAGAAATGACCGCAGACTACTTCCAACCCTTCTTTGCGAGTGTCATCCCCATCAAAGTTGGCTTCATGGAACGTGCAACAACCGGCTACCTCCTCGCTAACCCCGATGAAGATTTTCCCCTCGACTACAAACTAGAAGCGCTCGATTTGATTTATGAACTGACAGCCGGCCAACCTTATCTCGTCTGGCTAATCGGATTCGGACTCGTTCGCCGCTACAACGACCAAGTATTTGAAATCGCACATCCCCGCGAGCCGGTGTTCACTGTAGATGATGTGGAAACAGTGATTAATGACCCCGAATTCTTTCAGCGGGGACGCTACTACTTCACCGGCGTTTGGGGTCAAGCAGCGCAGGGTGCAGTCCACCAGCAAGCAATCATAAAAGCACTTGCCCTTCACCCGGAAGGGTTGAGCGTAGAAGCTTTAGCTGAGACTGCCGGTATTGATGAGACAACATTAGGCGAAGCTCTCAAGACTCTCACACGCCATGATGTCGTTGAGGAAAAGGAGAGCCGGTGGCGGATCATTGTGGAACTGTTTCGCCGGTGGGTTTTAAATCATGCCTAAAAATCTGTAATCAATTCGCGTCAACTTTAGCTTTAAATTTATTCTTAATTGAGAGAGCCGGTAACCAACTGTTAAAGGGGTAAAGTTGAAGCATTTACCCCTTTAACCCCTAACCTTCAAAAAATTACTGAGCGCTCCTGTTATCTAACCAAGCAATTAAATCACTACTTTCTTGAAAATCTAACAGCGCCTCACCCAACTCTTCTAATTGAGAAATCGATAATTTCTGAAGCCGATCTAGTACAGCCGGTTGAATTGCACCTAGCCGGCGGACGATCTGCCGCATAATTACGGCTAAGTGTCCCTGCTGCCGGCCTTCCTCACGTCCTTCTTGTCTTCCTTGTTCTAAACCTTGCCGCAGAATTCTTTGATAAATTACAGATTCTTGCATATACCTCTCTCCAAACAGTTGGTCAATCAATATTTCATCAAAACGCAAGCCGGCTAGTACCGTCACACTTGCTGATAAATTTTGCCGCTGTTGGGGTTCTTCAATTCTAGCAACCTGTAGTGCCACGCGCTCTAATAAAGCATTGGGCGACTCGCTTTTTGCTAAACAAGCCAATGGCAATAAAGCGGGATTTGCTAACAGTGGCTCTGGATCTTGTTCCCATAACCGAATCACTCGATAGCGGTGTCTAGTATTGGGTGCCTCAAACTGCTCGATGAACACAGCTTCAGAGGTTGTGGATTTTAGAAAAATTACCACTTGCTCGATATCTGTTCCGTACTGCCGGCGCAGCCTCACCCAATAGTCCAGCATTCGGAACGGAATGGCCGGCTTTGATTCCGGTAAAGTTTGAAATTCTAAGTGCAAAACTTGGTCATCAATTTGTAACAAAATCAGAGCATCTGCACGAATTGGTTCCACGCTCAATTCAGTTTTAAGAATTTGAATTTCGTTCACTTCTTTTGAGAGCAGCCAGCGAACAAAAGCACCCGGTTCCTGTTCAGCTAAATATTTACAGATATTATCAACAGTCAATTTTAAGCAGATTCTCCTTAACTTTTAAGTTGAGTGTGCCGGTAGAGATACGATTAATCGCATCTCTACAAGTTATTCGAGTTTTCCAAATAAGGGGTTAAGTATAAAAGCTATTTTCAACCTTCAAGACTAAACCCCTCAATTGTTCCTACTTTACTCAGCAGCATCCCCACCGACAACGACGTTGCGGAGGCGCAAACTCGGCCCGCCACAGCCGACTGATAAGCCACTTTGGCCGCCTTTCCCGCAACCGCCGGACTCATCCCAATAGAAATCATCCCCGATGGCTTCAATATCTGCCAACGTGGTAAATACATTTCCAGAAAGCGTTACATCCCGCACCGGCTCTGCTAATTCACCATTGCGAATCATCCACGCTTCACCGGCACTAAAGGTAAACATCTCCCCATTGGTCATTCCTCCCAGCCAGTTCCGGGCATAAACACCCTCTTTAATATCTGTAAACAAATCTGGCACGGCAGTATTGCCCCGCTCAATCCAGGTATTTGTCATGCGGACAATGGGAGGGTAGTGATAACTCAAACAACGAGCGTTGCCGGTGGCTGCTTCTCCTAACTTTCCAGCCGTTTCGCGCGAGTGCAACCGGCCTACCAAAACCCCATCCTCAATGAGTTGGGTTGTGCTTGCCGGCGTTCCTTCATCATCATAAAAATAACTGCCGCGATGACCTTCCGGTGCTGCCCCATCAAAAATTTGCAACTCTTTTGGCCCAAATCGGCGGCCTAATGTCATCACTTCCAGCAAATCCGGATTCTCATAAGTCATATCCGCTTCCGAGAGGTGCCCAAAAGCTTCATGAACAAATAAACCGCTGAGAATCGGGTCAATCACCACGGTGTAAGTATTGCCTTTCACAGATGGCAAAGATAGCGCCTGTACAGCCCGTTCTGCGGCTCCGCGCACTTGATCGTCGAGTGCGGTCATATCTTCATACGCCTTGCGCGATCCCGTCGTTTCCCGGCCCGTTTGCACCGTGCTGCCGGCCCTGGCAGTAGCCGCAAAACGCATTTCCATATCCACCCAAGATTGTTCCAAAATTGTGCCTTCTGAGGTCACAAGGATGATTTTCTGGGCGCTGTCGCTGTAGCGTACAGACGTGGTGGTAATGCGCTGATCAACACTGCGAAGGATTTCCCCATAGCGATCACACAAAGCTTTCTTTTGAGTTAGCGAAATCCGGCGAGGATCAGTGCCGGTCATCGGCAGCTGGCAAATTGCTTGCACCGGCATCACCTCCGCCAGCAAGGTTTCTTCATCCCCTACCAACCGCGCAGCGGCGATCGCTTCCTCAATTCGTTCTGCCAACGTCCCTAACTGATTGAAGCTGGCAAAGCCCCAACCACCCTTATGGCAAGCCCGCACTTGCCCGCCAATCGATACCCCTTCACTGAGGGTTTCAATCTTTTCTCCCCGCAAAAAAATATCAGTGCCTTCAGATTCCTCTAATCGAATCGCCAAATAATCCACATGAGGTGAGAAGCGAGCCATCAAGTCTGACAGCAAATTTTTAGCGTCATTTAGCAAAGTAGACATGAGCGACGGCCAGTTAAATGAACTGCCTTCATTTTGCTACAGCGCAAGGAAGATTGCCCTGATTCGCACGGAGGAGCAATTTGCCCATGCACGGAGATTGCGACTAATTAGTTCGGTTCTTCGACTGTCCTTAACTGAAAAATACCGATACTCTGAAGGAGAAGGGTTCTGCCCCCTTGCCCTACAGACGTAATTGAGTTATCGGTTTTACTATTTTGAAGAGCGGTTCTGCTACTAATTGCAATCTGCCAAGAGGGTTTACTGCTATGGATCAATGGTTTTTACCGGCCCTCAGTGAGGTTTTATCCCTTGCCGAGGCAGAGTGTGGATTTGAAGCGGTGGCGGGTGGTGGAGATGTTGCCGGCAATGTCTCTTTAAATCGCAACCGGCACCGTTCTGCCGCTGAGGCTGCTCAGCAACGCCTCAAGGCGGAACGGGAATGGTGCGGTGCCGTTGCCGCACTTAACTGTCTTTTGCAACAACAATTTGCCCTAACTGGGCAGGCCACCCTTAAATATCCTGCGATTGGCCTAGAAGAAAGCCACGCCCAAGATTTTGACCCATCACACGGCTTAATTTTATCCGGGCCGATGCCGGTGTTGACTCATCCCGCCCTCGTTTCCCGTGTGGCGTCCTGCACATTCACTTCCGATCCGCTCAACCCAGCGCTTTGGTTACTGGCAGAACGCAATCGGCACAGTATGCCCCTGCTGCCACTCCCCGAAGGATGCGCCGCATCGGCTTCTATGCCCCGCTCACTGGTTCCCTTACTTTCAGATGACCCGCTTTCAGATGAACAGTTTTGTATTGTATTAACTCACAAATTGAGCCTGGTGATGGTTCTAGGCACCGATAGCAATGGAGCACCGGCATTTCAGTTTTCTTTTGACCCGGAAGTCGTTGCACAAGCTTGGCATTCCCTGCGTCCCCGCGTGTTACTTGCCGGCAGTTCTGCCCAGTTGAGCCATTTGGATGATTGCCTTGAGCGGTTTGCGCCGGCAGCGCCAGATTACAAAACTGTGATGCAGTTTAGCCGGCTGCTTCTAAAATATATGCCGGAGCCGGTTGAGTGGGAAAATAGTCGCTCAGACGCCCCAGTACGGCTGCTATCGGCAGCTGTCCACGACTCGCCACAGGCAGCCGGTACATCCAGCAAATCGGCTTGGCGTTCGCGCAATGTTAATCGCAGCCATTCCGACTCTGACGGTTGCGTGAATGAGCGTACCAAGAGGCCGGCTGCGGTGAAAACAAACTTAAATCGAGAAATTCTTGAGCAGCGTCTAGAGCATCTGGCTGGTGGAACCGGCACGGCATCGAATGAGCGATCTCAAGCTTATGATGTGGAATTGCTACAAGCGATGGCCCATGAAGTCCGCACACCTTTGGCAACCATTCGCACCTTAACTCGCCTGCTGCTAAAACGCCGAAATTTAGAGCCAGAAGTAATTAAGCGTTTGGAAATGATTGATCGCGAGTGTAGCGAACAGATCGACCGCTTTGGTTTAATTTTCCGCGCTGTGGAATTGGAAACTTCTGAAACGAAACGAGCGCCGGTTCATTTAACCTCTACTCCCCTAACGCAAGTTTTTGACAGTTGCATTCCCCGGTGGCAAAAACAGGCAAGCCGGCGCAATCTAACCCTAGATGTCGTTTTGCCGCAGAAGATGCCTTCGGTGGTGAGCGATCCGACCATGTTGGATCAGGTACTCACCGGCGTGATTGAAAATTTCACCGCCAGTCAGCCGGCAGGTGGTCATGTGGAAGTGCAAGTGATGCTAGCCGGTGATCGGTTAAAAGTGCAGTTGCAATGTCAAACCGGCAGCGAAAAATTGCCGGCAAATGCCTCAACTTCACCCCTTAAATCGATTGGTCAATTGTTGGTATTTCAGCCAGAAACCGGCAACCTCACACTCAATCTCTCGGTTACAAAAAATCTCTTCCAAGCCCTCGGCGCAAAACTAATCGTGCGACAAAGACCTGAACAAGGCGAAGTGCTGACGATTTTCCTGCCCCTAGAATAGGGAGTGCTGAGCGGGAGAGTAGGAGAATGGGAGTAATGCCCCTACCTTTAAGTTGGCGAAGCCTTGCCCAATGCCCAATGCCCAATTCCCAATGCCCCTATTCTTTATGGTAAATCGGCAACAACACGTTAAAGGTCGAACCTTGACCGAGTTGGCTTTTAACTGAAATTGAGCCGCCGCAGCGCAGCAATAGCTGTTGCACAATCGTTAAACCTAAGCCGGCACCGCCCGGATCATCATCAACGACTTGGCGAACGCGATAAAATCGTTCAAATATTTTGTGAAGTTCGCTAGCAGGAATGCCGATGCCGGTGTCGCGAAATTCTAATTGGATATAATCTCCCTGCTGCTTTGCCTGCACCCAAACTTGGCCGCCGGTGGGGGTAAATTTGATGCCATTATGCAGCAAGTTGATGGCAATCTGCTTTAGCCAGGGACGCAAGCAGGAAACAGGGGGTAAGTTGTCTGGAATTGTGTAAGCTAGCATCACGCCTTTTTCTTGGGCTAATGGCTGGTAGGTACTGACAACCCCAGGCACGATTTCCGCCAAATACAAAGCTTGCATCGCTGCCTGATCTACCAGATGATCGAGCCGCACCAGTTCTAGCAAGCCGTTGATCAGCGAAGTTTGGCGATCGCACTCGGTATTGAGCAGTTGCATATACCGATCACGCTGGGCCGGCTTGAGGTTGGCAGAACCCAGCAGGGTGAGTGCTGTTTTCATATTGGTTAAGGGTGTCCGCAGTGCCTGACCCACATTGCTGAGAAATTCGTCCTTCAGGTGCATTGCTTCCAGTAGCTCTTGGTTTTGCAGATGCAAGGCTTCTGCATCGACTGCGTGCTGCCGGTAGTTGGTGATACTGCGCCAAACTTCTTCTTGCTGCTGAATTTGCTTGGCCCATAAGTGCCCTGCGTGAGACGCAAAAAGGGAAGTTTTTGTCAAGTCAGAGGAGGGGAAACGCAGAAACAGGGAATTCCAATTTTTTAAGAGTTCGTCAGTGGCGACAGAAGCCGAGGCTGGGATTTGCGTTTGAGGGATTGTTCCGACGGTTGGCTTATCGGCTTGGAGGGTTTTGGACTGGCTAACGGCAACGATCTGTCGTAAGCCGGCTAATACGTGTTCAACTGCCGGCGCGTCTGCGGAACAAATTGCTAAAAGGGGTTGTTTGCGTTCCGAATTGGTCTCTGTGGCTTCCACCGGCAGCCGGATAGATCGAGGCCGGTGGGCCACGATCACGCTACAGAATTGCTCTGAGAGCACGAAGATAAAATATTCCCGTCTTAAAGAAGATTCAGACGGCACATTCAGTTCAAAACCTGTTGAGGTTGCCGGTGCCGGTGTGCTTTGTCTTGCCGTATCCTGAATCAGAGATGTCTCGCTGTCAGTGATTGGCGCAGACTGTCTATGTGTCTGGAATTCAGATGTGGGGCGGGAGTGTCTTTGCTTTGCCGGCGGGGATTCCAGTTCTGCTGGGTGCGATAATATTTCCCCTGAATTGTCAGAATTATCCTCACCTGCCAGACTGGCTGCATTGCGCCCAGAAAGATTGCAGACATAAATTCCCTGACAAACTCCACTTTGCCGGTAACGCTCAAGTTCACATTGCCACGCATTCCCGCGCGGAAGTTTAACTAACAAAGTTGCCGGTATCTCTCGATCAAGTAACAAATCAATCAGCGCATCCACCATAGATTTAAGCGTCGCCGGACTGACTTGCAAGGCATGGGGCGGCTGCTGGGCGCTGAGGGCTAGTTCGTAGAGTGAGATGTCTTGAGCTGGTGATGAATTCATTGACTCAGGAAGAAAAAGGCCGGCGATATTTGGCACCCTGATGGCACAGATCGAGCCGCAATCGTGATGCGACCTTGATTTTCTATCGGCTGGAACTCAACTTAGTTTAGCAAGGTTCGAGAATATTCGGATGACAAATTGCCGAAATCTTTTAACATTTCGACTTAATTAGAAATTTCTTCGCGCACCAGTTGAGCGAGTTTTTGTGCCGCACCGGCTTCCCCCCTAACACGACGCAGACGATCTCGCATCGCGTCTAATTTTTCCGGGTGGTTGAGAAAATCAATCACCATTTCTGCAATACTTGCCGGTTGCAATTGCCCCACTAATTCCGGCACGATTTCTGCTTTTGCCCAAATATTCGGCCATGCAAATAAACGCCCCTGCCGCAAAACAATCCAGTTAATTGCTTTAGCAAAAGCTGAACCCACTCCCGGCAAATTTGCTAGTAACCCCGGTAAGCCATCCCAAGCCCGCATGGCATCTAATTCTTGGGTGGGTATTAACACAATCATCGGAATAGCCAGGGAACCAAGTTCGGCAGTATTGGCACCGACAGTGGTTAAACACAGCCGGCATTGCGAGAGCAAATTATATGCCGGCGCGGTTGTGTGCAGTTCCACTGGCAAGCCGGTGGCGGTGATTAAAAAGTATGAAGAATCCTCATCCTTAAATTTTAATTCCGCAGACGCCCACCCCAATTGCTGAATCAGGGGGTTTTTTTGGGGATCGCCAAACCGCGCTAAGGTTGCTAAATCCAAGGTGGGTGCAACGGGAATAACAAAACGGGTTTGCGGATTTATTGCATGAATTTTCTCAGCAATTGCTAATAGTAGCGGCACTCCCTGAGAGAGTTTTGCCGGCTTCGATCCGGGAAGAAGTCCGATTAATTCGAGGGTAGGGGAAGAGCCTTCAATTTCTTCTGGAATTTCTTTAGAGACTTCTGCCATTAAATCACCAACGACGGTGAATTTATGGGCATACTTGGCAGGGATGCCGGAAATAATTTCAGGCTTCATTACCCCAAATCGGTCTATCCAGCCATGCCATCGGGCATCCCATTCAGCATAAACAACAGTGCGATAACCCAGTCGGCGACCAATAATCACCGGAAAAATTTGATCGCCGCCGAGAAATATCACAATACCCAATTCTCGCCAATCCCAATTTTCTGCGGTTTTTCCCGAAACTAAAAACTTCCAGAACTCTTTTGACCCTTGAACTCGGTCTATTTCTGGATAGGAACGGGCAATTTCAACTTCCTTGCCGGTGGCATGAGGACACGGAGATAAAACGACAGAAATGCGAATCTGTGAGCGGTCCTCGCCCATTTGCTGCCGCAGTTGTTGCACCACAGGTCGCACCCAAGTCATCAATTCTCCAGGGCCATTGGAGAGAATTAAAATATCAACTGCCGGCACTGAAAATCCTCCTTTTACGAATTAATGACTACACTAAAATTGGAGGGGAAATAGCAATCCCACTCCCACGGCTATATCATTATCCTCGCGAACTCGCAGAGTCTGAAACGGTGAGGAACCGACCCGATTTGTGAGATACAATTCAACTTGAGGCCCAAGATTTCTGGTTACCGGCAAGTTAAATAAAGATGCGGCATTCCAGCGCACCCCTAAAGCCCAAGGAATCAGATTTTTGCGGTCATCATCGACTAAGGCATTGCCATCGCCGGTTAAATTGAAACCGGCTTCCGCAATTGCCGTAATCTTTTGACCCAACGGAACCGATCCTCCTAAATTAAAGCCGGCAATTTCTAATCCATTTCGCTGCACATAGCCCAAAGTTGGTGTCAGCCAAACTGCGCTACCATTTTCTAATTGATAGTGCATTGGGGCAGAGAGGGTAATCATTAAACATTCCCCGTCGTTCTTGCTAACTCCGCCGTTATCCGAACAGACTTCGCTGCTGAAAACAAAACCCTCTTCCTCCAATCCTCGATTTTCTAATTCATTGGCATTTCCACTCAAGAAGTTGAGTAACACATTATTTGACTTGGAAACCGTCACCAAACCGCTTAAGGTAAACGGATCGCCATCTGCTTGATGCAAAAAGCGAATTTTTCCACTCAGTCCTATTTCTGATTCGTCTGTATCTCCAGAAATAGAATCTATAAATCCCCCAATTTCCAAATCATCTAAAAGTCCGTATTGAATAGCGGCTAATAGCCCTTGGCTACCGCCTTGTAGCGTCGTCAGCAATTGCTGATTGGCAATCGTTCCCCCATCCAAAAAGCCAAATCCAGCCGGAATGAAAGGAGGGGGGTTTTGTGTGTCCCTAAAATGCTGTGGATACTGGCGATTCGCAGCGGTAAAAGCGGGTAAAAAAGTTACTCCTAAGCCGAGAGAAATAGACTCTCGATCTGCAATAGCTGATAAAGCGCCGGTGTTACCCAGCGTGTTAGAAATAAATAAGTCTGTTGCCAGCCGGGGATTGACTAAGTACCGCAAGCCGGTGTTAAAAGCAATACTACGCGCGGGACGCCCTGTATCTTGATTGAGGCTATTATTTCCCGTAAAGGGAATAAATGTATCTCCCCAGAGGATTAGCCGGGGATTGACTTGATAGCTAACTGCGCCGGCTAATCCTAAAGTTGTGCCGAAAGAATCATCATCATTGTCTGGCAGCCGACGAAAATACAAAGCATTATCTTCTGGCAAGAAAGCAACTTTTGGAGATAGAGTAAATTGCCATCGCTCATCTGTTTGGACGGTGAAAGGTAACTCTAAAGAAACAACAAGTTCTTCCGTATTGCTTCCACTATCCAACTGACCATTTTCATTAAAAAATTGGTAAGACCGAATTCCTCTAGAAACAGCAAGTACGCCACTTAAAGCAAAATTATCTTCTAGATTTTCCCAAATTCGCTGTTTGGCTTGTAACGTCAATTCTTGAAAGAAATTACCGCTGCCCTCGGCAGTTGTTCTCCTAGCTAGTAAGTCTCCTTGTTCACCCGGCCCAGCGTTGTCAACAGTCTGTGCATCTAGAGTAATTTCTAAGTTATCAGTTGCGCCCCAACTAATTGCGAAAGTTGGTTGTCCCGTCAATCCGACATCACTCGCTGAACCAGACGGAAACGATTGACGATAACGGAAATTAGTAAGGATTTGTCCGCGCTGTAAATGATGGGCTGTGGTTAAAACGGTGGGGCGACTTCTTAAAACATCTCCACGCAGCCCTGATTGTGGGTCTGGTTCAATAGTAACGGCTTCCTCGCCGGCCCGGTTAATGGGTAAAGTTTCTAGTTCAAATTTTTTCTCAGGAGGAAGCGGTTGCACTGTAGGAATTAACTGAGCGGATAGGTCAGGTAAAATCGCGCGATTTACCTTAACATCTTGATCCATTGATGTTATTTTTTTAGGAAGTTGACCCACATCTTCGGTATCTGCCAGTACAGCGCTAGACATCACTCCTAGCCATAAGGAAACAGAGCATGAAATTAATCGAACGAATGTCATAAACTCAAGCTTTTAGATAAAATAACTGGATGTTGGATACTGTATCTGTTCAGATATACCCGCTTAACCTCTGCTAACGGGATTGTGATTTGTGTCCTCTCTGTTAGGGAGGGGTTAACTATCGGCATTCGGCACGGAATTTGCACATGATCAGCGCTTTCATGCGGCAATGCCCGAAGTTACTCTACCGCAATCAGTATGCCTTCAGCTTAAGCGGACAGAGGCGGTCGCATTCTTTAAATGGGCAAATCCCTGAACCGGCCAACCGGCACTGGCTAACTCTTCAGGATTAATCGAGACGCACAAAATATCAAGGGCGCTGCACCCAGGACATTCCTGAATTGTGGCTGTTTTACTGCCGGTACAAGATCGCTTTGTTCC
Organism: Microcoleus vaginatus WJT46-NPBG5; assembly: GCA_019359355.1. Taxonomy (GTDB): domain Bacteria; phylum Cyanobacteriota; class Cyanobacteriia; order Cyanobacteriales; family Oscillatoriaceae; genus FACHB-68. The sequence goes on along the minus strand of JAHHHM010000008.1, from coordinate 38,052 downwards.
CAGTCGAGTTCCCCAATTGTTAAATTTGCCAGACAGATCGAGTGACCCAACAAGATGCGAAAATACGTTTTTGGCACAAACTTGTTCAACCGGCACTGGGTTTTGAGGAGCGTGTAAGGCTATGACAGATTTAATTGAAGCAGCAAAAAGCGGTGACGCCCCTACCGTACAAGCCTTGATAGACCAAGGGGCGGATGTGAATGGCACCGATGCAGAAGGATTGAATGCCTTAACTGCCGCAGCAGAAGCCGGCAATATTGAAATTGTGCAAACCTTAATCGCTGCCGGCGCGGATGTGAAAGCCGGCGATACCGATGGTTGGACAGCCTTGATGAGTGCGTCGGCTGCCGGTCATGTTGAGATCGTTCAGCATTTGCTAGCAGCCGGTGCTGATGTCAATGCCAAAACTAACTTTGGCTTAACCCCCTTGATGAGTGCTGCCGGTGGCGGACACGCCCAAATCGTGCAAATTTTACTAGATGCCGGTGCCGATCTCAAGGCCAAAGACAACAACACCATGACTGCTCTCGTTTGGGCCTCTCAAGAAGGTCATCCAGAAGTGATCAAGATTCTCAAAGAAGCTCGTGAGCGCCAGTCCACCTAAACTTTTGTAAAGGAAAGAATGAGTAGTTATTTACATAATTTGTAAATAAATGTAAATAAATATGGAGAGTTTTTTGTCGAATTGTGTCAGATAACGGCCAAAACCCTCATCAGGTGGTCATTTTCTGGTAAAAAAACTCATGTGCCATTTTTTGAAGTGCTGAGTGCTGAGTGCTGATTCAGCAAAGTTGGAAGGTGTCAAGCAACCCGCCCACCTGCCGACGCTGTTCCTCAAGACTCAGCATGAAGTCATCAGCACACAGTCCTGAGAAGAGAACGCGCATCGTAAAGGAGCCTACCTGAATGTTCACTCACGTCAAGCCCACCATTCGACACATTGCGCCTGACAACCTCCAAGGGCGAGCCTTACTCAAGGTGGTCTATGTCGTGCTAGAAGCCCAGTATCAGAGCGCTTTGTCCGGGGCGGTTCGTTCGATTAACCAGAACAACCCCAACTTAGCGATCGAAATCAGCGGCTATCTGATCGAAGAATTGCGTGACCCTGAGAACTACGAAAACTTGAAACGGGATCTTGCCGGTGCCAATGTTTTTATCGCCTCCCTGATCTTCATTGAAGACTTGGCCGATAAAGTCGTTGAGGCAGTGGAACCCTACCGCGATTCCTTAGATGTCGCTGTAGTCTTCCCCTCCATGCCGCAGGTGATGCGCCTGAACAAGATGGGCAGCTTCTCGATGGCCCAGTTGGGTCAGTCGAAAAGTGCTATTGCACAATTTATGAAAAAACGCAAGGAGCAATCCGGCTCATCCTTCCAAGATGGAATGCTGAAGCTGTTGCAAACCTTGCCAAAAGTTTTGAAATATCTGCCAATGGACAAAGCGCAGGACGCCCGCAACTTCATGCTGAGCTTCCAATATTGGTTGGGAGGTTCTTCCGAGAACTTGGAAAACTTCCTGCTGATGCTGGCAGATAAGTATGTCTTCAAAGGCAACAAGCTGAGCTTTCAGGAGCCGGTCGTTTACCCAGATATGGGCATCTGGCACCCCTTAGCACCGAAGATGTTTGAGGAAGTCAGAGATTACTTTAATTGGTACAACAGTCGTACAGACATCTCTACTGACCTGAAAGACCCCTTAGCGCCTTGCGTAGGTTTAGTTCTACAGCGTACCCACCTGGTTACCGGCGACGATGCCCATTATGTGGCAATGGTGCAGGAACTCGAAGCGATGGGGGCGCGAGTGATTCCCGTGTTCGCCGGCGGCTTAGACTTCTCCAAGCCGGTGGAGGCTTATTTCTGGGAAGTTGGGGCAAAAGGCGTTGCACCGCTACAGTTAGTGGATGCCGTGGTTTCCCTCACCGGCTTTGCCCTCGTCGGCGGGCCGGCGCGTCAAGACCACCCCAAAGCCATCGACTCCCTGAAGCGCTTAAACCGGCCCTACATGGTCGCCCTGCCCCTGGTCTTCCAAACCACGGAAGAGTGGGAAAATAGCGATTTAGGATTGCACCCAATTCAAGTTGCATTGCAAATTGCCATTCCCGAACTTGATGGCGCGATCGAACCGATTATTCTATCTGGGCGAGATGGCACCACCGGCAAAGCGATCGCATTGCAAGATCGGATTGAAGCCGTGGCTCAACGGGCCATGAAATGGGCAAACCTGCGCCGTAAGCCCAAATTAGACAAAAAAGTTGCCATCACCGTCTTCAGCTTCCCGCCCGACAAAGGCAACGTGGGAACCGCCGCTTATCTCGATGTGTTTGGTTCCATTTACAAAGTCCTGGAAGCTTTGCAGCACAACGGCTATGACGTGCAAGGTTTGCCAGACTCCGCCGAGGCGCTGATGCAAGAAGTCATCCACGACGCTACGGCACAGTACAGCAGCCCGGAACTGAATATTGCTTACCGGATGTCGGTTCCGGAATATGAAGAACTGACGCCCTACTCTGAACGCTTGCACGAAAACTGGGGTCCCCCTCCAGGACATCTCAACACCGACGGGGAAAACTTGCTGGTTTTTGGCAAACAGTTCGGCAATGTGTTTATCGGCGTTCAGCCAACCTTTGGCTATGAAGGCGATCCGATGCGCTTGCTGTTCTCGCGTTCTGCCAGCCCTCATCATGGATTTGCCGCTTATTACACCTATTTAGAGCGGATTTGGGGCGCGGATGCGGTGGTGCACTTCGGCACGCACGGTTCCCTGGAGTTCATGCCTGGTAAGCAAATGGGGATGTCTGGGGATTGCTATCCCGACAGCTTGATTGGCAAGATCCCGAATTTGTATTATTACGCGGCAAATAATCCCAGCGAAGCCACGATTGCCAAGCGCCGTAGCTATGCCGCAACGATTTCTTACCTGACGCCGCCGGCAGAAAATGCCGGACTTTACAAAGGCTTGCAAGAGTTGAGCGAGTTGATTGGCTCTTATCAAACTCTGAAAGATACTGGGCGCGGAATTCCGATTGTCAGCACCATCATGGATAAGTGCCGGCTGGTGAATTTGGATAAGGATATCGCCCTGCCTGACATTGAGGCCGCAGACATGACGCCGCTGGAGCGGGATAATATTGTCGGTCAGGTATATCGCCGGCTGATGGAAATTGAATCTCGCTTGTTGCCTTGCGGCTTGCACGTCATTGGCAAACCGCCAACCGCAGAAGAAGCGATTGCAACCCTGGTGAATATTGCCAATCTTGATCGCGAAGACGAGGAAATCGTTTCTCTGCCCCGAATTATTGCCAATAGCATCGGTCGCAAGATTGAGGATATTTACCACAATAACGATAAAGGGATTCTCGCTGATGTCGAGTTGTTGCAAAATATCACAATGGCAAGCCGTGCGGCTGTTGCGGCATTGGTGAAAGAGCAAACCGATGCGGATGGACGCGTTTCTTTGGTTTCCAAGCTCAATTTCTTTAATATGGGCAAAAAGGAACCTTGGATTGAAGCGCTGCATGAAGCCGGTTATAAAAAGGTCGATCCGGAACCGATTAAACCGCTGTTTGAATATCTAGAATTCTGCTTGCAGCAAGTTTGTGCCGATAACGAATTAGGCGCAATGCTGCGGGCGTTGGAAGGTGAATATATTTTACCCGGCCCTGGTGGTGATCCGATTCGTAACCCGGATGTTTTGCCCACCGGCAAGAATATGCACGCCCTCGATCCCCAGTCTATTCCCACGGCAGCAGCGGTAAAATCGGCAAAAATTGTTGTAGACCGGCTGTTAGAACGGCAACGGATGGATAATGGCGGAAATTACCCCGAAACGATTGCTTGTGTGCTTTGGGGAACCGACAATATCAAGACTTATGGGGAATCTCTCGCCCAGATTATGTGGATGGTGGGCGTGAAGCCGGTTCCTGATGCTTTGGGGCGCATTAATAAGTTGGAATTGCTTTCCCTCGAAGAATTGGGACGTCCTCGGATTGATGTGGTGATCAACTGTTCCGGTGTTTTCCGCGACTTGTTTATCAACCAGATGAATCTGTTAGATAAAGCCGTGAAGATGGCAGCAGAAGCCAATGAGCCGGTGGAGATGAACTTTATCCGCAAGCACGCGATGAAGCAAGCTGAGGAAATGGGCATTAATCTGCGCCAAGCGGCAACGCGAGTGTTTTCTAATGCGTCGGGTTCTTATTCTTCTAACGTCAATTTGGCGGTGGAAAATAGCACTTGGGAAAGCGAATCTGAGTTGCAGGAAATGTACCTGACTCGCAAATCTTTTGCCTTCTCTTCAGATAATCCCGGCACAATGGAACAAGATCGGCAGATTTTTGAATCGACTTTGAAAACCGCTGAAGTAACGTTCCAGAACCTGGATTCTTCGGAAATTAGCCTAACCGATGTTTCCCACTATTTCGACTCTGATCCCACCAAGGTTGTGGCAACGTTGCGCGGAGATGGTAAGCAGCCGGCCTCATTTATTGCCGATACCACAACCGCAAACGCCCAGGTGCGGACGCTATCAGAAACCGTGCGTCTAGATGCACGGACTAAGATGCTCAATCCCAAGTGGTATGAGGGAATGCTCTCCCACGGTTATGAAGGGGTGCGGGAACTCTCGAAGCGTCTGGTTAACACAATGGGTTGGTCTGCGACTGCCGGCGCGGTTGATAACTGGGTGTATGAGGAAACCAATGAGACGTTCATCAAAGATGAGGCAATGCAGCAACGCTTGATGAATCTCAATCCTCACTCATTCCGCAAGATGGTGACTACGCTTTTAGAAGTAAATGGTCGCGGTTACTGGGAGACAAGCGAGAGCAATTTAGACCGCTTGCGTCAGTTGTATCAAGAGGTTGAGGATCGAATTGAAGGGGTAGAATAGTTCTAAGATTTGTGGGGCCGGCGAGATGCCGGCCTCTTTATTTAGAACTGAAATTTGAAGCGATTGATATCATATAAGCAGAGGAATAGCAGGACTGGATTATGATCTAGCCCTGAGCGCAGTTAGAATCTCACGATTGAGCTATTTTGCTAGACTTTAGAGCGTGAGCTTTCATGAATATTCGAGAGGCACAACTAGAAGATATTGAGACACTCTTCAGCATTAGAACTAGCGTCATCGAAAACTATCAGTCTCTTGAAGAGTTAGCGAGTCTGGGAGTGACTCCGGAGACGATTGCGAGGATGTTGCAAACCGAGTGTCGCGCTTGGATTGCTGAAATTGATACAAAACCGATTGCTTTTTCAATGGCGAATGCAGCAGAAAAAACGATATGTGCCATGTTCGTTCTACCGTCTTTTGAAGGTCGTGGTGCGGGACGTGCTTTGATGCAGGAAGCTGAACAATGGTTATGGCGTCAAGGAGTTGAAGAAATTTGGCTATTAACCGGCAACAATCCACAGTTAAGAGCTTATGGATTTTATAGACATCTCGGTTGGATACCTGTAAATGTACAGCCTGATGGACAAATTAAATTTATTAAACGTACAGTTATAGAAACAGAAACTTGGCTGAAAGGTTAATACTAAATCTAAAATTCAAACGATATGACTGCATTAACCGTTAACTTCAACTCAATTATTAAACTGACAGATGACCAATTTTATCAACTCTGTCAGGATAACAGCGATCTGAGATTTGAACGCAATGCTAAAGGAGAATTAATTATCATGCCGCCGGCAGGAGGAGAAACCAGTAACCGCAATGCCGGTTTAACGGCTCAACTTTGGATTTGGAATGAACAGACTAAACTCGGCATTGCTTTTGACTCCTCTGGAGGTTTTAAATTACCAAATGGCGCAGATCGCTCCCCAGATGCTTCTTGGGTAAAATTAGAACGTTGGAATGCTTTAACTTCTGAGCAACAAAAGAAATTTCCGCCTATTTGCCCGGATTTTGTGGTTGAGTTACTTTCTCCGAGTGATAGCTTAAAAGACACTCAAGATAAGATGAAAGAGTACAGAGAGAATGGCGCTCTTTTGGGTTGGTTAATTAACCGTAAATCTCGGCAGGTGGAAATTTATCGTTTGGGTGAAGAAGTTGAGGTGTTTGATAATCCTGAAAGGTTAGCAGGAGAGCCGGTTCTCCCTGGATTTGTGCTGAATCTTGAATTAATTTGGTAACAGTTAAAATCTATTACAGGTTTTTGAATTAAATAGAAAAATAAAATTTTAAAACCTTACTAGAATATTAGGAGTGTTTCGATTTCGCGCTTACTAAATATGTAGAGCGAGTTGAAGTAAAGTAAAATCTAAGCGGCATCCCGTACTGTTAGGTTTACTCTCTCAACTCGCTCTACCGGCAACGCTTTTATTTTTCAGATTCGAGGGGTTGCCAAACAGGAAATGGATCAAATGCTGAAGGATTCATCCAATTAACTGAACCCAAATCGGCATCCGCCCCCATATAAATTTCACTATAGCCATCGTTAGCAGATGTAACAGCCATTTTAGAAGCCGTTGAATTTTGTGCTTGTCCTGGCTCCTGACTTCCCCAAATTACCAGAAGCATCACCAACACAAACAAGCCAACAAAAGCACCGAATTTATCAATCAATCTACCCATCTTAGAATTTTCTCACCCAATTTCTATTACTGGACGCACAAAGTAAAGATGTTGTTACATCTAAATCGAAAGATTAAGGCGTCTTTATCGCCTTGGCTGTTCCCATAAAATAAAAGTGACTGGTCCTCATACCTGGTTCCACCTGACTATGAAAGCACTTTGGCTGGAAAACAACCAACTGCAACTGCGCGATAACCTTCCCATCCCCGAACCCCCTGCCGGCGAAGCACTTGTGCGCGTTTTGCGGGCCGGCATCTGCAATACTGACATTGAACTCCTCAAAGGTTATTACCCTTACACTGGCATCTTAGGTCATGAATTTGTTGGTGTGGTGGAACAAGGGCCAGAAAATTTATTGAACCAGCGGGTGGTGGGAGAAATTAACGCTGTTTGTGGCAAATGCCGGTTCTGTCGTAGTGGACAACCCACCCACTGCGAAAACCGTACCGTCCTTGGCATCGTTAACCGCCACGGTGCGTTTGCAGAGTATCTGACACTGCCGGCCCAGAATTTGCATCCCGTACCGGATAATGTTGCCACAGATGCGGCTACATTTACAGAGCCGGTGGCTGCTGCGTTGGAAATTCAGCAACAGGTGCCGGTGCGCCCCGATCACCGAGTTTTAGTTGTGGGGGATGGCAAACTAGGTCAACTGGTGGCACAGACACTTGCACTCACCGGCTGCGACTTGTTAGTAATTGGCCGGCATCGTGATAAACTCCAAAACCTAGAGGCACGCGGGATCAAAACCGGCCTCGCTGATGCCGTTACAGACCGAACCTTTGACATCTCCGTTGAATGCACCGGCAATCCCGAAGGATTTGCAATTGCCCGTCGCGCCTTACGTCCACGCGGCACCCTCGTCCTTAAAAGCACCTATGCCGGCCACCTCACCTTCGATGCCTCCTCTTTAGTCGTCGATGAAATTACCCTCATCGGCTCCCGATGTGGCCCGTTTCCTCAAGCTTTACAGCTCCTATCACAAAATGCCGTGGATGTTAAGCATCTGATCGACGCTCATTATCCTTTAGATGAAGCCCTCACAGCCTTTGAGCGTGCCCAGCAAAAAGGGGTTTTGAAGGTGTTGGTGGATATTGGGTAGGGGATTGGGCATGGGGCATGGGGGATTGGGGATTACTCACCCACTCTCCAACTCAGGACTCAAGACTCACCCACTCACCCACTCACCCACTCAGCACTCCCCTAGTCCTCCATCTCTATCCCATATCTCAGGTGCATGGTTGGCCGGTAGTCGGGACAGCCAATTGCATCCTCAGTTAAGGCATTTGTAGGGCGCACAGGGCATTTGAGCCGGTAGTCGTTGGTAAAAAATACACAGTTAGCACAAGGAATTTTGTGCATCTGCTTGGCCCTGGACATTCCATCCATGAGGGCGCTGTAGAGACTCCAACCGGCAATAATCACCACCGCCCAAGCGCAGACAAAGCAGATCGGCACTAAAAGCGGCTGGATAGCTTGAATCAGAAGGTATAGCAGTTGAAACACGGCTAAATCTTTCTATGAAAGGATAAACATCATAAGTAAGCTTCCCCCCTCGAAAGAGACGGGGCTTTCAGTAGCCCTGAGATATCTGTACTGAGGGTACAGCACAAATACCCCGAACCTCGAAGCCTGCTTACAGAGGCTCCAATGCTAGAAATATTTTTGGCCCCATTCAAATCAGCGTCACCATGCCAACCGCAGTTACCACACTTGAAGCGTTTATCCGACCTCAATCCAATATGCAAGCATTGGTGGCAGGTTTGACTGGTATAGGCCGGCGGCACTGCAATCACCTCAACCCCTTCCTTAATCCCCTTGTATTCAAGGAAGGAACGCAGTTGATAAAACGCCCAAGAGTTAGAACGTCTGCGCTCAACCTTGTTTCTGGGCTGTTGGTTAGTGCGCTCTCTAATGCCAGTTAAGTTTTCAATAGCCACAATTGCGCTTGTGGATTGGGCTTGTTGAATAATGCGATAGCTGATTTGATGGTTGAGCCATTGTTGAAATCTTCTCTCCCTCCCCGACAGCCGTTGCAAAATCTGTCTTGTCCTACGGCGAGTAGACCTTGTGCCTTTCGTGGCTTTTTTCTGGAGAGATGTTCTAACCTTGGCGTATCTATCTCGAATTTCTGTTATCTGTTTTCCATCCCATTTATCCCCATTACTGGTGACAGCGATATCCCTGCGCCCAAAGTCCACGCCAATAACATGACTTGGCTTGAATGGCTCAGGAACTTCATCTTTGATTTGAATATGAATGTAGTAGGAAGCATCTCGATGCTTGCACAGTTGCGCCGATGTCGGTTTCTTCCCTTTGAGCTTACCTTGTTGGTAGTTGCCTACATCAAGCTTGATATGTTCTCTGCCTTCGGTCAGGGTCAGGCTAATCGTCCAGTCTTTCTCTCTAAAAGCAAAAATTCTCGCGTCGTAGTCGGCGCTAGTTGGCTTAAAGGATTTAACTGGTTTGTTCTTTTGTTTGGCAGTTTTGCGATTAGCCCCGACTCTGGCACAAGCTCTGACGGCCAAATTAGCAGACAACCCAAACAACGAGCGCAAGTCTTGGTAAACCAAGTTTTGAATCGTTGTTTTGCTGGTTATTTGAGGTTTAACTTGTTCGTTGGCATAGTTACAAGCATCCGCAAACGCCTTCAGTGTCGCCTCAATTTGGGCCACCTGTTCAGAAGTCGGGTTGATCTTGCAAACCAATGTCAGCACTTGTTTCATGACAAAATTATATCAACCGTGACGGCGAATAATTCAGCCGGGTCGTGTTTCCAGCGCGACCTGAAAGTGCGGGGCTTTCACACTTTCGGAGGTCTTACGTGAGATTCATCCCTTAATATTAGTACAACAAATTAGATCAAGTGATGAATTGTAAAAAAGAGCTAAAATCCTATCGGATAACCGGGGTTTTATGGCATGATGCCCAAGTAGATCGATCTATAGCTCTTAAACAGACCACAGGAACGCTGCTATGACCCTGCGCTTAGGTGATACCGTACCCAACTTTACTCAAGCTTCGACCCACGGCGATATTAATTTTCATGAATGGGCCGGCGATAGCTGGGTGGTGCTGTTCTCCCACCCCAAAGACTTCACGCCGGTTTGCACAACCGAACTGGGCGAAGTCGCCCGCTTGAAACCCGAATTTGACAAGCGCAACGTTAAAGCGCTCGCTCTCAGCGTGGATGATGTTGAATCTCACAACGGCTGGGTGGGTGACATCGAAGAAACCCAAGGGACAGCCCTTAACTACCCCATCTTGGCAGATCCAGATCGGAAGGTTTCTGACCTTTACGACATGATCCACCCCAATGCCAACAATACCTTAACAGTTCGCTCGGTTTTCATCATTGACCCCAGCAAGAAACTGCGTCTAGTGTTCACCTACCCGGCTAGCACAGGGCGCAACTTTGATGAAATCCTGCGGGTGATTGACTCACTGCAACTGACTGATAACTACAGCGTTGCCACTCCTGCCAACTGGAAAGATGGCGAGGATTGTGTGATTGTCCCTTCTATCCAAGATCCAGAAGAGTTGAAGGAAAAATTCCCCAAGGGATACACTCCTTTGAAGCCTTACTTGCGGATGACTCCTCAGCCGAACAAATAGGTCATAGGGCAATGCCCGTGCCGGTTTAACCCAAGTAAAATATTGTAGGGTGGGCATTGCTCACCCCGCAATCTTTTATTCTGTTTTGTAGCCGGCAGCCCCGATTGTTCCGAAGCCAGCTCATCTGAAATTTGAGGAAATCATCATGCTTTCATCTCCGATTGTGTTGCGGATGCCACCTGAATTGCAAATGACAGATGACCAGTTTTTTGAGTTCTGTCAGATGAACCGGGATTTAAGCATCGAGCGCAATAAAACTGGAGAATTGATAATTATGCCTCCAACCGGCGGAACAACAGGCAATCGTAATTTCAATATTGCTGTACAGCTTGGAATTTGGGCAGAGCAAGATGGCACGGGGATCTGTTTTGATTCCAATAGTGGATTTAAGCTATCAATGGGTGATAAGTCGCCTGATGCTTCATGGATGAAGCTAGATCGGTGGAACGCTTTATCAGAAGAACAGCAAGATAAATTTGTCCCCATTTGCCCAGATTTTGTTGTGGAATTGCGCTCAGCTTCTGACAACCTGAAACCGTTGCAGGAAAAAATGGAAGAATACATGAGGGAGCCTGGAGTTCAGCTAGGATGGTTGATTGACCGTAAACACCGGCAAGTCTATATCTACCGTCCGGGAATGCCGGTGGAATGTTTAGAAAATCCTGATACGGTTAGTGGAGAGCCGGCTTTGCCAGGATTTGTTTTAAAGATGAGCAAAGTTTGGTAACTGAAATTTTGCCATTTTGTCAAGAGAATCTTTTTTTTTATTTAAGTCTTTAATCAACTAATATTTTTAAAGAAAACAATTTAGGAAAACACAAAATGGATATCAAAACCGGCTTTGTTGGAACCATCGGGAATACACCATTAATTCGGATCAACAGCTTTAGTGAGGAAACCGGCTGCGAAATTTTAGGGAAAGCAGAATTTCTCAATCCGGGTGGATCGGTGAAGGATCGGGCCGCTTTATATATTATTGAAGATGCGGAAAGAAAAGGCTTATTGAAACCGGGGGGAACGGTTGTAGAAGGAACTGCCGGCAACACCGGCATCGGGTTAGCGCATATCTGCAACGCCAAAGGTTATAAATGTCTGATAGTCATTCCAGACACGCAATCTCAAGAAAAAATTGACGCATTAAGAACGCTGGGTGCGGAAGTGAGAACCGTGCCTGCGGTTCCTTATAAAGATCCCAATAACTATGTAAGACTCTCCGGCAGATTGGCATCTGAAATGGAAAATGCCATCTGGGCAAATCAATTTGATAATTTAGCCAACCGACTGGCGCATTACGAAACAACCGGCCCGGAAATTTGGGAACAGACAGCCGGTAAAATAGATGCTTGGGTAACAGCAACTGGCACGGGAGGAACCTTTGCCGGTGTGGCAATGTTCCTCAAAGAAAAGAACCCTGCGATTAAAAATGTCTTAGCCGATCCGATGGGTAGCGGACTCTACAGCTATGTTAAAACCGGCGAAATTCACACAGAAGGCAGCTCGATCACCGAAGGTATTGGTAATAGTCGTGTCACGGCTAATATGGAAGGAGTCCCCATTGATGATGCCATCCAAATTGATGATCACGAAGCCGTGCGAGTGATTTATCAACTCCTCCAAAAAGACGGCTTATTTATGGGAGGCTCGGTGGGAATTAATATCGCTGCTGCGGTAAAATTAGCGAAACAAATGGGTGCCGGTCATACGATTGTAACCGTACTCTGCGATGGCGGTTCGCGTTACCAGTCTCGGCTGTTTAATCGGGAGTGGCTCGCCTCAAAAGGACTTTCTCCCGATTAGTTAGGGGCAAAAATTCAATGGCACAGGATAACAAATCATGCAAATTCAAACACTGGCGGCCCACGAAAAAGGTGCAGAACTAAAACCGTTTACCTTAGAAGTGGATTCGCCAAAAGGGTATGATTGCATTCTCAAAGTGTTAGCTTGCGGCATTTGCCACTCAGATATTCATGTCATTGATAATGACTGGGGAAACTCTCGCTATCCCGTCGTTCCGGGTCACGAAGTCGTGGGAGAAGTTCTAGAGTTAGGGGAACAAGTTAAACATTTAAAAGTGGGTGATCGCGTTGGTGTGGGTTGGCAAAGTTCGGCTTGTTTACAGTGTCGTGATTGTCTCATAGGAAATGAAAATCTCTGCGATCAAAATGAAGGGCTGATTGTTAATAGTTACGGCGGTTTTGCTGACTATTTGCGGGTGGATTCTCGGTTTGCTTTCCCGATTCCTGCCGGCATCAAAACTGAAGCAGCCGGCCCTCTATTGTGCGGAGGAATTACGGTATACTCAGCTTTGCGACACGCCGGCATGAGTTCAGGTCAAGAAATCGGGGTGATCGGGGTCCGAGGACTCGGACACATGGCTGTGCAATTTGCGAGTAAATTGGGCAACCGTGTCACAGTTTTTACCACTTCTGATGATAAAGCTGAGTTTGCAACGAAGTTAGGCGCACATGATGCAATTGTTGTACCTGCCGGCAGTGCACCGCCAAAACCTGACAGAAAGTTCAACATTTTAATCAGTACCGTTCCCGCTAATCTCGATTGGTCGGCATACATCGAATATCTCGATTCTGATGGCACTTTAACGATGGTGGGAGTCCCAGATGAACCCCTCTCAATCCCCTTGTGGACATTGCTTCTGAAACGTCGTCGAGTCATGGCTTCTCCAATCGGAGGACGCGCGATTATTACTGAGATGCTTGAAGTCGCAGATCGCTTTGGAATTGAGCCGATTATTGAGACATTTCCCCTAGAACAAGTGAATGAAGCGATGGAGAAAGTTCGTAATAATAAAGTTCGTTATCGCGCTGTTCTTACGGGTAGCTAATCTCAAAAAATCACCCAAAAAATCACCGTAATGTTACTACCTTAAAAGTAGTAGCTTACCCTTTTTGTATCTGTAAAATTTGGTTTTTGTCCCACTTTTTAACGCTGAAGTTACACCCGCGCAGAATAAACAACATGACCCAAACAAACGTTCAGTTGCCCTATTTTGATGAGCTGCTAGAGCAACTTCGCAAAGGAAATCCTGACGCAATTCAAGCTTTTGGGCGTCATGTCCATTGGGGTTACTGGGAAAACCCTGATGCTGCCGATGGTTCGGTAGCAGACTTTGCAGAGGCGGCTGAACGTTTATGCCGGCGCGTGTGTGATAGCGGCAGCGTGGGGAATGGAATGCGTATCCTCGACTGCGGTTGCGGATTTGGTGGCACAATTGCCAGCCTCAATGAGCGGTTTTCTAATGTTCAACTGGTGGGTTTAAATATTGATGAACGCCAGCTAGAAAGAGCGAGAAAAGAAGTGCAACCTCGTGCCGGCAATCAAATTGATTTTGTTCAAGGAGATGCCTGCGAATTGCCTTTTGAAGATGCCTCTTTTGATGTCGTTTTAGCCGTGGAATGCATTTTTCATTTTCCCAGCCGCGAACGATTTTTCAAAGAAGCGCGGCGTGTACTTAAACCGGGTGGAAAACTGGCGATTTGCGATTTTGTGCCGACATCTTTCATGATGCCTTTAATCAAGTTTATGGATCTTTTTGTTAAAAGTTCCGTATCTCAGGTTTATGGCCATGTTAATAGTCACTATACTTTGCAAGATTACCAAGATTTAGCGAAAAATACAGGATTTGTGTCTCGAATTGAAGAAAATATTACGAGCAACACGCTGCCCACTTATCCAGTCGTGTGCCGGCTAATGCGTGAATCGGGAAATATCGAGGCGGGAAATATCACGATGGGTGCAGATTGGTTAGGCCGGCTCGGTTTAACGCATTATATGATTCTTTCATTTGATGCTAAATAGAATGTTTGCATCAAGAAATAGAGTAAATGTTTATAAAAAGCTCGGATAAATTTTGTTAACCAGTGTAGTGTGTTGTAACATTGTCTCAGTTTGGAAGCCTACAAAGGGGTTATAGATATGAGGTTGTTGCATGAAACCTGTTTTTAATAAAGGGCAACTGACAACCTGGAAAGATGATAGAGGTTTTGGCTTCATTCAACCAGCCGACGGAAGTCAAGAAGTTTTTTTGCACATTTCTGAACTGAAAGACTCGACTCGCCGGCCAAAAGTAGGGGACACAATTTTTTACTATACCGTAGCTGAAGATGGCAAAGCTCGCGCTTGCAACGCTTTCATTTTAGGAGCAAGAAGTAAGCTAACTTCGACATCTTCTAATAATGAAGCTGTATCTAACGGTGCGTCTAGATCCCCATTTCCAGTGTTGGAGTTATTGCTTCTGTCGATTTTACCTTTGCTTGGCTCACTTCATTTTCTTTTGACGACAGCTAATCCGCTTCCGTTAATTTTCTATCCTGCGATGAGTTTACTAACTTTTGTTTTGTATGCCGACGACAAGTCTCGTGCAAAGCGAGGGAAGTGGAGAACCGCAGAGACAACGCTACATCTGTGTGAACTAGCGGGTGGATGGTTGGGAGGATTTGCCGCGCAACGAAGGCTTCACCATAAAAGTAGGAAGAAATCCTATCAGTTTGAGTTTTGGGCAATTGTTATGCTTCACTATATTGTATGGTTAGGTTGGTTATTTTTTGGCAAGCTTATAACACGTTAGGTCTATGTCTTAGATATGACTTGTTGCCGTGCAGCTTTACCACTATCTTGCTCTATCCGCATAGCTTGCACTCATCTCGCTGGCTACATAGGTGAAAAGCCCGTTGAACATGACTTTATCTGAATTTAAATTAGTATAAGTTTTAGTCTAAAGTCCAGTTTGAAGATTAATTGTTTGATTTCGGTAAGAAACGAGCAATTACGGGACGCAGCAGCAGTGCAACAGCCAAGCCTAAGCACAAATGCAATACAATATCAAGCACAGTATAGGTTAAACCCATTACAGGCCAAGGCGTTGCTCCATCTGGATGAGGTTGATTGAGAATGGATTCTATAGGACGGGGATTGACGGCAGAAGAAACAACACTAACAGCAAAGCCGGCAGCGACAACAGCAACCCATATTTTTAAGTTGCGATCTCGTTCTTTTTCAGCTTCTTCAGAATTTTTTGCCTGTTCCTGCGCGTTGATTTCTATAATTACCCGAATCGCATCAATCATTTGTTCAAATAATTGCTTACCAGGTTGTAGATAGCGCAAATCTATTTGAATTTGATTTTGAAGTTCTTTAGTTCGATTACAGAAGTTTTCTAAAAATTCTAGCTTATCTTCTGGTAGAGTATGAGCGCGAATTTCTTCTAGCTTGGCGCGATAGTTTTTAGTGATAGTTGTAATTGTGGTATTACAATCTTCAATATCACGCAACAGTTTGGTATATTGAAAGGCACTTCTTGGAATTTGCTTGAGACGCTGTTTTAAATTTTCTAGTGTCTCTTCTTGAGATTTTGCAAAGTTATCAACTTCTTGATTTAATTCTGTGTAAAATTCTCGCGCTTCCTGATAATATAAATGTGCTTTGTGATTGGCATAAGTAATTTTATGCCGGCAGTACAACAACATAAAAATTGAATGATAAGCTTTCTCACCTAAGTTTAACGTTGTCGGGTAACAGTCAAACCATACTAAAATATGACATTGAGCGGCTGGGTTGTCGCTGCCGGTGTTATATTCAAAAATCGGACTGCCAAATAATTGACCCTCAGCAATCAAACTTACAGAAGTTTCTTCAGCCTCTTTTAAAAAAGCTTTAACGCAAGCATTAGCGAGCGTTTTATAGTCTTTTGTATTATCAGATGGTTCAGCAAAGATTAGCAGCGTTTGTCCAATCGAAGCTTGAATAAAATTGGGTAATAAGCAACCTTTGGAATTGAGCCGGCTCAGTTGGTCAATTTCTACCGTTTCTCCGTAACGAAGCGTTAGATCAACTGCATAGGTGTCTTGAATCCTTAATGGATAAACTTCACCCATCATTTCAAGTAAATCTGGCCTTGCTTCAGATTTTAAACGCAAAAATGATTCTTGTTCAGATTGCTCCGCTTGATTTAATAAAGGTAGATATTCTGCTTTATCGCTAGTCAATTCCTCAAGTTTTTTTTCTGCCTCTACAACTTCATCAGCTAAAGATTGGAGCGCAGGAATTTGCAAATGTTCTCCCAAAGCAACACATCGCTGCCAAAGGTGAGCAACATTGCCGGCAGATCGTTGCGATTTTTGGGATATTTCATCACTCCCATGAAAAGCGTAAAGTGTGACACTAGGAGTATTGAGACGGGTATTGCTCATTGATTTGAGTTGGACTGTTTGGAAGATAGCCTATATTTTAACGGTAAATGCTTAGTTTAATAGGTTCCTTTGAGCTTTTACAGATATTTAGATATTACACCTTTTGCAGTTAGTTAAATAATTTTTATTCGGGCGACCACTGCCAATGTGATAACCTAAAGCTGTCTCCTTCTATCGCCAAAGCACCCACATAACCGGCAGCGGGAATTAAATGTAAAATAGACCACCGACTGGCTGATTCAACATCACCGGCAATACTTAACAACCGAGCCGGCTCATCTGGAAGAAACGAGACTTCAATTTGATCTAGCGGTTTATATAATCCATCTCCAATTGCTTTTAAAAATGCTTCCTTACGCGTCCAACAATTTAAAAAAGCCGCTTGTTTCTCGTTGGCCGGCATTCCCTGAAGTACCGCATATTCTCGCTGAGAAAAAAAGCTTTTTGCAATGGCTTCAGCATCAGGCATCGAACGTACCTGTTCCAGATCGATGCCAACTATGCGATCCAGTGTGATTGCATAAAGAGCAAGTCCTTGGGAATGAGATAAATTAAAACAAATGCTCTCATTTCTCAAAGCCGGCTTACCGCGTTTCCCATAACAAAATTCCATTTGACTGGGTGCGATCGCTAAATACCGGCTCAAAATATTTCTCAGCATCCCTCTGCCGGCAATAAAACGCTGTCGATCTCGCTCAAAATAAAATCGCTTCGCGCGATCGCACTCGTCTGCGGAAAGCGTTTCCCCCAAATCATCAATCTGTGGTGCCGGCAGATCAAGTTCACCACGCCATATGTGGACTTCATTTAAAGATAGCCTTAAGTCTGCCGGTGGCTGCTCCCACAAAATACTGTTTTGAAACATTTGTTATGAGTCGTGAGTCTTTTGTCAAGCGTAACTAACAGCAAAAACCTGACAAAAAGCGGTTAAAATCACTTTTGGGTCTGCTGAGAGGCAATCTGTCTGCCGCTAGGGTTCTAAGTTTAGCGCGATGTAGAACTAATTGCCGGCTGAACGCTCTTGAGCGCATAAAATTATATCTTATATTGGTCAATAATTATATTAATTTATTTTAAATTTATAAAACTTGCTTTTACTTGACTTCATTAAACTAACCTCGAACATAAAATGTAAAATTACCCTATAGCCACTTAGCCATTTATTAACTTTACAAAAACTTCATAAATTTTGATCCCTCTTCTCAGTATTATATCGGGCAAATCCCAGATTATATAGCTCTAAGACAGCTTTTTAACTTAAATCCCTTAAGTATTTAGATAGTCTGAAGCCGAGTTATTATAAAGATTTTGTATAAGCGGTAGCAATTCTAAGAAAGGCTATGTAAAAATTTATGAAAGTTATCCGGAATATCAATGATTGATTTTTCTGATGACCGCATCCGACAGGCACTCTGGAAAACTTTCCATCGCTTAACGCCTCTTTGAGGACGTAGCCTGCGTATTTAAGCATCAGGGAACTTTGAAGCGCTAAAAAAACAACCTTAAAAGATCAAAGGAAAACACCGGCTCCTAGTTAAGGGGTTTAAGCCTTTAGCTAGTTAAAATAGCTGTATTTTTTCATGCTGTTTCATTTTCATTTTTGTTTTAGCAATTAAATCAACAACCATGACTCAATCCAAACTGAATCCAGCCGTTCCCGCCGGCAACGCCTCCCCGCATCCCGAAATGTCTAGCCAGCCGTTAAACACGGTAGAAAAACAACTTGACAGCGGGAAATCCCCCTACAGCAACATCCCCTTACTCGATTTGCCGGCAGATCGTCCGCGATCAGCACTTGGCACCTTTGTTGGTGCGTCTCAACATCTCACACTTTCTCAGACACTCACGCATAACCTCAAAGCGATCTCGCAACAGCAAGAGCACCCCCTATTTATTACCTTGCTTGCAGTATTTAAAATCTTACTCTATCGCTACACCGGCACCACAGAAATCGTCATCGCTACACCGGCACCCAAACACAATTGGACTGAAAACGAAGGACTGATTGCATTCACCAATATATTAGTTTTGCATACCCAACTTGATGGAAATGCGAGTTTTCTAGAGTTAGCAGAACGGGTGCAAACAGCCACCTTAGAAGCTTACAACAAGCCAGAATTGCCTTTTGAAATACTGCTCAAAGATCGGCAATTGCAACAACCCAATCAGAAACCTGTATTCCAGGTGATGTTTGCATTTGACAATCCTAAACTCGCAGAAAAACTGGAGACAACTGGACTGACAGGAATCCCCATCAACTTCGACAGCGAATCGGTTGGGTATGATTTAACGCTGTGCGTGAAAGATACAGAGCGAGAAGTCATTGCCGAATTAAAATATGATGCCGAGCTATTTAACCCAGACACGATTAACCGGATGCTGGGGCATTTCCAAACCTTACTTGAAGGCATTGTTGCAAATCCAGAACAGCGGATTTCACATCTGCCACTTTTAACCGCAGCAGAACGGCAGCAGATCCTTATTGAGTGGAATAATACCCAAACAGATTACCCGCACAATACCTGTGTTCACCAGCTTTTTGAAGCCCAAGTCGAGCGCACACCCGACGCTGTGGCAGCAGTTTTTCAAGACCAACAATTAACTTACCGGCAGCTCAACGCCAAAGCTAATCAGCTCGCAAATTACTTACGTTCGCTCGGTGTTGGGCCAGAAGTTTTCGTAGGGATTTGCCTAGAGCGATCATTAGAAATGATGGTTGCAATCTTGGGAACCCTCAAAGCCGGCGGCGCTTACGTCCCACTTGATCCAGCCTATCCTTCTGAGCGATTAGGTTTTATTTTAGAAGATGCTCAGACGCCGGTTCTGTTAACTCAAACACATTTAGTTGAAAATTTTCCCCAACATTCTGCACAAGTCATTTGCTTAGATGCCGACTGGGAAACTATTGCTCAATATAACGAAGAAAATCCGATTAACTTAGCAGCTCCTTCCAATCTTGCCTATATTATTTACACTTCTGGTTCCACCGGCAAACCCAAAGGAACCATGATTCCCCATCGGGGATTAGTTAACTATCTCAGTTGGTGTACCCAAGCCTATGCCGTTGCCGAAGGACAAGGCACCCTCGTTCATTCTTCGATTGGATTTGATTTAACCGTAACCAGCTTATTCTCACCCTTACTTGTTGGCAAAAGTGTCGTCCTTCTGCCTGAAAATCAAGAAATAGAAGCCCTTGGTGATGCAATTCGCACCGGCGGTGATTATAGCCTAGTTAAAATTACCCCAGCGCACCTCGAAGCACTCAGTCAATGCTTGACAACAGAAAAGCCGGCCGGTCAAACCAGAGCGTTTATTATTGGCGGGGAAGCCCTATTAGGAAAAACTCTTTCTTATTGGCGGACTCAATCCCCACAAACCCGATTAATTAATGAATATGGCCCGACAGAAACCGTTGTGGGATGCTGCATTTATGAAGTTCCCGAAGATGCGGAATTATCGGGAGCCATGCCTATTGGGAATCCGATTGCAAATACACAACTTTATATCCTCGATAAACATCTGCAACCCGTGCCGGTTGGTCTTCAAGGTGAGCTTTATATCGGAGGTGCCGGCCTTGCTAGGGGATATCTAAACCGGCCTGATTTAACGGCTGAAAAATTTATTGCCAACCCTTTCTTTAAGAAAGAGGGAGACTCGGTATTCACTTCAAATCGGCTCTATAAAACCGGCGATTTAGCGCGTTATTTACCCGATGGCACAATTGAATATCTGGGAAGAATTGATAATCAAATTAAACTGCGCGGCTTCCGCATAGAATTAGGCGAAATTGAAGCCGCGCTGAGTCAACATTCAGCCGTGCGAGAAACCGCCGTAATTGTGCGTGAAGACATTGCCGGTGACAAACGCTTAGTTGCTTATGTCGTCCCCAGTGAAACGGCTAACTCCCCACTTGCAAAAGAATTGCGCCATTTCCTAGAGGCAACCTTACCGCATTACATGGTGCCTTCAGCCTTTGTCATGCTGGAGGTTTTGCCTCTAACAACCAACGGCAAAGTGGATCGCAAAGCATTGCCGGCACCCGACGCATCTAGCGCACTGTCAGAAACCTTTGTCGCACCCCGCACCCCGATTGAAGCCGCATTAACCGCCATCTGGGCAGAGGTGCTGGGATTTGAGCAAGTAGGCATTCACGACAATTTCTTTGAATTAGGCGGACATTCCTTATTAGGAATGCAAGTGATTTCCCGCTTACGGAACAGCTATCAAGTCGAGTTGCCGTTGCGATCGCTCTTTGAAGCGCCTACCGTTGCAGAATTAGCGCAAAAAGTAGAAACAGCCGGCCAGCAAGAATTGGCAGCGATCGCCCCTGCCATCACCCCGATTTCCCGCGATCTCACCCTTCCCCTTTCTTTTGCCCAAGAACAATTGTGGTTTTTCGGGCAACTCGCGCCGGATACCCCGGTTTACAACGAACCGGCCACGATTCGCCTCATCGGCACGATTAATATTCCTGCCCTGGAAAATAGCCTTAACGAAATTATCCGGCGTCATGAAGCGCTGCGAACCACCTTTGCTGAGGTTGATGGACAACCCGTGCAAGTGATTCATCCCACACTCACGCTTACGCTGCCGGTGATGGATCTGCAAGAATTGCCGGCTTCAGAACGAGAAGCAGAAGCCTTGCGCCTTGCAACAGAAGCAGCGCGGCGTCCCTTCGACTTGACAGCCGGCCCGCTGATCCGGGCAATGTTGATCCAGCTAGACGTGTCAGATTGCCGGTTATTCCTAACTCTGCACCATATTATCCATGACGGCGTTTCTAACTACAGCGTGCTTGCGCCAGAACTCGCCGCATTGTATGAAGCCTTCTGCGCCGGCAACCCCTCGCCTCTGCCAGAATTGCCGGTGCAATATCCAGACTTTGCCCACTGGGAACGGCAATGGCTGCAATCGTCCGTTTTAGCGCCTCAATTAGACTATTGGCAGCAACAACTCGCCAATCTGCCGATGTTGCAACTGCCCACAGATCGCCCCCGTCCCGCAGTTCAAACCTTTCGGGGTGCGAGACAGTGTGTGTCCCTCTCCAAATCCTTAACAGAGGCACTGAAAGCCCTCTCGCGCCGGCAAGGTGTCACCTTATATATGACGTTGTTGGCAGCTTTTAAAACCTTGCTGCACCGCTATGCCGGCCAAGATGAGATTGTCATCGGCACTGTCAGTTCTAACCGCAGCCGGCCTGAAATTGAAGGGCTAATCGGGTTTTTCCTTAACACCCTCGTATTGCGAACCGACTGCTCAGGCAACCCCAGTTTCCAGCAGTTACTTGAACGCGTGCGGGAAGTCACGTTAGGCGCTTACGCCCACTCAGATGTACCTTTTGAGCAACTGGTGCAAGCATTACAGCCAGAACGAAGCCTCAACCAAAACCCGCTTTTCCAAGTTTCCTTTGTCCTTGAACCACCCATGCCGGCGCTTGAATCAGGCTGGACATTAAGCCAACTTGATGTTGAAACCGGCACCGCAAAACTTGATTTAACCCTCGAACTTGACGAAAGACCAGAGGGATTAATTGGTCGTTTTGAATACAGCACAGATTTGTTTGATGATGCCACAATTACCCGGATGACAGGGCATTTTCAAACGTTACTCGAAGCGATTGTTGCCAATCCAGATCAGCAGATTCAAAACTTACCACTGCTAACAGAAAATGAGCGGCAGCAGTTACTTTTCGAATGGAATAATACTGAAATAGATTATCCGCAAACTGTTTGCATTCACCAAGTGTTTGAAGCGCAAGTTGAACAAACACCGGATGCTGTTGCCGTTGTTTGTGAAGGCGAACATTTAACGTATCAGGAACTTAATGCTAAGGCGAACAAAATTGCTCATCACCTGCGTTCCCTCGGCATCGTTCCCGATACTTTAGTGAGTATCTGTGCTGAGCGATCCTTAGAAATGATGGCCGGCATCTTGGGAATTCTAAAAGCCGGTGCGGCTTATGTGCCATTAGATCCGGCGTATCCTCAAGATCGTCTCAGCTTCATGCTAGAAGACACCCAAGCGCCGATCTTACTCACTCAACACCGGCTCATTGAAAAACTTCCCCAACATAACGCCCAAGTCATCTGCCTAGATGCAGACTGGGAAACAATCAATCAACATAGCGACTGCAACCCCAACGCCGAGGTTAGCCCTGAACACCTCGCTTATACCATCTACACCTCAGGTTCCACCGGCAAACCCAAGGGTGTCCCCATCACCCACCAAAACTTGGTTCATTCCACATTTGCACGCACCGCGTATTATCAAGAACCTGTCAAGAGTTATTTGCTGCTATCGCCGTTTGCTTTTGACAGTTCCGTTGCCGGCATTTTCTGGACACTTTGCCAAGGGGGAAGTCTAGTTTTACCCCAAGATGGCGCTCAAGCGGATGTGCCTCAACTGATAGAGTTAATTGAGCAAAATCAAGTTTCCCATTGGTTAAGCCTGCCCTCTCTTTACGGACTGCTTTTATCCATTGCCAAACCGCAACAACTGAATTCTCTCCGCGCCGTCATAGTTGCCGGCGAAGCCTGTCAAAAAGATTTAATTGAACGTCACCGGCAACGACTGCCTCACGCTTGTTTATTTAACGAATACGGGCCGACAGAGGGAACAGTTTGGAGTACCGTTTACGACTGTGGTGATCTGGCAGAAAATACCCTAGTTCCGATTGGTAAACCGATTCCGAATATGCAGGTTTACTTACTCGATTCTCACTTGCAACCCGTGCCGGTGGGAGTGGCTGGAGAATTGCATATTGGCGGTGCCGGCTTAGCGTCAGGATATTTAAACCGGCCCGATTTAACGGCTGAGAAATTTATTGCCAATTTATTTAGCCAGAATTCCAATAGCCGACTGTATAAAACTGGCGACTTAGCCCGTTATTTACCAGATGGAAACATCGAATATCTGGGAAGAATTGATCATCAAGTTAAAATTCGTGGCTTCCGCATTGAATTGGGTGAAATTGAAGCTTTGCTCAATTCTCATCTATCTGTGCAAGAAACCGCCGTCATCCCACGGGAAGACGTACCGGGAGATCAGCGCTTAGTTGCCTATATTGTCCCCAGCGCAACGGCTAATTCAGACCTCATTAAAGAATGGCGTCGCTTCTTAAAAGAAAGACTGCCGGCTTATATGGTGCCTTCCGCCTTCGTGTTGCTAGAAGCTTTGCCACTCACACCCAATGGCAAATTAGATCGCAAAGCATTGCCGGCACCCAGTAATGCCAATCTTGAACGGGAAGAAATGTTGGTTGCACCTCGCAATCCCGTTGAAAAAATACTGGCAGACATCTTAGCTCAACTTTTGGGAATTAAAGAAATCGGCATTCACGATAACTTCTTTGAATTAGGCGGGCATTCCCTGCTTGCCATTCAATACATTTCCCGATTAAACGACGCATTCGGAATCAAAATTCCTTTGCGCTGCCTGTTTGAAAACCCTACTGTGGAAGGAATCGCAGTTGCAATCACAGAAAATCCGCAATACAGCGAAGTTTTTGGGAATGTGTCAATTGCAGAAACTCAAAGCAATGCCGGCATTAAACTTCAAAAAGCAACCCGAAGTGCAGCGGAATTTCTGCCCCTATCTTTCGCCCAAGAACGACTGTGGTTCTTGGAAAAATTAAGACCGGCTACAGCCTTTTACAACATCGCCACGGCCATAAAAATGACAGGCCGGCTCAACCCAAGCGTTCTAGAACAAAGTCTTAACGAGATCCTGCGGCGTCATGAAGCTTTGCGGAGTAGTTTTACAACCGTTGATGGACAGCCGGTGCAGGTGATTGCTTCAAACGTCAACTTAACGCTACCCCTCATAGAATTGCAAAGTCTAAGTGAAAATGAGCGAGAAACGGAAACCGAGCGATTAACCGCAGAGGAAGCCCAGCGTCCCTTTGAACTCGCACAAGCACCGTTAGTGCGGGCAACACTGCTGCAATTGGCTGAGACAGAACATATTCTGCTGCTGACGGTACATCACATTGTCTCCGATGGTTGGTCAATGGGGTTACTGCATCGGGAAATGCTGACAATTTATCAATCTTTGATGGCGGGAGAACCTTCCTCCTTGGCTGAGGTGCCGGTGCAATATCCCGACTTTGCCGTTTGGCACCGGCAGTGGTTGCAAACTCAGGAAGCCGGTAAAGCATCGCCCCTTGAAACTCAGCTATCTTACTGGAAACAACAACTCCAGGGCGCACCTACAGCGCTGGAAATGCCCACGGATCGACCGCGTCCGCCGGTTCAGACGTTCCGAGGTGCAACACACCCAGTTGCGCTGCCTAAGCCTTTAATTGAAGCGCTGAATCGTTTAAGCCGGCAAACAGGAACGTCCCTTTACATGACCCTCCTGGCAGCATTCAACACATTGCTGCACCGCTATACTGCCCAAGAGGACATTGTCTTAGGCACAGTCACAGCTAACCGCAACTGGTCTGAAATTGAAAGTTTAATTGGGTTCTTTGTTAATACCCTGCTGATTCGCACGAATCTTTCTGGAAATGTCTCGTTCCGGGAGTTATTAAATCGGGTACGTGAGGTAGCTTTGGGTGCTTACGCTCACCAAGATTTACCCTTTGAAAAGTTAGTGAATGAACTTCATCCGAATCGTGATTTAAGCCAAAATCCTCTATTCCAAGTGATGTTTGTCTTCCAGAAAGATGGGCTGGAGACATTAGAAATTCCCGACTTGAATCTAAACTTTTCAAATATACATTGCGGGACAGCAAAATTTGATTTAACGCTGCAACTTCAAGAAACACCCAGCGGCGTGAATGGCTGGTTTGAATACAGCACCGATTTATTTGATACCGGCACCATTGAGCGGATGGCCGGCCATTTCCAAACCTTACTGGAAGGCATCGTTGCAAACCCAGAACAGCGCTTATCTGAGTTGCCCATTTTAACTCCAGCCGAACGGCACCAAATTGTATTTGAGTGGAATGATGTTTACACCGATTATCCCCACGATGCCTCAATTCAAGCGCTATTTGAAGCGCAGGTAGAACAGGCACCCGATGCTGTGGCGTTAATCTTTGATAAAGAACAGCTCACTTACCGGCAATTAAACGCCAAAGCCAACCAGGTTGCTCACTACTTACGTTCGCTGGGTGTTGGCCCGGATGTGTTGGTGAGCTTCTGCATGGAACGTTCCCTAGAAATGATCATCGGCATCTTGGGAATTCTCAAAGCCGGCGGCGTTTATGTACCGCTCGATCCCGCCTATCCCCAAGAGCGCCTGGGCTATATGCTAGAGGACACCCAAGCGCCGGTGTTGCTTGCTCAAGAGCGACTGCTGAACGTTTTGCCGGCACACAAAGCACACACCGTTTGCATCGATACAGACTGGGAAGCCATCGCGCGTGAAAGTGAGGAAAATCCCGTTGTGGAAATGTCTTCGCTTGGCTTGGCTTATGTTATGTATACCTCCGGCTCCACCGGCAAGCCAAAGGGTGTCTGCATTCCCCATCAAGGCGTCGTGCGGTTGGTCATCAATACCGACTATGCCAGCTTTACTTCCGAAGAAGTCTTCCTCCACCAGTCATCAAGCGCCTTTGACCCCTCCACCTTGGAGATTTGGGGCAGTTTGCTCAACGGTGGCCGGCTAGTGATTGGCCCGCCTCACACCCCCTCTTTGGAAGAGTTGGGACAGGTGATTAAGCAACACCAAGTCAGCACCCTATTTCTCACAACCGGCCTGCTCCATGTGATGATTGATGAGCGGCTTGAGGATTTACAAGGCGTGCGTCAACTGTTAACCGGCGGGGATGTTTTCTCAGTTGCCCACGCCCAAAAGGTTGTGCGAACCCTCAAAGGATGCCGGATGGTTAACGGCTACGGGCCAACTGAAAACTCAACCTACTCCTCTTGCTACACCGTCCCAGACGTTGATCAGATTGGAAATTCGGTTTCCATCGGTCGCCCCATTGCCAACAGTCCGACTTATATTTTGGATCGCCACTTAAACCCTGTTCCCATCGGTGTCTGGGGTGAACTTTATGTCGGCGGCCCAGGCTTAGCGCGAGGCTATTGGAACCGGCCAGAATTGACGGCTGAAAAATTTATTCCCAACCCCTTCTTTAAAAGAGAGGGAGACTATGTAGACCGGCTCTACAAAACCGGCGACCTCGTCCGATACTTACCAGATGGAAATATCGAGTTTCTCGGTCGTATTGACAACCAAGTCAAAATTCGCGGTTTCCGCATTGAATTAGGCGAAATTGAAACCGCCCTCAACCAACATCCAGCCGTCCGAGAAACCATTGTCCTTGCCCACAAAGATGCAGCCGGTGACAAACGCTTAGTTGCCTATTTCGTTCTTGAAGAAGGCGATGAGCAATTACTTAATCTCGGATCTGACTCAAAACTTATTCAAGAGTTGCGCGGCTTCTTAAAAGAACAGCTGCCGGCATACATGATGCCTTCTGCTTTCGTGCTGCTAGATGCGTTTCCATTAACTCCCAACGGTAAAATTGATCGCAAAGCATTGCCGGCACCTGAGTTTAGCTCCCAAGAGCAAGAAGTTTTTGCGGCCCCCCGCGATACCTTAGAACTCCAACTCGCACAAATTTGGGAGGCCGTCTTAGGCGTTCAGTCTATTAGTATTAAAGACAATTTCTTTGATCTGGGAGGGCACTCCTTGCTGGCTGTGCGCCTGTTAGATCGCGTGGAAAAGGTATTTGGTAAAACGTTCCCCTTGCCTACCTTATTCAACGCCCCAACCATTGAACAATTGGCGAATACTATCCGCGCTGCCGGCATTGATACCTCCAGTGAAACCCTTGTGCCACTGCGTTTAGGCAAAGATAAGCCGCCTTTATTCTGTATTTACGGAATTATGCTCTATCACGGGCTAGCAAGGAACTTGGCGGAAGATCAGCCGGTTTATGGCGTCTACCTTCAAGCCGAAGTAGATATTCTGAAAGCGGATAACCCAGAAAAACTGCTTTCTGCAATGAGTGTCACTTCCCTAGCCAGTAAATACCTGAAAGAGATTCGCAAACAGCAGCCGGTTGGCCCTTACTATCTTGCCGGCGAATCTTTTGGAGGCTTAGTCGCTTACGAGATCGCTCAGCAATTGCGTGCAGAAGGGGAACAAGTCGCTTTACTGGCTTTATTGGATTCTTTTGCGCCGGGAAGTGTGAAAAAAGCGCCCTTGCCAGTGCGAGTGACACTTCATTTGCAAAACTTTTTCCGGCAAGGCTTTGCTTACGCTTTGGAAAAAGTTTTGCGGCGGCTCAAATTTAGCAAAAAGCAATTACTCAGGCTGACTAAGCGGAGGTACGGAAAATTAGGCTCTAGCAGTGAGCGTTCTTTACCTAACACCCGTACGGATAGCGCGATCCGTGATCTGCGTGAACTCATTCTTGAGAAGGCATCTGAAAATTACGCCCCTCAGCCTTACCCTGGAAAAATCACGTTATTCCGGGCGATAGCTCGAAATGAATTTGAGGCAACTTACACTGATCCTCAATTAGGCTGGGGTAAGTTTGCTGCCGGCGAATTAGAAATTCACGATGTTCCGGGCGATCACATTGGCATCCTACAAGAACCGAATGTTAAGGTTCTGGCCAAAAAATTGAGTGCTTACTTACAAAAGCCATAGCCAATGAATTGAGCCGGCACGCTTAATTCCAATACGACTGCACCGGCATAACACGGTGCAGTCTTTTTTTTTCGGCGAATCCAACCCGATTTCTTCCTAGACTACGCGAGTCACGCACCCAAATGAGCTTGAGAGTTTGCTCGCCGGCACTCCTGTGAGGGGGATGAAGGCAATGACTCGCTTTTCTATTTTGATGAAGTCTAACAATCCATTAAAATTCCAACCGAAATTTTACTGAGTGGAAATACAATTTGTGCTTCCCAATGGTAAAAAAATGCTTTATAACCTCACAAATCTCAATAAACATCGATTTATTCTGGCTAAAACTTTATTGCTGAACGCTCACAAAAGCAAGAATGACTGCCGATTAAAAAGTCTGTGTAAAGCCCAACGTTTTTACAGAGAAAGTATTGGCTGCCGGCCCAGCTTTTTTAAGTAATTTTCCCAAACTTTGCAATTTTTACGACATTTATTGCCTGAGATGCCGGGAAAAAGCCCTGAATCCCCAAAAAACCGATAATAATAACTTCAGACTAAGAATCCTTTATACTAGGGATTAATAAAAGGCTTGGCTTTAAAGTGCGTGATTAATGCTGAGCGATAAAGCTGATGAGGCTTTTGTAAAGGAAGTTATAGAAAATATTTATTTTTGTAATTTTCCAAACCGACATTCTGCTTCGGTAGAATCTGGAAGAAAAATCCCCAAAATCTCATGGGGCAACGAACGTAGCCGACATAGATGCCTCAAAATCCCTTAATATTTTATAAAATATATTTATGGAACTTCAATTTGCAAGGAGAGAGAATTTTAGACCTTCCAACAACAGCCAACCGTCCATTGAGCAGAACAACAGAGGAAATCAGGTATTTGGAAATCTTCCTTAAGGAAGATTGCATCTAGAAAAAGGTGTACAGATAGGTGGAAATAGACTCAAAAAAGTTAAGCAAGCTAGGGAGAGGAAGTTCTGATGCAATTAAAAGAGAAGGAAGCGTCATCCCAACTGTCTGCAATCGCGATTGCGATTGCAGCGACATTCACGGCGGAGCCGGTGGGGGAATCTCTCGCTTTTTGGATGCAAGAACTAGATATCCCTTCTAAGATTGACTTCGCACCGTATAATCAAGTTTTTCAGCAACTGCTTGCTCCTGATAGCCTCCTGGCTCAAAATAACAATGGCATTAATGTTATTTTGGTGCGGATAGAAGACTGGGAACAGCAGGAAGAACGCGCACACACCGGCGTGGCGCTACAGCCGGCAACCCAGCAACACATTGAACGAAATGTGGCGGATCTGGTGCGAATTTTAAAATCAGTGGGAGAACATTCCGCAACCCCTCAACTCCTATGCTTGTGTCCCGCCTCACCGGCAGCCGTTGCAGACTCCAGTCGGCAGACATTCTTCCAGCAGATGGAAAACGTAATCGCCTCGGAATTAGACAGCGTTAGAAATCTCTTCACCGTCACTTCTCAAGAATTTGCCTCTTTATATCCCGTTACCAACTACTACGACGCCCACACAGATGAGCTGGGACACATTCCCTATACACCGGCTTTCTTTGCCGCCCTCGGTTCCACCATCGCCCGAAAAATCGCGCGCCTGAGTCGCGCCCCCTACAAGGTAATTTTGCTCGACTGCGACCAAACTTTATGGAAAGGCGTTTGCGGCGAAGATGGCGCGATGGGCATTGAAATCGATACGCCCCGCAAAGTTCTGCAAGAATTTATGGTGGTGCAGCAACAAGCCGGCACCATCATTGGTTTATGCAGCAAAAATATAGAAGCTGATGTTTTTGAAGTCTTTGATCGCCGGCCTGAAATGCCCCTGAAACGCGAACATATTGTTTCCTGGCGGATTAACTGGCAACCAAAATCAGAAAACATCAAATCCCTCGCCCAAGAACTGAATTTGGGGTTAGACAGTTTCATCTTTATTGATGACAACCCCGTTGAATGTGCGGAAGTGCAAGCCAATTGCCCTGAAGTTCTCACACTGCTGCTGCCTTCAGAAGTTGAAGAAATTCCCAGATTTCTTAATCACATTTGGGCATTTGACCAACTAAAAGTCACCGAAGAAGATAAGAAGCGCACCGCCCTTTACAAACAAAATGCTGAACGCGAACGGTTTCGTAGTTCAGCCCTAACCCTTGATAATTTTCTGGAGGGATTGGGGTTAGAAATTGATATCTCTGAAATGGCAGCCCACCATCTCCCTAGAGTCGCCCAGCTCACTCAACGAACCAATCAATTTAACTTTACAACCATTCGCCGGTCGGAAAGCGAGATTCAACAGTTATGCGAATCAGGACAATTAGAAGGTTTTGTTGTTGAAGTGCGGGATCGATTTGGCGATTATGGTTTAGTTGGAGCAATGCTTTTCGGCAGTAACCTGGAAGCCATTAATGTTGATACATTCCTCCTCAGTTGCCGCGCGTTGGGACGGGGTGTAGAGCATCGAATGCTGGCAAAACTTGGAAAAATTGCTGAGGATCGCGGGCTTTCTAGAGTTGATATCGGTTATATTCCAACCAAAAAGAATCAGCCGGCTTTTAATTTTATCGAAAGCATCAGTTCAGTTAAAGAAGCGGTTGGGGATGTCGTACGTTATCAGGTGCCGGTGGAGGTAGCCGCAGCCGTAAGTTATCAACCCTCAGCAGCATCGGATGTAGCAGAAAATCCTGCAACTAAAAATGAAACGTCACTGCAAAACGCCTCCGTGCGGTTGCCAGAAAAAGCCGGGAATTCTTCCTCTGCCTTTCACCGAACACTGATTCGGATTGCCAGTGAATTGTATAATGCCGAGCAAATTTTGCAAGTGATTGAATCGCAAAAGCTGCGATCTAGGCCGGCAGTTGAATCGAGTTACATTGCCCCCCGCACGCCGGTTGAGGAAGTGCTAGAAGGCATTTGGGCACGTGTTCTTGGCGTGGATAAAGTGGGTGTGGAAGACAACTTTTTCGAGCTAGGCGGGCACTCGCTGCTGCTTACACAGCTAATTTCCCGCATTCGCGATAACTTCCAAATTGAGCTATCCATGCAGCGTTTCTTTGAAGCACCAACGGTTTCTGGACTCGCTTTATTACTGGATAAAAATCAAGAAGGGCCAATGAATGCCGAAGCGATTGCTGAACTTTTGAAAATGGTTAACCGGCTTTCAGAAGCCGAAGCGAAGGCAATGCTGGAAGCGAAAATGGGAACTTCAATCGTTGATTCTTCACTTTCTCTCAGCACTGAGGATTCAGAACTCAATAATCAAGATTTATCAGTTTATACTCAACCTTATCGCATAGGCGATATCGAACAAGTTGCGATTCGCGCCGGCCAAGCGTTAGTTTACTCAAGAAATAGCCGCAGAAGTCTACTTTTAAACACTGATGTTGTGCGAATGCTGTGTGAATGCCGGCAATTTAAAACCCTTGAGGAACACGCACAAAATATCTGCCAGGATGTGGGAGCAAATCTTGAAGCCATTAAACATCAGTTAGCAGCATTTGTCGAAGCTGGCTTTTTAATTTCTCAGCAGCAGCTATTGGAAAAAATCGAGCCAGGTCAACAGATACCAGTAAAATCTGTTGAGGAATTAAGCACTCATTATCCCATTCAAAATGACAGCTTAAGAAGTCATTCCTTCACGCCTGTAAAAACCCACACCAATGGCAAAGAATCGGCACACAAAAATGCGACAAATAGCACAGTTGCCTCGGTAGGGATGGTGACGTGCAACCGCATAGAAGGTGCGAAACGTGCCCTCGCAAGCTATATCGAAAATAGCCAACAACACGGCAGAACGAATAATTTTGTCCTGATGGATGATTCGGCCAGTTCTCAAACGCGAGATGGCTATCGGCAAATGCTGCACTCGCTTAAAACGCAATATGGGGCCGAGATTTTTTATGCCGGCTTAGAGGAAAAACAGCGGTTTGCTCAATCATTAATTCAAAAGGGAGGATTGCCACAAGATATTGTCAATTTTGCCTTATTTGATGTCGAAAAATCTGGTGCATCTCCGGGTGCAAACCGCAATGCTTTGACGTTGCATACTGCCGGCGACATCATTTTTAGCGCAGATGATGATACGGTGTGTAAGCTAGTGCCTTCTCCAGAATTGCAGGAAGGCTTAACTTTAACTGCCGGCACTGATCCTTCCGATTACTGGGTGTTTGATGACCGTGAAACTGCCTTAAAATCGGTGAAGTTTGCAGACAAAGACCTTTTAGCCCTGCATGAGCAATTATTGGGTAAAAATGTTGGGGCGATTCTCGAAGCTGCCGGCAATACCGACACCGTAAATATCAACCCAATCGACAATCAATTTATGCGCCGGTTAGAAGTCGGTGTCGGCAAAGTTTTAGTTACATTTAACGGATTGGTTGGGGACTGTGGCTGGGGTGCGCCCTTCGGTTACTGGGCTGCGCCTTTGGGCTATCTTTTACTAGCCGGTAAATCCCACGAACGATTAGTGCAATCAGAGTCAGGATACCGCAATGCCCTGACGAGTCGGGATATTTTAAGAGTCACCAACCGGCTAGGAATTAGCGATGACAGTTTCGGCATGACCACATTTGTGGGATTAGATAATCGGGGAGTGTTGCCACCATTTCTTCCCGTCCGACGCGGGCAAGATTTAATCTTTTCCAATACTGTTTGGAAGTGTTTTAAAGATAGCTTTTTTGGGCACTTACCTTGGGCATTATTACATGAGCCGGTGGAACAACGGAAATTTTGGTCAGGGGAAATTTTCAGAACCGCTTCCGGTTTTGATACCGCTAAGTTAATTGTAGAATGCATTAAATCTTGCGAATTCGGGCCGGCAGCGGCAGATGAAAAAGAAAGGCTACGTTCCTTGGGTAAACACCTCATAGAATTAGGCTCAATGCCCCTTGCCGGTTTTGAAGAGTTCCTGCGCTTACAAGTTTGGCGAACCAGCAGTTCCTTTATTTCCCTAGCAGAAGAACATCTGCGAATGTCTGGAGAGTCGCCGGTTTACTGGGCAAATGATGTTAAAAAATACACCGACTTGCTGTGTCAATCTCTAACACGAGATGATTATTTCATTCCCCTAGATTTAGTTCAGGGACGCAATTTAGATGAAGCGCGACAGCTAGCCCAGCGTTTGGTACTTAAATTTGGTCAGTTGTTGTACTGGTGGCCAGAAATGATTGAAGTTACTAAAGAATTACGCCATCAGGGGGAAAGATTGGGAAGACTCATTTAGCGAAGAGGGGGCATGGGGCATAGGGCATTGAATTGAAAGATGTTAAGTCTATTTATCTCTGCATACTTGTTACGAGATCCTATAATCTAAGCCAAATTTTTATCAGCGTTAACCGGCATCTTACTAAAACAGTTCATCATAAGGATTCAAAATGGGTGAGTCTATCCAAGATATTGCAACCCTTTCTCCTACGAAGCGGGCACTTTTTGAATTGCTGCTTAAAGAAAAGGGTTTAAATGTCTCTAGAATTCAAAAAATTCTTCGGGGCAAGGAAACTCAATCTTATCCACTTTCTTTCGCCCAGCAACGGCTGTGGTTTCTCGACCGATTAGAGCCGGGAAATCCTGTTTATAATGAAACAACCACCGTTTGTCTCACCGGCAGGCTTAACATTGTTGCGCTAGAACTGAGTTTGAATGAAATTGTCCGCCGGCATGAAATTTTGCGGACAACTTATGCGCTTGTGGGTGCAGAACCTGTTCAATACATTTCTCCCTCACAAACAATTTCCCTGTCAGTAACCGATTTGAGAAACTTGCCGGTAGAGGAACGCGAACGCTCTTTCTGGCAGTTATCCACTCAAAAAGCGCAGCAGCCTTTCGACTTAGAAACCGGGCCGTTACTTCGGGTAAATTTATTTCAGCTAGACGAAGAATCTTATATCTTAGGGCTAATCATACATCACATCATTACCGATGGTTGGTCTAGTAGGATACTCATTCGAGAAATGACGGCACTTTATGAATATTATAGTGCCGGCAAACCTTCACTTTTACCCGAACTTTCGATTCAATATATCGACTTCGCTGGCTGGCAACGAGAATGGATGCAAGGCGAAGTTTTAAACCAGCAACTTTCTTATTGGAAAAAACACTTAAGCGGACGGTTGCCGGTGTTGGATTTGCCAACGGATCGCCTGCGCCCGCCGGTTCAAACATTTCGCGGTGCCCGTCAATTTTTAACCCTTTCCCCGGAATTAAGCACTGCACTTGCGGCATTTAGCCGCGCTGAAGGGGTGACTTTATACATGACGCTGCTAGCCGCATTCCAGACATTGCTAATGCGGCTCAGCGGACAAGACGATATTATTGTGGGATCTCCGATTGCCGGTCGTAATCGAGCAGAAATTGAAGGGTTAATTGGATTTTTTATCAATACCTTAGTTCTGCGGACTAATCTGGCCGGCAATCCAACATTTAAAGAAGTTTTGCAGCGAGTGCGTCAAGTTGCTTTAGACGCTTATGCTCATCAAGACTTGCCTTTTGAAAAATTAGTTGAAGAACTACAACCCGAAAGAGATTTAAGCCGCACGCCGCTCTTTCAAGTATTTTTTAATATGCTCAGTTTTGAGCAAAATAGCATCGAACTATCAGGATTAACTGTAGAAACCTTACCGCGTCCTGAACTCGAATCAAAGTTCGATATAACACTTTATGCACGAGAAAATCCTGAACGAAGTCAGCTAGAATTTGTTTATAATGCCGATTTATTTGAGCCGGCACGCATGGTTGAAATGCTGGCACAGCTCCAGCATATCTTATCTCAAATTGTCAAGAACCCAGAAGAAAAGATCGCAGACATTTCTCTGGTAACGTCTTCAGTTCAAGCACGCTTACCAAATCCCAGTCAAACGCTCAATGATTCTTGGGAAGGCGCTGTTCACACTCAGTTTTCCCAACAAGCAAAGCGGCTGGAAAATAACACAGCCATCATTGATCTGCAAGAAAATCTGACTTATTCACAACTCGATAAAATCAGTAACCAACTCGCCAATTACCTGCAAAAACATGGCATTGGTTCTCAAGACGTTGTCGCAATTTACGCACATCGTAGCGCCCCAATCGTCGTGGCGTTGCTAGGAATTCTCAAAGCCGGCGCAGCCTTTGTCATTCTCGATGCCAAATATCCCGCCGAGCGGTTAATTGATTGTGTTAAGCTAGCTCAGCCGAAGGCTTGGCTGCAAATGTCAACCGGCGGAAACCTTCCCGATTCTTTAGAAACCTTTATTGGGACATTATCAACCCAGTGCCGGTTGAATCTACCTGAATCAGCCGCTCAAATCGGTGAACTGTTAAAGGATTATTCAACAGAAAATCCCCAAGCAAAAATTAACCCCAACGACTTAGCTTATATCGCCTTTACCTCCGGCTCAACCGGCAAACCCAAAGGCATCTTAGGCACCCATAAGCCGCTTTCCCACTTCCTGCAATGGCACGCCCAAACCTTTAATTTAAATGAATCAGATCGATTCAGCGTGCTATCTGGACTTGCCCACGATCCCTTGCTGCGCGACATTTTCACACCCCTATGGTTAGGCGCAACCCTGTGCATTCCCTCCCCAGAAGAAATTGGAACACCCGGCAAGTTAGGCGAGTGGATGAAGCAGCAGCATATCACCATCAGCCACTTAACACCGGCAATGGGAGTGCTGTTAACAGAAACTTCTCAACCCCAACAGCTAACAAACCTGCGTTATGCCTTCTTCGGAGGTGACATATTAACGACTCGTAATGTTGAAAAATTGCGAAATTTAGCCCCAAATGTTACTTGCGTGAACTTCTATGGAGCCACAGAAACTCCGCAAGCAATGGGGTATTATATCGTTCCAAATCAGCAACTAAAAGAACATACAAACACAGCAACCCCTCAGCCAGAAAATTTCATAATTCCTCAATCACGCACTCAGTCTCGAATTCCTTTGGGATATGGCATCCAAGATGTGCAACTACTAATTTTAAATTCCTCTAACAGACTTGCAGGAATGGGAGAAATTGGAGAAATATACATCCGCACCTCTTATTTATCTCAAGGATACTTGGGAGATGAATCGTTAACCACCTCGCGATTTATCACCAATCCATTTACAAATATCTCCTCAGACCGGCTCTATAAAACCGGAGACTTAGGACGATACTTACCGGATGGAAATATAGCAGTTGCTGGTCGCGCTGATCATCAAATAAAAATCCGGGGTTTCCGAATTGAGCCAGGGGAAATTGAGACAGTATTATGCCAGCATCCTAATGTCCGGCAGAGTGTGGTGATTGCCCGTGAAGATATACCGGGAGAGAAACGTTTAGTTGCTTATATTGTCCCCAGTCCTGAGTTCGGAACGGTTGACTCAGCACTACTCAGTGAATTGCGCGATTTTGTCAAAGAAAAGCTGCCAGATTACATGGTGCCCTCAGCATTTGTGCTGCTGGAAAGTGTGCCATTAACACCCAATGGTAAAATTGACCGCAAAGCATTACCGGCACCCGAATATCGCAGCGAATCTGAAAATTCTTTCGTTGCCCCCCGCGATAATTTAGAACATAAACTAATAGAAATTTGGGGAAGCCTGCTCCATGTCAAACCAATCAGCGTTAAGGATAATTTCTTTGAATTAGGGGGACACTCGCTGTTAGCGCTGCGTCTATTCAATCAAATTCAAGAAAAATTCGATAAACTGTTGCCTCTAGCCACCCTTTTCCAAGCCCCAACGGTTGAGCAACTCGCAAATATTTTACGCTCTGAAGAGTCGTCAGCGCCTATCCGCTCACTCGTACCCATTCAGCCAAACGGTTCTAAAACGCCTCTATTCTGCATCCACGCCATTGGCGGCAACGTTCTTTCTTACCAGGGTGTCGCGGCTTATCTGAGCAAGGATCAGCCGGTTTACGGGCTGCAAGCGCGGGGAGTGGATGGCCAACAGACTCCCCACACGCGGGTTGAGGACATGGCATCTGACTATATCAAGGAGATCCGCACGGTTCAGCCTGAAGGGCCATATCTGTTAGCCGGCCACTCCTTAGGAGGAATTATTGCCTTTGAAATGGCTCAGCAGTTAGTCCGGGGTGGCCACAAAGTTGGTTTAGTCGCAGTTTTCGATACCTTCAGTCCCTTGGCTTTTGGCAAAGGCACTCCTCCGAAATCTTATCAATTTGACATTCACCGGCTGAACCTTTCACGACTCAATCGCAAAGATAAGGTACTTTACATTACAGACCGCGTTTACTGGAAAATTGAGGGATTCGTTCAAAAAATTTGGAAAAAGTTTTACAAATTAATCGGTCGAACTTTGCCCGATCCGCTACCCGAACATTTCAAAAAAATCGAAATCGCAAACCGTGTTGCTGCCACTAATTATGTGCCCCAAGTTTATCCGGGACGCGTGACTCTTTTACGGGCAATTGAAAGACCAACTACAAAGTATTATGAACCTTTGTTAGGCTGGGGTGAAATAGCAGCAGGTGGCGTAGAAGTTCAAGAAATTCCAGGGCATCACAAAACCATCATTTTAGAACCTCGTGTTCGCTACTTAGCTGAAACATTGCAAGCCTGCTTAGAAAGGGCGCAAGCGGAGCAAAGATAAGGAGTTAAATATTTAATTCCTCCCTCGGATTTCTTAAGTTCAACCCTGTGTGTATGACATCTTCTAAAAATGTCTTAGTTTGCCAAAACCGCACCTGTCGCAAGCAGGGTGCGGCGGCGGTACTCGCGAGTTTTCAATCCCACACCCCAGATGATGTCGCCGTCACCGGCAGCAGTTGTTTGGGACAATGTGGTAATGGGCCGATGGTGCTGGTAACTCCCGATGAGGTTTGGTACTGCCATGTGCGCCCAGAAGAAGTGCCGGTGGTGGTTGAGCGACATTTGCAGGCGGGGAAGCCGGTTAAGGCAATGCTTTACCCCAAATTTCATCCCCAGTCGTTGACGTAAAAGCTTAAAAAACGTGAGTTCGGGATAAGGAGGGGTGGAACAGATACAGTTGAAAGTGCCTAATTCTCAACCCATCTGACCACCCCATGCTTAGTCTAGAAGCCTTGTTTTGCCATGTCGATGATTTTTGCCGACGG
>JAHHHM010000012.1 GCA_019359355.1 Microcoleus vaginatus WJT46-NPBG5 | reverse complement strand
AGTCCCGTCAACTGCTTGGTCAATATCGTTTGTGGATTGATTGCCTATTGCCACCAACCTAAAAAGCCCTCCATTGCTCTTGAGCACAATTTGCTTCCCTCTGCTTAACCCGAACTCACGTTATTAAAGATTGTCAGAGGCAGCCACCGGCTTATGTAAACAGCCGGCGGATCATGGGAATAATAGTAACAACACGCAACAGATGCATTTACATAGGGATAGCGTGTTGTAATAACAGCTCAGATCGGACTCAAGCGCCGGCAGGGGAAAGGTGGCGTTCCCCAAGGTTCCGCCTATGGGCGTCGCCGGCAACCGTTGCGGGACAGGCATCTGGTATCACCACACCCAGAAAGTGAAGGTTTTAGTGGAACCGATCTTGGATAGCGACCTTAAATTGGGAATCCTTAATATGTCGCCCAGCAAAGCAATCCCCCGTCTACCGCACCTATCAGACAATATGCCTAATTTGCTAAATTCGGATTGGAACGACCGCATAAAATTTTCAAAAGTTATATCACGACTTCAAAAAATCAGAGATTTTTCTTCCCCTCTCCCCCTCTCCCCCTCTCCCCCTCAATCGGATTTAGGGATGAAAGCGGTAATTCCTGATTTGATGCTGATCGGGGCGCGTCACATTCCCCGACGCAACCGGCATCGAGAAACAATCCTGCCCACTTCGGAAGCTTACGCTGAAGGAGCAAGTGCATGAAACTTCGTAAGAAGACTTTGCTGATTGTTGGCGCAGCGCTGATCACTTTGAATGCCGTTCTGTACGCCACAGCTTCAACGATTTTGCTGCGTGACTTCCAAAGACTGGAAAAACAAGGCGTCCGCAAGGATCTAGCACGCGCTGTTGATACGCTGGGTAACGAGATATCTAAGTTGAACACAATCGCTCAAGATCAAGCTGCGTGGGATGACACCTACGCCTTTATCCGAAGAGAGAAATTAAAACCGGCCTCTAAGGAGAACTATCTCAAGTCAAATTTTGGGGATGACACATTTAAACAATTAAGACTAAATGTGGTGGTGTTGAGTGACAGTGCCGGTCGCATTGTTTTTAGCAAAGGCTTCGATCTGAACCGCGAGACAAAAACCGGCATTTCCCAAAGTTTGCAGAAACAGCTGTCTCCTAACAGTCCCCTGCTGAAACACGCGAATTCTGAAACCTGGGTATCTGGAATCATTCTGTTGGCGGAAGGCCCATTATTGATTGCCTCACAGCCAATTTTGACCAGTGAACGTAAAGGGCCGGTTCGTGGCACTCTGATTATGGGCCGCTACCTCAATGACGGCGAACTGAAGCAGTTAGCTAAGCTAACCCAGTTGTCTCTCAATTTGTACGAAGTTGAAAAAGTTAGAGCCAACCAACTGGGCACCACACAGCCCCAACTACAGAGTGCAATTGCCACTTTGTTAAAAGAAAAACCGGCAATCGTAGAACCCTTGAGTGAAGATCGCATCGCCGGCTACACCCTGCTCAAAGACATCTACAACAAGCCGGCACTGCTGTTGCAAGTCGATTTACCCCGAACCGTCTACCGGCAGGGTAAAGTTAACGTCCGCTATTTTACCCTCTCCCTTTTAGGCGTCGGGCTGGCATTTAGCGCGGTTACCCTGTTGCTGGTGGAAAAATTGGTACTTTCTCGCTTGGCATCCCTCAGCAGCAGTGTCAGCAACATCGGCCAGCGTGGCGATCTTTCGTTGCGAGTCTTAACAACCGGCAACGATGAACTGTCCAGTCTGGCTGACAAAATCAACGGAATGCTCGAAGCCATCGAAGGTTTCCAACATGAGCGTCATACGACCGAAGAACGCTATCGCCTGATGGCGGAAAACTCCACCGATATTATTGCCAGACACAGCCCCGACGGAGTGTTTCTCTACGCATCGCCGGCTTGTCGCGCCCTACTGGGTTATGAACCCGAAGAACTGATTGGCCGGCCCGCTTATGAATTCTTCCATCCTCAAGATTTAAAATCAATTAATAAATCTTATACGGCTTTACGGCATCAGCCGGTAACTTACACAATCAGCTACCGCATCCGTCGCAAAGACGGTGATTACGTCTGGTTTGAAACCACCAGCCGCACCATCCGCGACATGGAAACCGGAACCGTACAAGAAATTATCTCAATGTCCCGCGACATCACCGAACGCAAGCAAACAGAACAAGAATTGCGAGAAAGTGAAGCGTCGATTCGGGCATTATACAAAGTTACCTCCGCCCGGAAGCTCACCTTTGAAAAACGTCTCCAAGGACTTCTGGCGATGGGATGCCACCGATTTGGCATGGAATGCGGCGCTTTGGCTTTCATCGAAGATGACCGCTATGAAATTATTGCCGGCCAGTCGCCCAACCATTTTCTCAAAAAAGGCGATGTCTTCGATTTGGAGCAGACTTACTGCCTGGAAACCGTAGGCCACAAAGAACCGCTTTACTTTGAATCCATCATGGTTTCCCGGTGGCAGCGGCCTCCCTCTAATAACTTATTCGATCAAGAAGCATATCTGGGCACGCCCGTCATAGTAGCCGGCAAAGTTTACGGCACCCTCAGCTTCTGGAATTCTAACCCACTCCACAGACCCTTTAGAGCCGTAGACAAAGAACTGTTAAAGCTTATGGCTCAGTGGATTGGGCGCGAACTTGAGCGCCAGAAAGATGCCGAAGACTTGGCCAGAGCACGCGATCAAGCCCTTGCCGCCACCCGCGCAAAAAGCGAATTTCTCGCCACCATGAGCCATGAAATCCGAACCCCCATGAACGCGGTAATCGGCATGACCGGCTTGCTGCTCGACACGCCCCTGATGCCCGAACAGCGAGACTTTGTGGAAACCATCCGCAGCAGTGGCGACGCCCTGCTTACCATCATTAACGACATTCTGGACTTTTCTAAAATTGAGTCCGGAAAGATGGAACTCGAACAGCAACCTTTTAACTTGCGCTCTTGTATTGAAGAATCCATCGATCTGCTTGCTTCCAAAGCTGCGGAAAAACATCTGGAAATGGCTTATTTAATTTCTCCAGAAACCCCACTCGCGATTATGGGAGATGTCACCAGGCTGCGGCAAATCTTGGTCAATTTGCTGAGTAATGCCGTTAAATTCACCAACAAAGGTGAGGTGGTGGTATTAGTCATTGCTCAAAAAATAGAGCCTGAAGAATTAAAAATAAAGAAAGAAGAAAACTCTCAATATTCAATTGTATTCGCCGTCAAAGATACCGGCATTGGCATTCCTGGTGACCGCATGGAACGCCTGTTTCAGTCGTTTACCCAGATAGATTCCTCCACTACTCGCCACTATGGCGGCACAGGACTAGGTTTGGTGATCAGCCAGCGTTTGAGCGAAATGATGGGAGGTCAAATGTGGGTGGAGAGTCGGGGCGCTTTAGGCGGCAATCCCCCTGATGAATTTGAATTGAGGGAGCGCGATGGCGACTCAGAAATATTTGGAATTAAGCAACAACTGGATCGTTTAAACTCCAAAGGTTCTACGTTTTATTTCACGGTGAAGGCGACTGCCGTTGAAACTTCCTCTGTGATTAATCTTGCCGACTTTCAACCGCAACTGCTCGGCAAACGGCTGCTGATTGTGGATGATAATTCCACGAACCGGCAGATTTTGACCCTACAGGCGCAATCGTGGGGAATGCTGACTGAAGTTGCTGAATCGGGTGCAATTGCTTTGAACCTGCTCAAACAAGAAGAGTCGTTTGATTTGGTGATTCTGGATATGCAGATGCCAGAAATGGATGGTTTGACTTTGGCTAAACAAATCCGCCGCATCGCGGGTAACAATGCTTTGCCCTTGGTAATGCTGACTTCTTTAGGCCGGCAAGAAATCGATTTTCCGGCTGCCGGTGTTGAGTTCGCAGCCATTTTGAGCAAGCCAATCAAACAATCTCACTTATATAATGTTCTAATAGGCATTTTTGGCGGGCAGCGTCTCGAATCTTCTCGACCCTGGCAAATGGGTGCGATCTCGCCCGATCTTGGAGAATTACGACCTTTGCGGATTCTTTTAGCTGAGGACAATCCGGTTAATCAGAAGGTGGCTTTGCTCACTTTACAGCGGATGGGGTATCGGGCAGATATGGCCGGCAATGGGTTGGAAGTGCTTGACGCCCTGCACCGGCAGCCCTATGATGTGGTCTTGATGGATGTCCAGATGCCTGAAATGGATGGGATGGCCGCCACCCGTCATATTCGTCTGGAATGGCCTGAGGCTAAGGGTCCTCGAATTATTGCGATGACAGCGAACGCCATGCAGGGCGATCGAGAAGCGTGCATTAAGGCCGGCATGGATGACTATATCAGCAAGCCAATTCGGGTAGATGAACTGGTGCAAGCTTTAGCCA
The DNA here is from genome assembly GCA_019359355.1 of Microcoleus vaginatus WJT46-NPBG5. Classification (GTDB taxonomy): domain Bacteria; phylum Cyanobacteriota; class Cyanobacteriia; order Cyanobacteriales; family Oscillatoriaceae; genus FACHB-68. Next base: position 184,232 of record JAHHHM010000012.1, on the reverse strand, counting down.
AGTGCCAGCCTTATTCCAAGCCCGCAGAGACTGCTTCGGTTGTTGGGGAGGGGGATTACGAAGTGTTTGGTCAAAAGATAGAAGACGACAGCATGGATGAATCCCAAATGCCGGCAGTCCTTGATGCCAAAATGTTGCAATCCTTACGGGAAATCGACGCCTTAGTTGAGGTAATTGATCTTTACCTGGAAAATGTCCCTGCATTGCTACAATCTATCAGCGACGCAATCAGCGCAGACGATGCGCCGGTATTGAGAACAGCAGCTCACTCTTTAAAATCGACCAGCGGGACTGTCGGTGCGCTAACTCTTTTTGAACTTTGCAACCAGCTGGAATCGATGGGACGTGCCGGCAGCTTAGCAGAAGCTTCGGCGCTGGCATTGCAAGTTGAGGCGGAGTATGAGCGCGTGAAAGCTGCCTTAGAAATTGAAAAAATGAAGGATGAAGCGTGAAAAGAGAGAGGCTAAGGACTAGGGACTAGGGGAAGAGGGAGAGAGGGGGAGAAAAAACTTTTCAATATCTCGCCCCCAGTGCTCTATCCCCAGTGCTTTAAAACTTCCGCAGATCCAAACCGGCTTCCTTCGCAAAAGCCTGTAAGCCTTTGTGTTCTAAAGTTTTAATCGCCTTAGTGGAAAGCCGCAATTTCACCCAGCGGTTGGCTTGGGGCCACCAAATTCGCTTCCACTGTAAATTGACTTCTTGCAGTTTGTGGGTGCGCCGGTGGGAGTGAGAAACTGCAAAACCATTATTTGCCTGTTTGCCGGTCAGTTGACATTTGCGTGCCATCGCAACTCCTAATCATCCTTCCTATGTGTGCAACCTCCCATTGTAACCCACTCTTTTTAGTTATGAATGCTGAGGGGGAGAGGGGAAGAGTGGGAAATTGTACCTCATCCCTGAACTCTTAACTACCCCCATGCCCTATCCCCTATGCCCCATGCCCCTATTAGACACCGGCAGCGCGTTCTGTCAGGCTCGTTAACAGTTTGTTAGAGCGCTCAACAAAATTTTGCATCCCTTCAGCATCAAAGCCTTTCTGAGCCATCAGCGCCAAATCATAGACATGATGGCAAATCATATTAGCCAATTCGCCAGAGGGAGATTGTCCTTCACCTTGAATAATGCTGCCTTGGCTGATATTTCCCAGGTTTTGGATCATCGGGTGAGCTGTATTGATCACCAAAATATGTTCCTCTGGGAATTGCGACAATTCTTGTTGTTGCATCAAGGCATTCATATCCCGCAGCCGGCGCAGAAATTCTGGCAAAAGCACCATTGCCGGCGGTGTACCTTTCGCATCGTCTGACTTTAACGCTTCCGTGCGAATTGTCAGTTTCGGCTTATTTAAAGCAGTTTGGAACAAATCTTTAATCTGTTCGCTGCGGGTTTTGTTGGTTGTGGGATCGACAATTTCAGAGGCTTTATCCTTCTCAATCAGCTTGTCGTCGAGTTCGGAGTCTACGCGAGAGAATTTAACATCTTGATACTCTCTTTCCAAGAAGCTGATGAAGTGAGGATCGATGAAGGAGTCCATAAATAGGACTTCTAAACCTTGGTTCTTGTGCAGTTGCACGTAAGTTGCTTGGTTAACTTCATCGGTGCAATAAAATACCCGGTTTTCATGGCGCTCTTTATTGCGTTCCAGGTATTCTTTAATCGTGGTATAAGAAGGGCCACCGGCAGAGTTAGATGAGGGGTTCACTTGTTGCCAAACGTCGCCTTCTTCAGATTGCACTTCCACTGCTGGTGTATCGCTGCCGGTGCCGGCATTTAGTTCGGCTGTACTGCGGAAGATAATAATATCTTCGACTTGTTTTTTGAACTTATCATCGTTGAGACAGCCGAATTTAACGAAGGTGCCAATATCTTGCCAGCAATGGATATATTCCTCTTTGCTGTCGCGGTAAAGTTCTTTGAGGCGATCCGCAACTTTCTTTGCAATAAAATCGGCAATTTTGCGAACGGTTCGATCCATTTGCAAGGCACTGCGGGAGACATTCAAAGGAATATCTGGGCTATCAATAACCCCCCGCATGGGCAGCAGGAATTTAGGAATAATTTCTTCACAGTGTTCGCTAACAAAAACCTGATTACAGAACAGTTTAATCTGTCCTTTGGTAACATCGACATCAGGTTTGAGTTTCGGGAAGTAGAGAATGCCGTTGACGAGAAAGGGATAATCCGTGTTTAAATGCACCCAAATCAACGGTTCTTCTTGGAATGGGTAGAGGTAGCGGTAAAATTCTAAATAGTCTTCCTTGGTGAGACTGCTGGGAGATTGCCGCCACAAAGCTTTTTGCCGGTTGATGGTTTCGCCATCAAGTTCAATCGGCACCGGCATGAAGTCGCAATAGGTTTTTACCAGTTGCTTAATACGAGCCGGTTCCGCATATTCTCCCTCTTCATCTTGAAGCGTGAGGGTAATGGTGGTGCCGCGAGTGGTGCGGGACGATTCTTCTAATTGAAAAGTTGGGGAACCGTCGCAAGACCAGTGTACCGCTTGAGCGCCTTCTTTATAGGAAAGCGTATCAATCTCGACGTGTTTCGCCACCATGAAGGAGGAATAAAAACCCAAGCCAAAATGACCGATGATCGGCTGTTCGTCGCCGGCTTTGTATTTTTGAATAAATTCTTCAGCGCTAGAGAAGGCGACTTGATTGATGTATTTTTTCACCTCCTCAGCCGTCATACCGATGCCGTTGTCGGAGATGGCTAAGGTTTTCTTCTCTTTGTCGAGAGTAATCTGAATTTTTGGTTCTTCCAACTCGCCGCTGAGTTCGCCGGCAAGGGAAACCATTTTCAGTTTTTGGATGGCATCAACGGCATTCGAGACTAATTCCCGCAAGAAGATTTCGTGATCAGAGTAAAGGGACTTCTTGATAATGGGAAAAATATTCTCGGTATGAATAGTGATAGTGCCCTGTTCCAGCATTGTCATAGCTCTTGTTTTGGTTACTACTTAAAGACTGAGGACTGAGTTGAGTTTTCTGCTTTCAGCCTATAGCGCTTCGCCGGCTGACTGCTAAACTTTACCGCTCAGTCCCGATTATGATCGATTTTGTAGGCTGACGCCTGATTTTGCTTCAGGGATTGCCCCACCGGCAGTGATTCGGATTTCCCTACTTTTTATGAGATTATTATTTGGGTAAAGACCAGCACACTTGACTCCCTTCTTTGCCCAGCAGAAATTATAACTTTGAAGCTTAGTGTTCAACGTCCGGGAAGTTCACATCTCGGAAACTTTTGACAAATGTCACAAATATCCCTGTGACACGCTTCTACAGTTTCTGATTTTATTAAAATTGACTGCATGGGCAGTACTGGACTTGAACCAGTGACTCTCTGCTTGTAAGGCAGATACTCTACCACTGAGTTAACCGCCCGGGTTTCTCATAGAATACTATGGTAGCACCTTGTAGAAAATAAATCAATCAGCCAAACTGATTTAAAATGGGCATTTTCTACCCCCATCCCCATTCCCTTATCCTAAATCCTGAATGCCCTCTGGTCGCACCCATGACCGTATTACCTTGTGGACTTTGCCGGTGGTTGCCGGCCTGACGTTCGCGCAAACCCGGAGTGGCAATCTCACCTTGCTGGTTGCCGGTGGCTTTTTCTTCAGTGGCCTGATGTTTGGCCCAGATTTAGACATTTACTCGCGGCAGTTTCAGCGTTGGGGATGGCTGCGCTGGATTTGGTTGCCTTACCAAAACAGTTTGCGCCATCGGTCGTTTTTGTCTCATGGGCCACTGATTGGATCGGCGCTGCGGCTGCTTTATCTCGCCGGCTGTGTGGGGATTGTGGTGATGCTGGTGTTATTAGCCGGTCAGCAGTTTTGGGGTTGGTCTTGGACTTGGGACATGGTTGCTGACTTTCTTCTGCAATCACTCAAACTTTATTATGCTGAATGGATTGCGCTTTATGCCGGTTTGGAATTAGGCTCGATGAGCCACTACCTCAGCGATTGGGTCGGTTCAGCTTACAAGCGGATTAAAAAGTATGGGCTGATGGGTTGGCTGTTTCCTGCGGCGAATTCTAAAAAACGTCGGCGTCCTGCAAGTGAGAACAAGCGCCGGCCATCTAAAGGCCGGTCTAAAATTTAAGTTGGCTATTTTTTAGGTTGATAATTTAGGGTTGTTGCAAAATTTTGTTTTGATTTTTAACCGCAGATTCCGCAGGTGAAACTGGAATGTGCTTTGCTCGTCATTCAAGTTCCACCTGCGTCCGCAGATAAACGCAGATGAGCGCGGATATATTAACAATAGGTGCCGTTAATTTGGGGGCTTTCGCGTTTAGCAAAACATTTATTCATTAAAATTTTATTACAAAAAATAAAATATAAGGCAAAGGCAATTTTTTATGAAACTTATAGATTAATTATTAACAAGGTCTTTTGATAAAAGTTTGTTGGCAGCGGCAGCCAATTTAGTTAAGAATTATTAATAAGTCTTGGAGTTTTCTCTCATGTCTAACCCTCAAACACCCGAACCGGCTGCATCTGATTGCGTTACTCTCACAGCCTTACAAAAGTTGATTGAAGTTGTTGCCAAGTTGAGATCGCCTGATGGCGGTTGTCCTTGGGATTTAGAGCAAACGCCGGAAACTTTGATACCTTATGTGATCGAAGAAGCTTATGAGGTAGTAGATGCAATTCGCAGTGGCGATAAAAAGGCAATTGTCGAAGAATTAGGCGATTTGCTGTTGCAAGTGGTGCTGCAAGCGCAAATTGCCGGCGAATCGGGTGATTTTACATTCGCTGAGGTGGCTGCCGGCATCACAGAAAAATTAATTCGCCGGCATCCTCATGTGTTTGGTGATGTAGAAGTTAACAGTGTTGATGAAGTTCGTCAAAATTGGGAAGAAATCAAAGCATCAGAAAAAGGTGAAACTGAACAGAAGCCAAGTTTTGCTTCTAAACTGAGCCGGTATGCCAAAACATTGCCACCGCTAATGGCGGGACTGAAGATTTCTGAGAAAGCTGCCGGTGTTGGTTTCGAGTGGGAAAATGTTGAAGGCGTTTGGGAAAAGTTTCAGGAAGAGTTAGGCGAATTTAAATATGCACTCGAACATGAAGATAAAGCCCATCAGCAGGCAGAATTAGGGGATATTTTATTTGTCTTGATTAATTTAGGCCGGTGGTATGATTTAGATCCATCTGAAGCTTTGCAGGAAACTAATTTGCGGTTTGCCCAGCGCTTTTCAAAAATGGAAGTTTTTGCAGAACGACCACTAACTGATTATACCTTAGATGAGTTAGAAGCGATGTGGCAAAAAGCAAAAGCTCAGTTGGCAAAGCAGAAGCAGGAAAGGGATAATTCGGATAATTAAAATTGCATCTACACAAGCAAAGCCCGCCGGCGCGGGGAGCATCCCATTTTTGTAAATTTGTAGTGCGGGCATCTTGCCCGCTGCTGATTTTAGGGAGCAAGATGCTCCCACTACTAATATTTTCGCAAATCTGGGATGCACCCCCTGAGCGGGCTATAGAATCTTGATAGGCTGTAAAAATTATCAAAAATTATAATGAGAACAGATTCTATTTTTTATCGATTATTTCAACTTTTACCAAGCAGTTTCTTTGAACTGATTGGACGGGAGCCGGCAGAGGCGGATGCGTATCAGTTTACATCGGTAGAAATTAAGCAACTTGCCTTTCGCTTAGATGGCTTGTTTTGTCCGATAGATGAGGAGCCGGCACACCCAATTTACTTTGTCGAAATCCAATTTTACCGCGATCCAGACTTTTACTTCCGCTTGTTTGGGGAAATTTTTCTATACTTATCACAATACAAACCCAAAACAAATCCCTGGCACACAGTTGTGATTTATCCAGCTCGAATTTTTGAAGTGGAACAAACGCTGCAATTTGGGGAATTGTTCACCAGTCAGCGGGTGACGCGGGTGTATTTAAATGAGCTAGAAACAGCAGAGAATTCTCTCGGCTTGGGAATGCTCAAGTTAATTGTTGAATCTGAAGAAAGTGCAGGGGAACAGGCGCGGCGCTTAGTTTCTCAGACAAGGCAGCAGTTAACAGATGAGTCACGCCAGCAAGATATTCTACAATTAATAGAAACGATCATCATCTATAAGTTGCCGCAGTTAAGCCTGGAGGAGATTGAGCAAATGTTGGGACTAAGTGATTTTAAACAAACCAGAGTTTATCAGGAAGCCAAGCAGGAAGGCGTGGAAGAAGGGAAGCAGATTGGCAAATTGGAGGTATTGCGGCGAATGCTTCAGTTGGGATCGAGTTTGGAGTTCATTGCTGAGGCGTTAAACTTGCCGGTTGAAGAGGTGAGAAAGTTGGCAGAAGAATCTCAACCTTAAAAGAAGTGCCGGCGAAAAGGAGAGATGTTGGATACTTAAAAGCGGTTAATTTCTCAGATATGCTCTACAAGTTGCCGCAGTTAAGCCTGGAGGAGATTGAGCAAATGTTGGGATTAAGTGAGTTTAAACAAACCAGAGTTTATCAAGAAGCCAAGCAGGAAGGCGTGGAAGAAGGGAAGCAGATTAGCAAATTAGAGATATTGCGGCGAATGCTTCAGTTGGGATCGAGTTTGGAGTTCATTGCTGAGGCGTTAAACTTGCCGGTTGAAGAGGTAAGAAAGTTGGCAGAAGAATCTCAACCTTAGAAGTGCAGGGAAATAAATAGATGTTAAATGCTTCAAGATAAGCAACTCCCATTAACTGCAGAAGTCCTAAATTTAGTGGAAGTTCAACCCACCGGCATCTAGTTTCACAGATGAATTCTCAAGAAACCGACACCGGCAGGCTTTAAATTCTCTTCATTATTCTTGCAATACTACGGCATCTTCTCCCGAAACACCTCTAACACTGCGTCGTGAATCGCCCCATTACTGACAACGACACCCTGGTTATTCACCATCTTGGTTGCTTCAGAAAAATTTAGGGGAATGCCATACATATCTGTGACACGTCCACCGGCTTCTTCCACCACAATCGCACCGGCAGCGTGATCCCAAATATTCTCCCGGTAATCTGGCGTCTTCGGCGACGGCAAGCGCAAGTAAAGTGTCGCCATCCCACACGCCACCGCCCCATACTTCGCCTGAGAATCCATCCGCACAGAGGGCGCAGTAATGCCCACCGCCTTTGCTACTGCATCTTGCCGCGACTGATCGCTGTGTGCCGCTTCCACACTCTCCACAAAGCAGAAATTGCTGACATTGCCGGCACTCATTACCTGAATTGGGCGCAATTCACCGCCGGCAAGTGGCATCATCTGTGCCCCTTCACCTCGTACTGCTACAAATAGCGCCCCGGTTTCGCCGCCTTCCACCGGCAGCGCAGGGCAAGCCAAAACCCCTACTTTTATATCACCGGCTTCCACTAGCGCGATTGCCACCGCATATTGATCTTGACGTAAAAACCCTTTCGTGCCATCAATCGGGTCGAGTGTCCAATAACGCGGCGCTACCGTGCCATTGCCCCGATCAATCCAGTCCAGCACTTGCTCAGGTGTTGCGTCGGCAATTAATTCTTTGACGTAATTTGTGATTTTTGTTAAATTCTCCGCCATCGCCGGCTCTCGAAGTTGGGCGGCATCCTCCTCACCCACAACTGGATCGTCGGGATACGCCTCAGAGATCGCCTTGCAAATCACCGCCTGAGAACCATAATCAGCAATTGTCACCGGGCTTTTGTCGCTTTTTTCCATCGCTGCCAGGATTGCAGCGCGGACTTGCTCACACAGTTTCGCCGCCGCAATTGCAGCTTCAATGGCAACTTGTTTCTCTTGTTCGTAAGACATAAAGAATTTTGAGTGGTGTACCAAACAAGGCAAAGGATGTCAGAACTAACCATCAATAACTCATAATTCGTAACTTTTTCAAAAAAAACCCGTTTCCTTAAGAAAACGGGAGAATGAACCGGCTTTGCCGGCACAATTGAAATTAAACGCTGCCGGCTAAAACCACTGCTACAACAACACCGAGTATGATCGCACCGGCACCCACCACAAACGACCAGAAACGATGGTAACTATTCACCACCGTGCCGCTTTCACTATTCATCTGTATCAAATCCATCCACGGTGCGACACCGCGACGGAACCAACCCAAAGTACCCACTTGCCCCCCAATCAGGCTTTTAACTCGTTTCATGCCAAAGAAGAAATTCCCAACTGGCGCGAAACGAGACGCATAACGCAAATACATTAACCCAGTCCGATCTTGTACCTTCAGATCCGATCCAAACGCATAACCGGCATCCCCGCGCCCGATCAACTCACCCTCTAACTTGGCCGGCACCCCCCACAAAGAACTGGCAAAAGGCAGCTTGGCTGATTTCTGTACAGGTTGCACTACGATTGAAAGAGCAGCCAATATTTTGGCGAAACTTTGGCGTTTGATTCAAAACCATGACCACTACTCCGATAGCTTCTCTTCCTCTGACAGCGATCGCTCAGCAGACGCGTCAAGCTGCACGCCAGCTGGCAATTCTCTCCACCGAAGCGAAAAACCAAGCGATTGAAGCGATTGCCCAGGCTTTAGAAGCGGCTGCCGGCGATATTTTGGCAGCGAATGCAGCAGATTGCGAAGCCGCAGAGATGGCCGGTATTGCTAAACCACTTTACAGCCGGCTGAAATTGGACGAGACGAAGCTCAAAGGAGCGATCGCCGGTGTGCGAGATGTGGGTAAATTGCCCGATCCGGTGGGTGCTGTTCAAATTCACCGGCAGCTTGATGAAGGGTTAATCCTCAAACGCATCACTTGTCCTTTGGGAGTGGTGGGTGTCATTTTTGAAGCCCGTCCCGACGCATTAATTCAAATTACCGCCCTCGCACTTAAATCTGGCAACGGTGTCATCCTCAAAGGTGGACAGGAAGCAGTGCGCTCTTGTCAAGCGTTAGTGAAAGCAATTCATCAAGGTTTATCGACAACCGCAGTTAAATCAGATGCAGTGCAATTGTTGACAACAAGAGAAGAAATTCAAGCGTTGCTGAAGCTAGATGAGTATGTGGATTTAATTATTCCCAGAGGATCTAATTCTTTTGTGCGATTTGTACAGGAAAATACTCGTATTCCAGTGCTGGGTCATGCGGATGGAATTTGTCATCTTTATGTGGATAAAGCCGCAGATATTGAAAAAGCGGTAACCATTGCAGTGGATGCAAAAACTCAGTACCCGGCTGCTTGCAATGCCATAGAAACGTTATTGGTTCACCAAGAAATTGCTGCTGAATTTTTGCCAGCAGTTGCCAAGGCGTTGCAAGAACGGAATGTTGAATTACGCGGAGATGAGCGCAGCCGCGAGTTTATCAATGTTGTGCCGGCAACGGAAGCAGACTGGTCAACTGAATACAGCGATTTAATCTTATCCATTAAAATTGTGGATTCTTTGGCAGAGGCAATTGACCATATCAATACTTATGGCTCCAAACATACGGATGCGATTGCTACTGAAGATGCCGCCGCCGCTGAGACATTTTTAAATCAAGTGGATGCTGCCGGTGTTTTTCATAACTGTTCCACACGCTTTGCTGATGGATTTCGTTACGGTTTCGGTGCGGAAGTTGGAATCAGCACCCAACAAATGCCACCTCGCGGGCCGGTGGGTTTAGAAGGATTAATCACGTATAAATATAAAGTTGCCGGTGACGGGCATATTGCGGCCACTTATTCTGGCAAGGATGCTAAACCTTTCACGCACAAAGATTTGTAGAAAACGCTGTTTTATTTTTGGTGAGCGCTTATCCATCATTTGGAAAAAAAGCGCTCATCTAATATAAAAATGAGTCATAAATCACCCTTTGACAAAAAACTTTAAATGCCCAATAAACTGCATAAAATTGTTAGCATTTTCTGAGTTTATCGGAGGAGTTTAAATTCAAAAATCAGCTAGAAAAAATAAAATAATAAGTAATGAATAATAAAAACAAGGCAATTAATCGTTAATTTTTTATCCTTCATCCATCACTTTACTGGCACAACAGGCAACGAACAACTAATAACTCACATGGGTGGTGAAAAATTGCAGTGATTTAAATTTGCTTTACAACTTTGCGTTTCAGTCCCACTTACAATAACAATCTCGAATCACATTCAAGATTTGATTGGGTTGGAGGCAAAGGAACTCTCCTCGGTAGATAATTGGCAGACAACTGTAGTGGAGTAACAAGTTAATGGATTCAATTCAACTCACCGGCATCAAATGTTATGGATATACCGGCTACCTGCCAGAGGAACAAGTTCTGGGTCAATGGTTTGAAGTGGACATCACACTTTGGGTGGATTTAGCAGTCGCCGGCAAAAGTGATCACATCGAAGACACCCTCGATTATCGCAGCGTAATTTCTACCATCCAGCACTTAGTAAAAACTTCTAAATTTGCCTTAATCGAGCGATTAGTTGATGCGATCGCAGAGGCAAGTTTGGAACCGGCGCAGGTGCAACAAGTCCAAGTTCGTTTAAGCAAGCCGGCTGCCCCCATCCCTGACTTTGGCGGTAAAATTACCGTTGAGATTACGCGGTCAAAATAGCTTTTCAAAATCAATCGCGGTTAGACAAATCTTAAGTCCGCGTCGGCGGACTTAGTTTGTGTAGCTGCGGTTTCAATCGCTTCTATATTAGCTAAATTTGCTTTTAAGCACTCAGTAAAACAATAGCAAGACACGCAAAAGCCAATCCTAACATTTGAGTTCTACTCAACATTTCGTGAAAATAGAAGGTTCCCACTAAAACAGTCCCAATGACAATAATTAGATTCACTAAAGAGCCGGCAACACCGAGTTTAATTTTTTGATTTAAAAACCCAAAACACAGGTAGGTAGTTGGGGAAAGCAGACAAACAATCGCGATACTTTTCAAGTCCCCAGTCTTTCCCCAATTTGCGCTTAAAGAGTCACAGACAGTAAAGAGGCTACCACACAACAAGACTAAAGCCCAGATAAATAGTTTTGGCATCAAACTCACCGGATAAGATGAACCAGTATAAATTAAAAATACCTCCCTTCCATACCATACAATTTTATAGAGGGTAAGTCCATTGAGTTTTTCAACAATTTATCTTGAATGGGTATTTGACAAAATATATTCATTAAAATTTTGATAGTTAAATACCTGTTTAACTACCAAATGCAATTAGAATTACCACCTTATTTATAATGCCGGCTTTTTCTATTGCCTTTCCATCCAAGCAATACATTGCCGCATCTCTTGCCGCATACCCTCTTTATCTGCATGAAACCGGCGGCCATGACCGGGAAGCACCCATTCAAACTCATACTCAGTCAGCCGGCGCATTGACTGAAGCAATTCTGGCCACGAGTACCAGCAGGCATTGCGAAAAGCAATTAGATGGTTGCGATCCGCAGACCAAGCAAGATGATCGCCGGTGAAGAGAAACTTGTTTTTGTACAGCAAAACCGTGTGACCTTTCGTGTGACCTGGAACGGGAATAATTAACAAATCTGTTGCTAATTCTAACGGCTCAAATCCAGCCAATTGAATTTCCACATCACGAGTGCCGGCATTGATCTCATCTTGATGTAAAATTCGCTCACATCCAAAATGTTCGTGAAACTTCTGATGATCTGCCACGTCATCTCGGTGAGTGAGATACAAATAGTCAATCCCTCCCATTGCTTCTATGCGCTTGACTAACGGCGGGGAAAACCGAGGAGAATCAACCAAAATATTGCCTTCTGGTCGGGTAATTAAGTAACTTGCTGCCCCATAAGAATCTTCAGCATGGTAGCCACAATGGTAAATATTTTCTGTAACGGGGATGGGAAAACTTTGCTGTGCTTCTTTAATATCTTTTGGCTTCTCAACCGTGCCTATAGAAGCGGTCGGACAAGCCAAAAGTGCTTGCATCGCTTTCAATCTTTCGGCTTCGTCAGTGGGTTGGTGATAAACTGCTGACTGATCACCGGCACTGTGAAACACCTCCGGAGTCATCCATCGGCACGTATCGCAATCAATGCAGGTAGTGTCAACATAAAAATCGCCAGCGATATTTTCAGGTCGGCGCTGTTGGAGAGTTGCCATTTTTAAACCTCTTGAATATGCTTGTGTTGTGATTGGCTAAGAAAGTCCGTATTGTCTCTATGACTTTACGGACTGTCGAGTAGTCTCTATTACTATTGTGACAAGTAAATATTGATGTTGTGTATTTACGGCTGGCCACAACCGAAAGTCAAAGATAATAATTTATCAAGCTTATCTCTCAGCGCCTTTAAAAGCAGCCGATCTCATTGCCTTAAACACATTTGTAGTGGCAAACTGATGAGTTTGTTTACCCCACCGACAGTCCATCCCACGTCGACCCACTTTGCTCGAAATCTGGCGGTAGTGAACTTAAGCGAGACTCGCAGCGTCGAATGTAAAGCGCCGCAACGCTATCTATCCTATTTTTATTAAAAATATCTTCAAAAGATGCTAAAGCAAGCGGGAAGTTTCCCTGCTGCCATGATTGAATTCCCATCTCAAATGCCGGCAACGACAGGATCTTCGCCTCATCAAGGGGATGGGTTTGCGAACCTAGTACCTCGTAGATATTAATCGCTTGCTGCTTGCCACGCGGCGCGACGCGATCAATCCAGCGTAAATGAAAAAACTCTGGTTGATTTAACTGAGCAATTGCAGCATCACTAACAATCACCTGGCATCCATAAACTTTTGTCAAATCTTCCAACCGAGACGCCGTATTCACCACATCACCAATGACGGTTGAGTCCATGCGAGAATCCGCCCCAAGTGTGCCGATCAAACCCCTGCCGGTGTGTAGCCCAATCCCAATATTCACCGGCTCTTTTAAATTAAATAAATCCCGGCTAGCATTAAACTCGCGCAGGTTTTGCCGCATCATAACTGCCGCATTCAAAGCATCTTGCGCGTGCTGTCCTTCCCGGTCAAAAACTGCCATAATTGCATCGCCCAAAAACTTATCAATAAAGCCAAAATGGGAGGAAATGGCTTGATTCATCTGCGTAAAAAACGCATTTAACCAGTTAAAGGTATCAATCGCTTGTTGGGATTCTGCAATAGCCGTAAAGCCGCGAATATCGCAAAAGACAATCGATAATTCTTCCTCCTTCGCATTTCCCAACTCAATCGATTCCACACCACGCGGCGCAATACGTTGGAGAAATTGTTCGGGGACAAAAAGCCGAAATTTTTCCGTAAGCGCTTGATTGATTTGCCAAGCTGCTGCCATATTTCGTTGACTTTTTTCCTTCATTTGCTGCCCGATTTGGATTTGCGATTGCTGCATTCGCATTTGGTTTAGGTGCAATACACTCGCAATTTTTTTTAACAGCAACGTACTTTTAACCGGCTTTGCAATATAGTCATCTCCCATCATCTCTAATCCCCTGAGACGAGAATCGTCATCATCAAGCGCGGTTAAAAAAATCACCGGCACCGTTTGTAAATTCACATCTTCGCGCAAACGCCGGCACACCTCAAACCCATCCATATCCGGCATCATCACATCTAGCAAAATCATTGCCGGCAAAGAGGTCTTTGCCAGTTCTAGCGCTTTGAACCCTGATTCGGCCAAAAGGGTGGCATACCCTTCTGATTGCAGCAATTCTTCTAATAAATATAAATTGCTCGGCTCATCATCAACAAGCAGAATGCAGGGCTGGTTACTTAACATAAAATTGAGAAAAAATTGGCATTGCAGGACAGGTGCAAGAATTTAAAACTCTCCCGTGATACTTTTAAACTCTTAATCATTAATAATTAATTTAGATGCCCCTGATTCAGTTTGGCCGGCCACTTGTGCCTTTAAGCCATGAGATAGTTCGCTTCGGCTCTATATTAAGTTGAGCCGGCAAAAGAACGCACTGTTGAAAACACGCGATCCAGATTAAGCGGTTTGCTTAAATAGCCATCCGCACCGGCTTGAAGACATCGCTCACGATCTCCCGGCATCGCCATCGCCGTCACCGCAATCACCGGCACCCGTTGCCAAAGTGCATGAGCTTTTAGCTGCCGGATCAATTCAAACCCCTCCACATCAGGCAGCTGAATATCCATCAAAATCAAATCGGGCAGTGAACTTACCGTCACTAAAGGCGAGTGAATCGCCTCCAACATGGCAGAACCATCACAAATTAGCTCAACCCTGTACCCTTCAGACTCCAAAAACTCCGCGATCAAAATTTGGTTAGAAGGTTGATCTTCCACAACCAAAACACGCTTGACACTAACAGCCGTTGCACTTCCATCGAAACTGGTATGTGCGCTAGAACGGCTTAATCTGGCAAGCCGCTCATGAGCAACCGGCACCTCCCGACGCGGTTCCGTCACCGGCAGCCAAACTCGAAACGTACTGCCCTCACCGGCAATTGATTGGAACGACACCGTCCCCCCATGCAGTTCCGCCAGCCGCTTTGTCAGTGCTAGTCCCAAACCCGTGCCTTCATGCCGGCGGGTTAAGGAAGAATCTACCTGCTGAAACGGGCGAAACAGCAAGTGCCACTTTTCCTGGGGCACCCCGATCCCAGAGTCACTCACCTCCAAACACAGGTACGGCGTCATGGGGTGTACCGGACTTGTATCAGGGCGAACATCTTGCGCCAGTTGAGTGCCGTAAGCTAAACGTCCAGCCAGCTTAACGCGTCCTCCCTCCGGGGTGAATTTAACGGCATTTGACAGCAAGTTAATCAGCATCTGCCGAACTCTGCGCTCATCGAGCATGACACCATTGAATTGGTAATTTAATTCCAGACTCAGCGCTAACCCTTTGGCTTGAGCGCGGGGTTGAATCATTTTTAAACACTGCCCGCACAGTTCTGGAATTGAAACCGGCTCTACATCTAGCTCAGCTTTGCCGGCTTCAATTTTAGAGAGATCCAGAATATCCGTAATCAATTGCAACAAATGCTGGCCGCTTTTTTCAATTGCCTTGACATGATTAACCTGTCGATCAGTTAAAGGGCCACCTGTTTGCCGGTGTAGCAAATCTGCGAAGCCCAGAATGCTGTTGAGGGGCGTCCGCAGTTCGTGAGACATCGCCGCCAGAAACTCGGATTTTAGCTGGGATGCCCGCTCTAAATCTTTATTAATCTGCTGTAAATGGGCTTGGGCTTCAGCGCGTTCGATAGCTACACCCAAGGTACGACAGGCTGCGAGGAGCATATCCTGTTGCGGTGCTTCCTGTAGTTTTTGCAGATTGCGCGATTCTAAGGTGAGCAACCCAATAATTTTGCCGGTGGTGGAGGGAATGGGAAAGATGCCCAACTGCCCGATACCGGGATGGCGAAATGCCGGCACCGCCTTTGGGTGGTTTTGATAGTCATCGATAAACAACGGTTTGCCGGTTTCTACAACCTCCCAAACCAATCCTTGCCCGTAGGGAATACCTTGAGCCAGCACTGCCTCCATCTCAGCCACAGCCGGCACACCATGAGTGGCAATAAACTCAGTGGAAATTTGATTGGTGAGGATGCCGGCGTAACGATCCATCCCGATGCCGGTGATCACTTTCACATCCCCAAAGGCAGCATTCATCGCCTGTACCAGGTAGCTCAGGGCAAACTGGCCAATTTCCCGTAGTTCCACAGACGCTTGTAGCCGTTCCGTTAAACCGAGTATAAATCTCAGACGCCTGACTTCAGCGTTCAAATTATCTTGGGATCTGCGATAGCCGGTGACATCCCGAAACGTAAAAAGCCGGCCCCCATCTGAAGTCATGGTGGTATAAACCTCTAAGCAGATGCCATTTGCCTGTTCCAGATACAGGGAAACACTCTCGCTTTCTGTTTGTTCAAGGGCTTGCCTGAGCTGTTCTACCTGCTCAGTTGACCAATAGCGTTGTTCTACTACCTTGGCAAAAACGACGTCACAATGAGGCTGCTCTTGAAGCCACTCAGGCGACATCCCCCAAATTTCAGCAAGTTTGCGATTAAACAAAATTAAGCGATCAAATTGGTCAAACAGCGCAATCGCATTATCAACTTGGTTAAGGATGAGTTCTTGCTCCTCCTTTAACCGCTGCAAGCGCCTCTCAATCTGTTCTTGATTCATAAAGTTTTATCAACCAGACGGGGGCTATATCTAATTCTTAATTTTAATTTACAAAACATAACAACTGCCGTGATGCCGCTCTCTTTGCCATTGTGATTTGAGAGCCGGCACTCTGGCAAGCCATTTTTCCAGCTTTTCTATCTGTTTTGTCCAAAAGATTTTCTCATAGTCTCCCCCTCAGCTACGGCTGCGGTTGAGCGCTGGCTAGCTGCCGGTAAAGTTCAGCTTGCTGGATAGCGATCGCCGCTTGAATTGCGATTTGGTTCAGCAGGCTAATCTCATGCTGCTGCCAGTTCCGGGGTTCGCGACACTGTTGAGCGATTAACAGTCCCCACAAATTATCGCCTTGCAGGACAGGAACAACCAAATTAGCTCTCACCTGAAACTGAGCCAATAAATTAATATGACAGGGCGCTAAAACAGCGTCATAAATATCTTCTATCGCTCTCACTCGCCCTTCTTTGTAATAGTGAACGTAGTTTTCTTTAAAACAGCAATCTTCTATTTTTACGCCGAGGAGAGAGTTCCAACCTTCGGTTACAGATTCTACCATTACCTGGCCACTCCAATCCGGTTCAAAACAATAAAGGATGAGCCGGTCAACACCCATAAACTGTCGCACTTCTCTAACTATTTTGCTTAAAACTTCTTCTAAGTCAAAGTTTAAGAAAATTTTTTGAGCAATGCTTGCCATTAATTGCTCTTGTTTGTATTGGTGGCGCAGTGCTTCTTCAATCTGCTTGTACTTAATAATTTGTTGTTCAAGTTCTTGATTAACGACTTCTAGAGCTTTGGCACGAATCAACATTTCTTCAGGGTTTCTCTTTTCATTTATTTTTTCTTCTAATAGTTGATCGGCCACTTCAGCTTTTTCACTAACCTGGGCGTAAGATAGGCAACCCTCTAAATTATTTCCCTCACTTAAAAGCCGCTGTGGTTGCGCCGGCACCCAATTGCTTAAAAGTTGAAAAGCGGCTTCTGGAGGCAGCGGTTTACTAAAAAGATAGCCTTGAGCGCTGTCACAACCAATAGCCCGTAAAAATTCTAACTGTTCTAACGTCTCAACTCCTTCAGCTAAGACTTCTAAGTTCAAACCCTTTCCGAGGGCAACAACGGCTTTCGCAATTGCGGCATCACTAGAATCTTGAATTAAATCCCGCACAAATGACTGATCTATTTTGATCGTATGTAAAGGAAAATACTTGATAGAATTAAGCGAAGAATAACCCGTACCAAAATCATCCATTGCAATTTTAATTCCCATTTGCTGTAGTTCTCGCAAAACAGCAATAGTAAAATCGATGTCCTCCATCGCAATACTTTCAGTAATTTCTACTTCTAGATAACAAGGCTCTAGGTTAGTTTCTTCCAGAATTTGCTTAATCGTTTTAACCAAACCTTGCTGTTGAAACTGCCGACCCGAAAGATTGACTGCAATCGGAATCGGAGCCAGCCCTTGTTCGCACCAAGCTTGATGCTGGCTACACGCAGTCCGGATCACCCATTCCCCAATCGGGCAGATCAGTCCTGTTTCTTCTGCTAAGGGAATAAACTGATTCGGTGGCACCAATCCCAGATGCGGGTGCTGCCAGCGAATCAGCGCCTCTAAGCTAACAATTTCCCCGGTGTTGATATCTATTTGAGGTTGGTAATACAGCAGCAACTCGTCTCTTGCCAACGCCTTACGCAAATCGGCTTCTAACCCCAATTTTTCTAGCGCTTGGGTGTTCATTTCAGGCAAGTAAAACTGATAGTTATTTCTCCCCTGCTGCTTGGCTCGATACATGGCAGTATCTGCATTTTTCAGCAGCGTTTCTGCATCTTCGCCATCATAGGGAGCTAAGGAAATTCCTAAACTTGCACTAATATAAAGTTCCTGATCTTCGATAAAAAATGGAGTGTTCAGAGCATCCAAAATTCTCCGAGAAATTTTGCTAATGTCTTCCACATAACCAATGTGGGGAAACAAAAGCGTAAATTCATCTCCACCCCACCGCGCAACGGCATCGCACTTACGAAGACAACTCTGCAAGCGTTCTGTTACTTGCTGCAATAGCTGATCACCGACTGCATGACCTAAAGTATCATTAACGGTTTTGAAGCGATCTAAATCTAGAAATGCGACCGCCAGCATTTCTCCGGTTTGATGTGCGTTTACTAATGCCAGGGAAAGCTGTTCGTCAAATAGCAGCCGGTTGGGCAGCTTTGTGAGCCGGTCATGGGATGCTTGATGGCGCAGCATCGATTCTACGCGCTTTTGCATCAGTGCCATGTACAGGTGAATCCCAATCGACTGTGCCAGCTTGATTTCATCGGGTGTCCATTCTGGACTTTGCTCTGTTTTAAGTTCGCGCCAAGCTTCAAATGATTTGCGCGGCTGCAGGTTCCGTTCATCCCGGTTGTAGCGCCCTGCCCACATCACTTCAGTATCATAAGCATTGCGAAAAATACTCAGGCACCCCACACACTGGTGCCGGTATTGGAGTGGGATGATTAAGATGGAGCGAATTGGAGTGGATTCAAAGGCATAGGCTAGGGACTGCCCTCGAATGTCGCCACAGAAGCTGGTGATGATCTGGGGGGAGTGAACTCCACTGGTGCTAAAGGTGGGGCTGCTGTGAGTGTTGACATCCAGGGGAATCAGCGATTTTCCCACCTGTTCCCAAGCGAGGGCGATTTCTTCATGAGTTGGGCTATGGGTTGCCGGCGTTTCCTGCCAACCGATCAGTTCTTTCCAGACGGTGGTTTCTTCAATAAACGGCACCGTCGGCTGTTCGCCATAGGTATAGATTTGTGATGGCTGCCCTGTCGGTTCCACAACAATATGTAGCCGCCCACCCGAACCTTGCAGTGCTTTAACCGTTTCTTCTAGAACCATTTGCCGGATTTCAGCCTGATTAAGGGGGCAGTGCAGGAGGCTGCTTACTCGATTAATCATGGCTTCGTGATGTGCCTGCTGCTGCACTTGAATGACCAAGTTAGACTGAGCAATGGCAATGGATATCTGATCGACTAAAAGTTGGATAATTTGCAACTCTCGATCTGAGAAGCGGCGCGGTTGGGCGTGGTGGATGGCAAGCAGTCCCCAAAGCCGGTTTTGATAAACAATTGGCACGGTTAGAGAAGCGAGCACTCCCATTGCCAAAAGATATTCAACGTGGCACTCGTCAACCGGCGCGTAGCGGATGTCTTCAACGCTGAGATTTTCGCCGGTTTCTGCACAATCCAACTGATTAAAGATTTTCCGCTGAGCGGTGACATCAATAATCACGCGTTGACGTGTTTTAAGAAACATTTCCCTGGCTTGCGGCGGGATATCACCGGCAGGAAAATGCAGGCCCAGCAGTGAGGGTAAGCGCTGCTCTTGGACACTTTCGGCAATGACTGCCCCAGTGTCATCTGCATCAAATTTATATATCTTGGCTCGGTCTACCTCTAAGTAGGAGCCAATTTCTCGCACGGCTGTGTTCAAAATCTCTGGCAGTTCGAGTGATTGCCGGATGCGATTGGTGATTTGATGAAGCAGATTTTCTTGGCCTAGCATTATTTGTGACCTTTTAACGGGTGTTTGTCAAAAAAACCTTTGAACCGGCAGTTTGTAGAAATGAACGATTAGCCTGAGTGCGAGTCTGCTGCTAGGTTGACTTTTCCAATAGGGTGCTGAGGGGCGCGGCCGGTCTGGGCTTGAGTGGCCAACCGCCACACCTGGAATAAACCTAAGACTCTAGAGATATCATTTATTCTCTTTCATCCCATCTCTATTCGTAAAAATGATTCTTAAGCTAGTTGACTTTTTGTATATTATTACTCTTAAATTCATCAATAGCTATTTTTCCCCAGATTTCTCTCGAAATAACGAAAAAAATATTAATTTAATCAGTAAAGCTGAATACTTAGAACCCTAGAGTGTTGTAAATGTAACACCAGCAACCCTAGGGAAGAGGCTGGAATAGAAGGAAGTGCTTTCGCACTTGCGCTAGAAAGAAAGCTGTAGATGTCTTTAAAGTCTATTGTAACGACTTAACAAACGCTGAGCGGTAACGAGGCTCACTGGTGTGCCGGTTGGACAACAGTGTGGGTTGAGATGGGCTTGCCCTGCGCCGCAAAAGTGATGCACTTGAGTTGAAACGGGACTTTTGATATAAAATTCTATCATTAAGTCTGATAGCCACCGGCTCGAAGCAATTTAGATGCCGGTGAGAAGACACGATCAGCTTAATCAAGCCTGAAAGCCGATTCAGTGCTTAAACGCACGATTAGAGAGGATTGAACACAATGGCATTTACGCTTCCTGAGTTACCGTATCCCGCCGATGCCTTAGAATCAGGTCATATGTCGGCACAAACTTTTTCCTTCCATCACGACAAGCACCACGCAGCTTATGTGAATAACCTCAATAAACAAATCGAGGGAACGGAACTCGCCGATAAGTCTCTTGAAGAAATTATTACCGCAACGTTTAAAGATTCCAGCAAAGCCGGCATCTTCAACAACGCCGCCCAAGTTTGGAACCACACCTTCTTCTGGCATTGCATGAAACCAGGTGGAGGCGGTCAACCCTCCGGCGCACTTGCCGATAAAATCAACTCAGACCTCGGCGGCTACGACAAATTCAAAGAAGAGTTCAAAAACGCTGCCACCACCCAATTTGGTAGCGGTTGGGCTTGGCTGGTTTTAGATAACGGCACTCTGAAAGTCACTAAGACTGGCAACGCAGAAAACCCTCTTGCAAACGGGCAAACTGCACTGCTGACTCTAGATGTGTGGGAACACGCCTACTATCTCGACTTCCAAAACCGCCGGCCTGACTTTATTCAAAACTTCCTTGATAACCTAGTGAACTGGGATTTCGTTGCAGAAAATTTGGCTAAAGCTTCCTAAGCAAGTTATTTATTAACTTGAGAAACCCGGTTCAAAAACACCGGGTTTTTATTAATTTAGCTAATATAGGTAGGTTGCCGGTGTTTAATCTAAAACTTTTTTAAGTAATATAGTTTTATTATAAAAATAATTTCAATTAGAAATTAAAAATAAGTAAGTTTATATCATTTTTTAATTAAAATCCGTGAGTTTGTGTAACTTTAGAAAAAATAAATAGAGTAAAAGTTGCGTTGTTTTTAAGTTAAAACATTATTTTCTTGTAAATTTATTAAACTTAACGTCGTTCCTCAATCACTTGTATTTCTGATTGAAGACAAAAGGTGTACTCTGAGAAAAGCTTCATCAATCAATTTTATCAAGGCCAACCCTAGAGGGTGAAGCAAGCTAGTGGCAATCGCACTCCTTTTTCTAGATTTATTTCAGGTTAAGAACTCATATAATACTTAATCTGTTAATAACCAAGCCTGAAATTACCAACACCTTTAAGATGAATAGCAAAGAACTGGCCCAGTATATTGAAACCACCGGCAGCATCTCTAAACCTTGGCTGCTGGTACAATTGCGCTTGAAAAAATTGCAAGAAAGCAAAGACACCCTTTCTCCCGAAGATTATGCCAAAGAGCTAGCCGATATTCACCAGGATTTGATGAAATTAGGGGAGTGGTGGGTTGGCATCGAAGACGAAGCTTTCGGAATGTGAAGGCAAGTTTCCCACAGAGGGCAGCCCATAGGAAAATTTAGTGGAGGCACTTAGCAATTTTAAATAAAGAATAAATCTAAGCCTCCCAAATTCTTCCTCCTTGCCAAGCGCTTTCCGCCCCCAGCTATTTTTAATGCTCACACCCACTCAAAGTCATGACCACAACCCAGACAACTACAGACGAAATCAACCTGAGTGATCCGCAATACTACTTCAGCCGCGAACTAAGCTGGCTGGAGTTTAACAACCGAGTATTACACGAAGCTCTCGATCCCCGGACGCCACTGCTAGAACGTCTAAAGTTTTTAGGCATCTTCAGCGCTAACTTAGATGAGTTCTTTATGGTTCGCGTCGCCGCCCTGAAACAGCAGGTTGAAGCAAAAGTCAGTAAATTAACGCCCGATGGTCGTTCGCCGCAAGATCAGCTTGATGTCATTTGCCAGCGACTTCGCCCGATGGTAACGGAACAGCACCAGCATTTTGAGCGGGAAATCCGACCGCTTTTAGCGAACCACAATATACACATCTTGGAATATGTAGACTTAAACCAAGAGGAACGACTGTATCTGCAACGGTATTTTGAGGAGCAAATCTTTCCCGTTTTGACGCCCTTAGCAGTCGATCCGGGTCATCCATTTCCCTATATCTCTAACCTCAGCTTGAACCTGGCAGTTGTGGTAAAAGATCCAGACAGTGAGGAAGAATTTTTTGCCAGAGTCAAAGTGCCTAAAGTTTTGCCCCGGTTTGTCTCTTTGCCGGCAGCCGAAGGCAGCAGCGAAACCGCTTTTCTGTTTATCCCGCTTGAGCAGGTGATCGCCCATAATTTAGAATTTCTGTTTCCCGGCATGAACATTCAGGAATATCACCCGTTCCGAATTACCCGCAATGCCGATTTAGAAGTGGAAGAAGACGAAGCGGATGACTTACTGCTGGCAATTGAGCAGGAATTGCGGAAACGTCGGTTTGGGGGATCGGTTGTGCGGATGGAAATTCAAGCCGCCATGCCGGCACCTGTGCTGCAAATGCTTAGAGAGGAGCTTTCCCTAGCGGAAAGCGATGTTTACGAAGTTGAAGGTTTGCTGAGTTTGGGGGATTTGATGTCCTTTCTGGCTTTGCCCCTGCCGGAACTTAAAGATCCCCCGTGGACGCCGGTGGTGCCGCCTCGCTTCCGCCGGCTGAGTGAACCCCATGTGGAACACTCGAAAGTAGATAGTGACGAAGGAGAAGATTTATTCGCACTAATCCGCCAGCGAGATTGGCTGCTGCATCACCCCTATCAATCGTTTGCCGCAACGGTGCAGCGCTTTATCACCCAAGCCGCCCACGATCCAGCAGTGTTAGCAATTAAAATGACACTCTACCGCACTTCTGGAGATTCCCCCATTGTCAACGCCTTGATCGCAGCGGCGGAAAATGGCAAACAGGTGGCGGCTTTAGTGGAACTGAAAGCTCGGTTTGATGAAGAAAACAATATCCACTGGGCGAGGAAGCTAGAACAAGCCGGCGTTCATGTGGTTTATGGTTTGGTAGGGCTAAAAACTCACACAAAAGTGGCGATGGTGGTGCGGCGAGAGGAAGATCGGATGCGCCGGTATGTCCACATCGGCACCGGCAACTATAATCCGAAAACTGCCCGGATCTATACAGATTTGGGACTGTTAAGCTGCCGGGAAGAGTTAGGGGCAGATTTAACAGATTTGTTTAATTACTTAACCGGCTACTCACGGCAGCGATCGTACCGCAAACTACTCGTCGCGCCGGTGAATATGCGCGAACGCATGATTTCACTGATCCGGCGCGAGATCGAACACTGCCGCAACGGTCACACAGGCCGCATTGTGGCCAAAATGAATTCCCTGGTAGACCCACAAATTATTGCCACACTTTACGAAGCGTCTGGTGCCGGCGTGCAGATCGATCTGATTGTGCGCGGGATGTGCTCCCTGCGCCCTGCACTGCCTGGGGTGAGTGAGAATATCCGCGTTATCAGCATTGTTGCTCGCTTTTTAGAACACTCGCGAATTTATTACTTCCACAACCGGGGTCAAGAAGAAGTCTACACCGGCAGTGCCGATTGGATGCCCCGCAACCTCAACCGGCGCGTTGAAGCGATCGTGCCGGTGGAAGAACCGGAAATTGTCAAGGATCTTGAAGAAGTTTTGGGAATTATGCTAGCAGATAATCGCCAAGCCTGGGATTTACAGCCCGATGGCAGCTACATCCAGCGGCGTCCCACAGAAGAAGGCAACGAGCAATCCGCCCAGAAAATCCTGATGGAAATCGCGATGCAGTAGTCATTTGTCATAAGTCAGCAATGGAACATAGATCTTGACTTATGACAAATGACAGCAAACAAAAAACAGCAAATAAATGACCAAAGTTATTGGTTTGATCAGCGGCACTTCAGTCGATGGCATTGATGCCGCCTTAGTCGATATCACCGGCACTGAATTCGATTTAAAAATTCAGCTATTGGCGGCAGATACTTATCCTTATCCCGCCCAACTTCGAGCGCAAATTTTGGCCCTATGTGCCGGCGCGGCAATTTCAATGGCAGAACTGGCGGAACTTGATGATGCAATTGCTCAGCAATTTGCTTTGGCCGCCACCGCCGTTGCCGCCGGCACCCCAACTGATCTGATTGGTTCACACGGCCAAACGGTCTATCATCGCCCACCCCAGCTAGATCCGAGTACAACTCTACCCTTGGGCTACAGCCTACAACTCGGGCGGGGTGCAGCGATCGCCCATTTAACCGGCATTCCCACAGTAACTAACTTCCGCGCTGCTGATATTGCTGCCGGTGGCCAGGGTGCGCCTTTGGTGTCCAAAATCGATCTGTGTTTGCTCACCCATCCCAGCGGCAACCGCTGCGTTCAAAACTTAGGCGGCATTGGCAATGTCACCTATTTACCCTCAGTCGGCTCTAGTATGCAAAAGCCGGTGGGGTGGGACACCGGCCCAGCCAATGTCTTGCTGGATCTGGCCGTGCAACATCTCACAAATGGCGCTCAAACTTACGACAAAGACGGTGCTTTAGCCGCCGCCGGCACTCCTTGTCTCAGTTTGGTTGAGCAGTGGTTGCAGCACCCATTTTTCCACCAGCCACCGCCCAAATCCACAGGCCGGGAGCTGTTTGGCCCAGACTACCTTCAAGGCTGTCTCACAGAGGCGCAAGCTTATTCACTCAGTCCCCCTGACTTGCTGGCTACACTCACTGAACTCACGGTTGCTTCTATTGCTCACAGCTATCGGGCGTTTTTACCCCAAATGCCGGATCAAGTCTTGTTGTGCGGCGGTGGTAGCCGAAATCTATACTTAAGAAACCGACTGCAAGCTCAACTTGACTCTGTGCCGGTGTTAACCACCGATGAAGCCGGTTTAAATGCTGATTTCAAAGAAGCGATTGCTTTTGCTGTGCTAGCTTATTGGCGTCAGAAAGGCATTGCCGGTAATCTCCCACTGGTCACAGGTGCGTGCAAGCCGATGCTCCTCGGTGATATTCATTTTCCTTGTTCTATGCAGGAAGCGAGCAAAGATTGGGACTAATTTTTTCAGGCAGGATCGCAAAGGAAGAAGAGAATCTATTCAGGGGAGTTGTGAGCAATTAACAAGATTTCTTTGTTGCCGGCGAAAGGCAATAAGATAGCAAATAAGGCCATTACGGCAGCAATTAGTTCAAGCAAGGAATCATGCCGTGAGTCATACGTTTTTAATGCAATCAGGTCGGTGGATGTTAGAAGGTAACTGGCTAGAGCGTAATGGAATGCCGATGCCGGTTAAAGGGAAAACTTTAGTTGCCTGGAATCAAGACAATTGGTTCACGATGGTTACAAAGCTAATATTTCCCGGCAGTGATCGGGGTGAAATTACTTTTCAGTACCGAGGACACCTCGACGGAGGTGAGCGGCAGTATACTTTTGTACTTCAGCACAGCGAACTTGGCCGAGTCGAGGGTGAAGGCTGGATCGCCCCTGAATCGATTGTGCAGCGCTACTGGGTACTCGGTGATCGGCAGCGCCGCAGTGGTTTTGAAACGCTGCACCGCATGGATGTTAATAAGTATTATCACTCTAGTGGGATCATGGCCGGCCACTCTCTCATCAGTACGATGGAAGCGACCTATGAGCGTCAAATAGACTAGCCGGTTTAGGCATCCAATTGGCAAGTGACAAGCCGTTCTTCTCGTCACTTGTCGTTTTTTTATTTGCTTTCTGTTACACTCATTCTGGAAAATTTACTGATTACTAAAAAGCTAGAATTCGAGGTTCGGGCAAATCAGCTTATTGAGAGGTGCCGATAAAAAATTTAAACCAGACATATATAGCAAATATCTATTGTTTTTCACCGCTAAAAACTTATTTTTTATAAAAGGATAGAGTTTTTAGTTTCATATCTTTCACGAGTTAGATAAAAGTATATTCTAAAATGTTATTAATTTTTATAGAATTACTTTAGGTTTAAACTTTTCAATAAAGCAGTTGACAACCTCTCAACTTTAGTGTTGATCGGCAAACCTTAACAGACTGATGTTCACTTAAAGATAAAAAATCTCGCACCTCTTTTGCAAATAGCGCGTAGTTGTTATTCTTCTTATAATTCCCTCGTTGATGGCCGCTACGTGGAAATTTAGTCTATTTTTATGCATACTTTTTAGTTATTGTCAAACAGTAAGTTTGATATTTCTAATACTTTTTGTGCAAGACTCTGTAGACCATCTTCTGTAGCGTGTCCAAAAGCGCAACCACCTTTTTCAAGGGAGGTTCTCAAGGCAGATGCCGCGCAAAGGGTTAGCATAAGTTGAAAAACTGGCAGCGCAAATACCTATGAACTTAACAGCTGGCACAGTCCTTCAAAATGGCCAATACGTCATCAACGCGACTTTGGGCGAAGGTGCGGTAGGCATCACCTATCGGGCCACCCAGACCGATTTAAACTTACCTGTAGCGATTAAAGCCCTCAACGAGAGCCTGCGCCACCAGGCTAACTTTGAGCAGTTGCAGAAGCAATTTCAAAGCCTCGCTCGTCGCCTGCAAAAGTGCCAGCACCCGAACATCGTCAGAGTTTTCGATTGTTTCAAACAAGCTGGGTTGTTTTATATGGTCATGGAATATATTCCAGGCCAGACTTTAGCAGAACTAATACAGTTCAGCCAGCCGGTGCCGCAGGATCAAGCACTGGATTATATCCGTCAGATTGGCTCAGCAGTGGACGTCCTTCATGAACATGGTTTAGTGCATGGAGATATTAAGCCCCAAAACTTGATTCGCTTAGCCGGCAGCAATTGTGTGGTGGTGACCGACTTTAGTATTGCCAATGAGCTGAGTGCCGGCCCAGAGGGAACAGACGGCGGCTTTTTTGCCAGCGGCTATGGGCCGGCTGAGC
Source organism: Microcoleus vaginatus WJT46-NPBG5 (assembly GCA_019359355.1). GTDB lineage: Bacteria > Cyanobacteriota > Cyanobacteriia > Cyanobacteriales > Oscillatoriaceae > FACHB-68. Next base: position 157,270 of record JAHHHM010000012.1, on the reverse strand, counting down.
CAGACTTAGCAAACTTGCGGCAGTCCCCAACCACCGATATTTATGGACTCGCAGCGACCCTCTACGGCTTGCTAACCGGCCAACCGCCGGTGACAGCACAACTAGGCGAGGGCATTCTGGTCACAGAGGGGCAACCCTGTCAATCCAACCTCAGCCTGGCCGTTCTTGAGGCGATTCGCTGCGGTTTGGAAACAGAGGCGAGCCGGCGTCCTCAAACAGTCGAAACCTGGCTGTCACTTTTACCGACTGGGGAAGACATGAACGAGATAGAGCCGGCAACCATAGAAGAATTTCAAGGGGAAGTAGAAGAACCGGCAATGGTAACAAGCCCCAAAACTCCAGCTCGGCACTCATCTAAACGCTTCGTTGGACTTAGTTTCCTCCTCACTGCCGTCCTCGCTGGGTTAGCCGGTGCCGGCTTTGGGTTATCCCTGCGCTTTGGCAACACCGGCAAGGTGGGATCTGGTCTTTTTAATACTGAACAGTCCTTTCCCCCGCTAAAAGACTGGCCGGGGACAGAGACGCAGGGTTTGTCTCCATACGCCCTCGGTAAGAAAAGTTTTCCCGCTTACACCCAGGAAGAAACGGTGGATGTCCCGCCGGCACAAGAGGCTTCAGAGCTTGAAGCTCAACCAGAATGGGCCGCTCCGCCTAGCTCGGTTTCCCCATCTAGCACTTCACCCTCTGAGGCGGGCGCTGCCATTCCCCTACGGCAATCCTGACTAACCATCCTTCCAGCTTGCAGAATTTGTCAGCGAGTCCAGCCTGAATCTAGCGCCTAACTGTTTCACTTAAAGCAAGCCACCCTCACACCTAACCGTAATTGCTGGCTTTCGCGGCAGCAGCTAGGCTTCCCTCCTTGCCCACTTGCTTTGATCTAGATTCAGACAGCGCCTCAGCCAGCAGGTTATAATTTGTGCGGATAGGCACAGAGATTTTTTTATGAGTGATCCATTAATCCATGCTTTTTTTGTCGGCAGAGCCGTGGCTGAAGCTCTCAACGAAGAGCTAGAGAAATCCGTAACCAACGCGTTTAGTGAACTCGGTAAATTCGATGCTGAGCAACGCGAGCGCTTGCGCCAGTTCACAATCGCAGTGATGGAGCGGGCAAATCAAGCAACAGCAGCGGTTCCCACGCAAGGCACGTCTGGTTCTACGACGGGCCGGTACAGTTCAGCTTCTGTTGACTTGCAAGCAACCATTGATGAGCTGCGAGCGGAAATCGCTCAATTGCGTGTCCAGTTGCAGCGCTATCGCACCGGCTCTGTTTAAAGAGAGAGTGCTGAGTACAACGGTTGACTCAGGACTCTGTGACTTTGCGACTTGAGACTATCAATTACCTGAAACCACAAGTTAGGAAGCCTAGTGTCTGTTCTCCCTGATGATCCTGTCACCCCTAAGCAGCACCAGAAGCGCTCCGCATTGCCAGCGCATTCCGCCGGTGTTCGTGCCGCCTCTACCCAGGGAATAGCTTGGCCTCCAGTTTTCGGCAAGGCTAACAAGGATAAAGCTTACCGCTGGAGTCGCGAAGATTACTCCCACAAGCGGCGCTTTGTCGAAATCTGGACGTTTTTTCTGTTGTTTATGTTCAGTTTGTGGCGCGATAGCAAAGCTTGGAGTTATCCAGGTGGCATGACGGAACCTAAACGGATTGCCAGACGCCGCGCCCAAGCTATCTGGATTCGCGAGTCGCTCCTGGAACTGGGGCCAACTTTTATCAAGCTGGGACAGTTATTCTCAACGCGTGCCGATATTATTCCCGGTGAGTATGTTGAAGAACTCACTAAGCTGCAAGATAAGGTGCCGGCTTTTAGTTATGAAAAAGTGGAGCGAATTATTGAGCAAGACTTAGGGAAGCCAATAGCGACGCTCTTCAAAACTTTTGACCCGGTTCCTTTAGCAGCCGCAAGTCTGGGACAAGTACACAAGGCGTACTTGCACTCTGGGGAAGAGGTTGTGGTTAAGGTGCAGCGCGCTGGATTGCGCCGGCTGTTCGGAATCGATTTAGATATCGCTAAGGGAATTGCCCGTTACTTTCAAAACCATCCAGACTGGGGCAGAGGTAAGGATTGGATGGGAATCTATGACGAGTGCTGCAAGATTCTCTATGAGGAAATCGATTATCTCAGCGAAGGGCGCAACGCGGATACCTTTCGCCGCAACTTCCGCGATGAGAACTGGGTGCAGGTGCCGCGTGTCTATTGGCGCTACACTTCGCCGAGGGTTCTGACTCTGGAATATATGCCGGGGATTAAGATCAGTCACTACGAAGCGTTGGAGGCTGCCGGTTTAGACCGCAAGGAATTGGCAAATCTGGGTGCTAAAGCATACTTGCATCAACTGCTCAATGATGGCTTCTTTCATGCTGACCCTCATCCGGGCAATATTGCAGTTAACCCAGACGGATCGTTGATCTTTTATGATTTTGGCATGATGGGCCGGGTCAGAAATGATGTCCGGGAAAAGATGATGCAGCTATTTTTTGGCATTGCCCAAAAAAATGCCAATAAAGTTGTGACTTCTTTGATAGAACTTGAAGCTTTATCCCCGATGGATGATATGGGTCCGGTGCGCCGGTCGATCCAGTATATGCTGGATCACTTTATGGATCAGCCCTTTGAAAATCAGTCGGTGGCCGACATTACTGATGATTTGTACGAGATTGCCTACGATCAGCCTTTCCGGTTTCCGGCGACGTTTACCTTTGTGATGCGGGCTTTTTCCACTTTAGAGGGCGTGGGGAAGGGACTTGACCCAGATTTTAATTTTATGGAGGTTGCAAAGCCTTTTGCAATGCAAATTATGACGAATGGCAATTCCTCAGAACGCAGTAGCTTTCTCGATGAACTGGGGCGTCAAGCAGCTCAGGTGAGTAGCACGGCCTTGGGTTTGCCGGGTCGAATTGACGATACGATTGAAAAGCTAGAGCGGGGGGATCTTCGCATTCGCGTCCGCTCAACTGAAACAGACCGGGCCATCCGCCGGCTGAGCAGTATGCATTTGGCTACGAATTATGCGTTGCTGATCGGTGCTTTCACCTTGTCGGCTACGATTTTATTAGTGAATAATTATGTCTGGTTGGCGCTGGTTGTGGCTCTGGTTGCAACGGTGCTAGCTGTGACTTTGATTCGACTCCTGATGCGGGTTGACCGATTTGATCGGATGTCTTGACGCGCTCTGAACTCTGGCTGAGTGAAGATAGGGCAGTCAGCGTTAGCACAGGCTGTGATTTCTTCACAGACTGCCCGCACAAGTATTTAAGTGAAAACTTAATCACTCGGTTAGTCTGACTCACTCAGGGGACTGTGTACTCAACACTCAGCAACCAGCACTTATTGCTTAATACTGAATTCATGAAACGCTACTTTGCCGGCCTCACAGACCAGGGACTGCTTCGCTCAGTCAATCAAGATGCCTACTACATCGACCCCAGCGGACGATTTTTTATCGTGGCGGATGGGATGGGCGGTCATGCAGGGGGTCAGGAGGCGAGTCAAATCGCGACTCAGGTGATTCAGAATTATCTGATTGAGCATTGGGATTCGCCTCAGTCTTCAACTGCTCTGTTAGAGGAAGCTTTTCTTAAAGCGAATCAAGCAATTTTGGTAGATCAGCGCAATCATCCAGAACGCTCAGATATGGGGACAACTGCAGTAGTGGCGATCTTTAGAGAGGAAGCCTCGCCAACTGCCGGCACCCAGTCGCTGAAGAGTTGGGTGGCTCACGTTGGGGATTCTCGCCTCTACCGGCTGCGCGGTGCCAAGCTGGAACAAATTACTGAAGATCATACGTGGATTTCGCGGGCGGTGAAAGCTGGGCATATTACTTTAGATCAAGCCCGTAACCACCCCTGGCGTCACGTTCTATCTCAATGCTTAGGCCGGCAGGATTTGCAAGAGATTGATATTCAGCCGATGGAAGTACATCCCGCTGATCGCCTACTGATGTGCAGCGATGGCTTGACTGAAGAACTTTCTGACAGTGCCATCGGCTCTTACCTTAAGTCAATCCGTGCCTGTGATCAAGCGGCAAAAACACTGGTGAATGCCGCGAAAGATAAAGGCGGACGCGATAACATTACCGTGGTGATCGTGGCGGTTGAGACGCGAAATTAAGGCAGATCACCCGTTAAAAATTTAAGTGCCGGCGGATACAGCGAGGAACACTTCACAACTTCCTCGCTGTTTTTGTTGTGTTATGCCGGCCTGACATTTATTACAGAATCCGGATAAATAATCTTTAAAAAAACTAAAAAGAGCGGCTTTGGCAACAGATCGCTCAAACTTTTATACATCAAGGCTTTTGCTAACCTTTTCCCTGATTTAGGGTAGAAAATAAATCATTCCTAATTAAACATATAAGCTGGGATAATTAAAGATTTGTTCAGGTTGAGCAATTTTACTCTTTACAATTTGATACAACTACCTTACTTCGCCGGGGAACATTAGGACGGAGGTTGAACATCTTCATACCTAAGTTACCTATTTGGAGGGATGTGCACTTTGTCAAACGATTGTTATCTTTTGTAATATAAGTTGAGCGTTGACTGTTTCCGGCAATCCTGAAACCAAGCGGCGATCACTGAAAACGAGTGAATCGATCTGGTCTATCCAGAGTTTGAGAATCAAAAATCCTACTTCTTCTTATCGGAGGACGTTATGAGCCAACCTATTAACCTTTCTTTGGAACAACAATTTAGTATTCGTGCCTTTGAAAGCCAGGTTCAGCAAATGAGTCGGCAACAAGCTCAGGACTTTTTGGTAAAACTTTACGAACAAATGATGGTTCGTGAAGCAACTTATCAGAATCTTCTGAAACACCAATGGGGTCTAGAACAGGGTCCCAGCTTTGGTTAAAATCGTTTATGCCATAGTAGGCGACCTCCCTCTCTTGCTTGGTTCCAAGGAGGAAAGAAGCTGGGGATGCTGGGGCGTCAACTTTACCGCTCAATAACTGCTGTGTTGGGTTTCTAACAGAATATTTTTCTAGTTTCTCGCTATTGTTTTGATTTTTCTGAATGCTTTTTATCTTGACTGGTTGCCGGCAACTTGTGACTCAACATCTGATGCGCCACTCAGGTTAATGCGTAGTGTTTGCTCCTGTCGTTTGACTGCTGCTAAAAGCTCAGCATTCTGGAGAATCACCCCCACTTGATTATTAAATATTTGCAAATATTGCTGATCACTTTGATCAAAACTTGCCTGGAAATAATCAGGCACGACATTCGGCTCAACCGGCGCGTGTATTGAAGGCTCACCCGGTTTAATTTTATTGATTAATTGCGTGACAGCAATCAACTCACCATCGGGATTCCAAACCGGCATACAGAGTAAACTGCAAGTGCGATAGCCGGTGGTGCGATCTGTTTTCTTCGCCATGTCTGAATCCGGGTAATCATATAAATCAAAAGGAATATTTAGTGGCACTCCCATCTCTGCCACTTTGCCGGCATAACCTTGTCCCACACTCACCCGCAGTTCCTTCATCGAACCGTCACCAAAAGGAATTCTTGTCCACAGCTCATTTGTCTCGCGATCCAGTAACCAAAGCGTGCTGCGATCCGCATTCATCAATTCTTTCGCAGCTTCCATCACCCGTTTGAGGATCGAATCAAGTTCTAAACTACTTTGAGAAACCGAGCGAGTTGCTGCCATGAGTGCTGCCGCCACCCGCTGCCCTCTTGCTGTTTTATGATAAGAGCGGAAGCTTTCCAAAATCATTTGAATTAGGGGAGCATTTTCTGCAAATCGTTCTTCATCTAGTTGAGTAAAACCTTCTGGATCAATTTGTTCAGACAACGGTGACGTCCGATTATAAAAACGCTTTAATTTGTTAATTAACTGAATCACCCCAATTAAATTTCCCTGATCATTTAACAGGGGCAATGTCAGCATTGTATAAGTGCGATAACCATTTTTTAGGTCTTGTTCTTTGGCGGTAGTAGAGCGGGGATCATCATAAAAGTCGTAGGGAATATTAATAATTTGCTTGCAGCCGGCTACTTCTCCCACAATTCCTTTATCTGCCGGCAGCCGAATTTCTAAAGATCGATCCCCTTCCGCTTCGGCAATAATTGACCAAAATTCATTTCGTTCTTCATCTAATAGAAAAATCGTTGTGCGATCTGCACTCAATGATTTACCCATTTTTAAAGTAATCGAACGCAGAGTTGCATCAAGAATATCATCAAATCCTTGACCGTCCATGACCTGGTTAAGCATCGCCAAGGTTTGGCTAACAACATTTTGCGGTTGATTTTCCGCTTGTTGTTTCAGCGCGGCAAACTGTTTAGCGTTTTGCAAAGCAACTCCCACTTGAGAGTTAAAAATTTGCATATACTTTTGACTATTGGCATCAAAACTATCCTCGAAACATTCAGGCGCTTCTGGCCAATTTTCGGGATCGTATTCAAGATGCTCACCCGGTTTTCGTTTATTAACTAATTGCGTCACTCCGACTAATTCACCTTCAGGACTCCAAACCGGCATACAGAGTAAACTGCAAGTGCGGTATCCTGTTTTTCGATCAGTTTGCTGGGCGGTTTCTGAGTCGGGGTGATTATACAAATCAAAAGGAATATTTAGAGGTTCACCTGTGGCAGCGACTTTGCCGGCAAATCCTTGTCCCACTCGCACGCGCAGTTCCCGCACAGTCCCATCTTCAAAGGTAATTTTTGTCCATAATTCATCATTTTCAGAGTCTAGCAACCAAAGCGTGCTGCGATCCGCGTTCATCAGTTTTTTAGCAGCTTCCATCACCCGCGTGATGATTTCTTCCGAATCTAGACTGCTTTGAGAAACAGAACGAGTGGCTTCTGTGAGTGCTTCAGACGCTTGCAATCTTTGAGTTAATTTATAACAAGACTGGCATCTTTCTAAAATTCGTTGCAGTGCCGGCGCATATTCAGCAAATTGCTGTTTATCTGCCTCTGTAAAACCCGCTTCTGCCACTCTTTCTGCAAACAAAGCGTTGGGATTATTCGGTTGCTTGAGTTTATTCACTAACTGAACAAACGCAAAAATGTTTTCTTTCTCGTTCAACAAAGGTGAAGTAAACTCATTATAAATGTGGTAGGCGGTTCTTTTATCCTGTTCCTGAGCAACTCCGGAATACCAATCTTCTGATAAATCAGCCGGCACATTGACTGCTTGCTTATAAATCGTGACTCGACCGGCGCTCGGATTATTTGCCAATATTTGAATCTTAGTAGAACTTATACCGGCTGTTCGGGCAATCACTGACCACAATTCATTTTTATCTTTATCAATAAAAAAGATAGCCATGCGATCAACGCTCATCAACTCGCCTAGCTTCAGGATAATAGAACCCAGAATTTCGTAAAGAATATCATCAAAATCTTTCCCCTCCATGCCGCTAAGCATCGACATGAGCTTGTGTTCTTGATTGGCAACCAGTTGCTGAAAGCTAGGTTGCAGAATTGCTAGAGCTTTGTTTAGCCAAACCCAATTAAAAACCGCCCCATAAATGCGGTTATAAGCCTTGAGAGTTCCCCCCTCTTTGACGACTAACCCAGAAAGCCGCAGTTCCATCTGTTCAAGGCTTTCATCAGCGGCAATTTCACCACGCTGTAAAATTTGCTGGTAAAGTTTTAGGAGCAGTTCTGTACGGTCTCCACTTCTGAGCAGCCGATCGCGAATCGTCTTGAGATGCGGTGGTTCGTCTTGAGCTTCCCAATTCTCAATCAAGCGAGTTTGTACGATGCTTTCCACCCATGCTTGGGGATTTTTAATTAATTTACCTTCTGCATTCTCAAGAATAAGTTTGCAAAGCTTTTGGGTGAGAAACGGTTGGCCGCCGGTCCAGTTTAAAACAGCTTCTAAAACGGCTTGAGGATCACTAATTTTTCCTTCAAAACCTTGGGCGAGGGTTTGAGCTTCGTCAATTTCAAAACCGTGCAACTCGATAGCACGACCAATATTAAAGGGAGTATATTTTTTATCTTTAATTAAATCTGAAGGACTGGCAACGCCCAGCAATGCAAAGGTCAGCCGGTCATATTCATTGCAGGCGCGAATAAAGGCAAAAAAGTCATAAGTTCGGAAATTTAAGCTGAGAATGCTATCAATTTCATCGATAAAAATAACAATTTGTTCACTGACAGAATCAAGCAATACTTGTTCAATAAACTCACTCAAGCATTGCACCGGCGGCAAAAACTCGCGATCGCGCAACCAAGACCTTAAATTAATCTGAAGGTGAAAACTTGTCACCAGGCGTCTCATCAAGCCGGCATACCACTGCTGCGGCGTGATATCCTGGCTACCAATTTTCGTCAGATCGATTGCCGCACAAGCAACGCCTTCTGCTTGCAGCCGGTGCATTGTTCGCACCCGCAAGCTGGTTTTACCCATTTGTCGGGAATTCAGCACATAGCAAAACTCACCGGCTTTTAACCCTTCATAAAGGTCTCGATCAGCTTGTCGCACGACATAAGTGGGGGCATCAAGGGGCAAATGCCCGCCTACTTTGTAGCGATAGTTTGAGTTTGGTTCTTCATCTAACACGGTTTCTGGTTTTTGCGAAAACATAGCGTCCCTGACAATTTAAGATGCAGTTGTAGCGCGGGACTGACCCGCCTATTATCCTTTTTGAGATGCACAAATCCTGACAAAATTGATACAATCGAGGCATTACATAATTGCTGAAATTAGGGCAATACTGCTTCTTTTAAGAGCCTATCAGCCCAGACAGTATCTTCTGCTTTAAGTGCCGGCACCGGCTGCTGAGTCTAATCTACTGCTAAATCAATTCCGCCTGATTGTAAACTCAGATTTTTCTAAGTAGGGAGTTACCCCTGGAAATGGAAAAGGCATTTTATCACCTCTAGCAATAATTCTGAATGGATATCTCTCATTTTTTTAACTTGAGGAAATTTTGTTTAGACGATCTCGGAAATACTGACGATATAAATCGAAACGCGGCGTTACCTCATTTCCCCGCAACTGTACTAACCCCAGACTGTGTAATTTAAACGCCGGCACAGATTCTAATTCAATCGGTTCGTTGGTTACAACTACTTTAGCGAATGCTGCCGCTAAATTTGGGTGCTGTTGAAGATTCCATAAGTGCCGGCGCAAATGATCACCATAAATTCCGGCTTCTGTCGGGGCAATTTCTGCCAGTTGCGTTAAGGTGAGTTGCTGCCCAGCAATGTGATAAAGCGCTAAGCGGACTAGATAAGGATGTCCTCCCACAATTGTCATGAGTTGTTCAACCTCGCTTTCCCCCCAATTCAGTCCATGCCGGCACGCCAAGTCAAACACTTGATCCGTGCTAAATTCCGACAATTCTATCGGCAAACCCACATTAAACGGCGATTGATTGATATCTAAAGGAATGTAAACTTCCGTTGAGTGAACAACGACTAAGCGAAGTTTTTCCCAAACATAGCCATCATTCGCCCCATATCCCGCTTCCTCATACCAAGCACGTAATAACCCAAAAAAATCATCGGCAATTTTGGGATAGTGAAAAACCCGATCAATTTCATCTAAACCCAGTACGAGAGGGCTATCGGTTTCCGGCAATAAACAATCTTCAAAGAAAGCGGTACAGTTATCTTTACTGCCGTAAGTATCACTCCAATAATCATCAACTTGATAAGGCAGTCGTAGCTTTCGGCTAATTTTTGCACAGAACCATTGTAAAAGTTCTTTAAGGTTCGTAAAAACTGCCGTATCCGCGTGTTGAAAACTTAGCGGAACGGTGCGATATCCCTGTTCTTTTGCTTGATAAAGAATTCTCGCCATTAATGACGTTTTGCCCATTTGTCTAGGCGCTTTAATCCGAATTAAACATCCGGGTTGCAAAATTTCTTTATAACATTGCGTTTCACAGGGAACACGCTCAACGTAAAATGCAGAAGCAAGACGCACTTGACCACTTGGTAACTCAGGTTCGGCAACCGGCGAGGGTGGAGCATTCGGGTTGAGGGATGGGGAGGCGGAAATTGAGGAACTGCCGGCACTTTCCCACTCTTCAATTTTATCCGCTTGTCCCTTTTCAACACCCTCTGCCAGTTGCTTGAGAACGTCTCCCACGATCCTTGGAGTGTCTGCCGGCGAAATCCACTCACTCTGCACAGTTCCGTGTAAGTAGCTTTGCAAGTCGTGATTGAGCGACAAATTAGCAGGAAAATTAATCCGAATCGGTAACACAACCGGCTTACTATTGTGGCGAGAATCCCGCAACTGTCGCGCTCGCTGCAACTCTTCAATGACCATTTCACTCACGGCTGCTTGTGGGGAAAGTAGTAGTAGAAAACAGTCACAATCGTTGAGTTGTGAGTCAAGCTGAGAAAGCCAATCTTCTGCCGGCTGAATAGAACCCGGAGAACTCACTCCTAAATTCGTAGTAAATGCTTTATGTCCAGCCGCTGAGATCGCTTCACAAAATTGCGCCGCTAAAGACGAATCCGGTTCTTGGCTGCGATAGCTGATAAAAACTTTTTTAACTGCCAGACTAGGGGGTTTTCCTTGTCGCTCGATGGCTCTTTCAAGCGCTCCTTTCACCTTTTTTTTAGTGACTTTTTCCCCTAAAGCGTCAGAAAGCTTTTGCCACAATTTATAACCAACATATTTTTCTACATATTCAGGGTTAATTGGATAAATTTCCTCATAGGTTTGTCCTTGCCAAGAGCCGGTGAACACTTCTCTTTCTAGATCATTGAGGTGCTTGCCGGTGCTGGCATAAATTAAGTTATCTGCAAATTCTAAGGCTTCTTTACAATCCATATTGCCGGCTGAATTGAAGAAATTATTAATCTAAATTATAGAATTCACGTCATCCATCAGGCAAGATAACGAGCGAGTGACAATGGGGTTTTTCAGTTTCAGTTTTGTCTGACACTGTCTAGATCGTGCTCCGCAGGGTTGCTGAGCCTTGGCGCTTGCCGGTTGTACCGTGATTTCAAACCCTGCTTCAAAGATACTGCCTATTTAACTCAAACATAGGTTTTTTGGTAATTTCACAAGTTTTTATGAGGTTTTATGAGGTTTTAAGGAGCGAAAGCAAAAGGCTAAAAATTTTCTTGCCTAAAATTCTGAGATTTTCTGGTTACAATCTCGTGAAGTCTGAACCATACTAAAAAAAGTCGGAAATCCTAATTTGTAAGTGAAAAGATGAAGGCTCGTTAAAAAAGAGCAATAAGAGTGTGTAGAAGTTAGGCGGTTAGGTTGATGTTTATTCAGGGTTCTAAAGATGTTTAATCCCACAGACGTACTTATTAAAACTTTCGCAGAAAGCTTGCAAGCTTGCTACCGTAAAACTTACGGAAATCTTAAGCCGAAGTATGCTGAAATGCTGGGCTGGGTTGCCAGTCTTGCCTTAGAAAACATTGCCAATAGCAACGCCCTTTATCATAACGTTGAACACACTATTATTGTCACCCTCGTAGGGCAGGAAATCTTGCGGGGCAAGCAGCTCCGGGAAGGAAATGTTTCCTGTGAAGACTGGTTGCACGCGATTATTTCTTTATTGTGCCATGATATTGGCTACGTTAAGGGGCTTTGCCGGCAAGACAGAAGCAAAGAAAGATTGTTTGCAACCGGCATCGGCGACGACATGATTTCTCTGCCGCCGAGTGCAACAGATGCCAGTCTCACTCCCTATCATGTAGATCGCGGAAAACTGTTTATCGAGGAGCATTTTTCTGGGCGCGATTTCATTGATGTTGAAGTGATTAAGCGTAATATTGAGCTGACGCGCTTTCCCGTGCCCAATGATGCAGATCATCAAGATACGGTTGACTTTCCCGGCTTAGTTCGGGCAGCCGATCTCATCGGTCAGTTGAGCGATCCGCGCTATTTAGACAAATTGCCGGCACTCTTTTATGAATTTGAAGAAACCGGCACTAATAAAATCTTGGGTTATCGCCATCCTGGGGACTTACGTGCCGGCTTTCCTAACTTTTTCTGGAATGTAGTTGATTCTTACATTCAGGAGGGAGTGCGTCATTTAGAGGCAACCTATGCCGGCAAACAAATTATTGCCAGCTTAAGAATGAATGTGTTCATCGTTGAATATGAACTTCTGTTAAATAATCTTCAGTTGTCATTCACCCCACAACAGACATTAAGGGGTTTCGGGGACCAAGAAGGCAGACACCGCTTGGGGGAGTCTAGCTTATCTTGTGAAGCGCGACGGGAATATCCCATTTTTGTAAATAGGTAGTGCCGGCATCTTGCCCGCTTGCCCTAATCTCAGTAAATGTAGATTGAGTTTAAAACCAACGTTTCAAATTCTTGCCGGTGTTGCGCTACCCAACCCATTTATCGCCTTTTTTTCTGAAAATGGAATGACAAAATAACTGTTTAAGCTTGCAAGTTTAAACAGTTATCTGTCAATTCTTGAAAGTTGCCGTATCTTAGCGTTTATTTATCAATTTTACCTTTAACCGGACTCACCCGCAAAAAGAGAAAATTGGAAGTAAATGTTAAATTTAATAAAATTAAAAGGGAAATCCAGTAAAATAAAAAATTATTTAATCAAACAGCACTGACAACAAATCCAACCTGCTAATGGAGAGAGTGCTAATCTAGAAACAAAGGGCTTTGCCCAGTCTTATACTGTCATTTTGCAGAATTATGTCATCACACGACCTCTTAATGTTAGGAATACTGCTGCTACCCGGTTTAGCGCTATCCATCGCGATTATGAGCGCATTTGCCGCCGGCGGTTGAGTTTTGACTGCTGAGTGGGGAGTTTTGAGTTTCGAGTTCTCAAAACTCAGGACAGCTGCAACTCCCCAAATCTTGACCTCATGACCACGCAGAATTACAAGCCCACCAACTTCGCACTTTGTTCAGGATTCACCAAAGTATTGGCGCACAAAATCCCAGAAGCAGCAACCGCTGGAACGCCAATACCGGGCATCGTGCTGTCTCCCACTCGGTACAAACCGGCAATCGGCGTGTGCAAGCCAGGAAACATCCCCTTGCCAGCCGCAATTGCCGGCCCGTAAGTCCCTTGATAGCGACGCAAATACTTGGCGTGTGTCACCGGCGTCCCGATCATTTCCAGAGTAATGCGTTGCCGCAAGTCTGGGATCACCCGTTCCACCGCGCGAAACAAAGGTTGCGCTTTCAGTTGTTTGCGTTCCTTATAACTGCTATCTCGCTGCCAACCGGCATAAGGTTCCAAAGTATAAGCATGAATCAGATGGTGTCCTGCCGGCGCAAGTTGGGAATCCCAGACACTGGGAATGGAAATCATGCAGGTATTTCCGGGTGTGGCGATATCGAGATCGCTGTCGTGAACAACGACATGATGACCCGTTAACGCCTCCAAACCCTCGCCCCGGATGCCGAGATGTAAGTGCATGAAGCTTTCCACAGCCGGCGTCTCAAGGGCATCACGCCGATAAGAGGCCGGCAAGTCTTCGGGTTTAAGCAGATGGGTGTAAGTATCCCAAATTGTGGCGTTGGAAATAACGATTGGCGCGTGGATCACTTCACCCGATCGCAACTGCACACCCACCGCCCGACCCGATTCTACTAAAATTTGCTCGACATGGGTTTTCAGCCGCAGCCGGCCTCCCCAGCGTTCTAATCCTCGCACCAAGGCGTTAACAATGGCGGCACTTCCTCCGACTGGATATTCAACACCCCAACGGCTGCGTTCCCCAAACATAAACGCCACTTCCGGCGCAATGGTTCCGTGTGCTTTCAAACCGGAAAGTAGAAAGCATTCCAAATCAATGAGCTGCCGCACTTGCGCGTCAGTGACATCGCGATCCATTACCTGGCCGGCAGAACCCTGGATCGTGCCAATTTGAGGCAGCAATTTTAACAAAGCCGGCCAGTATCGCAGCAAAGCCGGCAGCATTTGCCAATCCGCCCGTAGCGCCAAGGTGGGAATATCTTTAAGCGCATCGTAGAGGTTTAAGAGACGCTTCTCAAAACGCGCTAATTCCCGCGCACCTTGGGGGGTAATCTGGGCGACAGCTTGCCGGTAACGTTCTGAATCAGAATACACCGGCAGCGTGAAATTTGGAAAGTGGTAATGACCCAGCGGTTCGTAAGGGACGGTTTGCAGGGATTCTCCCAAAACTTCTAGCACTTGCCGCAGCGGGTTGAGACTTTGCCGGCCTGACAAGCCGCAGTAAAATGATGGGCCTGTGTCAAAGTGAAATCCCTGCCGGTGAAAGCCATGTGCTGCGCCACCGGCGACTGTGTGGCTTTCGCAGATCATCACAGTTTTACCATAGCGAGCCAGCATCGCCCCAGCGACTAAGCCGCCAATGCCGGTGCCAATGACAATCACATCAAAATCTGGCATGAATCTATCTAATTCAAGGAATCCGGCAAAGACTGTAGATTTTTTCAAGCAATGACAAAATGCGGGATTTTAAATGAGCTTCTTCACTTGAAAATTCCCGCATTGCAATACATCTTTTGAAACACAAAGCATTCATCTCCTACATTGCAGATGAATGCTTGTGAAAACGACTTTATTTACGCGCTTTTTCCGGCTCTTCGTTCATTTTCTTCGAGAGTTTGTAAGATTTCCAGATATTTTGAGGACTGGAATTGAACGGTTTTCACAAAACTCTTGAGACTATGATATTTTAGCGGAATAGATCCTTGAAAACTGCCGTCTTCTAAGTTTTGTTCCAAATAAGTTTCTAAGTCCCTGACACTATTTTCAATGACAGCCATCACCTCGCTGACTCGCTGTTCTACCAATCCTTTAACAGCGGCTTCCAGTTCGAGTTGCTTTTTAATGGTGTCACTGATTCTCCCTTCTGTATCCTCAGTTCCCAAAGGAAATTCTGGAATATTTAAGAAGCCGTAGTTACAACTATCCTCCTCATCATCATCTTCATAGGCATCCTTGCTGTTTAGAGGCAGCGCCAGATATTCTTCTGAGGAAGCGTTGTACGGAGCTTTTAAATCTATTGCTGTGGGTTCATCTTCATCCGCATCGTCAGTAATATCCCGCCCTTTTTGCAAGTATTGATAGTAAGGTAGCAGACAGTCAACGATGATTCCCGCTGTGCCGATCTGCTTATCTGGCTCATCCAAGCAGGCTGCTGTTCCGTACAATCTAAATTCTAAATCTTCGGGTGTTTCACACGAATAAAACAAGGCTCTAACTATCTCATCAAATTCTAGCGAATCAAGCGTCGCCCAGTCTTGGGTGCTGTAGGCAAATTTATAATTCAAAGCTGAAAACACCAGAACTTTTGCTCGTCTGAGAGTTGAATCTCTGGCAACTTTAAATTTTAAATCGTATAAATCGTAGGGATATTTTACTCCTTTTTTGAGTTGTTTTAATTGCGTGCGTATCCGTTTCCTCGACGCCAAATTTTCTGGATACAGTTTATTTAATTTTTGAATCAGCGTATTGGCCAACATGAAATACTGAACTTTTTTATTCAGTTTTTTGACAACTTGAATCAGAACCGATTTAAGCTGGCCGTAAGTTGGGGCAATTTCGTGAAGGTCTTTAATTAAGGTGGATAATTGAATAGCTTCAAGCTTTTTCAGGTCATTTTCCCATGTATTTTTGCTAGCGCATAACAGGAGTTTTTTGACTTTGATTAAATTTTCAATACGTTCTAAATCTTTGACAACGTCATCTACAAATTGGATCGTTTCCATGTGTTTTTTTCTCCTATCGAATGCCCAGCAAACAATTGATGGCGGCTGAAAGAGGAGTGCTGGCCTCTCTTCGTGGCGGTTGCGGACAGCCCGATAAAACTCATATCGAGATTACTGCGATTGAGATTTTGTAGGGGGGTGTAAGGTATATAATACCTCAGCCGGCTAGTTCGCCTGATTGCCGGAGGGTTTCTAATCGGCTGAGCCTCACATTTATCGTAATGAGTGAAGAGTGAAAAGTGAAGCGTGATAATACTGATCTGCCATTATCTATTGGGAAGTTCCTGCTAGTTTAGTTTATCACATTTCACTTTGTGCTTGTATCTTTTCACTCAATTTTTCACGCGCCTGCACTTTCTGCCGGCGGTGTCAAGCAATCTTTAAGGCTGTAGACGACCTGAGTTTGCTGTGCCGGTGAAAGTTCTGGGAACATCGGCAAGGACAAGACCTCTGTGGCAACTTGTTCGCTCACCGGCATCTGGCCGGCTTGATAACCCAATTCTTTGTAAACGGGTTGCAGATGCAAAGGCAGGGGATAATAGACCATTGAACTAACGCCCAACTGCTGTAGTCCCTCTCGCACTTGGTCGCGACCGGCACCCGTTGGCGACGCTTGAGGGAGGCGAATCGTATACTGATTCCAAACCCCGCGTCCCTCAGACAGTTCTTGAGGGCGAATGATGCCGGGAATCGGACTCAACAGTTGGTCATAATGCGCCGCAACCGCGCGACGTTGGTCATTCCAATGATCAAGATAGCGCAGCTTAATTTGAAGAATTGCAGCTTGTATAGCATCAAGCCGGCTGTTCATGCCAATTTCTTCGTAATAGTAGCGCCTTTTCTGGCCGTGTTCCTTCAGCGCCCTCACTTCAGCGGCGATTTGAGGATCATTGGTTGTCAGTGCGCCACCATCGCCACAAGCACCCAGATTTTTGGTGGGAAAGAAACTGAAGCAACCGATATGACCAATGCTACCAACTTTTTGCCCTGCCCATTCAGCGCCGGTGGCTTGAGCACAGTCTTCAATCACCGCCAAACCGTGCCACTGGGCAATTTCCATCAATTCAGTCATGTTCACCGGCTGCCCAAATAAGTGTACCGGCACAATCGCCCGCGTCTTGCCGGTGATCGCGGCTGAAAGCTGATTGAGATCAAGATTGTAAGTTTGCGGGTCAATATCCACAAACACCGGCGTCGCGCCGGCGTCACTGATGACCTCAGCCGTGGCAAAAAATGTGAAAGGCGTTGTAATCACCTCATCCCCAGGGCCGATTTTTAAAGCTCTCAGGGCTAGATAGAGGGCATCAGTACCAGAGTTGCACGCCACACATTCAGACACACCCACATAGGCGGCAAACTGCTGCTCAAAACCTTCCACCAAGGGTCCGCCAATGTAACGGCCCGAGGCGAGTACCCCTAAGACCGCTTTACTGACTTCTTCACTAATGGTTTCGTACTGTTGGGCTAGGTCAAGAGGGGGAATGTTATTCACTCGCTTACACCACAAGGTTCAATTTCTTGTGATTATCTCAGACACCGTCTAAAGAGTGCAGCCTACAAGGCCAGCGCGTCGCGGGTACTCAGGTGTCGGATCGCCTGTGATCCACAGGTAGGCCACAATTCCCTGTTGATTCAGCCCAGTTTTCGGCAGATCCGGAAGGCAATAGCCACCCTTCTCAAAATAGGTAAAAGTGCGACAATTAACCAATATTTAACCTTTCCTGCTTACGCGCCCATGCCCGTTGTTTTCCTGGCTTTAGTCAGTTTCGCTTCTTGGTTCATCAGCACCTTAGCTGGTGGTGGCAGTCCTTTATTGCTGATTCCACTGGTGAATTTTCTATTGGGTTCCCAAGCCTTAGCGCCCACGATTACCACTGGTATGCTGCTGGGAAACTCCCAGCGGATTTTTATGTTTTGGCGGCATATCAACTGGACTGTGACGTTTTGGTATTTACCGGGTGCGATTGTTGGGGCGGTTGTCGGCGCTTATGCTTTTACCAAAATCCATCTCGATTGGCTGCAACTGTTAATCGGCGTGTTTTTGATGATGACGGTTTTTAGCTTTGGTTTTGGCAAAAAAGAACGCATTTTTACGGTCAGATCGTGGTATTTCTTACCCGCCGGCTTTGTGTATGCGTTTGTCTCTGGAATTATTGGCAGTAGCGGGCCGGTGATGAATCCGCTTTACCTAAACTATGGCTTGGTCAAAGAAGAGATGATCGCCACAAAATCAGCCAATGTCGTGGTTGTTCATATTGCCAAAATGGTGACTTATGCAGCTTTGGGCGCTTTGACTCCAGAGTATCTTGGATACGGTTTGGTGATCGGTTTAGCAGCAGTCCCGGCAAACTACCTCGGTCAGTATGTTCTCAGCAAGATGAGCGAGCAACAGTTTCGGCAGGTCGTTCTTGCTACAATGGCAATTTCTGGTGCGTTGATGGTGTGGGGTCAGCGAGACTTGATGAGTTTTTGGTAAAAACTTTTGCCGGTTCCCGTAAATAGGGAGTGCCGGTGAGAGTTATTGAATGTCAGGGGGCTGTTTAACCTCTTATCGCTGTGCGAGGTAAGCACCGGCATTGGATGTCTCCAACCTGCCGGCAACAGCAAGCATCGGTCGTCTACCCCTATCTGCACACAATCAAGGGCCAAGGCAGAAGCAATCCGAAGAGTGATTGAGGTCACTAAGCTTGGTAAAAATTGTCACATCTTCTTTTACGGTTCAATCACCCAGCCCGACTGTAAAATAACGCATACTATGAATGAACAAACTGTTCTTAAAGTTCAGATGCCTACACAAGTTGTTCTCAAGCTCTCTGCAAGGAACCTTGGCGGTGATGCCGGCACCCCCCCGCCCTCTCTTGCCGGCGTTTTCCCGCCGCATTTGATAAGTTTTAAAGAATCGAAAGCTTTTTATTGCCAACAGCCGGTTTTTTCTATCATGACACCACCTTTTTAAAATTATCTCTCACTTTTTTGAATCCAATTCGCACCTAACAAAATGATTCATCCTCAAGACTGAACTTGCTTCCTCTACTGTCTGTTCCTTCTGAAGGCAGGTTTTATTAAGCAGCCGTAAGTGTAAAAATTGAAATACGTTATCTGCAGGCAATGCTTAACAAATTCTCATCAAGTTGGAAATTATTGTCATCAGGCACTAAGTATTTTTTACAAAATTTGTAAAAAGCAAATATTTTATAAAATCAGGGTTCATGTTTAAACTTCAGGGAGAGTCTACCAATGGTCAAATATTTTGTCAGCACTGCAATTCAGAATGAGACTTCTTTACAAGTGACAGAACAAAGAAAAATTATTCAAAAGGCTCAAGATAAAGTCTACCGATTTTGGCTGGATCTTGTTAGACAGGAATCATCTGATCGGGTTTTATTAGAATTTAAAAATTTATTTATTCATCTTTTAGATGCGTCTAATCCAGAAGTTGTTCAAGCTTTTTATGAAATTATTATTTCTAGCGATGAAGAGGAGTTTGTAAATACCATAAAACGGTCTTGTTATATTTTAATTAATAATTGGGCTGCCGAGAGAAACCACCAGGCAATTCAGCAGTTAGTGATGGAAGTGTTCTCCGATTCCGCGATTCAGGAACATACTTCATCCATGACCTTAAATCGGCTGAGAGAATGGATAGAAAACTTTATCAAGAGCAAAGATTATGAGGAGTTAAAACTGTTTGCTTCTCGGTATGAAGAAGCTGAAGAAAAGCATTGGAGTGACCGCTATACTTCCTATTTGTTGGTGCATCAATACATCAATATAAAAAATTCACCCGAACAGCGGGAAGCTGCTAGAATTCGAGCGCAACAACTGAAAGAGCGGTTTAAGTTCGATTTGGCTATGTATACCGCTCGTTCTAATTCTCCACTTTCTAAAAATGAGAACCCTAAGAACCCAACCGGCTTAGGAGATGAAGTTTTAAAGCTGATTAAGCTGATTGTGGTCAAACGTGGGCAATTTAGCTATGGTAACCTTGCGAATATTTTTCTAGAGCAAACGAAAGAATTGAGGTATGAAGATTTTAAGCAAAGTCTTCAAAAATATTTAATTTACTCGGTAGACAATAAAGATTGCGTGGAAGCGCTTAATATTAAATTATCTAAAAAGCTGCAGCCGATCTATCAAGAGCATAACGAGGAACTCATCAATGATGCAATTCTGCTTAGATCGTGTAAGCGAGTTGTGGAATTTTTGACAACCGAAAACCACAAAACTCCGTCCTCACTGTTTGTTTTACTCCTCTCTCAAGGTCATCCAATTACCTTGGTGATTATTTTGCTTAAAGTAGTCTTGATTTGCAAGCCGGTTCGTACTTACCTAGAAGGCTGTCTAGCAGACCTGATCCAATATTATCTGAATTACCCAGAAGAAGAATGTCAGTGGGTGGTGAATTTTCTGGAAATTTTAAAGATTACTTTTGTAATTTATGACGATAACGTGCAGTACAACTTGCTCAAAATGAAAAATAGCCTCAAAGAAGAGAGTTCGACAATTAATTTAGATGCTTATCGCGTGTTTTCACAGTTAATGGCGAAAAAGGAAAGTAATTTAGAAGCTGATTTAAATACGGCTGTACCCCTTGCCGGCAACTCGGCTGGGTATGTCAATCCTTTTGACACCAGTGGCAGCAATGCAGACATGGATTTCAATCCGTTTGCGGTGGAGGTAGAAGAAATTTTCGCACAGTAAAATAAGACGTTGATTGTTAAAAAAATTATCGGTTTTAGGGATTATTTTTTCGACTTGTGCCGATTTGATAGATATTTTTGGTGTGGATAACGATTAACCCACCGGCAGGCTTGAGCGAGATCCACCCAAGCCAGAAAAGCCCCGGCAACTTCTGCTAAAACACTGATCAGCCGGTAAAAGGCAACAGCACTTAAAATTAGGCCGGCAGAAAATTGACCTTTTAAAAGCACCGTCACAGTCGCTTCAAACACTCCGATTCCCCCCGGTGCTCCAGGCACAACCAGTCCCAATAGCCACGCCAAACTAAAAGCACCTAATAGCATTGGCAGACGCATAAGCGCCAAGTTTTGCACTTCTGCCGGCGCAATCGCCAAAACAGTTAACAGAAATCCTGCGCCCCGCAGTCCGAGAAATCCCATCTCTCCCATCAGCAGCCAGAAGGGATATCGCTCAATTTTGAATTCATCCGCATCTGACTGTGACTGGCTACCCAGCGCTTTTTGCTTCAAACGTCTCAGCAATTGCATCACAGGATTTAAAATTCGGGGATGAATCGCTATCAGTACAAACGGCAAGGTAATCCAGGCATATTGCCATAGTCCGCCGCGATTTGTGAAGAAACTGCCGGTTAAGGCAATCGCTAAGGCGGCTGCAGCCATCAACACCGGCTCAATTAGCACGCTTAAGGCGGCCACATCTGGGGAGATTCCGATGCCGGTGACAGCTAAAATGCGACCGTAAAAGTGCCAAACATTTCCGGGTAAATACTTAGCGATGTTCGTTTTCAGGTAAACTCGAACACCCCACAATACCGGCACCGGCTGCTTGAACTCCCGTAGAATCCAAGTCCAAACCCATCCAGACCAAATGTGAGCGAGGAGGGTAACGCCTAATGCAGTTGCCAAACCGGCCAATTGCGGGCCGGCAATCTGAATGGCTGCAACTTCCTGCCAGTTGTCTTTGAGCGTTTTCGCCAAGAAAAACAGGGTTCCGCCCAAAATTAACCAGCGCAAATAGGGCTTCAGTTGCGATTTAATTAACTGCGCTCGTTTGAGAATTTGACGAAAAAGTTGTTGCCCCATGCTAGATATTTTTTTGTTGGCTTACGCACATTTTAAATAGCTGCTAACCGTTATTTCCTGATTTAAACCAGAGTGGGAAGCCAATCCAGCTTTAGAATATGTTAAAAGCTAGCATTGAGTTTAATGATAATTTTTTACCGTTAGGATAACTTAAACAAGGTGAGGCAGTGGTAAGCTGTGCGTTGAAAAAGCGTTATCCTGAGATATCGTTCCCTTGTTAATAGAGTTCAAGCAGCATTAATTGCTGCTAACTGTGTTTCTACAGATCAGCCAGTGAGCACTCTACCACTGTATAGCCCTCAAAACACAAACAAGTTTAGGAACAAGCACTCAGGAAAAAAGCCCAGCCTATTTGTGAGCGATTGCCCCAAATCGCCGGTAAAATTTGACTGGTAATTTCAAGACGCAGCCTAGGCTGAGCGTTCAACGTATGGAGGAAGACGAAAATCGTGGCAGCCAAGCGCATCTTGGTCATTGATGATGAGGAAGATATTCGCGAAGTCGCTCAACTGAGTTTGGAGATGGTAGGCGGATGGGAAGTTATCACAGCCGGTTCGGGCAGTGAGGGAATTGCTAAGGCTGAAGCTGAACTGCCTGATGCCATCCTTCTCGATGTCATGATGCCTGATATGGATGGCCCTGCTACCTTTGCTAAAATGCAGCTGATCAAGGCAACCCAGCAAATTCCCGTGATTCTGTTAACCGCTAAGGTACAAGCAACTGATCAGCGGCGATTTGCAGAATTAGGCGTGGCGGGGGTCATTGCCAAGCCGTTCGATCCGATGAACCTCGCTAATCAAGTTGCTCAAGTATTGGACTGGAGTTTTTAAGAGGCTGTTTGCTGTTGAAGAAATGCTTGATTTGCCTTAAATCAAGTTACTTTCTGATGGCAGTGGCTTGCCGGCGCGTTTACTTAATCTGTGTTTTCTGCGATAGGGATAAACGCCGGCTGCTCCCCTAATTTTATATACATATTACAATACAAATGTCAAGTGCGGGAGTGGTTTTCCCCTGCTTTATCTGCCGCAAGGGGGGCAAGGAAACGAATTCTTTGCAAAACTCGGCTGTTTCTTCACGACTTCTTCACATTTGCTAGCTACGCTCAAGAGAGTAGGTAAAGTCTCTTCTGAGCGTGAACCCACTGATTCGGAGGTGAGAAACCGGCTCTCAGTCGCTTTCACGTTCTAAGAAATGACTACCTTGAGACAGGTTTCGTGTATATCTGTGAGATTAAAGTTTCCCACCAAACGTTTATCACAGTTTAACCTCGGACAAAATCGTTAAGGGTTCCTTAAAGTTAAGAAACCCTTAGCCCAAGTTGACGTATTTCTTCTCATTACCCGCTTTGTTTAAATGATTTCTAGAGAAGCGTAATATTAAGATTTTACTCTAATTTTTTCAAAAATGTAAACAGAGCTGTAACAAATAAATGAAGAATTGAGTAACCTTAAACAACTTAATAAAATTGACGATTTATTATATCTCAGGAGTGGAAAAATGAACAAAGAAATGGTAAATTTACTAGCTCCCGTCGTGACCGAAGACGCAGAAAAAGTGTTGGAAAATTACACGAACTGTGTTTATCAGAAAGATTTTGTCATTTCTCACTGGCACCAAGAGTTAACGGCTTATGTCCTGAGCCATCTACCTTGAGCTATTAAAAAAATAGATAAATAAATTAATAAATAAACAGCCAGGCGATAGATCGAATTAAAACCTGGGAATAATAAAAAAATCAGTCAGTCATCTCCCTGGCTTATACAACATATCCCGGCAAACAAAGCAATTTTTCTAGAAAAAAATGCTCGGCATCTTAGTACCCTTGAAGAATAAAAATCAAAAAAGCGACTGATTTAATGGGTTGAAAGTTTAATTCAAGGCGGGGAAATTCAGGGTAGCCGTGGGAGAAAAAGATATGCAGTTGAGGCTGAGCTAGCCGTGAAAACACCGGCACAAACATAATCAAGGAGAGACCAATGCAGTACACTGCAGAATATTTAGACAGTCAGCGAGAAACTGCTCAATCGATGCAGCCGGCGCGTTCCCTACAAGTCATGGCGCGTCTAGCGATTAGCCAGTTGCATCAACTCATACCCTGCCGGCAAGCCAGTCTTATCAAGTTCGATAGACAAGCCGGTGCAGCAACCATCCTCGCTACCTACACCATCGGCGAACCCCCCAGAGAAAAAGGAACCCGTCTACCCCTCGAAGTCTTGGCGCTTGCCCCAGAAATTTGGCAAGGTGAAGTTCACCTGACAGGAAACCTCCTCAACCTCTCCAATCCTTCAAGAGCGCTTCAAGCCTTGCAAGCAGAGGGCGTGCGCTGCTATCTCAGCGTACCAATCGTTGGGCACCCAGAAGACTTTCGCCCCGCTAAAGCCCCCATCCTGGGTTGCCTCAACATCGGGGCAGACACTCCAGACGCCTTTACCCCCGAACACATTCACTGGGCGTGTGAAGTGGCTAGTATGATGGCAGTTGCCATTGGGCAAGCCGTTTTATACCAACAGGCGCAGCATCAAGTCAATGAGCTAGAACAGCATCTGGCTGAACGTACGGCGGTAGAAACCGAGTTGATCTCATCTGTGCAGGCAGCTGACGAACAGCTGCAACAGAAAGCCAAGGAACAGCAGCAGTTAGAAGCAGCGGTGCGCCGGCAAGCCCAAAAAGAACGGTTGAGTGCGACGATATCCCAGCAGAGCCGGCACGCTTCCAATCTTCGGGAAACCCTCAACACCGCTGCCTCAGAAGTGAGAGAAGCGCTGCAAGCTGATCGGGTGCTAATCTACCGATTTGCAGAAGACTGGAGCGGTTCAATGGTTGTAGAATCTTTAGCGTCAGGCTGGATATCGATGCTGGGATTTTCGCTCCGCGAACCCTGCCTTTCTAGCGAACAGTATCTGAGGCGGTATCAGCGAGGTCGCTTTCAAGCGATTGAGGATACCAGCACTGTTAATTTGGAGCCGGCTCATTTTGAGCTTCTCGAATTCTTCGGGATTAAATCTCAGTTAATTGTCCCCCTGCTTGTGGGTGAAGAATTGAGAATCAACGCCGCACAAAAAACTCTAGATTCTCAACCGTCAAATTCCCCTTCAAAATTGTGGGGATTGCTTATTGCCCATCAGTGCGAAAGCAGCCGGCAGTGGCAACCGTTTGAAATTGATTTACTGACCTCAGTTACGACACAATTAGAAATAGCGATCCAGCAATCGCGACTGTGTGAGAAGGTGCGGCAGCTCAATGCAGATTTAGTACGTCAAGTTGAAGACTGCAACGAACAGCTGCAACAAGTTCTGGAGTTTGAAGCAATGCTGCAACGCATAACCGATAAAGCCTGCGACAGTCTTGATGAAACTCAGATTTTGCAAACAGCAGTCAAAGAACTGGCTGAGGTGCTAGGGGTTGAAGAGTGTAGCAGTGCGGTGTACAGTGCCGACCGAACAACGGTTACCCTTTGTCACCACCACTCAACTTCGCCGCCGTCTTCGTTACGAAGCCGACCAATGGCAGACTTTCCACAAGTTTATTGCCAACTACTTCAAGGTAAGGAATTTCAGTTTTGTCAGGCCGGCAGCAACAACAGTCAAGGGAACTCAGCCATCTTAGCTTGCCCGATTTCTCATGGCGATGAGGTTCTCGGCGATTTGTGGTTATTTAAACAGCCAGAGGATAATTTTAACGCTCTAGAAATTCGCTTAGTGCAGCTCGTGACACATCATTGCGCGATTGCACTGCGACAAGCTCGACTTTATCAATCCGCACAAAGTCAAGTAACGGAACTTGCCAAACTCAATGAACTGAAAGATGACTTTTTGAGTACAGTGTCTCACGAATTGCGGACGCCTTTATCGAATATGAAAATGGCGATTCAAATGCTCGCGATCTCGCTGAATCAAGAAACAGGCTTTTTTGCAGAATTGACTAAACCGGAAGCAGAACGCAGCAAACTCGCCCGTTACTTCCAAATTGTCCGAAACGAATGTGAGCGAGAAATTCACTTAATCAATGACTTGCTGGAGTTACAGCAACTTGATGCCGGTTCTCAAACTTGGGCACCGGCAATCATCCAACTGCAACGGCTGATCCCACAAATCGTCGAGCCTTTTGAAGATCAAACTCGCAACTGCCAGCAAGTTCTGCAACTGGAGATGTCACCCGATCTGCCAGATTTATTTGGCGATCCATCGATTCTGAAGCGAGTTTTAGCTGAGTTGCTGACCAATGCCTGCAAGTACACGCCGGCAGGTGAGCAAATTACTGTAGAAGTTGCTGCAGTGGGCGACCGAGTGCAGTTCAGCGTCACCAATTCCGGTGCTGAAATTCCGCCAGAAGAATTAAACAACATTTTTAAGAAGTTTTACCGCATTCCCAAAGCTGATCGGTGGCAGCAAGGCGGGACTGGGTTAGGACTTGCAGTGGTGCACAAACTGACCGAACGCTTGGGAGGTACAATCCAAGTCAAGAGTGAAGCCGGTCAAACTTGCTTTACTGTGGATTTACCCATTAATGGACCCAGCCAAACAAGCTAAGTCTAGCCGGCTCAAACCTTGAAAACGGCGCTTTTATCGAGTCAGGAGAGTACAAACTATGCGGAAGTTCAAGGATCATCAATCCCAACTGCGGATAGCACAGTTGGCATCACGGCAAATGATGCCGATGAGTTTAGCCGTTATTTTAGGATTAGCCGGCGGCGTCTGCTCACTTCAAAGTGCGATTGCCTCCGAGATCGCCCAAGCTGATCCCAGCCGCATAGACCTTTCCCTCAACTCTCAGCCTGATGAAACCTACGAAACTTTAGTTGATAGAGCCACAACAGCCGCAAATGCAGTCATTCAGCGAAGATTTAATAATAGTTCGGTGAGTGAAATCACACTGAGTATTGTGGGTCAGAACCAAGGGTTAATCGCACCGATTTTGTCTATAACAGTGAGCCGCGATCAATGGCAAAGCCGGCCCCAGATCGAACAATGGGCAACCTACTTTCCCACTTCAAAAACTTTACTAGGATTTGAAGCTCCAGAAACCACACCCGGACAGCCGGTGGCAACACCCACACCCGGACAGCCGGCGGCAACCCCTACACCCGGACAGCCGGCGACAACACCTACACCCGGGCAGCCGGTGGCAACACCTACACCCGGACAGCCGGCGGCAACACCCACACCCGGACAGCCGGCGGCAACACCCACACCCGGACAGCCGGCGGCAACACCCACACCCGGACAGCCGGCGGCAACACCCACACCCGGACAGCCGGCGACAGTACCCACACCCGGGCAGCCGGCGACAGTACCCACACCCGGGCAGCCGGTGGCAACACCCCAACCAGGTCAGCCAGCAGTAACACCGATACCTGGCCAACCAAGCACCCTTCCCAACACCGGCCAACCAAGCAGCGGCCAACCAAGTACCGTTCCCAACACTACACAGCCCAACACCACACAGCCCAACACCACACAGCCCAATACCACACAGCCCAACACCGTTCCCAACACAGGCCAACCAAGCACCGTTCCTAACACCACACAGCCCACAAATCTTCCCAACACCGGCCAGCCCAACACCGGCCAACCAAGCACCGTTCCTAACACCACACAGCCCACAAATCTTCCCAACACCGGCCAGCCCAACACCGGCCAACCAAGCACCGTTCCTAACACCACACAGCCTAATACCCCACAACCAACGATAATAATCCCCAGCACAGGTCAGCCAATTATCATTCCCAACCCAGGCCAACCAACACCCTAGTAACCTAAATTCCTGCGAATCTAGCCCCAACCATTTACTCCTGTTGGCTGGGGCATTTTTCATCACTGGTTTATTACTTTAAAGTGAGTAGGTAAGCCACATTACATAGGAACCTATGGAGCCAGATTCTCTACCAACAGAGGTCATTCTGACCCAACCCTCTCAATCTTTGGGCAGCATTCAACTTGACTGGAGTCCTCAACCAGGTCATTACCTTGATCTAGAAGGTCAAACCTATGCAGTATTAGAACGCCGGCACCGCTATCAACTGAAATCGGGTAAGTATCGCTTACAAAAAATTGCTCTTTATGTCCAATCCGCACAACGACCCAGCGAAACAAGTCTCGTCAATGGACACTGGGTACTTGGAGACGCTACCTGCAAGTTTAATGCTCGCTCAGAAATCATTCGCTGTGCCGTAAGTCCTGCAGGGCCATGCGAAGGTTGCCGGTTTTATGAAAAATCTTTATAGCGACGTTGTAAAAGCAAGCATCACAGCCAATGTGTTTATATCTATTTGCAGATGCCTTTGAAAAAGCTGAAAAGGTATCTTGTGAAGCATGAGCAAGATACCCAGTTTATCCGAGAATAAGGTGCCGCCCAAGCTGGGGTTGGTATGCATCACAACCTCTGATCACGTGCGTTTCCGCACCGTCACACGCAAGCGACTCTTGCAACTCACTGATGATGAGCAAGCTACAGTTCTGCGCGAGTTGTATCGCAACAACCTACAGCGGTTAAATGGCGCATGGGATTTTTGTACGACCCATAAAATCCACCTTTACCGGCTCAGTTCTGCGCTTTTCCCGTTTGCTGATACCCCCCTGGGTGAAGCCGTGCTTGATGAGTTTACAGAAGAATTGTTGAGTACCGGCAAACGCGCTATCGCCGCCGGTATTCGCCTTGTCATACATCCCGATCAATTTGTTGTGCTTAGTTCAGAAAAGCCGGATGTTGTCGCGAACAGCATCACAATTCTGGAAACACACGCCCGAATTATGGATAAACTCGGGTTGCCCCACTCGCCTTGGGCGATCATGGAAATCCACGGCGGCAAATCGAAAAGATCCGAAGCCTTAGTCCATGTGATCAAAGCGTTGCCCCAAAACATTCGCACTCGCCTCGCACTGGAAAATGATGAATACGCTTACGGCGCTTCCGAAATTCTAGAGATTTGCCACGCTGCCGGCGTGCCAATGGTCTTTGACGCTCACCATCACGTGATTCACGAAGGTTTAAATACTTACGAAGACCCCAGCGTTGCCCAAATGCTGGCAGCCGCCCGCACCACTTGGCCGAATCCTGAATGGCAACTGGTGCATATCTCCAACGGTTGTGAGTCTTTCTTAGACCGGCACCACAGCGATTTTATTACAGTAATGCCTAGTTGCTACTCCGCTGCTCCCTGGATTGAGGTGGAAGCGAAACTGAAAGAACAGGCTATCGATAAGTTGCGAACCGAGTGGCTGCCAAATCTGGATTCCGTGCCTGTTTTCGTTTAAATTTTTACATTTAAATTGCATAATTGTAAAATTACAGAGGCATTATCCACTTTTGAAGCAACAATGACTTCTTTGTGGAGTAATCGTCCTGGCTTAGCCCTCCCCAGTTCCGCCATTTTCCAAAACCTCCCCCACTGCCAGACGAGTGCCATTGGCAAAGTCGGTTCCTGACTGGGCGCGTTTACCGGCAAGCTGAACTTCCCGCAATAGCAACAAACCATTGCCGGTTTGAACGATTGGCCCTAGCCCTTTAGCGATACTCACGACTTCTCCCGGACGCCCAGACTGAGCCGGCAGCTCAGCTTCTAGCCCATTCAACTCTGGAGGTAGCTGAGTCCAGTATTCCGAGCCGAGGGGTGCCGTTGCGACGATTTTTAGCTGCCCGCCGCGAAAGACAGCCGCACAGTTCGGAAAAAAACCTCTAACTTGATTATGCAAATTAATAGCAGAGCGTGACCAATCGAGCCAGTAATTTTCTTTTTTAATTAGCGGCGCATAAGTTGCAAGCGAAGAATCTTGGGGAATCGGTTGAATTTCCTGGCGTTCCAGCTTTAACAGGGTTTCCACCAATAACTTAGCGCCGGCATCTGCAAGCGTTTGCGCCAACTGGTGAGCGTTATCAAGTAACCCTACTGGAGTAGAAGCTTTCAGCAGCATTGCTCCCGTATCCATGCCGGCATCCATCAGCATCGTCGTAATGCCGGTTTGGGGTTCACCGTTGTAAATACACCACTGCACCGGCGCTGCACCCCGGTATTGAGGCAAAATCGAGCCATGCACATTAATGCAACCCAATGTCGGCATATCCAGAATCTCCTGAGACAGAATCTGGCCGTACGCCACCACCACAAAAACATCTGCCTCTGCCGATTTTAACTGACTGAGCGTTTCCGCGTCTTTTTTCACGCGTGCCGGCTGCCACACCGGCAGGTTGTGAGCAGTGGCAACCGCCTTTACGGGCGAAGGCGTTAACTCGTTGCCACGTCCTCGACGTTTATCCGGTTGGGAAACCACAGCCAAGACTTCAAATTCTGGATGAGCCAGCAATTGTTCCAGGGTGGGGACTGCAAACTGGGGGGTGCCAAAGAAGATAACTTTCATGGGAAGCACTAAAGTGCATAGATTGAGAAGTATTAATTATAAGCAGACGAGCCGGCAAGCGTTGCACCGTCATCCCGAAAAACAAAATTGCCCCACAGCCGGGTAAGCTGCGGAGCATAAGGACAGATAAACGCTTCATTTACATTGTTTAGAGATTCAGCCCTAAATTGGTTGAGGCATTGTGACAATTTTTACATTGTCTATTGGGCGGCTGTATGTTGGCGTGCCGGCATGGACGTCTCTCAAGCGGCTGTATCAAAAAATGTAACCCGAGCTATCCTGAACAAATCTTGCCCTAATGTATAGATAAATCCTCATGCACTCCACAAGCAGCCCCGAAATTGGCTGCTTTTTTATGTTAGGAAGCTAGCTAAAAAATTTAACTAACAAACTATAGTGATTCACTCCCCAGCAAGCAGCACCTCCTAAAGCTAAGCCAAGCAGTGAAAAGGCACTTAAAATTCCAAAGGTTTTTAATTCGCTGATGGCAGCAGTTTGAAGATCAAGTCTCAATAGGGCAGCAACCGCAATTAACAGCAAGGCATGACCAGAAATATCAAAATAGGAAAGGATAACAATGCCTAAAAAAGATGCGACAATTGCTGAGATAAAAGCTTTTGTATCTGAGCTAATTAAGCGTCTAAATACCTGTCTAATCATTGACCAAGGGGCAGCCAATGCCTCGGCAATGCCCAAGCTATAAACAATGATTAATAGCCAAACCCACCAATCCGCTGCCGAGGCAAATAAAACCCAACCAAAATTAAAATAGGTGGCGATGACAAGCGAGAGAGAGAGCCACGGTATTTTTTTAAACAATGGAGTTGAAGCCATCTGCCTGGTATTTGTTTGAGAGGTAACAGGACGCACCCGACTCATGATTTCATTGAGGTTATAAATTGGTAGAAATTGCTTCAACGGGACAGGTGGGAATGCACTGCTCGCAGACGATACAACGCGAACGTGTGAATGTCAGTTTAAACGTCTGGGGTTCTAGAGTTAGAGCTTCTGTGGGACAGACGCCAGTGCACAATCCACAGTGAACACAAACATCTTCATCAATTAATATCTCTCGGCTGGCGAGAGAAACCGTGATATCCTGCGAGCGCATCCACTCAATGGCGGCATCGAGTTCATCAATATCGCCTAAGAGCTCCACAACAAGAGTGCCAATTTGGTTGGGAGCAACCTGAGCGCGGATAATATTTGCCGCTACATTGAAATCTTTAGCCAGCCGGTAGGTGACTGGCATTTGGATGGAGCGTTTCGGAAAGGTGAGCGTGACCCGTTTTTTCACGGTTGGGGAGCTTTTAGCAACTTCAGTTAGACTAATAACTGAATCATAGATCGTTTAAAAAATATCTGATGTCTGCGAATTTACCCGATCCAAAGGCTGTGTCTGAGCAGAAGTCTGAATCATCGGCTGTCAAAGCGGTTGATGCCGGGGCTGCAACTCGCATCAGAAATTTTCTGATTGCAATGGTGGCAATTGTGCTTACTGTCGCCCTTTTCTTTGGACTGCGGACTGAAACGACTGCAACTGACTTAACTGAGCTTGCAGAGGGTTCTACACCCTTGGAAGTGGCGCTTGGGAATGAGCAACCAACGCTGATGGAATTTTATGCGAATTGGTGCACTAGCTGTATGGCGATGGCACCGACGATTAAAGAATTGGAAACGCAATATGCCGGCAAAGTTAATTTTGTGATGCTGAATGTAGATAACACCAAGTGGTTGCCGGAGATTTTGAAGTATCGCGTGGATGGCATTCCCCATTTTGTGTTTATGGGGAAAGATGGAGAGACGATTGCCAGTGCCATCGGTGAATTGCCGCGTTCGGTTTTAGAGGCGAATCTAGAGGCTTTAGTTGCCGGCACTGCCTTACCATACGCCAAGGCTTCCGGTCAAGTTTCTGCTTTTGAAGCGCCAAGGATGCCGGCCAAGGGAAATGGCGATGATCCTCGCAGTCACGGCGCTCAGGTAACGAATTAAATTGTTTATCGCCTCATTAGGCGGAGGTTAATCAGAATGGCTCATATACCTGTTCCACTGATTAGCCGGTGTTGATCACTGATTTAACTGTTCAGGATCGATGCCTAAGGCTCGCAGCCGTTCTGTTAAGAGTTCTGCTCGCCGCCGTTCCTGCTCTAATAGCGATTCTGTTTCCCGTAGTTGAGACTCCGCTCGATCTGCTCGTTCCGTGCCGGTGGGAATTAGATTGCCATTTCTGTCGCACCAACGCAACCAAGTATCCTCTTTATCCTCAAACACACCATGCCACAGGGTTAAACCAAGTCCAACTTGTTCCAGCCAAGTATCTGTCATCGGAAGGTAGCGCGTTCCCTGGAGCTGGTAAATTTGTAAAACCGGCCCCCCTAACTGCTGGATCGGATCGAAGACAACATAATAACTAACGCGCATCCGCTCATAATCTCTCAGCTTACTTCCTAACTCATTTCCCTCTCGATTAGAAACAATTTCAATCACAACTTCCGGGGGTTTACCGAACTCCCATACGAAATAAGAACGGTTTTTCTTCTCCCACCAATTCTCAGCCACTCCTACATCCAAGCTGAGAAAAACATCCGGCACAATAGGCGGTTGAGCGATGGCAGGGAAAACGCCGACATTTGCTGCCACTAAAAACTTCTGTGAACCCTCAGCAACCGCCCAAGAACTGTAGAGAACTCTAGTTAGTAAACGCTGTTGTTTTTCTGAACCAAAATTATCTACAGGGGTATTATCTTCAGTGACAATGTGACTGATATCTGGGGATGGAGCCATCTCAGTCGTGAGAATTTCCGACATAATTTAGGAATTGCTCAACTGAATATTATTGCCCACAGGTTAACACATCCTATTAAGTAGGCTAGAGCCATTATAAAAATGATGAACCGGCATCGGCAGACTTTTCTCTATCGTTTAAGCCTTTCCAAATGCCGGCATTTTCGTGTTCTAACTTCTTCAGAGGTTTTGCTTCCCAAATTGGGCTAATAATTCCTCACGGGAAAAAGTCAGCAGTAATGCGCCAGCTAGAAAGCAACTCCAAAATGTTATTTAATAACCGATGATCCGGTGGGAGTGCCGTCACCTCATTCACTGCCTGTAACTGAGTTGAAGTGTTTCCTAAAAGCCGCAGCCAGAGGGTTTCTTCGGTGCGAGGTAGCTGGTTAATGGTCACAAGCGCTGTCCTCATAGCTGCCGGCAGAAAATAGGTGTTCGCGTCATCGATTAAACCTAGATTAAGCCTCCAGCAACCGGCGCACTAACTTTCCTAAACGTTCGCTACTATCTGGAATTGCCAGAGAACCGGCACTTTCAGCCATTTTTTGCAAGCGTGCCGGTGAATTTAATAAATCCAACACCTTACCTTCCAACACCTCTGGCGTTAAATCCCCTTGCCGGCATACCACAGCCGCACCGGCACCGGCAAACACTGCCGCATTATAGGCTTGATGATCTTCCGCTGCGAAGGGATAGGGAACCAAAATAGAAGGCGTCTGTGTCACCGCCAACTCAGTCAGGGTGCCGGCACCGGCACGAGAGATCGCTAAATTAGCCCGCTGAAACAATCCAGCCATGTTGCCATAAAACGGCATTGAGACATATTGCGGATGCTGCAAAATTCCTGCCTCTGGATCGTTTTCCCCCGTCTGATGGACAATCCAAGCCCCCGCGTCAAACCATGCCTTCGCGCACTGGCGTACCAACTTATTCACCGCTACTGCCCCCTGAGAACCGCCGGCAACGACAATCACCGGCACCCCCTCCGGAATGGGTAAATCTAAGGGCTGCGGGGAAAGAAACTGCAATCTCACCGGCGTCCCCACATAAACCGTCTTCGCCTTTGGTAAATATTGAGCGGCAAACTCAAACCCGATCGCCACCGCAGTACACCAGGGACTAAACCAGCGCGTCACCTTCCCCGGCAAAGCATTCGATTCGTGCAAAATCACCGGCAACCCTAGGGAACGCGCCGCCATAATTGCCGGTGCGGCAATATAGCCGCCGGTGGTAAAGACACCTTGAAAATTCCGTTCTATTAGTAAACGCCTGACTTGCCGAACGGAACCCACCAGTTTGCTTAAAACGCGCAAACTGCCGAGTCCTCTCTGCTGAAATCCTTCTACTGCAATTGTATGTAATGGATACTGCTCAGGAACCAGCTGAGTTTCCAGCCGGTTGGGAACCCCCAGCCATTCAATCTCATAATCGCTCAATTGCTCTGCCAGTGCCGTCGCTGGAAATAAATGCCCTCCGGTTCCACTAGCAGCGATTAACAGTCGTACAGGTTTACTCACCAATCCCTCTGTTAAATTTAAAATGCGCGGATTTTAGATTCATTGTTAATCTAAAATCTCAAACCTAAAGTTGGCAGCTGAAGCTACCCAATTATTCAAACTATCACGCTATGCACAATCCTCTAACTCTACTGTCAGGCATATCTGGGACTTCTCGCCGGCACACCCGAAACCAACTCATCTCGTTTTTAGCCGGTTTAGCCGTTTGGTGCACCGCAGGAATGTATGCCACAGGTGTGCGGGCGGCAACTCCTGATACTGCGCCTCCAGAGTTGAAAACGCTGCTGTCAAACATTGATGAAGCGGCTAATCGTCAAGATATTGAAGCTGTGATGCAGTTTTACAGTAAGGATGTCAGCCATGCCGACGGTTTAACTTACGAGAATATGAGAAAAGCTTTGAGCGATCTCTGGCAGCGCTATCCCCAGTTAAACTACCGCACGGAACTACAATCTTGGCAAATTGATGGCAATGGGATTATTGCGGAAACAGTCACGGTAATCGCCGGCAGCGAAAAATTGCAAGACAGAGAAATGAGCCTCACAGCCACTTTACGCTCGCGCCAGCGCTATGAAAACCAAAAAATTGTTCAACAAGAAATTTTGGCAGAACGCACTCAGCTAACCTCTGGAGAAAAGCCACCCACGGTTAAAGTGCAGTTACCCGATCAGATTCGTGCCGGCCAAGAGTATAATTTTGACGCCATTGTTGAAGAACCGTTGGGCAATAGTTTGCTGATCGGAACGGCTTTAGAAGAACCCATCCAAGCAGACACTTATTTTAATCCTTCAACGGTGAAGTTAGAACCGCTGGCGGCAGGCGGACTTTTCAAAATGGGGCGAGCACCGGCTGCATCTGATCCTCACTGGATTTCGGCTGTTTTAGTGCATAAAGATGGCATGACTTTGATTACCGAACGCATCAAAATTGTTGGTGGCAGTGGCGTCACAAAATGAAGTAAGGGAATAGGGAATGGGGTCTAGGGAATTCTCTTGCCCTTTCCCTCTCTCTTCCAGACGAAATAAGTATTAAGCAAAAACAGTAATGGTTTCTATCCAAGAAAAAATTGTTTTTATCACCGGCGCGAGTAGCGGCATTGGCTCAGCTTGTGCCAGAATGTTTGCTCAAGCCGGTGCCAAATTAATTTTGAGCGCACGGCGTTTAGATCGGCTTGAACAATTGGCGACAGAATTAAGTGAGAAATTTGGCACTCAATCTCATTTATTACAATTAGATGTGCGAGATCGTAGTCAAGTTGAATCTACACTTTCCAGTTTACCAGTCTCTTGGGAAGCGATAGATATTCTGATTAATAACGCTGGGCTTAGTCGCGGTTTAAGCAAACTTCATGAGGGCAGCATTCAAGATTGGGAAGAAATGCTTGATACCAATGTTAAAGGCTTGCTCTACGTCACGCGAACTGTTGTCCCGGGAATGGTAAGCCGGGGGCGAGGTCATGTGGTAAATATTGGTTCAATTGCCGGTCGTCAGGCTTATCCGGGGGGCAATGTTTACTGCGCTTCTAAAGCGGCTGTTCGGGCAATTTCTGAAGGCTTAAAACAAGATTTGTTGGGGACGCCGGTACGAGTAACAGAAATTGAACCGGGTTTAGTTGAAACGGAATTTAGTATTGTGCGGTTTCATGGAGATAGCGACCGCGCTAACAAAGTTTACCAAGATTTAACTCCTCTCACCGCAGAAGATATTGCTGATGTAGTGTTTTTCTGTGCTACCAGACCGGCTCATGTTAATATCAGCGAACTGTTGATTGTTCCGACCGATCAGGCAACTGCAACGCTTGTTCACCGGCGAAGTTGAACGCGAATGAAACCTTCTAATTTCAATCAGCCGGCCAAAGGAGAGAATAAAGAACCTTGGCTGGCTGTCAATTTATCCCTATTTTTCCCTGGCATTGGACAAATTTATGCCGGCAAACCTTTAAAAGGGATAATTTTGATAGTTATTCAAGCTTCCCTGATTCTAATTGCTGCCTGGTCAATTTTTAGTCCCACTGGTAACACAGTAACCGGGATTAGCTTTTTAGCATTTATTGTCGTTATCTATATTTTAAATCTTTTTGACGCCCACAACAGTATCAAAAAAAATAACCCCCAGAAAGCAAACAAACCTTCTATAAATCAATCTCCCACTTATTTATCCTTTACCCTTCATCGTTCATCCGCTATCAAAGACTTTTGGTTTGCGGTTTTTTTATCCCAAATTTTGCCAGGTATTGGTCATTTATACATAGAGAAAATATTTTTGGGAGGAGTTTTTCTCATTTCTATCATTATTTTCTCAAATTTGTCTGTATTTTTCTGGCCCTTGCGGGCAGTTACTGCAATTATTTCTGCAATTGCCTGTTATCACGTCTATCTCGCATCCCCCAAAAAATCTAGAAAATCAAGGCAGTTAATTAAGCAAGTTGTCATTGCGATTATTATATTTAAATTAACAGCGGCATTCCTGCCGATTTTGATTGAACAGCAGGTTGAAAAGTTTACAATTCCTAGCAATTCAATGCTGCCGACGCTGCAACCTGGAGATAAAATATTTGTCCATCAATCTAATAATTATATTCCTCAACAAGGTGATTTAATTGTCTTTAACCCTCCCCAAGCAAACCGATATTCAGAAGCAAATAAAAATGAATTCTTTGTTAAGCGAGTGATCGGGAAACCGGGGGAAACTGTTCAAATCAGCAATGGGGTTGTTTATATCAATAACAAACCTTTGAAAGAAGATTATATTGCCGAATCGGCTGCTTATCAATGGGGACCAGTAGCTGTGCCAGCCGGCAACTATTTGGTTTTAGGAGACAATCGCAATGATAGTTTCGACTCTCATGCTTGGGGCTTTTTGCCGGCAGGCAATATTATCGGCAAAGTCTATAAAATTTATTGGCCTCCAGCCCGTATCCAACCTTTAAACTAAAGCCTTTTATTCTTCCTTACAATTAGCTGTATTCTTTATTATTCTTCCTTACAATTAGCTGTATTCTTTAGATATATAAACTCTATTATTTTAGCCTAAATTAACCTCAGAGTCGGCACTGTCGATATACTTGACTGGCAGCCCGATGCAATAAAGAATGCCGGTAAACTAACCCTTTCATATCCTCCGCATAACCACCGCCAATCACACAAGCAACCGGATAGCCGGCGGCAACGCAAGTGCTTAAAACCTGCATATCTCGACGAAATAAACCCGTGTCTGTCATTGCCAACTTGCCCAAAAGATCGCCAGCATGAGTATCAACGCCGGCATCATAAAGTACCAAATCTGGCTTCACCTCCGACAATAAATCTGGTAAATACTTATCCAAAGTTTGTAAGTAATCATCATCCTCCATACCCATCGGCAGCGGAACATCTAGATCGCTCGTTTGCTTCGTTCCAGGAAAATTAATTTCACAGTGCATTGAAAACGTAAACACACTAGAATCATCTTGAAAAATAACAGCAGTTCCGTCTCCCTGATGCACATCTAAATCTATAATTAAAACTTTTCTAACTAGCCCTAATTTTTGCAAAACCCGGGCGGAAATTGCCAGATCATTAAAAATACAAAAACCTGAACCAAAATTGGGAAACGCATGATGCGTACCACCGGCAGTGTTGCACGCCAAGCCGGCATTCATCGCCAACTTTGCCGTGAGAATTGTACCTCCCACCGCAATGCAGGTGCGATTTGCCAGCGCGGAACTCCAAGGCAACCCAATCCGCCGCTGCGCCTTAGCATCCAGCGTTCCCTCACCGTATGCCTGAACATAGCTAGAATCATGAACCAGTTTAATCCACTCCAGGGGAGGCAACACCGGCTCATGAAATTGTTCCAAACACGCCACCCCATCCGCCAAAAGCATCTCGTAAAGTTGCCGAAACTTCGGCATGGGAAAACGATGTCCTGCCGGCAGCGCTACGACGTAATCTGGATGATAAACAATTGGCAGATCCATGACTGATTTATTGATGGGAGCCTTGACTTTTGCTCACACAATCACCTCTAATAGTAGTATTTTAAACACTCGCCTGCTTAAGTTTTTCCCTTTTCAAAGCCGAAAGAACTAGCCGACAGGATGCAGAGTTTCACCCCAAACCCTCTCCAAATACCGCTGAATTCTGAGACAATTACCCTCCTCGCAGCTTATGCTATTTGAAGATAAGGAAAAACAAGCCACCCCAAACCGATCATGCAACCCAAGGTAATCTGGCAACTGGGCAGCAGCAACCCTGACAATGCTAATAATTTAGATGCTATCCGTCAGTGGTGGAGCACACTTGCCGGCAAAGAAATTAGCTGGCGGCAACGAATAATCCCGCCAAGCGGCGATGTAAGCGAACTCGACTGGGAACCTCAGCGCTTTGATGAACTGTTCGTCATTTCTAGTCCCCAAATTCGCGGGATTACCCTTTATTGGCGCAAGCCGAATTCTGAAGATGAACGCAGCACAACCCCACATAAATTAGAATTAGACGTGCGACGCCAGCAGTTTTATATTTACCCTCAATCTCAAAAAAATCTTGTGATTCAGGTGGGTTTTCCTGAAATTGTTTACCAGAAAATAAAATTAAAAAATCCTGAAATTGAATACAGTCAAGCCGCTGAAAACGGAATTATTACTCTACGGGATATCCAGCAACAGCTAGAAATAAAAGTAGCCTTGAATCCAGAAAAAATCGCTCAATTAAAGCAACTCTTTCAATCTTAATTATTTTTTAGAAAATCTGTCTTTAGACAGAAGCCAAAAGCTTAAACCTGACCGAGCATTTACTTAAAATCTTGGTAAGTTTTGAGTGCATTTTTTTAATGAAACACTGGATTGTCCCTGTAGCCTTGGTCTTAATCGGCTTGATAGCCGGCATAATTTCTGAGAGAGTTCTTCTCAATAAATTAAAAGGATTTATAGCCCGAACGAAGTTGCCGGGAAATGAGCTTTTTATTCAATCATTGCGCGGTATTACTTTTATTTGGTTAGTCGTTGCCGGCGTTTCTGGTGCAGTGATTAGCCTCCATGTTAATGGGCTAATTTCGGCAAGCGTTTTCGCAATCCTGCAAAAAATCCTCAGCAGCATTTTCCTGTATTCAGTGACAATAGTCGCAGCCAGACTCGCTGCCGGTTTTGTAACTGCATTAAGTCAAAAAGTAGAAGGAATTTCCGCCTCTCTCCTTTCCAACCTCGCTCGAATAGTCGTTTTTGTTTTTGGTATTCTGACGATTCTCCAGACACTAGGATTTTCTATCACACCCATCTTGGCAACTTTGGGGATTGGGGGTTTAGCCGTAGCGTTAGCTTTTCAGGACACGCTATCAAATTTGTTCTCTGGTTTATACCTAATTATCTCCAGACAAGTGAGAACCGGCGATTATGTCAAACTGGAAACTGGACAAGAAGGTTACGTGATAGATATTACCTGGCGCAACACCATTATTAAAGAAATTCCTAATAATGTTATCATTGTGCCAAATACAAAACTGGCTTCTGCCATCTTTACTAACTATCACCTGCCGGCGAAGGAAATCATAGTTCCGATTCAAGTAGGGGTGAGTTACCATAGCGATCTTGAGCGAGTTGAACAAGTCACTCTCGAAGTTGCCCAAGAAGTTATGCAAGAAGTTTCACAATGCGTTCCTGATTTTAAACCTTTGGTTCGCTTTCAAACTTTTGGAGAATTCAGCATTAACTTCACTGTTTTTCTGAGAGTTAATGAATTTTTTGACCAAAACATTGCCAAACATGAATTCATCAAAAGATTGCACAAACGATATCGGAAAGAAAGCATAGAAATTCCTTTTCCAAGCAGAAATGTCTATCTAAAAGACAAGTCGGAAGACCTTTAAGCCGTCAGGAATTCGTCATTAAATGTAGAGGCAGGATTTGGCTGTTTTGTCTAAGCTATTAGAAGACAAGCTGCGACCCTACACTCAGGTCATGTCCCAGAAAAATGAAACCGCTATTCTCATCTTGTCCCTGGTGATCACCGTTGGGTTGGTAGGTGCCGGCCTTTGGTGGTTCCTCCAGCGTTCTGGCACAAATTCAGGAGGTAATGCCCCATCCAATCAGCCGACGCAAACCAGCCGCCAGAGTTTTGCCCAATTGCAAGATGTCCCAGCCGGCCTGTTTAGCTATGGTGGCAGCACCTCTTGGGCACCCATTCGACTGACTAGCAGATCCAGCAATTCAAGTGGCAAGACCTGAGTTTAAACTGCGCTACATCGATCCCATTGGTGAGCCACCCGGTTCTAGCACCGGCATTCGGATGTTACTTGATGGCCAAATGGCCTTCTCCCAATCCTCCAGACCGATCCGCGACAGCGAGTTTCAGCAGGCGCAGCAGCGAGGGTTTAGCCTCAAACAAGTTCCCGTAGCCATTGATGGATTAGCAGTTGCCGTTAACCCCACCCTCAATATCAGCGGTTTAACACTCGCTCAACTTAAAGATATTTATACCGGCAAGATTGACAACTGGAGCCAAGTTGGAGGGCCAAATCTCAACATCATCCCCTTGACACGCCCAGCAGATGCCGGCGGCACCGTTGAACTGTTTGTCGAAGAAATCTTAGGAGGTCAAGCTTTTGGGCCAAACGTTAAATTTGTCCCCAATACCACTCAAGCGATACGCCAGCTTGCTGACAACCCAGGCGGAATTTACTTTGCCTCCGCACCAGAAGTTGTCCCGCAATGTACGATTAAGCCGGTGCCAATTGGTCGGCAAGCCGGTGAATTTGTCCCACCCTACCAAGAACCGCTTGTGCCGCCAGAACGGTGCCCCAAGCAGCGAAATCAGATGAATCTTCAAGCGTTTCAGCAAGGTCGATACCCGATTACCCGCAGTTTATTTGTTGCCATCAAACAAAATGGCCAAATAGAACAGCAAGCCGGTGAAGCTTACGCAAACTTGTTGCTCACCGTTCAGGGGCAAGAACTAATCTCCCAGGCAGGGTTTGTCAGAATTCGTTAAATTTTCCCGTTAAATAGCAATCAAACTCAATTAACCAAGCAAATC
The DNA here is from genome assembly GCA_019359355.1 of Microcoleus vaginatus WJT46-NPBG5. Taxonomy (GTDB): domain Bacteria; phylum Cyanobacteriota; class Cyanobacteriia; order Cyanobacteriales; family Oscillatoriaceae; genus FACHB-68. The sequence continues at coordinate 116,202 of JAHHHM010000012.1, read as the reverse complement.
GAGACAAATATATGGAAAAGATGCAACCGCCCAGCGATCAAACATGGGATTATCCTTGCCCCCGGTGCGACCGCCCGACCAACAAAGCCAAACCAGAAGACGAGTATGAATGGTACTGCGAATGCGGCGCAGTTGGGTATGCCACAGGCGTTGTCAGTGAAATCAAAACAGAAGACACTTAGCCTCGCCCCCAATCGCCATAGAAGAGACAATCTAAGTTAATCTGAGTTTTGTGTTAGTTGATGCAGTTCTAGGAGATTGGTTTGGAGAGGACATTTTTAGCAATTAAGCCTGATGGCGTTCAACGCGCTCTGATCGGCGAGATCATCAGTCGTTATGAAGCAAAAGGCTTTACCTTGGTCGGCTTAAAGCTGATGAAGGTCAGCCGCGAACTGGCCGAACAGCACTATGGCGAACATAAAGAAAAACCTTTTTTCGCTGGGCTGGTAGATTTTATTACCTCTGGCCCAGTTGTCGCGATGGTCTGGGAAGGTAAGGGAGTTGTCGCCTCAGCGCGGAAAATTATCGGCGCTACCAACCCCCTCAACTCAGAACCGGGCACCATACGCGGTGATTATGGGGTTGATATTGGCCGCAATATCATTCATGGCTCTGACGCCGTAGAAACTGCCCAAAGAGAAATTAGCCTCTGGTTTAAAGAAGAGGAATTAGCCCATTGGGAACCCACCCTTACCAAGTGGATCTACGAATAGCCCCTCACAAACAAAGGTGGGCGGTGCCCACCTTAAACATCTAACCCTAGCCGCTAGTCTAGGCCAAGGATGAAGGATCAGAGGCGTTTCTTCCCCTCTGACTCGGGCCTCTAGTCGCTAGTTTCTAGCTCCTTTTCTTTCGCCTCACCGGCATCTGCCACACTCGCCGGTTTGCGCTTAGAAAATCCCCAGATGAATAATCCGGCGATCACAGAAATCATGAGCCACTGTGGTGGCACGAAATCGTCTCTGAACACTTTCACCAGCAGCCGTGCTCCCACCAAGCCAACCGTCATATAGCCGGCATCCTCAAGGTAGACATATTCATCCAGCCAACGGATAAATAACCCGGCCATAAACCGCAGCGTAATGATCCCGATTGTTGCGCCGGTGAGAACCAGCCAAGTTTGGTCAGACACTGCAATTGCCGTGGTGACACTATCGAGGGAAAATGCCAAATCTGTCAGAGCAAGCGTCGGAATTGCCTGCCAGACTGTGGTAAAACGTGGCCCTCGGTGTTCTCCCTCCTCGCCCTCCTCGGACGTAAAATGTTGGAAAACCAGCCACAGCAGATAGAGCGCTCCTAGCAGCTCAAACTGCCAGAAGTTGATCACCCAAGTAGCTGTCAGAATGAGAGCCATTCGCAGCACAAAGGCAACCAGCAAACCCACGTTTAGCGCCTGAGCCTGCATCTTGGTATCTTCCAAGCCTTTGGAAATGGACGCCAGCGCGATGGCATTGTCTGCGGACAGAACCGCCTCTAGGGCCACCAAAATGACCAGTAGGAAAAAGGCGTCTATCCCGAAATTGGGGTAAAAGTCTAGAAATTGATCCAGCATTAACGATTTTTTGAGCTTGACAGTTGCAAATTAAGAGCAACAACCAAATTGCCTAAATTATCAAAGAGTATGACTCTATTTACATAGCTTAACCTTTAACTAGGGAACTCTGCCGCCTAATCCATATAACTGAGGGGCACAGTCACAGAGTTTTGTGTTGCTTTCACTCCCGATGGTGCGGTTTTCGCCCGCTCGTGCCTACCAAAGTATTTAATGCTGAGTCCCGAGTGATTTTTGATACAGCGCTACACTCACACAAAAAAGCAGTTACTGATACAAATTTGATATAACAGCCCCAACTATCTCCCAGAGGGCTTGCCGAAAGCGCACTTTTTGTTTCATCTTGTTACAAGAGTATTCCAGAAATCCGCAATTTGGTCGAAATTGGTGAACGACTACCCGTGAAATTAGGAGTTTTTAACAATGTCTCTATCAGACACACAAGTCTTAGTCGCTCTTGTCGTTGCATTGATTCCAGGCATTCTAGCCTTCCGGCTGGCAACAGAACTTTACAAATAAAGTTCTCAAGAGTCCCGCTATGGGGAGCTTGTCTAGGCGATTGACCCCCACCCTTGCCGGCAATAACGACCATTGACGGTAAATTGTCAGGTAAGATTACAAGCGGTCAATTTCAAGGGAGGCTCCCCTTGCGATCTGTGTAAAGCTTAACCAAGGCTGTAAAATGGCAGGTATTCTAACCTAGCGCCGTTCAACTTCCTCAACAAATCCACACAGGTGTGCATCTGGTGAGGTCTGCCTCAAACTCAGTTGCAATCCCTACTTAGCGCTGAATTTCAACACCATGAATGCCATTCAACCCTCAAGACCCACTCTGCAACCTGTAGAACCCCGCCGTCGGGTGGCACGTCGCGCTGGGAAATACCCGCGGCAAAATCCTCACTTGATGATGGCCACTGAAACGACTGTCAAGTTAGTGGTCAATGTTGTGCTGTCTGTTGTCGCTGTTTCTGCTTTGGTACAACTGTTGCCCCATAACCGAGCTGGGCAAGAAAAGTTACAGCAAGTTCAAACAGAAGTTCAATCAGCTCAAGGACGGGTTAATCAGCTGCGGGCAGACTTTAGCCGCTCTTTCGGCCCACAACAAGTGAAAACGATCATGCAAGAGCAAAGCTATCGAATGGACCCCACACAATTGCGGATCGTTTGGTTGGAAAACCGGCCTAACGAGGCGCAGGAATTGGCCGAACCCCTACTACAGGATTTAGACACTCCCTAAAAGAGCCGGTTACGCGCTTAAGGGTTTGAGGAGATGATCGAGCCAGCTTTCTACACGCTCCTGCAGCCGGCCGGCACCTTCTACCTGTCCTACATTCGCTGAGCGCAATTGGCTCAAAGCACGCCCATAGTCGGCTACTGCTAAGTTCCAATCACCCATTAAGTGATAAGTGCGGCCTCTTTCAGCCCAGATATTGACTTTCAAGGTTCCTAGGCGCAAAGCACAGTCAAAATTCTCAATGGCTTGTTCGTACAATCCTAAGTCTCTGAAGGTAATTCCTCGGTTAATCCAGGCGCGAATATAAACCGGGTTGAGATCGATAGCCTTGCCATAGTTAACAACTGCCGCCGACAACTTTTTTTGCGCCGCGTAGTAATTCGCTCGATTGTTGTAGGCGCTGGCTAATCGCGGGTTGAGTTGAATTGCCTTGTTATAATCCGCAATGGCCTTCTCCATCTGGCCACTTTGGAAATAAATTAAACCGCGATTGTTGAATTCACTCGCACTTTCAGGATGCTGCGAAATCAGTTTGCTCAGGATCTCAATCGCCTCAGTATATTGTCCTCGTTGAGCTGCCTCTTTCGCTTGGTTGCGATGAATGAGTAACTCTTGCTCTTGCTGGCTTGAGGTAAGCATCGGCTCAGTAGTAGATTCTAGGGGATTAATGCTTGGCTGCTGCATTCGCTGACGTTTCCCAACCAAGTGGTGCTCCTGCTTAGATCCCACCTGTGTCCCTTGAACTGTTGTGCGGCAGTGGGGTTGAGTTCTGTTTTGGCGGTGTGCAAAAGAGCGAGCGTTCATAGCGTTATCCGTGTCCCTAGTAGCCTTCAAACATAAATCTATAAAGTTCTCTGTGCCGGCGGGATCGCCGGTGTGTCACTTCCGAAGGCGTCTGGCAAACAAGGGGATAGGGGCGATTGACTCAGAGGCTTCACCTAGCGGAAAAAGCTTATGCTATCTAGGTTTGAGCCGGCATCAGTTGGACGAAGCGAAACAATGTTTTTCACCCATCCGCGCAAGTGTCATAGTGCTTAACCTCAAACACGCTGACGCTGGGTGGGATGATAGGAAAATTAGTAACACTTGTTACACCCACATCCTAAATAAATCCGCCCATGAAATGGGTTGTCTTTTCTGACTCTCTGCCATCCAAGTCAAACTTTAATCCACTTTCCTAGCGCTTGTGTGGCCGGCCTTGCTAATTTTCTCCCCTAATATTTGTTGACCCTCATTGCCGTTCTCGACTTCAAGAAATACGGAAAGCGCCCCGATATTGCCGCTTTCGTTGATGGCGTAACAAGTGCGGCAATGTGGGCAATTACAGGGCGGTGATTGAGCTAATAGGCCGGCCTTCCCTAATTGATATCCCGACTATTTTAATTGCAGCCGTGACGCTGGCAATTTTGTTCAAATTTAAGAAGAAAGTGCCAGAACCGGCAATCGTATTAGCGGCTGCTGTAATAGGGCTAGTTCTCAAATCCAGTTAAGGAACACCAGCAACTACCGCACCGTTTTCCAGCAAATCCACAGCCGCTTGATATTGCCGATCAGCCGGCGTCGCTAACTGATTGCGCTTAATCAAGTCGAGGGACACCACTCGGTCTGGCATAATCCCTAACTTGTGGATATCTCGGTGGTTTGGTGTCTCGTACTTGGCCACTGTGACCGCTAACCCAGACCCATCAGATAAGTCAAACAAAGATTGAATCAAGCCTTTGCCAAAGGTTTTCTCTCCCAGCAACACAGCACGTCCATTGTCTTGGAGGGCACCGGCCAGGATTTCACTAGCGCTGGCGGTTCCCTGATTGACTAACACAACTAAGGGATCGTCCGTAAGTGCTTGGCCTGTCGCTTCAAAGCTGCCGGTGATGCCTTGCCGGTTGACTGTATAAACGATAGTGCCGGTATCCAGCCAGAGGCGGGCAATTTCAATGCCGGCTTGCAAAAGGCCACCCGGATTATTTCGCAGATCGAGAATATAAGCTTGTGCGCCTTGTTGTTCTAGTTTCGCTAAGGCATGGGCGACCTCAGCAGTGGCATTGGCATTGAATTGGGTAAGGCGTATGTAGCCCAGGGGAATGCCGTTGGTGGGGGTTTGCAGTTCGGCGTGTACGGGGTTGAGGGCGATGCGATCCCGCACCAGCTCAATTTTTAAAGGTTGCTCACTTCCCTCTCGTTCCACGGTTAGGGAGACGCTACTGCCAATAGGGCCACGCATCCGGGTTGCTGCATCGTCAAGGGAAAGACCGAGGGTCGAGACGCCATCGATTTCTACGATGAGATCACGGGGGTGAACACCGGCCCCGTCTGCCGGTGATCCCTCTATCGGTGCCACAACTTCGATTTTGCCGGTTTTCTCATCTAGAGCAATTTGCAGCCCAACGCCAGTAAGTTCGCCGGATGTATTGACTTGTAAACTGTGGTACTGATCGGGTTTTAATAATCGTGTGAAGGGGTCGTCCAAGCCGGCCAGCATTTCCGTGATGGCAGTGTAGGTGGCCTCGCGATTTTTCAGTGGGGACTTCATCGCCTTTTGGCGCACTAACCACCAGTTTTGATTGTTGAATGAGTCATCCACATAAGCGCGATTGACAATTCGCCACGCTTCATTAAATAGTTGCTGTTCTTCTGTTAAGGCAGAGGCCGGGGATGCCGGCCAGCCCAACATGAGCAGCAGTGTTAGTAAAAGTCCGACCCAGAAAACTCGTTTGTGCATATCACCGATTTTTAAGCTTCAACTCAGAATCCACCTGCTATCAAGGCTGAGAAAGCCGCCATCCTGTTGCTGCGCTTGGAATGCCGGTCTGGCTAGTTTCCACCGGCAGCTTTTAGTTCCGGGACTTTAAAACTAGATAACCATTTAGTTTTAAAGCAAAAACAGCTTTGCTCCCTTAATCCCTTGTTTAGACTATGTTACAGAAACCCGGCCAGAATGCCCCACCCATTGCGACCCATGAAACGTTACTAATAAACGTGATAAAATTTAACAACCTACTCCAGGTTGGTCAACTCAAAAAAAGGCTAAAAGCTTTAAAGTTGATACCTGTCTCAGGACAGAGAATAAAGCGAAAGCTAATTTGTTGAGTTTTGAGTTCTGTGGGGCGCGTGCTACCCCGCTCCTACCCTTCGGAAACGCCAAGGGCGTAAGCACGAAGGTAGCTAGCACTGGAGAGATAGACCTGCTACCTTGAAAGGACTACTGTCTTAAGGCAAGGTTTGTCAGACAGCTATAAAATCTCTATCGTGAGATAGAGAAGCCCTGATCCCAAGGGGGACGGGAGGATCGTCAAACTTTTGATGAACAGCAATACATTTTTTGGGGAACGCTTGCCTTATGGCTAATGTCTACGATTGGTTTGAGGAGCGCCTAGAAATTCAGGCTCTCGCTGAAGACGTAACGAGTAAGTACGTCCCTCCTCATGTCAATATCTTCTACTGCTTGGGTGGGATTACCCTCACTTGCTTCTTAATCCAGTTTGCCACTGGATTCGCCATGACGTTTTATTACAAGCCGACCGTAACCGAAGCTTTTTCATCAATTCAGTATTTGATGACAGAGGTTAACTTTGGCTGGCTCATCCGCTCCATCCACCGCTGGTCGGCCAGTATGATGGTGCTGATGATGATTCTGCACATTTTCCGGGTGTACCTCACCGGCGGCTTCAAAAAGCCCCGCGAGCTAACCTGGGTGACAGGCGTCATTTTAGCGGTAATCACCGTTTCATTCGGCGTCACCGGCTACTCTCTGCCTTGGGACCAAGTTGGTTACTGGGCCGTCAAGATTGTGTCAGGCGTTCCTGAAGCAATTCCCGTCGTCGGTTCGCTGATCGTTGAGCTGCTGCGTGGTGGCACCAGTGTTGGCCAAGGCACCCTCACCCGGTACTACAGCCTGCACACATTTGTGCTGCCTTGGTTAATTGCAGTCTTCATGCTGCTGCACTTCTTGATGATTCGCAAGCAAGGTATTTCTGGGCCGTTGTAAGGAATTTTGCGTAAAGACGCGAGGTGTTCGCGTCTTTACAGGGTTTTGAGTTAAGTATTCAAAATTCAAAATTCATAATTTGTCAACGACCAACAACTAACAGGAGAACACTCGCGCTATTATGGCAACCCTGAAAAAACCGGATCTGAGCGATCCCACACTACGCGCTAAACTCGCCAAAGGCATGGGTCACAACTACTATGGTGAACCCGCTTGGCCCAATGACTTACTCTATATTTTCCCAGTCGTGATTTTAGGGACGATCGCCCTGTGCGTGGGTCTAGCTGTGCTAGATCCAGCAATGGTGGGTGAGCCGGCAGACCCCTTCGCTACCCCTCTGGAAATCCTGCCTGAATGGTATTTGTGGCCGGTTTTCCAAATCCTGCGTATCCTTCCTAACAAATTGTTGGGAATCGCTTGCATGGGTGCGATTCCTCTGGGACTGATGCTCGTTCCTTTTATTGAGAACGTCAACAAGTTCCAAAACCCCTTCCGCCGGCCCCTCGCCACAACCATCTTCATGTTTGGGACGTTGGTTACCATCTGGTTGGGTATTGGTGCTATTTTCCCAATTGACACATCTCTCACCCTCGGTCTTTTCTAAAAGACGAAATTGTTTGAACTTTGACGCCTGTCAAGTTTTCTAGAAGTGCGACTGTACTTGCAAGAAACCTGAGCAGGCGTCAATCATTGATAAATGTCTGATTTTGTTTTCATTAGAAATAACGGGATACTCAGGGTCAATTCTTTCTAAATCAAGCCATAGTATTGGCAAATTAAAAACATTTAGCTTCCCAGAATAAATGGTTGGTCAAGCTTGGATATGGTGCAGCAAGACCATCTGACCGTTCAGAGCGATTTAACGTTACTAAATAAAGTCCAAAAATGGTTTGAGGGGTTCTATGTGCAACATACCTCCGAGTTGTCGTGGCCCGAAGAGCAACTCTATTGCCTAAACTTAGCGCTTGCTGAAGGATTTAGTAACGCCGTTCGCCATGCTCATCAAGACTTGCCCCCGGCAACTCCTATTGATATTGATGTAAGCCTCTGGGATGACCGGATGGAAATTCGGATTTGGGATTGGGGAAAGCCTTTCAATCCTGATGTTGTAGAAGAACCATCTCCGGGCACACTCCAAGAAGGCGGCTATGGCTGGTTTCTGCTGCGGCGTTTGGCTAATAAAGTTGTTTATGAACGCTATCAGGATCGCAGAAATTGCCTTTGGATTGTTAAATATCATTCAAAATGACTGACAGCTTTGAAGCAGAACGTGAGAACACCGGCACCGGATATATTCGTTTTCTTAGAAGTTTTTTCTTCTGAAGGCGGCATTCAATCTTATGTCAAGGATATTTTAAAAGCTTATGTCTCTATCGGTGCCGGCACTGCTGAGGTTTTCCTGCTGCGAGATAGTCCAGAATATCAAAATCCTTTTGAAAGTAATTTGGGTACAATTGCCCCTAAGCTTAAATTTCATTATTTAAAAACTTTATCCCCTTCGTTAGGCCGGCTGCGACTAACGAGCACACTAATGTGGTGTTTGCTGCAACAGCGTCCACGAAGGGTTTTCTGCGGTCATATCAAGCTAGCACCCCTGATTGAATTACTGTGCCGGCCTCTGGGAATTCCTTATACAGTCCTGACTTACGGCAAAGAAGTCTGGCAACCGCTGCCTCCCCCTTACCAAAAGGCACTGCGGCAAGCTCATAGTATTTGGACAATTAGCCGGTATAGCCGAGATCGTGCCTGTGAAACAAACAACCTTGATCCGCAAGCGTTCCAAATTTTACCTTGTGCAGTAGATGGTGAAGTCTTTACACCCAAGGAGAAAGACGCCGCTTTAGTTGAAAAATACGGGTTGGCCGGCACTCAGGTATTGATGACTGTAGCGCGGCTGTGGTCAGGGGATATTTATAAGGGTGTGGATATGACGATTCGGGCTTTGCCTTTAGTTTCACAAAAATACCCGAAAGTCAAGTATTTAATTGTGGGGCGCGGAGACGATCAACCCCGGTTAGCCCAATTGGCGAAAGACTTGGGCGTAGCCGATCAGGTGGTGTTCGCCGGCTTTGTTAGGATAGAAGACTTGCCGGCGTATTACCGCCTCGCAGATGCTTATATCATGCCTTCCCAAGAAGGCTTTGGCATTGTGTATCTAGAGGCAATGGCGTGTGGGCTGCCAGTGGTTGCCGGTGACGCAGATGGTTCCGCTGAACCCTTGCTGGATGGTAAACTGGGCTGGAGAGTGCCCCATCGAGATCCAGAAGCCGTAGCCGGTGCCTGTATAGAAATTCTCAAGGGCGAAGATAGCCGGTGTGAGGGAGTTTGGTTACGGCAGCAAGTGCTGGAGCATTTCAGTACGGCTACCTTTACTTTGCGCCTTAAACAACTCCTAGATTTGTGATTAGTATGGAAATAGTCCGTACCATCGTGCCCTATAGGAGACGACCGTGAACCAGAACAGCCCCAAAATCTTTCAATTCAACCTGTCTGGCGTGGGCAATTGGCTAACTATCTTACTGATCGTTTGGTTGCTGGCAACTTTTGGCTTGGGCTGGCTGGTCAATTCCCTGTTATTTTTGATGGGTTTGGCTTTAATTGTGCCGGTGATTGCCTACTTTGGCTTACGCTGGTGGCTGAGTCGAAATCTAATTCAAGAGTCATGTCCGGTGTGTCAGTATGAGATTACGGCTTTGAATCAGACTCAATTGCAGTGTCCTAGTTGTGGTGAACCCCTTCAAGTTCAACAAGGTCATTTGGATCGTTTAACACCTCCGGGTACGATTGATGTTAAGGCTGTTGAAGTATCTGCTAAGCAGCTTGAAGATTAGTCGCTCTTAGTGTGTGCCTGACGGCACGCTGCGCTATCAGGTGCCGGCTGCTATGTGGAACTTCGCTAATTGTTCATGCAGTGGTTGTGATTAGCAGGGAATTTTTACTGCCGGCATTTGCGTGTTTTAAGGGTATTTTTGTGTTGAGAAATTGACGGCGGGAGGAGAAGTTAAGGTTTTTTAACCGCATATAAACGCAGATGATACCAAATCCTTTTTGGTATAACTCCTTTCACCTAAGCCAAAACCTTTGCTCCAACAGGATTTGGTCAATCTGTAGGGTGTCTGTCATAACCGGATTTGGTATGATAGCGCAGCGTGCCGTTAAGCGTAGCGTGCCGTAGGCATAGGTATATGCGGCTCGGTTAAAGGTTGGTGTCAGAGAGATAGAGCGATTCTCAATTTGAGATGAAGCGTTTATCGTGGATGAGTGGGAGTGAGAACCGCTATGTCTGTTTTACGATTAATTGATGTTGCGATGAAACCGGCAACGGAAGGTTTTGATTAAGGTTTTGCCGTGACAGATAAGCTGAAGGGGTTGTTACCTTTTTCGCGATCTCCAACGTAGATATTGTAGGTTCCTGGTTTCCAAAATCCTGAGATTTCAGGCTGACCTAATCCGCAAAAACGTCCTCCCGGCCCTTCAATTAACAGCGTTGGCTGACCGGCACCTTGGACACTGAAACGCAGATAAGTAAATGGTTCACTTAGTTGAATTTGGAGATTCGGGGCGTCTGCGATAAATCCGCAGTCACCGCTGTCTTTTGTGCCTCCAGATGTTCCACCCCCAAGCGGTTGAGGATCGGGCTGGAAGTTAGGAGAAATTGGCACCGCTTGTGCGTTACCGGGCATACCACTAAAAGCCGCTAAAATCAAGAGCGCGGCAGTGGGAACAACCATCCAGCGACGGAATCTTTCCATTCTTGTCATTCCCCTTTATTCAAGGGGTTCCTCACAATTAAATACTCTATATTTCCAAGACGAGTGGGGATCGCAGGGGTTCCTAACCTCACAACAGGCTATCTTTTATATTAGATGCTACATTCGCTACAATCACAACAATCATGTAATGAAGCGGCGTCGTGTTTCTTCCTAGGGCTAAAGCCACGCTTGTTTCCACACTACCGGCATATTTTTATGAGTTTAGAATCTGAAGAGGCTCAACGCCTAGAACGTCAAATGCAAAAACTAGAGGTTGAAGTTAATCAGTCCCAACCTCTACAAACCCATTTTGAAGCATCTCCTACTATTCAATCTCTGTACAGTCAATTTCTGAGTTGGTATCAAACACTTCCCCAAGTTGGCCAAGTTGCAGTGATTGGCGGCGGCATACTGATCGGGCTATCAGCGCTCAGTATAGTCTTTCAACTCATTCGCCTAGCTTTTAGTTTGGCAGTGCTAGGGGTGATAGTCTACTTGGGATACAAGTTTCTCTTGGTTCCCCAATCCTCACAAGATAAAGATTCGTAACCGGGAATTCTACTGATGGCTAGCTCAAGCGCAACTAGAGGCATTTATCGATCTAAGCTGTCTATGCCGGCAAACTCGCTGCCGCTGCTAGCCCGACGTTGCGGTGCTTGGGCGGCAGAAGTTTCCCTGATTGTAGCGAGTGCACTGATTCCGTTTAGTGTTGGGTTGTACGCCCAGTCTCACCTGCCGGCTAAGTCAGTTCCTCTCAATCCTGTGCTAGCCACTGCGGAGGCGGCGGTTGCCAAAACCCTGATCGTTCCCATGCGGTTGCCTTACCGGCAGGTATCTCCCTTAACCAATTTACTGTGGACTGGGGCGCTTGTGACGCCTTTGCTCGTTGCAGGTGGGCAAATTTACTTACTGGCTAAAACCGGCAAGACGCTTCCTAAGCGCTGGTTTGGACTGCAGGTTGTCACGGCAGCCGGTGATCCACCTGGTTTTAAACGAGCTTTGCTGCGCGAAGGGGTTGGTAAGTGGGGAATTCCCTTAGGCGTCGCTTATACGATTTGGCGCTGTAGTGGGGCAGTGCCAGATTTGGGAATTTTAACGGGACTGGCCGGTTTAATGCTATTGGCGGACGCGGTTAGCGCTAAGTTTAATCCCCAGCGGCAAACGTTTCATGATCGCTTGGCAGGAACGTTTATTTTGGATGCTGTGGGCAGTATTCCCCGGTTCCAGCGGTTTGATGCCCCAAGGTTCGGGCAATCTGGCGTGTCCTCAGGTTTGAACGATGAAGATGAAGATGCTACCATTGCAGCCCTTGTTTTAACGCCTGAAACCCGTTGGCGGCGATCAGGAATTTTAAACTGGATTCGTCAAAATCCGGGCGTTACGCTGTTAATTGTTACGGCCACAACGTTAGGTTCAGTCTTAATAACTTTTGTTGGTACTCAAGTTTATATACAAAGTCAGGTGAACTGGCGTCAAGGCCGGCAGCAGGATAAGGAGACGTTTCTGCAACTGGTGAATAAGTTTGCACCGGATGAGAGAAGAGGTGCAATCTTGGCGATGGGGACGCTAAACCAGCCAGATGCCCAGATTCAGCTATTAACCGATTTACTTAGCTTAGAAACTGAGCCACAATTGATGGATGCAATTGGGCAAGCGTTAGTCACCACCGGCCCAAAAGCGCTTCCCTTTTTACAGCGTTTAAATCAATCGGTGAGAAACGATTTAGAGTCTCTGCGCTATGGCGGCAACCGGCAGGAACGTCAGCAGGTGGCGTTGCGGTTGCGGACAACTCAGCGGGCGATTGCTAGAATTCTCACATTATATAATGAGCAAATTCACGCTGCCGATCTTAGCCGCACAAATCTGGCGCAAACAACTTCTGACCCCACTCAGTTTACTTTGGTGCTTGATAAAACCGATTTATCACGCATTCAATTTAAAGGCGCGATTCTCACCAACGCCAGTTTTCAAGAAAGCCGATTTTATAGTGCCGGTGAGGATAGACTGTTTGGCACCTTTGACGATAAAATTGCGGATCTGAGCGGGGCTGATCTTAAAGAAGCAAACTTCACCGGCGCTTTACTTAGCCAAGTTTTGATGAATGGCACAAGTTTAATTCGCGCTAATTTAAACAAGGCGAATTTGTCTAGGGCGCACTTAAAGAATGCAAATCTCAGCAGTGCTCAACTCACGGGTGCAAATCTCGGTCAAGCGGTGTTAACAAATGCAAGTTTAACCGGGGCGAGTTTAGGCGACGCCAACCTAGCCGGTGCGAATCTACAAGGGGCGCGACTCGGTCAAGTGAAAGCCGTTGGGACGAACTTTCAATGGGCGAATTTAACCCAAACTGAGTGGCAACAGGCAGATTTATCAGGGGCGGATCTACGTCAAAGTAATCTTCAAAATGCTGACTTGTCGTCAACCCGACTGGTGGGGGCAAATTTAGCCGGCGCACAATTGCAGTCAGCTAACTTCCGCAATGCCGATCTGAGTGAAGCAGATTTACGGGAAACCAAATTAGCCGGGGCAGATTTTCAAGGGGCAACCTTTGTCGCCATTGTGCCGGCTACACCCGATCAATTTGTGGAAGCTATCCCTGCCGGTGCCTCTTCCATTTACCTTCAAGGTGTTGATTTTAGCTTAGCAAAAAACTTAAATGTCAAACAATTGACTTATATTTGCGCCCAAGGAGGACTGCATCCAAAATGTGCCGTTTCAAACCGCTAAAAATCCAAAAATGTAGTAGAAACAAGAAAAAAACTGACAACAGACTTCCTGCTTGATCAAAACTGGTGAAAACATCTTAAAAGCCAGGAATCTAACACATCCAACCGTTAACCTTATCTGCGCTTATCCATATATACCTAACAACAAACTATCGCCCACATCTGCGTTTATCTGCGGTTTAAAAAAGTTAGCATTAACCTTGCTACTCACTAAACTCGCCGGCAAAAATAGAATTTTCTGCTCAATTCTAAGTGTGAGGAATAAAGACATGGAATATCTTAAGGGTTTATTGTGGGCAGTCAGTACAGCAGCACTCGCAAGCATTACAACATTAAACATCAATATCGAGCCGGTTTTCGCTCAAGCTGCTTACGGTAGCTACGTCGGCGTCGGAGGTTCAGTTGGCGTTAACGGCGGCGAGGACGGAACCCAAGGTGCTGCTGTCGTTGCAGTACGCTATAAACTGTTAGAAGTGCCCGTTTCTCTACGTGCTCAAGCCTTCATTAACGGCGATGGAACAGCAATTGTCCCTACCGTTTCCTATGATATTCCCATGAATTGGCAGACAGATGCTTATGTGGGTGCCGGCGTTTCCTTTGCCGGCGGCGACACACCCGTAGGCGACAAAACAAGCTTTGCTATTCAACCTGGAATTGACTACTCTCTGCCTAATAGCCGGTTAGTCGTATTTGGCAATGCTATTATCGCCTTCGACGCTTACCGGAAAGAAGGAGGGGCTGCTGTTTCCGTACAAGGCGGCTTAGGTTTAAGATTTTAAAGAGAAAATTTTAACCACAGATGCACACAGATAAACACAGATGAATACAGATGTTTTATCTGCGTGCATCTGCGGTTTATAAAAAACAAGCCTTTGCAATAGCGTCAAAATTTAGAAGTACACTGAAATCCGACAACTTTCCACGGCTCAATTTTAAAACTTTGACCGTTAACTGTGTCAACTGTTCGTTCTAACAAATCGACGCAATGACTAATTGCCAAACCTATATCACTTTTCAAGTTTAAATCCGCTTCTTCTCCGTGACATTCATAGCCTCGCAAAATCCAAGCATTCGGATGATCTTCTGCCGGCTTGAATGCCATTAAAATGAAATTCTCAGCCGATAACTCTAAAAAGCTACCCGATGCCGGCAATGAAGCATTTTGATTTTCACCGACAGGCACAATGACTTTCACTTGCAGCGGTATATTCAATTCATAGCCGCGTCGCACTGTCTGAGCATTTTGCCAACTGCCGGCATGAGGATAGATGGCGTAAGTAAATTGATGAATGCCTTGATCCGCTTCTGGATTCGGCCAAGTTGAACCTCGCAGCAGCGTCAATCGTAATTGATTGCTTTGGGCATCATAGCCGTACTTGCAATCATTTAATAAGCTTACACCATAATTATCTGTACTTAAATCTGCCCAGCGAAGTGCCGGCACTTCCCATTTGGCTTTTTCTGCCGGTGTTTGCGGTTTTGTCGTGCGTTGAATTGCACCGCAAGCAATCTCATACGTGGCAAAATCTGCCTCTACATTCAGCGGAAAAGCAGCTTTAACTAAAACATGACGTTCTTGCCAATTTACCTCATTTTCAATCTTCACTACTGGCGAATTGGCATCTAAAACATAATCCTGCTGAAATTGCGAGTCACCTAACTCTTTTACGACACGTAAACGCTGCCGCACTTTTCCTTTCTCTACCCAATAGATTTCTTTTAACTTAGGTGCCGGCAAAGGATGCTGTTCGTAATTTGGATCAATATTCCAAGCATCCCAATATTGACCACTATCTTGAAAAATTTGCAGTTGATTTCCTACTTGATTGATAATCTCCCGCTTATTTATTTTATCCAAAACTTGGCTCAAATCTCCTGAGCTAGCATCGATATTTACGCGCAGTAAATCATTTTTTAAAACCCAATCTTCTGTTTCTTTTCCAGAAAGTGGGTTTGAATCTGCTGATAAACTATTTGTTTCTTGGGATATTTCTGTGTCCTTTTTGGGATTGTCTTCCAAAAATACATCAAGATTAAGTTTTTCCGCCGACATCGGCGAAAGCCAATAAACTCGATAGCCAACCGAGGGGATATCCGTCGCCAGAAACAGCAGTGTGGATGCCTCAGATAGCTGGCAAGTTACTAATTTTCCAGCTAAATCATAAATTTGCCATTCTTGATTGGAAGCTGCCGGCAGGGAAACGGCAACCACTTCAGATCGCAGCCAATTGAGGGGATTAAGAACGATAATTGCTTGGGCGTTGGGTTGCGGCGGTTTTGGCAGGGACATTTGTAAGGAAAGTGAACTGATTGCCTTATTTAAAATTGACTGACAAACCTGCTCAACTTCTATCCAAGCTTCGTTGGCATCTACATAAACTTCAGGAATCGAAGAACCGGGAAGAATATCATGAAACTGGTTAAATAATACTTTTTTCCAAGCGTCTTCTAATTCGATTTTTGGATAAATATCACCGGCAGTGAGAGTTGCCAGAGAGGCAAACAGTTCTGCTTGATATAATAATCCCTCGCATTGCCGGTTCCAACGCTTTTGATCTGCGTGTGTGGTATAACAACCTCGGTGAAATTCTAGATATAATTCATCTTTCCAAACCGGCAGCGTTTTTTGTCCTGGAAGGCTGTTAATCAAAGACAAATAATCAACCGCACTCGTAAATTCCATGCGCGGAAAGAAAGGAGATTGCTGCCATCGTTGGGCAATTTCCAACATATCACGAGTTGGGCCACCGCCGTGATCACCAACTCCTGGCAACCACAGAGAATCTTTTAAAGTTGTTTGAGTTTCCCACTCACAAACGTATTTTGTCATTTTCACCGGCTCAAGACTTTCCCCTATCAAAGCCGACATATAACTGCAAATTTGTGTACCATCCGGTGACTGCCACCAAAAACTACCGTGAGGAAACTTTGTTGTGTCATTCCAGCGTAATTTTTGGGTAACAAAGTATTCCACACCGCCTTGTTTTAAGAGTTGGGGTAACTGCCAGCAAAAACCAAAACTATCGGGAAGCCATGCCACCGGCATTAACTGACCGAATTTTTCTTGAATATAGCGCTGTCCATATAAAATTTGACGAACAATTGATTCACCGGCAATCAAATTCACATCCGGTTCCACCCACATTCCGCCCACAATTTCCCATTTGCCGGCAGCCACTTGTTGCTGAATTGCCGCAAATAAATCAGGACGATGTTCTTCAATCCAAGCATACAGTGCCGGCGAAGAATGGCAAAAAATTAAATCAGGAAAATCTAATTGTAAAGCTAAAACCGATTCAAAAGTCCGCTGAGCAGCAACCCACGTTTCACTCACCGGCCATAACCATGCTAAATCTAAGTGAGCATGACCTAATAAGTATATTTTAGATTTTATAGGTTGAAGTTGAGATTGAAGCGTTTGTCGCAGAGAAAACAGCGTTCTTTCAAATTTTTGTCGATTGGGTAATGCCGCCCAATTAATTTCTGCAATCGCTGCTGATAAGGTATCTAACTGTGCCGGCTCAAAGGTTTCTAAATAGTGTTGTAAAACCGCCAGCTCATCCGCAACAAAACCCGGATCAATGCAATCTTCATCAATCATTTCCCAAACACATTGGGAACGCACCAAAGCACCGTTATCATGGTTAGGACTTACTACCCGCAATAAAACGGTAAATTCCTCGCCGGCAATCACAGCGGGACTTAGTAAAACCCGCACCGCACAATCAAATAAATCGCCCTGCTGCGCTAACTTCCCGTTCACAAAAATTTGAGCATCTTCCGCCCACCAACTTAGCGACAGACGCAACGTTAAGCCTTCCAAAGGATAACCGTGCAAATCCACCGGCACACGCAACCGCTGAAAAAGCCATACCACCTGACGCCCACCTTTCCAAGCAATATGTCCCTTGGCATTGAGTGGGGCAATTGGCCAATTTTCGGCAGACGCTGCTACCTCACTAATCGGCAAGTCAGTTTCGCAATATTGCCAGCCGGTTTGCACATTCAGATGCGTTAGCCGGCGTAATTTTTCAATCGATTCAAAAATTTGAGCGCAATCCACAGTTTAATCCTCTTTCTATGCCACAAAATAGAAATGGCAGCCTGTCGCCTCTAAAAATTATGTCCGGTTCTTCTAGTCGCTATCAAAGTAGATTTTTTAACTTCCTCTCCCAAAAATCCCGCCGCGTAGCAGAGACGTGCGATCACGCCGTGAGACAACTCAAAGTTGCCACGGTTTGGGGCGCACAAGTCTTCCTGTATCCGATCTATGCCATCTTTCAAACCGCGAGATTAACAGGAAAACAGCTAGAACAAGCCGTGACTGAGGGAAAACCCTTATTGCAGGAGTCTACCAGCTCACAGCCTCAAGAACCTCCCACCGTAGACACACCCCTGCAGAAAGTGCTGGAAGCCACGCAAACCCTTTCGCTGCCAGAGGATGTGGCAAAACGGTTTTCGCCACCGGCAGGCAATTCACAGTTAGCAGTCAAACCCGCCGGCAAGCTGAATGCAACAAAATCAGCAAAAATTCAGAAAAATGCCGGTAAAGGCGACAATGCGATTATTCATGGCGTTGCTTCCCTGATTGCCACAAAATCTTTAGTGTTCGTAACCGTTAAAAATGAAGTTTTAGATATTTTGACACCGCCGCAGCAAGAAAAACTGCGCCAGCGAATTAGTTGGGAAGTTGCCCACTACTGCCGGTATCAAAAGCTTGCTGCAACTCAGCGCCGGAAAAATATCGCCCAACTCCCGCCACCCGAAGAAAGAGCAAATCTCGCCCTGCCGGTACGCGTATTTGTTAATGTCATGGCGTGGGTGCAAAGTGGCCCTGTGGCAGTTGCCGTCAATTTATTTCAAGAAGCGGCGCTGGTTTTGCAACCAAGGGAGAAGGCAATAGGGGAAGAGGAGAGTTTATTAGGGCTGCCGGCTGTTAATTTACCGTTAACACCGCTTCCGCAATCTAAAATCCAAGATTTAAAATCCAAACTACATGAATTGCTGCCAGATCGGGCGATAGTCGTGGTGGATCGTACCGTAGCGGCAGTGGAAACCCTCAGTTTACCGTCTGTATCAGCCCTAACCACTGCCTTTAAGAATCGTTCTCAAGGACTGCTGGAACAAGCGAAAAAGCCATTTATCGCCCTCGTTACCGACTCCTTCGACAACCCTTTACCGGCAGAGACAGAAAAATCGGCAGCCATTCAAAACCATCCCCTCAAAGTTCAAGCACTGATTCAGGCAGCAGTCGATTACTTTTTTGGCCCTCGTGGCGGACAATTAACAGGACAAGCCGATGAAGATTGGCAACTGCCTGCCGGCGCACAAATACCGGAAAATCAGCTAACAACCGGCAACACGCGCCGGCAACTCCCACAAAGCGCCCCGGCACAATCTAACTCTGAACCTGATCCCTGGCTTTCACTCGGAGATTTATTTGGCAAGCCGGTAACCTACACGACAGCCGGCACATCTATTTATGAATTACCCGGATCTGAAGACGAGCAACCAAACTTAGCATTGCCTTCCTCTGGCAGCAAAAACGTGCCGATGGGCAAATCCATTCGGAATTTAGCCAAACGTTACCTAAAACGTAAATCAGAACTGGTAAACCAGCCTCAAGATACCTCATCCGTTACCAGCACTCAAACCACTGCACGCGAGGGAATTGCGCCGGTAAATACGAAGCCGGCAACCCCATCCATCAAAAATCAGAATCAAACCTTGCCGGCTGCCACCAGCGAAACTATCCCAACAGTAGCCCAACTATCGAGCCGGCGCAGCGCAATGCAACACACCCCAGACTGGATAGAAACCCGCGCCACCTCAGTCGGGTACGTCAAACATCCCCTAGAACTACTCTTAGAATGGCTTGATCGTGCAATGCTGTGGCTAGAAGAACTCGCCATTCAACTTTGGAAGTGGTGGCAACAGCGCCGGCAAAGTTAACTATCATGCACCTAAACTGCATAAATCCAACTTAAAAAACTTAAACACTCAAAAAACATCAAAACCAACCTATCCACCAACAGATAACCCATTTGCGTGCATCTGGGGTTAAAAAAAATCCCCTAAAAAACAACCATCAACCTGAGAGCCAAAACTCAAACACTCAAAAAACATCAAAACCAATTTATCCACCCACAGATAGCCCATCTGTGTTTATCTGTGTGCATCTGTGGTCAAAAAGCTCTTAAAAATATGCAAAATAAAAGTTTTAAATATAAAAAATCAAACCCTCGAAATTTGTTGTCAAATATTTAGATATGATAAGAAAACTGTCATATTTTCATGGCACATACCCCCAGCTGTTCTAATCTGTCGGAGAACCCAGAATGGTTACCCTCAAAATCGCTGTTTATATCGTAGTTGGCTTTTTCATCTCCTTATTCGTGTTTGGCTTCTTGTCCAACGACCCGTCCCGGAACCCCAACCGGCGCGATTTGTCGGAATAAACAGCCCTTCACCCATGCCTCAGGTTGGAAAGGTGCAGTGTACCTTTATGCATCTAGCGCGGTTGAGGTCAACCGTCTGGGCTATCCGTTCGACCCATTTTGCTGATTATGCCCTATCCGGTTCCACCGCCTGAACCGCCATCGGTGGTTAAATACTTACAGCCTGAGGAAGTCCCCCATTCCGCAGTTTCTGATGCAATTGCGATTTCGCCAACACCCACACAGACTGCGGCTGGGGGCAACCCCTCCTTGATAACGCAACCCAAGCCCTTAGAGCCGGAGCGTTTGCAATCGAGTCCTTTACCGGCCCTTCAAAGGCTCTCGGTGGCATCTCTGCTAAAGCCACTAAGCGTGGCTATCGGCTGGTCACAGCCGGCCTCAGAACCGCAAGCCGGCACCGCTAATGAGTTATTTCCCCCGCCGCCGATCACAGCGCCTGAAAATCTCTTAACGCTGCCGGCGCAGTCAGTCTTTATTCACGTACAGGAAAGAGCTGCCGGCAAAGAATTTAACTATCAGCTTCAGCTAAGCAACAGAGTCACTGAAACAGAACCGTTGGCACAAAACCCTGTGCCGGTTGATATTGGCCCCGCTGTCTTAAAAAAGACAGTCCAATGGCAAAATACCCCAACGGGTGAGCCGGTGCCCTTACCCCCCATCGCGCCAGAAGATGTGGTGGAATTAACCGCAGATCGGCAAGAGTACGACTCGCAACGCCAAATTGTTACGGCACAAGGCAACGTCGTCATGCGAGTTCGTGACTCAGTGCTAGATGCAGACCGAATTCAAATCAACTTGCAAACTCGCATGGCGGCAGCCGAGGGAAACGTCGCTTGGAGACGCGGACAGCAGGTGCTGCGCGGGGATCGATTTGAATATAACTTCATTCAAAACGTTGGAACCGTTAGCCCTGCCGGCGGTGAGCTGTATCTGGCAACCGGCAATGAGGCATCCGCATCAACCTTACCTACCGATGTCAGCGCCGCCGCCTTGCAAGAGGGAGCATTAAGCGATCGCATCCTCGCCGGCCAACCCCTGGAAAACGTCACAGAGACTCCAGGCGGCGTTTCCGTTAATGTCGGTTCCGGTTTCGGGCAAAGCGGGCAGATCCGGCGCGTGCGTTACGAAGCCGACCAGCTAGACTTCACCCCAGAGGGAGGACTTGCCCGAAACATTCGCCTCACCAACGACCCGTTTTCACCTCCAGAATTAGAACTGAGGGCAGAACGCGCCACATTTACCCGCGTTTCCCCTTTAGTCGATGAAATTCGGGCAGAACGCCCCCGCTTGGTGTTTGATGGGGGTTTTTCCCTGCCGCTGTTGCGAAATCGCGTGCTAATCGACCGGCGTGAGCGTGACCCAGCTTTGTACAGCTTCGGTTATGACCGCGAGGATCGAGGCGGGGTGTTCGTGGAAGGCCGGTTTAATCCGCTTTCTCAGCCACAACTGCGGCTAAGCTTGCGACCGCAATTTTATATTCAAAGAGCCTTGGAAGGGGAAGGCAGCAGCTTTGCAGATTTGTTTGGTCTAAAAGCCAGACTGAATGCCACCCTAACTCCACGCACCAGCCTGATCGGTTCTGCGGTGTTCACAAGTCTGGACCTAAACGAAGTAGACGACAATTTACGGGCAAGTCTGCGACTGCGTCAATTGGTGGGCACTCATGCCCTAACCGGCGAATATTCATTCCGTGATCGCTTGTTTAATGGTTCCTTGGGCTACCAAACCGTTCAAAGCAGTCTGGGCGCGGTTCTGACATCGCCGGTGATTCAACTAGGGACAAGCCGGATTAACCTCAGCTATCAGGCAGCGGCGCAGTATGTTAACGCTGACACAGATCGCTTGGAACTACTGGACCCGATCCGAGAAAACAATCGCGCCGGCCTAGGCCGCTATCAAGCCAGTGCAGCCCTAAGCAGGGGCATTCCCCTGTGGCGAGGTCAATCACTGCCGGCAACTGCCACAGAAGGCTTAAAATACACCCCCGTGCCGGTGTTACCCTATCTCCAACTCGTTCTAGGACTGCGAGGCGTCACCGGCTTCTACAGTAACGGCGATAACCAATCTTCCCTCACCGGCAGCGTTGGCATCCTCGGACAAATCGGTAATTTTTCCCGGCCCTGGTTAGACTACACCGGCTTTAATCTCACTTATACCCAAGTCTTGCAAAGCGGGGAATCTCCCTTTTACTTCGACCGCATTGCCGATGTCAGAGTCCTAGGGGGAGGCATCGTCCAGCAAATTTATGGCCCGTTTCGCCTGGGATTTCAAACAGCTGTTAACTTGGATACCGGCGAAGAAATCAATACCGACTACATTCTGGAATACAGCCGGCGCACCTATGGCATCGTCCTGCGCTACAATCCAGTGCGGGAAATTGGCACCCTAACTCTGCGAATTAGCGACTTTAATTGGACGGGTGGCCCTCAGCCTTTCGCCGGCTCAGATGAGATCCGCTCAGTAGAGGGAGGCGTTCGCCGCGATTATGATTAAGGCATGGGTGACATTCGTCCTTTGTGCTTTGTCGGTTGCCGGTTGGCAAATAACAAATAATAAATGACAAATGACCTCCTAAGTCCTGAGTTGTTCTCAGAACAGCGATGATAGAATCGGCCAGAGATTTTGCGGTTGCCGCTGCAACTGCGCTACTAACTCACTACAGTTTTGACCTGGGTGGCGACACTGCTGAGCAACTGATCCAGCGGTGGCTTGGCGACTATCAGGCTCATTGGTTGCGCTTGGCCGTGATAGAAGCGCTCTATCAAGGGCGTTACAAAGCGATTTCCGTGGCCCAAATTTTAGCGCTTTGGCGTCGGCGCGGTCAGCCGATTTTCCATTTCAACCATGAATTTGAGCGCTTAGTGTGCCGCAAGTTTCCCAATACCTTAAGCACTCAGTTAGATTTCTATCCGGAACTTTCTTCAGTCTCAGCCGCAACGATTTCTGCTGCCGGTTTTTCTGGCGAAGGCGAAGAGAATGAGCCAATGGTGGCCGGCGAAGAAGAGGCTAATCGCTTAGAAACGCCGGCGCTTATGCCAGGTGAAGCCGTTAGCCGGCCTAATGAGGCGCAAACCAGAGGGAGCACTACGTTCCCGCAAACCGGCGTTGTGGGAGACGCTGAAGCCATCCTTGAATTTACCGATAATGCAGCGCTAACAGAACCCCGATACTATCAAGCTGAAGCATCTAAGCCGGTTGGTTCCAATCCGAAGGCGGCAGAACCGGCAGAAAAGGAGAAGACTGCGGAACAACTGCTGCAAGCGACTTGGCCCGTCAAAGCCCAACCTGTGCCGGCTAAGGGGGAAGCACCAATTTCTTCAGAACAGCCAGAAGCCTTGGATGCGCCTCAAGAAGATCCGATTGAGGGGGCAAATATAGAGGATGAAGCCGGTTTAAGCCCGAAATCCCAAACATCGTCTCAGGGTAAGTATCAGGCTGATTGGTCGCGCTGTGATATTAGCAAACAACCCATTGTCCAGTTCTCTCCCGGTCCGGAATCCTCTGAGTTTTACACCAAGCTGAAAGCAGTGGCCCACCCCCCAGAAGATGCCGGTGTGGAACCTTCAGCCGGCAAAGCTCAGATTAGAGACATTGAGGTGGAGAGAGATTTATGGGAAGACGATTGAGGAACAGATGGTGAGAAAAGCGAACTTGAGAACTCGCGAATGTGTAGGACACTCATCACTCAAAAGCTCCCTTTCCTTGCTGCTGAACTAAATTTTTGCTGCTATAACTAGAAAAATTAACAATTTGACTCCGCTAATTGCATTGACTGGAGTACAATGATCCGGTAAAACTTCCCTGAAGAGCATCCTGTTTGTCCATTAGCAGGACTCCAAATAAAAATCGGCATTGTCGTTTTGACACTTGAACCGCCAACAAGTTGTAACCGTTCACCAGTTCAGCCCTCAGATGTTAGTGACCTAGAAATCCGTTTGGCGTTCAAGAGCGTGCGCGGGCATTGCCATCGCACATCCCGCACCGGCGTCTGGGTCAATCTCAAATGCAAGCGTTCGGAATTGGGAGAACAGTATTCGATGATCCCGCTTCGCATTCGTTAGAATTTTTAGACAAATCAGCAGCGTATTCTTCCGAGAATCGCCCTGAGTGGATATCATGGA
Source organism: Microcoleus vaginatus WJT46-NPBG5 (assembly GCA_019359355.1). Classification (GTDB taxonomy): domain Bacteria; phylum Cyanobacteriota; class Cyanobacteriia; order Cyanobacteriales; family Oscillatoriaceae; genus FACHB-68. The sequence goes on along the minus strand of JAHHHM010000012.1, from coordinate 92,374 downwards.
CAACTTACAGGTGTCCAAATACCAAAAAGCAGCTATATTTAGCAGAACTGAGTCCAGGCTGCGGCTCACGCAATCTTTCTGTGGAACTTCTCCAAGGTTCCTCAGTTCCTAACTACCCAACCGTTTCGCTCGTCCTTAAACTCGCCTCTGGCATATTATTGATGACTGCTGTACCTCTACCTCGCCGGCCATCGCAACCTGTGAATCCTGCTGACAGTAGTGCCTCTGCGGACATGACACCCGTTTTTGCCCTCAAAGACTTAGTGGCACGTTTGCAGCGGGAACAGCACAAAATTCAGGATTTGCTGAGTTCTCTCGGTTTCGCTCTGCGAAGCTTCAACAATCTCAATCAGTTTTTAGAGCTAATTCCCCTTGTCGCCAGCCGTGTGACGGATGCAGATGGGGGGGCGCTGGTGCTATTTAAACCGAATGGCCAAGTGCGGCTACAGCGGTTGCATTGCCAGGAGGGCCGGCAGTGTCAGGATATCCGCCAAGCGCTGGAGGCAGCAACCCGTCAAGTAGCAGCCTCTTCCACAACTGCTGCACCCCTAACGCCTTCCACCGCCACTCTCGATAGTGAAGTCAGCCGGTCCTTAGGCGCAGATGTGCAATTGTTTGGCACGGCTATTTTGATTAAGAATGCTGAACGAGGGCGTCTGTACGTTTTTAGCCGCGATCCGGAATACACCTGGACAGAAACACGCCAGAAGTTAGTCCGTTTAGTGGCTGACCAAACGGCAGTGGCCATTGAAAATGACGAACTGACGGTTGAACTGCGCCAGAAAGAACGGTTAGATCGGGAACTGGAAATTGGGGCGGAAATCCAACTGCGCCTGCTACCCCGCCAATGTCCCAAAATTCAAGGCGTTGAACTAGCGGCAAAGTGCCAAACCGCGAACCGCGTGGGGGGAGATTACTACGATTTCATCCCGACTAGCCACGATTGTGAGAGGCGCAGGCAAGGTGAACAAGTGCGCTCTAAAACGCCTGGTGGGAACCCAGCCGGTCCCTGGAGTGTGGTGATTGGCGATGTCATGGGTAAGGGAGTGCCGGCCGGCCTGATTATGACCATGACGCGGGGAATGCTGCGGGCAGAAGTTCTCAATGGCCACTCGCCGGCTCGGATTCTGCAACATTTAAATCGGGTGATGTATACCGATTTGGAAAATTCCCACCGATTTGTCACACTATTTTATTCAGAGTACGACCCACAAACGCGTATCCTGTCTTACAGTAATGCCGCTCACCACCCCCCATTGTTGTGGCAGGCCGGCACCGGCGCGATCCAACGTTTAGATACCCTGGGAATGCTGATTGGTTTGGATGCAGACACCACCTACCAAGAAGCTCAAGTGCAGCTTCACCCCGGAGATACGATTATTTATTTCACCGATGGATTTACCGATGCGGCTAACCAAAGTGGTGAGCGTTTCGATGAGGAAAATCTGATCGGTGCGTTTCAATGGGCTTGTCAACATTGCCCGAATCCCCAAGCGATTTTAGATTATCTGTTTGAGCGCGTGCAGCAGTTCATTGGTCCCAACAATCACAATAGTGATGATATGACCCTTGTGGTTATGCAAGTGCAATCTTCTGAGATCGCGTCAACACGTTCAGTTCAAATGGCGGCGGTGACAGGGGACTAGGCAAAGGTGAAGGGTGAGAGGGTAACACTCACCTCGCCTCTAACACTCATATGTTGCCGGCTACTTACTGTGACAAACTAGCCGCTGTGAACTGAAACCCAAATTCATGCAAATACCCCCTTTACAAATGCCAAAAATATGCAACATTTAATGATGAGCTAGCTGCATTCAAAGGTTTATACCGGCTTGTATGATTTATGATGGCTGAAAATTCCTTCAGTGATTGGTTTTATTAATACAAAAATTGAAATTAAAAATGGTATAACTTCTAGTAGTTCTCACTTCAGAGGCTTTCCCTTGAGGTGAGGAAAGTCATCTATTTACCGTCAAGCCTCAATCGTCAGCTTAGATTTTGTGTAAGGAGAAAAAATGGTCATTAACTTAATTCACCAAGCGACAGCGGGGTTAGCCGGCATAACAGTCAGCAGTGATTCTGTGCAGCTTTTCCTTTGGAAGTCACTGTTCAATGGAGCAGTCCTGGCTCAACAAGTCAGCGAAACGAACGTTTTAACGGATATGCAAAAAGCCTTTAACAATTTTGTTCAAACCGGCCAAATCTGGGCAATGTTGGTAGGAATTGTGATTGGCTACACAATTCGGAATATCACGGCTTCTTAATGACTTGCTAATTGTTAACAGTGAGGTTTTCAATAAGCTAAAAAGTTAAACCTTACAGGGATTACCTAACAACCAATAAACCCTAGCCCCTCAGAATAAGGCAAAGCGAGAAACTGCCGTGACAGAACAAAAGACTTGGAGTCAGCGATTTGAATCAGCGCTGCATCCCGCGATTGCGCGGTTCAATGCCAGTATTAATTTTGACATTGAATTAATTGAATATGACATCACTGGCTCTGTCGCTCATGCCAAGATGCTGGCAAAAACCGGCATTATCTCAGCGGAGGAAGGCGAAAATCTAGTAGCAGGGTTAGAGAAGATCCGGCAAGAATATCGCCAAGGATTTTTTAAACCAGGCGTTGATGCTGAGGATGTACACTTTGCTGTTGAGCGTCGGCTGACAGAAATTGTTGGGGATGCTGGAAAAAAGCTGCACACGGCACGCTCTCGTAATGATCAAGTTGGCACAGATACGCGGCTATATTTGCGCGATCAAATCGGTCAAATTCGAGAACAAGTACGCGAATTTCAGGAAGTTTTGCTGAATTTAGCCCAACAGAACATTGAGACGCTGATTCCCGGCTATACGCACCTGCAACGGGCGCAGCCGGTGAGTTTAGCCCATCACCTGCTGGCTTATTTTGAAATGTCTCAGCGCGACTGGGAACGCCTAGGAGATGTTTACCGGCGTGTGGATGTATGTCCCCTCGGTTCCGGTGCCCTTGCCGGTACCACTTTCCCCATTGACCGGCATTATACTGCCGAATTGTTAGGCTTTAACAACGTTTATGCCAACAGTTTAGATGGGGTCAGTGATCGCGATTTTGCGATTGAATTTCTCTGTGCGGCTAGCTTAATTATGGTTCACCTGAGCCGGCTATCTGAGGAAGTGATTTTATGGGCATCTCATGAGTTTGGCTTTGTCACCCTCAAAGATAGCTGCGCCACCGGCTCTAGTATTATGCCCCAAAAGAAAAACCCCGACGTTCCTGAATTGGTAAGGGGAAAAACTGGGCGTGTATTTGGGCATTTGCAAGCAATGTTGGTGTTAATGAAAGGATTGCCTTTAGCCTATAACAAAGACTTGCAAGAAGATAAAGAAGCCCTATTTGATGCCGTAAAAACCGTTAAAGCTTGTTTAGAAGCGATGACAATTTTACTGCGAGAGGGAATCGAATTTCGCAGTGAGCGTCTAGCGGAAGCGGTAGCGGAAGACTTCTCAAATGCGACAGATGTGGCGGATTATTTAGCGACAAAGGGCGTGCCTTTCCGCGAGGCTTATAACCTTGTAGGGAAAGTGGTCAAAACTTGTTTGGCTGCCGGGAAATTGCTCAAGGATTTGAGTTTGGAAGAGTGGAAAGAATTGCATCCTGCTTTTGAGGGAGATATTTATGATGCAATTACGCCCAGGCAAGTGGTTGCGGCACGAAATAGTTATGGCGGGACAGGTTTCGAGCCGGTGAGGAAAGCCATTGAGGAGGCAAAGTGCCGGTTGACTTCACACGGGTGAAAGACAAGCTATTTACTATCTTCTGGCTTTGAAAAAAGCGCTTCAAAGTCGCGGTAGCCACTCAAAACGCGAATCACTTCAATTTCTTGGAGTGGGCGCAGTGTTTCGCGCACGACTTCACTAGCAGATAAATATCTGCCCATTTTAACTTTTTCGAGAACAAATTTTTCCAGTTCTGGCGTTAGAGACACATTCTATCGGTTTTGCTCCCGGCTTACTTTGCAAATCCAATTTTATTGACGATAACAAAGATTGTCAAAGTTTGTTATTGAGAGAAAAATGAGCGCAAATGCCCGATAGAAGCGATAGCGCAACGTCAAGTGGTTACTATGTGATACCAAATCCGGTTATGACAGACACCCTACAGATTGACCAAATCCTCTTGGAGCAAAGGTTTTGGCTTAGGTGAAAGGAGTTATACCAAAAAGGATTTGGTATGAAATAGAAATAGATAGGCGGTTGAGTGGAATTGTCGATTTGGAGTGGACAAAATGCCGGCTCTATAAAATTAAGGAATTGGGTAAGGCTTTAATGGTTAAGAGTGTTGAGATTTTACCTAAAAGAAGCGGGTCTGAGTGATTGCATTAACGCTCATAAAGCGCACGCAAACTGTAGGTGCAACTTCCGCTGATCACTTGGCTTAGAAAAGCTGATTCCGTTTATGAAACTGTCTTAAAAATTACCCGCAATCATCTTAATAAAATCTGCATTGAGTTCTTAAATCGCACAACTAGCGGGTTTAGGGAGGGAATTAATCATCGGCTCAATCTGATAAAACAACACGTTTATACCTTTGTTAACTTTTACAATTCTCGTACCCCATTATTAGCTTGCTTTCCTGATTAGTTTCGCTGCTCACCAGAATGCCAAAACTACTGAAAAACAAATGAATGTTGAACAGCAATTTTTGTTGCAACTGCGTTTACTGCGAAAAAAGCTAGCCTTTTATCTAGAAGATATTGAAACACCGGCAGGGAGAGCAGTTGATTTATTCATCACCGCAATCGTTTTACTCTCCTCCGTCATTTTCGTCATAGAAACATACCCCATTCCTGCGGAATGGAGGCAAACCTTAGAGGCTATCAACACCGGCACTCTCACTATTTTTGCGATTGAATATTTACTACGCTTCTGGTGTGCTGAGCGCAAAACCCAGTATTTTTTCAGCCCTTACGCCCTCATTGATTTAATCGTCATTCTCCCATTTTTTCTCCGACTTGTCGATGTTAGCTTTATTCGGATCTTCCGCTGGTTTCGAGTTTTACGTTTAATTCGATTCCTAGATCGCCAAACATTATTTGGTTACATTAACACCCAAGATGGGGTCATTATCACTCGCATCTTATTTACTTTATTTGCCATTATTTTTGTTTACTCTGGCTTAATTTATCAACTCGAGCATCCCGTCAATTCTGAAGCCTTTAGCACCTTCTTAGATGCTGTTTATTTCTCCGTCGTCACCATGACAACCGTTGGCTTTGGCGATGTCACACCCATTTCCGCAGGGGGTCGTTTAATGACTGTTTTGATGATATTAACCGGCATCGCCTTAATTCCCTGGCAACTTGGCGATCTCATCAAACAATTTGTTAAAACCGCCAATCAAGTCAACACCCAATGCCCCGGATGTGGCTTATCCTTTCACGATAAAGATGCCGGGTTTTGCAAAATTTGCGGCACTCAACTAGAAACTGCCGAGGAAAACAAAAACCTCAACTAACCTTTAACCTTCTACTGCCCAAACTCAATTCTTGCCTGCTCAACGATATCAGCCGTTACCACCTCTAGTTCTCCCTCACGCGCTAACTGCTCAATTCGCTGCCGAGCTTGGGAGCGCACAAAATAGGGAATATTCTTTAACTTCGCCTTTGCTTCAGGCGTCCAGCTCAACTCATCATTCAAATCCGAATTAGACATTGCAAATATAGCGCTCAATGTTCAGCAATATTATAAAAGTTTAAATTTTAAATTCTGAAGTTTAAACTTTAAGTTTTGTGCCGGCATCCTAACCGAACCCCTAAAAAAAGAAGCTCCTGCTTTTACACAGGAGCACCTCGCAATTCAAAACTTAGAAGTCAGAATTAATTCATCCTTCTCGTTTCAAATTAGTCAAGAGGATTCATAGACAGCACTGGCTCAGTCTCACGGTCGATACCTTTCTCAAAGCCGGCAGCCGCCGCACGAGCGCGACCTGCGTGCCACAGGTGACCGATTAAGAAGAAGAAGCCCATCACAAAGTGGAAGGACGCCAACCACGCACGGGGAGACACATAGTTAAATGAGTTCGCTTCCGTAATAACGCCACCCACAGAGTTGATAGAACCCAAAGGAGCGTGAGTCATGTATTCAGCGGCGCGACGTGCTTGCCAAGGCTGAACATCATTCTTGATCTTGTTCAGGTCAAGACCGTTAGGGCCACGTAGCGGCTCCAACCAAGGACCTTGGAAGTCCCAGAAGCGCATTGTTTCACCACCGAAGATGATTTCGCCGGTAGGAGAGCGCATCAGATATTTACCCAAACCAGTCGGCCCTTGAGCAGATCCGACGTTAGCACCTAAGCGCTGGTCACGAATCAGGAAGGTCATCGCTTGAGCTTGAGACGCTTCAGCGCCGGTCGGCCCGTAGAATTCGCTGGGATAGACAGTATTGTTAAACCAAACAAAGCAAGCTGCAACAAAGCCCATCAGGGACAAAGCGCCCAAGCTGTAGGAGAGATAAGCTTCTCCAGACCAGATGAAAGCGCGACGTGCCCAACCAAAAGGCTTGGTCAAAACGTGATAGATACCACCGGCAATGCAAATAAAGCCAACCCAAATGTGGCCGCCGATCACATCTTCCAGGTTATTGACGCTAACGATCCAGCCGTCTCCACCAAACGGAGACTTGATCAAATAACCAAAGATAGCTGCAGGGTTCAGAGTCGGGTTTGTAATGACACGCACGTCACCGCCGCCCGGTGCCCAAGTGTCATAAACACCGCCAAAGAACATTGCTTTAATTACCAGTAGCAGGGCACCAATTCCTAAAATAATTAGGTGGAAACCCAGAATGGTAGTCATCTTGTTTTTATCTTTCCAGTCATACCCAAAGAAGGAAGAATACTCTTCTAGGGTTTCTGGGCCGCGAACGGCGTGATAGATACCGCCTAAACCGAGAACGGCAGAGGAGATCAGGTGAAGTACACCCACCACAAAGTAGGGGAAGATGTCAATGACTTCACCACCAGGGCCAACACCCCAACCTTGGGTTGCGAGGTGAGGCAACAAGATCAAGCCTTGCTCGTACATAGGCTTTTCGGGGATGAAGTGAGCGACTTCAAACAAAGTCATCGCTCCAGCCCAGAATACGATCAGACCTTGGTGGGCAACGTGAGCACCCAGCAATTTACCAGAAAGATTGATTAGACGAGCGTTCCCAGCCCACCAGGCAAAGCCTGAGGATTCTTGGTCACGACCACCGCCCATCACCATTGAACTATTAAAGGGCGTTTCCACGGCGTAGAACCTCTTTTGTCATCAACAAAACAAGATACCAAATTTACATTTAGATTTCAGATTTTAGCTTTGAAATGCATCCAAACGCTAAAATCCAAAATCCAGCATTTTACAGAGCGTTACCACGAGGCAGAACTTCTTCAGGGAAAGTGAAGCCTTCATGGGGTTGGTCTTGAGGAGCCATCCAAGCGCGGATGCCTTCATTGAGCAGAATGTTCTTGGTGTAGAACGTTTCAAACTCTGGATCTTCTGCGGCCCGCAATTCTTGTGAAACAAAGTCATAGGCGCGCAGGTTTAAAGCTAAACCTACCACGCCGATGGCGCTCATCCACAACCCGGTTACGGGAACGAACAGCATGAAGAAGTGTAACCACCGCTTGTTGGAGAATGCGATGCCAAAAATTTGTGACCAGAAGCGGTTGGCGGTCACCATTGAGTAGGTTTCTTCAGCTTGGGTCGGTTCAAAAGCCCGGAAGGTGTTGGCTTTGTCCCCGTCTTCAAATAAGGTGTTTTCTACGGTGGCTCCGTGGATGGCGCACAGTAAAGCTCCTCCTAAGATGCCCGCGACTCCCATCATGTGGAAGGGGTTGAGCGTCCAGTTATGGAAGCCTTGGAAGAACAACAGGAAGCGGAAGATTGCGGCGACCCCGAAGCTGGGGGCGAAGAACCAGCCTGATTGCCCCAAGGGGTACATCAGGAAGACGCTGACGAACACGGCGATTGGGCCGGTGAAGGCCAACGCGTTGTAGGGACGGATGCCGATCAAGCGGGCCACTTCTATCTGGCGCAGGCAGAAGCCGATCAGTCCAAAGGCTCCGTGCAGGGCGATGAATGTCCACAGCCCACCGAGTTGAAACCACCGGGTGAGGTCACCTTGGGCTTCCGGTCCCCACAGTAGCAGCAGTGAATGCCCGAAGCTGTTGGCTGGGGTGCTGACGGCGACGGTGAGGAAGTTGCAGCCTTCTAGGTAGGATGAGGCTAGGCCGTGGGTGTACCAGGATGTGACGAAGGTGGTGCCGGTGAGCCAGCCGCCTACTGCCAGGAAGGCGCAGGGGAACAGCAATAGGCCCGACCAGCCGATGAATACGAAGCGATCACGCTTGAGCCAGTCATCGAGGACGTCAAACCATCCTCTCTCTGCTGGGGCGCGTCCGACTGCTATGGTCATTTCGTTTAAACCCTCTTGTATTAAAACTGCGAGGTTTCTAAGTAAGTTAACATAACTATATATGAAATTTATCAATATTCGCAAAGTCCGCCCTCAATGAGTAGGGATTTCCTGTAGGCTGGTGAATTTGAATTAAGCAAGCATGGTAGTAGTTCGATGACTGGACAAACAATTTCTAAAAATGATCGCATCCTCCGCAAGGAGATTATCGGTTCTCGCCGGCTCAGTAACTACTTTTGGGCAACGGCCTTGTCTGGCGGTGGCACCGGCTTTCTGCTAGCTGGGCTTTCTAGCTATCTGCACCAGAATCTGCTGCCCTTTGCCGATACCACCCAGTTAATCTTTGTCCCCCAAGGTCTAGTCATGGGTTTATACGGCTCTGCCGCTTTGCTCCTCAGCCTTTACCTTTGGCTGAGTATCCTTTGGGATGTAGGCAGTGGTTACAACGAATTCAACCGCGAGACGGGTGAGATTAACATTTTCCGGTGGGGCTTTCCCGGTAAAAACCGACGGATAGAACTCAAATCCACTACAGAAGAAGTCCAATCCATTCGCGTCGATATTAAAGAAGGTCTTAATCCCCGTCGCGCCCTTTATTTGCGTCTTAAGGGAAGAAGGGATGTGCCGCTCACTCGTGTGGGCCAACCACTGGCCTTGGCTGAGTTGGAAAATCAAGGAGCTGAACTGGCTCGATTTCTGGGCGTGCCGCTTGAAGGCTTATGATCAGCCCGAGGAGTGCAGCAAAATTCCTTTAAAATCAAGTCTCAGCGACCCAATGCCGGCACTTCTGCCCCACCCTGGCCGGCAAAAACCATTCCCCAGGTGGCGCAGTCTCAGCGTTATGATCAGGCCGGCGCACCAATTGTCTAGATAATTCAAAATGCAGATTAAAATTCGCCACTGGTTAGTCTCAATTTTGCTTGTGGGAACACTGCTGATTGGAGGATGTGCTGATCAAAATTCTGCCTCCCAAACTTCCCCAACTGCTTCAGACACTCAAACGTCGCCGGCAGGCAATCAAGCCAACAACCCACAACTGAGCAATTTACCTCGACTAGACGGTAAAGCAACCGTAGTAATGGTAGTTAAGGGTTCTCCCATTACGATTGAAGTCGATGGCACCAATGCCCCTATCAGTGCCGGCAACTTCGTTGATCTCGTGCAGCGCGGCGTGTATAACGGTCTTACGTTTCATCGAGTCGTGCGCGAACCGGAACCCTTTGTGGTTCAGGGCGGCGATCCTCAAGGTAAAGACCCCAAATTTTCTGGCACTTTGGGAACCGGCAGTTTTATTGACCCCACAACGTCCCGTCCCCGCTATATTCCCTTGGAAATTAAGCCCAAAGGGGCAGATGCTCCGATCTATAGTAAGACGTTAGAAGCTGCCAACGTGCGTGCCCAACCTGAGTTGCAGCATAAACGCGGTGCTGTGGCAATGGCGCGTTCAGCCCCTCCAGATTCAGCTTCCTCGCAGTTTTACTTTACGTTAGCGGATCTCCCGTTTTTAGATGGCAATTATGCGGTATTTGGTTCAGTCACCCAAGGCATGGATGTGGTTGACAAAATTCAGCAGGGAGATCGCATTGAATCTGCCAAAGTAACGCAGGGATTGGATAACTTGAAGTTAGGAAATCAATAATCAATGATTTTAGATTTTAGATTGCACTCAATTTAAAATCTAAAATCCCTGCATTCAGAATTAAATTGTGGAAGTTGTTGTCACCGGCATTGGGTTGGTTTCAGCGTTAGGGACGCTTGAAGCCAGTTGGCAGCGGTTGCTTGCCGGTAAGTCTGGCATTGAGCAATATCAACCGTTTCCGGAACAGCCACCCCGCCCCTTGGCGCTAATTGGCCCAACGATTACCGATTTGTCTGCTTTAACCCAGCAGGTTGTGGCAGATGCGGTGCAAGATGCCGGTTTAAGGCTGCCGGCACCTGAGTGTGGCGTGGTAATTGGCTCAAGTCGCGCTTATCAAAGCCGATGGGAACAGCGAGCAAGGAACGCTATCCAGCAGAGGGGAAGCACAGTTGAATTGCTCCCTCCCTGGCTGGAAACTCTCCCTCACATGGCGGCGATCAAGGCGGCGCGTCAAATTGGCTCAAACGGGCCGGTGTTGGCACCAATGGCCGCCTGTGCCACCGGCTTGTGGGCGCTGGCACAAGGGTTTGAACTGATTCAAACAGGGCAGTGCCGGCAGGTGGTTGTTGGCGGGGTGGAAGCGCCGGTGACACCACTGACGCTGGCAGGATTTGACAAAATGGGGGCTTTGGCAAAAACAGGTTGCTATCCTTTTGACCGGCATCGCGAAGGTTTGGTGATCGGAGAAGGCGCGGCAGTGTTTGTGCTGGAGTCTGCCCAGCTCGCTCGACAGCGCTCTGCACGAGTTTACGGACAAGTGCGGGGTTTTGGTTTGACAAATGATGCCTGTTATGCAAACTCCCCAGACAAAGGTGGAGCCAGTGCAATCACATCTGTTAAGCAATGTTACAAACGCAGTGGCATTTCCTCATCTGAGATTAATTACATCCACGCTCACGGCACCGGCACCGAATTGAATGACGAGTTTGAAGCGAATTTGATCGAGCGGTTGTTTCCTCAAGGCGTGCCGGTGAGTTCCACAAAGGGCGCAACGGGTCATACATTAGGCGCATCCGGCGCAATCGGTGCGGCTTTCTCGCTGATGGCTTTGCAGTATCAAATTTTACCGCCTTGTGTGGGGTTGAAAGCGCCGGCCTGTAATTTAGATTTTGTGAAAGTGCCGCGTCAGAGTGAGATAAATAATATACTTTGTTTCAGTTTTGGATTTGGCGGTCAGAATGCGGTAATGGCGTTGGGAAAATATGCAAGCTAAGCAAAAAATTCCTTGCGGCTTGGTTTGTGTGCCTGCAAGTTTCCTTGTTCATCTCCGATTGTATAAGCTCATCGCCTCATACTGATCAGGCAATTCCACAGAGAAAAGCCGGTTAAAATTACCACATCGGTGAACTTGAGGGAAGATAGATCAAGCAGCTTCCTCGACTAACGATGCAGGTACTCTCGCATGGATCTGAAATCGCATCGGTTTATCGCCTATTTTGAGCCGGCGCAAGCAGCACAACTTTGCCAGCTAGCAACTGTGGAGAGTTTTTCCGATCAAAACGTTATTTTTGAAGAAGGCGAAACCTCAGACTCCATTTACCTAGTTTTAGACGGTCAAGTGGCGTTTAGTAAGCGCACCAACACGAATAAATATCAAACCGTTGCCATTGCCGGCGCGAACGACTTTTTTGGCGAATTCGGAGTATTAGACGGACAACCCCGCAGTGCCAGAGCTTCAGCCAGCGGCTATACAACGTTAGCCAAAATTCCGCGTGACCGGCTGATGGAAATTTTACTCAAGACAAATGGTAGTGTTGTCCTCGACGTGTTTCGTCACCTAATTCAACATTTACGCTCTACAACTGATCGATATGTGAATCAAGTTGTTCACAAAGAAAAAATGGCTTTAATCGGAGAAATGGTGAATACGATTATTCATGATTTTAAAGGTCCCTTCACCGGCATTCATCTGGCTAGTTCAATGTTAAAAGAAATGCACGCAGATGAAGACACTCAGGAGTGGTGTGAGATTATCCAAACACAGCTTACCCGAATGCTGGAAATGACCAATGAAGTTTTAGAATTTGGACGCGAACCCCCAGCACTTAAAAAATACCCCATCAATTTTATTGAACTGATGGAATATTTTCAAAAGTTAAATCGCGGTTATTTTCAATCCGCAAAAGTTATGTTTGTCTTCCAATCAGCAGATATTATAATTAGCGCAGATGAGAACAAGCTCATGCGTGTTTTTCAAAATTTGGTCAATAACTCTATAGAATCTTTTAACGGAAGTGGCGGTCGCATCGACTTCGTGGTTCGATCTGTTCAAGAATGGGTGGAAATTACCATTAGTGATAACGGCCCTGGAATTCCTGAAGCAATTCGAGATCGGGTGTTTGAACCGTTTGTTACCAGCGGAAAGCGGGGCGGCACTGGCTTAGGAGCAGCAATTGCCAAATCAGTTGTCGAAGCACATGGCGGTCAGATTTATTTTGAATCTAAATCCGGCCAAGGAACCACATTTTATATTCGTTTACCTGCTTAAATTTCCTGAGTCAAGCTATCTCATTTGATGATAATTTTTGGCTGAACAGTTAAACTAATTTCTGGGGGAGTTTGCTGATTTAAATAGATTTTATTTCACAGCAAGAGGCGCTCATGACAGCAAATTTCAACGGAGAAAATCCAGAATTTGCTCCTCATCCTCCCTCGCTCAATCGCAAGAGCCGTTTAGGACACCGGCTCTTGCTGAACCGGCAGAATTAGCACAAACTCCGTTCCCTGTGCCGGTTGAGACTTTACCCAAATCTGACCTCCATGCTTTTCAATAATTTGATAGCAAATTGAAAGCCCTAACCCTGTGCCTTTTCCCACTGGCTTCGTCGTGAAAAATGGATCGAATATCTTGGTTTGAATTCTTGGCGAAATTCCAGGGCCATTATCAGCAATGTGAATCACCACATGATTTTTTATTTTAAACTTTGATCCCTGAAAAAACTCTAAATTCAATCTAGATGGTTCGGGATTATATTCAGTGTGAATCTGAATTACTTTCTGCAATTTTTCATTGATTAAACCTCCTGTTTCAGATTCAGCCGGCAGGGGAAACTGAACAAAAGATTCTAACGCATCAATGGCATTGCCTATAATATTTATAAATACCTGATTGAGCTGTGCCGGATAGCACTCAACTTGAGGTAAATTGCCAAAGTCCTTGATAATTTGAATCCTATAGCGCCCCGATTTTTCTTTCAGGCGATGTTGCAAAATTAGCAACGTACTCTCAATTCCCTCGTGAATGTCCACCCACTTCATCTGAGATTCATCCAGCCGCGAAAAATTCCGCAAGCTCAGCACAATACTCCGAATGCGCTCAGCTCCAAGTTGCATTGAACGCAGCAGTCGCGGCAAGTCTTCCTTCAAATAATCTAAATCAATTGCTTCGATATACTCCTGAACGGCATCTTTCTTTCCCTCTCGTTCTCCCGTGTGGTATGCCTGCTGGTAGAGGTGGATCAAGCCCAGCAAATCTTGACTGTATTGGATGGCAAAAGTAAGATTGCCATAAATAAAATTGATGGGGTTGTTAATTTCATGCGCCACTCCGGCAACTAACTGCCCCAAACTTGACATTTTTTCCGTTTGAATGAGCTGAGCTTGGGTTAACTGTAGCGCTTTCAAAGTTTGTTCCAACTCAGTCGCTTTTCGTACAAGCTGCCCTTCTGATTCCCGCAACGTTTCCTCTGCCAGCTTACGTTCAGTGATATCTAAAACAGTTCCTAACAGCTTAATAACATTACCTTCATTATCAAAAATTGGTTGCCCTTTCGCAGCCAAATATCTTATTTCGCCATCAGGTCGTACAATTCGCTGGTCGAATTCATAAGATTGTCCTTCATTAACCACCTGCTTAACAGCTTTGGTTACAACTTTTATATCGTCAGGATGAACCATTCGCAAATATTCGGAAAAATTGGGAGGAGGTTGGCTTGGTTCCAAACCAACAATGCGAAATAGTTCATCTGACCAATTTACAGCTTGGGTTACTACATCAAATTCCCACCAGCCGACGTGAGCCACTTTTTGAGCTTCTGCGAGTAAAGAAACCATCGATTGCATCTCAATTTCTCTTTGCCGGATCGTTTCTTCGCCTTGCTTGCGCTCAGTAATATCTTCAAGGATACTAATCGCATACTGAGGCGATCCTGAAACATCCCGCACCAGGGAAAGCGTTAAATTTGCCCAAACATAAAAACCATCTTTGTGGCGGTAACGTTTTTCGATGGAGTAACTAAAAATTTGCTTCTGTAATAACTGGGAAATATAAACGAAATCAGTATCCAAATCTTCGGGATGAGTAATATCCTGAAACTGCAATGACTGAAGTTCCTCCGCTGTATAGTTTAAAATCTCACAAAAGCGCTGGTTGACTCGTACAAACCGGCCATCAAGTGCCAGATGAGCAATACCCATGCCGGCTTGTTCAAACGTGGCCCGAAATTCCCAATCACGGTTACTTAAAAAGCCAATTTCCTCAGTGGGTGCAGCCTCAGCTTTAGCGCTTTCAGTGACATCAATGCCGGTGGCGATCCGGTACTTGAGGGAACCACTGGCATCTTGAAGGCAACGATGTGACCAAGCAATGAGTCGGCGTGTCCCGTCTGGCGTCATGCACTCGCTATCGTGCTGCCTCGGAAATTGGCTTTCAAAATTTGAACATTCCAACCCATTTGGCACTGCTTCAGGCGTGAGGAATATCTGCCAAAAAAATTGGCCTCGCACCTCAGCTAAGCTGTAGCCGATGGTTGCAAAACCGGCTCGGTTGCAGTGAACAATCCGTCCCTGCCGGTCGAGCACCACCACCAAAGCATCCGTGGTATCCAAAACCGCAGCCAGCAAGTTTTGCTCATCCAGCAACGCGGCTTCAGCCTGCTTTTTTTGGGTAATATCCACACACATCCCCATCATCTGCGCCGGCTTGCCGTCCTCGTCTTTAAACACTTCTCCTCTGCCGGCTATCCAACGAACGCTACCATCTGGCCAGATGATGCGGAATTCAATGTAGAAATCCTCACAAGCGATGCCGGCGGGGGTAAACAACCCGATCAACACGCTTTGATCCTCCGGATGAACTTTTTTCAGAACCGCTTCGTAACTGCTTAGCAGCGTCCCCGCCGGCAGACCAAACAGAGGTTCAAGGTTTTCAGACCAAGCTAGCCTACAGCTGGGGAGATTCCACTCCCAGATAGCAGTGTGGTTGGCTTGCAACGCTAATTTCAGCCGGTTATTGATTTCCTCTAAACATGGCATAGATGCAACCACTGTTTTTGTTAATTGTGAATTTAAAATCGCACAAACTATAACATCAACGTATTTTACGTGAGCCGTCCCTGATCAGCTAAGTTTCTAGCTTAACTGTTGAAGGAATTAAGCCACCACGGTTTGCCGGCCTTCACTCATAACGAAACTGAAGCAGTTCGTTTTTGTTGAAGTGGCAGAATAATGACAAATTCTGTTCCCTTACCAATTTGGGAATTCACGGAAATTTCACCCCCATGCTTGTCAATAATTTGATGGCAAATTGAAAGTCCTAAACCTGTGCCTTGTCCCACCGGCTTTGTGGTAAAAAACGGGTCAAATATTTTGTCTTGAATTCCTGGCGAAATTCCCGGCCCATTATCAATAATCCGAATTAGAACCGAAGATTCAGACTTGATAACAGCCAGCTTATCCTCACCTCTTTGATTCATCGTTTTATTTTTAACTAGCTCCGTGTGAATCGCTATTTTTCGGGGAGAATGTTGACTTTCCAAAGCATCAATCGCATTATTAATAATATTTATAAAAACTTGATTGAGAGGCGCAGGGTAACACTGGACGGGTGGCAATTGCCCGTAGTGTTTAATCACTTCTACGTTGTCTTTAAGCCGATTGTTCAAAATAACCAGTGTGCTGTCAATTCCTTGGTGCAAATCAACAGATTTTGCTTCTGCTTCATCCAGACGAGAAAAATTCCGCAGGGATAAAACCAACTGGCGAATTCGCTCAGCGCCTTTTTTCATAGAACCTAAAATTCTAGGAAGGTCTTCTTCCATAAACTCCCAATCAATCGTTTCTATCTCTTCCTGAATTTCTATAGGTGGATGAGGATAGTGTTTTTGATAGAGATGCAAGAGCTTTTGTAACTCTTCAAGATAAGCTTCTGTGTATTCCAAGTTCCCGTAAATAAAATTAACCGGATTGTTAATTTCATGCGCCACACCGGCAACCAACTGCCCCAGAGAAGACATTTTTTCACTTTGAACCAACTGAGCTTGGGTGCGCCGCACTTCTTGCAGAGCTTTTTCTAATTCCAAGGCTTGCTCTCTCATTTGCGCTTCCGATAGCTGCAAAGCTTCTTCAGATTGTTTGCGATCCGTAATATCCCGTGCCACGCAAATTAAACCAATCACAGTGCCTTGGGGGTCGTGGTAAACATCTTTAGTCGTTAAGTAAATCCGAGGAGTGGGCATTTTATCAGCCCTAATTCCTCGCTGCCAATCGCCCATCACAGTGACAACTTCCTCAACAACTTGAGTTTCACCTCTGAGCATAATTTTGCGATCAGTCGTCATAATTTGACGGGCGGTTTCCGGCGAGAGCAACTCAGTGTCATCCTTGCCGAGAATTTCTTCCCTTGGCTTTCCTAAAACACTGGCACCGGCTGAATTAATCAACACATAGCGACCTTCAATATTTTTCACGTAAATCGCATCCGTTGTTCCTTCAATCACAACTTGCAAAAGGTTGTAACTTTGTTGCAGCGCCTCTTGCATATGCTGGTGTTCCGTGACGCGTTGTTCCAGACTTAAAAGCGTTTGTTGCAATTGGGTGGCCATGCTGTTAAAAGCCGCCTTGAGCTGGCCAACTTCGTCTTTAGAGCTGCCTTCAGCGCGTTGATGCAACTCACCGGCAGCGAGTGCTTGCGCTAAATTTGCCAAGTCTTGAAGCGGTTTTCGGATCTGCCGGTTAAACAAGACAACCGTCAGCATCGCCACGCCAATGCTGACCAAAATTGAATCGACAACAGTCACAAGTGCCGATTTGTAAAGTCGTTTTTGAACATGGGCGACTGAATAACCCAGTCGGATCTCTCCCAGCAATAGCTTTTGGGAAACAATCGGGATGCTAACTTCACGAATGAGCGGTTCTTGACGCGCTTGATTAATTGCAGCGAGGATATCACCCTCTGTTTGGATCGTTGCGATAGATTGGGAAATGGTGAGGCTGTCCCGCTTTAAGAAGTGCGTGACGGGAAGTTTCTCGGAGTTGAGAACGACGCCGTAAATGATATCGCCATCCTGAGAGATTTGTTGCATCAGCAACTCCAGGGTGAGGAAGTCCGAACTCGAAAGCGCATTTTGGCTAACGACACCCAGGAATCTACCTTGACCGGCTACTTTGGATTCTAAATCAGCCACCTGCTGATTAAATCCCCGATTGATCTGGTATGCCCCGAACAGTAATTGAATAGCCAGCAGGAAAGTTCCGGCAATTCCTAGATAGCCAAAGGCAATACTATTTCGTCTGGATGCACCTGAATTTTTGCTTTTATCGGCCATCTCTGATTGACCCTAGCCTGATTAAGTCGGTAAACGCAAAGCTGTACTGATCCCTGCGATACGCTTGTAACGCTCGCACTAACACCTAAAAATTAACCTCTGCTTAACAACTTTGCCGCTAACTATTCTGTTTTAACTCCTTAATGAGCCAATCGAGGCAAGTATAACCGCGCTTGCCGGCATAAAATCTACTTTGCTAGCTTTCGCCTGTTTTGACAAAAGCCGCTTCAGTCGCGACGATTTGAGCGCACCCGATCTGCCAGAGATGCCGGCACAAGCCCGAAAACAGGAGTTTTCTGTTGTGTGTTATGAATTGCCAACCCAATCCTAAAGCTTAGAGTTTCTCTCAAACTCAATGACTGATCGCCAGAGAAAGTACATAAAGTTATAAGCTGGAAAAAACTAGCTATTTGTGACTTCCGTCTTAAAGCGTAAATTTTATGATTGATTCTGCTTCACCGGCAGCAACAGACGCCCTCAGCGAAGCCCTCAGTTGGCCAACTTTGCTGCAACAGCTACTAGATCGCCAGTCCCTCACCCGCTACCAAGCCGCCGGACTGATGCTGGGATGGCTCAATGAAGAAATCCCGCCGGTGCTATCGGGGGCAATTTTAGCAGCAATGCAAGGCAAAGGCATCTCAGCTGACGAGCTAGCTGGCATGGCTCAGGTATTGCAATCTCAATCTTCTCCACTCAGGCAAGACGCGGCTAGCCCTCACCCCTCATTTAGAAGCGGAGATTCCGAACTGAACACGGTTATTGATACCTGTGGCACTGGCGGAGATGGAGCCTCAACCTTTAATATCTCCACAGCAGTTGCCTTTGTGGCAGCAGCAGCCGGTGTGCCGGTGGCCAAACATGGTAATCGCTCGGCTTCAAGTCGGGTGGGTTCCGCTGACGTACTGGAAGCACTGGGAATGAATTTAAGTGCTGGCGGTGAGAAGGTGTACGCTGCACTTCATGAAGTCGGGATTACGTTTCTGTTTGCTCCTGGCTGGCACCCAGCACTGAAAGCGGTAGCACCCATGCGGCGCGCATTGGGCGTGCGGACGGTGTTTAATTTATTAGGGCCGCTGGTTAATCCTTTGCGCCCCACTGGCCAAGTAATTGGCGTGTTTGATTCTCAGTTGGTGGCAACGATCGCCCAAGCTTTAGGACAGTTGGGAACTCAGACTGCGATTGTCTTGCACGGACGCGAGAAACTCGATGAAGCCGGCTTAGCAGATCTGACAGATTTGGCGATTCTTTCAGCCGGCGAGGTGCGGGTAGCCACTTTAAACCCCCAACAGTTGGGTTTAACACCGGCAGGGACGGATCAACTGCGCGGGGGGGATGTTCAAGAAAATGCCCAGATCCTGCAAAATGTTCTGCAAGGCAAGGGAACGCCGGCGCAACAAGATGCAGTGGCTTTAAATGCGGCTTTAGCCCTCCAAGTTGCCGGTGTTATCCCGCTTGAAGACCACGCAGCCGGTCTGTCCCTGGCGAAAGATATTCTGCATAGTGGTGCCGGGTGGTCAAAGCTAGAGCAGCTCGTTACATTCTTGAAAACGCAAGCATGAAGCCGGCTGAAAAAAATTTAACCCCGTAACCTGAGAAAAATAAAGTAGGGGCGTAAGCTGTGCCTACGCCCCTACAATCATCACTGCAAATCGGTAACTTTAGGCCAGATATTATTTGGCCGGCCCTGGTGTTGCTGTTTCGGTTTGCGGGTTAAATTCAATGACTTCTTTTTTAATGGTCACATCATATTTACTAAAGAAATCTTGGCCGAGCAATCCAATTTCTAGGGTGGGTGAAATCGCGACCGCAACATTATTAATTACCGCATTGCCGGCTTTAATAGAAGTCACACGCCCAATCGGAAACTCAACGTTCTTAGCGTTGGGAGTCTCTACTCGTGCTGTCCCATCCTGTTTGACTCCTAGCGCTTGTGCCATTTTTGGCGTGATCACCGTCCCACTCGCTCCTGTATCTAACATCATCTCGAATGTCTGGTTGCCATTAAAGATGACATCTATCACTGGAATGCCAGAAGCACGACGTTTAATTGGGACTTGAAAAGCTCCTAGGGTTGCTGAAACTCCCTCTTGGGAGCTAGTCGGACACATATCCGTCAATTTGATAAGATTGCCGCTACGATCCCGCAGAAAACACCCCTCATATTCCTGGGCAATGCCGGCAGTTTGGAAAAGCACCAATCCAGCCAGAGAAATCAATCCGAATTTAATTTTTTGCATAGCAAATCTGACTCCTTGTAGAAGCTAAGTCAATGATTGAAAAGTAACAAACTAAAAATTAAAAAGGCAGATTTTTAATTTTTAATCACGGTTTGTCGCCGTCATCGGCTGTGAAATTCCACCACATCTTCTCTAAAGGTGACGTCGTAACCCCCAAAGAAGTCTTGCCCCAGCAACCCAATATCTAGCTGTGATGCAATTGCCACCGGCACGTTATTAACAACCGCACCCCCAACTTCCATGCTATCGACTCTGCCAATGGGAAATGTCACAGCTTTGGCGCTGGGAGTGTCTGCTGTCATCGAGCCTTCTGGACGAACTCCCAAGACACTAGCCATCTTTGACGTAATTACTGTGCCACTGGCTCCCGTATCGACAATCATGTCAAAAGTTTGCCGGCCATTAAAGGTCACTTCTATCACTGCCGTCCCGCCGGCACGACGTTTGATCGGTGCCAGAATAACTTCTGGACGGCTGCCGCTCTCCTTAGATGAGCCATAGCTGGAGCTACTGCGAGAAGTCACATCTGAGGTAGAAGGGATGATTGGGACTTCTGAGGTGGAAGGGATGACTGGGACTTCAATCCCCGCCAATTCAGTTTTAGAACGGGTTGTGGCACGAGCTGCTTGCTGTTTAGCAGAGACCAGATTTTTCTGATACTCAGCTATTTTGCTTTTTGCTAGTTTATTTTGAGTGCTAGAAGCCGGCACTGTTTTTAGGAGCTTGATCGCCTCTTGCCACTGGCTTTCTACCAGTTTCCAATCTTCTGGAGATTGGGCAGTTTGACTGATGCTAGCGGCACTGTAACCTTTGTCGAGCGCCTCTTCATAGGATCTTCGAGCAGCACCATCACTAATGGGTGGATTCACCGGCTTCTGTGCTGGTTTTGCAGCCGGCTTTGGACTTGCCGGTGCTGCACTCGGAGCCGGTGCCGGTGTGCTTTGCGCCGTATGGGTATTTGAGCTGCTGGAAGGTTCGCCGTCATTACAACCCACACCGCTCACTGCCAGTGCGGCTGCTAAAAAAATCTGTGCTACCCCGAATTGAGAAAATTTGACCATGACTGTTTTTTTTTAGCTTCACCGCACTTGTGAGCCGCTTAAGTCGCCGTTACTATTTAGTATTCCCCGTCTTTTCCCATTTAAACTTATCTTTCTGAGTTTGACGAGTCAAAAATAGGCGAAAACCTTTGCCCTGTCAGCGTCCTCAGTTTTCGCCTATTTTTTGGTGAGCCATGCTAAAGGACTGTGGTGTGCCATTGATGAAAAACGCACAGCGCAAGCAGGTTATTTCAAGCTGGCTCAAATCACCTTTAGCAAAAGGACGGGAGATTAGGAATATTTTTACACCGGCTGCTTTTCACCAAAGTTAAGAACCGGCGCTTATCCGGGTGCGAAAGTCAAAAAAGCAGGCAATTGCAATGACTCCCAACAGTGCCGGTGTTAGCCAATCTCCCCATTGCACATAAAGCGTCTGAGTGCGCCGGCGGTAAATCGTAGCTGCATGAATTTCGTAAGTATTAATCCCCGATATCCATACAGTTTTGCCGTGGGGATCGACAATGCCAGAATAGCCGGTATTGGTGGCTCTAACTGCCCACCGATCTGTTTCAATTGCCCGCATCACATCTTGGGCGTGATGCTGTGCCGGCATCGATGGGCTGTAGTGGGCGTTATTAGAGGCTGTGAGGATAAACTGCCCGCCTAAAGCTGCCTGACGCTGGAAATGAGAGGAAAAAGCCGATTCATAGCAAATCCCCACAATTGCACGGCCAAAAGGTGTATCAAATACTTGAGTAGGTAAACCGGCAGCCAGATGAGCGTCTAACGGTGAGAGCCGGTCAATTAAACGTCCTAAAAATTCTTCAAAAGGAATGAATTCCCCCAAGGGAACTAATTTAACTTTATCGTAGCGATTGAAGGTTTCACCTGTGCCAGTTACCGTAAACAAACTATTGGTATAGCTGCGTCCTTTTTCCCCAAATGCTCCCACCCATGCCGGCACGTTTTTATCTAAAATTGCCTGATAAAAGGCATCTCGAATCCAGTTAGATTCTGACCATTTTACCGGCAACGCGGTTTCTGGGGTGAGAACAACCTCTACTCCTTGATCAGCTAACCTTCGATAGCCGGTGGTATAGCCTTCAATTGCACGAAGCCACCCTTCTTGGTAGAGTTTAATCGTATTGGGAATATTGCCTTGAATAATCCCAACTTTTAAGGCATCTGCCGGGGGTTGTGCCAATGGCCGACTGTACAGGGCAAATCCTAAAAGATGCAGGAATAAACAAAGGCTCATCGGCAATAAATAAACTAAAATATTTGCTTTAATACCTTTTATTTGATGATTTTTTGCTTTCATCCAAGCTTCAGCAATTAAACCATTGACGGCAACAAGGGCGGCTGTTACAGCAGAGGGACCGGCAAGTTGAGCCAGGTGCAAAATAGGGAGATTGTGAGGGCTTTGGGTGTAGGATAGGGAACTCCACCAGAGGGAGCCGGTACTCCAAATTGTTTCTAAAACGCACCACAAAGCGGTGCCGGTTAACACTCGAACTAATGTTGAAACTTTAAACTTCCGATTGATCCAAAAGAAACAAGTTGCCCAAATTCCAACTAACACGGCACCGCAAAGAGTAACAAATACCCAACAGAAAAACGCAATCGCCAAACTTGCCAGCCAAGGCACTCCCATCCAAGTCATGGGGTGAACGCCGGTGATCCAAAAAAGAGCGACACCGTGATAACCAATTCCCCACAATAAAGCCGTGAAGGGTAAAAATTTCTTTTCTTTTTGATCTTTTAACTGTTTACTTTCTTGCACCACCAGCAACCAAAGGGGAGCCAAGGCAATCCACCCTAGGAACCAAGCACCAACCGACGCGGGTGTCAGTCCCATCAAAATCCCACTCATCAGGATGATCACAGGGGTTGGGATAGGATGGTTGGTTTTGTTGAGTTTGATGCTGCGAATTGTGAGCATTTTCAAGCTACAGTCACTCCTAAACGTAATGAATTATGGTTAGAGCAGTGCTTATAATTCTCAAACTTAGCGTTTCTTTATAATTTTAAATTCAAAAATTCCGGATACTTCCAAAGGAACCTAGAAATAAGTTTAGATAATTTACATAAAATAAAATATGATTCATGACTCACTTAGTTCCAAAGTAGCGGAGTCTCCAGTCAACTTTATAAATTGGCTTTTTTATAAATGGAAAAAGCTCGTTAGTTTGTTGATGGTAATCCTAACCGCCGCCTTAATGTTCGTTAACCCGGCCTCTGCTCAGACATCGCCCTGTATGACGCATGGGATGCGAATTGTGGGTGAAAAGGCGGTTTATCTCTCCCATATGCCTTTGTTTAATGGTTCCTGTCACAACTACCAAGCTTTGTTGGAAGTCACCTTTGAAGGAGCCGGCGACCCTCAAGCAAAATACTTAACAGAGCAGAAAAAAGACCCCAATCAGAATGAATTTACCTTTGAGCCGACACAGGAGTTTTCAATGCCTGATTTAGAATCAGGAAAAATTCAGTCTTTTAAAGGTAATATCCATCGAGGTCAATATGAGCGCAATGCTAGCCGGCAACTGATTGCTAGTAATGTGAATGCCAAAGTTAAAAGGGTGGTACATTTTCGCCGGCTTTCCCCTAATAGCAAAGTGCCAAAACTTACCGAATACCTGTTATTTGGCAATAGCACAGAGCAATATTTAGCCCATTTAATCACAGCACCCCCTGATTTTGATCAAATTTTAACGGTCAAAACCAAGCTGCCGTTGACTGATGCTCAATTGCTAAAAGCTGTGCGGTTGGTATTACCTAACCGGCCTGTACCAAACCCTCAGCGTCAAACTGAACAAGCCTTAAAATTTAATGATCAGCCGGCAGTCCTGATTAACGGGGTCGGGACTCGTCAAGCGGTTGGGGTGGGAGTGGAATATTTTAAAGAAACCCGCGACCTTTTATAAATCGCACAGATTAACTTTGGATTTTAGATGAGCAAATACCCCATCTAAAATCCAAAATTCTCATTTTTATTCCGCTTCTTCTTGTTCCTCCGTCTCGCCATTAGAGGGCGGCACTAAAGCCACTGCGGCGATGGCATCATCTTCGTCCAAGCGTTGCACCCGCACACCCGTTGCACTCCGGGATTGAGGGGAAATTGCATCCGCAGATTGACGGATGATAATGCCTCGACTTGTCACGATCATGAGTTCATCACCCTCATGGACAATTCGCAGGGCAGCGAGTTGATCATTCGTGCGTCGAGACTTGAATTTCGTGACGATGATTCCCTTACCGGCCCGATTTTGTAGCCGGAATTGACCAACCGGCACCCGCTTGCCATAGCCGCCGGTGGTCACCACCAGTACCCACGGACCGGCAGATGTGGTGAGTGCTGAATCTTGAGCGCCGTTTTCAGACTCATCGTTACTGAGTGCTAAATCTTGAGCGCCGTTTTCAGACTCATCGATTTGGAGTTCTAATTCTTCCTCTTCGATTTCTGATTCATCCACCTCTGTTTGAGCAAGGGTGGCAACGATCGCTGCCGGCAGGATATCCATGCTGATCAGTTCATCGCCTTTGCGGAGGTTCATGGATTTTACACCCCGCGTAGCGCGACCGAGGGGACGCAACTGGTCGGCGGTGGCTTTGAAATGAATTGCCATTCCCTGCCGCGATCCAATGATGATGCTGTCTTCTGCGCGTGCGCGTCGCACCCAGCGCAGCTGATCGGCTTCTTCGAGAGAAATGGCAATTAAGCCATTGGCTCGAATGTTGCTGAAGGCAGACAAGGCGGTTTTTTTGATGTAGCCGCCTTTGGTGAGCATGATCAGATATTCATCGTCACTGAATTCGCTCACCGGCACGATTGAGGTGATTTTTTCATCTCGTGGAATCGGTAGCATTTGCACAATGGCAGTGCCTCGCGCGGTGCGGGAGCCGGTGGGAATTTGGTAAGCTTTCAGGCAATAAACGACGCCGCGAGCGCTAAAGAACAAAACGCTATCATGGTCGCAGCAAGTTAAGAAATGCTCAACCCCATCATCCTCTTTCATCCGGTTCGCGGCTTTACCCCGAGTACCCCGACTTTGCGCTTCAAAAGAGTTCACCGGCATTCGCTTAATGTAACCTTGTTCTGTTAGCAGAATTAAGGCTTTTTCATTGGCGATCAAGTCGGTGTCATCGATTTCCCCATCTGCGTGTTCGATCTGGGTCCGTCGCGGTGTGGCAAACTTTGTTTTAATGTCTGTCGCTTCGGTTTCGATGATTTCTAAAATGCGTTCGCGTCTTGCCAGAATATCCTGTAAATCGGCGATGAGTGTTTGCAACTCATCGTGTTCTTGCGTAATTTTCTGAGCTTCTAATGCAGTCAGCCGCCGCAGCTGCATCTGCAAAATGGCGTCTGCTTGGGATTCAGAAAGCCCATAGGTATCCATTAATTCCTGTTTGGCAGTGGCGGTATCTGCTGCACTCCGAATTAGGTGAATAATTGCGTCTAAATTGTCTAGAGCAATGAGTAACCCTTGCAGCAAATGGTCGCGTTCTTCCGCTTTTCGCAGTTCATACTGCGTCCGTCTGGTAATGGTTTCAACACGGAAATCCAAGAAAACATTGAGGAACTGCCTGAGGGTCAGCAGTTGCGGTTCTGCATTGACCAGCGCCAGCATATTTGCCCCAAAATTAGCTTGCAGGGGCGTTTGTTTGTAGAGGTTGTTGAGGACAACTCGGGGATAGGCGTCACGCTTGAGTTCGATGACAACCCGCATTCCGTCGCGGTCGCTTTCATCGCGGATATCGGCAATGCCTTCCAACCGCTTCTCGTTCACCATGTCGGCAATTTTCTCAATCATCGCTGCCTTATTGGTTTGGTAGGGCAGTTCGGTGATGATGATTGCTTCGCGGTCTGGCCGGCCCCGGTGTTCAATGGTTTCTATGCTGGCAATACCGCGCATGGTGATGGAACCACGCCCGGTGGTGTAAGCTTCGCGGATGCCGGTGACGCCTAAAATTTGGCCGCCGGTGGGGAAGTCAGGGCCAGGGATGTACTGCATGAGCTGGACATCGGTCAAGTCTGGGTTGTGGATCAGGGCAACCAATCCATCAATGAGTTCTCCCAAGTTGTGAGGTGGGATGTTCGTGGCCATACCCACCGCGATACCAGAGGAACCGTTGAGCAGCAGTTGTGGGATGCGTGCCGGCATCACCAGGGGTTCTTGTTGGGAACCGTCGAAGTTATCCCCATAATCGACGGTATCTGAGTCAATATCGCGCAGCATCGCGTCCGAGGTCAGCGATTGCAGCCGGCACTCGGTATACCGCATTGCTGCCGGTGGGTCGTTGTCAATCGAGCCAAAGTTGCCGTGGCCGTTGATCAGGGGCGAACGCATGGAGAAGTCTTGCGCCATCCGCACCAAGGCGTCATAGACGGCTGTATCGCCGTGGGGATGGTATTTACCCAGCACTTCCCCCACCACACGGGCGCATTTGCGGAAAGGCCGATCCGGAGCAAGGCCCAACTCATGCATCGCGTAGAGGATGCGCCGGTGTACCGGCTTGAGTCCATCCCTGGCATCTGGGAGCGCCCGCCCCACAATTACGCTCATCGCGTATTCCAGGTAAGACTGTTGCATCTCGTTGCGTAAATCCGTGGGGATAATCCGCTCCTGGGAGTAGGTCATAACAGTGAGAAACTCCAAAAATGTAAGATTTCAGGCGCAAATCGGCAAAAAAATATTAAAACCCTAGTCTGGTTTCCTAATAAATGCCAAATCTTATTAAGATTTTAACACATTTTGGTCTTTAACCGCTCGTCAGACAGGCGTCAGCACTTACTTTTTGCGCGGCTAGATGTTAAGAAAATAATAAAGTTTATTTAAATTGAAAAACTTGATGAATTGTGGAGCAAAATTATTGCCTCTATTCAAGGAATAATAAAAGTTTAAAAAGTTATTTTTACTTTTTATTTAAATACTATTTAACAAGAAAGTTTTACATTCTCTAGCAATAATAGACCGCTTTTATTTCAGGATTTAAATTATTTTCATAAAAAATCTCAATCTATTAACATTTGTAACATTTTGATGACGTATTTAAGAAGTTTGAGCTAACACAGAGTTTCGGGGTAACAGACTCGGCAGTGTCGAGTCTGCTCAGACGAGTAAAAATTACTTCAAAGCTCTATTATGCTAACACTTTGCGATTATCAAATTCTGGCCCAAGTGCATGAAAGTGAGAAGTCTATTGTGTATCGGGCATTGCACTCTCAAGACAATTTACCTGTCATTCTCAAAGTTCTTAAAGAAGACTTTCCGAGTCCAGAGCAAATTGCTCGATACAAACAAGAATACAAAATTATTCAAAATTTGAATTTAGAAGGCGTTGTAAAAGTTTATGGCTTGCAAAAATATCGGAACACAGTTGCTCTAGTTTTAGAAGATTTTGGGGCAAAGTCATTAAAAAATTTAATTAATGAAAATCATTTAAATTTAAAAGATATTTTAAAAATTTCTATTAAAGTCGTTGAAATTTTAGGTGAAATCCATCAGCAAAATATTATTCACAAAGATATTAATCCTTCTAATATTGTTGTGAATCCAGACACGTTGCAAATAAAATTAATAGATTTTGGAATTTCTACAGTCTTATCAACAGAAGCATCGCTCCAAAAAAATCCCAGATTTTTAGAAGGAACTTTAACCTATATGTCGCCCGAACAGACGGGCAGAATGAACCGCGCCTTAGATTACCGTACTGATTTTTATTCCTTCGGCGTCACCTTGTATGAAATGCTGACTCGGCAACTATTTTGTAATACAACTGATGCAATGGAGTTGGTACACTGTCAGATCGCCAAACAGCCGGTGCCGCCTCATGAGCTGAATTCAAAAGTTCCTAAAGCCCTTTCTGATATTGTGATGAAGCTGTTAGCAAAAACTGCTGAAGATCGGTATCAAAATGCCTGGGCAATCAAAGCAGATTTAGGATTTTGTTTAACCCAATTAGAAACGAACCGTGTTATTGAAAATTTTATACCCGGTACTCACGACGTTTCTGGGAAATTTCAAATTCCCCAAAAACTTTATGGCAGAGAACAAGAAATTGAAACCTTACTAGCAGCTTTTACTCGTGTCGTATCTGGGCAGAAGAAAGGGGCGATAGAAAGCACCCGGCAAGGGACTTCTGAAATCATGTTAGTGTCCGGTTATTCGGGGATTGGTAAATCATCCCTGGTACGGGAAATTTATAAACCGCTAACCTGGCACCGGGGATATTTCATATTGGGTAAATTTGACCAATTTCAGCGGAATATTCCTTATTCAGCAATTGTGGAATCTTTCCAGTCATTAGTGCAGCAACTTTTAACAGAAAGCGAAGCGCAATTGAATCGCTGGCGAGAAAAACTCTTAGCTGCTTTGGGTTCTAATGGGCAAATTATTATTGACGTTATTCCCGAAGTAGAACTGATTATTGGTAAGCAGCCAGTGGTCAGAGAATTAGGGCCGGCAGAGTCTCAAAATCGCTTTAATTTAGTTTTTCAAAACTTCATTCGGGTATTTTGTCAACCAGAACACCCTTTGGTTATTTTTCTGGACGATCTTCAGTGGGCAGACTCGGCAACACTCAAATTAATTGAGTTAATCATGGCTGAGGTAAATCCGCAATATTTATTTTTAATTGGGGCGTATCGAAATAATGAAGTTTGCCCCACTCATTCATTAATAATCACCCTTGATTCCCTGCGACAGCAAGGGGTTATTATTAATGAAATCATTTTAAATCCTTTAAATATTGAACAGATCCAAAAGTTAATTGCAGAAACTTTATATCCGAGTAAGGCAGATGTCACATCTTTAGCGAAATTGGTATTTAGTAAAACCTCCGGTAATCCTTTTTTTGTTAATGAATTCTTAAAAACGCTGCATCAAGAAAAATTACTTAATTTTAATTCAGTTAACTTATTTTGGCAATGGGATATTTCCCAAATTGAAGAAGTAGGTATCACAGACAATGTAGTAGATTTAATGATAGATAAATTAAAGAAACTGCCTGAACAAACTCAGCAAGTTTTACGTTTAGCAGCTTGCGCCGGCAACCAGTTTGATTTAAATACACTTTCTTTAATTTATCAAAAATTTGCAACTGAAACTTTCCCCGATCTGTTGCCGGCACTTCATTCGGGACTTATTTTGCCCACTTCAGAATTAGAAAGTACAACCGATGATCTATTTAATTGTCACCTATTAGTCTTTAACTATAAATTTTTGCATGACCGAGTCCAACAAGCCGCTTATTCTTTAATTTCAACCGAACAAAAAAAGGCAGTTCACTGGCAAATTGGTCGCCAACTACTTAAAAATACTCTACCTCATGAGCTAGAAGACAGAATTTTTGAAATAGTCGAACATTTAAATCTAGGAATTGAGCTTGTTACTAGCCAGCACGAGAAACATGAAATTGCTAAGCTGAATTTGATTGCCGGCCAAAAAGCGAAAGCAGCAACTGCTTATGAAGCGGCTGCTACACAATTTAGAATCGCGCTAGAAATGCTCACGGAAAATAGTTGGCTTTCCCACTATGAGTTAACATTTTTGCTTTATTTAGAAGCTGCTGAAGCGGAATACTTAAACACAAACTTTGGGCAAGCTGCCATTCTAGCTGAAGTTGTTTTACATCAAGCAAAAAACTTGCTTGATACGGTAAAAATTTGCGAACTACAAATGCAAGTTTATATCGCTCAACTAGAAATGCTCAAAGCTGTTGAAACTGGGTTGCAAGTTTTGAAAAGCTTGGGCGTTCATCTCTTAACCCTCAGCAGCGAAGACAGTTTAGTGGTTGAGTTACCCGAAATTGCGGAATTAGAAAATATTCCCGCCATGACTGATCCGCATAAGCTTGCGGCTATGCGGATTTTAAAACTCCTCTGCACGCCGGTTTTTCAAGCAAAACCAGAGATTTTTCCGCAAGTAATCTTAACAATGGTCAATCTTTGCATTGAACATGGAAATTCAGCACTTTCAGCATTTGCCTATGGTTTTTATGGCTTGTTGCTGTCTGGAATGGGAAAACTAGATGCAGGATATCAAGCCGGCTTGATCGCTTTAAAACTGCTAGAACAATTCGATGCCAAAGAACTCAAGGCTAAAGTTTACAACCTATTTAACGCCAATATTAGAAGCTGGACAGAACACGCAAAAAACAGTGTGACCTCCTTCCAAGAAGGCGTTCAAAGCGGACTAGAAACTGGAGATATCGAATGGGGCGGATATTGCATCGGTAACTATTGCAGCTACTTATTTTTTACCGAAGAAAGCTTAGACTCTGCCGTGCAACAACAAGCGCCTTACATTAATTTAGCCATAAAAATTAAGCAGCAAATACCCATTCACTTTTCGAGTGTGTGGCAACAGTTAGGGCTAAATTTTCAAGGCAAAGCCGCTGATAAATATGTGTTAATTGGCGAAAGCTTTGATGAATCTCAAATGTTACCACGTTTAATCGAAGCAAAAACGGGAACAGTTTTATTTGTGTTTTATGTCGCTAAAACAATTCTTCTATATCAGTTCAAAGATGTTGAGGCTGCGATAAAATCAGCAGCATTGGCATCTGAACAAGCCGGCTCTGCATTTGGTTTTATCCAGGTTGCCATCCTTAATTTTTACCACTCACTAGCGCTTCTCGCACACTATCGCCAAGCTAGTAGCCTTGAACAACCAGAATATCTAGCTCAAGTAGAAGCCAATCAGAAAAACATGAAACACTGGGCGCACCAAGCCCCGATGAATTTTCAACATAAATATGACCTCATAGAAGCTGAAAAAGCGCGAGTTTTGAAAGAAATTGTTGCAGCAATGGAGCTTTATGATCGCGCAATCCAAGGGGCTAGAAAACAGGGATATATCCAAGAAGAAGCACTCGCTTACGAACAAGCCGCAGAATTCTATCTAGAACTTGGAAGAGAGGAAATTGCCCAATCTTATATGACAAAAGCACATTATTGCTATATTCGTTGGGGAGCAAAAGCTAAGGTCGAAGATTTAGAATTAAGATATCCGCATTTTATTTCCCGAATGTTCGCTACAAACAAAACAAATATTCAAGCTACGACTATAACAGTTTCGGGGAGTGCTAGGAGTTCGGTTGCTGCCTTAGATTTATCGACAGTCATGAAAGCATCGCAAGCCATCTCTGGTGAAATTGTGCTAGATAAATTACTGGCACAACTGATGAAAATATTAGTTGAAAATGCTGGAGCGCAAAAAGGGTTTTTGATTTTAGTGCAAGACAATCAATTGTTGCTTGAAGCCTCTTACTTAAGCGAATTAGAGCAAATTCTGGTTCGTCAATCAATGCCGATGGAAGCTTGTCATTATCTGCCTTCTACTGTTATAAAATATGTTGAAAGAACCCGCTCTGACGTGGTTTTAGCGAATGCAGCTTGTGAAGGCAAGTTTATCACTGATCCGTATATTGTTTTAAATCAGTTAAAGTCGGTTTTGTGCGTTCCTATTCTCAATCAAGGTAAACTTGTTGGTATTCTTTATTTAGAAAATAATTTAACCACCGGCACTTTTACTCCCGACCGGCTAGAACTCTTAAGGCTTCTTTCTTCTCAAGCAGCTATTTCTTTAGAAAATGCCATCCTGTATGCCCGCTTGGAAGAAAAAGTAAAAGACAGAACGCAAGATTTAAATAAAAAAAATATCTGTCTTGAACAAACACTCAACGAATTACAATTAACTCAATCTCAACTGATTCAGAGTGAAAAGATGTCTTCCCTAGGACAGATGGTTGCGGGTGTAGCGCATGAGATTAACAACCCCATAAACTTCATCTATGGCAATCTCAATCCCGCCATTGAATATGTTAAAAATATCTTGCAAGTGGTTGATTTATACCGGCAGACTGATGCGAGTTCCCAACCGGCAATTGTAGCGGCCACAGAAAACCTCGATTTTGAATTCGCAGTCGAAGACTTGCAAAAATTAATGAATTCCATGAAAGCGGGGGCTGAACGCATCCGAAATATTGTACTTAGCTTGCGAGTTTTTTCGCGGCTGGATGAGGCAGATATGAAGCCGGTAGACATTCATGAAGGCATTGACAGCAGCTTGATGATTCTACAACACCGGCTCAGAAAAGAAGGATGTTCTTCTCAAATAGAAGTCATTAAAGAATACGGTCAACTTCCCCTCGTAACGTGTTATGCCGGCCAGCTTAATCAAGTATTTCTGTATATTTTGACCAATGCAATAGATGCTTTGAACGAATTAGGAATTAGCTGTGAATGGTTAGGAAGCACAGGAAAAACAGCGACTAAACAAATCCACATTCATACTGAAACAACTGCCGGCAACGCTGTAAAAATTCGCATCGCTGACAATGGCCCTGGTATGAATGAGGAAGTGAGCAAGCGCATTTTTGATCCGTTTTTTACAACCAAGCCGGTGGGCAGCGGCACTGGCTTAGGACTGTCGATTTGCTATCAGATTGTGGTTAAAAAACATGGGGGACAACTAACTTGTACTTCAGCCCTCGGGCAGGGGACAGAGTTAGTGATTGAGATTCCCATTAACCAGAAGCATCAAGGTGTTTAATTCCTGTTTTGTACAAAAACAAAGAGCCAATTCATACTTCAAAATAACATAAAATCAGAAATCTCAATCAGCGGCAGTTTCTACCGGAGACTTAAGCTGAGAAGTAATTAAAGGAGCTTTGGGAGCCAAAAACAATCCCATCAAACTTGCAAAAAGAATGGGGGTAAAAGGAGTAATATTCGTCAGTTTTGCAAGCAGTAAAGTTGTACTAATTGGTGTTCGCGTCACGGCTGAATTTAGGGCTGCCATTACACAAATCATTGCTAACGCAGGATGTAAACCCGGAATCAAACTGCTGACTGCTTTGCCGATACACGCACCTGTGAAAAACAAGGGAATAATAAACCCGCCGCGCCAGCCACCTGTAACCGTAACGCTAATTGCTGCCATTTTCGCCAAAGCTAAAACTAACAGGAAAAAAGCCGGAAAGTTAGTGCTAACAATGGCATCTAATTCATCGTGACCAAAATAACGAGTTAAGGGCAAAAGGGCAGCCAGTCCACCTAATGCTAAACCGGCAAAGGTTGTACGGACATAAACCGGCCCTGGAATTCGGGCAAAAAGCCGATCACACCCGCGAAAAATGGCGATAAAAATCCATCCCGCCACAGCGCCGATTGCCCCATACAAAATCGCTAGAGCAAAATCGTCAATTTTATCCAAATGGTAAGAGGGGAAATGCCAAGTGGGCGCAATCCCTAAACGGGTAATACCGGCAAACACCAAATAACTCGCGCAACTCGAAATAATTGCCGGTAGCAACGCCTCGTAATACTCCAAAACATATTCGTGGTGCAAAATCTCCAAGGCAAACATCGCCCCACCCAAAGGCGCACCAAACAACGCTGTAAACCCGGCAGCCATCGCCGCCAAACTCATTGATCTGAGGTTTTCCCCTTCCAAATTCAAGCGATCCGCAACCCACGTACCAAACGAACCTGTTACCTGTACCAAAGGCGCTTCGGGGCCGGCACTACCCCCTGCAGAAATACTTAGCAAAGACGCCAAAATCATCGAAGGATTTTTTCGAGCATCCAAACGCCCACCGCGAAAATGGATATTATCGACAATCACGGCAATTTCACCAGGATTGCCGAGAAAATGAATCACAAGCCCGATCAGCAAACCTGCAGCAGGCATGACAAACATCAGCGTTGGGCCATTAAACCGATCCAAGCCGTGTATCATGAACTCCAAGACATTCCAGTACAACCCTGCGAACAAACCGCAAATCGTACCAACAATCGCCCACCGTAAAACCCAGCGTGAAATCATCAGCGGGTTGCGCCTAGCAACGCCAAAAAGCTGAAGTAATGGCCGGCGTTGAGTTTTCTCAGGTATTTGAGGCTTTTCTGGTAGCACAGCTTGTTTCCTACCGCTCGTTATTGCAATAAACGATACAAAATTTGTATGCTTTCTATGCTACCTGTCATCAGCTCATAACTGAAGACTTGTTATGAGTGGGTTTTCAGGGGGATTTGCCCCACACAGCATGACAAACGAATTAAAAACTAAACTAATAACTAAACTTTAAAAGCGCTTTCTGCTTGTTTAAGAGCCTCATTTTCCCGTTCAGAGACTGCCAAATCCTCTAATCCCAACTTCTAGCCCATCCTTTTTATTTGAGATAGCCATGTTTCCCATCATCTATTCAGAATTTTTCATGCTGCACGAGACAGGCCGGCTTCACCCAGAACGTCCAGAGCGTTTGAGTGCAATTGTAGAAGCGCTAAAAGCCTCTGCTTGGGCAGACCGGCTAGATTGGCAAGCGCCAACGCCGGTGGAAAAAAGGCCAGTAGTGATGGCTCAAATTGAACAGATTCACCCTCAATCTTATATCCAAGAAATCCAGCAACTCGCGGCCAGAGGCGGTGGCCACGTTGATCCCGACACGCCGGTTTCCCGTCTCAGTTATGATGTGGCGTTGCTGGCGGTGAGTGCATGGCTGGATGGCGTTGATCGCGTTCTAGCCACCGGCACACCGGCCTTTGTGCTGGCCCGTCCCCCAGGACACCACGCCCTCAGCTCACGCGGCATGGGATTTTGCCTCTTCTCAAATGCCGCGATCGCTGCTCACTACGCCCTAGAACAACCAGGAATTGAACGGGTGGCCATCCTCGACTGGGATGTGCATCACGGCAATGGCACTCAAGCCATTGTGGAGAACAATCCCCAAATTGCTTACTGTTCCTTGCACCAGTGGGGTGCCTATCCCCGTACCGGCGCTGGAAGTGAGCGGGGGGCACATAACAATGTACTAAATATTCCGATGTTGGCGGGAAGTGAGGTAGCGCACTACCGGCAGGCATTTGAAAAGGAAGTGATGCCGTTTTTACAAAACTTTCAGCCAGATATACTGATTGTTAGTGCCGGCTACGATGCCAATGCCGCTGATCCCTTGGCAGGTATCGAACTGCAACCCGAAGATTTTGGGCTATTCACAGATTATTGCCTGACGCTGACGCGCCGGATTGTGTTTGGCCTGGAAGGCGGTTACGATCTCAAGGCATTGGCAAAATCGGTTGTAGCGACTGTGGAGCGATGTTTGTTACAGAAAAGTTAAGCGCCCATTCGTAAACTTGCTGAACCGGCCTGGAATTGAAAAAAACGAACCCAACAATAGGGTTGTATTTTTTTACACAGGTTGTTTGCCGGCTGCAAGGATTTTGCGGTTTCTTTGCGATAAACCTGACCCTACGCCCCTCACTAATTAAGGAATTTAAGCTTTTCTTCCG
The DNA here is from genome assembly GCA_019359355.1 of Microcoleus vaginatus WJT46-NPBG5. Lineage (GTDB taxonomy): Bacteria > Cyanobacteriota > Cyanobacteriia > Cyanobacteriales > Oscillatoriaceae > FACHB-68. The sequence goes on along the minus strand of JAHHHM010000012.1, from coordinate 57,185 downwards.
CTTTGTCAAAATTTGTTTCCACAGTTATATACAGTTGCCACCCCTTGCTGATATAAATCAAGTGCGCGTGTTCTAGCACGCTAGATTGAGCTAAAAGCCGAAAATCAAAGCCGTGTGCCGGTAGACTTCCAGAAGTAACTCAGGCACACTCTAGAAGCACACTTGCAGCCATAAATCTCAGGAGGAAACGACAGTGGGTAAGTACGATCACGTGTTTGGCGCTGAGGGTGCGAGCGAAAAAACCCTTAGACCTGAAGAAGCCGTAGCTGCGATCGCCGTGGTTACCATCTTTGCAGACGGGCAACCTTCGGATGAAGAAAATCAAGTCTTGACCGAGATTATTAACAGTTTGGATATCTTCGAGGATTATGCAGTCGAAGAGTTCCAAAAAATGTTTGATAAAATCACCGGCATCCTCAATCAAGAAGGCATTGGCGTTCTTTTTAATACAGCAGTTGATGCCCTCTCCGATGATCTGATAGAAATTTCTTTTGAGGTAGCGGTTGAAATCATTTTATCCGAGGAATCTGATGATGAGTCGGAAGATACCTTCTTAGACGATCTTGCAGAAGCATTGGGGCTTCCTGAAGAGATCGCCCAGGAAATTATAGACGACTTGATTGACGACGAGTTGATTGAGGACGACGAGGAAGTTTAGGCGCACACTGCACGGGCACTTCACTCAGTTGCCACTGAACTAGAGCGACCAACCATTGCCAATTTTTGTTAATTTAGGCGATTCCATCACGGGTGATTTAGTTAGCATTCGAGAACGAAATTATCTCGCAGTTACAGAAAGCTTTGCCGGCAAGTTACGCTCTGCTCAAGCACGTGAGTGTGGCGATGCCTCAAAGCACAGGTTACAGCAGAAGCAGCTCTCAAGTTAAGAGAAAATTACGGTGATTTGGTTCAAGAAAGTGTTTAGCACTCAAAGCAAAAGCTAAGAGATGATTTGATTAAAATCAAAGGCTAAATATTTTCCCCCATTGCGCTTAACTCAACTGAAACCCAAAAAGCCCCCGGAAGGGGGCTTTTGTTTTTGCCGGCCTGATTCTCCTTGACCCTCACTTCCTACAGCCGTGCCGATATCGGGCACCCTGTTAAGAATTTTTAACAAATCTATCTTTAGGCGGAGGCAACAACCGCCGGCACAATTCTGCGAGAAAAGCTGTCGATCTGCTTGGAGAGAGCATTTCAATGCTGAAGTAGCCGATCAGAAGCAGATTTGTTAAAAAAAAATAAAAATTTTTTCTCTTCCTTAGGGTGTATTTACCTCATCCTTTAGGTATACTTAGCAAAATTGCAATCCCACCACAGTAAGAAAACCCACCACCTTAATATGAACTTATTAGAGCTAGAACGAGAAACGGCAAAAATGGTTTTGACCTTGAGAACCCGCAATAGCCAGCTAGGCAAAGACTTGATTAACTATCTGAGAACCGAGTTGACGCTGGAAGAGATTGCTGGATTAACAATCATCAGTGTTGAGCGATTGCTTTTCTGGTATGACACAGACTCAGTTTTCTGGGCCATCGAAAATATCATTCCTGCCGATGTGATGCTCGAAGTGCAAAGAATCACCTCAGTTGCGGCGTATAAGCGGTTAATTGGTAAAGGATTGACTCCAGGGAAAGACTTTAGTGTTGACGCACAGGGCAAACTGTTGATGAATGTAGAGGCGAGAACAGCGATCCTGACTCGCTAAAACCGGCAATGTTACCGCATCAGAATCTAACAGCCGGTGATTTTCTAACAGGTTTGCTTTTGTCCCTAGTGATTGGCTCTATAGGTGTGCATCAACCCCATAGCTCAGAGCCGGTTGTAACCTATTGAGAGCAAGCAAATTTTTTCTTCTAGCATCTCCTTCCCGGCTGCTTTTACCAAAGCGATAGCTAACGCACGAATCCTCAATCGAGTTTGTGAAAACCACTCACTGGATCGTGTTTTGCCTGGAATCGTGACGCAAAATCTGGCAAGGGAGAGCCGTGTGTGCTGTTCACGCCGGCTGTAAGTGAGGATTGGCCCAGCGAATAGAGGCCGGCAAGAATCATCCTCCATCACAAAACTTTACGAGCGCATAGAATTTACCGACAACCCGAATCTCAACGCCGACTCTTTGAAACCGCAACTTCATATCGGCACACAAATCTACACGAATGTGTCATTCTGTCCTCTTCCTGCTTTATTGAAATACGCAATAGGCAGTGGAGTCAGTCGTATAAACTATAGAAAACATAACTCGCAACCTGAGCGCTTTTCCTTCAACTTGTCTGCTCAGTCTGCCGGCTTAAAATTTGGTCGTCAAATAAAAACCGCGAACAAAGCCACGACTGGGGTTAGCAGCCGGTATTCGGAAAAACTCAATCGTGCATTGCTCAGACAAGGTAAGATACAAGCCGGTTAAAACTGGGTAAAATAAGTAGCCACCCTGTGTTTGCCCAAATTTCAAAGGCTGGCAGGAGTGCATCTGCAATATCGCCCAATTCGGGCTGAAGCATCTTGCGCCACAAGCGCAAGACTGAGGATATATCTAAACTCAAAACCTTTATTTTTTTGGGAAGTGAACTGTGAGCATTGCTATTATCACCGGCTCTGCCGGCCTAATTGGTTCTGAAGCCTCTGCCTTCTTTGCCAAACAAGGCTTAGACGTGGTTGGAATTGACAATAATATGCGTCGTGTCTTCTTTGGTGACGATGCCTCTACAAGTTGGAATCGGCAGCGACTGGAAGAGTCTTTAGGTTCCCACTATCGCCATGTAGAAATAGATATTCGGGATTTTGAAGCAATTACCAAGCTATTTAAAGAATACGGTTCAGAGATAGCTTTAGTCATTCATACAGCAGCCCAACCTTCCCATGACTGGGCAGCGCGTGAGCCATTAACCGATTTTACCGTGAATGCAAATGGCACCCTGCATCTGCTAGAAGCCACTCGCCTTCACGCACCAGACGCGGTTTTTATCTTTACCTCAACCAACAAAGTTTATGGCGATACGCCCAATCGCTTACCTTTGGTTGAAAAAGAATATCGCTGGGAAATCGAACCAGGCCACACCTATGAACCTGGTATCCGCGAAGATATGTCAATTGACCATACACTGCACAGTTTGTTTGGCGCATCGAAGGTAGCGGCTGACGTTTTAGTACAGGAATACGGACGCTACTTTCAAATGAAAACCGCTTGTTTTCGCGGCGGTTGCCTCACCGGACCCAAGCATTCCGGAACGCAATTACACGGTTTTCTTGCTTACTTGATGAAGTGTACAGTTACAGGTAAGCCTTATACAGTTAATGGCTATAAAGGCAAACAAGTGCGCGATAATATTCATAGCGCCGACTTGATCCGGGCATTCTATGAGTTTTTCAAAGCCCCTCGCGTTGCAGAAGTTTACAATACCGGCGGCGGTCGGAATAGCAACTGCTCAATGTTGGAAGGCATTCAAATGTGTGAGGAGATTGCCGGTCGTAAGCTAAATTGGAATTATGCTGATGACAATCGCATTGGCGATCACATTTGGTGGATCAGCGATAATAGTAAGTTCAGCAAGCACTATCCCAACTGGCAAATGCAATATAACGTTCGTCAAATATTACAAGAAATCTACGAGTTCAACAAGGAACGCTGGCCGCAAGAGTCCGTCTGATTACTACAAATTCTGCCAGTTAAATTCCTTTCAAGGATAGATGCAAGTCAGCCACCTGTTGTGAAAAATGAGGCTTACTGTGCTGACCGTCACATTTTTAGCAGATCAGGCAGGACATCTACCAAGTCAACCCTGAACTTTGGCCACCAGAGGTGTTCTAATGATAGATCGAGGAAGAAAAAATATCCTTGGCGTTTGGGTAAACGCTTTAGATTACGAAGCTGCTGTTAAGACAATTATTACAGCGGCCCATGAACGCAAAAGAATGGCCGTTTCAGCGTTAGCTGTTCACGGGGTAATGACTGGGGTGCTTGATGAAATTCATCGCTACCGGCTCAATCATCTGGATCTGATTTTGCCAGATGGACAGCCGGTGCGATGGGCTTTAAATTTACTTTACAAGACCCACCTACCTGATCGGGTCTGTGGCCCGACCACAATGCTGCTGGTTTGTGAACACGCAGCCAAAGAAGGACTGCCGATTTATTTGTATGGCAGCAAGCCTTCTGTGCTGGAAGATTTATCACGCAATCTGTGCGCCCAATTTCCTAAATTGATTATTGCCGGTTCTCAGCCTTCTCGGTTCCGGCAAGTTTCTGGTGAAGAGAAAAAGGAGATAGTTGAACAGATTCACCAGAGTGGGGCGGCGATTACTTTTGTTGGGTTAGGATGCCCCCGGCAAGAAGTGTGGGCTTATGAATATGCTGATGAACTTTCGATGCCAGTCATGGCTGTCGGCGCAGCGTTTGATTTTCATGCCGGCACTTTGTCTAAAGCCCCAGAATTTCTCTCCCAAATAGGGCTGGAATGGTTCTATCGGCTACTGCAAGAACCAAAGCGTCTTTGGAAGCGATATATCTTCTTAAACCCGCTTTATATTTGGCTGTGTACTTTACAGGCACTAAAATTGCGGGATTTTGAGCGTATTGAAGGCACTCCGCCGGCTCAAGAAATGCGCTACGGTTGACGTTTGTTTTTGTTCAAAAGTTAAGGAAAAAGAATAAATTAGGGTTATTTATTCTTTCGTAAGGTGGGGTATTTTTGATTTTTTAACCACAGATGCACACAGATAAACACAGGTAGCATCCAAGATTTATTTGTGTGTGTCTAAGAGGACGCCGCGCAAGCATCTGTGGTTAAAAATTATTTGCCGCCACTAAGGGTTTTATTTTGGGCGAGAACGTTTTCACAAAGTTGGGCAAAAAACTCACCCTTGACATCCCAATCAAACACCTCTTTCAGCCGCTTTTGCCCCGCCTGTCCCATGCGTTCTCGCAGCGCCTGATCGCCGGCTAAACGAGAGATCGCCTCAGCTAGACCTTTAACAGCTTTTTGGGGATCAACAGCCGGCACTTTAATGCCGGTTTCATCTGTCACCTGAGTGGCCGGTCCTCCTAAATCCAAACAGATCACAGGACGGCCTAGCGCCATCATTTCCGCGCAGACAAACCCCCCAGATTCATGCAAACTTGGGTGAAGCAGGGCGTGACATTCCCCCATCTTTTGCAGGGTTTGGTTGCGCGGTAAAGCGCCCCAAAACTGAACTTTGTCCGCGATTCCTAACTCGCCGGCTAATGCTTCTAAACGGCTTCGTTCTGGCCCATCCCCGACGATCCATAACTCGACGTTTTCCAGGTTCGCTAAAGCAAATGCTCTGAGGCTGAGTTGCACGCCCTTCCAGTGTAAGAGCCGGCCTACACTAATGAAGCGTACCGGGCTTTGTAGAGCAACGGCATATTCCGCCATTTGGCTGATTTCTGCCTCAGACAAACCCACCTGAGAGAACACCTGAACGTTCTTTGCCTTCATCCAACGCAGCCGCTGCGCCGTCTCTTCTGTGGTTGCTAACGCCATAGCACTACGCCGCGCTGTCAAAGCGGTAAACGGATCGCGTTCACCCACTCCTTGAGCAATTTGTCGCAGCGTTTCGTAAATCTTTCCCCGCCGGCTGTATTCGTTCCAAAAGGTTTTGGGGGCCGACTCTGCACCCCCTACAGGACCCCAAATAAAGGGCACCGGCAGCAGCGCCAAGAAGCTTGGTGACCAGTGTTTGACATAAGTAACGTGACGGATGATGTCAAAACCCACCTCACGATGCAGCCGACGGGCAACAAAATAAGCCCAAATTTGCCATAGGTAATAATGGAATTGTAGCAACCCCTGCCGGCCTTTCCAATCCTCACTCCAACCAAAGGGATCGAAATAGATAAAGTGCAAATTTGGAACCGGATTTTTAGCTAATTCCGCTTCAATAAATGGCCGGCAAAACGTTCTCGTGAAAACCCAAACTTCATGGTATTTTGCAGCTTGCAAAACCATATTCCAGCCCACCCCTTCCTCAGAGCCAAGTCCAGGTTCGCAGGCGAAGGCAGATAGAAGAACCTTCATAGGCAAAACACCTCAGTTTAATAAAGTTTTAAAGGAAGCCGACGCTGACCTATCTCGGCATATTATCCAGTTAGTCGATGAATATCTTTCGGTAGATTTTGCCTCAAAATTATCAGCGCTTGCCCATAATAAAAGATGCCACTTCAATATAGGCTTCTGCCGCTGCTTGCGGGTTTGTTTTGGCAATTAACTCTTGTGAGCGCTTGCCCATAGAAGCGATTAAATCAGGATTATCTAGCAGTCGGCGCATTTGTTCAGCCAATTGTTGAGGATCGTGAGGGTCAAAAATATAGCCATTTTCTCCTTCAGCAACAAGTTCATAGGAAGCGGCTCCATTTGAACACAAGATCGGTTTGCCAAAAACCATCGCTTCAGGAACTACCATTCCCCAGACATCCTCATAAGTGGGAAAAACAAAAATATCAGCTTTGCTAAAATACGCTCCCAATTTACCATACTCAACCCATCCAATCCACTTTACCTGTTCTTCAAAATTACGCTCCTTAATAAAGGCTTCGAGTTCCTCTTGCTGATCGCCCCGGCCTACAATCAGCAAGGTATAATTTCGGTATCCCTGACTTTTTAAAATTGAACAAGCTTCCAAAAGCGTTTTCAGCCCTTTTCTTTGGGTAATTCGTCCTACATACAGAAAAGTTGGATGCTCTAAGTTAAGTTCGGGCAACTCAGTTGCTGCCATGCGTTTCAGCAAAGCTTCCGCATCGGGAACCAGATACGTTCTTTTGAAAATTTTCCGTTCTGGCACTTTGAGAACTTCGATTAAATATTTTTTACCGGCTTCACTATTGGCAACAAACGCATCCGCAAATCGCGCCAGATTTCGCCGCACAATCGTTCGGAATCCGGAATCTCGAAAATCTGTATTTGGAGAACTGCCATCATAAATAATTGCAATCCGCCAGCCCCCAATAGGTTTTAATAGCACCGTCAGAACCGTCCATAAAGAAAAAGCTTGGGGAAACACAACCTGCGGCTTAAACTTCAGCAAATAACCCACTATGCTGGGTGATACAACGATAAAGCCGCGATTGTAACCCGTATCAACTTTCTCGGTTTCAACAAATTTTGTTTCGCCCACTAACTGAATTGCAGAAGCACCGGGGGCCGTGGGATCAAATCCCGGCCAAACACGACCCGTATAAAAAACGGTATTTTTAAAGACTTTGGTAAACTCTTTCAAAACCGGCTGCCAATATGCTCCTAATTCAACTTCTGGGACAAGCCAAGCGATACGAAGATCGTTCATTACTGTTTCCTTAAAAACAACAAGCATAAAGCGTGAAAAAAGGCAAAACGCTCAAGCAATTTTTTCTATTTTTTGCCTTTTTCCGGGTTATTTTTTACCTTTTAGCCCGCCTAGCAAAGAAATCCACAATACGCGCCGGTAGGGAAGCAACCAATAAATTGGCCACAATAAACCGCAATGCCGCTGAGTCAGCACCTTCCACTCTTCCATCGGTTGAAGGATAACATCCTGAAGCGCTAAACCTTTCGGTTGACCAACTTTATTTAATTCCTGACGTAGCTGCGCCTCTGTTCTTTGTGCCGGCTTCGGATTCTGCGAGCACGTTCCTAAATAGCCTGGAGCTATCCAGACTGTACATCCTTGCTGTTTCGCACGCAAACCGTAGTCCCAATCGCCGGCATAATGGACAAAAGCCGGATCTAAATTTCCCACCCGTTGCACCACCTGGCGCGGAATCAGCACACAGTTACCGCATATCGTGTCACAAGGTTGTGCTTCTTGCGTCGGTGGCAGAGGATCTAAGTTCAATGGATGCCACCAACGACTTTGTATCATCCCGCCATAAGTAAATTTGCTGGTTTCGGGATCGCGGGTAGAGATGGCGATCACGGCTGCGGTATCACCCTCAGAGGCAAGCCGATGCGAGGTTGTCAGCAGCACATTCACTGCCTCTGGATCGAGGATCGTGTCATCATTGAGCCAGAGGTAATAATCATAATCCTCCTTAATCGCCTCCTCAAACGCCATCCGCATCCCGCCATTCCAAAACAAATTTCCATCCCCGTGAAGAATCTTAACGGCAGGATAGGCTTGGCGAACAGCCTCTGCTGTGCCATCCGTACTCGCGTCATCCACAAGATACACGCTTAAGGAAACTTCAGGAGGGAGAACTTGCTTAAACAGCGCCTCCAGACTTCCTAAAGTCTTCTGCTTGCGGTTGAAGCAAGTGATCAAGACCGCTATAGTGGTGTTTTTCATTGGCTCAAAAAAAGTTGCCTCTGGCTGTTAATCGTTACCGTCTCTCAGTCTATCCTGACTTCGCGGGAGTCTTTTGAAAGCCGGCTGTTTGACAGGATACCCAGATGCTTAGCCTAACAAACACTTTATAAGATTCGTTCTAAACCAACTCTCAAACAGGGGCAAGCGCGACTTGTATCAAATTATTTAAAATATTTAACATTTTTGAAGCAATTTGTTGCGTAAAAAAAAGGTTTACCTTGATTTTTGGGCTTTTGCGTTTTTTACCGATGTTTTCAGATCTGTTGCCTAACAAAACTCAGGGTATTTTCCGCTGACAAACAAGTTTTTTAAGGCTATGCTGAATCTAAGGTTGAATTTAAGTCTCAAAAAAACGTTTCCAGTCGGCTTTCAGCTTCTTAATTGTGCATTCAATAATTAGGGTTAACAGGCTATGGAAGATTTTGGGGTAATCGTAATTTGTTGTGACCAAGACTATCTATTTGCCAAGGGTGTCTGTGCTAGCATTCGATACTTTTTGGGAGATGTTCCGATTTGCCTGTTGGTTGATGGTACATTTTCTGTGGCTGAGTTAGAAAAAGCATACGATGTTAAGGTGATTAATCGCCTGAACATGACCCATGAAGTTTTAAAAAAGAGAAGCTTTGGCTGGGGAACGACTCGGATGATTGCATTTTGGGAGAGTCCCTGGAAGCATTTCTTAGTGCTTGATGCAGATGTGGCAGTTTGGGGAAATGTTCTCAAATATGCCAATTTTAAAGATTACGACTTGATTATTGATCAGCCTTGCTACGATTATCCTGAAGAAGCAATTGTTGAGTATTTCTTTGATCTGCCGGTCTTTGAAGCAAATTTCCCAGACTTTAACTGGCGGAATCGTCCGTTTGTTTGTCCGGCTGTAATATTTGGCACCAGAGGAATTTTCAGCTTAGAGGAGTATGTGGAGATCCTAGATTTCATCGAGAAGCACCCGAATGTCTTTAAATATGGCGATATGGGATTCTTGAATTTTATGATATTCCGGGCAGCCGATGAAGGCAGACTGCGTTTGAAACAAGAAGACATCCAATTTCTAGTTCCAGATTTTAATCAGGAAGATGTGAAAAAGCGTTTTCCTGTAACTGAAAAAGGGCCGCTTGTGCAAAATGACGATGCAAATGTTATTCACTGGTGTGGGCCAAAACCAATTTTGTCGAATTCTGAAACTTACACAGAGCCAATGAGTTTCTTTCGTCGCAAGTTTATGAAGGATGCTTGGGGTTTAACGGGATTAAGGGCAGAACTGGCGCTCCAAAAAGAGGATTTACAGCGCAATTTATATGTCTACAATAAAAAGATTCGTAAAAAACTAGGAAATCTTGTAAAAGCAGGTAAAAAGTAAAGCAAGGGCAGCCTCCCCTTTTTGTAAACTTGTGTCCTCATCTGTGGGAGCATCTTGCTCCCACTCCAATATTTTGGCAAATCCCAGATGTACCCAAAGCAAGTTAGAACCGGCACCCCACACAACTCGCTATAATTCAGGCTCCAATAAATAGGAATGTTTTAACAGTGTCCCAAGTTAAACAAACGGTTCTGGTAACGGGTGGAGCGGGATATATTGGCTCTCATGCGGTGCTGGCGCTGCAACGTGCCGGTTATAATCCGATTGTTCTCGATAACCTGGTGTACGGACATCGGGAAATTGTAGAGAAGGTACTGCAAGTTGAACTCATTGCCGGTGATACAAATGATCGTGCCCTTTTGGATCGTCTGTTTGCAACACACGAAATTGCAGCAGTCATGCACTTTGCTGCCTACGCTTACGTGGGTGAGTCGGTAACGGCTCCAGACAAATACTACCGCAACAACTTTACCGGCACGCTGACACTGCTAGAAGCGATGCAGGCAGCGTCTGTGAAGAAATTTGTTTTTTCTTCCACTTGCGCCACCTATGGCGTTCCCCACACAATTCCCATCCCAGAGGAACACGATCAAAATCCGATCAATCCTTATGGGGCAAGTAAATTAATGGTAGAACGAGTGCTCTGTGATTTTGATGTCGCCTATGACTTCAAATCAGTTTGGTTCCGTTATTTTAATGCTGCCGGTGCTGATCCAGGCGGATTGCTGGGTGAAGATCATAACCCAGAAACTCACCTCATTCCACTTGTGCTATTAACCGCACTAGGCCGGCGTGAATCCATCTCAATTTATGGAACCGATTATCCCACCCCAGATGGTACTTGCATTCGCGACTATATTCACGTCAGTGATTTAGCATCGGCTCATGTTTTGGGCTTACAGTATTTGTTAGAGGGTGGCAAGAGTGACGTATTTAACTTAGGTAATGGCAAAGGTTTTTCAGTTACAGAAGTGATTGAAACAGCCAAGGCTATTACTGGAAAAGAGATTAAAGCTGTTAAGTGTGATCGCCGTGCCGGTGATCCACCGGCTCTCGTTGGCAGTAGTGACAAAGCCAGAAAAATTCTCGGTTGGTGTCCTGAATACTCAAACTTGAGTGATATTTTGAGCCACGCATGGCAGTGGCACCAGCAGCGTCACCAATAATTGCGTCTGACATCAAGCGGTAAGCCATGTCAAAACAGCCAGAAGTTGCTAAATTTATGATTGAGTCAAACTCCTAGGTTTTCCTAGCCGGCGAGAAGCCACTGCTGCGTTTAAAATAGCTGCCTGATCAGCTAGCATTGAATGAAGTTGCCGGCTGTAAATCTATCGTTGGGAAGATTCAGCTCAGACGCTAGCTTAATTAAATGTAAAGCAGTTGATTGCGGGAAGTTGCTCAAAGGCGTCCTCATCAAAAGCTCTTAATGACCGATCACCCAGCAAGGATGTAGTCAGCGATTATGGAAGATTTTGGCATCATTGTAGCTTGTTGTGCCTCAGATTACTTATTTGCCAAGGGTTGCTGTGCCAGCATCAGGCATTTCCTGGGTGATGTTCCCCTTGCTTTGCTGATTGACGGAACCTTTCCAGTCGATTCTATGGAAAAGGCGTATGGGGTTAAAGTTGTCAATCGCCTTAATGTTACCCACAAAGTTCTCAGGGAGAGAAGCTTTGGCTGGGGTAAAACTAAAATGATCGGGTTTTGGGAAAGCCCCTGGAAGCATTTTATGATGCTGGATGCAGATACGATGGTTTGGGGAAACGTCCTTAAATATGCAACTTTTAAGGACTATGACATGATTATTGACCGGCCTTGCTACTCGTATACTGACGAAGACGTTACAAAATTCTTCTTTGATATTCAAGGAGTTGAGCAATACTTTCCCGATTTTGATTGGCAAAAGTATCGAAATAATTATTACTGTACAGGTGCTTTTTTTGCAACAAGAGATATTTTTACGTTGGATGAATATGTGGAAATTTTAGATTTTACAGAAAAGCATCCTGAAATTTTTAAGTATGGAGAAATGGGATTTTTAAATTTCATGATTTTCCGTGCAGTTCAGCAAGGCAGAATCAAAGTGGGACAAGAAGATTTACAACTGCTTGTTCCTGATTTTGAGCAACAGGAAGTCAGAAAGCGCTTTCCGATGACAAAATCTGGGCCGGTGCCGGCAGATGAAACGGCAACAGCCATTCACTGGTGCGGGCCAAAGCCTACGCTAGCAACCTCCAAAGTTTATGCAGATCCGATGAGTTTCTTTCGGCGGAAGTACCTGAGTGAGGCAGAGGGTCTTACCGGCTTGCCGGCAGAAGTCTCACTGCAATTAGAAGATTTTCAGCGATTTCTCAATGTTTATAAAGGTAAATTCCGTCGCCGACTCGCTGCAAAAAAATAGAGAAACGTCCTAATTTTAAGGACGCCTAATTGCTATAAAGTTAATGGCCGGTCGTTATTGTAAAAATTGATTCACGACCGGCATTAGCGAAAATCTTAAAAATCTAACATCTGGATTTTTTAAACCAAAAGTCTAATTTTTTGAGACAAGCTGTACTCGTCTAAAATTTAAAACTTTAAACGGCCCTGTTTTAGATACTCTGTCTTTAGGTTATATTGGCATTTGTAAAAATCGTATTAAAATTAAATTACCTACAGGGTGCAGTGATTGGGAGGTAAAGCTTCCCATCTCCATGACCGTGTATGCAAAATTCGCGCTTAATTTATCCTTCATGTCTTGGCAAAACGCCCAACTCATCCGCACCCTTTCGGAGCGTTCAGGCCCAGTTGCAGACCTTGCCTTCAGTCCAGATGGTTTAATTTTGGCAAGTGGTAGCTGCGACAGCACTGTAAAGCTATGGAATTTGGAAACCGGCGATCGGCACCGCAGTCTGTTTGGCTATCCCTTAGGCGTTAATGCCGTCGCGATTAATTCTGATGGCACAATGCTGGCAATTGGTGCTCCAGACGGAACCGTTGACTTGTGGGACATGGAAACCGGCAAACGACTCCGCACACTCTGCGGACAAGGTCGGGTGACGGCAATCGTCTTTAGTCCAGATGGGAAAACCCTTGTTTCTGGCAACGATAACTCATTTTCTGACACCGTATTTGCAACACCGGCTAACAAAGGTAACGCTGATGCCGGTGAGAGTCATGCCGGCAGTATCAACATTTGGCATTTAAGCACCGGCAAACTGCTCTACAACCTCTGCGATCCATCTGTGCCGGTGAATGCGCTTGCTATCAGTCCTGACGGCAAAAGCTTAGTTAGTGGACATCGTGACGGCACTATCAATATTTGGCACAGAAGCAGCCGACCTCTACCCTCGCACACTCTTAATGGTCATCAAGATGCCGTTTACTCGATTGCTATTAGCTCGAATGGTCAAATTTTAGCCAGTGGCAGTGGGGATAAAACGATCAAGTTGTGGCAACTAGCCAACGGCCAAAGTTCCACCACTCTGATCGGTCATGCAGATGCAGTTTATACAGTGGCACTGAGTCCAGATGGGCAACTTCTGGCAAGTGGTAGCGGTGATGGCACGATTACAATTTGGCAGATGAACACCGGCAAACGGCTGTGTTCTCTCACCGGCTATTCTCAGAATTTAAACTCAGTCATGTCCGTTGTCTTTAGTCCCGATGGCCAGAAGCTTGCCACCGGCAGCGGAGATGGGACTATCAAAATTTGGCAAGCCAGCTAAAAAATTTTACAGTAACTGCACTCAGCTTATTGACTGCTGTGACAGAGTGAGAACTACAGATCAACGGTTAACCGCTGTCGCTTTTCAGCGTTTCCTCACAGAAAGAATTTAACACATTGGATGAGAACTTAATAAAAATACTCAAAATCTGATAAAAATTAGTGTTCACTCAACTGTTTCACTTTATCAATAATTCAGTATTTTCACTTGACACGCAAAAACTATCTAGTTTAAAACTAGGTATGGGAAGGCACATCTTCCTTTTGGTAGAAAACGGTTGAAATAGACAATCCACTGACGCATCTAGGTGGATACATATAACTGGAAGTAGCCGAAGGTATTTAATGTACGCTTCGGGAAATAAACAGATGCAATTACTTGATGGCTCATTTGGGGATGATATTCTTCAAGGTTCGTTAGAGAAAGATACCTTGAGGGGTCTTGCCAGTAAAGATACCGTGCTGGGCATAGAGGCAGATGATTATGCCAACGGTAACGAGGGGAACGACTACCTCAATGGCAACCAGGGTAATGATACTGTTCGAGGCGGCAAGGATCATGATACCGTGCGGGGCGGCGCTGACGCTGATTGGGTTTATGGCGATCTTGGCGATGATACTATTTATGGCGATAAAGGCAACGACACCATATTAGGCGGGTGCGGCCAGTTTGCGAATGTCGAGAATGATGGTAACGATCTGTTATTAGGCATAACCGGCGACGACTATCTCAACGGGAATGCCGGCGATGACTGGGTAGCCGGCAACCAAGGTCAAGATACTGTTCACGGTGGTCAAGGCAATGATACCTTGCACGGAGGTTTTGACGATGACGTTTTATTCGGTGATCGCGGCAATGATCGGCTTTTAGGTGACTTGGGTGCAGATACCCTCACCGGCGGCAGTGGCAGCGACACATTTGTGATCGGCAAACGCAACGATGTCCCCGGATTTATTTCTACCGGCGGCGCTCAAATTGCTGATTCAGACTGGATTTTAGACTTTGAAAAGGGTGTTGACTTCATTGAATTAATTGGTGGATTGAGGTTTGACGATCTCAATATTTTCTCTGGAACCGGGGAATATGCTGGTCATACGATTATTCAGGAAACCATCACCGGCCAATATTTAGCCATTTTGAAGGGAATTGAGAGCCGGTTAATCGACCGAAATGATTTCTTGCCGGTGACGCCAACACCGATTCCTACAGGCGAAACCCCTGTTCCACAGCCAACGCCGGTTCCCACTCCCATACCAAGGCCTATTCCGACGCCGGAACCAACGCCGGTTCCCACTCCTATACCAATACCGACGCCGGAACCAACGCCGGTTCCCACTCCCATACCGACACCGACGCCGGAACCGACACCAGAACCAACGCCGGTTCCTACCCCCATACCAACACCAACGCCGGAACCGACACCTATTCCGACACCAGAACCAACGCCGACACCAACGCCGGTTCCCACTCCCATACCAACACCAACGCCGGAACCGACACCAGAACCAACGCCGGCACCAACGCCGGTTCCCACTCCCATACCAACACCAACGCCGGAACCGACACCAGAACCAACGCCGGCACCAACGCCGGTTCCCACTCCCATACCAACACCAACGCCGGAACCGACACCAGAACCAACGCCGGCACCAACGCCGGTTCCCACTCCCATACCAACACCAACGCCGGAACCAACGCCGGTTCCCACTCCCATACCAACGCCGGAACCAACGCCAATACCGACACCAACACCAACGCCGGAACCAACGCCAACACCTATACCGACACCGGAACCAACACCAACACCAGTTAACTTGGCACCCACGGATATTTCTCTTGCCGGCAATTCGGTTAATGAAAATAGCCTTTCAGGGACAGTTATTGGCACTTTGTCAACCACTGACCCAGACGGGGGAGATACGCACACTTATGTATTACTCAATGATGCAAATGGTCGTTTTTTAATTGACGGAAATCAGTTAAAAGTTGCGGACGGGTCATTATTAGACTTTGAAACCAATGCCAGTCACAACATCAGTGTGCGAGTAACTGATGCGGAGGGGAATACTTTTGAAAAACCTTTTGCAATTGCCACAAATAACATCAATGAAGCGCCGATTGTTGCCAACCCTATAAGCAACTCAAACGCTGTTCAAGATACTTTTTTTAGCTTCAGCTTTAATGAAAGTAGCTTTAATGATCCAGAAGGGGATGCTTTAACTTATACAGCAAAACTTACAAACGGCAATTCCCTGCCATCTTGGTTAAGTTTTGAACTGGCAACGCGCACTTTTTCTGGTACTCCAGGCAACAGTGATGTTGGCCAGCTTTCGATTCAAGTAACAGCGGATGACGGCAATGGTGGAACTACTACGGATACATTTGATCTAATTGTTGTCAATGTTAACGATGCGCCAGTCTTTACATCAACACCTGTTATAAATGCAGATGAAGATAGCACCTATATCTACAATATAAGTACAACTGATCCGGACAGCGGCGACACGCTAACAATCGACGCAACCACGCTTCCCTCATGGCTAACGCTGATAGATAATGGAGATGGAACTGCTACATTAACCGGCACGCCAACCAATAACGAAGTTGGAAATCATAATGTAGTTGTGCGCGTGAATGATGGCACGGTTGATGTTGAGCAAAACTTTACTCTTACAGTTGGCAATGTTAACGATGCGCCGGCTTTTACTTCCACAGCAGTAACCGCAGGAACTCAAGACGTTGCCTATAGCTACAATATCAGCACCACTGATGAAGATGGCAATTCTTTAACAATTAGCGCAATCACGCTTCCTTCATGGCTAACGCTGACAGATAATGGAGATGGAACCGCTACATTAGCCGGCACGCCAACCAATAATGAAGTTGGGAATCGTAATGTGGTTGTGCGAGTAAATGATGGCACGGTTGATGTCGAGCAAAACTTTACTCTTACAGTTGGCAATGTTAACGATGCGCCAGCCTTTACATCAACACCTGTTATAAATGCAGATGAAGATAGCACCTATATCTACAATATAAGTACAACTGATCCGGACAGCGGCGACACGCTAACAATTGACGCAATCACGCTTCCCTCATGGCTAACACTCACAGATAATGGAGATGGAACCGCTACATTAACCGGCACGCCAACCAATAACGAAGTTGGAAATCATAATGTAGTTGTGCGCGTGAATGATGGCACGGTTGATGACGAGCAAAACTTTACCCTTACAGTTGCCAATTTTAACGATGCGCCGATTTTAATTGAAACGCCAGTTTCTTTAACTAATCTTGACGAAGATCCGGCAATTAATACCGGCGATGCTGTCAATATTGCCGCGATTACGAGCTTAATTTCTGATGCAGACACCGACGCAGCAAAAGGAATTGCCATCACTGCTGTCGATAACAGCAACGGCATCTGGCAATACAGCCTTGATGGCAACACTTGGACTGATTTTTCTGCAACCACCGGCACCATCGTAGATATCAGCACATCAGCGCGATTGCTGTCTGCTGAGGTTGCCACAAATCGCATCCGATTTGTTCCCAATGCCGACTATTATGGCAGTCCTGGCAACCTCACCTTCCGGGCATGGGACACTACAATTGGAACTAATGGTGGCACAGCAGACACCACCGACAATGGTGCTAATACGGCATTCAGCAGCAACACAACGACGGCAACGCTAACCGTTAACCCTGTTAATGATGTACCCAGTTTCAATTTGCCGGCAGATCCCAACCAAGTGATCGCGGCAGGATCAGGATCACAAATCGTTGCCGGCTTTGCTAGTGGGTTTAATCCAGGCAATGCTTACGAGGCAACTCAGACTGTCAGCAGTTATATCATCAGCACCGATAATAACGCGCTGTTTGCCGTTCAACCGCTTATCGATCCGGCAACCGGCAACCTTCTATACACGCCGGTGGATAGCATTTCCACTCCCACTACAGCAACCGTTACTGTGCAAGTTAGGGATAACGGCGGGACTGCCGATGGTGGCATCGATACCTCAACGCCTCAAATTTTTACCATCACCGTCAACCCCATTGCGGTTAGCATTACGGCAATTGATGGGAATGCCACAGAAACCGGCAACGACACCGGCACCTTCCGCATCTCTCGCGGCACTAGCACCGTCGGCAATTTAACCGTTAATTTTACTGTAGGTGGAACCAGCAGCGTTTCTGCCGATGACTACACCCTTAGTGTCGGTGGAATTCCCCTTGCCGGCACTTCTGTAGTGATTCCCGATGGACAGACTTTTGTTGATGTCACCTTTACACCGAATGACGATATCCACGCAGAGGCAGATGAAACGCTGCAACTCAATCTGGCGGCAGGGAATTACGCGATCAGCACCGCTAGCGCCAGTGCCACCATTGCTGCGAATGACACTGTGGTGATCAACACCAATGACAGCGGCGAGGGTTCTTTACGACAAGCGCTAATTAATGCCAATAACTTTGCCGGCATTGATACGATTAGTTTCAGCAACGTGTCGGGGACGATTGCACTGGCATCTGCATTACCACAAATTACTGAAAGTGTCAATGTTAACGGCCCTGGAGCCAATAACCTGACAGTTAGCGGCAATAATGCTGTGCGCGTGTTTGACATTACCTCCGGCATCACGGCAAATATTGACGCGTTGCGGATTGCCGCTGGGAATGCCGGCGTGAACAACGGCGGTGGCATCAATAATGCCGGCACACTGAATATCACCAACAGCACCCTTGCCGGCAACGTGGCAAACAATGGCGGTGGCATTAATAACACCGGCACGCTGAATATTATTCGCAGCACCCTCTCTAGCAACACCTCAAACACCGGCATTGGGGGTGGCGTGTTCAACACTGGCATCTTGAATGTCATTAACAGCACCATTTCTGGCAACGCAGCAAACATCGGCGGCGGGTTTTACAACAACAGCACAGCCACCATAACCCTATCAAGCAGTACCATTTCTGCCAATACAGGGGGCACGGGCACTGGCGGGATCTTCAACACCACAGGCGGCACGGTGACAGCAAAAAATACCATCATCACCGGCAATACTTCTGCTAATAATGGCAGTCCTAACTTTACCGGCATCCTCACCTCCGAGGGTTACAACCTCATCGGCAACCTGAACGGCACGGTCATTACCGGCAACACCACCGGCAACATCACGGGTATTGCAGCTAATATCAACCCCCTGGCAGGTAACGGTGGCCCTACCCAAACCCGCGCATTGCGTCCCGACAGTCGTGCCATTAATGCCGGTGATCCTTCAGCCGCCCCACTCACAACCGACCAGCGCGGGAACCCTCGCGTCAGTGGTGGCAGAATTGATATTGGTGCTTATGAGTCAGATTTCGCACCAGAAATCGCTGTACTTGACGGAACGACCGACATCGCAGACGGGACAACAACAGCAGTCAGTTTCCCCAACACAACGCCTGGGACACCCGTCAGCAAAACTTTCACCATTAGCAACACCGGCACGGGTTTATTAACGCTAAGCGGACTAACACTGCCGGCAGGCTTTAGTATGATAGGCGCACTCCCGGCTACTCTTGCCGTTGGTGCTTCCACAACACTGCAAGTGCAACTAAATGCCACAACTGCCGGCACCTACAACGGCAATTTGCAATTCTCCACAACTGATGGCGACGAAAACCCGTTTAATTTCCCGATTACGGGTGTCGTCAATACTCTGCCGGTGGCAAATGCCGATACACCCTTTAGTGTTCCGGTTCTATTAAGCACTCGCCTGGATATTCCGGCAACCACCTTACTTGCCAACGATACTGACGCCGATGGCCATCCCCTAATAATTGCTGAAGTCTTCAACGCCACCAATGGCACAGTTTCTCTCGATTCGGCAACTGGGATGATTACCTTTCGGGGGACTAATCCAGGTGCAGCATCCTTTGACTACGCCGTTAGCGATGGCAACGCCGGCACCTCTACAGCAAACGTGAATCTAACTGTCACCAACCAGATAAATCTAAGTGGAATTGTATCGGGTACAGGATTGCCGGTGGGTGCCAGTGGCTTTGTGATTAACGGAATAAACAATGGTGATACTGCCGGGTGGTCAGTGAGTGGGGCCGGCGATGTCAATGGCGATGGTTTGGCTGACTTGATTGTGGGTGCGCCTCATACCGCTGCGGGGGTCACTCGCCAGGGACAATCTTATGTAGTCTTTGGTAAGGCTGACACCCAGACAGTGGAGTTAAATGCTTTGGGAACAGGTGGCTTTGTCATTAACGGGATTAACAATGGTGACAATGCTGGTTGGTCAGTGAGTGGGGCCGGCGATGTCAATGGCGATGGTTTGGCTGACTTGATTGTAGGTGCGCCCTATGCTAGTGCTTTGAGGGGGCAATCTTATGTGGTGTTTGGCAAGGCTGACGCCGAAGCAGTGGAGTTGAGCGCTTTAGGAAGTAGTGGTTTTAGCATTAACGGCATTAATAATTCTGACGGTTCCGGTTGGTCAGTGAGTGGGGCCGGCGATGTCAATGGCGATGGTTTAGCTGACTTAATTGTGGGTGCGCCCGGTGTCCCTATGGGGCAATCTATCCCAGGAAAATCTTACGTGGTGTTTGGCAAGGCTAACGCCCAAGCAGTAGATTTGAGCGCTTTGGGAACCGGCGGCTTTGCGATTAATGGGATTAACAATTTTGACCTTGCCGGTTTCTCAGTCAATACAGCCGGCGATGTCAATGGCGATGGTTTGGCTGACTTGATTGTAGGTGCGCCTAATCCTAATGGGGAGGGGCAATCTTACGTGGTGTTTGGCAAAGCTGACAATCAGGCGGTAGATTTGAGCGCCTTGGGAACCGGCGGCTTTACCATTAATGGGATTAACAATGGTGATCGTGCCGGTTGGTCAGTCAGTGGGGCCGGCGATGTCAATGGCGATGGTTTGGCTGACTTGATTGTAGGTGCTGACCTAGCCGACTCACCCGATCCTGGAGCTATGGAGGGGCAGGCTTATGTGGTGTTTGGCAAGGCTGACAACCAGGCGGTGAATTTCAACAATTTAGGCACCAGCGGTTTTACCATTAGCGGGTTGTTCCCTGAGCGTTTCGGTTTCTCAGTTAGCGGGGCCGGTGATTTAAATGCGGATGGTTTGGCTGACCTAATTATTGGTGCGCCCGGTTCTGATATCGGGCTGAATCGCCGAGGGGAATCTTATGTCGTCTTTGGTAAGGCTGACGCCCAAGACGTGAATTTTAGCATTACCCAAGGCGGTAGCTTTGCCATTCATGGAATTGATAATGGTGGCTCGACTAACAACATTAATGGTGACCGTTCCGGTTTCTCAGTCAGCGGGTCCGGCGATGTGAATGGCGATGGTTTTGCTGACTTAATTATGAGTTCTCCTAGAGCCAATGTAGGGGCGGCTGAACCAGGGCAATCTTACGTTATATTCGGTGGCGACTTCACCGGCACTGTTACGCAACAAGGCACACCGGGTGATGATATGCTCACCGGCACGGCTAACAGTCAGGCGTTGGTAGGTGGACAAGGGAACGATCTCCTCAGCGATGGCAATTTCACCGACATCCTGCTTTATGGAGGTGCCGGCAATGATCGTTTAAGGATTAGCAATTCTAATTTCCGCCGGCTGGATGGGGGGTTGGGAGTGGATACCCTTGAACTCAACGGTGCCGGCATCAATTTGGATTTAGCTGCCGGCATTGCTGACAACACCAAAATTACAGCCATTGAGCGTATCGATTTAACCGGCACTGGCAATAACACCCTCACCCTGAATTACGCATCGCTGCTGAATTTGCTGGAGGAGACGAGGGCAAGTGGCGGTTACAACCGATTAACTGTCGTTGGTGATGCCGGTAATGCAGTGAGCGCAAATCTCTCTGGATTGGGATTTACCCAGACGATCGGCGCAACCGACACCACTTATACTCAGGGCAACCTGCAACTCGTCGTAGATAATGATGTAGCTCAGCTCGGCATCATTTTTTAAAGCGCTGTTTCCTCAAAAAGCGGTAGGGGCAAACACCAGGAAAGCCCCAGCCCATCTCTACCGCTCTCATCCTCAAAGTGCAACCATAAGCGATTAAAATTAATGTTTGACCCATTAAATTCTCTATAAGATGGCAGAGACGCTTTTCTTTAACGCCCTCCGGGAAGCCATTGACGAAGAAATGGCGCGTGACCCCTCGGTGTTTGTCCTCGGTGAAGACGTGGGTCACTATGGTGGCTCCTATAAAGTCACAAAAGACCTATACAAAAAATATGGCGATCTGCGGGTTTTAGATACGCCCATTGCGGAAAATAGCTTCACCGGCATGGCCGTGGGAGCTGCAATGACCGGCCTGCGGCCGATTATTGAAGGCATGAACATGGGCTTTTTGCTGCTCGCCTTCAACCAAATTTCTAACAATGCTGGGATGTTGCGCTACACCTCCGGCGGCAACTTCAAAATCCCAATGGTGATTCGGGGTCCAGGCGGCGTTGGCCGGCAATTAGGCGCAGAACATTCCCAACGACTCGAAGCTTATTTCCAAGCTGTTCCCGGACTCAAGATCGTCGCCTGCTCGACTCCTTATAATGCGAAGGGGCTGCTGAAATCAGCCATTCGCAACGACAATCCGGTTTTATTCTTTGAACACGTCCTCCTCTACAATCTCAAAGAAGACTTGCCGACAGAGGAATATCTGCTGCCTCTGGACAAGGCAGAAGTCGTGCGTCAAGGCAAAGATGTCACCATCCTCACCTATTCCCGGATGCGGCATCATGTCATGCAAGCTGTGAAAAGTTTGGAAAAAGAAGGGTTAGATCCGGAAGTGATCGACCTAATTTCCCTCAAACCCCTTGACTTTGACACCATCGGTGCCTCCATCCGCAA
The DNA here is from genome assembly GCA_019359355.1 of Microcoleus vaginatus WJT46-NPBG5. Taxonomy (GTDB): domain Bacteria; phylum Cyanobacteriota; class Cyanobacteriia; order Cyanobacteriales; family Oscillatoriaceae; genus FACHB-68. Next base: position 34,950 of record JAHHHM010000012.1, on the reverse strand, counting down.
AACTCATCGCGTGATTATCGTTGAAGAGTGCATGAAAACCGGCGGCATTGGCGCTGAATTAATTGCCTCAATCAGCGATCGCTTGTTTGATGAATTGGATGCGCCGGTGTTGCGGTTGTCTTCTCAAGATATTCCCACTCCTTATAATGGCGCTCTGGAACGCCTGACAATCGTTCAACCAGAGCAAATCGTAGAAGCCGTGCAAAAAATGGTGAGCTTGCGAGTCTAGTCAATTTTGGATTTTGGATTTTGGATTTTAGATTGAATCAAGAATCTAAAATCTAAAATCTAAAATTGTTGCAGCGGGTAAAAGTATGCAAAAACAAACTTCATGGTTGGCTCTCATTTTAGTTTTGATAATTGGTGCCATTACGGTGCTGTATCGGGTGCCAATCCGTCTGGGATTAGACCTCCAAGGTGGGGCACAACTGACAATTCAGGTAAAAACTACTGACGAGGTCAAAGAAATCACGCCTCAAATGTTAGAAGATGTTGAGAGCGTGGTGAGAAACCGAGTTGACGCACTCGGCGTTTCTGAACCGCTGGTGCAAACCGTGGGGCAAGATCAAATTGTTGTTCAATTGCCAGGGGTAAATGATCCTGAACAGGCAGAACGCGTTCTCGGAGGCACCGCACAGCTAGAGTTTCGCCAAGAAAACAATAATCAGGAATTGACCGCAGAATTGAATGTGAGACAGCAAGAACTGCGGCAATTATTAACGAAACAGGTTGAGCTACAGAGTGAGGGAGATCCAACGGAAATAGCGCAAAACCAAGCCGCGCTTGACCAGAAAAATGAGCAAATAAACGGACTGTTCAATAAACTTTACGAACAGGTTGGTTTAGGCGGTAAAAATCTCAAAGAAGCCTACGCTCAACCAGAGCAAAGCGGGAACAACTGGAATGTTGGCATCAGTTTTGATAAGGAGGGAGGCGATAAATTTGCTGAACTTACCAAAAATCTGGCCGGCACCGGACGCAGCATCGGCATTTTCCTCGATGAACGGCTAATTAGTGCTCCGGTTGTCGGGCCAGAATTTGCCCAAACCGGCATCACCGGCGGCAGTGCGGTGATTACGGGACGCTTTACGGCAGAAGCCGCGAATGAACTGGCGGTGCAGCTGCGAGGCGGTTCTTTGCCGGTGCCGGTGGAAATCATCGAAAACCGCACAGTCGGTGCCACACTGGGACGCGATAGCATTCAGCGCAGTATTTATGCCGGCCTTGCAGGGTTGCTTTTGGTGCTGATTTTCATGGGTCTGTACTACCGGCTGCCCGGAGTCATTGCTGATATCTCCCTGGTGATCTATTCCCTGCTAACACTGGCTAGCTTTGCCTTACTCGGCGTCACTTTGAGCTTACCTGGAATTGCCGGTTTTATTCTCAGTATTGGTATGGCTGTGGATGCCAACGTGCTGATTTTTGAGCGCACACGAGAAGAATTGCGAGCCGGTAAAAGTTTGTACCGCTCAGTAGAATCAGGTTTCTACCGGGCTTTTTCCAGTATCTTGGATGGCAACGTCACAACGGTAATTGCCTGTGCGGCCCTGTTTTGGTTGGGAAGCGGCTTGGTGCGAGGCTTTGCTCTAACCCTCGGCTTAGGGGTGTTAGTGAGTATGTTTACCGCCCTCACTTGCAGTCGCACTCTACTATTTTTTGCCATCAGCTTTCCGCAATTGCGTAAACCAAACTGGTTTTGTCCCAATCTGCCCATGTCATTGAAATCTAAGGCAGGGAGTGCATGAAACTCAACGTTATCAAACGCCGATCACTTTGGTGGACAATTTCTGCCGTGATCATTCTCAGTGGTCTGATTGCAATGGTCATCTCTTGGACTCGGCCAGACATCCGCGCCCCCCTTCGTCCGAGTCTGGATTTTGTCGGGGGGACACGGTTGCAATTTGAACTCGACTGTACCAAACCGAATAATTGCGTCAGCGAAGCTGATCCTTCAAAACCCCGTCGGATCGAGATTGGCACTGTCCGAGACATTTTGACAGATCAGGGGTTGGGCGGCAGTACAATCCAAATTTTGGATAAAGATCCGAAGGTAAAAGACCAGCAGGTAATTTCCATTCGGACAAAGGAATTGAAAGAGCAGGATCGCACCCAACTGCGAACCACTCTGGAATCAAAAATCGGTGCTTTTGACTCTCAAGCCGTTAAAATTGACACCGTTGGCCCGACTTTGGGACGCCAGATTTTTTCTTCGGGCTTACTGGCGCTGCTGATTTCCTTCGCCGGCATCACGATTTACCTGACTTTCAGGTTCCAGTTAGACTATGCGTTTTTTGCCTTTGTGGCATTGTTCCACGATGTTTTGATCACTGTGGGCATCTTTTCAATTCTCGGCTTAGTGCTGGGGGTGGAAGTGGACAGTTTGTTTATCGTGGCGCTGCTGACGATTATCGGTTTCTCGGTGAATGATACCGTGGTGATTTATGACCGGGTACGAGAGGTGATCAGTCTTCATCCCGACCAGCATATCAACCAAATTGTGGACGATGCCGTCAATCAAACGCTGACACGGTCAATTAATACAACATTAACCGTGCTGCTGACGCTGTTTTCCATCTTTTTGTTTGGTGGCGAAACACTAAAATATTTTGCCCTTGCGTTAATTATTGGCTTTACTGCCGGTGCTTATTCAAGTATTTTCATAGCAAGTTCCCTACTTGCTTGGTGGAGAGAACGCACGGGTAAAGCGATAGCGGGGCCGGCACCAGGGACAGAATCATCAGAAATATCTGCCAGCCCAGATCGCGAGAAACGCCGCTAGAGTGCATCTTCTCAACCAGCCAAATTGAATCTGCTATGGCTTATCCAGAAGATCGACAAGATCCCGAGACGCCTGCCACGCCGGCAAATTCTGACTCCACCTTTCAGTCTCAAGTGCAACGACTCCACCGGCTTACTGTTTATAGCCGGTGGCTAGTTGTGGGGTTATTGTGGGCTAACGTCGGTAGTTTGAGCCTCTGGACTTTACGCTCAGAAATTGCCCTGTGGCAATCTCATTTTACCTGGGTAGCAGTGCGCTACAGCTTAGCTTATAATCCCTTGCCGGCATTGGGGCTTTCTATTTGTATCGGCATGACTTTATCAGTGCTCGTTTGGCAAAGTCGAAATATTCTGCTAGGAATGCCACATAACGAACAAAAGCACTTGGAAGATCGAGTATTGCACATTCGCCGGCAAGGAAGCACTCATCCGTTGTGGAAATGGATTTGCTGCCGGTAACCCCTCAATATTAAACCACCGGCAAAAATTCCCCCTCATCTAATTCGCTATCACACAACAGTTAACCCATCTGTGTTTATCTGTGTGCATCTGTGGCTAAAAAAAAATTATATTACCCTAAATTCACGTCAAAACACGCAAACTTTAATTTTCAGATTCAAACTCAACATTATCGTAAAGGTCTGAAAACGCAATTTGAAATTCAACAGAACTTAAACTTAGCAACGCCTCTTCACCTTGATATTCAGAAAGCAACCATTGATTATTTTCATTTTTGAAAAACTGCTCAACCGACTTTTCAGATTGCTCAATCAAAATATATTCCCTTAAACTTGGAATACTCCGATAAAGTTTAAACTTTTCACCTCGGTCATAGTTTTTTGTAGATTCTGATAAAACTTCTGCAATTGCTATCGGGTTAGTAATCGTATCTCTGCGCCCCTCTGCAAACTCTAGGGCACCCGAAACAATCATTACATCTGGATAAGTGTAGAGTCGCACTTGAGGTATCCACAAACGCATATCGCTGATAAAGACGCGATAATTCTGTTTTTTGAAAGCAAAATTTAGTGTTGCATAAAGATTGCCAGCAATTTGATTATGATTGGGTAGTCCACCAGGCATAGGAAATATTTGACCCTCAAAATATTCACTTCTGGATTCAGCCGTCGTTTCTAACTCTAAATATTCTTCGGGGGAGTAGTAGCGCTGTTCCTTAGCTTGCATAGTTCTTTCTCACAACACTCCACGCAAATGCTTTGTCCTCGCTTTCCTAGTTTAACGCTGTGGGGAAAAGCAAAGAACACTCGCACCGAGTCAGCCAAGATTAAAAAAATATTGCCAAATGTGACGGGGGAACCACATTTGCCTGTAATCTCTGTAAAATCGCTGGTATCGGGTTCAAGGTGGGTCTGGGGTCATGCAATCTCAAAATTTATCATCCATTGATCAGGCGGACAAGTTCCGACAACTTCAGACTGATTTACGCACTCGCTGGCAAAGTGTGGATTTGTTTGACACCGGCGACTACGATATTTTAGTCGTCCCCTCTCTCAGCCTCGATCAACGAGAAATGTTGAAGATTGAAGGGGTGCATCACTATGAAGAACGGCTGCTATTCTCTCTCATCCGCCTCCGCAACCCTTTTACTCGGCTGATTTACGTCACATCCCAGCCGCTGCACCCTAGCGTCATCGATTACTATTTGCAGCTGTTACCGGGAATTCCGTTTTCTCACGCCCGTGATCGCTTGCTGTTATTCTCCACCTACGATACTTCTCCCAAGCCACTGAGTGAGAAGATTCTAGAACGCCCTCGGTTAATGCAACGGATTCGGCAGGCATTAGATCCGCTGAAATCTTACATGATTTGCTACAACTCGACGCCGCTAGAGGAGGCGTTGTCGGTGCAGTTGGGCATCCCTTTACTAGCGGCTGCGCCGGATTTGCTGTATTGGGGTACGAAAAGCGGCAGCCGGCAAATCTTTACCGAATGTAATGTCCCCCTTCCAGCCGGCAGCCAATTAGTTCACACGGCTGACGATCTCGCAGAAGCAGCCGATGAATTGTGGGCAAAAGAACCGCAATTGAAGCGGATGGTGATTAAGCTAAACGAAGGGTTTTCGGGAGAAGGCAATGCCTTGCTAGACTTGAAACCGTTGCAGGATGTCGCGCCGGCAAACCGAGTGCAAGCGATCCGCGAACAGTTTTCCTCACTCCGCTTCCAAGCCGTTAACGAAACGTGGGAAAACTTTAGCAGTCGCATTCCAGAATTGGGGGCGATCGCAGAGGCGTTTATTGAAGGGGAAGAGAAGCGATCGCCTAGTGTGCAGGGACGGATTATGCCCAATGGCGAGGTCGAAATTCTTTCCACCCACGACCAAATTTTAGGGGGTCCCGATGGCCAGATTTTCTTGGGATGCCGGTTTCCCGCTGATGAGGTTTACCGGCTGCGCTTGCAGGAATTAGGGGTGCGAGTAGGTCAGAATTTGGCGGAAAAAGGCGCTTTAGAGCGTTTTGGGGTTGATTTTATTGCAGTGCGTCAAGATAATGGCCAATGGGATATGCAGGCCATTGAAATTAACTTGCGTAAGGGCGGGACAACCCATCCGTTTATGACGCTTAAGCTGCTAACAAATGGCCGATATGAGCGATCTACAGGTTTATTTTACAGTCAGCAAGGGCGTTCAAAATTTTACACAGCTACTGACAATTTGCAAAAAGACCGCTATCAAGGTTTGTTGCCCAATGATTTGATGGATATTATCGCTCATAACCAATTGCATTTTGATAGCAGTACGGAGACGGGAACGGTTTTTCATTTGATGGGTTGCCTGTCTCAATTTGGCAAGTTGGGACTGACGAGTATTGGCAATTCCCCGCAACAGGCTGAGGAAATTTACAATAAGGTGGTTAAGGCGTTGGATGAGGAAACGGGTTCTGCCGGTGATGCCGGCTGGTTGTCGCCGCCTAGCCATCCGATTAATTGGAATGGACGATGATAGGGTGCGAAGAAAGAGCAGTAAATCTCAAGTAAATTAAGGAGAGATTATCAAATGTAATTTTATGAAAATTAGAACGATTACAACCGGCATCTCTCTGCAATCTCGAATAGAGGAAGAAAGCATTACCCAAGCGGCTGAATTTAATCAGCAAGCAAAGGCTTTTTTTGAGAGGCAGGGTTATGAAGTTCAAACAACCCGAATTGCGACAAATTCCTGGGCGGAATATTTGCCGGTTTTATCCGCTACGGAAATTGTCAAGAAAATTCAAGAAATCGAGCAAATCTGCCATAACTTGAATATTAGTTTTTTGAGTATTGGCTGTGTCAGTAACCCCGAACAGATTGCTGTTATTCCAGAAATTATTAAAAATACATCAGTAATTTACTGTTCTAGTAACATTGGTGATGTTGATGCCGGCATTAATTTTGAAAATGCCAAAGCATCGGCAAACGTAATTAAACGAATTTCTGAAGAAACAGAAGACGGCTTTGGAAACTTTAGATTTTGCGCTGGGGCAAACTGCCGGCCTGGTATTCCTTTCTTTCCGATATCTTACCATGAGGGTAATCCATCTTTTGCGATAGGCTTAGAGTGCGGCGATTTAGTAATGGCAGCCTTTAGTCATTCTCAAAATTTGCCAGAAGCCGAAGCAAATTTTAAACAGATACTTGAAGAAAAACTCTCTGTAGTTGAAACCCTAGCAAAACAACTTTCAGATAAATTAAAAATCGAATATCGAGGAATTGATTCCTCCCTTGCCCCATCGCTTGACAAAAGTGCCAGCATTGCTTTTTCTTATGAATCTCTTGGTTTAGGAAAATTTGGGCATCAAGGAACGCTGGCAATTTCTGCAATCATTACTCGTGTTTTAAAAAGCCTCTCAGTTAAACTCTGCGGTTACTCAGGTTTAATGCTGCCGGTTTGTGAAGATGCCGGTTTGGCTCAAAGAGCAAGTGAAGGAAGTTATAATTTAACAAACTTATTGTTATATTCTGCGGTTTGTGGTTGTGGTTTAGATACTGTTCCCCTACCAGGTAACATCACAATTGAAACCATAGAAGCCATATTAATTGATATGGCAAGTTTAGCCATTAAGCTAGATAAACCATTATCTGCTAGATTATTTCCCATTGCCGGCAAAAAAGAAGGGGAAATGACTGCATTCAATTCCCCTTATCTTGTGGATTGTAAAATCTTTAAAGTTGAGTGAGTTTGTTGATATTGCCGCAACTGATAATTACTGGCACTATTCTTCAGTAAATAAGCTGGGCGCAGTTAAAACAAACACATCTCTTGTCCCCTCACCATCCGCTATGGGTTTAATGGGGGTGGTGAAGTGAAAGAACTCATTGTCATTCACCAAAAGAAGTTCGCCCGGATTCAAAATTTTATTAAAAAGCGGCTTTTCTTTCTTGGCTTTATAAAGATGGGTTTCTCCTCCTAGAATATTGTGCCGATCCACTGCGAAAATGCCAACAAAATTACACCCATCTCGATGAATCCCTTCCGGCGCCGGGTTGCCAAAATTACTCGGTGTACAGCTTATTCTAATTTGATGAACTGCGATATCAACATCCGGAGGAAGTTTACAGTAAGTGCTAAACTCAAACACCAGCTTTTTCAATTCATCAAGTGCAATAAGTTGATCATCAAGTTCAGCAAACTCTCTTTTAATATCTCCCAACAACGGATTGTAAGCTTTACCTTGATAGAAAAATCCATGAGGTAGCTTAATTAAATCGTTTCCAGAGATTTTGAAGCGAGATAATCTGCGAGAGCGATATTTGCCTTTAATATAAGGATCAACCGGCATTTCTGCAAAAAAACGCTTAAAAGCCTCTAGTTTTATCGAATTTATATTTTCTAGGGCAAAACTAATGGCATAATCCAAATTCGGCGATCCCAATACAGTTATCATAGGATTTACCTCTGTTTGTCTTGATCCCTCTTATTATCTTCGTTTTATGAGGGCTGTATCTTCAGTATAGAACAGCAAAATTTTAATGTCGCCAAATAGGCTACAAAAAGTGCAAAGTTATCATAAAGTTTTTGACAAAGCACTCAGTAAACTCCACAAGAGATAAAGCGGGCGCTACTTTACCGGCATTAGGGTCACGATATTAACTCCTGACCGCTTTTACTAACGCCTCACACGCCCGCAAGAAGATAGCAACATCAACTCCAAGCGCCACATATTGAACACCGGCATCGCGCCATTGCTTGGCAGTTTCCGGATTATCTGCAAAAGTGCCGACAGCTTTTCCTGCATTGCGAATTGTTTGCACTGCATTTTTCATCAGGTCAATTACACGCGGATCACGCACTTGTCCGGGAATTCCTAGGGACTGCGATAAATCGTAAGGGCCGAGAAAAATCACATCAATGTGGGGAACGCTAACAATTTCTTTCAGGTTTTCTATGCCGCGAGTCCCTTCAACATGAACCACAACCAAAGATTCCTCATTCAGCTGATCGGTGATATTCGTCCCTGCTGCCGTATAGTTGCCGGCGCGCGTGTTAAAAGAAAGACCCCGCGAACCAATCGGGGAGTATTTCGCACCCCTTACAACCGCTTCTGCATCTGCCTGAGTTTCAATTTGGGGCACCTGGACGCCGGCGCTTCCGATATCGAGTGCCCGTTGAATTTGCGGCCCATCATTTTTGCGAATCCGAATAATCGGCGCAAGTCCTACACAATCTGCGGCGCGGCAAAGATCCTCCGCACCTAACGTATGCAGAGGGCCATGTTCCATATCAATAATCGCAAAATCAAAGCCGGCGTGCCCACAAATTTCGATAAATGCCGGATACGCACAATTAACAAATAAACCTAAGGCAAATTCACCTTGCTTGAGCTTTCTTTTCAGAAGATTTTCTCGCATAGTTATTGTTTAAAAAACTACCACTTTACAAATCTATTCAAACATCAAATCTCTGGCAAAAGCCAACAACCTTGATAAACCATCTGTGTTTATCTGTGTCCATCTGTGGTTTATATTAACAATTCCAAATTCTACAAAAACTTATTAACTCATCTCTCAAAAACATCTGTGTTTATCTGCGGACGTAGGTGGAACTTGAATGATGAGCGTAGCACATTCAAGTTTCACTACGGAATCTGCGGTTAAAAAAAGAAATTCTCAATTCTGGCAATAAAACAATTATAGACAGTTACCATAGTAATTGTGAGTTGTTCCTACTTCAATTATGTTAAAGTACAACCCGCTAGATTGCTTACCCTCCTCCGAAGACCTACCCGACTCAGACGATACGCCGGTGGAAACGAACTACAAGATTTAATTCCAGGTTTGCTCAAAGCGAGCCTAGCCTTGCTGTGGGCCAATCGCTGGGATTGGTTCTTTGGGGTTGACATAGGAATTTACTACGAATCCAATGACTCGGCTATCATGCCAGATGGTTTTCTTAGCATAGGAAATGATGCTGAACAAGGTGCCTAAATGCTTGCGGCGCAATTAAGAGTGCTTGGTATAGACCCAGATGCCGGTGATTAGTATAGGGCATGGAGCATATCGTCAGGCAATGGCGATTTGATTCCAAAAGTTCACCACCCTCATAAGATAAATCTGCCGGCGGCAGGGTAAAGCACTCTTAGGCGCTGATGATGTTCCTCAATTCCATAATTTTATCCCTTGAGCGGAATAGAAATAATAAACTCAGAACCCTGCCCAAGGGAAGAATTTACTTCCAATGTTCCTCCATGTTTCTCCAAAATAATTTGGCGGGCAATCGACAGTCCTAAGCCGGTTCCTTGACCCACCGGCTTTGTTGTGAATAGATGATCGAATATTTTCTGCTTCACTTCATCCGACATTCCCCCTCCATTATCCTTAATTTTAATCACAACCCGTTTGTCCTCTTTGTCTTAAGTCGTTTGAATTGTGATGAAATTAGGTAAATTTTGAATTTCCTTAAAGCTACGCCCCTTATTTGAATCCTCTAGAGCATCAATTGCATTAGCTAAGATGTTCATAAAGACCTGATTCAATTGACCAGGAAAACATTCCACGAGGGGCAAATTGCCATACTCTTTCACCACTTCAATAGCAGGCCGGCACTCGCTCGCTTTTAATCGATGCTTGAGAATTAAGAGAGTGCTGTCGATTCCCTCGTGAATATTAAAAAGAACAGGACGATCACTATCTGCTCTCGAAAACGTTCTTACACTCGTACTGATATTACGAATCCGCTCAACACCCTCATTCATAGAGTTAATCAGTTTCGGCAAATCTTCTCGCAAATAGTCCAAGTCAATCGCCTCAATTTCTGATTCAATTTGTGATCCTGGGTTGGGAAACTTGTCTTGATAGAGGTTGATCAGATTGAATAAATCTCGCAGGTAATCCTGAGCCGGTTGCAAGTTGCCGACGAGAAAGCCTACGGGATTATTAATTTCGTGGGCAACCCCTGCGACTAAATTTCCGAGTGCAGACATCTTTTCACTCTGCACCAGTTGTAGTTGCATCTGTTGCAGATTATTGAGATAAAGCTCTAGTTTTTGGGCATATTCCTGAGATTGCTGATAAAGACGAGCATTTTGTAAGGAAATTGCTGCTTGGGAACAGAGGATATTGAGAATAGCAACGCGGTCGCTCGTAAATGCCCCAACCGTTAGGTTATTTTCTAAATATAAAATTCCAATTAACTTACCTTGATTAAGAATTGGACTACAAAGAATGCTTTTAGGCTGATGTTCTTCAATATAGCGATCACTAGCAACTTGGGAATTTACCCTAGCATCGACTATTACCAAAGGGTTTAAACTTCGCTTGACAGTATTGACCAAACTAATCGCTACATCCTGACTAGATTCTAGAGGTATTGATGGTAATAGCTGCGGTTCCTGTCCCTCTTCTATAAAAGCCGCTACCTCTAAATACTGTTTTTGTTGAAGCAACAAAACACACTTAGTTGCCCCAGCATTGGCGATCACTATTTTTAAGAGAGTAATCAGGAGTTTATCTAGTTGAATCTCCCCAGAAACGCTTTGAGAGGCTTTGAGCAGCGTCGGTAAATCTAGAAATTCAGAGTTACTGCTAAAAGAGCGGCTATAAGTAATCGTGCCTAGGGCAATCGTTTCTTTAAAGGAAGTAGAGGATTGAGCTTGCTGGAGGATAAAACCGAGTAGGCGAGGATAACGTTTTTCCAAATCGTCTATTTTGGCCTTGGCTCCCCATCGGGCATAACAATAATATGCTTCAATCATGTAGGCTTGAGCTACTTTTTCTTGGCCCCATTGCAAGTAGAATTTCGCTGCTAGCTCGTTAGCGAGGGCTTCTTCGTTGAGGAATTGATTTTCTTTAGCAAGGGAGATCGCGTGATCGTACATTTCAAGTGCATCTGCTTTGTTACCCAACACGCGCTGCCGTTCAGCTTCAACTAAATACCACTTATGTAAATAATTCATGGGAGCATTTTGCGCCCAGTGGTGCAGAGCCGTTTGATGGGTTTCCACAGAGGCAAGAATATCAGTTGGCTCAATTTCTGGCTGTTGAGGAAACAGCGCCAGGTGCGTTAAGGCTGCATAAAAATGGAAAATGGGAACAATAATTAATCCCGATACTGCCATCACAGACTGCTTGGCTGGGGTAATGTAGTCTAGGGCAGCCTGATAATTGCCAAACGAGTAGGCAAGCAGCAGTTTGTAGACGTAGACAAGGGCGATTGCACTGAATTCACGATCCTGATAGTGCTTAGGAATCATCACCGTTTCATCATAGGCAGAGCCGATTAAGCAATCCGGTTGATTCACTACTTCCCTCAAGTTCTGCAACATCTGCCGCTCCATATGCAAATAAGTCCGAGCAGAATATTGCTTCACCTGAGCCAAGGTAGCACTGTAGCCTGCAAGTTCCGGTTCCCAAGTATCCAGTTCTACCCCACCGAAAAAGTTGATGTAGCTATAAGTAGCTATGTTGTAGCCGGCGTTAAGAAAATCGCCAGTTTCCATGCCAGCAATAAAGCCCTCTTTCAACGTGGGGATCCCTGCTCTCATAGCATTTTGATGATGCTGAATAAATGCCCCGAACATATTATGAGTAATGCACTTAAATTCTCGTGCATTGACGCGATCAAGCAAATTCAATGCCAATTTACCAAAGCTATAGCCCGTTTTTACCTCTCCCAAAAAGGCACTTAACACAAGTCCGTGAATCGCATAGCCCACTGTCGATGCCCGTGCATTCCCAAACTGGAGCGATAAACTTACCATCGTAGAGCTAAGTAGGGGCACTAAACCTGGAGTTCCCTGGAGAATGGGTGCAAATAACATTCCCAATATGGGCATAGCTGCCTGAGTCTGAGGATCGCTCATCACAGGCAGATCGACCAGTTCTTCAATTGTTCTGCCGCTTAGTTGATCCGCAAGACTCTGTAGCGCTTTACCAATCTTGGCTTCATCAGGTTCGGTGGGGAGTTCAACCCCCAATTGCCCCAGTGCATCTCTTGCTACTGCAATGGCTTCTAACGTCTTGCTCTGTGCTGTTTGGGCAGCGATTTGAATTTCGTAAATTTTGATTTTGTCTAAGATTGTCTGTGCCTTCTGTAACACCCGTGCTGCCATCTGTTCCATACCATCAAAGTCAGCATTCAAATAGGCGGCTTCAGCAGCAGCAACATAGAGGTTCAGGGTTAATTCATACTGGCTTTGCCAACAGTCGGCTGTAAGTAGATCAATGCCGGTTTTCAGATAGACCATTGCCGCAGCATAGGCGGTAGAATTTCTGGCTTTTCCTCCGGCTTTGAGGTTGAGTTGGGCTAAGGCTTCTCGTTCGCTCAATTGAGCGATTAACTCTTGTCCTAGATTCAAATGCCCGACAATATCAAACAGTTTTTCCTCTATTTCAATCTTAGAGGAATTATGCAGTAGCAATTGTCCGATTTGGAGATGAGTTGCTTGCTTTTGGCTTTCAAGAATCAGGGAATATGCAGCTTGCTGGACGTGATCGTGTAAAAATTTGTAGGTTGGTAATGGATCTGAGTTTTTTTGCCCGATTTTTAATTTCCCATTTTCTTCCCCTTGGTAAAATTTATAAACTTCGCTAATTGGTAAAATTAGCCCTTCTTGTAGCGCTTTCCACAGAATATTTGCTGCTTCTATAGGAGATTTTTTATTGACAATTGCTAAATTTGCTAAATCGAACTGATTGCCTATGCAGGCAGCTAATTTCAAAATTTCTTGCGTTGGAGCAGGCAATTTTTGTAACTGTAGTGCCATGAACTCCACCACATCATCTGTAAGTGCCAATGTCCGCACTTGGGCTATATCGCACTGCCAATACCGAGCGTCAAAATTAAACGCAATCAGCCCATCTTCATGCAAAGATTTGAGAAATTGCGTACTGAAAAATGGATTGCCTTTGGTTTTTTGATAAACCAGTTCGGTTAGGGGCAGAGCCAACGCTGTAGAACAAACTAGAGTATCGGCAATTAAAGAATTCAAATCAGAGTGATTGAGCGGCTCTAAGGTAATAGTATTTACCCTTGCTCCGGCTTTTTGAATATCGGATAATGTCAGCATTAAAGGGTGTCCTGGACTGACTTCATTATCCCGATAAGCTCCGATTAAGAAGAGATAGCGGCGATCTTGATCGCTCGTCAGAAGTTGAATCAATTTCAACGAGGCTGAGTCAGCCCATTGCAAATCATCCAAGAAGATGACGAGGGGATGTTCTTTAATAGTAAAAACAGAGATGAAATTCTCAAATAAGCGATTGAAGCGATTTTGGCCGGCACTCCCAGTCAGTTCGGGTGCAGGGGGTTGCTGTCCGATAATCCGTTCTAGTTCGGGAATCACGTCAATAATTACTTGAGCATTTTCGCTTAAGGCTGCGAGAATCTTAGCCTTCCACTGCTCGACTTCAGCATCAGTTTCCGATAGTAATTGCCCCATCAAATCTTGAAAAGCCTGGACAAAAGCACTGAAAGGAAGGTTGCGCTGAAATTGGTCAAACTTGCCTTTAATGAAGTAGCCTCGCTGTCTCACAATTGGTTTGTGAACTTCATTGACAACAGCAGTTTTGCCAATGCCGGAGAAACCGGCAACGAGCATCATTTCGGCGCTTCCTGCACTAACTCGCTCAAATGCCGCTAGTAAGGCTGACACTTCGTTTTCCCGACCGTACAACTTTTCTGGGATGATAAAGCGATCGCACAAATCTCGTGTTGCCAAATCAAAGTGAGCGATTTTCTCGGCATCTTTCCATTGGGATAAACAAATTTCTAAGTCGTATTTAAGTCCCAGCGCACTTTGATAGCGATCTTCCGCATTCTTTGCCATCAGTTTGCTAACAATTTCCGACAATACTGGCGGAACGTTTTCATTGACGTGATGGACTGGGATAGGCTGCTTAGCAAGGTGGCAGTGTACTAAGTCCATCGGGTCATCCGTTTGAAAAGGCAACTGTCCCGTTAGCAGTTCGTAGAACGTGATTCCTAGGGAATAAAAATCTGTGCGGTAATCAATTCCCCCGTTCATGCGTCCTGTTTGTTCGGGAGATAGGTAGGGTAGGGTGCCTTCGAGGATGTTGGGATTTTGAATTTCTTGGGTTTCGCGTGGCAATAAGGAGGCAATGCTGAAGTCAATCAGTTTTACCTCTTTACTAATAGGATTAATTACAATATTGGCGGGTTTTAGGTCTTTGTGGATGACACGATGCCGGCACAGTCCGTCAAGGGTATCGGCAACTTGAACAGCAATGGAGAGAAACAAGGGTATGGGTAAGCCAGAGGTTTCAGAGGCTTGCTTGCTGGGTTCTGCAATAGAAATGAGGTAGCGACACAAGGAAATGCCCCCAAAATCTTCCAGAATCAAAGCGTAGCTGTTATAGTCTCTCTCCAGGCTGTAGGTCTTGATGATGCCAGGAAGATCGAGATTTTTGCCAATAATGAACTGGTTGCGGAAGTGAACCAGCTCATTAAAGGGAGGAAACTCATTGCGAAGCACTTTGATCACGACAGGTTGCCGGTCTGTTTCTCGGATACCCCGATAAACCAGAGTTCAAGTTCCTGAGTATATTTGCTCAATTATGCTATAGCCCAAAAGATTAATTGTCGCGTTACCCATAATTACCCCTACTGCTTCTCTTGAGCCTGAAGACTTATAAAATGAGTATTCCCCCTTGCTTAGTTCTTATTCATGTATTTATATTGTTTTTAATAAAACTTAATAATATAAGGTTACAAGTTTATAAAGCAATTTTTACCGGAGATTTTGCAATTTGAAAATAAAAATTTGAGACTAAGCGGTAAATTTCAAAACTCAACCCAGCCGACAATCATGACAAGATAGAGCGTAAAAAATCTATCGTATTTGCTTCAAAAAAATAACATTTTAACTTAGGCTTTGGATTTTTTTGAAGCAAATACACTGGGCAATTAGAATATTATTGCAAGATAAAAATCTTGTTTAAAAAAATGGATGGGCTTGTTTAGACGCCTAGTGATTTATGCCGGCATCTCAAGGGGTTGGGTAAAGCAAGAGAGTTGAGCTTGAAAAAAACCGTTTGGAAGCCGGCCTGAAGTTCAACAAAAGCAATTGCACCCTTTAATTACCCTGAACGTACAAAAAGACGCCCGAATAGTACAGAATGAACTTTTGGGTGCAGGTAGCGTCTGCTACAGACGCGATAAACCTTGTCTCAACCTGGATGTACGCAACAAACAGACTTTCTACCATGCAGCGATCTCAGAGCAATACCAAAAGAAAATCACTGATTAGCTTAACCCTAGGCTTTACTTGGCTAATATCCTTCATTCCCGCCGGCATTGCCGCACCCCCCAGAAGCCCAGATAAAGAAGAAACCTGTGAAATTTTAGTCACCGGCGGCGGACTTGCCGGCGCTGCTACCGCTTACGAAGGTTTACTTGCCGGCAGAACGGTTTGCCTCACTGAAATCACTGACTGGGTAGGGGGTCAAATTTCCGCACAGGGAACCTCTGCACTTGATGAACGCCCAACTCAGCGGCAACAGCTATATTATCCTCGCGGCTATTTGGAATTTAGACAGCGAATCAAGAACGAATATGGCAGACTGAATCCCGGCGCTTGTTGGGTGAGTGAATCGTGTTTTCTGCCCTCCGACGGCCACGAACTGCTATTTGGTTTGCTTAAAGACGCTGCTAAACGGGGAAAAGGCCAGCTTAAATGGTATCCCAATACTGTTATTAAAGAGGTGCAAACGAACGCCTCTGGCAACTTAATTACCGGCGCAATTGCGATTCAACACGACCCGGCTGCGGGCACTGCGCCACTCAATACAGAACCCCTTTCTCAAACGATTGAAGACGCCTATCGTTACGAGAATTCGCGCCGGTTTGATAAAACCATTATTCGCTTCATTCCCACAACCGCCAATTCTAAATCGAAATCCCCTGCCCCTGCGCCGTGGTACGTTGTAGACGCCACTGAAACCGGCGAACTGATCGCCCTTGCAGACGTTCCCTACCGAGTAGGTATCGATCCTCGTTCTGCTTTAGAACCTTCTTCTTCTAGCGAAGCCGGCGATCCCTATTGCACTCAAGGCTTCACCTACACCTTTGCGATGGAAGCTACGGAGAAGCCCCAAGAGCATAAAAAGCCGGCTTTTTATTCGCAATATGCGCCCTATTACAGCTATGAATTGCCTCGCTTAGCGAGTTTTCCGCTTGTTTTCACCTACCGGCGCATTTCGAGTACCAATCCTGATCGTAAACAACCGCCAAATCCGAAAGATTTTCCCATCGATGCCGGTGATATTTCCATGCAAAACTGGACGTGGGGCAACGATTATCGGCCCGGAACTGAGGTTGATAACCTTATTTACACCCGCAACCAACTCGAAGAAAGCGGTCAGTTGGAACCGGGGGGATGGATGGGCGGACTGCGGACGGAAAGCTTGCAGAAGGGTGAAGAAAATGCCCTCGGTTACTTTTATTGGTTAGTTGCAGGAACGACGGATTCCCAACTCGGAGATGGGGTTAAAAAGCCATATCCAAATAACCGTTTTCTATCGGGTTTAAATTCCCCAATGGGAACAGCGCATGGCTTATCCAAATATCCTTATATGCGAGAAGGACGCCGAATAGTTGGCCGGCCTAGTTTAGCGCATCCTCAAGGTTTTATGGTGTCGGAAGTAGATATTTCTCGCAAAGATTATCGGGAAGATTACTACCGGCTGAATTTGCTGCCCGAAGAGTATCGCAACTTGTGGACAGCCCTTGCCGGCTTAGATGCGCCATACATCATTACAGATAAAAAGCCGGTTGAGGAAGCGAAGTCGAGAACGCGTGCGAGTATTTTCCCCGACTCTGTAGGGATTGGTCACTACGCTATCGATTTCCACCCTTGCATGACGCAAAGCCCTCCAGAAGCTCCAGGCAATACTGAGCGTGAGGGTGAGCGTCGAGGTGCCGGCACCGCTTATCCCTTCCAAATTCCCCTGCGGGCGATGATTCCCCAGAAAATTGACAATATGCTGGTTGCCGGTAAAAGTATTGCCACCACTCACATTGCCGCCGCTGCTTATCGGGTGCATTCTTTTGAATGGTCTGCCGGCGCGGCTGCCGGTGTCACGGCTGATTTTGCTTTGGAAAAGGGACTCATGCCTTATCAGATGGTGGAGCGAATTCCTATCTTTGATCCAACGCTGTACACACTGCAACAGCGTCTTCAGTTGAATGGCAACCCAGTTGCTTTTCCCGATACTTCAATTTTCAACCGCTCTTGGGAAAATTGGAAATAAGTAAACGCCGGCAATCAGAATTTAAGTCTGATTGCCGGCTCTCTTTTCTCCTAACTTTAATTATTTTTTTTGCTAATAAATGCCCAGTAATTATCAATGCCGTCCATAATTTCCCCCGTTTCTCTACTTTTGACCTGAAGGGGAAATTTAATGTCTACGGTATCAATTATTTTAAATCCCGCCCGTTTAATTAATTGCTGCCACATACTTGCCCCTAAAACACTGTAATGATTTGGGTTACTTTGGTGCGTTGTACAGGTATCAGGAGCCGGCACTTCTATATATAGATACCCTTCAGGTTTTAATACCCGATAAAACTCAGATAAGGTGTAATACGGAAAAATGCTGTGTTCGATACAATGCCGGCACCAAATAAAATCAAACTCAGCATCCCCAAATTCTAAAAAAGATTGATCCATTTTGTAAACCTCATATCCCTGAGCACGACAGGCATTGAGGTCTTCTTGACCCAAGGTAATACCGACAGGTAAATATCTTTTCTCTTTAAACATTTCTAAAGCAATTCCTTGCCCACACCCCACATCTAAAATTTTGGCTTGGGGAGGTAAATCAATTTTATTTAAACAATAGTTAAAGAGTTTATAAGTTAATCGGGTGTGTTCCGGACTTGGTGGTTCTGGATAAATATCATCTCTGGTTTTTTGCAGGAAATTTTCTAGATTAGCGATTTGAGAGGGAGTAAGCCGCATAATTCAAGTGGTTGTGGGAAACAGTCAAAACTTATTGAGCTGTTGAGCTGTAGTGGTTGAGAAAATAAATTTGGCTTCTGCTATGCCTTGATTAAAACGTAGCGGGCGCACTTTATTTTACCCAGAGTTTTACTAAGAGTCGGCAACTCTGGCAACTTGCTTATCCAGACTGCCGGCTTTGCGGCAGCATCAAGCACAAGTGCTAAACCGAATAAATCTTAGCAAAATTTTAAGGACGACATGCTCGGGGAAGGCTAGATTGGAGTATAGATCGCTGCCAGGAATAGGCACAAAATGCTGCAAGCGCAACAAATCTTACAGGGACGCTATCAACTGCATCGGCAATTAGGACACAATGCCGGTCGTCAAACTTGGTTGGCAAAGGATTTAAACGCCCCATCTCCAGAGGCATCTCTTAACGCTGCGCCCGTCATTGTCAAATTGCTGGCGTTTAGTCCCCAAATGCAGTGGGAGGAACTCAAACTATTTGAACGGGAAGCCCAAATTCTTAAGCAGCTAAATCATGTCAGGATTCCCCAATATCGGGATTATTTTTCGATAGACAAGGAAATGGGAGCCGGTTTACATTGGTTTGCACTGGTACACGACTACATCCCTGGTTTTTCCTTGCAACAAATTCTAGATCGGGGCAAGCACTTTACTGAGTCGCAGGTGCGCTCAATTGCCACCGGCATCTTAGAGATTTTGATTTACTTGCATGAATTGAATCCGCCGGTTCTCCATCGGGATATTAAACCCAGCAATCTAATTTTAGGAAAAGACAAGCAAATTTATCTTGTAGATTTTGGGGCTGTGCAAGATCCCGTGGCTGCCGAAGGTGTGACATTTACGGTTGTGGGAAGTGCCGGTTATGCCCCTCTAGAACAGTTTTGGGGACGTGCGGTGCCGGCATCGGATCTTTATGCTGCCGGTGCTACTTTAATTCATTTGCTCACCGGCACCGCACCTGCCGACTTACCTCAGAATAATTTACGCATTCAGTTTCGAGATCGGGTTAGCGTCAATCCTACTTTTATTAGCTGGATTGAAACGCTGACTCAGCCCGATTTAACTCGGCGATTTAGCACGGCTAGCCAAGCATTAGAAGCACTAACAACTGGAAAATCTCTGTACTTACCTCTGCCAAGGATTCCTCAACCTGTCGGCAGCACTGTTAAAAGGATTCCTCAACCTGTTGGCAGCACTGTTAAAATGAGCAAATCTTCTACTCACTTATACATTCAAATTCCTAAACATAAACTCTCAATTTTTGAGTTTATTCTGATTTTTAATAAATTAATAGGAATCCTAGCTATTATTCTTTTTCAGTTGCTTCTTGGATTATTCGCATTTTTAGGTTTAATTTTTATATTTAGATTTATAGAATATAATTTATTTTTGTCAATTGTTATGCTTATCTCCACTTGCTATATGAGTATACCTTGGATAAATATAAATCGAGAGATTTGGAATTCATTATTTGAAGCAAAGCAAGAAATAGCTGATTTATTAGAGCAAAAATCAATTAATTTTCTTCAAGGTAAGGTTAAAATTAATATCAAGTGGCGAATATTTAGCTATCAAAGAAAGTTTGTTAAAATGTACAAAATTTCAGATATTAAAGATATTCGAGTTATTCCCTCTCAAGGAATGATTCTCGAAACCGAAAATGAACAATATTCTTTGGCAAAGCATTTAAGCGAGTCTGAATTGGTGTGGCTTGTTCAAGAAATTAAAAATTGGATTTCCTAAAACATCAAAATAGGACTGAGAGTTACATTCTCAAAAGGTCAAATGAACCCTAAAAACTTACAACCAGCAAATCATTAATTATGCTGCATAAAAAGCAGGTGTTACACAAGCGTTATCATCTCAAGCAACAACTAGGAAACAATGCCAGTCGCCAAACTTGGTTGGCCGACGATTTAGAAATAAATGAGCAGGTGATTATCAAGTTCCTTGCTTTTACCCCTCAGATTCAGTGGGGCGAGATTAAGCTTTTTGAAAGAGAAGCTAATGTGTTAAAACAGCTTCATCATCCCCGAATTCCTCAGTATCGTGATAGTTTTTCTATTGATGAGGACGCTGGCGCAGGGTTGCCTTGGTTTGGGCTAGTGCAAGAATATATTCCAGGCAAGTCTTTAAAGCAACTTTTAGATGAGGGCACACGCTTTACAGAATCACAGATACGTTCCTATGCCACCGGCATTTTAGAAATTCTGATTTACTTGCATGAATTGAGTCCGCCTGTTCTCCACCGTGATATCAAACCCAGCAATTTGATTTTAGGCAAAAATAATCAAATTTATCTTGTAGATTTTGGTGCTGTGCAAGACAAAGCCACCGCAGAGGGTGTGACTTTCACAGTAGTTGGCACCGGCGGCTATGCCCCAATGGAGCAATTCTGGGGACGTGCGGTACCGGCATCGGATCTTTATGCGTTGGGTGCTACTTTAATTCATTTGTTAACCGGCACTGCACCGGCTGATTTACCCCAGAAGGATTTACGCATTCAATTTAGCGATGCGGTTAACCTTAACCCTACATTTTCCTGCTGGATTGAAACGCTTACTAACCCAGCTTTAGAACAGCGATTTAGCACAGCCCGCCAAGCCCTAAATACTCTTAAAACAGGTTGTTTTTCAGATGAATGTAGGGCAACTAACTCGCCTCACAGAATTGGAAATTCTGCGAGTCCTCCTGTTTTAGGAGGTGCTGTTCTCCAACTGCTGCTCGTTGGAATAGCTTGGAGCATTACTTTACCCATTTTTTTAGAGTATCTACCCCGTCAACCTAGACCGCCAGAAGCGCGCTATTACATTGTTGGAATGAACCGCGCTCAGCAAGCTTACTATTTGGAAACCAATACCTTTTCTGAGTCAATTGATAAATTGGGGATTGGCATAAAAACTCAAACGGAAAATTACAAGTATTCAATCCGTAAAAATGGCAATGCTGCATTTAACTATGGCATATCTCGAACGGGTCTTATTAAGAGTTATGTTGGGGGTGTTTTCTTAGTGCCGGATCCCCATACAACTCCAGCTCAAATGATGACCATAGCAATTGTATGTGAAGCCAAGGAAGTTGGTAGAACTGAGCCACAACCCCCAACAATTAAAAAGGGTATGCCTGTTTGTGGTTCTGGCACCAAGGATGTCGATAAAAAAGAGCGTTTGTGGTTTTGGTGATAAGGATATCAGTCAATAGCAGACGCCTGCTTCATGATTCATTCAAATAAATATGAGACTGAAGGAATTGCGAAACTATGCTGCAAGCCAAACAAGTCTTAAATGAACGCTATCAGCTCAAACACAAATTAGGAAACAATGCCTGTCGTCAAACATGGCTAGCTGAGGATTTAAAAACACAAACTAAAGAGCCGGTGGTTGTTAAACTGCTAGCATTTTGCGGCGATGTTCAATGGGATAATCTCAAACTGTTTGAGCGGGAAGCTCAGGTTCTCAAACAACTAAATCATCCTAAAATTCCCAAATACCGGGATTATTTTTCGATAGATGATCAAACGCTATGGTTTGGGTTAGTGCAGGAATATATTCCGGGAGTATCTCTGAAAGAACAGCTAGATCAAGGGAAAAAGTTTAGCCCTCAAGAAATTCGTAGAATTGCCTTAGAAGTGCTAAACATTCTGCTTTACTTACATCAGCTTAGTCCAGTCTTGCTTCATCGAGATATTAAACCGAGCAATTTAATTTGTGGCGAAAATAATCAGGTTTATTTAGTAGATTTTGGCGCGGTACAAGATCGGGCTGCGGCAGAGGGTGCAACGTTTACCGTTGTGGGAACCTATGGTTATGCGCCCCTAGAACAATTTGGAGGGCGTGCAGTACCGGCATCGGATCTTTATGCTTTAGGCGCGACTTTAATTCATTTACTCACCGGCACTGCCCCAGCCGATTTACCGCAAAAGGATTTACGCATTCAATTTAAAGATAAAGTTAGCCTGAATTCTAACTTTTTAATATGGTTGGAGCAACTTACAGAGCCGGCTTTAGAAAAACGATTTAGCTCAGCTCGCGAAGCACTAGAGGCGCTAAAAGTCCCCAAGATACCCACGACTCCAAAAATCGAAGTGCTACCCACAATTCCACTTACATTTACCAATAATTCCGGTTGCGGCAGTTTATTTGATTCTTCAGTATCGGTGCCCGATGAAATCAAAGGTTGGAACTGGGGGGCATTTTTGCTATCCGGTTTTTGGCCTTTAAGTAATCGCGTTGGAATTGGACTTTTGGCATGGGTTCCTAATGTCGGTTTCTTGATGGCAATTGCCCTAGGCGTTAAGGGTAATGAATGGGCGTGGAAAAGCCGAAAATGGCGCAGCATTGAGCATTTTAAAGCTCATCAAAGAGGTTGGGCAATTGCCGGCATTATGATGGGCATTCCCATGACGCTGATACTTTGGGGCCTAGCTTATTTTGTTATGACTTCTTTATTTTAAATATCAGGTAAAATCATGGTGGAAGCTGAACAAATATTACACGAGCGCTATCAGATCAAGAAAAAATTAGGACACAATGCCGGTCGTCAAACATGGCTAGCCAAAGATTTAGCAACAGCAAACCAAGAGCCAGTAGTCGTTAAATTACTAACATTTGGTGGTGATGTTCAATGGGATGACCTTAAATTATTTGAGCGAGAAGCTCAAGTTCTCAAACAGCTAAAGCATCCTAGAATTCCAAGATACAGAGACTATTTTTCGATAGATGATCGAACGCTGTGGTTTGGGTTGGTACAAGAATATATCCCCGGAGCCTCTCTGAAAGACCAACTCACGCAAGGGAGAAAATTTAGCGCTCAGGAAGTTAGAAAACTGGCGATTGAAGTGTTAAATATTCTGATTTATTTGCATGAGTTAAACCCAGCCTTGCTACATCGAGATATCAAACCGAGCAATTTAATTTGGGGGGAAGATCATCAGATTTATTTAGTAGATTTTGGGGCAGTTCAAGATCGGGCGGCGGCAGAAGGAGCAACTTTTACAGTGGTGGGAACTTATGGTTATGCGCCGCTGGAACAATTTGGAGGACGTGCGGTACCGGCATCGGATCTTTATGCGCTAGGTGCGACTTTAATTCACTTATTAGCCGGCACCGCACCGGCAGATTTACCGCAGAAAGATTTACGCATTCAATTTCAGGATAAGGTGACAGTTAATCCGAATTTTGTGGAATGGTTGGAGCAGCTTACAGAACCGGCTTTAGAAAAACGATTTAGCACCGCGCGTAAAGCCTTAGAAGCGCTAAAAATGCGTAAAGCAGCAACCGAAGTGAAAAGTGAGCAGGTGGATTCTGCGACCTCTTTGCGAATGGGTTCTGCTAACTCCTTTATTCCTGGTGGTCTTAGCAAACCTATCAATAGTCGTGTCGAGGTAAATAAATCATCAGGAAGTTTAGAAATTAGTATCCCGGCATGGAGAATGAGCTATATAAATTTGCTGAAGCTTTTCTTTATTTTGATAATACTTTTATTATGGCTAAAACTTACTCCTTTGTTTATAATTTATGGCTGGTCTAGTCCTTTTTGGTTGAAATTAATCATTCACGGTATTTTTCCAACTCTAATTATTTTAGGAATTCGAGAATTTTGCGAGTCTACACGGGTTGTTTTTGAGGCAAAATCTATGTTTTTTCTGATAGAGTTTCGGTGTTTGGGGCACAAAATTTTCTCAAGAAAAGGGAAACTTTTAGATCTAATTTATGCTTACTGCAAGGTTGAGGGCCGAAATCCTAAAGTTTTCCTAAGAGAAAAAAACGGAAAACAATACTCATTTGGTCGGCAATTGAGTGAAATTGAGTGCGCTTGGTTAGCTCAAGAAATTCAAACGTGGCTGAATTTTAAGTAAGTGCAACCTCAGCATTTAAAGGCACACAAGCATTAACCAACGATAACACCGGCCCGGTTTGTTCTTGGCCATTAACCCCGAGTTCACTATGGCACAAAAACAGACGCTCACCGGCACGGGAAAGCAAATCTAACAAAATCCGCTGCAACCGGCTCTCATCAGCCTGTATGCCATCTTCTGCTGTCCAAGGACGTTCTGGCCAATCTTTGAGAAACAACGGCGCACCAAATCGCAACGCCTCCCCACTACTCAGCCACAGAGGCGAACCGGCATCAAGCCAAAAATGCCATCGATGAGCGCGGCGATTGAAACGATACTGAAAAATTGTACCCAGTGTAACAGCCCCGCCCGGTGGCCACAGCGAGAGCCGGTAAGGATTTGCGGAGATTGTACCGCGACGCAGTAGCTGAATAAACTCCCCAACTGTCTCCTGAAGCGTTAACCGTTTGTTGGGTTGAATTTGCCTGAGCCGGCCATCAACTTGCCAGTAATGCTGAGCAATATCAATCAGTTCTCGCAACGCCGTTAGCTGATCGTAGGGGAGATTGCTGCCTCTCCATAAAAATTGCTGAATTGCGCGATCTAGAACCGAAACCGGCCCAGGAATTAGACGCTGTGTTAGCTGGGATTTTTGCATTTCCAGCCATTGCAAAATCTCTTGGTAAGCATTGGTGGCACGGTATCCCAGACGATCCCACCGGGGAAACGCCGTCACCGGCAGCAGGCGAGGTTGCTCTAAATCTGGGTAAAAACAGTGATCTACCAACAAGCCGGCCCGCACTGGGTCAATGTTTGTAGAAAATGAAGATTGAACACTGAATAGGGAAGTGGGAATATTCTCCGGTATGCCTTCTTGATCAACAACGCCGACTGGCTGCCGGCTCAGAATTACTAACATCTCGGCAACACAATCTCGATCTACCAAGCGCCCTAAACCTGGATAAACTAGCCCCAAAAGCGTCAGCAATGCCCGAACGGTTGGAGAACTAGCCAACGGTCGCTGCTCATTGAGGGATTCTACCGCAATTCCCTGGCTATTGAGAATTTCAATTAAGCTATAGCGAGCAATCGCATCCAAGCCTGGGGTGATCAACGCAATCTCTTGAGGTTGTACTTGCTGGGTTTTTACTCCTTCAATAATCACCTCGGCAGTTTCTCGCAACAGTTGAGCACGGGAGATTGTTTGAATCGAGCGCACCGATTCTGGAAGAATAAAAGCTGAAGGAGGAAGGGTGAAGCTACTGAGAACCAACTCCACTGCCGGCTGACCTAAACTGCTTCCTAGAGAAGCTTCCGGCTGCTGGGTTAAGGTTTCCACTTGACAGCGTGAAGAGAGGCCGGTTAAAAAATCTGGGTCAGCATCCAGTCCCAGTCTTACCGCACCGTTGGGATTGCAAGTAAAAGCCCCCCATGTTCCCTGATCTAGCAACAAGTCGAACAGGTAACGCGCAATTGCCGGGTACTCATCCACATCATCCGCCATAACTGCTCCATAGCGCCGCGTTAAGTGCTGCTGGTAAGTGGAGTCTGGCAGCAGATGACGCCAGTAGAGTTCGCAAATAATCCCGTAGGTTAGCAACCCTCTTTCTAGGCACCAACCCCGCCAACGCAGCAGCAACTCTCCCATACATGGGTAGATTTTGGATGCTGGATTCTGCAAACTATTGCCATTTTCCATCTCCCACTCTTCCAGCATTCCCGCTGCCAAGATGCGGGGAACGTCTTCCACCGGCGTCCCGCTAGCGGCTGCTAGCTGGAGTAAGTCTAAAGTCCGGCGCACTATGCGAGATTCGCTGACCCCCTCCTGCCTGAGAATTCCAGCGTCTAATTCAGGACGCCAGAGTTGGGTGGCCAATTCCTGTTCAGTTTCTGGTCGCAGCCGTAGGGGAAATTGTGCTCTTAGGTTTAATTGCTGGATTAATAAGGGCCAAAATAAAATGACTTCATCTCGGAAGAAACGCAGGGGAGTTGTGGTTTGCACGGGATAGGCGCTTTGGGTGGCGGTGGCGATGCGATCAGCCAATTCCACCCACCCATTGGCGGCAAAGACGAGCACTGCCGGCGAGGTTGGCAAAGGGGGATTCTGGATTTTTGGCTTTTGGATTTTGTGGGAATTGGACGATTTTCTCCCCCTCTCTCCTGCTTTCCCCTCCACCCATCGGCACAAATGCTCAACTAGGCGCGTCGTTTTGCCCGTGCGAGTCGGGCCGGTAATCCAAATGGAATCAGCTTGCACAGCTTGCTTTTGCTCCCGCTTCATCGGTTAACCCCGGCTGCCGTCAATCTCCCGTGCATCTAATGGGGGTTGAAATGGCATCACCGTTATACTACAAACTAAGACACAACTTGATCGATTTCGTTTTTCTTGCTACCGGCCCTTAAACCATGACAGGCGCTGTTTAGCCACCTCCTGAGCCGGTAAAAGCGGCAAACTGCCCCAATTTCAGTGCCGGTGTTCCCATTGACTGCCCAACCGCTAGCAGCCTAATGTAATTTTAATTTATCAAGATTCACAGATTCTCAAAACTTTGCCGACATGAAATTTCCTAATTTTAACAATTTTAAAGGATACTTACGCTCTGCAAATCAGTGGATTTCAGAGACCCCCGATAGAAATCTGGATGAAGCTTATGATGCTGCTTTAATGATTAAAGCCATTGAAGATGAACATTTTAATGGCAGAAAAATTTCTGCGGAATCTGCTCGCTACAGTGACAGCATCATGACTTATTTTCAAGGAGAGTTAATAAAATACTTAAATTTAGCAAAATTAAAGTTGGCAGCCTTTAATACCAGTCGCTCTGTTTTAAGTCTTTCTCCTTTAAAAAACACAAAAACTAAAAACGATCATTCAATTGAGTATCATAATTTGCATGAACAAGAGGTAAAAGATCAGGCGGCGATTGTTTTAGAAAAGCTGAATTTTATTGATGAGGTTTTGGCTAAGTATACTTATAAGCCGGTTAAGCCTTCGTCTGCCACTTCCTCTACTGGTTCTTCCGCATCTTTAGTCACTGTTTACCAAACCCCCACACCTGAAAGCCTCTCTCCTACAGTCCGCAACAATAGCATAAATCTGGCAAAGCCTTTAGCTGATGATGTCAACTCTGACAAAATGGCGGAATCAATTAATGATAAAACCAGTTTCTTACCTCGATCAATTTTGAGGACGTTAGACCGGCTGAAGCGACAGCTAGATCCGAAAGCTGAGGAAGAAGTGGTTAGGGATTTTCGCAGTTCTAAGACTAAAACTATCATTTCGATGAAGTTTATTTTATTGCTGCTATTAATTCCATTACTGACGCATCAAATTTCAAGAAACTTTGTTGTCGGGCCGCTGATTGATCGATTTAGAGACGAACAGCCGGCTGAAGTATTCTTAAATGCTGATATGGAAGAAGAAGCTTTCTCTCAGTTACAGCGATTTGAAGAACACCTCAAGTTTCAAAGGTTAATTGGGGCCGCTCCAAAAATTTCTGATGAAGAAATGGAAGAGGAAGTAAAACAAAAAGCTCATGAAATAGCTGAAGAATATCGGAAAGAAAGCGCTAGCGCAATCAAAAATGTTTTCTCTGATCTCCTGTCAGTTATTGCTTTTGGCATGGTCATTTTTTCCAGTAAGCGGGAAATTTCAATTTTAAAATCTTTCATGGACGATATTGTATATGGGTTGAGTGATAGTGCTAAAGCTTTTATTATTATTTTATTTACAGATATTTTCGTGGGTTTCCACTCGCCGCATGGGTGGGAAGTAATTTTAGAAGGCATATCTCGGCATTTGGGGTTGCCAGAGAACCGACAATTTATCTTTTTGTTTATTGCTACGTTCCCTGTGATTTTGGATACTGTATTTAAGTATTGGATCTTCCGCTATCTCAATCGGATCTCACCTTCTGCTGTGGCAACTTACAGAAATATGAATGAATAATTCCTCAGCCATTTTATCAATGGCAAATCGGGTACTAAAACTTTTTAAACCGGCACTCTATTTGCTTGACTTTTAGAGGAACGCCGAATTGTTTAAAGTTTTAAGTGTAAGGTTAAAGCGAGGATAAATTGTTCATCTTTCTCGGATACCGAGATTTGCAAGGACTTCCCCAGCAAACCTGTCCCGCCGGCAGATGATTAAACACACTACTGCGAACTCCAATTACCGAATTTGCACCAATTTGAACGCCGGCACCAATAAAACAATCTGCCGCCACCCAAACGCCATTCCCAATTGTGATCGGTGCTGTCATTAAACCAAAAGCTGGATCTTGGATATTGTGGCTGCCGGTGCATAAATAGCATTCTTGGGAAATTACACAGTGAGAACCAATTTTGATCTCATCAAGACTGTAGAAAACTACATCGTCTCCTATCCAACTAAAATCACCAATTTCGAGTTTCCAAGGATAGGTAAATCGGGCAGTTGGACGAATTAAAACACCGGCACCGATGCGAGCACCAAACAAGCGTAACAACTGCCGACGAACCCCGTGTAAAAAGTGAGGCGTCAGGGGAAAAACGACGGCTTGCACAAACCACCACAGCAAAATAAACCAACCTGGACGCCCTCGATCAAACAAAGATTGGTCGTATTTACGCAGATCCACCCAGGGGTGTGCGTCTAACACCGGCCTGAATTCTTCCCTCTGATTAGGTAAGTCGGCATCAGGTATTATATCCAAGTTTTCTAATGCTGCCGGTGGATTAATTTCAGTCTCCGGATCGGGAGTAGCAGAATTCATAGAAACCTAATAAAAAAACTAATAGATGCCCCTGAAAAGCAATTGCAAAAATTAGTAATGACAAATTATAAGTTATAATTTTTGATTTTTATTTCATATTTTTTAAGAATCTGAGTTTTGAATGGATTTCTGTTTGGCAGCCGATGGTAGTGCAACATTTAACTGACCTCCAAATTTGCGTAACTCATAAAGTTTTATCCCAATTTGATATTCATACTGACTGATCAGCCGTCCATAAATGTAGCCGGCTCTACCATCCAAAAACCCCAATTGAATAATATAAAATACAATAAACCGCAGGATGGGTTTAAAAGGAAGTCGCACCCACATTCTTTTGAGAAACCGCTTGCGCTGCACAGCATCCCCAAAAAAATTCGCCCCGATTGTGCCAGAGTCATCTTGACCGGCTATCAAATTAAAATAAACTCTAGCTTCCCAGTTTGAGTAACGATTGTGTCGCTCTATCCACTGATAAATGTCTCGAAAATCTTCATGAATCATATCATTTTTTAAATAACCAACTCCGCCTTTTAAAACAACGTGTTCGTGAACTTCATTGTCGCCGGTGTTGGGAACTTCTTCCGTACCTAAATTTTCGTAACGTCCTTTTTTATGCTTAAATAAGCGTAGATTCCAGTCTGGATATTTACCGCCGTGACGAATCCAAGTTCCCAAAAAAAACACGCGTCTGTTTAAATAATAACCGTTATAATTCGGGTTAAGAATTGCTTGAGAGATTTCATCCCAAAGTTCCTCAGGAATCCGCTCATCACAATCAACAATCAGCACCCATTCATTTTGAAATTGCAAATTTTCCAATGACCAGTTTTTCTTTTTTGGCCACCGATGATTAAAATAGAACTGTACAATTTTTGCCCCATAATTTTCTGCAATTTCGCAGGTGCGATCCGTGCTTTGGGAATCCACCAGAAACACTTCATCAGCCCTAGCAACGCTGGACAGACAAGCCGGCAAATTGATTTCTTCATTCTTGGCGGGAATGAGAACCGATACTGGAATTTTAGTGGGTGGGTTGGTCATGATAGAGAATTGTAACGAGTTATGAGATATAAATTAGAAGTTCTTTGTTTAATTGAAAACTCTTTATGGGCAAATTAACTAGGATGTTGAGATAAAGGTCGTGTGGGTTCTATAAACCTGGCTCTACAAACTCAAAAATCAAGTTATTGCCGTTTAGTCTCTTTGGGAGCGAACAGCAAGCCCTGAATGGCGGCACTTAAATAACCAATCTGACCGTAGGTATACACTATATTGTCAAAGCGTTGGGCTGGATCGTTAAAGTATTTCAACGATTTGTACAGCCCTCGCACAAATCGCTCTCCCCCACGCCCTAGTTGGCGCACACCGGCATCATTGGCTAAGCGTTCCCGATAGCACTCGCTAATTCCCTGCCACCAGCCTCGCTGCAAAAACCAAGAAGGGTTAATGCGATCGGGTGCGACGTTGTGAGCAACTAAAGCATCCGGGAGATAGGCGACTTGCCAACCCTGCTGGAGGGCGAGTTCTGTCATGTGCAGTTCTTCATTTGATAATAACTTTTTGCCAACGCGA
Source organism: Microcoleus vaginatus WJT46-NPBG5 (assembly GCA_019359355.1). Taxonomy (GTDB): domain Bacteria; phylum Cyanobacteriota; class Cyanobacteriia; order Cyanobacteriales; family Oscillatoriaceae; genus FACHB-68. The sequence continues at coordinate 4,591 of JAHHHM010000012.1, read as the reverse complement.
CCTAGATTAAGATCGAAGCCGCCAATTTGCGCCAGAAATGACCGGCGAATTGAGTAGTTTAACCCTCTGGGGGTCATGCCTGGATTGTTAATATAAATAACATCATCTCCGAGATCGTAAGCGCCTAAGTTGCCGGCAAGTCCTGGGGAAAGCCAATTAGGCGCACTCACAGCAGCCGGCCAAAGCAAAGTAACTTTCCCACCGGCAACGGCTAATTTTTCATTGCTTTGATAGGCTGAATACAGCACGCTTAACCAGTTAGGGCCGGCAATGGCATCATCATCGAGATAAGCTAAAATCTCGCCGGTAGCAACGTTTGCGCCCGTGTTCCGTGCCACAGAAAGGCCAAGGACAGGTTCATGAACGTATCTCAAAATTGGGTAGGAAATTCGTTCGGAGACAACTTCTGGGGTACGATCACTCGACGCATTATCCACAACCACCACTTCAAAACTTGGGAAATCCTGCCGCAGTAAACTATCAATAGCAGCGCCTAAATAGGTGTCTCGATTGTGGGTGCAGATAATCGCAGAAACCAGGGGGACAGGCATAAAGTCAAAAAAGTAATTGTTAGTTAAGCCGGTTGTAAGTCGTTGCCAGATGTCAGGAGTTGGTTGTTACGAATGCCCATTAGGGAAAGGATAATCGTTTGCTAAGATGAACCCTGAGCGATTAACCCCATATAATGACGACTGACAAATAACCCCAATAAAATCAATCCCTAGTTTATCTTTGATGAACACTGAAGCTACATTGCCAAGGCGAGTCACCCTAGTTACTGGCCCAGCCCGATCTGGCAAAAGTGAGTGGGCCGAAACTCTGGCGGCACAAACCGGCACATCCGTAATTTATGTGGCCACAGCGCAGCGTGACCCCGGTGATGTGGAGTGGCAGACTCGCATCGAACAGCACCAATGCCGCCGTCCTGCCGGCTGGAGGACTCTGGAAGTGCCGGTGGAGTTGCCGGCTACGATTCGCTCATTCTCGCAAACCGATACTTGCCTGCTGGTTGATTCCCTAGGAACTTGGGTAGCAAACCTTTTAGATCAAGATGTTGGCGGTTGGGAGAAGACTTTACAAGATTTGCTGACCAGTTTAGATGATGTCGCCGGTGAAGTGATTTTTGTTGCAGAGGAAACGGGTTGGGGCGTGGTGCCGGCATACCCCCTCGGTCGCACCTTTCGCGACAGGCTTGGCCAGTTAGTTCGCCGGTTGGGTGCAATTGCTAATCCTGTTTATCTGGTTACAGGCGGTCATGTTTTAAATTTGTGCGTCCTTGGTTCCCCACTGCCGATGCCGGTGTTGAAAAACCTGCCGCCGCAGTATTAAGAAATTTTCTGTTTTATCCAAGGTATGAAGCTAAGGGGATTGTCTTTTACAATCGTTAAAATAGAAAAGTAATTACCTTAATAACAACAACCTTTAAAAAGAAATTGAATGTAGCTCCCACCCCCTTGTTGAAGTTAGTTAAATTAGATTAATTGTTAATCAATAATCTTTTTGGTTTCTCCCCATCAAAGGTTAATATGAGCCATAAGTTGAACATTAAAGTAAGAAAACCTAGCTTGAGATCCCAAAAATTCTCAAGTGAGCCGGTGAAAAGATTTTTACTAAAGCTCATCAAAAAATAATTTTCTAGGCAAGATTACTTAAATACATCTTATGGAGGATTGCAAAACTAAAAATTTGAAGTAACAATAGGCAAAGGGCTTTACGCTTATAATTGAGAAAATTCGTATTGGTACAGAATAGGCAAAGGCTTTCGTTTTTTTGTCAAGTAAATTAATAAAAATTACTTATGGCATCCGAAAATCACGTCAGACAATATCTTGCATATTGGTTTCAGTTGGGAAAGCAGGTTTTGATTCGCAACGGCCAAGAAGCTTTGCAACCCAAACAAGTTTTCAATGGCAACCAATACAGTAAAGAATTTGAAGAGTGCTGGCAGAAAATTATTTCCCCTAGCTCAGGAGACTGCTATTTACAAGGCACACATGAAACCATCGCGCAGTTGCTAACACCGGCATGGGAACTGATGCAGTGTGCACGTTGCACCATGCCAATTCCTATGGCAACGATGGGGATGCCACCCGAAGCCTGTCCCTGTAATGATCTATCTAATTGGCCGAACACCGAGGTTCCCACTCCACGAGAAGCTGTCAACTCTCAAAATCATCTAAATTCCATTCGCAGTCGCTTAATTAAAGCCAATTCTGGGGTGGAAGAAAATAAACACAATGAGGCTACTGAAACTGAATCCCCAGCTTTAAAGCTCCCTTTAGATATGCCTATATGTAATTGCCCCGACAAGACCCTAAACATCTCTAAATGATGCCATCGGGAGCGTAAATTTGCAGACCAAAATCACCCAGAATGCGAATAGGCGAATCAAATAAAAGCAGCCAACACGCCCTCTCAAGAAATCCCTAACCTTCAATTTTTTCTTGACTCGGTGATCGCGCCCTAATATTCCAATCCTGGTCCTGTTTCCAAAAAAAAGAGGGGCGCGGCATCCCGCACCCCAGCAGCAATTTGATCGAAGCCAAGGCTTAAATTTTAGCTTCTTCCCTAACCAACTTATCCCAACCTAAATCCTTGAGACTGTTGTTGCGGCGAAGCGGACGAGTTACCAATTCCAAAATGTCACGCGCATTCGTAAAGCCGTGAATTTGAGCGAATGTGAACTCAACCGACCACTTAGTATTAATTCCCCGTGCTTCTAGGGGGTTGGCGTGCGCCATGCCGGTGATTACCAGATCCACACCAATTTCTTTAATCCGCTGAATTTGGTTGTAATTATCCGGTTTCTCGACAATCCTAGGTAGCGGCACACCCATTTCGTGGCAAGTCTTCTCTAACAAAGCCAGCTCAGCAGCCTGATAGCGCTTATCCATGTAAGGAATCCCAATTTCGGGGCAAGTCATGCCACAGCGAATCAGGAAGCGTGCCAGAGAAATTTCCAGCAGGTTGTCACCCATAAAGAAGACAGACTTGCCGCGAATGATCTGGAGGTAGTCTTCCAGATTTGCCCAAATTTGCGCTTCCCGTTCATCCAAACCCTTCGGTTCAATGCCTAGTACCGAGCAGATTTTCTCAATCCAAGCACGGGTGCCATCTGGCCCAATGGGGAAGGGAGAGCCGATCAGTTTGCACTTGCGCCGGCGCATCAAAGTCGTTGCGGTGCGGCTGAGGAAAGGATTAACCCCGCTGACAAAATAGCCCTCTTCAATCACCGGCAGTTCGGTATAACGCTTAGAAGGCAGCCACCCAGAGACTTTAATTCCTTGCTTCTTCAGCTCCAGCGTCAGCTGCGTTACTACTGGATCAGGCAGAGAACCGAAAAGAACCAGCGGTGTATGGTTGACATATTCCGCTTCGTCTGCTGCTACTTCTTCCTTCTTTTTGCCGAAGTTGAGCAGTTTTTGAATTGCATTCCCCTCATTTTTTTGGGTTTCACCTGCCGGCGCTTTTTCTGGGCAACGAGCCGCCATTGCCGCCAGCACCGTATCTTCCCCTTGAGTGAACGCGTAGTCTAGCCCATTCGCACGAGCCGTCACAATCGGAATTCCAATCTCAGCTTCTAACTTAGGAGCCAAGCCTTCCAAATCCATTTTGATAATTTCAGTCGTGCAGGTGCCGATCCACACGATCACGCTGGGGTTGCGATCTCGCTTAATTTGCAAGCACAGCCGCTTCAGCTCATCATAATCATTCAGCTGAGCTGAAATATCCCCTTCTTCCAATTCCGCCATTGCATAACGGGGTTCTGCAAAAATCATCACCCCCATCGCGTTTTGGAGAAAATAGCCGCAAGTTTTCGTACCAATCACCAAAAAGAAACTATCTTCAATCTTTTGGTACAGCCACGCCACGCAGCTAATGGGACAAAAGGTATGGTAATTGCCGGTTTCACACTCAAAATTGAGCGTTTCTGGTTGAGCAACAGTCATAAAATAACGCTTTTCTCCTTATAGGATTGCTGAAAATCAAGCTTGAACAAGACCTCACAAACCCGACAGCAAATCTTTCATTTCTGGATCATCGTCCGAATCCCATTCGTCCCGTGCCAGCGCATCCAGATCCGCTTCATCCAAGTCAGAGGAATCTTCACCTAAATCGCCAAAATTCATATCACCCAAGTCATCTTCTGAACTTTCATCGCCCAGAGAAGACATATCATCACCAAGATCGCCTAGATCCATGTCCCCAAACGCATCGGTGGAATCGTCATCGAGAGCGCCCAAGCCCATATCATCGAGATCGTCAGAGATGCCGGCTCCAAACGCATCGGTGGCATCGTCATCGAGAGCGCCCAAGCCCATATCATCATCGAGATCGTCGGAAACGGCTGCTCCAAACGCATCGGTGGCATCGTCATCGAGAGCGCCCAAGCCCATATCATCATCGAGATCGTCGGAAACGGCTGCTCCAAACGCATCGGTGGCATCGTCATCGAGAGCGCCTAAGCCCATATCATCATCGAGATCGTCGGAAACGGCTGCTCCAAACGCATCGGTGGCATCGTCATCGAGAGCGCCCAAGCCCATATCATCATCGAGATCGTCGGAAACGGCTGCTCCAAACGCATCGG
>JAHHHM010000038.1 GCA_019359355.1 Microcoleus vaginatus WJT46-NPBG5 | reverse complement strand
CGTCGGAAACGGCTGCTCCAAACGCATCGGTGGCATCGTCATCGAGAGCGCCCAAGCCCATATCATCATCGAGATCGTCGGAAACGGCTGCTCCAAACGCATCGGTGGCATCGTCATCGAGAGCGCCCAAGCCCATATCATCATCGAGATCGTCGGAAACGGCTGCTCCAAACGCATCGGTGGAATCGTCATCGAGAGCGCCCAAGCCCATATCATCATCGAGATCGTCGGATGTATCGTCATCAAAGCCAGTGACAGCCGCCGCCCCAAAGTTATTAATGGACTCTTCACCCAACTCATCAAGATCGATGCCACCTAGCTCATCATCGGATGTATCGTCATCAAAGCCGGCGGGAGCCGCTGCGTCGAAATCATCAGAAGAGTCTTCATCAAGCTCATCAAGGCCGATGCCACCTAGCTCATCATCGGATATGTCTTCCCCGAAGTCAGCAACAGCCACCCCCGCGAAGTTATCCGAAGATTCTTCATCGAGCGCATCAAGCCCCATATCCACCAGATCGTCATCGTCGGAAGACTCTTCATCAAAGTCAGGGGTAGACTCTGCCAAGCCACCGAGACCCATCCCGCCCAATTCATCATCGGGTAAGTCTTCATCAAAGTCATCGGTGGTGTCTTCCATCATTGCCACTGCGGCGGCTACACCGAGCACGCCAACACCGGCAACGGCTGCCAAAGGTACGCCCATGTTTACACCCGTTAACTCATCTAAGTTTTCGGTAGCTGGGCTAATAGGTGCCGATGCCGAGATGGATGTGGATGTCAGTTGCTCTTCATAAGCTGCCGGTTCGCCGATTGGGGTATTACCGAGTGCGATGTCTGGATCGAAGTTCAACCCCAACACTTCTATCAGGGTTTCTGCATCGGGATTTAGCTTAGAAAAGGGCAGCATCAACTGCGCTAGCTTGGGTTCTAGCGCATTCATCGCGCCCAGGATGAAGTAAGAAGTGGGGCGTCTGCCACCATCGGGGGTTTTAACGGCTGCCACTTTGATATGCAGGCTCAGCCAGTCATGATTGGCTTGGTAATATTGCAACCACTTTTGTTTTAAAGCACTTGAGAAGTCATCGAAAAAAGCCATAGTTGCTATCCCCCGTCTTGCTGCAACAAAGTATGATTTTTTGTGTTTCAAGAACCGCAGTCTTGTACTGAATCATACTAGCCAATCAGCTACCCTCGCTCCCTCTTATCCCGGTTGTTTGGGTGTTTACTGCTGTGAGCTATACCATCATCAGGTCTAGTTTTTCTTCTTCGCTGCTGGCTTTGGGCTGGGTCGGGTTGAGGTAGAAGTCAGACAGCAAGGAGAACAACTCCCGATCTGGGGCATCGTTGGGTACAACACCTTCTGGACGCGCCAGAATTTGGTCGGCGATGTTGAGGTAGTAGTCGCAGACGTAGTTGAGGGAAGGGTCTGTCTCTGCCATTTCAAACAAAGTTTTGCCTTTGACGCGAGAGACGCGAATATCTTCAATCAGCGGCAGGACTTCTAACACCGGCATCGGCACGGCTTCGATATATTTTTCGATCAAATCGCGCTTGGAGGTGCGATTACCAATTAAGCCGGCGAGGCGCAAGGGGTGGGTTCGGGCTTTTTCCCGCACGGATGCCGCAATTCGGTTAGCAGCAAACAAGGCGTCAAATCCGTTGTCGGTGACAATTATGCAGTAGTCGGCATAGTTGAGGGGTGCTGCAAATCCACCGCAAACTACGTCTCCGAGAACGTCAAACAAAATGACGTCGTATTCGTCGAAGGCGTTGAGTTCTTTGAGCAGTTTCACGGTTTCGCCCACGACGTAACCGCCACAACCGGCACCCGCAGGAGGCCCACCGGCTTCTACGCAATCAACGCCGCCGTAGCCTTTGTAAATGACGTCTTCTGGCCAAACGTCTTCGTAGTGATAATCCTTTTCTTGCAGCGTGTCAATAATCGTGGGAATCAGGAAGCCGGTGAGGGTAAATGTGCTGTCATGTTTCGGATCGCAGCCGATTTGCAACACTTTTTTACCGCGTCGTGCTAGAGCCACGGAGATGTTACAGCTGGTTGTAGATTTACCGATTCCGCCTTTTCCGTAAACTGCTAGTTTCACTCTCGTAATCTCCTTAAATAGTTGCGTCTCAAATCTTTAATCTCTATGAATGCCGGCCTGAGCCGGCACTTTGGCGCTGCTCTTTCAGTTCAGCGTTGCTTTCGCCTGTTCTTGTTGTTGAAAGCATTATTGTCCATATTCCCCTGAAAAGAAAGGGGTTAAATCGATAGATCAGGGCTTAAAAGCTCTTTTTATCGTTCTTACAGGTCATAATACCGCTTAATCTTCTTTCTATTCTTTTTTAAGCTTTATTAAAGATTTTAAATATAATTTATGTATTAAGTTTTATAAAAATACGAACAAAAAGCAAAAATTTTACTAAGTAAGGACAAACAACCCCTAGTCCGCTTGCTCTGATCAAGCGAGCCGGTGCGCTATTTTCACCTCAAAGAGCCTGTGAGGATAGCATTTTGGCTCAGTAATCCCTATCGATCCCAGCCCGATTCTTTGGGGACATTCCTTGCAACGAGTCAATTGAAACTGCCGGATTTAGGGGCTGAGCAATTTATTTGAGATTTTTGTTAAGAATATTTAAATGTTCAAGATATCTATGAAAACCCTTCAGAGGCGTAGGTCTAGGTAACAACTTTCTTGGCAAATTCTGAACTATTTATCCTGAGTTGGCCCATCTGGACTCCTCAAAAATCGCCGGTTAGGCTGATCAGCTGGTTATCAGCCGATCCCAATTGAGCTAGCACCCTTTACGGCTTATTCCGTTTTCTTGCCGATCTTTGGCCACGTAAAGCGAATGGCTGTCCCTTGACCTTCTTGAGAGTCTATAGAGATCATGCCCCCTTCACTTTCAACAATTTTCTTGACCAAAGACAACCCAATGCCGGTGTTCTCTGTCGTATCGCGTGATTGTAGCGTTTGAAAAATGACAAACACTCGCTCGTGATATTGGGGCGCAATCCCCGGCCCATCATCGGCTACAGAAAACTCATAGAAATCTTTTTTCTCTTCAACCGCAATCTTCACACAACCATCAGGGCGATCATGGTGCTTGATGGCATTACTGAGCAAATTAGAAAAGACTTGCTCTAAAAGCAACCGCGAGGTTTTTAACGTTGGCATTCCAGGGCCAACTTCAACCGTAAACGCGGGTGGCGGGGCGAGAGAATCGATCACATCTTTAAGGATTGCCTCAACAGAGACCGTTTCTAACTCCGTCTTCAAGCGCCCCACCCGGGAGTATTCGAGGATACCATTAATTAAATTTTCCATGCGATGCACGCGCCCTCGCAGTAGATTCATTTGGTGTTGCGTATCCTCACTCAGCTTGTCCTCCAAGTCTTCTTCCAGCCACAGTGAGAGGTTAGCAATTGCTCGCAGTGGCGCTTTCAAATCATGGGAGATCACATAAGCAAACTGATCGAGTTCCTGGTTGCGTTTCTCCAAAGCCGTGTTCGTCTGCGTCAGCACAATCGTCAAGCGGGCTAGTTCCTCTGCGCGCGCTGAAAGTGTTTCCTGTGCTTGTTTGGCTTCAGTGATGTCAATCATCAGCCCTCGCACCTTCATGACAGCGCCTTCGTGATCGCGCACAATATAAGCTCTGTTTCGCAACCACAGTAGCTGACCATCTGCTGCCACACATCTATATTCAAACTGATGATCTCTGCCGGCAAGGGTTTCCGTTCGCGCAAAAGCTTGCGCCCAGTCGCGATCATCGGGATGGAAAAGGCTCAGCCAGAAATCTGGTTCCTCTGTCCATTTGTCTAGAGGATAGCCCAGAATTTGCTCAGCACTTTGGCTGACAAATGTAAATTTTTCAGTGAAGGGATCGGCTTCCCAAAAGATTGCGTGACCTAAACCATTGACTAAATCGCGAAAACGCTGTTCTGCAGATTCAGCTTGCCCCCGTGCTGCTTGTTCGCTTCTTAACAATTGATCTTTGAGCCGGTTTGCCGCTTCTAGTTGGGCGGTTCGTTCCAGGACTCGTTGTTCTAGGTCTGAATTTAAGCTGGAAATTTCTTCGGCTTGTCTTTTGACTTCTGCTGTCTTCTTGAACAGGTCAACAAATACTGAAACTTTAGAGATTAAGATTTCTGGTTCAATGGGTTTAAACAGGTAATCCACCGCCCCCAGAGAGTAACCTTGAAATACAAATGAATCGCTTTTGCTAAATGCTGTTAGAAAAATAATCGGGGTGAGCCGCGTCCGCTGTCTTTCTCTAATCAGCGTTGCTGTCTCAAATCCATCTATCCCTGGCATTTGGACATCAAGCAGAATAACAGCAAAATCTTGATGCAGCAGACATCTTAAGGCTTCTTCGCCAGATTGGGCTTTGACTAAATTCTGACCGAGTCCTTCCAGGATGGCCTCTAAGGCCAGCAAGTTTTTGGGATGGTCGTCAACGAGGAGAATGTTAACTTTTGGGTCGGCTTGCATATTGTCTAGCGGATAAATAGTTAAACAGGTAAAATGAACAATAAGGTTAAACTTGCAATTTTAAATTGTACCTTAGATCAATTAAACAGATGTGAAAAAGATAGCTGTTAATAAATAAATTTAGTAGAAATTAGCCTAGGTTTTTAATTTAAGCTAAATCAAAGTTTATAAAAAAAAATAAAAAATTCAGAACGCTGCACTCAAACTTTTAAGAAGTGAGGGGCAGGAAAATCGTAAATACTGCTCCTTCAGGCGCTTTACTGTGAACGCTAATGTTTCCTCCGTGGGCTACAACAATACGCCGAGCAATGGCTAGTCCCAAGCCGGTTCCACCTTTCTTGCGAGAGGAATCGGCTGTATAAAACTCTTCAAAAATATGGGGGAGATCGGTTTCGCTGATCCCTGCTCCCTGATCTCGGATTTGTACAGCAACTTTAGAGCCTTCTACTCGCGCAGAAACAAATATTTTAGAGTTTGAAACGGAGTACTTAAATGCATTATCGAGGATGTTTAAAAAAGCTTGGAGTAAGCGTTCTGGATCGCCTTGTATCTGTACGTCGGGCATATCTTGCTGGATACTCATTCCTTTGGATTGCATCCGTAGTTCCATTGCACCCACCGCTCGGTTGATCAGATATTGAAGGCTCAAAGGTTGCTTCTCCAAATGAACAACACCGGCTTCGAGCCGGCCTAAATCCAGCAAATCTTGGATTAGCCGCGACAGGCGCACTGTCTCATCCTGTGCAGTTCGGATAAACCGGGCGCGTAACTCCGGTTGTTCAGCAGCTCCTCTTTCTAGGGCTTCCAGGGTCACTGTAACATTGCTAACGGGAGTGCGGAGTTCGTGAGATACATTTGCCAGGAACGCTCGCCGTTCATTATCGAGTGAAGCCAGCCGTTCGCTCATCCGGTTCAATTCAATGGCTAATTGCCTTAGTTCATCGCTGCCAAAGATGTTGAGCTTCTCACCTAAATGACCACTGCCAAGGCGCACGGCAAATCGGGACATGGCTTGGATCGGCGTTGCCATGCTGCGAGCGAGGCATAAGCTAATTGCAGCACAAAGTAAGAACGTTAAGATCAGGGTTCCCAGAACCGTAGAAATGATCGTTCTAAATTGGCGTTGGAACTGAGTGAGGGTTAGAGACATCCGCAAAAGACCGATCAGCCGACCATTGCGGTTTAGTGGCTGCACGGCGAATACTCTGTCATCGTTTGAAAGAACACCTTTGCCAAAGCCTAGCACCCGCTTGTTTTGAAGTCCTTGCCTAACGCCTGGAATCTCTAACCAATCTTTTATTTGCCAATCTATTTGTGGAGACGAGGTAGACAAGAGGCGACCTTCTGGCCCAAAGATTCGCAGATTGATAGTTTCGGGTGCACCGTAGCGTTTTACAAGCAATTTTACTTGCCTCAAATCGTTGTCTTCAAGCGCATCCGCTACGCTTTCGCTCAAAGGGATAGACCAGGTCTCTAATTCTGCCTGTTTTGTTTTCATGAAAGAGGCGTGGAAAGCCCACAAAAGGTAGCCGGCTAGGAGCGATGTACCGAGTGCAGTTAGCCCCAGGTAAGTGGCTAAAAGTTTGGCGTGAATGGAATTCCATTTTATCCGAATCGTAACTCACCTCCTTAAGGCGATTCGTCAGTGAGGATTTATTATGAAATCGTAAAGCTTTTGCCGGCATTCAGCTTCCAATTTAAACCAGCCAAAAATTTATTAATTGCGGCTTTTTATTATGGCAGCCAAACAGAGTATAAACCTCATAACCAACTATTTAACAAGGCGAAAGCTACCTTTTTGTTTTGCACTCGCAGCGGGCATCTCAACGTCAAATATTATGCACGATTTTATCCATTTACGGTGTTTACATTATTATTTTGTTTGTGAAGAATGTGGGCTGCGGCTACACCGGCGCAAGATAGCTTCAATTCGGGCGATCAGCTCACGAGTGTTAAAAGGTTTGGTGAGATAATCATCTGCGCCGGCTTTTAATCCCCAAACTTTGTCTGCATCGTGATCTTTGGCAGTCAAAATCAGGATAGGAACATCTGAGAAAGCGCGAATGCGCCAGCAAAGTTCCATTCCATCCATTCCCGGTAACATCAAGTCCAAAATAATAATATCTGGCACTTTTTGTTTTACCATTTCTAGTGCGCTTAGCCCATCTCCTGCTGTCACCACTTTATAGCCTTCTTGCACTAAAGAAAACGTGAGACTAGCCCGAAGTGGTTCTTCATCATCAACTAATAAAACGTGAGACATGGCAAATTTAAAATTGACACTTCAATATTGAGCATTGAAATTTGTAAAATGAAGAATTGAAAAATTTTGAACCTCTCAATTCTTCATTTTTTCGGTTTACTGATAAAGCCAGACCCGCAGTAGCGAGAGCAACTGCTCAGTATCAACCGGCTTGGTAATGTAGTCAGATGCCCCGGCTTCCAAACTTTTTTCCCGATCACCTTTCATGGCTTTAGCCGTGAGGGCGATGATCGGGAGAGAGCGGAATTTAGAAATTTTGCGGATACGGCGCATGGTTTCATACCCATCCATTGTTGGCATCATCACATCCATCAAGACAACATCAATGTCCGGTATTGTTTGCAACTTAGAAATGCCATCAGACCCGTTTTCGGCATTTAAGACGTGCATTTGATGGCGCTCTAACATACTGGTTAGCGCGAAGATATTGCGGACATCGTCATCTACGATTAAGACTTTTTTGCCAATCAGAAGCGGGTCTATTTGATACAGCTTTTCCAGCATCTGCCGTTTGGGTTCGGGCAAATTCTCTTGAACCCGGTGCAGGAACAAAGCGGTTTCATTAAACAGGCTTTCTGGCGAACTCAAGGCTTTAATGATGATGCTTTCAGAAATCCGCTTGAGTTCAAATGTTTGCTGTTCAGTTAAGGTTTTCTGGGTGTAAACGATAATGGGCATAGGGACAACAGCGCCTGAGCCGGCGGTAAACTCTTGAGTGATCTGCTCAATCAGTTCCAACCCGCTCATATCAGGTAGATCCAAATCGATGACGACACAATCGTAGGGCCGGCCTACAGCATCAGTTGTCCCTGCCCTTAGAGCTGAGAGCGCCTCCTCACCCGTTCCCACTGTAGTGGTGGCGACATCGCTGTTGCCGATCAATTCGACAATATTTTGACGCTGATTTTCGTTAACAACCACTGCCAGCAAGTTCTTCACCGGACGCTCAACAAAACGTTTGATATTCACCAACCCCTCAAGCAGCGCCTCGCTGCTAACAGGCTTCTGTAGATAAGCCAGCGCTCCCATTTTCAACCCCCGCTGCCGCGCCGCCTCAACCGTGAGGATATGAACCGGGATATGACGGGTTGCCGGGTTATGCTTTAAGCGATCAAGAACCGTCCAGCCGTCCATTCCTGGCAGCCGGATATCGAGCATGATGGCATGGGGTTTAAGTTCCTGGGCCATTGTCAAGCCGGTTTCGCTACGCAACGCCACAAGCCCTTTAAACCCGACTTGTCGTGCCAGATCTAAGAGGATACGCGCGAAGTTCATGTCATCCTCCACAATCAACAGCACGTGATCGTCGGGTTGAATATTATCGCGATCGTCACTTAGTTGCTGCGAGAACGCTAAGGAGGAAGGATCGTTGTTGAACCCTTGCACGAATTCTGAGTCTGGAGAGCCGTTGGAGGTAGAATTCTCCGTACTCGCGGGGCGAAGCAACCGGGCTTCCTCCTTACGCTTGTCTGGATTCCACGGCCGCAATTGTGAAAGATTGCTGCTACGCCCCCCGTCGGAATCCCGCCGATCCAGCGACAGGTAGTGCAATTCTTCTGGCTTGGGAGGTTTCACCGGCGGCATATAGGTCAGGGGCAAGTAGAGCGTGAAGGTACTGCCGTTGCCGAGGCTGCTAACTAAGACAATTTCTCCGCCGAGGAGTCGGGCGATTTCGCGGCTGATAGACAAGCCCAAGCCGGTGCCGCCATATTTGCGGCTGGTTGTGCCATCTGCCTGCTGGAACGCTTCAAAAATGACTTTTTGTTTTTCGGGGGCGATGCCGATGCCGGTGTCCATCACAGAGAAACCAACGACAGTCTGGGCGCGATTTAATGTTTCCTGCTCAGCACTCCATCCCTGAGTGGCCTGCTCTACTCGCAACCGCACCTCTCCAGAGTCTGTAAATTTAAAGGCGTTGGAGAGCAGATTTTTCAGCACTTGCTGCAAGCGTTTCGAGTCGGTATAGATTGCCCTCGGCAGTTTCTCATCAAAAACAAGGCTGAAGCTCAAGCCCTTATCCTGGGCGACTTGACGGAATGTTCGCTCCATCTGGTTTGACAAATCTGTAAACAGCAGCGGATCAATTTCCACTGACATGGTTCCTGATTCAATTTTGGCCAAATCGAGGATGTCATTAATCAACCCCAGCAGATCGGTGCCGGCAGAATGAATCGTGCGGGTGTATTCCACCTGCTTGGGGCTAAGATTGCCCTCGGCGTTATCTGAAAGCAGTCGGGCTAAAATTAACAAGCTATTGAGCGGCGTCCGCAACTCGTGCGACATATTCGCCAAAAACTCTGACTTGTATTTAGAAGTGAGCGCCAACTGTTCGGCTTTTTCCTCCACAGACTGTCTCGCCTGTTCAATTTCGCCATTCTTGCGTTCAACTTCCCGGTTTTGATCGGACAGCAGCCGCGCTTTTTCTTCGAGTTCTTCGTTGGTTTGCTGTAGCTGTTCCTGCTGGTTTTTCAGCAGTTCTTCAGAGGCTTTGAGCGATTGAGCTTGCTGTTCTAATCGCTTGTTCGTCTCTGTCAATTCTTTCTGCTGGGTTTGCAGTTCTTCTGCCAGTGCTGTGGACTGTTTGAGTAATTCCTCAGTCCGCATACTGGCAGCAATTGTATTGAGCACGATGGCAATACTTTCCGTGAGCTGATCGAAGAATGTCAGATGAATCTCACTAAAGCGCCGGAACGAGGCTAATTCAATCACCGCCGTCACTTGGCCCTCAAACAACACCGGCAGCACAACGGCATTGAGCGGCGTTGATTCCCCTAACCCAGAGCTGATCTTGATATAGTCATTCGGCACCTCAGTTAGCAGAATTCGTTCCCTCTCCAAGGCACACTGTCCGACTAACCCTTCACCCATGTGAAACTGATTCGCCAGATGCTTGCGCTCGCGGTAAGCATAAGTGCTGAGGAGTTTCAAATAGGGTTGATGCGTGACACCGGCTTCCATCAGGTAGAACACGCCATGTTGGGCGGAAACCAAAGGAGCCAATTCTGAGAGGATGAGTTTGGAAACCGTCTCCAAGTCTCGCTGGCCCTGTAGCATCCGCGTAAACTTAGCCAAATTGGTCTTCAACCAGTCTTGCTCAGTGTTTTTCTGCGTTGTTTCTCGCAGGTTGGCAATCATCTGGTTGATATTGTCTTTAAGGACGGCCACCTCACCTTCGGCTTGGACGTTAATCGTTCGGGTCAAATCGCCCTTTGTCACGGCGGTCGCAATTTCAGCAATCGTTCGGATCTGGGTGGTTAAATTCGCGGCCAGTTCGTTCACGTTGTCTGTCAGCGCCCTCCAGGTTCCCGCAGCACCCGGCACTTTGGCCTGACCGCCTAGTTTCCCTTCAATACCCACTTCTCGCGCCACGGTGGTAACTTGATCCGCAAACGTTGCGAGCGTGTCGATCATCTCGTTGATCGTGTCGGCTAAGGTTTCAATTTCCCCCTTTGCCTCTAGCATCAGTTTTCGCTTCAAGTCGCCATTCGCAACTGCCGTCACCACGCGAGCGATGCCTCGCACTTGGGCTGTCAGATTGCCGGCCATTGAGTTCACGTTGTCGGTAAGGTCTTTCCAGGTGCCGGCGACGCCCTTAACATCTGCCTGACCGCCTAATTTCCCTTCCGAACCGACTTCTCGCGCCACCCGCGTTACTTCTGAGGCAAACGAGCTGAGCTGATCCACCATGACGTTGATCGTGTTTTTCAGCTCCAAAATCTCGCCTTTGACATCAACGGTAATCTTCTTAGAAAGGTCGCCATTTGCAACCGCTTTCGTCACTTCGGCAATGTTCCGCACCTGGGCTGTCAGGTTGCCAGCCATTGAGTTCACGTTGTCGGTTAAGTCTTTCCAGGTGCCGGCAACCCCCTTAACATACGCCTGCACCCCTAATTTCCCTTCGGTTCCCACCTCTCGCGCCACCCGTGTCACTTCCGAGGCAAACGAGCTGAGCTGATCCACCATGATGTTTATGGTGTTTTTCAGCTCTAAAATTTCACCTTTTACATCTACCGTAATTTTCTTAGAAAGGTCGCCATTAGCGACAGCCGTCGTCACTTCCGCGATGTTGCGAACTTGGGCGGTTAAATTGCCGGCCATTGAGTTCACACTATCGGTTAAGTCTTTCCAGGTGCCGGCAACGCCTCGGACTTCCGCTTGTACGCCTAATTTCCCTTCGGTTCCCACCTCTCGCGCCACCCGCGTTACTTCTGAAGCGAAGGAGTTGAGCTGGTCTACCATGACGTTGACGGTGTTTTTCAGCTCTAAAATTTCACCTTTTACGTCAACCGTAATTTTCTTAGAAAGGTCGCCATTTGCAACAGCCGTCGTAACAGCGGCAATGTTTCGCACTTGGGCGGTTAATGAGCCGGCCATGAAATTCACGCTATCGGTTAAGTCTTTCCAGGTGCCGGCGACGCCTCGCACATCCGCTTGGCCGCCTAATTTCCCTTCCGAACCCACCTCTCGCGCCACCCGTGTTACTTCCGAGGCAAACGAGCTGAGCTGATCCACCATGACGTTGATCGTGTTCTTCAGCTCTAAAATTTCACCTTTCACCTGTACCGTAATTTTCTTGGAGAGGTCGCCATTTGCGATTGCGGTTGCCACCTCGGCAATGTTCCGCACCTGGGCTGTCAGGTTGCCGGCCATTGAGTTCACGTTGTCGGTTAAGTCTTTCCAGGTGCCGGCAACGCCTCGAACTTCCGCTTGTACCCCTAACTTCCCTTCAGTTCCCACCTCTCGCGCCACCCGCGTCACTTCCGAGGCAAACGAGCTGAGCTGATCCACCATGATATTTATGGTGTTTTTCAGCTCTAAAATTTCACCTTTTACGTCAACCGTAATTTTCTTGGACAGATCCCCGTTCGCGACAGCCGTCGTCACCTCGGCAATATTCCGCACCTGGGCGGTTAAGTTACCGGCCATTGAGTTAACGCTATCCGTTAAATCTTTCCATGTGCCGGCCACCCCTCGCACTTCCGCTTGTACACCTAATTTCCCTTCCGAACCCACCTCTCGCGCCACCCGCGTCACTTCCGAGGCAAAGGAGTTGAGCTGATCCACCATGATGTTTATGGTGTTTTTTAGCTCTAAAATTTCACCTTTTACGTCTACCGTAATTTTCTTCGAGAGGTCGCCGTTAGCAACAGCCGTCGTCACTTCCGCAATATTTCGGACTTGGGCAGTTAACGAGCCGGCCATGAAATTAACGCTATCCGTTAAATCTTTCCAGGTGCCGGCTACCCCCTTAACATCTGCTTGACCGCCTAATTTCCCTTCCGAACCCACCTCTCGCGCCACCCGCGTCACTTCCGAGGCGAAGGAGTTGAGCTGATCCACCATGATATTTATGGTGTTTTTCAGCTCTAAAATTTCACCTTTTACGTCTACCGTAATTTTCTTAGAAAGGTCGCCGTTAGCTACAGCCGTTGTCACTTCCGCGATATTCCGCACCTGGGCTGTGAGATTGCCGGCCATTGAGTTAACGCTATCGGTTAAATCTTTCCAGGTGCCGGCTACCCCTCGCACTTCCGCTTGTACGCCTAACTTCCCTTCGGTTCCCACCTCTCGCGCCACCCGCGTCACTTCCGAGGCAAAGGAGTTAAGCTGATCCACCATGATGTTAATCGTGTTTTTCAGCTCTAAAATTTCCCCTCTAACATCTACGGTGATTTTCTTAGAAAGGTCCCCGTTAGCTACAGCCGTCGTCACCTCGGCAATATTCCGCACCTGGGCGGTTAATGAGCCGGCCATGAAATTCACGCTATCTGTTAAATCTTTCCAGGTGCCGGCAACGCCTCGAACTTCTGCTTGTACGCCTAATTTCCCTTCCGAACCGACTTCTCGCGCCACCCGTGTTACTTCCGAGGCAAACGAGTTGAGCTGATCCACCATGATGTTGACGGTGTTCTTCAGCTCTAAAATTTCCCCTTTTACATCTACCGTAATTTTCTTAGACAGATCCCCATTAGCAACAGCGGTCGTGACTTCGGCAATATTTCGGACTTGGGCGGTTAAGTTACCGGCCATTGAGTTAACGCTATCGGTTAAATCTTTCCAGGTGCCGGCCACGCCTTGAACTTCGGCTTGCACGCCTAATTTCCCTTCTGAACCGACTTCTCGCGCCACCCGTGTCACTTCTGAGGCGAAGGAACTGAGCTGATCCACCATTGTGTTAACAATTTTGGCGGTTTGAAGGAATTCTCCTTTTAGGGGCCGGCCTTCTATTTCGGGTGCGATCTTTTGGGATAAATCGCCATTTGCGACGGCCCGAATTACTCTAGCAGTTTCGGCTGTAGGTTGGACTAAATCTGTGATCAGGGTATTGACAGAATTAACGCTTGCTGTCCAAGAACCGCCGGCGTTTCCTAGTGATGCCCGCTGGGTAATTTTACCTTCTTTCCCAACAACGGTGCCGATCCGATCTAATTCGGCGGCCATCCTTTCATTGAGTTCGATAATGTCGTTGAGCGTATCCGCAATTTTACCCGCCATGCCGGTTTGGTCGAGGGGCATTCGCACAGAAAAGTCCCCTTTCTTAACAGCGGCGAGTGTTCTTAATAACTGCTTTTCATCTAAATCGTCAGTACGTTCTTGGACTGCTTGTGAGCTTGACATAGCTGATTCCTTTTGCCGGTTGATGAGTGAGCGGGACTGGACGAATAATTATTAGATTTACTTATTACAAGTATCGATTTAACGGGAAAGTTTGATAACCTTCCGCTAACTAAGCAAATAACTAACCACAGTTAACCTGCCAGCTAGTCTTGATTCGAGTCGCCTGTGGATGGGTTATAGAGATTTTTCCCCATCTTCCCTTTTCTGCTTGTGTCTACTGGTATATAGCTTTGAGCGTAGAGAAAGGGAACGGCTGTTTTTTGTAACCCTGCATTTACGTCTTTGGATACCGGCTGCCGGTGATTGCGGGTGAAATCCCTGGCTTTAAGGAAGACAATGCCGGTGAGTTCTCTGCTCATTATCTGGCAAAAATGTACCCAGACATCTCTGTCGAAAGGAGGATGATAAAAGTTGAGTGCAGTGTCATCGATAAGCGCTTAGCGGCAAGATGAGTCGCCCTTTAAGCTTTCAATCATCTATGTTGCATATTTACTTGGGTGGTGTGTGGGAGTGCTGGGGGTGCGGGGGAGATAAAGGTAAAAGACAGTAAAAAGTGACGAGCTTGCATTTTGATTCGTCACTTTTTACCATTTAAGGGAAAATAGCTTTTAACTTTTGCTTTCAGTTTTTCTGGTTCTCTCCTACAAAATATGCAAGTTGATTGTAGATTTATCAATCATTAATGGCGCTGAGCAGCACTTCTGCTAGGGTGATATCTGCCATATCATCGATGGTAATCGTGTCACAAATATCGAATTTCGCGCCGGCACCTTGCAATTCATCATCCAATGCCTTTAAAAATCGGCTGGCGGTGGCGTCCGATCCGACTTGTATGATAGAAATGCCAAGTTCTTCATCGCGATCCATCCGGCGAGATGCTTCAATAATGGCTTTCATCACGGCTTTACGATCATCGGGTTCCCCATCTGTCACCACTAAAATAGTTTCTCCGCCGGCTTTTATCTGTCCCGCTGCTTTACGCTGAAAATATTGATTTGTTGCATCTTGCAGCACAGCGGCGAGGTTTGTTGTGCCGGCAGGATCGTTTTCTTGAAAAATCTGTGCAACTTTACTAGAAGTTACATTTTCGTAGCGTTTAAATCGGCTGGAAAATAGGTAAACTGTAATTCCATCCGGGTCAAATTGCTCGCATTTGCGCGCAAGTGCCAAAGTAGACTCTTGCGCTGCTTCCCAACGACTTCTGCCACCTGCCTGATCTGGGGTAGACATACTGCCGCTTTTATCAATAATTAATGTAAAATCCCGATTTTCTAATGCCATAATTGCCCTTTCAAGTGTTAGTTGTTAGCAATGAGTGAAGGGGATTCCCTAAAATCCTGATCTGGCTGCCGGTAAGAACGGGTTTAGGACATTAGCTTTCTTATCGAAAGTTCATTTGGCTTAAAACCCGTCCTTGTATAAATTACTGATTTGGAGAATTAATCAAAGAATTCATGGCGAGTTAGTCTGCGATAGCATTGAGCAGCACTTCTGTTAAAGTCATCCCTTCCATATCATCCAGGGTGACTGTATCGACAATATCAAATTTCGCGCCGGCACCTTGCAATTCATCATCCAAAGCTTTAAGAAACCGAGTCGCTGTTTGATCATTGCCAACCTGAATAAATGAGATCGCCAATTCTTCATCTCGCTCCATTTGACGGGAGGTATCAATAATTACCTTCATCACCGCCCTGCGATCATCGGGTTCTCCATCTGTTATGACTAAAATTGTTTCGCCATTGGCTTTTGTTTGACCTCCTGCTTTACGCTTTAAGTAGTTACTGGTGGCATCTTGTAAAACAGCAGCCAGATTTGTTGTACCTGATGGATCGTTTTCTTGAAAAATCTGTGCAACTTTACTAGAAGTTACATTTTCATAGCGTTTAAACTTGCCTGAAAACAAGTACACTGTAATTCCATCCGGGTCAAATTGCTCGCATTTGCGTGCGAGTGCCAGAGTAGATTCTTGTGCCGTATCCCAACGACTTCTGCCAGTTGCCTGCTCTGGCGTAGACATACTGCCGCTTTTATCGATGATTAATGTGTAATCACGAGCTTCCAAAGTATTACCTCCTTTTATCAAGAGAAAACCTCCTGTGTTATTATGGCTTGTGGATCTAGCCTATCCCACTTTCCTAACAATCCCGAAGCAATTTTAGATTTTCAGATTTCAATTTTCTAAAATCGCTTTTATGGGGTTTGTTGCAAAGCTTGCAAATAATCAATCGCCGCCTCTTGTTTTGAAGGATATTTATAAGCAAACTCTTCAAACCAGAGTCCTTCATCTGACAGAGGATCTAAGGTTTTTAACCAAGCTTGCGCTTGTTTGCTGATGGCTTCCTGCTGTTGCTGTTTTAGCTTTTGTTGGCGGATCTGTTCTTCTTTAAGCTGTTGCTGTCTTTTCTGTTCCTCAGCTTTGGCTTCTTCCTCGTACTCACCTTTAAGTTCCGCTAATAAGTTATTTTCTGGTAAGGAAACAAAATTGTTTAGCAACCCGTTTTCGTGTATAGTAGGTGATGAGAGTTGCGGGAATACAAAAATTTCCTCCGTTAAGTTAGGCAGTACGTTTAATTTTGCCGGCTTCACAGAACTTAGAGCATTTGTCTCTTCATACTCGCGCTTAAGTTCTGCTAATAAGTTATCTTCCGGTAAAGTAGCGAAATTGCTGAGCAATACGTTTTCGCTTGCAGCCGAAGCTGTCGAGGGTTGTGCAGTTAAGTCAGTGAGTGTTTTTGGTTCTGCCGGCTCCACAGAACTCTGATATTCTGTTCTAACGTCAGCTAATAAGCGCTCTATCGATTCCATACATTTAACCCCTAAAGGTTTTTAACAACCGTTGCAACAATGATATTGAGCAGCAAGCATTCAGCTATCAGGAATCAACAGTGAGGGGTGAAAACTCGAGGGTTTCTGGCGCTTCAGAATCATTCCCCAGTTTCACGTCTTCTGCCGGCACGGTTTTCAGTGGCTGCCGGCTAAATGCTTCCTTGAGTAGATGCCCTTAATCAATAAT
Organism: Microcoleus vaginatus WJT46-NPBG5; assembly: GCA_019359355.1. Taxonomy (GTDB): domain Bacteria; phylum Cyanobacteriota; class Cyanobacteriia; order Cyanobacteriales; family Oscillatoriaceae; genus FACHB-68. Next base: position 21,510 of record JAHHHM010000038.1, on the reverse strand, counting down.
GGCATTGAGCAATACTTCTGTCAGGGTCAGATCTTCCATATCATCCATTGTGATAGTATCGACAATGTCAAACTTCGCGCCGGCACCTTGCAGATCGTCATCCAGCGCTTTGAGAAACTGAGTCGCAGTGGCATCTGTACCGACTTGCACGAACGAAATTGCCAATTCTTCATCGCGATCCAGCCGACGAGACGCTTCAATGATGACTTTCATCACGGCTTTGCGATCATCCGGTTCCCCGTCTGTCACCACCAAAATAGTCTCCCCATTGGATTTAGTCTGACGGGCTGCTTTGCGTTGAAAATAACTGTTAAGCGCATCAACCAAGACGCCGGCTAAATCAGTTCTTCCAGAAGGCTCATTTTCTTGAAATATCTGCGAGACTCTACTGGATGTAACGTTGTCGTAGCGTTTAAATCGGCCCGAAAACAGGTAAACTGTCAATCCATCGGGGTCAAATTCCTCACACTTACTTGCTAAAGCCAGGGCAGACTCCTGCATCGCAACCCAGCGACTTTTACCTCCCTGTTGATCTTTCGTGGACATACTCCCGCTTTTATCAATAATTAAGGTATAGTCACGGTTTTCCAGCATAAGGATCTCCCCAAGAGACTCAGTTTTCTTTAAAGGTATTAAAATCAGCCAGATAATTTAAGGAGTAGGGGTAAGCAAATGGGTTTCCCCTCTCCTTCTTTCCCCTTAAGCGGGAACCAACATATCCTTAAGCGGCATCCACCGGAAGACACGATCGCCACCCATCTCAATTGCGATCTTCACTCGTGGTTCTATCTTAGGCAAAGTCGTTAAATATTCAATTTCCTGGCGTGACAGGATCTGTCCTTCCAGCATCCAAAGCACCAGTCCTTTTGACTTGGGCGGTAACTGGGCTAATTGGGTGCTGATCAGTGCCGGCACATAATAGGTATAGCCAACTGCACCCTCATTACCCGTGCCTTTTTTACCGAGGTGAGGGGGACGTACTCCATGAGTGCCGGTTAAATAAGCTGCTAAATCCCCTAAACCCCGCGCAGAAAGGTTGTAAGTGTTATAACCGGCTGCCCTAACCCGCCGTTGATAGCGCCCTTCATATCCCCCTTCTAAAGGTACATATAGTCCCAGCGCCCCGTGCTTTTCCAGATCACGGATTAACCCGCCCCCCGTAGTAATCAGTGCCATAACTGTGCCGTCTACCTTTTTATCGTTTTGTTAATGCCTGCTGGAATTTTACCGTGAATTGGGGTGGCTGAGGTTGCACAGGGCAAGCCGGTGATACCGAGTTGTTCATACGTGTCGGGGAAAACTTCGCCCCGACAGCACGACACTTACAATGCCTGAGTGCGAGGATTGGGGAGAAATCATAAACGGCATGACCCCATAAACTAACAGATTTAGAAAGGTATCGAAATAAAATAAACTTGAGGAACGTTATAAATTCAAAATACTTATTAGGAATATTTTAAAAGATTTTAAGTAATCGCATGATTAGGCTGTGTTTGCTGTTTTTAAATCAAAGGCCAAGCTTTTTTAACGACCAAACACATTAATCCTTGACCTTCCCCTTAAAATTAATCAACTCAGATGCCAATCAATGTTAGATTAGAAAGATTCTAGTTGAGCCTCTGAAATCGAAACGGCTGACTCCTGGCTCCGTAAGAGTTAATGCTCTGTAGCACAACCAGCCGGCCCATTGCCGAACCTGTTGATGTTCGCCTTGGGCCAGAGTTTCATTCCATCGTCTAAATAAATTTTGAGATTTATGTAGACAAGTGCCGCAAGATGGTTTAGTATCTTAGATTGTCGGCAAAAATTCAGGCAAACACCTCCTCGCAAGAGAGGCAAACGCTCGGAAGTGTTGACAGAGGTGGAACAGAACCCCCTAGTCTATCCTGAGCAGATCCAAAGTATGTGACACTGCGCTTCTAAAGGATCGGCAAAGCAGGAAGAAAGCTTGAGGGCACTGTTGTCCCACTGGGTCAGCAAAGCGCTGTCGCTTCTAAATCGGATACTAAGCAGCAAACTGCTTAAGTCCAAAAGGGAAACCTCCGCAAGCCGAAGTAAATGCTCGGCAAATGGCAGCTTTCAAAAGGCTGATTAAATTGTTGGTAAATCGCCCTCACAGTTAATCTCCTAAAAGTTTAGGAGATGGCTGTTGGCTGGTTGTTCTGACAAAGGTTTATGGGAGCAAAGGTCATAAGTCGCACCCGTAATCCGAATATATAGTAGTGCGTAAAAGGGAGACCCTTAAACCCGTGGCTGTAGGTATTATTGGCACAAAACTCGGCATGACCCAAGTATTTGACGCTGAAGGGAGATCGATTCCTGTCACCGTCATACAAGCCGGTCCATGCCCCGTTACACAGATTAAAACCAAACAAACAGATGGCTACACAGCCATCCAAGTTGGATACGGCGATGTAAAACCGAAAGCTCTTAATAGACCACTGCTGGGGCATCTGGCCAAGTCCAGTACCACTCCGGTGCGTCATCTGCTTGAGTATCGCTTGGATAACACCGAGGCGTATGAACTAGGGCAGCAACTTAAAGCCGATATGTTCACCGCCGGCCAAATTGTAGATGTCGTTGGCACCAGTATCGGTCGAGGCTTTGCCGGCTATCAAAAACGACACAACTTTAAGCGCGGGCCAATGGCTCACGGTTCCAAAAATCACAGACTACCCGGTTCCACCGGCGCAGGCACAACCCCCGGTCGGGTTTACCCTGGCAAGCGGATGGCCGGTCGCCTGGGTGGCAAACAAGTCACCATTCGCAAGCTGGAAATCGTTCGCGTAGACGCCGAGCGCAACCTGCTGCTAATTAAAGGAGCCGTTCCCGGTAAACCCGGAGCCTTACTCAGCATCAAGCCGGCAACAATAGTAGGTCGGTAGTCATTTGTCAAGCGTCATTTGCAGGCGAAATAAAGACAAAAGACAAAAGACAAAAGACAAAGGACAAAAAACATGGTTACTTGTGTAGTGCGAGACTGGCAAGGACAAGAAGTCTCCGAAGCAACGCTAGATTTAAGAGTGGCGAAAGAAGAAAACGCCGCACACATTGTCCACAGAGCATTGAGAATGCAACAGGTCAATGGGCGGCAGGGAACAGCCAGCGCCAAAACCAGAGCCGAAGTCAGAGGTGGCGGACGCAAACCTTGGCGGCAGAAAGGAACAGGTCGCGCCCGTGCCGGTTCTATCCGTTCACCCCTATGGCGGGGCGGCGGCGTAATCTTTGGACCTAAGCCCAGAGATTATGACATCAAAATGAACCGCAAAGAGCGGCGTCTGGCGCTTCGGACCGTTCTCCAAAGTCGGGCCGGCGAAGACATGATCGTGGTGAGCGACTTTAAAGAACAGCTATCGCGCCCAAAAACCAAAGAATTATTGGCCGCCTTCACGCGTTGGGGAATTGAGCCAGACGCCAAGGTTCTGTTGATCTTGGAAGAGCGGGAAGAAAACGTTTACTTATCAGCTCGCAACGTCGCGAAATTAAAGCTCCTTTCAGCAGCAAACTTGAATATTTTTGATCTGCTTCATGCAGACAAAATTGTTGTGAGTGCAGAGGCACTGGCTAAAATTCAGGAGGTGTACAGTGAGTGAATACAATCAGCGCGGGCTAGCCGATTTAATCCATCGCCCCATCGTTAGCGAAAAAGCAACGATGTTAATGGAACTCAACAAATACACATTTGAAGTTGTTCCCAAAGCGACCAAACCAGAAATTAAAGCTGCAATTGAATACCTGTTTAATGTCAAAGTCCTGAGTGTCAACACTCAAAGACCGCCGCGTAAAAAGAAACGGGTTGGCCGATTTGTTGGGTTCAAAGCGCTCTACAAACGCGCAATTGTAACTTTGGCACCGGGTGATACCATCACCTTGTTCCCAGAAGTCTAAATTCGCCAGATGTCAGTGGCATCACCGAAGCGAGCGAAGGGCCACTAACAGCGGACAGTAGACAATAGACAACTGACAACTGAGAAAAAAGTTATGGGCATCCGTTCTTACCGGCCATACACACCAAGCACCCGCCAACGCACCGTCTCCGACTTTTCCGAGGTGACGCGTGATGAGCCAGAAAAATCGTTAACGCGCTCAAGACACCGCCCCAAAGGCCGGAATAATCGTGGTGTGATTACAACCCGGCACCGGGGTGGGGGCCACAAGCGCCTCTACCGGATTGTTGACTTTCGCCGTAACAAGCACAATATCCCTGCGAAAGTTGCAGCTATTGAGTACGATCCGAACCGTAACGCTCGGCTTGCACTGCTGTACTACCAAGATGGAGAAAAGCGTTACATTCTTCATCCCGTTGGGTTAACCGTCGGCACCCAGATCATTTCTGGGCCAGAATCCCCTATCGAAATTGGCAACGCCTTGCCTTTGGGCAATATCCCGTTAGGGACAGGCGTCCACAACGTAGAACTGACGCCCGGTCGGGGTGGCCAAATTGTGCGGGCTGCCGGTGCAACCGCTCAGGTAATGGCCAAAGAAGGCAACTATGTCACCCTCAGACTGCCTTCTGGTGAAGTCCGGATGGTGCGGCGCGAATGCTATGCCACCATTGGCCAAGTTGGTAACCTTGATGCCAGAAACATCAAAGTTGGCAAAGCAGGGCGGACTCGCTGGAAAGGCATCCGGCCCACTGTTCGAGGCAGCGTGATGAACCCTGTTGATCACCCACACGGTGGTGGTGAGGGCAAAGCGCCAATCGGTAGATCTGGCCCAGTGACACCTTGGGGCAAACCAGCTTTGGGTGCCAAGACTCGTAAGCGCAAGAAACAAAGTAGCGCTTTAATTGTGCGCCGTCGCCGTAAATCCTCCAAACGAGGGCGTGGCGGTAGAGAGTCCTAGAATTTTCAATTTTAGATTTTCGAGCTTCAAAAAAACCTCCCAAATCTAGACTCCGCGCATCAATCAAAAATCCAAGATTCAAAATTGAACTATGGGTCGTTCTCTCAAAAAAGGTCCTTTCGTTGCTGACCATCTGCTTACCAAAGTAGAAAACTTGAATGCCAAAGGCGAAAAACAGGTCATCAAAACCTGGTCACGCGCCTCAACAATCTTGCCCCTGATGGTTGGTCATACCATCGCCGTCCATAACGGACGGCAGCACGTACCAGTCTATGTGACCGAGCAAATGGTTGGTCACAAATTAGGTGAATTTGCCCCGACCCGAACTTTCCGGGGACACGCTAAGGGCGATAAAAAGGCACGTCGTTAGATGAATTTAGAACAAAGAATTAAGAATGAAGAAAGAGATAATCGTTTTTAATTCTTAATTCTTAATTCTCAATTCTCAATTCTCAATTCTCAATTTTATTATGGCTATTGAAACCACTGAAGAAGTCAAAGCGATCGCGCGATACATTCGGATGTCTCCTCATAAGGTGCGTCGGGTGCTTGACCAGATTCGGGGGCGTTCCTATCGGGAAGCGCTGATTATTCTGGAGTTTATGCCTTACCGAGCCTGTGAGCCGGTGCTGACGGTGCTACGCTCAGCTGTCGCCAATGCCGAACACAACCTGGGGCTTGACCCGGCTAAACTAACGGTCAGTCAGGCATTTGCGGATCAAGGGCCATCACTCAAGCGCTTCCGGCCTCGCGCCCAAGGTCGCGCTTACCAAATTCGGAAGCCAACCTGTCACATTACCGTGGCTGTGGCTCCTGCATTAGAAGATTGATTAGAAAGCAGGAGCGATTTTGGATTTTGGATTTTAGATTTTAGATTCAATCCAAAATCCAAAATCTGAAATCTAAAGTCGTTAGAGGACGCATCCGTGGGACAAAAAATACATCCAGTCGGTTTTCGTTTAGGTGTCACCCAAGAACACCGCTCGCGCTGGTTCGCCGATTCCAATCGTTATCCAGAAGTTTTGCAAGAGGATTACAAAATCCGCAAGTACGTGCAGAAAACCCTCAGTAATGCGGGGATTTCTGAGGTACGGATTGAACGCAAAGCTGACCAGATCGATCTTGAAGTTCGCACAGCCAGACCGGGCGTCGTTGTGGGGCGGGGTGGCCAAGGTATCGAAAGTTTACGCACCGGCCTTCTAGAAATGCTCGGTGGCGGCAACCGCCAAATCCGCATTAATGTTGTGGAAGTGGCTAGAGTAGATGCCGATGCAGCGTTGATTGCCGAATACATCGCAGGACAATTAGAGCGGCGGGTTTCCTTCCGACGAGTTGTGCGCCAAGCCATCCAACGCGCCCAAAAAGCCGGTGTGGAAGGCATCAAAATACAAGTCAGCGGTCGTCTGAACGGCGCGGAAATTGCCCGTACCGAGTGGACTCGCGAAGGAAGAGTGCCCCTGCACACCTTACGCGCAGACATTGACTACTCCTACTGCACCGCCAAAACCATTTATGGGATTCTAGGCGTCAAAGTTTGGGTTTTCAAAGGCGAAATTATTCCCGGACAGCAAGAAGTGGCTCCGACAAACGTGGCTCAGCCCAAGCGCCGGCAACAGCGACGCCGCCAGCAGTTTGAAGACCGCTCAAATGAAGGATAACTGTAAAACCTCATCAGTGAGCTGTTGGGACTGTCAGCGGTCAGCGGTCAGCAGTCAGCCGCCAAAAAGATCACAGCCGACGACTGACAGCTGAGCGCCGGCAGCCGGCATTCTTACAACTGACAACTGACAACTGACAAATCATGTTAAGTCCTAAAAGAACAAAATTCCGCAAGCAGCAGCGCGGACGGATGACAGGTCAGGCAACTAAAGGCAACACACTCAACTTTGGCGAGTTTGCCCTACAAGCGCTAGAACCGGCCTGGATCACCTCCCGCCAAATTGAAGCCAGCCGTCGTGCCATGACCCGTTACATTCGCCGGGGTGGCAAAATCTGGATTCGCATTTTCCCAGACAAACCCGTAACCATGCGGGCTGCCGAAACCCGGATGGGTTCAGGTAAAGGTTCGCCAGAGTTCTGGGTAGCCGTGGTCAAACCCGGTCGAATTCTCTTTGAAATTGGGGGCGTCACTGAAGAGATAGCCCGTGAAGCAATGCGCTTGGCTGCCTATAAGCTGCCCATCAAAACAAAGTTCATCTCGCGTGAAGAGGAGCAGTCATAGAATATGCCTTTTCCCAAGATTGAAGAAGTAAGAAGCTTAAGTGACGACGAACTGGGTGAGGAAATTTTGGCAGTCAAACGCCAATTGTTTGAATTGCGGTTGCAACAAGCGACTCGCCGGCTAGAAAAATCCCATCAGTTCAAGCACGCCCGACATCGGTTGGCCCAGCTGATGACAGTAGAAGCCGAGCGCAAGCGTTCATCCGCGCAAGAAGTCCCCTCACAGGCGGCAACCCAGGAGTAGGTAAACATGGCAGTTAAAGAACGAGTTGGCTTGGTTGTCAGCGCCAAAATGCAAAAAACCGTCGTGGTGGCTATCGAAAACCGCTCGCCCCACCCTAAATACGGCAAAATTATGGTTCGCACCCAGCGTTACAAAGTTCACGACGAAGAAAACCGCTGTAAGGAAGGCGATCGCGTCCGAATTCAGGAAACTCGGCCCCTGAGTCGCACCAAACGCTGGACGGTGATCGAAGTTCTCAACAGCGCCTCCTAAAACAAGGACAAAGGAAACCGAACCGTGATTCAGCAAGAGACCTACTTAAATGTGGCAGATAACAGCGGTGCACGTAAATTGATGTGCATCCGCGTTCTGGGGGGCAACCGGCGATACGCCAATGTAGGCGACGTGATTATTGCCGTCGTTAAAGATGCCACTCCAAATCAAGCCGTCAAAAAGTCGGATGTCGTGCGTGCTGTCATCGTCCGTACCCGTAAGGGCTTGCGCCGAGACAGTGGCATGAGCATTCGCTTTGATGATAACGCCGCCGTGATTATTAACCAAGATGGCAACCCGCGAGGAACCCGCGTCTTTGGGCCGGTGGCTCGCGAGCTGCGTGACAAGAACTTCACTAAAATTGTTTCCCTCGCGCCGGAGGTACTCTGATGGCCAAAAAAAGTGAAAACCCTGTAGTTCGCTACAAAATGCACGTCAAAAAAGGTGACACTGTTCAGGTGATTGCCGGCAAGGATAAGGGTAAGGTGGGAGAAATTCTCCAAACCCTTCCTAGAGAGAGCAAAGTGGTGATTAAAGGGGTTAACGTCAAGACCAAGCACGTTAAACCTCAGCAAGAAGGTGAATCGGGAAAAATCATCAACTATGAAGCCCCGATCCACAGCTCCAACGTCATGCTTTACTCCAACAAACAAAAAGTTGCCAGCCGCGTCTCTTACACCTTTACCGAAGAAGGTCGTAAAGTGCGGATGCTCAAAAAGACCGGAGAAATCATTGATTAACAGTCCTCTGTCCCTTGTGCATAGCGCGTTGGACAAATGACTAACGAGAAATGAAGAATTCTCTGACCAAGCCCAGGGAAAGTAAGGATCGCAAAATTATGCCAGGAAAACTCAAAACTCAGTACATCGAGACGATTGTTCCAAAACTGATGGAGCAGTTCAATTATACGAACATTCATCAGGTGCCCAAGCTTGTGAAAGTCACCGTTAACCGTGGGTTAGGGGATGCTGCTCAGAATGCTAAGGCAATGGAAGCGTCTATCAAAGAAGTTGGGATTATTACAGGTCAAAAGCCGGTGGTGACTCGCGCGAAAAAAGCCATCGCCGGCTTTAAAATCCGCAAAGGAATGCCGGTTGGCATTATGGTCACTCTCAGGTCTGAGCGGATGTACGACTTCGTAGAGCGACTCATTAACCTGTCCCTGCCCCGAATTCGGGATTTTCGAGGCGTTAGTCCCAAGAGTTTTGATGGCCGGGGGAATTACACTCTAGGCGTCAGAGAGCAGCTAATTTTTCCAGAAATCGAATACGACACCATCGATCAAATTCGTGGTATGGACATTTCAATCATCACAACTGCAAACACCGACGAAGAGGGCCGCGCCTTGCTCAAAGAAATGGGTATGCCCTTCCGGACTAACTAAAGCAGTTTTATAAGGAGGGAACGATGGCGGTTAACGATACGATTGCAGATATGCTAACGCGCATTCGCAACTCCAGCCTAGCGCGGCATCAAACAACAGAGGTGCCGGCCACTAAAATGACTCGCAATATAGCCAAAGTTTTAAAAGATGAAGGTTTTATTGCTGAGTATGAAGAAGTAGGCGAAGGAGTGACACGGCATCTGGTGATTTCCTTAAAGTACAAAGGAAAGAACCGGCAACCGATTATTACAGCACTAAAGCGAGTCAGTAAGCCGGGCTTGCGGGTTTACTCAAACCGACAAGAATTACCACGAGTTTTGGGGGGCATTGGTATTGCCATCATTTCTACCTCGTCTGGCATTATGACCGATCGCGAAGCTCGGCGAACCGGCGTAGGTGGGGAAGTGCTTTGTTATGTCTGGTAAAACTCAGAAATCACAACTGGGGCATGAAAAAAATCTTTTTCAATCCCAAGTGTGAATTCTGAATTCCCAACTCTGAATTCTTAAGGAGAAACCAGTTATGTCTCGCATTGGCAAGCGCCCCATTCCTATCCCCAATAAAGTGACGGTCGCAATTGAGGGGCAGCAGGTAGCAGTTAAGGGGCCAAAAGGTGAACTTTCTAGAGTTTTGCCGGCAGAAGTCACCGTCGAAGAGGAAGATGGCACATTACACGTCAAGCGCAGGGATGAGTCCCGGCCTGCACGTCAGCGCCACGGATTATGCCGAACCTTAGTGTCTAACATGGTTGATGGCGTCTCCCAAGGCTTTCAAAAACGCCTGGAAATCCAAGGCGTCGGTTATCGGGCGCAAACCCAAGGTCGAACGCTGATTCTCAACGTGGGCTACAGCAAACCCGTTGAAATTCAACCGCCTGAAGGTATCCAAATCGCCGTAGAAAACAACACAAATGTGGTTGTCAGCGGCATTGATAAAGAAATCGTGGGAAACACTGCCGCCAGAATTCGCGCTGTCCGACCGCCGGAAGTCTATAAAGGCAAAGGCATTCGCTATGCCGGTGAAGTCGTCAGACGTAAGGTTGGTAAGGCAGGAGGTAAGGGTAAGAAATGAAGCTGACTCGTACAGAATCAATCCAGCGCCGGCACCGGCGCGTTCGACGCCAGGTCTTTGGCACCCCAGATCGTCCCAGACTGGCAGTGTTTCGCTCTCACCAGCACATTTACGCACAGGTGATCGACGACACCCAGCACCAGACCTTAGTGGCGGCCTCGACAATAGACACAGAGCTAAAATCAGAACTGAACTCTGGAGCTAACTGTGAAGCGTCGGCTCAAGTTGGAAAGCTGATCGCACAGCGATTACTCGCCAAAGGCATTGAGAAAGTCGTTTTTGATCGCGGTGGCAACCTGTACCACGGTCGTGTCAAAGCGCTAGCAGAAGCCGCTCGTGAAGCCGGCTTAGATTTTTAAGAGTTTTGAGTTTTGAGTTTTAAGTTTTGAATGAAATCACGACTCAAAACTCAAAAATCAAAATTCAAAACTAACTTAAAAGGACAAAACTATGGCGGAACAACAACAGCAACAGCGACGTAAAAAAAGCAGTCGCAATCGCGAAAAAGAAACCGAGTGGCAAGAGCGGGTTGTTCAGATCCGTCGCGTTACCAAAGTGGTGAAAGGCGGTAAAAAACTCAGCTTCCGCGCGATCGTCGTTGTTGGCAACGAACGGGGCCAAGTAGGTGTTGGCGTTGGCAAAGCAAGCGACGTAATCAGTGCTGTTAAAAAAGGCGTGGTTGATGGCAAAAAGCACTTGATTGAGGTTCCCCTCACCAAGTCCAATTCCATCCCTCATCCCGCAAATGGAGCGGCCACTGGGGCTAAAGTGATGATGCGTCCTGCTTCACCTGGAACTGGGGTAATTGCTGGGGGAGCTGTGCGGACGGTACTGGAACTTGCCGGTGTCCGCAATATTTTAGCCAAGCAACTTGGCTCGAACAATCCTTTAAATAATGCCCGCGCGGCAGTCAATGCCTTATCCGCTCTCCGCACCTTTTCTGATGTGGCCGAAGAGCGCGGAATTCCAATTGAAAATCTCTACATTTAGTCACTTGTCACTTGTCACTAGTCAAAGGTGTAAAAACCACGGGCGAAGGGCAAAGGATAAAGGGCAAAAGACAAAAAACAACTGAAGAGTATGAGAATACAAGATGCGGTGCCCAAAAAGGGCTCTACAAAGCGCAAACGCCGCTTAGGTCGGGGGATTGCTGCCGGCCAAGGTGCTAGCGCAGGCAAAGGAATGCGCGGTCAAAAAGCCAGATCGGGTAGCAGTACCCGGCCTGGTTTTGAAGGGGGTCAAATGCCTCTTTACAGGCGCTTGCCCAAGCTTAAGCACTTTACCGTCATTAATCGTAAACAGTACACTACGATTAATGTAAGATCGCTGGCATCACTCCCCGCCAATACAGAAGTGACTTTAGCCTCACTCATGGAGGCCGGTATTGTCACATCAAATGACGGCTCGCTGAAAATTTTAGGCGATGGGGATTTGAACGTCCCACTTAATGTAAAAGCCTCTGCCTTTACAGCTAGCGCCCGTTCCAAAATTGAAGCAGCGGGTGGCAGTTGTGAAGTTATATCTGCAAGGGGAAATTAGCAGCCTTGGCGATTGCTAGGAGTGCCCAGCGTCCTTGCCAATCTATGTAGGAGAGGGATGCCTGAATGGTCGTTAGTCGAGACAAAGCTCCAACTGCTCAAGAAACCTTTATGCAGATGGCTCAAGCTGCCGGCCTCCGAGGTCGGCTGCTTGTCACTGTCGGTCTGCTGATATTGGTACGATTGGGCGTATTCTTACCCGTACCGGGCGTTGATCGAAATGCGTTTGAAGCCAACATTAGCAACAGTCCATTAATTGGTTTTTTGGACTTTTTCTCTGGAGGCGGCATTCGCACCTTGGGAATTTTCGCCCTAGGAATTTTGCCATACATTAACGCTTCCATCATTTTGCAGCTGATGACAGCAGCAATTCCGGCTTTAGAGGAGTTGCAAAAAAATGAAGGGGAAGCGGGCCGGCGGAAAATTTCCCAGATTACTCGCTATGTGGCCTTGGTATGGGCAATTATTCAAAGTATTGGCATCGCCCTGTGGATCTCTAACTCCCAAGCCGCGATCAATCCTGGCCCTTTATTCATCGCCTTCACGGCCCTGGCCCTCACTGCCGGCTCTATGTTTGTCATGTGGGTGTCAGAACTGATTACAGAACGGGGCATTGGTAATGGGGCTTCCCTGTTAATATTCCTCAACATTGTGGCGGTACTACCCCGCTCCTTAGGGCAAACAATTGAATACGCCCAAACAGGGGGCCGGGAAAACGTCGGTCGCGTCATCATGCTACTGATCGTTTTCTTGATCATGATTGTGGGGATTGTATTTGTTCAAGAAGGAACTCGCCGCATTCCCATCATTTCAGCACGCCGGCAAGTTGGCAAACGCCTTTATAAAGAGCAAAAAAGCTATCTGCCACTGCGTTTGAATCAAGGGGGTGTCATGCCCATCATCTTTGCGTCAGCTGTCTTGATTTTGCCTTATTCCTTAGCTCAATTCACTCGCAACGATCTGTTAATCAAAATCGCTCAATATTTGAGTCCTGGTGGTCCTATCCCATTTCTCTATGAAGCGTTCTACTTGAGTTTGATTTTGTTCTTTAGCTATTTCTATGCTTCCTTAATCGTTAACCCAGTGGATATGGCTCAAAACTTGAAAAAGATGGGAGCTAGTATTCCGGGTATTCGTCCAGGTCGGACGACGAGTGAGTATGTCGAGCGCGTTTTAAACCGGCTAACCTTCTTAGGGGCGATTTTCCTCGGTTTGGTGGCCATCGTGCCAACGGTTGTGGAAACGGCCACTCGTGTTAAGACGTTTCAGGGGCTTGGTGCAACCTCACTACTAATTTTAGTGGGGGTTGCCATCGATACGGCGAAACAAATTCAAACTTACGTGATTTCCCAGCGATACGAAGGAATGGTGAAGCAGTAGTGACGCGATTGATTTTTTTAGGGCCTCCAGGAGCCGGTAAAGGCACACAAGCTCATCTACTTGCTGAGCTTTGCCACATTCCCCATATTTCAACCGGCGATATTTTGCGGGCCTGCGTTGCAGAAAAAACTCCCTTGGGTGAAAAAGCCCAAGGATACATGGATCGCGGCGAGTTAGTGCCTGATGAGCTGATCCTGGAGATGGTGCGGGAACGTCTGGGGCAACCGGATGCTAAAGCCGGCTGGATTTTAGATGGCTTCCCGCGTAACGTCACTCAGGCTACCTTTTTGGATAAGCTGCTCCAAGAATTAGAACAGCATTCGGATCGCGTTGTCAACTTGGACGTGCCTGATGCCGTCTTGGTGGAACGAATGCTAAGCCGAGGGCGCAAGGATGACAACGAAGAGACAATTCGCCGGCGTCTGGAAGTTTATAGAGAACAAACAGCACCGCTGATTGACTATTACAGCGGACAGCAGCAGCTCGTTTCTGTTAATGGCAATCAATCGATGCAGGAGGTCACCGCAGCACTCAAACAACTCATAGAGTCCTGATCTGCACGCCAGTGCACGGGGCTGAGGGCGTTGCCTGACCGTTCACTCAAATTCTTCATCTGAGTCAAGACTGCTTGCCTGATAAGTGTCAGACTGCTTTGGGTGAAAGCTTTGCTAAGATATGTAAAGCTAGAGTGCCCTAAGCAGTTTTAGACTCAGTGGAAAGAAAAAAACTGTTGGGTTGAGTTCTAGATACAGTCGCGTCAAGGAAAAAACACATTGGCTAAGCAAGATTTAATTGAGATGGAAGGCACGGTGACGGAATCCCTGCCTAATGCGATGTTTCGCGTTGACCTAGATAATGGGTTTAACGTTCTCGCTCATATTTCCGGCAAAATCCGGCGCAATTACATCAAAATTTTGCCAGGAGATCGCGTCAAAGTCGAGTTAACGCCTTATGACTTGACGAAAGGGAGAATTACTTACCGGCTTCGCAAGAAGTAGCTTTAGATAAAACGGTTTAAAAACTCAGACAAGGAAAATTTTGCTGAGTTTTTTGTAATCTCAACAGAAATTGATATAATATTACGTTTGTAGTGCTGCCAAAAAAGGCATGAAAGTTAGAGCATCAGTCAAAAAGATTTGCGAGAAATGCCGCGTCATTCGTCGTCGCGGTCGGGTCATGGTAATTTGTTCTAACCCGAAACACAAGCAACGTCAAGGTTAGCTTACCCAAATCTCACAGAGATGTCCATCTGGCATCTGTCCATTCGAGATTTTTAGCAACAAAGTAAAGAATAGGGAGAAAAAATCGTGGCACGGATTGCCGGGGTAGACCTTCCTCGCGATAAGCGCGTCGAAATCGGTCTGACCTACATTTATGGGATTGGGCTATCGAGGTCCAAAGATATTCTAGCCGCCACGGGTGTCAATCCTGACACCCGCGTCAAAGATTTAAGTGACGCGGATGTAGCGGCCCTAAGAGAAGCGGTAGAAAGCGACTATCAAGTTGAAGGGGATCTCAGGCGCTTAGAGGGGATGAACATCAAGCGCCTCATGGATATCGGTACCTACCGAGGTCGGCGCCATCGCTTGGGACTGCCGGTACGGGGACAGAGAACCCGCACAAACGCTCGAACCCGTCGCGGTGCCCGTCGGACCGTTGCAGGTAAGAAGAAGGCAGCAGCTAAGAAGTAAGCGCCTTCTAAAACTCAACAACAATCAACTTAAAACCCTCTCAAACAGACCGATATGGCGCGACAAACACCAAAAAAAACAGGGGCGCGTAAGCAAAAACGGAACGTCCCCAATGGGGTAGCCTACATTCAGTCTACCTTTAATAACACCATTGTCACGATCACCGATCAAAACGGTGAGGTGATTTCCTGGGCTTCAGCCGGCTCTAGCGGCTTCAAGGGAGCTAAAAAAGGCACCCCCTTTGCCGCTCAAACAGCAGCTGAGAGCGCGGCTAGACGAGCCGGCGACCAGGGGATGCGCCAGATAGAAGTGATGGTGAGTGGGCCAGGATCGGGTCGAGAAACTGCGATACGTGCCTTACAAGGTGCTGGGCTAGAAATCACACTGATTCGGGACATTACCCCAATTCCCCACAATGGCTGCCGCCCGCCGAAACGGCGGCGAGTTTAGGCACTCGAAAGCCAACAGGCAAAACACAACAAAGAATTTCTTTGGATTTTGCCTGCGGAAACACAGCTGGGTATCAAGTCAGCATTCATAGAGGGAGGCTATGTGAGCCTTCCAGGGATCAAGGAGAAGGGAGGTCACTCCGTGGCGCAGTTTCAGATTGAATGTGTAGAGTCCAACACTGAGAAAGATCAGGGTCAGTACGGCAAATTTATTTTGGAGCCGCTGGAACGGGGGCAAGGAACCACGGTCGGCAATGCGCTGAGGCGGGTGCTACTGTCTAACCTGGAAGGTGCGGCGGTGACGGCTGTCCGCATTGCGGGGGTTAATCACGAGTTTGCCACAATTCCAGGGGTGCGGGAGGATGTGCTGGAAATCCTCCTTAACATGAAGGAAGTTGTCCTCAAAACCTATTCCTCTCAACCCCAGATTGGTCGATTGCTCGTAAATGGG
Organism: Microcoleus vaginatus WJT46-NPBG5; assembly: GCA_019359355.1. Classification (GTDB taxonomy): domain Bacteria; phylum Cyanobacteriota; class Cyanobacteriia; order Cyanobacteriales; family Oscillatoriaceae; genus FACHB-68. Next base: position 5,985 of record JAHHHM010000038.1, on the reverse strand, counting down.
TCAGCAACTGTTACGGCATCACAGTTCGATCTGCCTTCTGAGGTCGAAGTGGTCGATCAGAACCAATATGTGGCCACCCTCTCAGAGGGAGCTACGTTGGAAATGGAATTTCGGATTGAAAAAGGCAGAGGCTATCGAGCGGTTGATCGCAGCCGAGACGACACCCCTGTAGACTTTCTCCAGATTGACGCGATCTTTATGCCGGTTCGCAAAGTCAACTACAGCGTTGAGGATGCCCGCGTTGGGGGTTCTCTGGAGAAAGATCGGCTAATTATGGAAATCTGGACGAATGGCAGCCTCAGCCCCCAAGAGGCCCTCAGCCAAGCTGCGAATATTTTGGTTGATCTGTTCAATCCGCTCAAGGATATCAACCTTGAGACACTGGATAAAGCAGACGAATTCCCAGAAGATCCAACCAGCCAGATTCCAATTGAAGAGTTGCAGCTCTCAGTGCGAGCCTATAACTGTCTCAAGCGGGCGCAAATTAACTCAGTAGCCGACTTACTGGATTACAGCCAAGAAGATCTTTTAGAGATCAAAAACTTCGGTCAAAAGTCCGCTGAAGAAGTGATTGAAGCTTTGCAGAAGCGTTTAGGCATTACGCTGCCGCAAGAAAAATCGGCGAAAACCACGTAAAAAAGGGACAAGGGATAAGCACGCGGGAAAAACTAATTTTCTACTGCTCCCTTCTCCCTTTTTCATTCTGATTTCTCACTTTGTAATTATACTTTAGAATTCCTTATGCGTCACGGTTGTCGTGTTCCTCAACTCGGTAAGCCGGCAGATCAGCGTCGGGCTTTGCTCAGAGCGCTGACCACCGAGCTGCTCCGCCACGGTCGGATTACTACCACAAAAACGCGGGCCAAAGCGGTTCGCTCGGAAGCTGACCGGATCATTACTTTGGCCAAAGATGGCTCTCTATCTGCCCGCCGGCAAGCCCTCGGCTATATCTACGACAAACAGCTCGTCCATGCGCTGTTTGAACAAGTGGCTACTCGGTATGGCAATCGAAACGGAGGCTATACCCGGGTTCTGCGAACCATGCCCAGACGAGGGGACAATGCTGAAATGGCGATTATCGAACTCGTCTGAGGTCATGGGTCATTGGTCATTGGCGAATGCTAATGGTTGATGGCTAATGGGAATTAGCAATTAGCTGTTAGTAATTTGCAAAAGATGGATAGCGCACATTGCCCAACCAACACACAGCGAATTGCCCTGGTGATTCAATACCTAGGCACTCATTTTCATGGTTGGCAACGGCAACCCCATCATCGAAGTGTGCAAGAAGAAATTGAAAAAGTCTTGCAATCTGCACTCAATCGGCCAGTGACTCTTTATGGAGCCGGTCGCACCGATGCCGGCGTCCACGCAGCAGCTCAGGTCGCTCACTTTGATGCCACCGGCACCATTCCGGGCCATCGGTGGGCAGCAGTTCTCAATACCAGGTTGCCCAAAGATGTTTTGGTTCGGGCCTCGGCCTCAGTGCCTTCAGACTGGCACGCTCGCTTCTGTGCCGAGTGGCGTCGTTATCGCTACAGCCTCTATACAGAAGCGCAACCCAACTTGTTTGTGCAACCCTTTGCTTGGCATTATTATCATGCCCCCTTAGATGAATCATTAATCCAAGCAGCCTTAAAACCGCTGGTTGGCTACCATCATCTGGCTGCTTTTCACCGAGCTGGATCGCAGCGCAAGCATTCTTGGGTGGAAGTACACGTCGCTGAGTGCTACCGGCAAGGGCCATTCCTTCATATCGAAGTACAAGCCAATGGCTTCCTCTATGGCATGATGCGCCTGCTCGTCGGGCTGCTGGTTCAAGTGGGCAGGGGACAGCGGTCGCTGGCCAATTTCCAAGAACTGTGGACAAACGAGCGCCGTGAAGAAGTCAAGTATGCAGCACCGGCTCACGGACTTTGCCTGCTACGAGTTGGCTATCCCGACTCCCCGTTTCCCCCAGATATCTGGTTTGACACCATGCCCAAATTCTTCTTTGGTTCTTCGTCTCTTGTCCCAGCGCAAATGACAAAAGACGAAAAACAAAAGATTTTTTAAAGATGACAAAGGACATAATGACAAATGAGCGAAAACAAAACTTTCCTACCCAATCCAACTTCTATCGAGAAAAACTGGTACGTTGTGGATGCCGCTGACCAGCGCCTAGGCCGGCTGGCCACTGCAATCGCCATGATTTTACGGGGGAAAAACAAACCCATCTATACCCCTCACATCGATACAGGGGACTTTGTGATCGTGGTGAATGCGGAAAAAATCAACGTCACCGGCAAAAAACGCACCCAGAAACTCTACCGGCGCACTTCCGGCAGACCGGGCGGCATGAAAACAGAAACCTTCGCCAAATTGCAAGCTCGCATCCCCGAACGGATCGTCGAGCAAGCCGTGAAGGGGATGCTGCCCAAAAACAGCCTCGGCAGACAACTGTTCACCAATCTGAAAGTCTACGCCGGTCCCGACCATCCCCACGAAGCTCAAAAACCCCAAACCCTGAATATTCAAACGATTCCCGGAGGAAAAGACTAATGCAAGCAACCGAACAAAGCGGTCGCGCCATGTACTGGGGCACCGGACGCCGTAAATCATCCGTCGCACGAGTGCGCCTCGTTCCCGGTACCGGCCAGCTGCTCATCAACGGTCGAACTGGAGAGGATTACCTGCAATTTAATGCCGGTTATCAAGCTGCTGCCAAGGCTCCCTTAGAAACCTTGGGTCTGGAAAATGAATATGACATCCTGGTTAAGGTTCAAGGTGGCGGATTAACCGGCCAAGCAGAATCCATTCGCCTAGGCGTGGCCCGCGCCCTTTGCCAGCTAGACCCAGACAACCGCCAACCGTTGAAAATCGAAGGGTATTTAACCCGCGATCCCCGCGCCAAAGAACGGAAGAAATACGGTCTGCGTAAAGCCCGTAAGGCACCTCAATACTCTAAGCGCTAAGTCAAACGTCCTTTGTCTTATGTCCTTTGCCCCTTATTTAAACGCAAAGGACTCAGGGCAAACGATACAGGCCAATGAGCGTTAAAATGATTTCAGAGTCAACCGATTAAGAGTCGAAAACGATGGCAAAACCTGATATTCATCCTCAGTGGTATCCCGACGCCAAGGTTTACTGCAACGGGGAATTAGTCATGACGATTGGTTCCACAAAGCCCGAACTGCACGTTGATGTTTGGTCTGGCAACCACCCTTACTACACCGGCACCCAGAAAATTATTGACACAGAAGGCCGCGTTGAGCGCTTCTTGCGTAAGTACGGCATGGGAAGCGAAGCTCCTGCAGGCGAGCAAGGCAAAAAGAAAAGGTAGCAGGGCTGTCAGCAAGAAGTTTTGAGGAATTGAGTTTTGAATTAACTCAAAACTCAGCACTCAGCCCTAGGCCACTAAACACAGTAGCCGCTGAGCGCTAAAAAACGCTGATAAACCCTCCTATTTTGACTGGTGATCGCGACATGGCTGAGACTTATCTGCTCGACAAGCTAAAATCCGTTGAGCAAACCTTCAACGAGTTAACCCGCCGTCTGGCTGACCCAGATGTGGCCAGAGAGCCGAATGAGTACCAGCGGGTGGCTAAGGCTCGTTCCTCTCTAGAAGAAGTGGTCGATACCTATGAGATTTGGAAAACAACTCAGCAGGAATTGATCGGCACTCGGCAAGTGCTTAAGGAATCAAACAGCGATCCTGATCTGCAAGAAATGGCAGCGCTGGAAGTTGAAGAACTGGAAGCCAAGCTGGAAAGCTTAGAGACGCGCCTGAAAATATTGCTGCTGCCCCGAGACCCGAATGATGATAAAAACATCATGCTGGAAATCCGCGCCGGCACAGGTGGTGATGAGGCCAGTATTTGGGCCGGGGATTTACTGCGGATGTATTCCCGCTATGCTGAAAACCAAAATTGGCGAGTAAAACTGGTAAGCGAATCTTTAGCAGAAATGGGCGGCTTTAAAGAGGCTGTTCTGGAAATTCAAGGCGACCAAGTTTATAGCAAGCTGAAATTTGAAGCCGGCGTCCATCGGGTACAGCGTGTGCCGGTAACAGAAGCCGGCGGACGCGTCCACACTTCAACGGCAACCGTGGCAGTCATGCCAGAGGTAGATGATGTGGAAGTCCACATTGATCCGAAGGAAATTGAACTCACTACGGCTCGTTCAGGCGGTGCCGGTGGCCAAAACGTCAACAAAGTGGAAACAGCCGTTGACTTGTTCCACAAACCAACTGGCATCCGGATCTTCTGTACCGAAGAGCGTTCCCAGCTACAAAACAGAGAGCGAGCCATGCAAATTTTGCGGGCCAAGCTTTATGAGCTGAAGCTGCGGGAGCAACAAGAAGCCGTCACATCCATGCGGCGTTCCCAAGTCGGCACCGGCGCACGTTCGGAAAAGATCCGTACTTACAATTACAAAGATAATCGCGTCACGGATCACCGGCTTGGACAAAATTTTACCCTCACCCCTGTTTTGGAAGGTGAAATCGAACAGCTGATTCAATCCTGTATAGGCCAAGATCAGCAGGAACGCTTGGAAGAACTCGCCGCTTCCACTTCTGCGCCGAGTTCAGTTTAATGTCGGTTTGAGATAATTCCTATTGAGGTGCCGGCATAGCAGTTCGCCTTCGTGAATGCTGTGCCCAACTCATGTTAATCATCGCTCACAAGAAACACCCCGATATTAGTGTCGGGGCAAAAATTTTCATAATAATATTTAAAATTACTACACTTTTGGGATGCCCCTGTTTGACTTCTGCATCCTAGCGAACTGGCTAGCGAAAACAAGCTGGTTCACCTGATACTTTATTAAGATATTAGATTAAATAGCAATATTTTCTACTTGTCCATACAAGTGGGGATGATACCGGAATTATGGAGTTAGGGAATTTAAAATTCTTGAACCTGGTACGGAATAATTCAGGGGGCAAGTTTTTGCCGGATGGGACTCTGGGTGAAGGCTTTGCCGACTTTAGCGTGTAAACTTTTGGCGTCTTGCCCACGACTCCTGCGTGAAACCCTGCTGAAGAAACACTAGGGCTATGTTTGCCCGTTCAAAAATTCCCGATCAAGTAGCAAATATTCGGTTAGTAATTAATGCTGCTGGGAACACTAATAATATCAAATTTAGTTCATTCGCCGGCAGAAGGCATATCGGTAAAGCAATTAATCACAAAGGCATGAAGGTGTTGGCTTAAGAAGGAACAACTTTTGGCTAGTACAGCAGCAGCTATAAAGAATATAGTTTTGAACAAACCAGCAATTTATCGAGGACTGGAAACAAGCATTTGCCTAACAGTCATTGCTTAAATTTCGCTTTTCCATTCAAAAATAGTTTTTTTGTAAAACATTTGAATGACTTCACATTAAACAGTATGAACATTTTCATAAATCTAAACGCCAATATAGCTGCTATACAGTACCTTCTTTTTTAACTTGAATTTTTTCTGAAGGGGTAACAAGAGAGCTATAAGGTAGAGCCGATAATGGTTTGCGCCCTTAGACCTCGCTGATAAAAGCGGCGTTTATGGGGGGACAAATTGGTTAATTCTGTGGCCTCTTGGTGAGATTGTTCCAAGTTTTTCACCCAGTTTTCTCCATCTAACCCAATGCCAAAGGTGCTGCGTCTTCCATAGATTCTCCCGGATTCCTTGAGACGAGAGACATATTTTTGTCCAAGATGTCTGTTGATTTCACCCCCTCGCAGGGTTGACTGTAAATAAGCCAGAGACATCACCAAAATCATTGAGTTCAATCGCTCTCCTCTTAATCCAGTGCTTTCTAGATTATAGCCACCACTTTTACAGTCGCGGAACATTTCTTCAATACCCATTCTTTTTTTATAAGCTTCAATAGACTCTGTGATAGTAGACACAGACTCCGGGTGTAATTGCTAACTCATCCAATCGCTGCCAAAGAGCGATTTTCCACTTCCATACACGTATTCTTTTTCAACCTTAAACAAAATCCGACTAGGTTTGCCTGTAGC